>CAWBCM010000021.1:0-35402 GCA_963787285.1 uncultured Acidimicrobiales bacterium | reverse complement strand
GCAGCGGTCCCACCTCGAGCAGTGCTTCGGTTTCCTCACCGGTCGCCCCGACCAGGTCCACGTGTGGTCCGAGATCCTCCTCGACCTCGCCGAACCCTTCGCCGGGCCCGAGCCGCGCGCGTGGGCTCTCGCCGTTGCTCTCTGCGACCAGCTCGGAACGGTCGAGGCGTGCGACCTCGCCGGGGAGATGCTGGCCTCTGTCGACGACGGGCGGCGCCTCGCCGCCCTTGCCCTTGTCGCCTCCGTCGAGCTCCGAGCCGGCGATGTCGCACGGGTCCTCGAAAGGATCGAGGCAGCTCGAAGCGAGTCGACGTTGTACGGCACCTACTTCGATCAGCTCGAGTCCAAGGCTCGGATCGCCGGAGTGGTCAGCTCAGCGCAACGGCTGCGACCTCGACGGGGACGCCGTTGAGCACGGCATTGCCCGAGAGCGGGTCGATGGCGGTGTGATCGGTGAGCAGGTTGGCGTTCACCCCGGCGTGGGCGGCCGCCACCGGCATGGCCGTGCCCGGCGCACCGTGACCCCAACCGTGGGGCAGCGACACCACGCCGGGTGCGACACGGTCGGTGATCTCCACGGCCGCGGTGAGCTGACCGACCCGGGACGTGACGATCGCGTCGGCGCCGTCGGCCAGATCGCGATGGGCCGCGTCGGCGGGATGGATCTGGAGTGTGCAGCGGGGCTTGCCCTTCACCAACTGGCGCACGTTGTGCATCCACGAGTTGTTCGAGCGAAGCGTGCGCCGCCCGATCAGCCGCAGGTCGTCGGTCTGAGTCCAGACAGGATCGGTGAGCGTCGCCTCGAGGCGACCGAGATCGGCGACAATCGGTTCGACGAGCAGCTCGATGGTCCCCGACGTCGTACGCAAGGCGTTCGGCAGACGAGGGCCGAGCGGACCGAAGTC
The DNA here is from genome assembly GCA_963787285.1 of uncultured Acidimicrobiales bacterium. Classification (GTDB taxonomy): domain Bacteria; phylum Actinomycetota; class Acidimicrobiia; order Acidimicrobiales; family JAHEJN01; genus JAHEJN01. Next base: position 34,497 of record CAWBCM010000021.1, on the reverse strand, counting down.
GATTCCGTGCTCGGCCCGTCGCAACGCCGCCACCGAAACGCCGTCGGGATTCGCACCGAAGCCGTCGCCGTAAGGGCCGACCCGCAGGCGGAGGTCGATGATCTTGTCGGGCACGCTCTCGCCGGCGAGCTGGGCGATGACCTCGGCCGGCTCGCGGCCCGCGATCGGTGAGGTGGCACGGGCGACCTCCTTGCCGACCTCCAGGTCGAGGACGAAGTCGAGCGTTTCGTCGGCCGATGCACCCGATGCGGTGAGTACCGCCGCCAAGCGAGCGACGATCTGTTCCTCGGTGGGTCCTTCGGGCTCGAACAGCGTGTCGGAGAAGTTGGCCACGTTCCGAACAGCCAGGCCGTAGAAGGCCGCGTCGTAGTGGCTGCGCTCGAGTGGTGACGGTGGCGGCAGGATCACGTCGGCGAATCGGGTGGTCTCGTTGCGGTAGAGGTCGATCGACACCATGAAGTCGAGCTGCGCGAGCGCCGTCTCGAGCCGCTCGCTGTTGGGGGTGGAGCGGGCCGGATTGCCGCCGGCGGTCACGAGGACACGCGTGCGGTCGTCTCCCGGTGCGGTGATCTCGTCGGCCAGCGCGACCACGGGGAACTCACTCTTCACCTCGGGGTACCCGGCGACCCGGCTGTGCCAGCGACCCGTGACCCAGCCTCGACCTCCCGGCTCCGCCGACTCGGGGGCGCCGTGGGCGGCGAGGGGGAACATGTTGCCTCCCGGCGCGTCGAGGTTTCCGGTGACGAGCGCGAGCACGTCTACGGCCCACGACGCCAACGTGCCGAAGGGAACCGTGTGGGTCCCGATCCGGCCGTAGACCGCAGCCGAATGCGCTCCGGCGATGTCGGCCGCCAGAGCGCGGATCGTGCCCGCGTCGACTCCACACAGATCGGCGACGATCTCGGGAGCGAACGGGGTCACCGCAGCCGCCAGATCAGCCAGTCCCGACACGTGACCATCGAGATGACCCAGATCGGGCCCCTGGTCGGTGAGGACCACGTTGATGAGCGCAAGGAGCAGGTGGGCGTCGGTGCCCGGCCGAATGGCGAGGTGCAGATCGGCGAGATCTGCGGTCTTGGTGCGCATCGGGTCGATCACCACGAGTCGTCCGCCCCGCTCGTTCAGCGCGGCGAGACGTCCGGGGAAGTCGGGAGCGGTGGCCAGGCTTCCGTTCGATTCGAGCGGATTGGCGCCGAGGATGACCAACAGGTCGGTGCGATCGATGTCGGGAACGGGAATGGTGTTCGGTGATCCGAACAGGAACCCGCTCGACACGTGCTTGGGCATCTGGTCGACGGTGCTGGCCGTGTACAGGTTTCGGGTGCCGAGAGCATGCATCAACAAGGGTGCGGTGATGAGTGCAGCGTGGTTGTGCACCCCGGGGTTACCCAGGTACAGCGCAGATGTGGCCGCACCATGGGTGGCGAGCAACGGCACGAGATGCTCCTCGATGTAGGCGAACGCCTCGTCCCAGTCGACCTCTTCCCAACTGTCGGCATCACCGGGATCACCTCGACGGATCTGTGGCCTTCGAAGGCGGTCGGGGTCCTCGTGCAGGCGGTGGAGGACCGATCCTTTCGGGCAGATGAATCCCTTGGAGAAGACGTCGTCACGATCACCTCGGATCCGCAGCACCGAGTCGTTGCGAACCGTCAGCTCGAGGCCGCAGGTGGCCTCACACAGCGGGCAGGTCCGGTAGTGGGAGAGATCGTCGCTCATGGAAGGAAACTAGTTGGTCATTTCGCCGTCGACGCGCTCGGGTGGGAGTTACTGTGCCTGATGACGAACCGCGAACAGACTGCTGTGTGGAACGAAGTGGTCGGTGATGCCTGGGTCCGGCACGCCGACCGGTTCGATGCCACGTTGGAACCCCTCGGTGCAGCGGCGATCTCTGCCCTCGATCTCCGTCGGGGCGAGCGGGTCGTCGACATCGGTTGCGGCGCAGGAGCGACGTCGCTCGCACTGGCGGCAGCAGTGATGCCCGGCCCGGTGGTGGGCATCGATCTGTCGGCGCCGATGCTCGCCGAAGCCCAGCGCCGCGCCGACGCGGCGGGGATCGACAACGTCACCTTCGTGCGCGGCGATGCGCAGGTCGACAAGCCGGTTGGAGCGCCATTCGATGTCGCCTACTCCCGTTTCGGCGTCATGTTCTTCGACGACCCGGCGGCCGCCTTTGCGAACATCGCCCACTGGCTGGTGCCCGGCGGACGCCTCGGTTTCATCTGCTTCAAACCCCCCGCCGCCAACCCGTTCATCACCGGGCCGGTGATGGCCACGGCGTCGGTACTCGGGCTCGCACCACCCGATCCCTCGGAGCCGAGCCCGTTCTCGCTCGCCGATCCCGACCGAACCCGCGCCCTGCTCGCAGAGGCTGGCTTCACCGACATCACCTTCGACGACGGTCCGACCGAAGCGGTGCTCACCCGCGACGAGGACACGTCGACGCTGGCTCTGCGCCTCATCGAGCAGCATCCCGTCGCCGGTGTCGCGCTTGCGGCAGCCACCGACTCCGTTCGGGCGCAGGCGATTGCGGCGACAGCCGCGGTGCTCGACGATCATCGCGTCGACGACGAGGTACGCATGGGCACCGGCACCTGGCTCGTATTCGCCCACCGTGCGCAGTGAGAATGGCGCCCTCATAGGGCACGAGGGAGTCTTTTCGGCGTGCCGCTGCAACACTCGTTGGCTGGACGCTCGACGAGGGACCGATGACCGTTAACGCCAACTTCCGATTCGACGACGTGGCGGTGATTGCCCTTGCGGCTTGTGAGGCATCCGAGGTCGTCACCTCCGCCGAGGTCGATGATCGCCTCGCCGCATACTACGCCCGCACCGACACGAGTCCCGGGCTGTTGCAGTCCCTGGCCGGCATCGACGAGCGTCGTCAATGGCCCGAGGGCTTCTCGTTCATGGACGCGGCCGCCGCCGCCGGCGAGCTCGCCATCGACCGTTCGGGAATCGATCGCCGCCGAATCGGCCTGATGGTCGACACTTCGGTGTGTCGTGAGCGGCTCGAACCGTCGAGCTCGGTGACGGTGCACCATCTGCTCGGCCTTCCGAGCTCGTGCATGAACTTCGACATCGGCAATGCGTGCCTCGGGTTCCTCAACGGCATGCATCTCGCCGGAGCCATGCTCGAGGCCGGCCAGATCGACTACACGCTGGTCGTCGACGGCGAGGGCACCCGCGAGATCTACGAGAACACCATTGCCCGCCTCCTCGACCCGTCCTCGACGGTCGAGGATCTGTTCGAGAACTTCGCGTCGCTCACCCTGGGTTCGGGTTCGGCGGCCATGGTGCTCGGACGGCACTCCCAGAACCCGGGCAGTCACCGAGTGGTTCGCGGCCTCTTCCGCGCCGCCACCGAGTATCACGAGCTCTGCGTCGGTTCGCTCGAGCAGATGCGCACCGACACGCGAGCCCTCCTCGATGCCGGAACCGATCTGGCCAAGGTGGCGTGGGACGCAGCCGACAAGACCGACTGGCTCGACCTCGATCGCTACATCCTCCATCAGGTCTCCAAGGTCCACACGGCCGCCATGATCGACACTTTGGGCCTCCCCGGCGACCGAGTGCCGAGGACCTTTCCCGAGTTCGGCAACATCGGGCCCGCCGCAATCCCGTTCACCCTCGCCAAGGCTGCCGACACGCTGACCGCCGGTGACCGCGTGCTGTGCATGGGCATCGGATCGGGCCTCAACGCTGCGGTCGTCGAACTGCTCTGGTGACATCGGGCCCCGCCGCCCCGGCGCAGCTGCCCCCTCCCGGCGTCGTCGGACTCGACCCTGCGTGGTCCCGCCTCGTCACCGCCCCCGACCATCGCGGAGTCGACTGCACGTGGCATCTGCTCGACAGCGGAGTCGTCGAGCCGCGGCTCACGCTGTTGTGTGTACACGGCAACCCGTCGTGGTCGTTCCTTTGGCGAGAACTCGTCGCCGCCGCGCCGCACGACGTGCGCGTCATCGCCGTCGATCAGCTCGACATGGGGTTCTCCGAACGAACCGGATGTCAGAGGCGACTCGCTGATCGAGTCGCCGACCTCGTGGCGCTCACCGATGCCCTCGATATCGACGGACCGGTAGTCACCGTCGGCCACGATTGGGGCGGGCCGATCTCACTGGGCTGGGCCCTCCACTCCCACCGTCGGGCCCCGGCGTCGCTGCACGGGGTGGTCCTGACCAACACTGCGGTGCACCAACCCGCTGGGTCGCCGGCGCCGGCGCTCATTCGGGCCACCCGCGCCCGGGGCGTGCTGCGCACCGCCACGGTCAACACCACGGCTTTCCTCCGGGGAGCCATCGAGCTTTCGAGACCTCGGTTGGCGCCCGAGGTGCGTGCCGGTTTCCTCGCGCCCTACACGACACGCCACCGGCGTGAGGCCATCGCCGCCTTCGTCGCCGACGTCCCCCTCGACGCATCCCACCCGTCCGGCGAGACGCTCGACGCCATCGCCGCCGGGCTCGCAGACCTGGCCGAGACGCCCGTGCTGTTGCTCTGGGGACCGTCCGATCCGGTCTTCTCCGACCGGTACCTCCACGATCTCGAGCACCGGCTGCCTCACGCCCAGGTGCACCGGTTCGTGGGAGCCGGCCATTTCGTGAGCGAACAGGCCGACGTCGTCGGAGCCGTGCTCGCCTGGATCGATGCCCCGAGCAAAGGGCGCGGCCGCGCTCCGGCGGCGGCACCCGAGCGGGCGCCACTGTGGTCTGAGCTCGATCGGCTCCGTTCCAGTGAGCTCATCGCCGTGGCCGAGCTGGGCGGCGACGAGGTTCGAGGCATCGACTTCGCTCGGCTCCGTCAGCGGGTCATGGCGTTCGGGACCGGGATGGTCGACAGCGGCGTCGGTCGCGGTGACCGCGTGGCGCTGATGATCCCACCGGGCATCGATCTCACCGTTGCGCTCTACGCGTGCTGGCGCATCGGAGCGGTCGCCGTCCTGGTCGACTCCGGGCTCGGCCCCCGCAACATGAGCCGAGCGCTGGCCTCGGCCGCACCACAGCACCTGGTCGGCGTGACGCGTGCGTTGTCGGCGGCTCGCGTTCTTCGCTGGCCGGGCCGTCGCATCGCCGTCGACGAGATGAGCCCGTGGGCACGGTCGGCGCTGCGGATCGACTCGACCATGACCGAGCTCGAGGACCGAGCCGCGGGAGGACCCGAGCCCGAGCCGCCCGATCCGAGCGATGACGCCGTGGTCGTCTTCACCTCCGGGTCGACGGGGCCGTCGAAGGGCGTCGTCTATCGCCACGACCAGCTCCGGGCGCAGCGGGATCAGCTCCGCGATCTGTACTCGATCGGGCCGGCTGATCGCCTGGTGGCCGCGTTCGCTCCCTTCGCGCTCTTCGGCCCGGCGCTGGGCATCACCTCGGCCGTTCCCCACATGCACGTCGCTCGTCCCGGAACCCTTACCGCCACGGCGCTCGGCGACGCCGTGGCCGAGATCGACGCAACCCTCGTGTTCGCGTCGCCTGCCGCGCTCACCAACGTGGTCCGCACCGCGTGGGAGCTCCACGGTGCCGAGCTGGCGGGTGTCCGCCTGGTGTTGTCGGCGGGGGCACCCGTGAATCCCGGCCTGCTCCGACAAACGCTCGAGTTGCTCCCCAATGCCGACATGCACACGCCGTACGGCATGACCGAAGTCCTTCCGGTGGCCGACATCTCCCTCCATGAGCTGACCGACGCCACGGGGGGCAGAGGAGTGTGCGTCGGCCGGCCGAGCCCCGAGGTGACCGTGGCCGTGTCTGCGCTCGACGCCCAGGGGATGGCCGTGGGTGCCCCGTCGGAGGTCGCCGGCTCCCTCGGCGAGGTGTTGATCCGGGCCGAACACGCCAAGGATCGGTACGACCGTTTGTGGTTCACCGAGCATCGGTCGAGCCGGCCCGAGGGATGGCATCGCAGCGGCGACGTCGGTGAGCTCGACCACGACGGCCGCCTCTGGATCGGCGGTCGTCTCGCCCACGTCGTCCTCACCGATCGCGGACCGGTCGTACCGGTGTCGGTCGAGTTGGCGGCCGAGACCACCGAATCGGTGCACAGGGCGGCTGCGGTCGGGATCGGTCCGGCCGGAACCCAGGTGATCGCCATCGCGGTCGAGTCCCACGACGCCCCTCGGCGGGGCCGTCTCGCTTCATCCGAGCTCACCCGTGCCGTCCGGACGGCGGTGCGCCAGGCTCTCGACCTACCGGTGGCGGCGGTGCTCGAGGTCGCTGCCCTCCCCGTCGACCGTCGCCACGAGTCCAAGATCGATCGGGCCCGAGTGACCCGGTGGGCCGGCGCCATCCTGGCGGGGCAGAGGTGGACGCGCCTGTGAGGGTGCTCGTCACCGGCGCCACCAGCACCGTCGGCGGAGCGCTCGTCGAGCGGCTCCTCTCCCGCGGCGACGACGTCACCACCCTCCAGCGTCGACCCTGTTCGGCAGTCGACTCGCGTACGCAGATCCTGGGTGACCTCGCCGATGCTCGCGTGGTGGCCGAAGCGGTCGTCGGTCAGGAAGCGGTCGTCCATCTGGCGGCGAAGGTTGCGGTAACCGGTTCGTGGGCCGACTTCGTCCGGGTGAACGTCGACGGCACCCGCAGCGTGGTCGCCGCCGCTCGTGAAGCAGGAGTCGATCGCCTGGTCCATGTGTCGTCCCCGTCGGTGGCCCACGCCGGCCATGCCTTGGTTGGGGCCGGAGCAGCGCCGGCCGATCCCACCGCCACCCGGGGCCACTACGCCACGAGCAAGGCGCTGGCCGAGCGAGTTGCCCTCGATGCTCACTCGGCGTCGTTCGCAGTGGTGGCCGTGCGTCCTCACCTGGTCTGGGGACCCGGCGACACCCAGCTCGTCGGCCGGCTGGTCGACCGAGCACAGGTCGGCCGCCTGGCCGTGGTAGGCACCGGGGCCGCCCTGGTCGACAGCACGTACGTCGACAACGCCGCCGACGCGCTCGTCGCAGCCGTCGACCATGCATCGTCGCTGTCGGGCGAGGCGCTGGTGGTCTCCAACGGCGAGCCGCGCCCCGTTCGCGAGCTGGTGAGCGGGATCGTTGCGGCCGCCGGCTTCGACGGTCCCCGGGTCGCGGTACCGAGACGGGTGGCCTTTCTGGCGGGACTGGTGCTGGAACGGGCGTGGGATCGCCTGCATCGCGACGACGAGCCGCCGATGACGAGCTTCCTCGCCGAACAGCTCACCACCGCCCACTGGTTCGACCAACGCCGCACCCGCGAGGCGCTCGACTGGGTGCCGTCGGTCTCCCTCGACGAGGGGATGGAGCGTCTCGCCGACTGGTACCGGCACCTGCCGGAGAGGTGATGGGTCGGTCGACGGCCGATCGGGGTGCCTTGACTCTCGTGTTCGCCCGGCCGACCATACGGGTTGACCAAAGGGGTCCTGTTGGCATCGATCACGCTCGAGTCCGTCTCGCGTCGCGAGGGCTCGCACCAGATCCTGACCGACGTCGACCTCCACGTGAGCGACGGCGAGTGCGTCGCAGTACTGGGGCGTTCCGGATCGGGCAAGTCGTCGGTCCTGCGTGTGATCGCAGGACTCGACCCCGTCACCGATGGTCGGATCCTCTTCGACGACGCCGACGTCGCCGACCTCACGGTGGCCCAACGCGATGTCGCCATGGCGTTCCAGGACAACACGCTGTTCCCTCGCTTCAGCGTGCGCCGGAATGTCGCTTTTCCGCTGACGCTACGGAAGCGCCCGTTGCGCGAAATCACCGACAGGGTCGCGGCGGAGAGCCGGGCGCTCGACATCGAGCACATCCTCGACCGGTTCCCCGATCAGCTCTCGGAGGGTCACCAACAGCTCGCCCAGATCGCTCGGGTCCTCGTGCGAGTTCCCCGGATGTTCCTCCTCGACGAGCCGCTCGCGCGCCTCGACCCACCTACCCGTAACCGAGTACGAAGCGAGATCAAGCTGCTGCAATCCGGCTACGGCGTCACGATGCTCTGGGCCACCAACGACCCGGTCGAGGCCATGGCCGTCGCCGACCGGATTGCGGTGATCGATCGGGGCCACATCACCCAGGCGGGTGAGCCGCTGACGTTGTGGCGCCACGCGATCGATCGACCGACGGCGACCCTCCTCGGCGCCATCTCGTTCATCGAGGCAACCGTCGAAGCGGCCGACGAGGGCTTCTGGGTGATCGGAGACAACCTGAGGCTTCGGGCGTGGCCGCCGGCCCTTGCCACTCAGGTCGGGCGCCGCGTCCAGATCGGGGTCCGGCCCGAGGCGGTGCGACTCGACCCGAATGCCCCCACACACGCAACGCTCGGTCGGTTCACATTCCAGGGCGCAAAGGCCGGTCGCGAGATCGAGGTCGGTCCCCATCGCCTGGGCAGCCAAGTCGGCGCCGAGTGTGCCGAAGGCACGCCGGTGACCGTCGCCTTCGACCACTGGCAGGTCTTCGACGAGCACGGAATCGCCGTGTGCTCGATCGGCTGAAACAGGTGCATGCGTCGCTTTGGGTCCTACACGGCGTACCGTGCGGGTCACGAAAGCACTTCGGTGCAATGCGGGAGGTCAATCGGACCTTCGGCGAATCAAAGAAAATGAGAAGCAATGGCAATCACCGGTACGGTCAAGTTCTTCAACTCAGAGAAGGGCTTCGGCTTCATCTCACGTGACGGAGCGGATGACGTCTTCGTTCATTACTCCAACATCCAGGGTGATGGTTACAAGTCGCTCGACGAGGGTCAGACAGTCGAATTCGACGTCGCCCCCGGTCGCAAGGGTGAAGAGGCTCAGAACGTTCGAGTCATCTGACACACTCCTGTCCTGAACGAAACCGCCGACCTTCGGGTCGGCGGTTTCGTCGTTTTGGGGAACGCTCGGAGCACCGGAGTCGTTGGGGGTACAGGTCGCCTTTCCACTCATCATCGAGGATCCAATGGCAGTGCGCCTCTCCCGTCTCGTAGCGGTCACCATCGTGGTCGCCGCCGTCGCCATCGTCGGATGGGCGCTGTTCGACTCTGACAACGCCGGCCCGGAGACCAACCTTTCCTCGAGCCCCACCGAGGCCGTCGAGGCGGAGCCGTCGAACCCGACGCAGCCGTCGCTGTCCGCCATCGAGGTCCCCGATCTCGGTCCGGCACCGGAGATACGCAACATCAGCGGATGGCTGAACACCTCGGGCGAGAGCTTCGAGGAGGTTCGCGGCGAGGTCACGATCGTGCAGTTCTGGACCTTCGGTTGCTCGAACTGCAAGGCGACGTTGCCCTACCTGCGAGATCTGTATGCGACCCGCCACGACTCCGGCCTCGAGATCATCGGCATTCATGCTCACGAGTTCGATCGCGAACGAGTACCCGAGAACGTGGCCGCGGCCGTGGCCGACCTCGATGTCACGTGGCCGGTGGCCCTCGACACCGACAAGACCAACTTTCGGGCCTGGCAAGGGTCGCGTCGCTTCTGGCCACGGACCTACGTGATCGACTCGCAGGGCCGCATCCGGTTCGATCACATCGGTGAGGGCGCCTACGAGGAGCTGGCCGCCACGGTCGACGCACTCCTCGCCGAGCCGGGCTGACCGAGGTGGGGATCTTCCTCGAGGGCGTCGGGGCCATCCGACAACCGTGCACGCTTCCCATCTTGTTGTCGTCGCTGGTGTTCGTGCTCGCCGCCGGCGGTCGCTCCCCGCTCGCCGCCGGTGCCTTCGTCGGCGGGGCGGCCCTCATGGCCTGGCTTCGATTCGCTTCCCTGTTGTCGGTCGATCTGAGCGGAGCGAACGCCGTTGTGGGTGGGCTTCTCGTAGCCGTCGCTGCGATCGCCGTGGGCCTCCCGTCCGCCGGCTGGGGCCGCGTCGCTGTGGTGGGCGGGGGATCGGCAGCCGGGGGCGCGGTGGCGGCCGCCATCTGGCGTCCCTGCGTCGGGTCCGAACTGGCCGGGGTGCTCGACACCGCACCCGGGTCGCCGGCCGGCGCGCTCGTGCCGCTCATCGCCTACGTGGTCGGCGTGTGCCTGCTGACCCTCGCCGCGGGACTGCTGGTCGTGGCCTGGCCGAGGCTGTCGGGTCCACTCCACTCGGTCCCGGTCACTCGTGGCGCGTCACTGGCCGGCGTAATGATCGGCGCGTCAATGGCCCTCGGGTGGTGGGGCGACCTCGTCGACGAGCTGCTGCGCCGGAGCTCCGTCTAGGCCGAGCGCCCGCACGGAGCCACTAGTGTGGCGGTTCGTGGCCGCCATCGAGTTCCTCGACGAGAACGAGGTTTCCCGCCGCCTCGCCACGCCTGCGCTCATCGAAGCCATGGAGTTCGCCCTCATGGAATTCTCTGCGGGCCGTGTCGTCCAGCCGGTTCGTCAGTTCGTCGAGGTCGAGGCCCACCACGGGTACTTCGGGCTCATGCCGGCGGTCGCCGACGCCATGGGCGTGAAGCTGGTCACCTTCTACCCGGAGAACGACGCGCTCGGCCTCCACACGCACTACGCGCTGGTGGTCGTCTTCGATCCGGCAACCGGAGTACCTCGAGCCGTCCTCGACGGTCGGATCATCACCGAGCGGCGCACGGCCGCGGTGTCGGCGGTCGCAACGAGGCTGCTCGCCCGCCCGGATGCATCGACACTCGCCGTACTCGGTACGGGCCTCCAGGCCCGAGCCCACGTCGACGCCATACGGGCCGTCCGTCCCATCGACCGCATCCGGATATGGGGCCGCAACGATGCCCGCGCCCACGCACTGGCCCAGGAGGTCGGGGGAGAGGTCACCACCGCCGAGGCGGCCGTCAGGGGGGCGTCGATCGTGGTCACCGCCACCCCGGCGATGGAGCCCATCCTGCACGGCGAGTGGCTCGAGCCGGGAGCCCACGTGAACGCGGTGGGATGGAACGGGAACGACGCCCGCGAGCTCGACGACAAGGCCATGGCCAACCTCGTCTTCGTCGAGTCCCGCGCGGGGAGCGCCGATCAGGCGGGCAACGTCCGGGGATCGGGAGCGGCCATCACCGCCGAGATCGGTGAGGCGCTCGCCTCACCGAATCCCGAGTGGCAAGCGGTGACCACGGTGTTCGACTCGGTGGGCATGGCGATCGAGGACGTGGTCGCAGCGCAACTGGTCCTCGACTCACCCCCGGCGACGTCGTCGTGATTTCCGACGCGCCCGGCGAAGCCGATCACCTCGACGATCCCGACCTCGATCCGGAACGGCTGGCGGTGTGCGAGTACTGGCGATGCGGTGAGCTCTTCGAGCGCCGCACCGTCAATCAACGGTTCTGCCGCAAGGCGTGCCGGAGCCGCCAACACAAATGGCAGCGCGCCCAGGACCGGCGAAGGGCTCGCTCCTCCTAGCATCGGTCGAGATGGACGACGACCCGATCAACCTGTGCCTCACACGGTGGCACCGACATCTCCGTGGTGAGCTCGACGGCGGGTTCGACGTGCTGCTCCACGAGGACTGCGTCTTCTTCTCGCCGATCGTGTTCACCCCCCAACGGGGCAAGGCGGTCACGTCGCTGTACCTCCAGGCCGCATTCGGAACCCTGGGTGGAGAACCCTCGGGAGGCGACGGAACCTCCACATCGGGAACGTTCCGCTACGTGAAGGAGATCGCCACCGGTCATCACGCCATGCTCGAGTTCGAAACGACCATCTCGGGCAAGTACGCCAACGGTGTCGACATCATCACCTGCGACGACGACGCCCGGATCACCGAATTCAAGGTGATGATCCGGCCGCTGCAGGCCGTCAACGCGGTCCACGCCCAGATGAAGGCGATGCTCGAATCACTGGCCGGCGATCAGCAGTGACCGGCGCCGCCGCTAGGTGAAGATGATGTGGCCGCCGGCGGCCATCTCGTAGAACTCGCCCACGGTGATGATGCTGTCGACCTGCTCGATGAAGTCGTCCTTCTCGAGTCCGAACAGATCGACCGAGGCCTGGCACGCGTAGAGGCCGGCGCCCGTGTCGGAGATCAGCTCGACGAACTCCGGGATGGGCGGGATGTCGAGCTCGTCCATCTTGCGTTCCATGTAGTGCGTCATCACCGTCGACACGCCGGGGATCCCCCCCGCCCAGGTGGCGAAGTGCAGACCGGGGTTGCCGACCGTCGCCAGCTTGATGTGCTCATGGCGCTTGCGGTGAATGGCGTCGAGGCCGAAGAAGGTGAAGAACAGGTTCGCCTCCATGCCCTCGGCGCGGGCGCCGTTGGCCATGATCAGCCCCGGGTAGATGCCCTCGAGGGAGCCTTGGGAGATCACGATGGAGACCTTCGAGTCGCTGAGAGCCATAGGGCTGTCCTTTCGTAGGCGGGGTGGGGGGTGATCGGAGCGATCAGATGCAGCCGCGGGGCTTCGGGATGCCGGCGATGCCGGGCGGCGGTCTTGGCCGGACCCGTCGGGAACAGCTGGTAGAGCTCCTTCACCGACACGCCCGAGGTCTTGCCGAGCATGCGCACCGTCGGACCGGTGCCCTTGGCGAAGTACTCGTCGCGCATGAAGCGGATGACCTGCCAGTGGCGGTCGGTGAGCTCGGCGATGCCGGCGTCGGCCGGCGAGGATCGGGGCCATCTCCTCGGTCCACTGGTCGGGATCGACGAAGAACCCGTCGTCGGTCACCTCGACGTCGACGCTCGGCGATGGTGGTGGTGGGCATGATCGCTCCTTCGAACGGTTTCGATTGGTGGTCAGTCGAGATGCTTGCCGGCGGTCGGCATGGCGGCGCCGATCCCGGGGATGTCGCGCCCCGGCAGCAGGCTGTGCCAGTAGAACCACTGGAACATCAGCTTGCCGAGATGGTTGAGGCGCGATTCCTTGAGCAGCGGAAGCCCGACCGGCAGCGGATAGTGGCCGTCGACGGGCTCCTGGTCGTAGTTGAAGTCGATGAGCAGGGCCTTGTCGAACCCGGTCTCGATGAAGCAGTTGGCATGTCCGTCGAAGCTCGCGTCGAGCTCTTCGCCGGCGAGGAACCGAACGATGTTCTCGACCAGGACCTCGCCTTCGAAGTGACTCACCGACCCTGCCTTCGATGCCGGCAGGTTGGCGGCGTCGCCGATGACGAAGACCTCGGGCGCGGCCCGTGACTGGAGCGTGTGCGGATCGGTCTCGACGAAGTCGAGGGCGTCACCGAGGCCCGGTGAGCGCCCCACGTACTCGGCTCCGGAGTGGACCGGGACGACGACGGCCAGGTCGAACTCGACCTCGCGCTCGTCGAAGCCGATGATCTTGCCCGCTGCGCCGTCGACCTCGCCCGTGTTGAACTCGGTGATCACGTTCGATGCCCTTGCTCGTCGAGCATTCCTGCCGAGCAGCTCGGACGCCCGCGGCTTGGTGAAGGCGCCGTCGAGGGGAGTCACGTAAGTGAGCTCGACCTCGTCCCGGATGCCGCGCTCGTGGAAGTACCAGTCGGCGAGGAAGCAGAACTCCAGCGGGGCCACGGGACACTTGATCGGCATGTCGACCACGTTGACGACGACGCGGCCGCCCTCGAAGTCGTCGAGGGCCTTCTCCAGGCTGCGCGCACCTTCGAGGTCGTAGAACGTGAACACCTTCTCGTTCCAGCCGGACCCCGTCAGGCCCTCGGTCTCGTCGGGTACCAGCCGCGCCCCGGTCGCGATGACCAGGACGTCGTACCCGAGAACGTCGCCGTTGGCCAGCGTGACCGCTCGGGACTCGAGGTCGACCGACTCGACGCCGCTCTCGACGAAGTTGACGCCCTTTCGCAGCTGTCGTTTCCGAGGCCGGACGAGGTCCTCGGACTGGGTGAGGCCGAAGGGGACGAACAGCAGGCCGGGCTGATACACGTGGTCGTCGTTCTCGTCGACGACGGTGATGTCGATTCGGCCGTGGAACTTCTTGTGGAGGCGATTGGCGGTGAGGGTTCCGCCTGTCCCCCCACCGAGGATCAGGATGCGCTTGGTCACGGAGCCCAGTGTCGTCGGCCCGGGAGGAGTTGCGCAGGGCCGAAAGTCCCGCGCAGTTCACCCCGGTACCGGCCACACTGGATCGCCATGGGCATCGACGTGAGCGGCGTGAGCTTCCACTATCCCGATGGCACGCCGGCCGTCGACGAGGTCTCCTTCCAGGCCCGCTCCGGAGCAGTCACCGCGATCGTCGGCCCCAACGGTGTGGGCAAGACGACGCTGCTCGAGATCATCGCCGGTGACCTCGAACCGGTCGAGGGCGTTGTGACCGTCGACGGTCAACACGCGTACATGCGACAGAACCCCGGCTTCGACGGTGTCGAGAAGGCGACGGTCAGCGACGCGCTGGCCCTGGGCCTTCCCCCCGAGTTGCGCCACCAGTACGAGGTACTGCGAGATCTGTACGTCCGCGCCGCCACCGACGTCGACGCCGGCATGGCCATCGGTGATGCGCTCGATCGTTGGAGTGGCCTCGGCGGCTACGAGGTCGAGGCCGGCTTCGACCAGATCACCCGAGCGGTGTTGCGCCAGGGATACGACGAGGCCCGTGACCGTCCACTCACCCAGCTCTCCGGCGGAGAGCGGAAGCGGATCATCCTGTCGTCCTTCCTCGCCTCGCCCGTGCCCGTGCTCATCCTCGACGAGCCCGACAACTTCCTCGATCTCGACGGCAAGGCATGGCTGGAACGCGAACTTCGAGCAACGAAGAAGACCGTGCTCATGGTCTCCCACGACCGCACCCTGTTGAGCGCCGCCGTCGACCGGATTCTCGTTCTCGAGCACAACGCGGCGTGGATGCACGGTGGCACCTACGCCACCCTGCCCACCGCCCGGCGCGAGCGAGCCGAGAAGCTGGCGAAGGACTTGGATCGCTGGCACGACGAAGAGCGCCGTCTGTTCCGCTACTACAAGCTCATGAAACAGCGGGCCTCGATCAGTCCCGACATGGCCAAGCGAGCCGACGCAGCCGAAACCCGGTGGAAACGCTTCCGCGACGCCGGTCCGCCGACGGCCCCGCCGCCCGAGCGGGAGATCACGACGCGATTCGTCGGCTCTCGATCGGGCAAGGTCGCCATGACCCTGACCGGCCTCGAAGTGCCCGACCTGTTCCTGTCGTTCGATCTCACCGTGTGGAACGAGGAACGGGTGCTGTTGCTCGGGGAGAACGGCGTCGGCAAGTCGACGCTGCTGCGAACGCTACGCGACGTCGCCGGGGCCAGCGGTATCGACCTCGACGACAGTCCGGTCCGCTTCGGACCGACCGCACGGGTGGGCTACTTCTCCCAGGACAACCGGGTCACCTCGGCTCGTGGTATCGCCGACGACGTTGCGCTGCTCGACGTGGTCGCCGAGCGCTTCGGCAACGAACACGACGCCCGCAAGGCGCTCGGCCGCTACGGCCTGGCCAACCACGTGCGCCACGCGCTCCGCGAACTGTCGGGTGGGCAGAAGGCCCGGGTGCAACTCATCCTGTTGGAGACCGAGCGCCCCAATGTCCTGCTGCTCGATGAGCCCACCGACAATCTCGACCTCGAGTCGATCCTGGCCATCGAGGTCGCGCTGAGCGACCTCGAGGCCACCCTGGTCACGATCTCGCACGACCGGGAGTTCGCCAAGGTGTTCGACCGGTTCGTGCTCTTCGATCGTGATGGTCTCGTCGCCCAGACCGATGATCGTCAGGTCGCGCTCGACATCGCCTCGACCCCGGACTTCTCCCTACTCGACCGTCGTGAGGTCGAGCTGTTGACCCGGACCTGAGCCCGCTCAGGCCACGGGGCGGTGGCAAGGCGACGGTAGCCTGCGAGGCTGTGTCGGTCTCTCTTCCCACTCGCGCGGCCGCCGCACTTCGCCCCTCGGCGTCGCCCGGCCTGCTCCTGGGTGTGGCAGCGATAGCGGCGACCTTCACGGCGACGCCGTTCGTGATCGCCGAGGCGGTCGACGAGTACGCGGTGTCCGCCGGAGCGGCGGCGCTGCTCTCCACGGCGCAGATGACCGGCTTCGCCATCGGCAACCTGTCCGGCGGGCGGAGGTTCGTCCCGACCCGACGGCTGGCCCGGTTCGCCCTGGCCGGGTTCGTCATCGCGAACGCGTGCAGCGCCCTGTCGCCGTGGTTCAGCGCTCTGGTGGCCCTCCGGCTGGCCGCAGGCATGGCAATGGGGCTCATCACGTGGGTGGCGTGGAGCGATTCCGCTTCGGACCTCTCGCGGCGGGGCGAGATCGCCGCCATCGGCCCGCTCGCGGCCGTCGTTGCGTCACCCCTGGTGGCCGTGGCCGTTGCCGTCGACGGGCTTCGGGGGATGTACGCCGTTCTGGCGCTGGTCGTGGCCGCCGCACTGTTCGCACCGCTCGAAGTCGACGCCACGCTTCCCACCGAACGGCACCCCATCGCCGCACGCGGCGTGAAGACGATCCTCACTGCGATGTTCCTGTTCACCGCCGGAGGTTCGTCGGTCTTCGTGTTCGCCAAGGTGCTCGCCACCGACAACGCCGGCATGAGTCCCGTGTGGCTCGCGGTGGCCATCAGCGCCAACGCCTTGGTGGGCATACCCGGCGCCCGGTTCGCCGGCCGTCGCCGCCTACCGGGCGCCTGGATGGTTCTCACCGGCCTGTGTGCACTGGCGCTGACCCTCTCGACGCAGGCGTGGTTGTCCTTCGCCGCCATGACCATCTGGGGTCTGGCCTTCTGGGTGGCGATTCCCGAGGTGTACTTCCTGCTGTCGGATCGATCGGCACACCCATCGGACCGGGTGGGCGACGCACAGGCGGTGATGTCGATCGGTCGCATCGCCGGACCCTCGCTCGGCGGAGCGCTCGTGGGCGCAGGATCGTTCACGGCCCTCGGCTGGTTCGGCGTCGGCTCGATGGCCCTCTCCGGACTAATGGTGCAGTACGCCGCCACCGCCCATCGACGCTCCGCCCACGCGATACCGATCCGCGTGCGGCGCTCGGCGTAGGAGGTCACGTGCGGAAACTTTGGACCCACGCAGAGATCGATGCACCGGCCGAGGTGGTGTGGCAGCTGTTGACCGATACCGACACCTGGCCGCAATGGGGGCCGTCGATCCGTCGCGCACGGGTGAACGGCGACTCGTTGAAGCTCGGGGCCACCGGTACCGTGACCACCATGATCGGCTTCGACGTCCCCTTCGAGATCACCGAGCTCGTAGCCGGTGAACGATGGAGCTGGAAGGTGGCCGGGATCGGTGCCACCGACCACGTCGTGGAGAGAATCGGACCGCAGCGCTGTCGCGCCGGTTTCGGTGTGCCCGTGCTCGCGGCGCCGTATCTGGCCGTATGCCGGCTGGCGCTCCATCGCATCGACCGCTTGGCCGTCGCCGGTGCCGGGCGTCCTTCGGCGGGTTCGCAATGAAGGTCGCAGTCATCGGCGCCACGGGCTACGTCGGCGGGCGGCTGGTACCCCAGCTCCTCGCCGCAGGACACGACGTCCGGTGTCTGGCGCGCAGCCCGCAGCGGCTCGATCTCGTCGACTGGCGGAGCGAGGTCGACGTGCGAACCGCGGATGTGCTCGACCGCGGCTCACTCGACGATGCCCTGGCGGGAGTCGAGGTCGTGTACTACCTGGTTCACGCCATGGGGCACTCGGGCAACTTCGAGGAGACCGACCGCATCGGCGCCGAGAACACCCGCCGAGCGGCGGAGGCCGCCGGCGTGTCTCGAATCGTGTACCTCGGCGGTCTCGGCGACGACGACGAGGACGAGCTCTCGGTTCACCTGGAGAGCCGTCACGAGGTCGGCCGGGTGCTGGCTGCCGGCACGGTTGCCGTGACCGAGCTGCGGGCGGCCGTCATCATCGGATCGGGAAGTGCGTCCTTCGAGATGCTGCGGAATCTCGTCGAGGTGTTACCGGCGATGATCTGCCCGCGGTGGGTCACCAAGACCCGGTGTCAGCCCATCGCCATCAGCGACGTCCTGTACTACCTGGTGGCGGTCATCGAGCGCGGTGGCGACGGCAACGAGATCCTCGAGATCGGCGGACCCGACGTCCTCACCTATCGAGAGATGATGGACCGCTACGCCGCGATCGCCGGGCTGAAGCGCCGGCTGATTCTCCCGGTTCCGCTCCTCACACCCCGGCTGTCCTCCCATTGGGTCAACCTGGTCACGCCCCTCCCGTACGGTCTGGCCCGCCCACTCGTCGACAGCCTCATCAACGACGTGGTCGTGAGTCCTGAGCGTGACATCCGGCGGGTGATCGATCACCAGCCCCACGAGCTCGACGAGGCACTGCGACGAGCGCTGAATCGGGTCAAGGACGTCAAGGTGGCCACCACCTGGATGGACAGCGCCCGCTTCGCAACGCCTGCATCACCGATGCCACAGGATCCGGACTGGGCGGGCGGAACCGTCTACCTCGACACCCAGACCGTGCGCTCGACGGCCTCACCCGAACGACTCTTCGCCGTGGCGTCCGGCGTCGGTGGACACCGGGGATGGTACGTGGCCGGACCCTTGTGGACCCTGCGCGGCGCCCTCGACAAGCTCGTCGGCGGGGTCGGCATGCGGCGGGGACGTCGTCACCCCGACGATCTGCGTGTCGGCGATGCGCTCGATTTCTTCCGCGTCGAGGAGTACGACCCTCCCGAGCTGTTGCGGTTGCGGGCGGAGATGAAGGTTCCGGGCGAGGCCTGGCTGGAGTGGCGCGTCACCGCTGCATCACCCACTGGCACGGAACTGCATCAGCTCGCACGGTTTCACCCTCGTGGGATCAGCGGACGCGCCTACTGGTGGATTCTGTTGCCGTTCCACAAGGTGATCTGGAAGCAGCTGGCCGAACGGCTCGTGGCCGCCGCGGAGGAAACGCTCGTCGAAGCCGTACCGCAGCAATGACCACCGGATTGGTGATCCTGCTCACCGTCCACCTGGCGGCCACTGCGGCGATGACCGGATTGATCTGGTTCGTGCAGGTCGTCCACTACCCGCTGTTCGATCGGGTCGGCACGGGGGAGTTCGTGGTCTATGAGGCGGCCCACACGCGACTCACGGCCTGGGTCGTCGGACCGTTCATGGCCATCGAGGGGGTCACCGCGCTGTTCGTGCTCGCGACGCCCGGCGACGCCCTCGGCCGCCTCCTTCCTCTGGTCGCGCTCGGCGTGCTGGGGGTGGTGCACGCAAGCACGGTGTTCCTCCAGGTACCGATGCATCGGGCACTCTCGCGGGCCTTCGACCGCACCCACGCTCGTCGACTGGTGGTCACGAACTGGATCCGGACCACCGGATGGTCGGTGCGATCGGTGTTGGCGGCCGCGATGCTGGTCGTGGCCAACTCCCCGTGAGCGGCGATCGACCCACCGTGTGGGTTCTCGGTGATCAACTCAACCGCAGCATCGCATCGCTCGCGGCGTGCCGCCCCGACGACTGCCGGGTGCTGTTCGTCGAAAGCGACGCCAAGAAGGCGGCAAAGCGGTGGCACCTCCAGCGCCTTCACCTGGTGGTCTCGGCCATGGCCCACTTCGCCGCCGAGCTCGAGGCCGAGGGGTTCGAGGTGGATTATCGCCAGGCGGCGACGTTGGGCGAGGGCGTTCGCTCACACTGCCAGGAGTTCGACGTCGACGAAGTGGTCGCCATGGAGCCGATGAGCTTCGATGGCCGGCGGCTGCTCGAACGGCTCGGCGTGGATGTGGTGGCCAACAACCAGTTCACCTGCGGCTACGACGACTTCGCCGAATGGGCCGCCGGACGCACGAACCTCGAAGATGGAGGACTTCTACCGTTGGCAGCGACAGCGCCTCGATGTGCTGATGACCGACGACGGGCCGGCCGGCGGGCAGTGGAACTTCGACCAACTGAACCGGGAACCCCCACCGACCGATGGGCGTTCGTGGCCCCTGATCGAGCGATTCCCGCTCGACGAGATCGATCAGGCGGTGCTCGACCGACTCCCCGAGTGCTGGGGTGCCCCACCCGACGGCACCTGGCCGGTCACGCGGGCCCAGGCTCTCGTGCGACTCGCCGAGTTCGTCGACTCTGCCCTCGACCCGTTCGGACCGCACGAGGACGCCATGCTCGCGGCCGAGTGGAAGCTGGCACACTCGGCGTTGAGCTCGTCGCTGAATCTCGGCCTGCTGCATCCCTCCGAGGTGATCGCCGCCGTCGTCGACGCCCATCAGCGGGGCGACGCCCCGATCAACAGCGTCGAGGGATTCGTCCGCCAGGTGATCGGGTGGCGCGAGTACGTCTGGGGTCTCTACTGGCTCTGGATGCCCGACTACCGCGAGAACAACGCTCTCGACGCCCACCGTCAGGTGCCCCCGGCCTTCACCGGTGCGGCTTCGACCGACATGCACTGCGTCTCGACGGTCGTCGACCACATCCACGATCACGGCTACGCCCACCACATCGAACGCCTCATGATCCTGGGCAACCTCGCCCTGACGGCGGGTGTCGATCCACAGGCCATGACCGACTGGATGTGGGCGAGTTTCGTCGACGGTGCCGAGTGGGTCATGGTCCCGAATGTGATCGGGATGGCGCTCCACGCCGACGGGGGGATGATGGCCACCAAGCCGTATGCCTCCGGCGGCGCGTACATCAATCGGATGAGCGACTTCTGTGGGAGTTGTCGCTACGACCCCAAGAAGCGCACGGGCGACGACGCCTGCCCCTTCACCACGCTGTACTGGGATTTCCTGGCTCGCAGCGAGGATGCGATCGGCTCGAATCACCGAATGGCTCGGCAGCTGGCCGGCATGAGGCGACTCGCCGATCTTCCCGCCGTCCGCCGCCGCGCAGTCGAGGTGCTGGCCGCACTCGACGAGGGAACCCTTTGAACGTCGTCGTACCATCGAGACCGTGAACGAGGCGTCGGTTCGCTATCTCGCCTATGGATCGAACCTCTCGCATACCCGGCTGCGCGCGTACATCGACGGTGCCGACACCGCCTCGACGTTCGGTCACCACGTGCCATGCGACGACACCTCGGCGACACCGGCGGTCCATTCGCACTGGATACCGGGGAGCCTCGCCTTCGCAGGACACTCGGTGCGGTGGGGCGGCGGCTCCGCAACGGTCGACCTGGCCTCGACGAGCAGGCGGTTCTTCGCCGTGGAGTACGAGATGAGCCGCATCCAGTTCGCCCACCTGGTTCGCCACGAGTCACCGGCCAACACCGCCGGCCTCGACTGGCCTGCGCTGCTCGAGCAGGGTGCGTGCACCGTTGGCGGCGGAGGCCACGGAACGGTGGCCCGTCCGCCCGGACACCGGGGATACCTCGTCACGACGACGCCACCGCCGCGACGGGCAGCACCGTCGGCGGCCTACCTGGCCACCATGCGGGCGGGGCTCCTCGGGTGGCTGTCCGAGCCGGCAGCCGAGGCGTACCTCCGCCAGATCGTCGACGGGCCCGGCGCCGGCTCGCCTGGAGGCGACGAAGAGACCATGCTGGGTCGATGACCACCAAACGAGTTCTCCTCACCGGCGCCGGAACGGGATTCGGCAAGGGCGCCGCCATCGAGCTGGCGGCACGAGGACATCACGTCATCGCCACCACCGCCACCGCCGATCAGACCACGGCGCTGCGAGCCGAGGCGCCGCAGCTCACCGTGGAGAAGGTCGACATCACCGACCCCTCCGACGTGGCGAAAGCGGGTGCCTGGGAGATCGACGTTCTGGTGAACAATGCGGGAGCCGGCTGCCTCGGACCCCTTGCCGATGTCCCGCTCGAGGAGATTCGACACGTGTTCGAGGTGAACGTCTTCGGCACGTTGGCCATCAGCAAGGCGTTCGTCGGTCAGATGATCGAGCGGGGGAGCGGTCGCATCCTCATCGTCTCGTCGATCGCCGGCATCATCCCCGCCGGTCCGATCTCGGGTCCCTACGCCATGACCAAGTACGCGCTCGAAGCAATGGGCGGTGCCTGGCGAGCCGAGCTGGAGCCGCTCGGTGTCGAGGTCGGCCTCATCAACCCTGGACCGTACGGCACCGGGTTCAACGACGCCATGGCCAACCGGGCCGTCGACCGGTTGGGCGCCGACTCGCCCGAGGCGATCTCGGCCCAGGTCAACTTCCTGCACGACCTGATCACCGTCGACCAGATGGATCCCTCCGAGGTGGTGCAGGTGATGGCCGACCTCGTCGAGGCCGACACGGTGCCCTTGCAGACCGTCGTCCCCGCCGATCTCCTGGAGCGGTTCGGCCTCTGATCCTCGATCGGGCTCATGGCCGGCATGGCCATGCCGAAGCAGGCGAGAATGATGTGCCAACCGAGGGAGAAGGCCATCTGATTGCGGGCGGGAAGCGGCGGCCCCTCGGAGGCCAGGAGCACCCGGGTGATCACGGCCGAATGAGCGCGATCATGAAGCCGACGACGGACTCACCAGGTCGACGAGCGCCTCGAACTGTTCGATCTCGAGCTCGCCCTCGGTCCGAGCGACAACGTTGCCGTCGGCATCGACGGCGACCCAGAACGGAAAAGCACTGAGACCGAAGCCCCGTGCCAGTGGGCTCTCGACATCGTCGAGCAGCACCCTGGCGGGCCATGCCTCCCGTTCGAACCAGGCCGACGGCGGGTAGTTGTTGCGGGAGGAATCGACAGAGGTGGATATCGCCACCACCTCGACACCGGCGGGCAGCTCGTTCTCGCTCAGCCAGGCCGACGCTCGGGGAAGCTCTGCCTGGCAATGCGAGCACCAGTGAGTGAAGAATCCGTAGAGCCGTGCGGTGCCGTCGCCGCCCACCTCGACCCGATCGCCGTCCAGCGTCTGCGCCACGATGCGCGGCGCCTCGGTTCCCACCGCGTTCCCCGCGCCGTTGAACAACGGCAACGGGAGGCCCAGGATCTCGGCGAACGCCGTCTCGCCGGTGCTGGTGCCGCCGGAGTCGTCATCGCCGCCGACGGTGACGGCGATCGTGACGGCGAACGCCACCACGACGATCCCGACCACCCAGGCAATGGGTGACATCCACAGCGGTCGCCGCTCGTCGGTCGCCCGCCGTCGGGGGGCTGCAGTGCGGAGGTTGGGCTTGTTGCTCATGGTGACTCCCGTCGGGTGGTGGCACGATCGAGTGTGGCCAGGATGGCGATGAGTGCAAAACTCGCGCCGGCCATTTGGGGAATGGTGATGAAACCGAGTCCTTCGACCCACGTGGCCGTGCACGGGTTGTCGAAGGCACAGAACGAGCTCTGGTCGGGGAAGGCCTGGAGCTGGATGTGGTAGATCGAGATCGCCAGCCCGATCAGCGCGAGCGGTAGCGCGTAGACGAACACGGTTCGATCGTTGCGGAAGGCCGCGATCGGAAGGATCACCGCCATCGGGTACATGGCGATGCGCTGGAACCAGCAGAGCTCACAGGGAACGAAGTCGGCGATCTCGGAGAAGTAGAGGCTGCCGGCGGTGGCTCCGACCGCGACCACGGCGGCCAACGGCAGCGCCGACGCCGCCAGCTCCGAGCGCGTGCCGGGTCGGAGAGCGGCCACGACCACGGCGACGATCGATGCGAGGAGTACGACGCTGAAGAACGTGGCGAGGGTCTCACTCGACATGGTCCCGATTGTACGGACAAAACGGCACTTCGGTGCGTGAGGCCCGACCAGCAGGACCGACCGGGGCCGGGGCTATCGTCGCCTGGCATGGAGACGAGCGCCGGACTGCCCGACCGGTCCGAGGTCGTCATCGTGGGTGCCGGCCTCGCCGGCCTCAGCGCGGCCCGCGTACTCCAGGAAGCGGGACGCGGCGTGGTGGTTCTCGAGGCGTCCGACGGCGTTGGTGGCCGCGTCCGAACCGATGTCGTCGAAGGCTTTCGCCTCGACCGCGGCTTTCAGGTTCTCCTCACGGCCTATCCCGAGGTTCAGCGCCAGCTCGACGTCGAGGCGCTCGACCTGCGGGCGTTCGATCCCGGAGCGGCGGTTCGGATCGGAGAGCGCTTCCACACCGTCGTCGACCCCTTTCGTCGACCGCGCTTCGCGCTGAGCACCGCCCTGGCACCGGTCGGCGGCCTCGGCGACAAGCTCCGACTCGCGCTGCTGCGACGTCGGGTTCTGGCCCGATCCTCACCCGACCTCCTGCGACAGCCGGACCAGTCGTCGGTCGAGGCTCTGCGCGATGCGGGATTCAGTGAGGTGATGATCGACCGCTTCTTCCGGCCGCTGTTCGGCGGCATCCAACTCGACCCGACCCTCGGCACCAGTCGTCGGATGTTCGACGTGATCTTCCGGTCGCTGTCCCAGGGCCAATCGGTGGTCCCGGCCACAGGCATGCAGGCCATTCCCGACCAGATGGCGCGTCGCCTCGCGCCGGGCACGGTTCACCTCGGTACTCGGGTCTCGGCGGTGTCAGGCCAACGGGTTTCCACCGACGACGGCCGGACGATCACCGCTTCGTGCGTTGTCGTGGCCACCGAGGGACCGGCGGCGGCAGAGTTGCTCGGAACGACACCGATGGCGTCGCGCCCCGTGACGGCCGTGTGGTTCAGCGCCGATCGGCCCCCGGTCGAGCACAAGCTCGTGATTCTCGACGGGAACGGCGACGGCCCGGCGCTGAACGTGGCGGTGATGTCCAACGTCGCCCGCGACTACGCGCCCGACGGTCAGATGCTGCTCGTCGCGGCGTGTCCGGGCGTGCTCGACGCTGCCATCGAACCGGCGGTGCGATCGCAGCTGAGGGGATGGTGGGGTGCGCGGGTCGACTCCTGGCGTCACCTTCGCACCGATGTGATCGAACACGGCCAGCCCGATCAACGACCGCCGTTCTCGCCCAGGCGTCGGGTGAAAGTGGCCGACGGACTCTTCGTATGTGGAGATCATCGCGACACCGGATCGAGTCAGGGAGCCATGTTCTCGGGCCGACGCTGCGGCGAGGCCGTACTGGCCGGCCTCGGCTGAGCACCAGCAGCGGCGGGTGCCGGCCGCTAGTTTCGGGGGCCGCCCATCGGTCGACCAGGAGACACGCACATGCAGAACTTCGAAGGGAAGACGGCGTTCATCACCGGGGGAGCGAGCGGTATCGGCTTCGGCATGGCGCAGGCGCTTCGTGGCGAGGGGATGAACGTGGTCATCGCCGACATCAGCGAGGCGAACATGGCCGACGCCCGGTCGCAGGTCGGTGACGACGACCGCGTGGTGTTCCTCACCGTCGATGTCACCGACCGCGCCTCGGTGGCCGATGCCGCCGTTGCTGCCACGGTCGCCTTCGGTGACCTCCATGTCCTCTGCAACAACGCAGGGATCGCGGGTGGCGGAGCCGTGGCCGACCCGGATTTCGACGACTGGGATCGGGCGATGGCGGTGAATCTGGGTGGCGCCGTGAACGTCGTCAAGACGTTCGTCCCGTTGATTCGGTCCCATCAGAACGGCGGTCATGTGGTGAACACGTCGTCGGCTGCGGGCCTCACGGCCCTGCCGAACGAGGGCGGCGCGTACAGCACCGCCAAGTTCGCGATACGTGGCCTCAGCGAGTCCCTTCGCCTGAGTCTCGCCCCCGAGGGCATCGGCGTCTCGTGTCTGTGCCCAGGGCTCACGCGAACCCGGATTCTCGACGCGCCGGCGAGGGAGGACGACCACGGCAAGGCCATGGCCGCCGAGGGCGATCCGGATGTGTTGTTCAACACGATGGAAGGGGCGATGGAGCCGCTCGAGGTGGGGTACGCGGTCGTGCGCGGCATCCGCGACAACGCGCCGTACATCCTGTCCCACGGCGAGTTCTACGACGAGATGAAGACGCTTTTCGACGAGATCCTCGAGGCCTTTCCGACCGATCAGGCCATCCCGGCTGCTCGCGCCGCGTTCGAGAAGGGTCGGCGCGACATGTGCGACGGACTGCGGCATCTGCCGGCCCTCGATTGAGTTCGTTCGGCTGAGGCGTCGATTCCAGTCGGCTGGAAGGTTTCCCTCTAGGCTGAGCCCATGAGAATCGGCGAGCTGGCGGCCACCGCGGCCGTATCGACCAAGACGATCCGCTACTACGAGTCGATCGGGCTGGTCGGGGAGCCCGAACGGACCCGATCGGGCTACCGCGACTATGCCCCCGAGGCGGTCGAACGGCTGCGTTTCATACGCGAGGCGCAGGCCACGGGATTGACGCTGGCCGAGATCCAGTCGGTCCTCGAGCTGAAGGATGCAGGTGCAACCAGTTGCGCCCACACTCGAGATCTGGTCGGACGCCACCTTGCCGACATCGACGCCCAGATCGCCCGCCTCGAGGTGGCACGAGCCGAGCTGCTCGAGCTGGCCGCAAGGGCAGCCGAGCTCGATCCGGCCACCTGCACGGATCCGAACCGGTGCCAGGTGATCGAAGGAACCCCTTGACCTTCCAGGGCACAGGAAGGTTTATCCTGCAAGCATGACCGCCACCCCAGATGTTGTGCCGCGCCTCGAACGCGACGATCTTCCGGTCGAGGGCATGACCTGCGCCGGCTGCGCCAGCCGGATCCAGTCCCATCTCGGCACCCTCGACGGGGTGACCGACGCCGTGGTGAACTTCGCCACCGGCACCGCCACCGTCACCCACGGACCCGAGGTTGATCGCCAGCGACTGCGCACCGAGGTGGAGTCTCTCGGCTATCACGTGCCCGAGGTGGCCGACCACGATGCGGCCGAGTCACGCTACGAGCGGTCACTGTGGCAACGCTTCGTGGTGGCGGCGGTGCTCGGCGTGCCGGCGATGGTGTTGTCGATGGTCCGGCCGCTGCACTTCGACGGCTGGGAGTGGGCCGTAGCGGCGCTGGCCACCCCCGTGATCTTCTGGTCGGGCCGCGGGTTCCATCGTGCCGCCCTGCTGAACCTGCGGCACCGTGCGACGACCATGGACACCCTGGTGTCGCTCGGCACGCTCGCAGCCTGGACCTGGTCGACGGTGGTGCTGCTCGGCGGTGTCGACGGCGGGCACATCTACTACGAGACCGGCGCAGTCATCATCGGCTTGATTCTCCTCGGCAAGTGGTTCGAGGCTCGCGCCAAGCGACGGTCGGGGGATGCCATCCGCGCCCTGGCCGATCTCGGTGCTCGCGAGGCCACCCTGGTCGACGGATCGTCGATTCCCGTCGATGCGCTCGCAGTCGGTATGCGGTTCGTGGTCCGACCCGGTGAGCGCATCGCCACCGACGGGCTGGTCGTCGAGGGCGCCGCAGCCGTCGATGCGTCGATGATCACCGGCGAGCCGGTGCCGGTCGACGTCGAGGTCGGCGCCGAGGTGATCGGTGCCACGGTGGTGACCAACGGCTCCATCACCGTCGAGGCGACGCGGGTCGGCGCCGACACCGCGCTGGCTCAGATCGTTCGCCTCGTCGACGAGGCGCAGGGTTCACGTGCCGACGTGCAACGGTTGGCCGACCGGGTGTCGGCGGTCTTCGTGCCGGTGGTCCTGGTCGTCGCCGTGGCGACGCTGGCGCTGTGGCTCGGCTTCTCCGACAGCAACGACGACGCCTTCACCGCGGCGGTTGCGGTGCTCATCATTGCCTGCCCGTGCGCTCTGGGGCTGGCCACGCCGCTCGCCATCATCGTCGGAACCGGTCGAGGCGCACAGCTCGGCGTGATCATCCGCGGCGGAGAGGTGCTCGAGGACACGCGCACGATCGACACGATCGTCGTCGACAAGACGGGCACCCTCACCGAGGCCCGAATGAAGGTGATCGACGTCGTGGCGCCCGACGGCGATGCCGAGGTCCTGCTCACGCTGGCCGCGGCAGTCGAGTCTCGATCCGAACATCCGATCGCGGCCGCGATCGTTGCGGCCGCGTCGGCCACACCGGAGGTCGCCGGCTTCGACAATCGCCCTGGTTTCGGCGTATCGGCTCGGGTGGAGGGCACGGAGGTGTGCGTCGGCCGGCGGGCACTGTTCTCCGCCGTTCCCGAAGCAGTCGAACAGGCGGCCCGCGCCGCCGAGGCGATCGGACACACCGTGGTCTTCGTCGGGCGGGGAACGGAGGCCGAAGCGGCGATCGTGGTGGCCGACGAGATCAAGACCACGTCGAGCCAGGCGGTCACCGCGTTCCATGGCCTCGGGCTCGAGGTCACGATGCTCACCGGCGACAACCAGATGGCGGCCGACACCGTCGCGGCGGCGGTGGGAATCGACCGGGTCATCGCCGGGGTGCTCCCCGACGAGAAGGCCGCCGAGATCCGCCGACTCCAGGACGCGGGCCACCGCGTCGCCATGGTGGGCGACGGGATCAACGACGCTCCGGCCCTCGCCCAGGCCGACCTCGGCGTGGCGATCGGCACCGGAACGGCGGTGGCGATGGAGGCCTCCGATCTCACCCTCGTCAGCGGCGACCTCCGGGCTGCCGCCGACGCCGTGGCCCTGGCTCGACGGACGCTGGCCACCATCAAGGTCAATCTGTTCTGGGCCTTCGCCTACAACGCCGCCGCCATCCCTCTTGCGGCGTCGGGGGTCTTGAACCCGGCCATCGCGGCAGGTGCGATGGGTCTCTCGTCGGTCTTCGTGGTCACGAACAGCTTGCGGTTGCGAGGCTTCGAGGGCTACCGCCGAGCGTGATCGCACCCCGCTGGAGCCGGGGAGTTGGCCTTCCCGGCGAGTCGTGGGCGACAATGGAAGCCATGCACACCGATGACCCCACCATCGAGCGCCTGCATCGCACACGCGAGCAGCTCGACGCGGGTCTTGCCACGATCCTGGCCTCGCCCGCCGACCAGGGCACCCTCGCAATGGTCGTGCGCCGGCCCGAGGAAGACGAACGCGAGGTGCTCGACCGGGCCGAGCTGCACCCGGACCACGGCGTGGTCGGCGACTCGTGGCGCCGGCGCGGAAGTCGCCGCACCGACGACGGTTCGGCGCATCCGCACATGCAGCTCAATCTCATGAACGCCCGAGTGGTGGACCTGGTTGCGGGCGACCGCAGTCACTGGGCTCTGGCCGGCGATCAGCTGTACGTCGATCTCGACCTCAGCGAGGACGCTCTCCCCGCCTGGACCCGGCTCGCGATCGGCACTGCGGTCATCGAGATCACCGATCAGCCCCACACCGGTTGTGCCAAGTTCACCCAACGTTTCGGTCTCGACGCCCATCGATTCGTCAACGCTCCGGAGTATCGCCATCTCCATCTCCGTGGCGTGAACGCACGGGTCGTGCAGGCCGGAACCGTCCGCCCTGGCGACACCATCACGAAGCTCGCGACGCGGGCGGCGTAGCTTCTGCCCATGGACAACACCGAACCGGTCGCCGAGTCGAACACGATCGCCATCTCCGCCGACCGTTTTGCCGATCTGCGGCGCTGGAACCTCGGGCTCACGGTGCTGCACGGCCTCCAGGCCGTTGCCATCCTGATTCTGGCCAGCGACTTCGCGATCACGATCACCTCGACCTTTCCGGAGGGCCCACCGGGCACCCGCCGACCCCTCGCCGACGGTCTCGTCGACGTACGGATCGGCGCAGCCGTGGCCATCTTTCTCGGGCTGGCGGCCGTCGATCACCTGATCACCGCCACCGTCGGTCGTTCCACCTACGAGTCCGATCTGCGGCGGGGAATCAACCGGTTCCGATGGGTCGAGTACTCGCTGAGCGCAACCGTGATGGTGCTGCTCATTGCCTCCTACAGCGGGATCACCGACATCACCTCGGTGATCGGAATCGCCGGCGCCAACATCGGCATGATCCTGTTCGGCTGGCTCCAGGAACGGATGAACCCGCCCGGTCGCACCTCCACGACGATGATGCCTTTCTGGTTCGGAACGATTGCCGGCCTGGCGCCATGGATCGCCATTGGCACGAACATCATCGGCTCCGAGACCGTCCCCGGATTCGTGTACGGCATCGTGATCGCCCAGTTCGTCTTCTTCTTCAGCTTCGGCCTCAACCAGTGGCTGCAATACCGCCAGATCGGTCGATGGTCCGACTATGCCTACGGCGAGAAGACCTATCTCGTGTTGAGTCTCGGTGCGAAGTCGTTGTTGGCCTGGCAGATCTTCGGCGGCTCCCTCGGAGACTGAGCCGAGGCGTCGGCGCCGGTTCGTTCGAGTGTCCACCCGACCGGAGGGATTGAAGTGACGGACGCACCCACATTGAGCCTCGACGAGGCCGCGGAGGAGCTGGGCGTCCACTATCAGACGGTGTACCGGTGGGTACGGTCCGGGCGACTTCCGGCCCGCAAGCTCGGCGGTCGGTACGTGATCGCTCCGGAGGATCTCGGAGCGATCGAAGCGTCCCGCCGAGCGGTTACCACCCCGCCCCCGCCGAGCCTACGTCGCCTTGCCCAAC
The DNA here is from genome assembly GCA_963787285.1 of uncultured Acidimicrobiales bacterium. Taxonomy (GTDB): domain Bacteria; phylum Actinomycetota; class Acidimicrobiia; order Acidimicrobiales; family JAHEJN01; genus JAHEJN01. The sequence goes on along the minus strand of CAWBCM010000021.1, from coordinate 4,497 downwards.
AGCGGCTGGTGATGGAACGAGCCCTGTTCACCGGTGACGAGACCACGGCGCGTCGGCTGGTCCGACGGCTCGTCGAAGACGGCGCATCGGTGACCGACGTGCTGCAGGAGGTCGTCGTTCCACCGCTGGTCGAGATCGGCGAGGCGTGGCAGCGCGGCGACATCGGCATCTACGTCGAGCACCGGGCGAGTGCGATGGTCGAACGGATGATCGGCGACGTGTCGCCGAACCCTCGAGGACGACGACGAGGCACGGCGGCGGTGGTCGCCCTGAGCGGCGACAGCCACTCACTGCCGACGTTGATGGCGTCGACCGCCCTTCGGGAGGACAATTGGCACACCGAGCATCTCGGCGCCGACATACCCGTCGAGGATCTCCATGAGTTCCTTCGGTCCCACGAGACCGACCTCGTCGTCCTGTCGGCCACGGGGAGCGACCAGCACGCCCGGGCGGTCGAGGTCGGTGAGCAGCTCGAACAGGCGGGAACACCGACCCTGGTCGGCGGTGCCGGGCACACGTTGATCGACCTCCAGCAGGCCGCGCGCGGTGCATCGACGCTGAGACCGACGCGCGACGCGACTCAGACGTCGCCGGGCACCTCGCAGCTGGGCATGTCGTTGACCTTGGCGAATCCCGTCACGAGGGTGGGGACCCCTTCGACCCCTCGAACAGTGAAGGTGGGAGCGTCGTCGTCGCCGGCCCGCAGGCGGGCGGCGTAGGAGTCGCGGTCGTCGGTGTAGGTCGCGTAGTCGTCGAGCCAGGCGTCGACCCACGACTGCTCTTCGGCGTTGTCGACCTCGAGTGCCGTCAGATCGGCGATCATCGCCCGGACCACCTGAGTGCCGCGGTCGACGAGGTCGGCTCGATCGGCGAAATCGGCTGCGGTGCTCGCGGCCGGCAGGGCGTCGATGACGGTGCGAGCCTCGGAGCAGATCACCTCGGCGGCGGCGGGAAAGGCCCGATCAGTCATCCGATCGGGGTTTCCCCGGTCGGGAAAGGGGGAGAACGCCCAAATCCAGAATCCGGCGAGGGCGACGGTGAGCGTGAGGCCGGCGATCCGGCCGGCATTCCAGTGCCAACCCTCGGAACCGTTCGTGGCCGGAGCCGGGGGAGAGGATGGCGGCGTGGGCATGGCATCAGTGTGCTGGGGCGCGGGTGTCGACCCAACACCGCCCCGAAAGGCGTCCGAGGGTCGGCCCGGTAGCGCTATGGTTCGCCGTCGTGAGTGCCGAACCCGAAGCCGTTCTCGCCGATCTCGAGGCACGCGGCCTGGTGCACGACACGACCGATCGGGATGAGCTCGCTGCGATGCTCGCTCGTCCGACCACGCTCTACCACGGCATCGATCCCTCGGCCGACAGTCTCCACGTCGGCAACTTCGTCGGCGTGTTGGCGCTGCGTCGCTTCCAGGACCACGGCCATCGACCCCTGGTGTTGGTGGGTGGAGCCACCGGCATGGTGGGTGACCCGAGCGGGCGTTCCGACGAACGAAACCTGCTCGACGTCGACACCCTCAACCACAACGTCGATGCCATCCAACTCCAGCTCGAGCGATTCCTCGACTTCGGGGTGGGCGGCGCCACGATGGTGAACAACCACACCTGGACCGCACCGATTTCGATCCTGGAATTCCTTCGCGACGTGGGCAAGTACGCCACCGTGAACCAGATGGTGGCCAAGGAGTCGGTGCGATCGCGTATGGAGAGCGAAAATGGCATCTCCTACACCGAGTTCAGCTACATGCTGCTCCAGGCCTTCGATTTCTGGTGGCTGCACGAGCACATGCACTGCACCCTGCAGATCGGCGGTTCCGACCAGTGGGGCAATATCACCGCCGGGATCGATCTGATCCGGCGACGCTCCCAGCGCGCCGCCCACGGGCTCACGTGGCCACTGGTCACCAAGTCCGACGGCTCCAAGTTCGGCAAGAGCCAAGAGGGCAACGTCTGGCTCGACGCCGACCGCACGTCGCCGTATCAGTTCCTGCAGTACTGGCGCAACACCGACGACCGCGACGTGCGACGGTTCCTCATGCAGCTGACGTTGCTGGCCGTCGATGACATCGAGTCGGTCATGTCGGTTCACGAGCGCGAGCCCGGAGCTCGGGTGGCGCAGCGCCGGCTCGGAAGCGAGCTCACCGAGCTCGTTCACGGTCGGGAACGGCTCGATGCCGCTGAAGAGGCGGCCGATCTCCTGTTCGGGGGCAACGTGTTCACCCGATCCGCGCTCGAGTGTGTTGCGCTCGAGGTCCCGAACACCGATGCCTCTCACGCCGAGCTCGTCGGCGATGGTTCGCTCGTTCCGATCCTGGCCCGCAGCTCTCTGTGTACGTCCAACAGCGACGCTCGCCGGGCCCTGGCCGAGGGCTCGATCTATGTGAACAACGAGCGCCGCACGGACGACTCCCTCGTCGCCGACGACCTCCGATTCGACCGGTTCGTGCTGCTGCGGCGGGGGAAGAAGAACTACAACCTCGTGATTTCGGGGTCCTAGGCAGAAATCCCCAGAAATTCTGGCCTCGGGGGTTGAAGAGCGACCTCGCCGACGTTAGTGTTGTCAGTCGCCCCATGGGGAGGTTGACCCCTCCTGCGTGCGGCGCAGAGCTTCGGCTCACCGGCACTGCGTCTCGCAACGAGAACGCAACCGGAATGCCGAACAGCCCACGGGCTGAAACGCTCCTTGAAAACGGAAGAGAGGACGAAAAAGCCAGTGCGGACATCGCACGGCCTGCTTCGGCTGGTCGCGACGATGATCCGTCATTCCGCTCGGTCCGTTTCACCTGGCGCTTCGGCGCTGGACGGTCGGATCGAGCAACGAGAATACAGAAATACAGTTAGTCGGGACGTTCGGGCTTCACTGCTCGAGCACTCGACTCTCCAACAACGCAGAAGCCAGTCCCGATTCGTCGGGGCCGGCCGAGCAACCTGATTGAAGGACTACTTCACCGCTTGCGATGAAGTCAGTTTGGATTTAGACGGAGAGTTTGATCCTGGCTCAGGACGAACGCTGGCGGCGTGCCTAACACATGCAAGTCGAACGCTCTCGACCTTCGGGTCACATGAGGGAGTGGCGAACGGGTGAGTAACACGTGAGAAACCTACCCCGGAGACCGGGATAACCACGGGAAACCGTGGCTAATACCGGATACCCCCATCGGATCGCATGATCTGATGAGGAAAGCTCTGGCGCTCTGGGAGGGTCTCGCGGCCTATCAGTTAGTTGGTGGGGTAATGGCCTACCAAGACATCGACGGGTAGCTGGTCTGAGAGGACGATCAGCCACACTGGGACTGAGACACGGCCCAGACTCCTACGGGAGGCAGCAGTGGGGAATCTTGCGCAATGGGCGAAAGCCTGACGCAGCAACGCCGCGTGGGGGATGAAGGCCTTCGGGTTGTAAACCCCTTTCAGTAGGGACGAAATTGACGGTACCTACAGAAGAAGTCCCGGCCAACTACGTGCCAGCAGCCGCGGTAACACGTAGGGGACAAGCGTTGTCCGGAATTACTGGGCGTAAAGAGCTCGTAGGCGGTTCAGTAAGTCAGATGTGAAAACCCAAGGCTCAACCTTGGGACGCCATTTGATACTGCTGTGACTTGAGTCCGGTAGAGGAGCGTGGAATTCCTGGTGTAGCGGTGAAATGCGCAGATATCAGGAGGAACACCAACGGCGAAGGCAGCGCTCTGGGCCGGTACTGACGCTGAGGAGCGAAAGCATGGGGAGCAAACAGGATTAGATACCCTGGTAGTCCATGCCGTAAACGTTGGGCACTAGGTGTGGGGTCTTATCAACGGATTCCGTGCCGTAGCTAACGCATTAAGTGCCCCGCCTGGGGAGTACGGCCGCAAGGCTAAAACTCAAAGGAATTGACGGGGGCCCGCACAAGCAGCGGAGCATGTTGCTTAATTCGAGGCAACGCGAAGAACCTTACCTGGGTTTGACATGTATCGAAAAGCCATAGAGATATGGTGTCCTTCGGGGCGATACACAGGTGGTGCATGGCTGTCGTCAGCTCGTGTCGTGAGATGTTGGGTTAAGTCCCGCAACGAGCGCAACCCTTATCCTATGTTGCCAGCACGTAATGGTGGGGACTCGTGGGAGACTGCCGGGGTCAACTCGGAGGAAGGTGGGGACGACGTCAAGTCATCATGCCCCTTATGTCCAGGGCTGCAAACATGCTACAATGGCCGGTACAACGGGCTGCGACACCGCGAGGTGGAGCGAATCCCTTAAAGCCGGTCTCAGTTCGGATTGAAGTCTGCAACTCGACTTCATGAAGCTGGAGTCGCTAGTAATCCCGGATCAGCAACGCCGGGGTGAATACGTTCCCGGGCCTTGTACACACCGCCCGTCACACCACGAAAGTTGGTAACACCCGAAGTCAGTGGCCCAACCCCTCGGGGAGGGAGCTGCCGAAGGTGGGATTAGCGATTGGGGTGAAGTCGTAACAAGGTAGCCGTACCGGAAGGTGCGGCTGGATCACCTCCTTTCTAAGGAG
>CAWBCM010000020.1:0-303096 GCA_963787285.1 uncultured Acidimicrobiales bacterium | reverse complement strand
GGTGGACCTGGTTGCGGGCGACCGCAGTCACTGGGCCCTGGCCGGCGATCAGCTCTACGTCGATCTCGACCTCAGCGAGGACGCGCTGCCCGCCTGGACCCGACTCGCGATCGGCACGGCGGTCATCGAGATCACCGATCAGCCTCACACCGGTTGTGCCAAGTTCACCCAACGTTTCGGTCTCGACGCCCATCGATTCGTCAACGCCCCGGAATATGGCCATCTGCACCTTCGCGGCGTGAACGCCCAGGTCGTGCACGCCGGAACCGTCCGCCCGGCGACACCGTCACGAGGCTCGCTGACGCCGGCCACGTAGCTTATGCCCATGACGACGCCGAACCGGTCCGCCGAGTCGAAACGATCGCCATCACCGCCGAACGTTTCGCCGACCTCCGGCGCTGGAACATCGGCCTCACCGTGCTGCACGGCGTGCAGGCCGTCCTCGTCCTGGCGCTGGCGAGCGACTTTGCGATCACGATCACGTCGACGTTCCCCGAGGGGCCTCCCCCGGCACCCGACGACCGCTCGCCGACAAATCTCTTCGACCTCCCGATCGGTCGCAGCGTCGCCGTCTTCCTCGGGCTTGCGGCGTCGATCACCTGATCACCGCCACCGTCGGTCGTGGCGCCTACGAGCGCGATCTGCGGCGGGCATCAACCGGTTCCGGTGGGTCGAGTACTCGCATGAGCGCCACCTGATGGTCGTGCTCATCGCCTCCTACAGCGGGATCACCGACATCACCGCGGTGATCGGAATCGCCGGCGCCAACGTCGCCATGATCCTGTTCGGCTGGCTCCAGGAACGGATGAACCCACCCGGTCGCACCTCCACGACGATGATGCCGTTCTGGTTCGGAACCATCGCCGGCCTGGCGCCGTGGATCGCCATTCGCACCAACATCATCGGCTCCGAGACGGTCCCCGGATTCGTGTACGGCATCGTGATCGCCCAGTTCGTCTTCTTCTTCAGCTTCGGCCTCAACCAGTGGCTGCAGTACCGCCAGATCGGTCGATGGTCCGACTATGCCTACGGCGAGAAGACCTACCTCGTGCTGAGCCTCGGTGCGAAGTCGGTGCTGGCCTGGCAGATCTTCGGCGGCTCCCTCGGGAGACTGAGCCGAGGCGTCGGCGCCGGTTCGTTCGAGTGTCCACCCGACGGAGGGATTGAAGTGACGGACGCACCCACATTGAGCCTCGACGAGGCCGCGGAGGAGCTGGGCGTCCACTATCAGACGGTGTACCGGTGGGTCCGGTCCGGGCGACTTCCGGCCCGCAAGCTCGGCGGTCGGTACGTGATCGCTCCCGAGGATCTCGGAGCGATCGAAGCGTCCCGCCGAGCGGTTAGCACCCCGCCCCCGCCGAGCCTACGTCGCCTTGCCCAACAGCGGCTGGTGATGGAACGAGCCCTGTTCACCGGTGACGAGACCACGGCGCGTCGGCTGGTCCGACGGCTCGTCGAAGACGGCGCATCGGTGACCGACGTGCTGCAGGAGGTCGTCGTTCCACCGCTGGTCGAGATCGGCGAGGCGTGGCAGCGCGGCGACATCGGCATCTACGTCGAGCACCGGGCGAGTGCGATGGTCGAACGGATGATCGGCGACGTGTCGCCGAACCCTCGAGGACGACGACGAGGCACGGCGGCGGTGGTCGCCCTGAGCGGCGACAGCCACTCACTGCCGACGTTGATGGCGTCGACCGCCCTTCGGGAGGACAATTGGCACACCGAGCATCTCGGCGCCGACATACCCGTCGAGGATCTCCATGAGTTCCTTCGGTCCCACGAGACCGACCTCGTCGTCCTGTCGGCCACGGGGAGCGACCAGCACGCCCGGGCGATCGAGGTCGGTGAGCAGCTCGAACAGGCGGGAACACCGACCCTGGTCGGCGGTGCCGGGCACACGTTGATCGACCTCCAGCAGGCCGCGCGCGGTGCATCGACGCTGAGACCGACGCGCGACGCGACCCAGACGTCGCCGGGCACCTCGCAGCTGGGCATGTCGTTGACCTTGGCGAATCCCGTCACGAGGGTGGGGACCCCTTCGCCCCCTCGAACAGTGAAGGTGGGAGCGTCGTCGTCGCCGGCCCGCAGGCGGGCGGCGTAGGAGTCGCGGTCGTCGGTGTAGGTCGCGTAGTCGTCGAGCCAGGCGTCGACCCACGACTGCTCTTCGGCGTTGTCGACCTCGAGTGCCGTCAGATCGGCGATCATCGCCCGGACCACCTGAGTGCCGCGGTCGACGAGGTCGGCTCGATCGGCGAAATCGGCTGCGGTGCTCGCGGCCGGCAGGGCGTCGATGACGGTGCGAGCCTCGGAGCAGATCACCTCGGCGGCGGCGGGAAAGGCCCGATCAGTCATCCGATCGGGGTTTCCCCGATCGGGAAAGGGGGAGAACGCCCAAATCCAGAATCCGGCGAGGGCGACGGTGAGCGTGAGGCCGGCGATCCGGCCGGCATTCCAGTGCCAACCCTCGGAACCGTTCGTGGCCGGAGCCGGGGGAGAGGATGGCGGCGTGGGCATGGCATCAGTGTGCTGGGGCGCGGGTGTCGACCCAACACCGCCCCGAAAGGCGTCCGAGGGTCGGCCCGGTAGCGCTATGGTTCGCCGTCGTGAGTGCCGAACCCGAAGCCGTTCTCGCCGATCTCGAGGCACGCGGCCTGGTGCACGACACGACCGATCGGGATGAGCTCGCTGCGATGCTCGCTCGTCCGACCACGCTCTACCACGGCATCGATCCCTCGGCCGACAGTCTCCACGTCGGCAACTTCGTCGGCGTGTTGGCGCTGCGTCGCTTCCAGGACCACGGCCATCGACCCCTGGTGTTGGTGGGTGGAGCCACCGGCATGGTGGGTGACCCGAGCGGGCGTTCCGACGAACGAAACCTGCTCGACGTCGACACCCTCAACCACAACGTCGATGCCATCCAACTCCAGCTCGAGCGATTCCTCGACTTCGGGGTGGGCGGCGCCACGATGGTGAACAACCACACCTGGACCGCACCGATTTCGATCCTGGAATTCCTTCGCGACGTGGGCAAGTACGCCACCGTGAACCAGATGGTGGCCAAGGAGTCGGTGCGGTCGCGCATGGAGAGCGGAAAATGGCATCTCCTACACCGAGTTCAGCTACATGCTGCTCCAGGCCTTCGATTTCTGGTGGCTGCACGAGCACATGCACTGCACCCTGCAGATCGGCGGTTCCGACCAGTGGGGCAATATCACCGCCGGGATCGATCTGATCCGGCGACGCTCCCAGCGCGCCGCCCACGGGCTCACGTGGCCACTGGTCACCAAGTCCGACGGCTCCAAGTTCGGCAAGAGCCAAGAGGGCAACGTCTGGCTCGACGCCGACCGCACGTCGCCGTATCAGTTCCTGCAGTACTGGCGCAACACCGACGACCGCGACGTGCGACGGTTCCTCATGCAGCTGACGTTGCTGGCCGTCGATGACATCGAGTCGGTCATGTCGGTTCACGAGCGCGAGCCCGGAGCTCGGGTGGCGCAGCGCCGGCTCGGAAGCGAGCTCACCGAGCTCGTTCACGGTCGGGAACGGCTCGATGCCGCTGAAGAGGCGGCCGATCTCCTGTTCGGGGGCAACGTGTTCACCCGATCCGCGCTCGAGTGTGTTGCGCTCGAGGTCCCGAACACCGATGCCTCCCACGCCGAGCTCGTCGGCGATGGTTCGCTCGTTCCGATCCTGGCCCGCAGCTCTCTGTGCACGTCCAACAGCGACGCTCGCCGGGCCCTGGCCGAGGGCTCGATCTATGTGAACAACGAGCGCCGCACGGACGACTCCCTCGTCGCCGACGACCTCCGATTCGACCGGTTCGTGCTGCTGCGGCGGGGGAAGAAGAACTACAACCTCGTGATTTCGGGGTCCTAGGCAGAAATCCCCAGAAATTCTGGCCTCGGGGGTTGAAGAGCGACCTCGCCGACGTTAGTGTTGTCAGTCGCCCCATGGGGAGGTTGACCCCTCCTGCGTGCGGCGCAGAGCTTCGGCTCACCGGCACTGCGTCTCGCAACGAGAACGCAACCGGAATGCCGAACAGCCCACGGGCTGAAACGCTCCTTGAAAACGGAAGAGAGGACGAAAAAGCCAGTGCGGACATCGCACGGCCTGCTTCGGCTGGTCGCGACGATGATCCGTCATTCCGCTCGGTCCGTTTCACCTGGCGCTTCGGCGCTGGACGGTCGGATCGAGCAACGAGAATACAGAAATACAGTTAGTCGGGACGTTCGGGCTTCACCGCTCGAGCACTCGACTCTCCAACAACGCAGAAGCCAGTCCCGATTCGTCGGGGCCGGCCGAGCAACCTGATTGAAGGACTACTTCACCGCTTGCGGTGAGGTCAGTTTGGATTTAGACGGAGAGTTTGATCCTGGCTCAGGACGAACGCTGGCGGCGTGCCTAACACATGCAAGTCGAACGCTCTCGACCTTCGGGTCACATGAGGGAGTGGCGAACGGGTGAGTAACACGTGAGAAACCTACCCCGGAGACCGGGATAACCACGGGAAACCGTGGCTAATACCGGATACCCCCATCGGATCGCATGATCTGATGAGGAAAGCTCTGGCGCTCTGGGAGGGTCTCGCGGCCTATCAGTTAGTTGGTGGGGTAATGGCCTACCAAGACATCGACGGGTAGCTGGTCTGAGAGGACGATCAGCCACACTGGGACTGAGACACGGCCCAGACTCCTACGGGAGGCAGCAGTGGGGAATCTTGCGCAATGGGCGAAAGCCTGACGCAGCAACGCCGCGTGGGGATGAAGGCCTTCGGGTTGTAAACCCCTTTCAGTAGGGACGAAATTGACGGTACCTACAGAAGAAGTCCCGGCCAACTACGTGCCAGCAGCCGCGGTAACACGTAGGGGACAAGCGTTGTCCGGAATTACTGGGCGTAAAGAGCTCGTAGGCGGTTCAGTAAGTCAGATGTGAAAACCCAAGGCTCAACCTTGGGACGCCATTTGATACTGCTGTGACTTGAGTCCGGTAGAGGAGCGTGGAATTCCTGGTGTAGCGGTGAAATGCGCAGATATCAGGAGGAACACCAACGGCGAAGGCAGCGCTCTGGGCCGGTACTGACGCTGAGGAGCGAAAGCATGGGGAGCAAACAGGATTAGATACCCTGGTAGTCCATGCCGTAAACGTTGGGCACTAGGTGTGGGGTCTTATCAACGGATTCCGTGCCGTAGCTAACGCATTAAGTGCCCCGCCTGGGGAGTACGGCCGCAAGGCTAAAACTCAAAGGAATTGACGGGGGCCCGCACAAGCAGCGGAGCATGTTGCTTAATTCGAGGCAACGCGAAGAACCTTACCTGGGTTTGACATGTATCGAAAAGCCATAGAGATATGGTGTCCTTCGGGGCGATACACAGGTGGTGCATGGCTGTCGTCAGCTCGTGTCGTGAGATGTTGGGTTAAGTCCCGCAACGAGCGCAACCCTTATCCTATGTTGCCAGCACGTAATGGTGGGGACTCGTGGGAGACTGCCGGGGTCAACTCGGAGGAAGGTGGGGACGACGTCAAGTCATCATGCCCCTTATATCCAGGGCTGCAAACATGCTACAATGGCCGGTACAACGGGCTGCCACACCGCGAGGTGGAGCGAATCCCTTAAAGCCGGTCTCAGTTCGGATTGAAGTCTGCAACTCGACTTCATGAAGCTGGAGTTGCTAGTAATCCCGGATCAGCAACGCCGGGGTGAATACGTTCCCGGGCCTTGTACACACCGCCCGTCACACCACGAAAGTTGGTAACACCCGAAGTCAACGGCCCAACCCCTCGGGGAGGGAGTTGCCGAAGGTGGGATTAGCGATTGGGGTGAAGTCGTAACAAGGTAGCCGTACCGGAAGGTGCGGCTGGATCACCTCCTTTCTAAGGAGTCACAGTCTGGTGGCAACACCAGGCTCCTCGACGCCCGACCGATTGGTCGAGCCGAAGAGGAGACACCTAAGTTGATGTACTGGCTATTCGTCATTGAGCTCGCTCGAGCGGATCGTAGGTTTCGGCCTCTTCGCTCGATCGAAATCGGTGCCGTCGTTCTCTCTTCCGTTTTGAAGGTGCGTTCCCACCCTTGTGGTGGCCACGCCCCTCACCACCCAAGGCAACGCCCCGCTTCGGCGGGGCGCCCTTGTCGTTTCAGGTCTTACCTCGAGACGCCCCTTGAGAATTGCATAGCGAGCACGAGCATCTATACAAAATGTTTAATGAAACTTCCAAGCTACTAAGAGCCAACGGTGAATGCCTTGGCGTCTACTACCGATGAAGGACGTGTCTGGCTGCGTTAAGCCACGGGGAGCTGCCGAGAGAGCGCCGATCCGTGGATGTCCGAATGGGGAAACCCACCACCCGTCATGGGGTGGTACTCCTGTCTGAACACATAGGACAGGTAGAGGGAACCGGGTGAATTGAAACATCTTAGTAACCCGTAGGAAAGTAAAGTAACCACGACTCCCTGAGTAGCGGCGAGCGAAAAGGGATGAGCCTAAACCGTGCCGGTGGAAAGCCTGATGGCGTTGCCGGCTCGGGGTTGTGGGACCTCATAGACAGAGCATCAGATCTGTCACAGAGTTACAAAGTTGTTTGTTAGCGGAAGCGCACTGGAAAGGCGCGCCGTAGTGGGTAATAGCCCCGTACGCGAAAGCAAACAGCCTCTGTTGAGTGTTCCCGAGTAGCACCATTGCCGTGTAATTTGGTGTGAATCCGCGGGGCCCACCTCGTAAGGCTAAGTATACGTAGACGACCGATAGCGAACTAGTACCGTGAGGGAAAGGTGAAAAGTACCCCGGGAGGGGAGTGAAATAGTACCTGAAACCGTTGGTTTACAATCAGTCAGAGTGTCGTCATGCACTTCGGTGTATGGCCACGATGGCGTGCCTTTTGAAGAATGAGCCTGCGAGTTACGGTGTGTGGCAAGGTTAACCCGTGAGGGGAAGCCGGAGCGAAAGCGAGTCTGAACAGGGCGTTCAGTCGCATGCTGTAGACCCGAAGCCAAGTGATCTATCCATGGGCAGTGTGAAGCGGGGGTAAGACCCCGTGGAGGCGCGAACCGACCTAGGTTGAAAACTGGGCGGATGACCTGTGGATAGGGGTGAAAGGCCAATCAAACTTGGTGATAGCTGGTTCTCCGCGAAATGCATTTAGGTGCAGCGTTGCGTGTTCATCCATGGAGGTAGAGCACTGGATGGGTTAGGGGGCCCACAAGCTTACCGACCCCAACCAAACTCCGAATGCCATGGATCCAGAGCGCAGCAGTGAGACCTCGGGGGATGAGCTTCGATGGTCGAAAGGGAAACAGCCCAGACTGCCAGCTAAGGCCCCTAATTCTGTACTAAGTGGTAAACGATGTGGGATTGCAAAGACAGCCAGGAGGTTGGCTTAGAAGCAGCCATCCTTGAAAGAGTGCGTAACAGCTCACTGGTCGAGTGATCCTGCGCGGACAATGTAACGGGGCTCAAGTACAGAGCCGAAGCTGCAGATTCGTCCACTAGGACGAGTGGTAGCGGAGCGTCGATCTTGCAGTGAAGCGGGCGTGTGAACGTCCGTGGAGCGTGGTCGAGTGAGAATGCAGGCATGAGTAGCGAAAGAGGGGTGAGAAACCCCTCCGCCGAATACCCAAGGGTTCCTGGGGAAGGCTAATCCTCCCAGGGTGAGTCGGGAGCTAAGGCGAGGCCGAGAGGCGTAGTCGATGCACAACTGGTTGATATTCCAGTACCACTGTGAACGCGTCCATGTTTAACCGAATTTGCTAAGGGGATGTCTCGGCCTTCGGGCTGAGAAGGAACCGACCCAATCCGGAGCGACAAGCGATGCGGGGACGCAGGAGGGTAAGTGAACCCGGGCGATGGTTGTCCCGGGGTAAGCGTGTAGGTCGGGGACCAGGTAAATCCGGGCCCCATCAAGACTGAGACGCGACACCGAGCCGCACTAGGCGAAGTCACTGATCCCATGCTGCCAAGAAAAGCCGCTAGCGAGCTTTCACAGTGCCCGTACCCCAAACCAACACAGGTGGGTAAGTAGAGAATACTAAGGCGATTGGGAGAACTATGGTTAAGGAACTCGGCAAATTGCATCCGTAACTTCGGGAGAAGGATGACCTCATCATTGTGACGAGACCTCGCGTCTCTGAGCGAGAAGAGGTGGCACAAACCAGAGAGAAGCGACTGTTTACTAAAAACACAGCAGCGTGCGAAGCCGTAAGGCGCTGTATACGCTGTGACGCCTGCCCGGTGCCGGAAGGTTACGGGGATCGGTTAGCTCTTCGGAGCAAAGCTGTGAACCTAAGCCCCGGTAAACGGCGGCCGTAACTATAACGGTCCTAAGGTAGCGAAATTCCTTGTCGGGTAAGTTCCGACCTGCACGAATGGCGTAACGACTTCTCTACTGTCTCAACCATAGACCCAGCGAAATTGAAGTACGAGTAAAGATGCTCGTTAGCTACAGAAGGACGGAAAGACCCCGTGGACCTTCACTACAGCTTGATATTGGTGTTCGGTTCCTGCTGTGTAGGATAGGTGGGAGACTAGGAAGCGTGAGCGCTAGCTTGCGTGGAGTCATCCTTGAAATACCACCCTGCATGTATTGGACATCTAACCTAGGCCCGTTATCCGGGCTGGGAACAGTGTCAGGTGGGTAGTTTGACTGGGGCGGTCGCCTCCTAAATGGTAACGGAGGCGCCCAAAGGTTCCCTCAGACTGGTTGGCAATCAGTCGTCGAGTGCAATGGCAAAAGGGAGCTTGACTGCGAGACTCACAAGTCGAGCAGGTGCGAAAGCAGGGCATAGTGATCCGGCGGTTGCGTGTGGAAGCGCCGTCGCTCAACGGATAAAAGGTACCCCGGGGATAACAGGCTTATCTTCCCCAAGAGTCCATATCGACGGGAAGGTTTGGCACCTCGATGTCGGCTCATCGCATCCTGGGGCTGAAGCAGGTCCCAAGGGTTGGGCTGTTCGCCCATTAAAGCGGTACGCGAGCTGGGTTTAGAACGTCGTGAGACAGTTCGGTCCCTATCCTCTGTAGCCGAAAGAGATTTGAGAAAAGCTGTCCCTAGTACGAGAGGACCGGGACGGACGCAGCTCTCGTGTGCCAGTTGTTCCGCCAGGAGCATTGCTGGTTAGCGACCTGCGGACGGGATAACCGCTGAAAGCATCTAAGTGGGAAACCCTTTTCGAGATGAGATCTCTCACCGGGTCAACCGGGTAAGGCCCGTGGTAGACCACCACGTTGATAGGCCGGAGGTGTAAGCACAGCAATGTGTTCAGCCGACCGGTACTAATCGGCCGAGGGCTTGGTTTCATTCATTTTGTCAAGTGTTCGTGCTCGCTATGGAATTTTCGAGGGGTGCCCTGATCGGGCATCTCGAAACCCGTGCGCCCGTTGCGCACGGCATAGTTTTCGGTGGCGATAGCGGTGGGGTCACACCCGTTCCCATTCCGAACACGGAAGTTAAGCCCACCTGCGCCGATGGTACTTGGGACGAGTGTCCCTGGGAGAGTAGGTCGCTGCCGGATTTCTCATTGGAACGGGGCCCTTCGGGGCCTCGTTCTGCGTTTTGGGCTCAGCGCTCGGCTCGAACGTGCAGCGCCGTTAGGCTTCGACGATGCCACCTGACGAGTCACGCCGTTCCGACAGCGATCGGCCGCCGGCTCGTCGGACCGGTGGACGGCGGGGACCGGCCGCGGCAAAGGCCGCCGGGTCGCGCCGTGGCTCCGACTCCGGTCGGCCGCCCAAGCGACCGAGCAAGACCGGGCGACGAACCGGTTCCTCCCGCGCCGGTCGCAATGATCGCGATCGTGAGCGCTGGCCCGACGGTGATCCCGCCGACAATCCCGAGCTGCGCAAGCGGGGCTGGGGTGGCGTCGCCCGACGAGGGACGCGGCAGTTCGAGGCCCACTACGACCCCGAGGAGTTCGACCCCGACTACGGCAACGAGCGACCCGAGGCCGAGGTCGACCCGGAGGTTCGGCGTCAACGCGAAGAGCGCGACGCCGCCCGTCGGGTGGAACGTCTGCGGCTCGAGAAGGAGGCGCGGCGCGCCATCGAGCGAGCGGGCCCACCACGCGCCGAACGAGTCCCGGTGACGCTCGAGCGAGCCGTTCTTCCCAGTCGACCCCGCAAGGCCGAGGATCTCGACGTTGCGCTGACCCGAGCCATGGGCGATGCCCGGGGCCTTCGAATGCACAAACGAGTGCTCGCGGCCGCCGACGCCTTCGCCGAGGAGCGGTACCTCGACGCGCTCGAGCTGATCAAGAACGCACGCGACGGTGCGCCCGCAGTCGCCGAGGTCCGCGAGCTCAACGGGTTGATCCTCTACCGACTCGGCCGATGGAAGCTCGCCGCCAAGGAGCTCGAGGCCTTTCGCGAGCTCGCCGGTTCGTGTGAACAGAACCCCGTGTTGTGCGACTGCTACCGGGCCATGGGCCGGTGGAACGACGTCGACGCCCTGTGGCTGGAGCTGCGCGAGGCATCGCCCGATGCGGCGACCGTCGCCGAAGGTCGCATCGTCGTCGCCGGTGGTCTGGCCGACCGCGGCCGCACCCAGGACGCGGTGCGTCTCCTCGAGCAGGCGTGGAAGCAGCCCAAGGCGCCTCGTGAACACCACCTTCGGACCGCCTACGCGCTCGCCGACCTCTACGAACGCGCCGGCGACGTTCCCAAGGCGCGCGCCCTGTTCGGGTGGCTCGTGCGCCACGACGCCGAGTTCGCCGACGCCGGCGATCGGCTCCGTAGCCTCTGACCCGGCGAGTGTCATCGGCCGTCGGTACCGTGACCGGCGAACACTTCTCCTGTCGAGTCGTCGGCCAGTCCGGCGTCGAACGAGGAGAAGTGCCATGTCACCGTCGACCCCTACCGGTGTTTGCCATCACCGGGCCGCAGACGCGCCGGTCAATCTCGCCGTCGTATTCGGCTCGTTGTCCCACGATGTTCGCCTGCGGCAACTGCCCACGGGCGCGGTGGTGGCGAACCTCGATGTCACCACCGACACCGCACCTCGAGACACCGTGCCGGTCACCATGATCGACCCGCCGCCCGCAGTGACCGGGCTGACATCGGGTGACCGCGTCGTGGTCGTCGGTCGCGTCCGACGGAGGTTCTTCCGGTCCGGTGGCCGCACCCAGAGTCGCACCGAGGTCGTCGCCGAACGGATCGCCCGGGCCCGGGCCGGTCGTTCGCGCCAGGCCGCGCTCGCCCTGGCCGAACGACACCTCGCGGCGCTGTGCGCCACTGCGGCGACCACCGCTGCGTTACCTTTGGCCGACGAACGACGTGGGTAGGATCCGAGTCGGCCGAGCGCACTTCCGTCGATCGGGTGAAGCGAGCCTCGGCCGAACTGCACAACGCCGAGCACCCTCGCCTGAGCAGCTCTACCCACCATGTCGTCAGTTGGCGTTCGGCGTGGCTAGGGTCTGAAACGTGTGTTGGAAAAACGCGCGGCATCCTCGCGTCCGGCGCATTTCGATGACGAAGGGATCAAAGGGGATCCATGACTGACACAGCGTCCGCGAAAACTGAGGTGCGCCAACTCGACAGTGTGATCGTCCGCTTCGCGGGTGACTCCGGCGACGGCATGCAGCTCACGGGCGATCGTTTCTCGAATGCCAGTGCGCTGTTCGGCAACGACCTGGCCACTCTGCCCGAGTTCCCGGCAGAGATCCGTGCACCGCAGGGCACGTTGGCCGGCGTGTCGGCGTTCCAGCTCCAGGTGGCCAGCCACGACATCACCACGCCCGGCGATGCGCCGAACGTGCTCGTGGCCATGAACCCCGCCGCGTTGATGAAGGAGCTGCACCGCCTCGAGCCGGGTGGCACGATCATCGTGAACGAGGACAGCTTCGAGGAACGCAACCTCACCAAAGCCGGCTACACCGAGTCACCGCTCGACGATCACAGCCTCGACGCGTACCAGCTGTTCCGGGTGCCGATGACCACCATCACCAAGGAGGTCTGCAAGGACCTCGGCGTGAAACCCCGCGACGCGGAGCGGTCGAAGAACTTCTTCGCGCTCGGCCTCGTGTCGTGGCTCTATCACCGGCCGAGCGACACGACTCTCGATTGGATACAGAGCAAGTTCTCGAAGGTGCCCAACGTGGCCGCGGCCAACACGGCGGCCTACAACGCCGGCCACGCGTTCGGCGAGACGGCCGAGTTCTTCCACGTGACCTACCAGATCCGTCCGGCCAAGCTGGCCCCCGGCACCTACACGAACATCGACGGCAACACGGCGCTGTCCTGGGGTCTGGTGGCGGCAGGGCAGTTGGCGAAGGTGCCGGTCTTCCTGGGCTCGTACCCGATCACCCCGGCCTCCGACATCCTCCACGAGCTGTCGAAGCACAAGAACTTCGGTGTTCGCACCTTCCAGGCCGAAGACGAGATCGCCGCGGTGGGTTCGGCCTTGGGCGCCGCCTACGGTGGAAACCTGGCCGTCACGACCACCAGCGGCCCGGGCGTCGCCCTGAAGGGCGAGACGATCGGGCTGGCGGTGAGCCTCGAACTGCCCTTGCTGGTCATCGACATCCAGCGTGGGGGGCCGAGCACCGGCTTGCCGACCAAGACCGAGGCCAGCGACCTGATGATGGCGATGTACGGCCGCCACGGCGAGGCACCCTTGCCCATCGTCGCTGCGTACTCCGCCGCCCAGTGCTTCGAAGCCGCCATCGAGGCGGCTCGCATCGCGTTGAAGTACCGCACTCCGGTCATTCTGTTGTCCGACGGCTACCTGGCCAATGGCACCGAGCCGTGGGCGCTCCCCGACGTCGACTCGTTGCCCGACATCAGCGCGCCCTTCGCCACCGAACCCAACGGCGTCGACGAAGACGACAATCCCGTGTTCCACCCGTACCTGCGTGATCCCGCCACTCTGGCGCGGCCATGGGCGGTTCCGGGTACCGCCGGCCTCATGCACCGTGTCGGTGGCATCGAGAAGGAAGACGTCACGGGCAACATCTCCTATGACCCGGCCAACCACCAGTTGATGACCGACCTTCGTCAGGCGAAGATCGCCGGGATCGCCGATGACATCCCGGCCACGTTGACTGCCGGCGACGTCGACGACGCCGAGCTGCTGGTGCTCGGCTGGGGATCGACGTGGGGAGCGATCACCGCCGGCATGAAGCGGGCGAGGGCCGAGGGTCACAAGGTCGCTCACGCTCATCTCACCCATCTCAATCCCTTCCCGGCCGATCTGGGCGAGGTCCTGCGCCGGTACCCGAAGGTGATCGTTCCGGAGATGAACATGGGCCAGTTGTCGAAGCTGGTGCGAGCCGAGTACCTCGTCGATGCCGAGTCGATCACCAAGGTGATGGGGCAGCCCTACACGGCCGGCGAGATCCACACTGCCATCGTCGATGCGCTCACGCGCGAAGAAGGGGGGAACCGATGACCGACCTCGTCGTTCCCGAGACATCCAAGGCCGACTGGACCAGCGACCAGGAGCCACGGTGGTGCCCTGGCTGCGGCGACTACTCGATCCTCACCGCGATCCAGCTGATGATGCCCGAGATGGGCCTGCGCCGTGAGGACACCGTGTTCATCTCCGGCATCGGCTGCGCGGCCCGCTTCCCGTACTACATGAACACCTACGGCATGCACAGCATCCACGGTCGATCGCCGGCGATCGCCACGGGACTCGCTTTGGCCCGACCCGATCTCCACATCTTCGTCGTCGGCGGCGACGGCGACATGCTGTCGATCGGCGGCAACCATCTGATCCACGCGCTGCGCCGCAACGTCAACCTCACGATCCTGTTGTTCAACAACCAGATCTACGGGCTCACCAAGGGGCAGTACTCGCCGACGAGTGAGATCGGCAAGATCACCAAGAGCACGCCGTTCGGCTCGCTCGACGAGCCGTTCAACCCGGTGTCGCTGGCGCTCGGTGCCGAGGCGTCCTTCGTCGCTCGGACCCACGACATGGACCGCCAGCATCTGCAGGACATCATCCGCCAGGCGCACGATCACGACGGTGCGTCCCTGGTCGAGGTGTTCCAGAACTGCAATGTCTTCAACGACGGTGCGTTCGGCGCGATCACCAAGAAGGCCCACCGGGCCGAGATGCTCATCGACCTCCAGCCCGGCCAGCCGGTGCGCTTCGGTTCCGACGGCAACAAAGGCGTGGTGCTCGATACGTCGGGTTGCGCCACCATCGTCGACGTGACACCCGAGAACGAGGGTTCGCTCATCGTGCACGACCCGAGCCATCCCGATCCGAGCCTGTCCTTCGCCCTGTCGCGATTGTCGAGCGGGCCTTACGAGCCGACGCCGGTGGGGGTCTTCCGCTCTGTGCGCCGCCCCGAGTACGCCGGTGAGGTCAGCCGCCAACTCGCCAACGCCCAGGACGCCAAGGGTCCCGGAGACCTCGGGAAGCTCTTGCACTCCCGCCCCACCTGGACCGTCTGAGACCCCGGTCCGCCGATCAACCCATGGCGTGGGTACTCGACCTCGATGGCGTCATCTGGATCGGTGACGAGCCGATCGCCGGCGCTGCCGCGGCGGTGGCCGAGCTCCAACGACGTGACAAGGTCGTCTTCGTCACCAACATGAGTCGACTGGTCCTGGCCGATCAGGAGGCGAAGTTGGCCCGACACGGCATCGAGGCCGCCGGCCAGGTCGTGACTTCAGCCACCGCGGCCGGTCGTCTGGTCGCTCCGGGCGAGCGGGTGCTGGTGGTGGGCGGCCCCGGTATCGACGAGGCGGTCGAGGCGCGCGGGGGAGTCGTGGTGAGCGATCCGCGAGACCGAGTCGACGCGGTGATCGTCGGGTTCGATCCTGGGTTCGACTTCGCCAAGCTCCGCGATGCCACCACGGCCATTCATGCCGGCGCCCGACTCATCGGCACCAACCACGATCCGACCTACCCCATGCCCGACGGTCTGTGGCCCGGTGGCGGGGCCATCGTTGCTGCTGTCGCCGTGGCCGGTGGGGTCGAGCCGTTGATCGCGGGCAAGCCCGGGGGCGCGGTGGTCGACGAGGTGCGAGAGCGTCTCGGCTCGCACGGCATCGTGGTCGGTGATCGACCCGACACCGATGGCGCCTTCGCCCGTGCGTTGGGGTACGAGTTCGCCCTCGTGCTGACCGGTGTCACTCGTCGAGACGACCTTCACGACCCGGTTCCCGACACGATCTCGGAGAGCCTGGCCGTACTTGTCGCCTCATTGGGGTAGCGTTCATCCATGGCCAAGAACACAGCGGGAAAGTCAGCACTCGAAGCCGGCGAGGAATTCCTCGCCGAAACGAGGGATTCGCTCAATGCACTCCTGCGAAGGGTGCGGAGCACGAGCGTCGATGCAATCGACCAGGTGACCGACGAGCTCCAGAGTCTGCTCGAGCAGGCGAGGACCGAAGGCGAGCGTGTCGTCGGACGCCTCCGCGACACTGTGGCGCCGGCCAAGAAAGCTCCGGCCAAGAAAGCATCGGCCAAGAAAGCGGCCGCCAAGAAGGCGCCGGCCAAGAAGGCGGCCGCGAAGAAGGCGCCGGCCAAGAAAGCACCGGCCAAGAAGGCGGCCGCCAAGAAAGCTCCGGCCAAGAAGGCGGCCGCGAAGAAGGCGCCGGCCAAGAAAGCATCGGCCAAGAAGGCGACTGCCAAGAAAGCGCCGGCCAAGAAAGCCGCCGCCAAGAAGGCCGCGCCGAGGAAGCGGGCCTGATCCATCGCCGGTCGTCGGCGTCTCGACGCCGAGCTCGTCCGGCGTGAGCTCGCCTCCAGTCGTGAAGAGGCGCAGCGACTGATCGCGGCCGATCTCGTTCTGGTGAATGGAGCGGTAGCCGACAAGCCCGCCCGCCAGGTGCGGCCAGAAGACGCGCTACGAGTAGTCGAACCGGCACGGTACGTCGGTCGGGGCGCATTCAAGCTCGCGGCCGCGCTCGATGCCTTCGCCATCGACCCGTCGGGCCTGCGATGCCTCGATGTCGGCGCATCCACCGGTGGATTCACCGACGTCCTGTTGCAGCGGGGCGCGGACGAGGTGGTCGCCCTCGATGTCGGCTTCGGTCAACTGCACGAGCGCATTCGTGCGGACTCACGGGTCAGGGTTCTGGAACGAACGAACATGCGCCACACGGGGCCGGGCGATCTCGGACCTGCGTTCCCACTGATAGTGGTCGACGTCTCGTTCATCTCCCTGCGAGTGCTGATCGGCGCGTTGGCCGATCAGCTGAGCGACGACGGCGATCTCGTCGCGCTGATCAAGCCCCAGTTCGAGGTCGGCCGCCGTGATGCATCGAAGGGACGAGGTGTCATCACCGACCCGGAGCTGTGGCGGGGATCGATCGATGGCGTCGTCGACGCCGCCCGCACCCAGCAGCTCCGGCTCCGGGGATTGCTGGCGTCGCCGATCAGTGGCGGAGACGGCAACATCGAGTTCTTGGCCCGATTCGCCCGTCACGGTGATGCTCCGTCGGCCGCGCCGCTGGTCGACAGAGCCATCGAAGAGGCGACGGCTGTCACAGCGGGCCATCTACGCTGATCCTGTGGCCGTTGTCGCTCTTCTCATCCATCCCTCCCGACCCGAGGCCGCGACGCACGCGAAGGAGCTGGCAGAGGGTCTGATCCGAAGCGGTCACGAGGTCGTCGTACCACGTGGGGGATCGAGTGCTGCAGGCCTCGAGACGCACGAGGTCGATCACGGGGTGATGGTGGGGCGGGCCGATCTCGGCGTGAGTCTCGGCGGCGACGGGTCGATGCTGCATGCCGTGCGACTTCTCGCCGACGCAGGGGTACCGGTGCTCGGCGTGAACTTCGGCAGCCTCGGCTACCTCACCCAACTCGACCCCGATGACGCAGCCGGAGCGGTCGATCGCTGGCTCGCCGGCGATTTCGCCATCGAGACCCGCATGCGGGTCGGCGTGGTGATGCCCGACGGCAAGGTCGCCTCGGCCCTCAACGAGATCGTGGTCGAGAAGATCGACTCCGGTCGCACGATCCGAGTTGCGGTGTCGATCGATCACGAGTCGTTCCACACCTACGAGGCCGATGGCGTCATCGTGGCGTCACCCACCGGCTCCACCGCGTACTCGCTGTCGGCGCGCGGCCCGCTCGTCGATCCCACCCACGAGGCCCTCATCCTCACGCCGGTTGCGCCCCACACCCTGTTCGATCGCTCCATGGTTCTGTCGCCCGAGTCCGAAATCGGCCTGAGCATCGAGGGAAACCGGGCGGCCGACGTGGCCGTCGACGGCCGGGTGATCGGTCGACTCGAACCCGGAGAAGAGGCGCTTTGCCTGGCCGCCGGCGAACCGGCACGGCTCGTCACCTTCGGCGATCGGAACTTCCACCAGATCATCAAGTCGAAGTTCGACCTCAACTCCCGATGAACCCTCTCGTCGACCTGGCGTCGAGTCCCCCGTGCTGAACGAGATCGCCGTTCGCGACCTCGGTCCGGTCCGAGAGCTGTCGCTCGTTCTGCAGTCGGGCATGACCGCGCTCACCGGTGAGACCGGAGCCGGCAAGACATTGCTGACCGAGGCCATCAAGTTGCTCTGCGGGGGCCGGGCCGACGCCACCATGGTGCGCTCGGGTGCGGCCGAAGCGGTGGTCGAGGGGCGGTTCGTCATCGACGACAGTGAGCTGGTCGTTCGTCGGGTCGTGCCGGCATCAGGCCGGTCGCGAGGCTATATCGACGGCCATCTGGCCACCCTCGGCGAGCTGGCCTCGGCGGTGGGAGGTCTCGTCGACATCCACGGGCAGAACGGCCACCAGTCGCTGGTTCGTCCCCGCGCCCAGCGCGCCGCGCTCGATGAGGCGGGACAGATCGACACCACCGAGCTGCGCGACGCCCGATCCGAGCTCGGGGCGATCGATCGCCAACTCGAAGAGCTCGGCGGCGACCCGCGAGCGCGGGACCGCGAGATCGATCTGCATCGATTCCAGCTCGACGAACTCGATGCGGCCCAGATCGTCGACGCCGACGAGGACGAGCGACTCCAGCTCCGGGAACGCACCCTCGCCGACGCCACCGAACACCGTGCCGCGGCCGCCGCGACGGCCGAGGCGCTGGGCGGCGACGGTGCCACCGAAGCCGTTGCCGTGGCCATCGCCCGGTTGGCTCCACGCGCGCCGTTCGCCGAGCAGGTCGCCCGGCTGCGTTCCATCGAGGCCGAGCTCACCGATGTCGTGCACGACCTCGGTCGACTGGTCGACGAGCTGGCCGACGATCCCCAGGCCCTCGACGAGGTGCAGCGGCGACGGGCCATGCTCAGCGACCTCCGCCGAAAGTACGGCACCACCCTTGCCGAGGTGCTCGACTACCGCGACGAGGCACGCAAGCGCCTCGCCGAGCTCGAGTCCCACGACGCGCGAGCGGCCCAGCTCGACGCCCAGCGGGGTTCTCTGGCCGATCGAGTTCGCGAGCTCGAAGCAACGGTCGGGGCCGCTCGTCGGGCTCACGCCCCGGCGTTCGCATCGGCGCTCCAACGGCAGGTGCGGCGCTTGGCGCTCCCCAACGCGGTGATCGACGTCGCCGTGACCGACCTCGACCCTGGGGATCAGGTCGAGATCCTCGTCGCGATGCACTCCGGAACCGAGCCCGCACCGCTGGCCAAGGTGGCCTCGGGCGGTGAACTGTCACGCACCATGCTGGCCCTCCAGCTCGAGCTGAGCTCGGGTCCACCGGTGATGATCTTCGACGAGGTCGACGCCGGCGTGGGTGGTCAGGCGGCCAACGCCGTGGCGGATGCGTTGGCCGGACTCGGTCGAACCCACCAGGTGTTGGTGGTCACCCACCTCGCGCAGGTTGCCGCCGCCGCCGATCACCAGATCCAGATTCGAAAGCTCGACGACGGAACCTCGACCGACGTTGTCGCCGCAGGCCTCGACGCCGAGGCCCGGATCGCCGAGGTGGCGAGAATGCTGTCGGGCGAGGCGTCGTCGACGAGCGCGCAAGCCCATGCGCGCGAGCTTCTCGAGCGCAGCTCGTGACCACCCGACGGTCATCCACCCGCGCCGTCACACCCGGCCGGTAGGGTGATCTTCCGTGGCTAAGCACATCTTTGTTACGGGTGGCGTGGTGAGCTCGCTGGGCAAGGGCCTCACGGCCTCGTCTCTGGGCCGACTCCTCAAGGCGCGTGGGCTCCGGGTGACCATGCAGAAGCTCGATCCCTACATCAATGTCGACCCCGGCACGATGAACCCCTTCGAACACGGCGAGGTGTTCGTCACCGACGACGGTGGCGAGACCGATCTCGATCTCGGTCACTACGAGCGCTTCATCGACGAGAACCTCTCCCGCGGGTCCAACACCACCACCGGAGCCATCTACTCGTCGGTGCTGGCCGCCGAGCGCAGGGGCGACTACCTGGGCAAGACCGTGCAGGTCATTCCCCACGTGACCGACGAGATCAAGCACCGGATCCGGCGCCTGGCCACCGACGACGTCGACGTGGTGATCACCGAGGTCGGGGGAACGGTGGGCGACATCGAGATCCTTCCGTTCCTCGAGGCGATCCGTCAGATCCGGCTCGACGTCGGCCGCAACAACGTTGCTTACGTGCACGTCACGCTGGTGCCCTTCATCGGTCCGGCCGGCGAGCAGAAGACCAAGCCCACCCAACACTCGGTCACCGAGTTGCGCAGTCGCGGCATCCAGCCCGACGCCATCGTGTGCCGCAGCGAAGCCCCTCTCAGCGACGGTCTCAAGCGCAAGATCTCCTCCTTGTGCGACGTCGATGTCGACGCCGTGGTCAACGCCACCGATGCCGAAAGCCTCTACGACATCCCTCTCGTGCTCCACGACGAGGGTCTCGACACGGTCGTGTGCGGCCTCCTGGGCCTGCCCCTCGAGGTCGATCTCGGTGCCTGGCGGGCTCTCGCCGCCAAGGTGAAGGCGGCCGACCGGCCCGTGCGGGTCGGCGTGATCGGCAAGTACGTCAGCCTGCCCGACGCCTATCTCTCGGTCGTCGAGGCGCTCAACCACAGCGGGTTCCATCACGGTGCCAAGGTCGAGCTCGAGTGGATACAGGCCGAGGAGGTCCAGGGGTTGCTCGTCGAGGACCGCCTCAAGGACCTCGACGGCATCGTGATTCCCGGCGGTTTCGGTGAGCGGGGAATCGAAGGCAAGATCGCCGCTGCCGGCTTCGCCCGTGAGAACGACATACCCTGTCTCGGCTTGTGCCTCGGCATGCAGGTGATGACCATCGAGTACGCCCGCAATGTGCTCGGGCTCGACGGCGCCAACTCGAGTGAGTTCGATCCCTCCACGCCGTACCCGGTGATCGATCTCATGGCCAGCCAGCGCGACGTGACCGACATGGGCGGCACGATGCGCCTCGGCGCGTACGTCGCCGAACTGGTCCCGGGCTCTCAGGTCGCCGAGGCCTACGGGCACGAGGTCGTCTCCGAGCGGCATCGCCACCGGTACGAGTTCAATCCCCGTTTCCGGTCGCGCTTCGAGGAGTCCGACTTCATCTGCTCGGGAGCGTCACCCGATGGTCGGCTGGTCGAGTTCATCGAACTGCCCACCCATCCCTTCTGGGTGGGAACACAAGCTCACCCCGAGTTCAAGAGCCGCCCCGACCGACCCGCTCCGCTGTTTCGCGACTTCCTCGGCGCGGCCCTCGATCGCGCCGAGGGCCGCAATCCCCACCTCATCGATCTCGACGCGAGTCCGTCGACGGTCGACTAGCCGGTGTCGTCGGGGTTCGTCATCGGGCCCGAGCGATCGCTCGCCCGAACCTCGGTCCTGCACCTCGTGGAGGCCGAGCTGACGCTGCCCGACGGCTCGACCTCACCACGAATCATCGCCCGACATCCGGGGGCGGTGGCGGTGGTGCCCATCGACGCCCATGGGAACGTCATACTGGTGCGCCAGTTCCGGGTCGCCCTCGACATCGACCTCCTCGAGATCCCGGCCGGCAAACGAGACGTGCCCGACGAGCCGCTCGAAACGACCGCACAGCGCGAACTGGCCGAGGAGATCGGCTTCGTCGCCGGCACCCTCGAGCTGCTCACCGCCTTCATTCCCACGCCGGGCTTCTGCGACGAGGTGGTGCACATCTACCGGGGCACCGATCTCTCCGCGGTCGATCGCAACGTGCAGACCGCCGAAGAGCAGTACATGTCGATCGAGCGGTGGCCCCTCGAGGAGGCGGTGGCGGCCGTCCACCGGGGTGAGGTCCCCGATGCGAAGACCGCAATCGGGCTGTTGCTCGCCCACGCCCGGCCATGAAAGCTCTGCCGGGGGACGCCTCGACCCCCACCGGTCGACCGACCGAGGTCGATGAGTTCCTGCTGTGGCTCACCGTGGAAAAGGGCAGGTCAGCGGCAACGCTGTCGGCCTATCGGCGCGACCTCCGTGCGTGGGTCGCCTACCTCGACACGCAGGGCCGAACCGTTGCCACCGCCACCGAAGCCGAGGTGATCGGCCATCTGCGAGCCCAGCAGGCGACGGGCAAGAAGCCGGCATCGGTCGCGCGTGCCATGGTGGCGGTGCGGGCGCTGCACACGTTCATGGTGGCCGACGAGTTGCGCACCGACGATCCCACGTCGCATGTCGAGATGCCCTCCGTACCTCGAGGGCTCCCCAAGGCGCTGACGGTGACCGAGATCGACCGTCTGCTCGCCAGCATTTCCGTCGACGACGCCGTCGGGCGGCGCGACAAGGCCATCGTGGAGGTGCTCTACGGCACCGGCATTCGTATCTCCGAGCTGGTCGGCTCCTCGCTGGGCGATCTCGACATGCACGATTCCCTGCTGCGCGTGTACGGAAAGGGAGCCAAGGAACGAGTGGTGCCTCTCGGGAGCTTCGCGCATGCTGCGCTCACCGATTGGCTGTCACCGGGCGGTCGCTCCGAGATGGAGCCGACCCGATGGACCGACCGAAATGACGCCGAAGCGCTCTGGTTGAATCAGCGCGGCGGCCGACTGAGTCGTCAGGGCGCCTGGGGCCTCGTGAAGCGGCGAGCGGCGGCCGTCGGGTTGAGCGCGAAGCTCTCGCCACACGTGTTCCGTCATTCGTGCGCCACCCACATGCTCGACCACGGCGCCGACATCCGCATCGTGCAGGAGCTGCTCGGACACGCATCGGTCACCACCACGCAGGTGTACACGCGGGTGTCGAACGAACGGTTGTGGAAGGTGTACGCCTCGGCCCACCCGCGTGGCCACCGTGGCTGACCGGTCGTCCATCTCGCCGAACGGACCGTGGGCGGATCGATCCGGATTGGGTGGATTCCGCCACCTGGTCCGGCGCCTCCGGTGGTCACTGCGATCGCACGAGTTCGCGCCAGAGGTCGAGGCGGCACTGCTCGATCGGATGTCGACGGCCGAGACCGACCTCTACCGGCGGCTGTCGGTCGTCGACCGCCACCACGCGGTCCACAATGCCGCCCACTGCATCGACGCCGGCCTGGGCGACGAGCTCGTGGTGGCGGCGGCGCTCCACGACGTCGGAAAGCTCGAGGCCGGACTGGGAACCACCGGTCGGGTGGTTGCTTCGCTGCTCACCCTCGCCGCCGGTCGGGATCGGGTGGCCTCGTGGCGAGGGCGCGCCGGCATACTCGGTCGGGTGGGTTCCTACGCGTCGCATCCGGAGCTGGGCGCGGCCATACTCGCCGAGATCGGATCTGATCCCGAGGTCGTGGCGTGGGCACGTGGTCATCACCGGCCGCTCGCCGAGGTCGATCTGGAATCGTCGGTGGCAATGGTGCTGTGGCAGGCCGATCAGGACTGAAAGCCCCGGGTTTCACGCAGGCAGCAGACCAACCGCCGTGCGAACTCGCTCGGCGGTTGGTACCGCGATTGCTCGGGCCTTCTCGGCCCCGAGCGCGAGCAGGCGCCGCGTTTCGCCAGGATCGCTCTGGAGTTGGGCGAAGCGCGCCTGAATGGGTTCGAGCAGGGCGATCACCGCCGCGGCCGTATCGGCCTTGAGCGGCCCGTACTGGTGGTACTTCTCGGCCAGTGACTCGGGGTCGTCGTCGGTCGCGGCACCGAGAATCGACAGCAGGTTCGACACGCCCGGTTTGTCGGCCAGGTCGAAGCGAACCTCGCCGTCGCTGTCGGTGACCGCTCGCTTGAACTTCTTCTCGATCACCGCCGGGTCGTCGTAGATCCAGATCGTGCCGGGCGCCTCACCGGTCGACTTCGACATCTTCGCATCGGGAGCCTGGAGGTCCATGACACGCGCTCCTGCGGGCGGGATCACGTGCTCGGGAACCACGAACGTGTCGCCGTACCGGCTGTTGAACCGCTCTGCGAGGTCTCGGGTGAGCTCGACGTGTTGCCGCTGATCGTCGCCGACCGGCACCAGATCGGTGTCGTACAGGAGGATGTCGGCGGCCTGGAGGGCGGGGTAGGTGAACAAGCCGGCGGAGATGAAATCGGCGCGGCTCGACTTGTCCTTGAATTGCGTCATCCGGTTGAGCTCGCCAAAGCTCGCCGTGCACTCCATGATCCAGCTCAACTCGACGTGCTGGGTGACGTGGCTCTGGACGAAAAGGGTGCAGACCGCCGGGTCGAGGCCGATGGCGATGAGCGTCTGGGCCAGTCGAACGGTGTCGGCATGGAGCCGCTCGGGCTCGGGACGAAGCGTGAGTGCATGAAGATCGACGATGCAGAAGATCGAGTCGTCGAGGTGCTGCATGCGCGTCCAGTTGAGGATCGCCCCGAGCAGATTGCCGAGATGGAGATCGCCCGAAGGCTGAATGCCGGAGAACACGCGTGCCATGGCGGGCGAGGGTAGTCGGCCGCCGGGCCGATGGGCGTGCCATTGCCCACGATGGCGTGACACGGCGGGCCGCCCCTCTAAGCTGCGACTTCATGGCGTACGAGGTGCAGACCGACGTGTTCCAGGGGCCGTTCGACCTCCTGTTGCATCTGATCGTTCGCGACGAGGTCGATCTGTACGAAGTGTCACTCAGCACGATCGTCGACGCCTACCTGACCGAGCTGAACAAGATGCACGACCTCGAACTGGAGGTGGCCACCGAGTTCTTGATGATCGCGGCCACCCTCGTGGAGTTGAAGAGCCGGCGTCTTCTCCCCGACGACGGCACGTTCGATCTCGACGATGAGCTCGCACTGTGGGAGGAGCGCGACCTGCTCTTGTCGCGACTGCTCGAGTGCAAGACCTTCAAGGATGCCTCGCAGGCGCTCGAACGACTGGCGATGGCGGCCGGACAGTCCTTTCCCCGCCTCGTGGGCCTCGAGGACCGCTTCCTCGACCTGGTGCCCGATCCGCTCGAGAACGTCACGCCATTGGATCTGCGGGCCGCTTTCCGTCGAGCGGTCGCGCCCAGGCCCGAAGTCCGTCTCGATCTGCACCATGTGGCGCCTATTCGATTCACCGTCGCCGAAGTCGTCCAGGAGCTGCTGGTGGAGTTGCCCCATCGAACCCCGATCACGCTTCGCGACCTGACCGGCGACTTCGTGGAACGCCTCGACGTGGTCGTCCACTTCCTCGCGATTCTGGAGCTGTTCAAACAGGGCTGCGTCGAGCTGGGCCAGCAGGCCGCCTTCGGTGACATCGTCGTCACGTGGATCGCCACCGGGGCCGTCGACGCGACATCACTCACCGCCGACCTGTACGAGGGATGAGCGTGTCCGGCACCGACGAGACCGACGCATCGACCGTGACCGACGCCGACCGCGAGACTCGTCGCGCGATCGAAGCCATCGTGTTGGTCGCCGACACACCCGTCGAGCCCAGCCTGCTCGCGCAGCTCCTCGAGATCCCGGCTGCATTGGTCATCGAGCATTGCGCGACGCTCGCCGACGAGTACGAGGCCGATTCGCGGGGATTCGTCCTGACCCGGGTGGCCGGCGGTTATCGCTTCCAGACCCACGCCGCCGCCGCACCCTACGTGGAGCGGTTCGTGCTCGAAGGCCAGTCGGCCCGCCTGTCGTCGGCCGCCCTGGAGACCCTCGCCATCGTGGCCTACAAGCAGCCACTCAGCCGTCTGCAGGTGTCAGCGATTCGGGGGGTCAACGTCGACGGGGTCATGCGCACCCTCCAGACCCGTGGGTTGGTGACCGAGGTCGGACGTGATCCCGGGCCTGGCAATGCCGTGCTCTTCGGAACGACGGCGTTGTTCCTCGAACGCCTCGGACTCGACAGCGTGCAGGACCTTCCTCCGCTCGGCGCCTTCGTGCCCGGCACCGACGTGGTCGAGGCTCTCGAGACCACGTTGCGGGTGGACCCCGACATCGATCTGCGGACCGCCGACGACGCGAGCCATGGTGCCGATTCGACCGCCACCGAGGAAGAGTGACCGAGCTCCACGAGGGGGAGCGCCTCCAGAAGGTGCTCGCCCGGGCCGGGGTGGCCAGTCGTCGGGTGATCGAGGACTACATCGCCGAGGGTCGCATCACCGTGAACGGTGAGGTTGCCGTACTCGGCCGGCGGATCGAACCCGATCGCGACTCCGTGGCCATCGACGGCAAGGTGGTGAGCCTGCAGAGCGACGCGGTGTACTACCTGCTCCACAAGCCCGCAGGCGTCGTGACGACGGCCAGTGATCCCGAGGGCCGCCCCACGGTGCTCCAGCTGGTTCCCGACACCGTGCGTGTCTTTCCCGTCGGTCGGCTCGATTTCGAGACCGAAGGCCTCCTGTTGTTGACCAACGACGGTTCCCTGACCCATCGACTCACCCACCCGTCGTTCGGGGTCGACAAGGAGTACCTCGCCCACGTCGAAGGGGAGCCGGGCCGAGCAGCCCTGCGTACTCTCCGCGAGGGAGTGCCCCTCGACGACGGCATCACGGCCCCGGCCCACGTGTCGGCGGTCGCCCCCGATCTCTTGAAGATCGTCATCCACGAGGGCAAGAATCGCCAGGTCCGCCGGATGTGCGAGGCGGTGGGGCATCCGGTCAAGCGGCTCGTCCGCACGCGCATCGGTCCGCTGGCCGACCGCCGGCTCGACCCGGGTGAGTGGCGTGCGCTCACGAGGGCCGAGTTGCTCGAGCTCGACCGATCCGTGGGGTCGGTCGCCTTGGTCGACGATGCTGCGGAGCAAGTGGCGGACGACCCCTCCGCCACCGACCTCGGCGCCTGAGTTCGGATTCGAGGCCCGGGTGCGGGCGTCGGGCCAGTAGCATCACCCGACGATGTCCCAGGGTCGTGCAGTTGTGGTCGGTACCGGCCTGATCGGAGGGTCTGTCGGTGCCGCGCTGCGAGCCCGGGACTGGATCGTCCACGGTGTCGACACCGACGAGGACTCCCTCGCTCGGGCGGTGGCGATCGGTGCCATCGATCACGTCGGCTGGCCCGACGATGCGGACTTCACCGTGGTGGCCACACCTGCGCTCAGCATCGCGGATGCGGTCAAGGATGCGCTGGCCCGCACCGGCGGGCCGGTGACCGACGTGGGCAGCGTGAAGGCCCAGATCTCCGAGGCGATCGTCGATCCACGTTTCATCGGCGGCCACCCCATGGCCGGCTCCGAACAAGAGGGGGTCGAGGGCGCCCGCGCCGACCTCTTCCAGGGCGCGACCTGGGTTCTCACCCCGCGAGCCGACGCCGACGATCAGGCCCTCGCCACCGTGCGCTCCATCGTCACGTCGCTCGGCGCTGAGGTCGTCACCCTCGATCCGGCCCAGCACGATCGTCTCGTCGCCATGGTGTCCCATGTGCCGCATCTCACCGCAGTCACCCTCATGCGACTGGCCGACGACCGATCGGATCAGCACCGGGTATTGCTGCGGCTGGCGGCCGGAGGATTCCGCGACATGACCCGAATCGCGTCGGGCCACCCGGGAATCTGGCCCGACATCTGCGCCGCGAATGCCGACGCGATCGTCGACGTGCTCGCCGACCTGGTGGCGGCGCTCGAGGAGATGCGGAGGGTCGTGGCCGACAACGACACGGCTCGGCTGCTCGACATCCTGCGGGCGGCGCAGCGAGCTCGTGTCAATCTTCCGACCACGGCCCCCGTCGACGTCGAGCTCTCGGTCGTTCGCGTGCCGGTGTTCGACCGCCCGGGCGAGATCGCCCGCATCACCAGGCTGGCCACCGACATCGACGTCAACATCTTCGACCTGGAGATCGCCCACTCGGTCGAGGGATCAGGTGGTGTCCTGGTGCTGGTGGTCGAGTCGCGGCTGGCCGAACGACTGTTGGGAGCGTTGATGGCGCACGAATACCGACCCTCGATCCGAACGCTGCCCCGATGACCACTCCCGACCCGCTGCCGATCCCCAAGCTGAGTGCACCGATCTCGGGGGCCGTCGAGCTGCCCGGCTCCAAGAGCATCACCAACCGTGCCCTGGTGTGCGCCGCGCTCGCCGACGGTGTCTCTCGGCTGCAGAACGTTCTTCTGGCCGACGACGCCGAGGCGATGATCGACGGCATCACGTTGTTGGGTGCCGTGGTGACCGACGAAGGCGACGGGCACCACTCGATTCAGGGCGTCGGGGGTCGTCCGGCACCCGGTCCACTCACCATCGACGCCCGCCAGTCGGGAACCACCTCTCGCTTCCTCGCTGCTGTCGCTGCCCTCGGTGTGGGCGAGTACACGATCGACGGCGACGAACAGCTCCGGAGGCGCCCGTTCGCCGATCTCGTCGACGCCCTCCGCTCCATGGGCATCGAAGCCACGGCCACCGACGAGGGTCACCTCCCGATTCGGGTCACAGGCGCGATCGCCGTTGCGCGACGGGTGTCCCTGCCCGCCGATGTCTCGAGCCAGTTCGCGTCCGGGCTCCTTCTGGCCGCACCCTGCCTGCCGTGGGGTCTCGAGATTCAGCTGACCGGCCAGGTCGTTTCGGAGCCCTACCTCGACATGACCGTGGCCGTGATGCAGGCCTTCGGCGCCACTGTCGAGGTCGACGGCAACCGCTACGTGGTCCACGGGGGCGGCTATCACCCGCGCGAGTACCGGATCGAACCCGACGCATCGACGGCCTCGTACTTCTTCGGTCTGGCCGCAGCATCCGGTGGTCGAATCGATGTCCGTGGCCTGAGTTCGGCGTCGCTCCAGGGTGACATGGGCTTCCTCGGCGTGCTCGAGGAGATGGGGGCGACCATCGACGAGACGGCTACCGGCGTCCGGGTCACCGGTCCCGCCGACGGACTCCGTGGCGTCGACGTGGACCTC
Organism: uncultured Acidimicrobiales bacterium; assembly: GCA_963787285.1. Taxonomy (GTDB): domain Bacteria; phylum Actinomycetota; class Acidimicrobiia; order Acidimicrobiales; family JAHEJN01; genus JAHEJN01. The sequence continues at coordinate 275,087 of CAWBCM010000020.1, read as the reverse complement.
GCCCACCTGTCTGACACCGCACCCACCCTTGCGGCGATCGCCGCGTGCGCGCAGGGAACCACAACGGTTCACGGCATCGGGTTCATTCGCCAGAAGGAGTCCGATCGCCTCGCCGGTCCGGTCCGCGAGCTCACCCGCCTTGGCATCGAGGCCGTCGAGGAAGACGACGGATTCCGGGTGGTCGGCGGCGACACCGACGGGGGAGTGGTGGCGACCGACGACGACCACCGCATGGCCATGGCCTTCACCGTGCTCGGCCTGGTCAAGGGGGGCATCAGCATCGAGAACCCCGGCTGTGTCGCCAAGACATTCCCCGGCTTCTTCCCCACGATCCTTGCCCTGTCGTCGCCGACGACCGCGCCGGAGTCGGATCCCACCCCGGCCACTTCGGCGGCTCGTCGCGTCATCGCCATCGACGGACCCTCGGGATCGGGCAAGTCCACCGTGGCGAAGGCCTTGGCCGACCGCCTCGGGCTCGACTATCTCGACACGGGTGCGATGTACCGGGCCGTCGCCTTCGCCGCCCTGCGTTATGACGTCGACCCTGCCGATGCCGAAGCGGTCGCCTCGATGGCACGGGCCATCGACATCGACGTCTCACCGAAGGGTGTCTTCGTCGAAGGAGTCGACTGCAGCGTCGAGATCCGCGGGCCCGAGGTCACGCGAGCCGTCTCGACCATCGCCGCCAATCCCGAGGTCCGCAAAGAGCTCCAGGCCCGCCAACGCGAGTGGGCGACTCGCAAGGGCGGAGGGGTCATCGAGGGTCGCGACATCGGCACCGTGGTGTTTCCCAACGCCCGAGCGAAGTTCTTCCTCACCGCCGACAGCCAGGTCCGGGCGGGGCGGCGGGCCAAGGAGGTCACCGATCTCGACTACGAGACCGTGGCCGCCGACCTCGTTCGACGCGACACGGCCGACTCCACCCGCGAGCACAATCCGCTGATCCGGGCCGATGACGCCGTTGTGATCGAGACATCGGCGCTCGGTATCGACGCCGTGGTCGATCACGTGGTGAGCCTGGTGCCCGAGGACCCTGCGTGAACGAGGTCGATGAGCGGTTGAAGGGCGGCGCGATGAGCCTGCCCTCCCGGGTCTTCTACCACGGGGCGCACTTCCTCGCCCGCTTGCTGGTGCTGCTCTATTTCCGCGGCCACGTGCACGAGGCGAAGAACCTGCCGAAGAAGGGCGCCGTGATCATCGCGCCGGTTCACCGATCGAATCTGGACGTCCCCGTTCTTGGCTCCACCTGTCCGCGACGGCTCCGGTACTTCGCCAAGGACAGCCTGTTCAAGAACCGTTTCTGGACCTGGCTGCTCACGCTGGTGGGTGGGTTCCCGGTTCGTCGCGACGCCACCGACCGTCAAGCCCTCGAAGCCGCAGTGCGTGTGCTCGGACGCGGCGAGCCCTTGGCCATGTTTCCCGAGGGCGAGCGCAAGTCGGGTCCGGTGGTCCAACCGCTGTTGCGGGGCGTGGCCTACGTGGCGGGCAGAGCCCAGGTTTCGATTCTGCCGGTGGGCATCGGCGGATCCGAGCACGCCATGCCCAAGGGCCAGTTCTTGCCCCGGCCCAGCAAACTGGTGTTCCTCTACGGTGAGCCGATCGCACCGCCCCGGCTCGAGGGCAAACGGGTGCCGCGAGCCGAGGTCGAACGCGTCACCGACGAGCTGTACCACGCAGTGCAGTCGCTGTTCGACGAAGCCCAACGGCGGGCCGGCACCCCCAACTCGCCCCAAGACTGACCCTTCGATCAGTCGATCAGGCGGTGGCCTCGAGGGACGCGAGCACATCGCTCGCGTCGATGGCCCGGTCGTTGGCGGGCGCCGCATCGGCGGTGGCTCCCAGGGTGACGCGCAGCGCCTCGGAGACGGCATCGACGAGATCACGGAGCTGTCGGGGCGGGGGGAAGTACTCCTCTTCGTCGGTGACCCGAATCTCCTCGACCCCCGCGGCTGGTGCCAGTCGCTCGATGACCTGGGCGACGAGGTCTTCGGGAGCCGACGCGCCGGCGGTGAGACCGACCACGCCGTGCAGGTCGTCGGGCAGCTCGGAGGCCTCGTTGATCCGGATTACCCGCTCACACCCGGCGTCGACGGCCAGGCTCTCGAGCGCTCGCGTGTTCGACGAGTTGGCCGACCCGACGACCACCATGGCGTCGCAGCGATCGACGATCTCGAGCAGCGCCTGCTGGCGGTTGGTGGTGGCGAAGCACAGGTCGGATCGACCGGGTGTCCACATGTCGGGGAAGCGTTGTTTGGCGGCGTCGGCCACATCGGCCCAGTCGCGGTGGCTGAGGGTGGTCTGGGCCAACAGCGCCACGGGTTCCTCGAAGTCCGGTAGCGCGGCGACTTCCTCGACCGACTCGACGCGACTGATGGCCGCCGGGGCAACCGCCATGGTGCCCACGGCCTCCTCGTGGCCGTCGTGACCCACGTAGACGATGCGATACCCGCGGCCGGCCCGCACCTTCACCTCGTGATGCACCTTGGTGACCAAGGGGCACACGGCGTCGACAGCGAATCGCCCGGTGGATGCCGCGGCGGTGACCACCTCGGGTGCCGATCCGTGCGCAGAGAGCATCACGGGCGCGCCGGCGGGCACCTCAGCGATGTCGTCGACGAACACCACACCGAGCGCCTCGAAGCGCTCGACCACCCGGCGATTGTGGACGATCTCGTGGTAGCAGTACACCGGTCCGTCGAAGGTGCGCACCATCCAGCCGAGGGCTTTGATGGCCATCTCCACGCCGGCACAGAAACCCCGTGGTGCAGCCACAAGGATTCGGTCGACGGCCATGGGGTCAGCGTAGGCGTGCTCCCGGAGGATCGGGTCAGGGGGGAATCGTTGTCAGAAGAAGTCGACCATGGTGGGCTCGGCACATCCGAACGCATGGGTGAGCCAGGTGACGTCGTGCTCGCCGGCCCCACCGAGTCGACCGGCCGCGGCCAGCACCGCCGGCGGCTGGAAGCCCGTGTACATCGCCGCGAGGTCGGTGATCGCGAGGTCGACGGCCGCATGGCCGCCGCGCTCGGCGACCAGATTGCCATCGGCACTTCGAAGCACCCACGGACCGTCGTTGGCGGCGAAGAGCGGGTCGTGGATCTGCAGGTGCACCTCGCCGGCGATGGCGGGCGACCGCCGGGCGCTCATCGCGGCGGCAACGTCGAGGATGCGGACCATCCACGGCCACTCCTCGATCACGTGGCTGTGCTGAGGGTGCAGGGTGAGGGCGCCGAGGTCGTGGCGGGGGAGCAGCGTGTGGATCTCGCCGGCGACCGTCTCGTATCCGGCCAACGTCGCCGCCAGCGCGGTCAGGCCCTCGGGCTCGCCCCAGAACTGACTCACGTCGAGGTCGTACATCCGGTGGCTCACGCTCGTGGGCTGGGTGACGGTGGCGATGGCGACGGCCAAGGTGGTTCCGTCGCGAACGGCGCGATAGGCCGTGACCGACTTCTCCTTGGTGTCCCGACGAGCGAAATGGAGGCCGCGTTCCCGATAGTTCGCCGGACGGTCGATCCAGCCGTTGTTGCGCCCCGCGTGGCGCCGATACACGTCGTAGTCGTCGACGAGGATGTCGACCGTTGCGGCCTGGACCTCGACGGCAGGGTCGCGATCGCGCCGCAGCTCGGCCACCGGCAGCGCCCGCCGGGCCCACCCGCCGGCCACCTCGAAGCCCACCGACCGGTACAGGGATGCGGTGGTGGGGTACAGCGCCGCGATCGATTCACCGCGTTCGGCGGAATCGGCGAGCGCGTCGGACAGAAGTCGTTTGGTCACCCCCCGACCCGTGACCTGCGCGGCAGCCGTCACGCTCGTGACACCCGCCATCGACACTCGGCCGCCGTTCACGAACTGCCCCATGCCCAACACCGCCACCTTGCTGACCGGTTTGCCGTCGAGTCGGGCCACCCGGACCCGTTCCGGGTCGGCCGTCGGCAGGTCGGGGTCGTACGCGGCGGTGTTCCCGAAGGCCTGGCAGGCGAGCGCGAAGAGCGCCTCACCGTCGTCAGGGGTGGCGACGCCGTAGGTGATGTCCATGAACCGAAACCGTAGCGGGGGTCGCCAGCGCGGCCCGGAGGAGTTTCGGGGCCCGGCAGGCCCTTGCCCGTAGGCTCTATGGGTGTCTGCACCTCGTGTCGTGGCTGTCGCCCCGGCATCACCCGCTGCTCGCGCCGCCGTGGAGGTGGGTGACGAGCTGGTCGCCCTGAACGGCGAGCGACCGCGCGACGTCTTGGAGTACCAGCAGCTCGCCGACGAGGCCGAACTGGTGCTCGATGTTCGCCGCGGCCATCTCCAGTTCGAGATCGAGATCGCAAAGGCGGCGGGGGAGCCATTGGGGCTCGAGATCGAGTCGGCGCTGTTCGACCAGGTGCGCACCTGTGACAACCATTGCGAGTTCTGCTTCATCTACCAGCTCCCGCCGGGCCTGCGAAAGAGCCTGTACCTGAAGGACGACGACTACCGGTTGTCGTTCCTCTACGGCAACTTCACCACCCTCACCCGCTTCACCGAAGCCGACCTCGAACGCGTGATCACCGAGCGGCTCTCGCCGCTGAACGTGAGCATCCACGCGGTCGACCCTCAGGCCCGCAACGAGATGCTCCGCAACCGACGCGGCGGCCCGACCCTCCGCTGGCTGCGGGCGCTGCTCGATCATGGCATCGAGGTGCACGGCCAGGTGGTGGTGTGCCCCGACCTCAACGACGGGGCCGTGTTCGACGACACGATGGCCGGGATCCTCGAGCAGTTCCCCGAGCTCGCGAGCGTGTGCGTGGTGCCCCTCGGCGTCTCCAAGTACAACACCGAGCCCCGGATGCGACCCCACACCGTGGCCGAGGCGAACGCCGTCATCGACGCCGTGCACGACTGGCAGGACGTGTTCGTCGCCACCCTCGGTCGCCGCCTGGCCTTTGCCAGCGATGAGTACTACCTCATGGCCCGTCGTCCGTTCCCGCCCGCCGATTCCTACGAGGGCTTCGCCATGCACGAGGACGGTGTGGGCATGGCCCGAACCTTCGAGGCCGAGTTCCGCGGCGAGACCGACGTGGCCACCCGGCCCGCCTCCGGGTTCTTCGCCTGGGTCGACGGTGCCCCCGCAGAGGGCTACCGGGCACCGCGTGCACCGGGCTCGGTGGCGATCACCCCCCGGGCGTCGGCTCCGGTCGGCATACTCACCGGGCCACTGGGAGCGGAGGTGCTGGAGCCGCTCATCGCCGATGTCGACCGACCCGACGTGCGGGTCATCGTCGTCGAGAACCGTTTCTTCGGTGGCAACGTCGGCGTGGCCGGGCTGCTGGTGGGTGAGGACCTCCAGCGGGTTCTGGCCGACGAGCCGCACGGGCACCGCTACCTGTTGCCCGACGTGTGCCTCTCCAACGGCGCCTTCCTCGACGGCACGACCCCGGCCGATCTGCCGCGCCCGGTCGAGATCGTTCCCACCGACGGCATCGCTCTGCGAGCCGCGCTCGGGCAGCACCGCCATGGCTGATCCCGTCGTCGTCATCGCCGGACGCCCGAACGTGGGCAAGTCCACCCTGCTCAACCGTATTCTCGGCCGCCGCGACGCGATCGTCGAGGAACGGCCCGGGGTCACCCGCGACCGCAAGGCGGTGACGCCGACTGGCTGGGCACCAGCTTCACCCTCATCGACACGGGCGGTTGGATGTCGGCCGACGCCGACCATCTCGACGGCAAGGTCTCGTTCCAGAGCGAGCAGGCGATGGCCGAGGCCGACGTGGTGCTCTTCGTGGTCGACGCCGCGGTGGGCGTCACCAACGAGGACACCGCCGTAGCCGAGGTGCTGCGCCGATCGGGCGTTCCGATTCTGCTGGTGGCCAACAAGGTCGACGATGCCAAGCACGAAGCCGGAATCTGGGACCTCCTCGCGTTGGGCATGGGCGATCCGTATCCGGTGAGCTCGTTGCACGGCCGGGGAACCGGCGACCTGCTCGACGCTCTGGTCGCCCTGTTCCCGAGCCGCGATGACGATGCCGAGGCTCGCGAACAGGCCGGCGACGACGAGACCGTGTTGTCGATCGCCATCGTCGGTCGGCCCAACGTCGGCAAGTCCACGCTGTTCAATCGCCTGGTCGAGCGACGAGCGGGCCGTGGTGCACGACATGCCCGGTACCACCCGCGACTCCGTCGACACCGTGGTCGAGACCGAGCTGGGCCAGATCCGGTTCGTCGACACCGCCGGAATGCGGCGCAAGTCGCGCATCGACGAGGACACCGAGTACTACTCGATGGTGCGGGCTCTCGATTCGGTCGATCGAGCCGAGGTCGCCCTGCTCGTGATCGACGCCACCGAGGGCATCACCAACCAGGACCAGCGCCTGGCCGAACGTGTCGACGGCGCGGGCTGTCCGATTGTGGTCGTGTTCAACAAGTGGGAGCTGCTCGACGCCGAGGAACGAGCCGACATCGAGCACCAGCTCGAGCGCAAGATGCACTTCCTCGGTGAGGCACCGGTGCTCAAGATCTCGGCACTGTCGGGCAAAGGCGTGCAGAAGCTGCTCCCGGCGCTGCGCCACACCATCGGGGCCTATCACACCCGCATTCCCACCCGCGACGTGAACCGGGTCATCCGCTCGGCCCAAGCGCATCACGCGGCCCCCGACGGCGCCCGGGTGCTCTACGCCATGCAGGGAGCGACCGAGCCGCCGACCTTCACGCTCTTCGCCAACCGGATCCTGCCCCGCACCTATCTGCGCTACCTCGAGCGATCGCTGCGCGAAGCATTCGATCTCGGCTCGACCCCCATCAAGATCCGGGTGCGGCGCCGCGACGACTGAACCGCATCAGGCATCGACAAGCGGCTCGTAACCCGGTTGTCACAGCCGGCGACTACCCTCTTGCCAATGGAGACCCCGATTCTCATCGTGGTCGCGTGCATCTGTCTGCTCGCGGCCGGGGTTTGGGCTCGTTCGGCTCGCCTCCGGTGGCGGTTCTGGAACCGCCTGCGGGCCCAGCACGTCGAGGCTCGTCGCCAGCTCGATGCCGACGAGGAAACCGAGTTCGACGAGGAGAGGCTGTCCGACCTCGCCGATGCGGTCACCGTGGCCCGGGCCAGCCTGCGACGTGAGGCCCACGCCTCGTCGCTCTACTTCCTGTTGGCGGTGGCCTGCTTCGTCGTGGCCGTGGTCGACAACCGGGCGTGGGTGGCGCTGTTCGCCATCATCGCCGTTCCGGCATTCATCTCGCTGTTGTGGGCCCGCACCGCCGCAATCGAGGCCAGGGCGGCGCAATCGCGCCACGAGATCGAACGGCGGGCCGAAGAGGCGCTCCAGCAGGAGGACCTCGCCCCCAAGGCGTGGGCCGCCCGTCTCGCGCCCGACGAGGTGCCCGACTTCACCGGTTTCGAGGTCGGTCGGGTGTACCAGGCCGGCTCGGGGCTCATGGCCGGCGACTTCTTCGACATCTTCCGTGTGGCTCCCACCCGAGTGGCTGCGGTCATCGGTGACGTTGCCGGGCACGGCGTCGAGTCGTCGATCACGGCCTTCCAGGCCAAGTACCTCCTGCGGGTGTTCCTGCGCCAGTTCCGCGATCCGGCTCAGGCCCTCGAAGAGCTCAACCGCACCATGAGCGACACCGACCGGATCGAGGAGTTCATCTCGCTGGTCGTGGTCGTGTTCGACACCGAGGCCGGCACCCTGCGCTATGCATCGGCGGGGCACCCGGCTGCGCTGTTGTGGCACGAACGCGAGGTGCAGCCGCTGCGCTCCACCGGCCCGCTGCTCATGCTCGATCCGAAGGGCGGCTACTTCAGCCGGGAGATCTCGCTCAAGGCCGACGATCTGCTGCTCATGTACACCGACGGCCTGGCCGAGGTGCGCCGCAACGGTGAGCAGTTCGGTGAGGAACGCATTGCCACGGTCATGCGTCGCGATCCCGGCATCAGTCCCGATGTGTTGTGCAAGACCCTCGTCGACGTGGCCACCGACTATGCGGCCGGCCCCATCGACGACGACGTGGCCATCATGGCCATCCGGCGCAACTAACCGAAGCGGCTCCTCATGCCGTGGTGCGAGGCGTGTGCGCGGTTCTACAACCCCAACACGCTCAACGACGACGGCACCTGTCCGGCGTGTGGGGCCATGGTGCAGGCTCCTGCGTCGGTGGTCGATCGCAACCGGGTGCCGTGGCATTTCTGGCTGCTGCTGGCGGCCGCCGGCGGCTACCTCGGCTGGCGGGCGGTGCAGGGGCTCATCGCTCTGGCGGGGTGGGTCTGAGCCGGTCGATTCTGCGGTGAGGTTCGGGGGGCAACGGCCCCGCCCCGTGTATCGTGTCGAACGCAGTCACGGGCTGTGGCGCAGTTTGGTTAGCGCGTCGGTCTGGGGGACCGAAGGTCGGAGGTTCAAATCCTCTCAGCCCGACAACCGAAGCGGCAGGTCAGGACGGTCTGGCGGCCGATGCGATGTCGACGGGCTCCGGCAAACCCACGGAAAGCCCAGCCGATGTCCTGTGTTGTCCCGGTACATGCTTTCCAGGTTGGCTCCGGTAGGTGGGTGACACTTTGGGGACGGGTTCCGGTTCCTGGGCGACAGTGGCTCCGGTAGGTGTGTTACACCCGTGGGTCGCTGCCTGGTGGTGCTGAGCCTTCTTCGATGGTGACGACTCTGTCGTTGCTGGCTGTGGAGGGTCGTCGTGTTGGTGGAGCTGGGTCTGGTGGAGCAGCGGCATGCGGCAGTGCTGGAGGTGCTGAACGAGGGAGCGACGGTCACCGAGGTCGCGCGCCGGTATCGGGGTGACGCGCCAGACGGTGCATCGGTGGTTGCGCCGGTACGCGGCTCGAGGGTTTGGTGGGGTTGGTGGATCAGTCGTCGAGGCCGGATTCGTGTCCGCATCAGATGCCGCCGGAGGTGGAGGCGCGGATCGTGGAGCTGCGGTTGGAGCAGCCGGGGTGGGGTCCGCGGACGTTGTTGTTCCGAGCTCGAGGCGAGGGGTGTGGAGCCGTTGCCGGGCCGGTCGTCGGTGTATCGATGTCTGGTCCGTCACGGCCTGATCGAGCCGGAGGCTCGTCGTCGGAAGAAGGCGGATTACAGGCGGTGGGAACGGTCGAGGGCGATGGAGTTGTGGCAGATGGACGTCGTCGGCGGTGTCATGTTGGCTGATGGCTGGAAGGCGCAGATCGTGTCCGGGATCGATGATCACTCGCGGTTCGTGATCTCGGCGCATGTGGTGCGGCGGGCGACGGCTCGCCCGATGTGCGACGCGCTGGCGAAAGCGATGCGGGCCTATGGGGTGCCCGAGCAGATCCTGACCGACAACGGCAAGGTGTTCACGGGCCGGTTCGGCCCGGGCAGCGGCGAGGTGTTGTTTGATCGGATCTGTCGGGAGAACGGCATCAAACACATCCTCACCGCGCCGCGGTCGCCGACGACGACCGGGCAAGGTGGAGCGGTGGCACAAGACGCTGCGCCGTGAGTTCCTCGAACGGCAAGGTGTTCGACTCGATCGATGACGCCCAGGCCCAGCTCGATGTGTGGGTGCGTGAGTACAACTTCGATCGTCGTCATCAGGGGATCGGCGATGTTGTGCCGTGGGAACGATTCCGCCTCGCTGGCGAAGACCATGCCCCCGAACCGGTCGACGTTTCCGCCGAAACGTCGACGACTCGGAAGGTCGGGCAGAACCGGCAAGATCAGCTTCGCTGTCCGAGCTCTACAAGGTCGGGGTGTGGCTGGCTGGTGAGACCGTCGAGGTCTCGGTCGAGGACGGCTTGGTCAGCATCCATCACCGAGGCGTGCTCGTGGCCACCCACGCCCAGCGGCACCGCCCGACCAAAGAGACCGAAGGCGCTCGCACCGCAAGGCGAAGGAGTCCCGTCCCAGGCCGCATCAGCCCACCGTCGGCCAGACCGTGACCCGCAAGGTCGACTCCTCGGGCAACGTCTGTCCTTCGCCGGGTTCAACTACGAGGTCGGCAACGCCACGCCCGCCGCCAGGTCCAGGTCGCGATCGTCGGCGACACCGTGGAGATCTCCGCCGGTGGAGAGACTCCTCAGAGTTCATCCCGATCCGCCACGACCGCTCCCGCGAACACGGCGCCTTCGCCAACGCTGGCGGCCGACCCTCACGCATCAACGCCGCCTGAAACCCCCTTCCGGGGTGGAACACAGCTACCGGAGCCAGACCGGAACACGGGTACCGGAACTTGACACCCAGCCGATGTCCGGCAACAGCCGCCGAGCGTGCCCGGCCGAGCCCTTCGGTGAGGGCCTCGTCAAGGCTGGGAAACAGGTGCCCGTAACCGAGGAGAACCTGATGGCGGCGCAGTGCATCCTCGGCGCCAGAACGCTGGTTGCAGCGCACGCTCGCGATTCGACGCTCTCGTTCTGAGCCAGCCGGTCATGGCGGACCACCCGCTCGCTAGCACTCACGCCAATGACCTTCTCCTCTTGCGGGTCGGCTGTTCGCCTGAGCACGCTGACATGGAGAGGACACGGTGACATGTCAGGAAAGAAGCTACTTGCACTACTGGCTGCGTTGCTGTTGATCGTGGCAGCGTGCGGCGACGACACGTCGGTGAGCGATGAGGCCAACACGCCCCAGCTCGCCTTTGACGGAACAGCCTGCATCTATGCAGGCCCCGCGGAGGTCACCGCTGGCGGCGTGGTCGTGGAGCTCACCAACACCAGTGACGACGGAGCGGCCATCGGAGTCTTCAAAATCGACGAGGGCTACACGGCCGATGACCTCGCCGAGTATCTCGACGATCCCGCCAACCTTGCTGGAGGGGCGGGGCCGGAGTGGGTCATCAGCGAAGAGACCGGGTTTCCCCGAGCCGGCACCGGTGAAACGATCGGCTGGGATGGGAGCCTCGACGCGGGCGAGTACGTGCTCACGTGTGTGAACAACCGACTCTTCGTCTCGTCGCCGTGGGTAGAGGGCGTACAGACGGTCGGGAGCGGACTGACGGTGGTGGAGCGCTGATTCGACCCATCACGCATCTGACTCACCGAACCCGAGTTCAGTGGCGACTTCAAGGCGTACGCGCGCTGTGAGACACTGACGAGGTGACGCAGGTTCCCGAACAGGGGGCGGGTGCGACCCGTCGTCCGAAGCGGCCATCGTCGAAGAACCACTTTGCGGAGGCAATCGATCGGTCGCCGACGGTGGCGACGGCCGCCGGTGCAGGACTGGTCTGGGCCGCGGGCACGCTGGCCTTGCTGATCGCCGTGTTCCCGACCCTTGCCGGCCTGCTGCTGGTCTCCGGTTCCATGGGCAGCGGTTGGCTCGATCGCCTCGCCGGCGCCGGACTCCTCGCCGGCGGCGCAGCTCTGTTGGCCTTCGGCCGTTGGGCCACCTACCAGTACTCGCCATAGGGGCCGGAGCCGGGGGCGGCGTAGTGTGACACCGATGCCCAGCCGGGCATCCCCATCGACCTCTCGAGGTCGACGAAGGAGTCCGACATGTTCGTGCAGCAGATCAACTTCGCCACCGATGACGCCGACGGGGTGCTTGCTCTTGCCGCCGAGTGGGCCCATGACTCGATCAGCGCGGGCACGGTGGTGCGAGCGGGGATAGGAGCCGACACCGACAATCCCGGCCACTACGCGTGGATGGTCTACTTCGACTCGGCCGAAGCCGCACAGCAGAACTCCGACCGTGCCGAAACCTCGGCCTTCTCGTCGCGCTTCGCGGCGATGTGCACGGAAGGGCCAACCTTTCGAAATCTCGACATCGTGAGCAGCTGGCCCGCACAGGCCTGACCCGAACGGGCCCGGCCCCAGGAACAGGGCCGCGTGTTACCGTCGCCCCAATTCCATCTCCCGACCAAGGAGGCGCCATGCGGCGACTGACTGCTCTGCTCCTGTCCCTCGTCCTTCTCGTTGCCCTGGCACCGTCGCCCGCGGCGGCCGACCATGGTGAAGCGGTCGACGGTTTGTACTGGTCGATCGATGCGGCCGACGGAAGCTTCCAGCTGCTGCGCGTGCGCGAACGCGCCGCCGGAGGCTTCACGGTTCGGTTGTTCGACACCTGGGCCACCCAGGCCTGCGCCCCGCCGTCGCCGGTAGTGGCCGTGGACTCCACCGCATCGTTCGACGAAGGCCTCGGCGAGCTCTCCGTGACCTTCGAGCCCGGCGAGCTGCGATGTCTGCGTCCGCGGAGCTCGGTCACCCTCACCGGTCCGGTCGACGTCGAGTTGCAGTTGAACCCGGACGGCACTCTCTCGGAGCTGGTCGGAAGCCCCGGAACGCTCTGGTACCCCATCTGAAACGTGCTGAGGTGACCCTCACGCCGAAACGGCGACGAACGGCGCTCGTCTTGGTGCTCGTCGTGGTGGCATCGGCCGCCAGTTGCGGCAGCGACGTGCAGGACAGCGAACCCGACACATCGGCACCGGCACCAACGGCAACCGCGACGCCCTTGCCCGAGGAAACAGCGGCCCCGACGCCAACGATGCCGCCGGCACCAACTCCCACGCCGACCGTCGTTCCCTCACCGACACCGTCACCCACCCCACAAGGGATCGAGCTGGAAGCGATCGACTGGCGCAACTACACGTATCTCCTGCCACCCTGCGTAGCGACACCAGACCAGCCGCCCGTCGAGGTGACGCTGGTCGACGGCAGGGCCGAGCCCAGCGCGGGCAATGGCGGGTTCTTCTTCGACCTCGTCGACGTCGTGTACGGGGCGATGGGCGAGCCCGCTCAACCCGTGGCCGCCGTCATGCTGGCCAAGACCGGGGCGAGCAGCTTCCCCTCGGTGGTCCTGGTCTACGGTGGCTCCGGCGCCCAGGAGGAGCTGCTCGGAGCCGCAACGGGAATCCTCGACGAAACCAGAGGCGACTGCTCCCTCGTGCCCGTCGACCCCGACCCCAACCTCTGGGAAGTCCAGACGATGCAGGTCAGCGACGCCGGGCTGTTGATCCTGAACGGTGTGGGGTTCGCCGACGCCCCGCTGTGCTGCCCGGATCTCTCGGTGGTGAGCACAGTCGCCCTCGGCGACGACGGCACGTTGGTGGAGGTAGAGCACGCCGAGGTTCCCCTGTAGTCGTCGGGTCGGCAGGTCGCATACCCTGAGGTCATGACGTCCGTTGAACCCCGCTGGCGAGGAATCCACCACCTCGCACTCATCACCGACGACATGGACGCCACGGTGCGCTTCTGGCACGGCGTGCTCGGGGCGCGCCTGGTCGCGACGCTCGGAACACCCGACTTTCGTCACTACTTCTTCGAGTTCGGGCCCCAGCAGACGGTCGCCTTCTTCGAGTACGCCCACGGCGACTACGACCGCTTCGCGCAGGCCGCCGGCGTCCCCGACCAGCGCAAGCACCAGTTCGACCATCTGTCGTTCGCCCTGCCCGACGAGAACGCCCTCGAGTCGCTCCGGCAGTCGCCTGAAGAGCTTCGCGTGCGAGGTCACCGAGGTGGTCGACCACGACACGATGCGTTCGATCTACTTCACCGATCCCAACGGCATCGCCCTCGAGGCCTCGTGGTGGGTGGTCGATGCCACCGGCCGTGATGCCGACTACGGCGACGAGCGCCTGTTCGCCGACTCCGACCCTGTTCCCGCGCTGCGCGAGCTCATGGAAACCGGCGAGCTGAGAACAACTCCGGAGACCACGCTGTCCTGACGGGAGCGCTACCGTCGGCCCGATGTCAGATCCGGCCTGGTACCAGCGCAGCGTCTTCTACGAGGTCCCGATTCGGGCGTTCTCCGACGCCGACGGCGACGGCTCGGGCGACATCGCCGGGCTCATCGCCAAGCTCGACTACCTCCAGTGGCTCGGCGTCGACTGCGTGTGGCTGCTGCCGTTCTTCGACTCGCCCCTTCGCGACGGCGGCTACGACGTACGCGACTTTCGCACGGTCCTGCGCGAGTTCGGAACCATCGACGACGTGCACCAGCTGGTCGACGATGTCCATCGGCGGGGCATGCGAATCATCGCCGACATGCTCATCAACCACACCAGCGACACCCACGAGTGGTTCCAGGAAGCCAGAAAGCCGGGCTCGGCCAAGCGTGACTGGTACGTGTGGAGCGACAGCGACGAGCGCTACGGCGATGCTCGGGTCATCTTCCTCGACCACGAGCCCTCCAACTGGACATGGGACGACGAGGCCGGCGCCTACTACTGGCATCGCTTCTACCACCACCAGCCCGACCTCAACTTCGACAACGTCGAAGTGCAAGAGGCGATGCTCGACGAGATCCGCTTCTGGCTCGATGTCGGCTTCGACGGCCTGCGGCTCGATGCGGTGCCGTATCTGATCGAGCGCGAGGGCACCAACTGCGAGAACCTGCCCGAGACCCACGCCTACCTCAAACGCGTGCGGGCCATGATCGATGCCGAGTACGACGATCGAATGATCCTGGCCGAGGCGAACCAGTGGCCCCACGACGTGGTGGCCTACTTCGGCGACGGCGACGAATGCCACATGGCCTACCACTTCCCGCTGATGCCCCGTCTGTACATGGCTCTGCGGCAGGCCGACGCCACCTCACTCGTCGACATCCTGAACGCAACGCCTGACATTCCCGACGGCTGCCAATGGGGCATCTTCCTTCGCAACCACGACGAGCTCACCCTCGAGATGGTGACCGAGGAGGAACGCCAGTACATGTGGCGGGAGTACGCGCCCGACCCGGCCATGAAGTCGAACCTCGGCATCCGCCGTCGACTGGCGACGCTCCTCGACGGCGACCGGGCTCGCATCGAGTTGCTGCACTCCCTGCTCCTGTCGCTGCCCGGCAGCCCCTTCCTGTACTACGGCGACGAGATCGGGATGGGCGACGACTACTCGCTGCCCGATCGCGACGGTCTGCGCACGCCCATGCAGTGGACGACGGGGCAAACCGCCGGCTTCAGTGCAGCCGACCCCGCCGACCTGTACCTGCCCGTTGTCTCGGCCCCGGGTTTCGGCCCCGACGTCGTGAACGTCGCCGACCAGCGAGCCGATGGCGAGTCGCTGTTGAACTGGATTCGCTCGATGCTCGAGCTGCGCTCGGCCCATCCCGTCCTCGCCACGGGTGCCTTCGAACTGGTGGCCACGAGCCACACGGCACCGGTGGTGCAGTCGACATGGGCGCGGGGTTGTACACGTTGGAGTTGTACAGCAATGGCCGCGGCGGCGCCGAGCCAGAGCGTGGCCCTGACGGGGACGATCGCCGACGGTGACGTTTGGGTGCTCGCCAACTCCCAGGCGGCCGATGCCACGATCCAGGCCGAGACCGATCAGTTCGCCAATGGCGTGATCAACTTCAATGGCGACGACGCAGTCGTGTTGCGCAAGAACGGTGTGGTGGTCGACGCGTTCGGTCAGATCGGAGTCGACCCCGGTTCGGAGTGGGTCGGCGGGGGCCAGGACGACACCCTGCGCCGTATGGAAGATGTGTGCGCCGGTGACACAAACGCCAACGACGCGTTCGACGCATCTGACGAGTGGGACAGCCTCGCCCAGAACACCGTCGACGGACTCGGCACCCACACCGCCAACTGCGACGGCGGCAGCGGCGCGGCCGACTTGTTCATGTCGGAGTACGTCGAGGGGTCGGGGTTCAACAAGGCGATCGAGATCTACAACGGCACCGGTGGTGCAGTCGACATGGGCGCGGGGTTGTACACGTTGGAGCTGTACAGCAATGGCGCGGCGGCGCCGAGCCAGAGCGTGGCCCTGACGGGGACGATCGCCGACGGTGACGTTTGGGTGCTCGCCAACTCCCAGGCGGCCGATGCCACGATCCAGGCCGAGACCGATCAGTTCGCCAATGGCGTGATCAACTTCAATGGCGACGACGCAGTCGTGTTGCGCAAGAACGGTGTGGTGGTCGACGCGTTCGGTCAGATCGGAGTCGACCCCGGTTCGGAGTGGGTCGGCGGGGGCCAGGACGACACCCTGCGCCGTATGGAAGATGTGTGCGCCGGTGACACAAACGCCGACGACGCGTTCGACGCATCTGACGAGTGGGACAGCCTCGCCCAGAACACCGTCGACGGACTCGGCACCCACACCGCCAACTGCGACGGCGGCAGCGGCGCAGCGCTCGTCATCGATTGCGGCGCCCCGCTCGGCACCGACGTCGGTGTCCCGGCGTCGACAACGATCACCGCCAGCGATGCCGACGACACGGTCGTCGCCATGACACTGGTCTCCGACGACGTGTCGCCCGGTGGCAATCTCACCGCCGGCACCTTCACGGCCTCCACCGGCGTCGGTGATCCGGCGACGCTCGAGCTGAACCTCGACGGGCTGGCCGATGGCGGATTCTACACCGCGACGGTTCAGGCCCAGAACTCGACCGGTGACACGACGACGTGCGACCTCGAGATCCAGGTCGTCGCAGTCACGAAGATCCACGACGTGCAGGGCTCCGGGGCGGCCAGCCCGCTCGTGGGTGACACCGTCATCGTCGAGGGCATCGTCGTCGGCGACTTCCAGGACGGCGCCGCCGGCACCAACGGAGACCTGAACGGCTTCCACGTCCAGGAGGAAAACGCCGACGCCGACAGCAACCCACTCACCTCGGAAGGCATCTTCGTCTTCAACGGCAGCAATCCGTCGGTCGACGTGAACATCGGCGACCTGGTGCGCGTCCAGGGGCCGGTATCGGAGTTCAACGGCTTGACGGAGATCACATCGTTCTCCGGCGTCACGGTCCTCAGCAGCGGCAACTCGTTGCCCACACCAGCCGCGCCCACGCTGCCGGTCATCACGGTCGACGACTTCGAGGCGTTCGAGGGCATGTCGGTCACCTTCCCGCAGGACCTGGTCATCTCCGAGTACTTCAACTTCGACCGCTTCGGTGAGATCGTGCTGACCACCGACCGGCGGCTGACGCCGACAGCGGAGTTCGAGCCCGGACCGGCCGCCGTCGCGGCTGCGGCCGACTTCCTGCTCAACCGGATCACGCTCGACGACGGGCGCACCAGCCAGAACCCCGACCCGGCGATCCACCCGAACGGCGGGGTGTTCGACCTCACCAACCTGTTCCGCGGCGGCGACACCGTCGCCAACGTGACCGGCGTGATGGACTACGCGTTCGGGCTCTACCGGATCCAGCCCACCCAGGGCGCCGACTACACCAACACCAACCTGCGCACGGCGGCCCCCGACCCGGTCGGCGGCGACGTCACGGTCGCCTCGTTCAACGTCCTGAACTACTTCACGACGATCGATGACGGCGTCAACGACATCTGTGGACCCGACGGGAACCTGGAGTGCCGCGGCGCCGACGACGCAGAACGAGCTGGACTCGCCAGCGTGACAAGATCGTCGCCGCCCTCGATGCGATCGACGCCGACGTGTTCGGTCTGATCGAGATCGAGAACAACGACCTCGCCGGCCTCAATGTCGACGCCGTCGCCGACCTCGTCGACGGCCTCAACGACGGTTGTCGGCGCGGGCACGTACGACTACATCGACACCGGAACGATCGGGACCGACGCCATCAAGCTCGCGATCATCTACAAGCCGGCCGCCGTGTCGCCGGTCGGGTCGTACGCGATCCTCGACAGCAGCGTCGACCCGCGCTTCATCGACACCAAGAGCCGTCCGGTGCTCGCCCAGACCTTCGTCGAGAATGCGACCGGCAGTGTCTTCACCGTCGCCGTCAACCACCTCAAGTCGAAGGGCTCGCCCTGCGACGACGTCGGCGACCCCGATGCCGGTGACGGCTCCGGCAACTGCAACGGCACCCGCACAGCGGCCGCCGAGGCACTGGTCGACTGGCTGGCGACCGACCCGACCGGGCAGCGGCGACGCCGACTTCCTGATCATCGGCGACCTCAACTCCTACGACAAGGAGACCCCGATCGACGCCATCAAGGCCGGCGCCGACGACACGAACGGCACCAGCGACGACTACGCCGACCTGGTCTTCGACTTCCTCGGCGAGGACGCCTACTCGCTACGTGTTCGACGGCCAGATCGGCTACCTCGACCATGGGCTGGCCAACGGCGCCATGCTCGATCAGGTCACCGGCGTCACGATCTGGCACATCAACGCCGACGAGCCCGATCTGATCGACTACGACACGTCGTTCAAGCAGGACGCCCAGGACGCGATCTACGCACCCGACGCGTACCGCTCGTCCGACCACGACCCCGTCATCATCGGCCTCGAGCTCGATACGGCCAGGTCCTTGAAGGAGGCGGCCCGCGACGGCCTGGCGGCCGCGCTGCCGACCGGGAATCGGTCGACCGACGTGCGCGTCCGAGCCGCGATCGCCCTGATCGACGCCAGTCTCGCTCCCCACCTGCTGGACGGGTCCCTCGACACTCGATCCGAAGTTCGGTGGCCTCGTGTTCGTCTTCGAGGGGGTCGCCGCCAACCTGCTGAGCAGGGTCGACCGCCCCGAGGCGCAGGAGGCGATCGACAACCTGTTGGCCGCCGACCTCGAGCTCGCCACGGTGCAGATCGACATCGCCATCGCTGCCGGTGCAGATCCGGGCGAGATCGCCGAGGCCGAGGAGAGCGTGGCCGACGCGATGCAGCACGCTGCCGCCGGAAGCTATGTCGCCGGCGATCCGACGACTACCGGAGGGCGTGGAAGCAGGCGATCGACGCAACGCCGGAGCCGCCGGTGCGTTTCGCCACGTTCAACGCCTCACTGAACCGGTTCAATGCCGGTGATCTGGCGGCCGAGCTCTCGGCGCCCGGCAGCGCCCAGCCCGACACGATTGCCGAGATCATCCAGCGCAACCGACCCGACGTGGTGTTGATCAACGAGTTCGACTACGACGCCGGCGGGGTGGCGCTGGCCGGTTTCCAGGACAACTACCTGTCGGTGGCCCACGGGAGCGCGGCGCCGATCGTGTATCCGTACCGCTACACCGCGCCGTCGAACACGGGCATCCCGTCGGGCTTCGACTTCAACAACAACGGGATCTTGGGTGAAGCCGACGATGCGTTCGGGTTCGGGTTCTTCCCCGGCCAGTTCGGGATGGCGGTCTACTCGATGTACCCCATCGACTTCGACAAGATCCGGACGTTCCAGAACTTCCTGTGGAAGGACATGCCGGGTGCCAAGCTGCCCGACGACCCGTCGACCCCGGCACCGGCCGACTGGTACTCGCCAGAGGAGCTCGCCGTGTTCCGGCTGTCGTCGAAGAGCCACTGGGACGTCCCGATCGAGATCGACGGCGAAACCGTCCACTTCCTCGTCAGCCATCCGACGCCGCCGGTGTTCGACGGCCCCGAGGATCGCAACGGCACCCGCAACTTCGACGAGATCCGGTTCTGGGCCGACTACATCAGCGGCGGCCGCACCGCCCGCTACATCTACGACGACGACGGCAGGAGGGGTGGCCTGTCGCGCAACGCCTCGTTCGTCATCGCCGGCGACCAGAACTCCGATCCGTTGGACGGCGACAGCATTCCCGGTGCGATCCAGCAGCTGATCGAGCACCCGAAGGTGAACACCTCCGTGACGCCGACCAGCCTGGGAGGCCCCGAGCAGGCCGCGCTGCAGGGCGGTGCCAACACGACGCACCTCAGCGACCCTGCCTTCGACACCGCCGACTTCGCCGACGGGGCTCCGGGGAACCTGCGGGCCGACTACGTGCTCCCGAACGCCGACCTGGCGATCCGTGACGCCGGGGTGTTCTGGCCGCTGTCTTCGGATCCCCTGTTCTCGCTGGTCGGGACGTTCCCGTTCCCCAGCTCGGACCACCGCCTGGTCTGGGTCGATGTGACCGTCGACGACGGCCACCGTTGAAAATCATCGCAACGGAGGCGGGGGAGGAACCCCCGCACCGTTGAGCCATCTGCCACGATGGCGCAATGCTTCCTCTGCACGGACTCTGCGTCGTCGAAGGGTCGGCCTTCGTGGCGGCCCCGTCGGGCGGAATGACCCTGGCCCAGCTCGGCGCCGACGTGATCCGCTTCGACCAGATCGGGGGTGGCCTCGACTACCGGCGGTGGCCGGTGACCGAGGCGGGTGCCAGCCTCTACTGGGCCGGACTCAACAAGGGCAAACGATCGATCGCCGTGAACCTCCGCGATCCCGAAGCCCAGGCGCTGCTCACGTCGCTCATCTGTCGATCGGGCGCCGACAACGGCCTGTTCCTCACGAACTTCCCGGCGACGGGCTGGCTGGACTACG
This sequence comes from uncultured Acidimicrobiales bacterium, assembly GCA_963787285.1. Classification (GTDB taxonomy): domain Bacteria; phylum Actinomycetota; class Acidimicrobiia; order Acidimicrobiales; family JAHEJN01; genus JAHEJN01. The sequence continues at coordinate 255,035 of CAWBCM010000020.1, read as the reverse complement.
AACGGCTCCGACAGCAGCGCAACGACCTGGTCATGGTGAACGTGATCGGCAACCACGACGGCTCCACGGCTGTCGACTACACGGTGAACTGCGCCGTCGGCTATCCGATGGTGACGGGCCCCGCCGACGATGATCGCCCGGTCAACAACGTGGTGCCGGCATGGGACCTCATGTGTGGCCAGATGGCTGCCGTCGGCATCCTCGCAGGCGAACGGAAACGCCGAACGACGGGGGAGGGGAGCTTCGTCCCGTTGGCGCTGAGCGATGTCGCTCTGGCCGCAGTCGGCGCCCTCGGACACATCGGGGAGGCGCAGATCAACGGCACCCAGCGCCAGCGTCTGGGCAACGAGCTCTACGGTGCCTTCGGACGCGATTTCATTACCGCTGACGGCAAACGGGTGATGGCCATCGCCATTTCGCCGAAGCAGTGGCGTTCGCTCATCGCCGCCACCGACACGTCGCGGCCGGTCGAGGCGCTCGCCGATCGTCTCGCGGTCGACTTCGGCACCGACGAGGGCGCACGGTTCGACGCTCGGGCCGAGCTCTTTGCCATCTTCGAACCATGGTTCGGATCGCGCTCGTTGACGGAGGTTCGGGAAGAGTTGGACAGCCACGGCGTGTGCTGGGGCCCGTACCAGAGCTTCCTGGAGCTCGTCGCCGGCGACCCTCGCTGCTCAACGGCCAACCCCCTCTTCGCCGGTGTGAGCGAGCCCGACATCGGGACGGTGCTGCAACCGGCATCACCGCTCGGCTTCGAGTCGCGCCATGCCCCGTCACCCCGGCTCGGCGAGCACACCGAGGCCATCCTCGCCGACGACCTCGGCTTGACCGGCGTCGAGATCGCCGACCTCGTCGACCGCGGCGTGGTCGCCACGGCGTGATCGTCTTGGTGCTACCTGTCGTCGAGCGTCGCGAGTCGCCCTGACAGCTGCAGGTAGGCCGCGCTGGCGAGCAGGCCGACGGCACCGCCCGCGACCGCGGTGCGAACACCGATCACGTCCGAGAGGGCGCCCATGGTGAACTGACCGATGGGAACCGACATCAAGAGGAACGTGAGGTAGACCGACAGCACCTTGCCCCGCCTGATCTCCTCGACCTGCAGCTGCAGTGAGGTGTTCAACACCGCGGCGGTCACGATGTGGGCGGCACCGATCAGCGGCAGTGAGACGAGCGCGACCGCGAACCACGGCGACAGGGCGAACACGGCGATGGCCGACCCGTACAGCAGCAGCGATCCCAGCTCGAGCCGGCTCCGAGGTATCGACACCTTGGCCCTGGCCACGAAGGGCGCTCCGAGGACCGCGCCGATACCGAGCAGGCCTGTCATCCATCCGAGCCAGGAATCGTCGACCTGGTAGACGTCGTCCACGAAGAGGACGAGGAGGGCGGTGAGCGACATACCGAACATGCCGATCACCACGCCGGTACTCACCGCTGTCGTGAGGCCGGCCCGACCCCGGATGTAGGCAAGAGTGTCGACAAGCTCGCCCAGCACCCTCCGGTCACCACGGTCCGCCGCAGGCTGGCGCGGCACCCTGATCAAGGCGATCGCCGTGAGGGCTGCACCGAAGGACACCGCATCGACGGCAAAGGTGACCGTAGGTCCGAACTCGATGAGCAGAACGCCTGCGATCATCGGTCCCACCGCCCGAGCCAAGCTGAACTGCGTGGAGTTCAACGACACCGCCTGCAGCAGCGTCTCGCGAGGCACGAGCTCGCTGATGAAGGCCTGCCAGGAGGGAATGCCGAGGCCGCCCACGATCCCTCCGACCATGGCGACCAGCACGAACGCCACGGGTGAACGGATGTCGGCCGCCCACATGAAGGCAAGGGCGGCGGCCCCGACCGCCGATGCCGATTGTGAGAGCAACAGGATCGTCCTTCGGGGGTAGCGGTCGGCCAAAGACCCCGCCCACGGCCCCATAAGTGCGGCGGGGAGAAAGCCGGCTGCACCGCCGATGCCGACCCAGAGCCCCTTGTCGGTCATCTCGTTCAACACGTAGGGCAGGGTGAGCAGCGTCATCCACCGGCCGGCGTTGGAGATGGCCCCGCCGATGAAGAAGATCCGGAAATTGGGGAATGACCACGCCGATGCAACCGCCACCTCGGTGGGGCCGGTGTCGTCGGCGAGCGCGGTCATGATCGGAACGGTAGCGAGGTCACCGCGGCTCTTGGCCGACGTCGGAGGTCGTCGGCCGCGGCGACGAGATCGGCGGGAACGTCGGAGTCGATCACCGAGGCATGCCATCGGGCTTCGCGCCATCCCTCGGTCGTCAGCTTCCAGATGATGGTGGCGATGCAGTCGAAGGTCGCAGTGGCGGATCCGACGGTGAGGAACTGGCGGAACTCGAGCACCGAGTAGCCCAGCTCGTGCCCGATCGATGCGTCGTAGCCGACAATCTCCGAGTCGGTGGTTGCCCCCATCGTTTCGAGGGTTGCGAACAGCTCGTGGAACCATGCCTCCCACTCGGCTCTTGTCCGTATCGGGCGGGGCTGTCCGGATGCATCGACGTCGACGATGCCGTAGTCGTCGTCGCACAGCTCCGAGAGCGTGTCGAAGTCGTGATCGCGGACACTGCGCAGCAGAGTGATCGTCGGCTCGTAGAAGGGTCGATCGGCGAATTGCCGGGGCGGGTGGTCGAGGGGTGACGAGTCGGAGCCGGGACCGGTGTGGACCTGGCCGTCACGGGTCGGGATGCTCATTGCGGAACCTCGCAGACGTGAAAGGCGTGAAAGAGACGACGTCCCGGCACCGGAGGCGGGTGCCGGGACGTCGGTCCGGGTACGTTCGGGTGATTCAGGCGCCGGCCGGCGTCCGTGTCTCGCTGTCGACGGTGAGGGCATCGACATCGGGGCCGCCGGCCTCGACGTACCCGTCCTCACGGGACTTGAGCAGGGCTATCGACAGCACCAGCAGCCCGAACAACGGCTTGGCGAGCACATCGGCGATCGAATAGCCGACCTGGCGGGTCACCTCTGCGGCAGCCGCGTCATCGATCACCATCGGAGCGATGTAGGCCAGCGGGTAGACCGTCCAGGTGACGAGGATGACGTAGCGCAGCGCCGCAACCGTCTTCCGAACCGCAGCGCTCTGGCGCCCGAGCGACTGGCCGAGCTCCACGAAGAGCACGTACAGGATGTAGAGGAACGGAATCGTTCCGAGCACGCCCCACAGGACCCTGGTGCCGGTGGCATCGGGGTCGGCGACCTCGCCCGGCCACCCCAGGGCAATCATCGCTACGGCCGCAACCGACAGCCGGATCAACAGGCTGCGGGTCTTGCCCTTCGCGGCTTCAGCACGACGACGAGCTCGGCCAGCAGCAGTGGCACGGTGAGGAGCCAGTCGACGTAGCGATAGCCCTCGTTGAACGGTGCACCATCCTGGACGTACTCGGTGCCGTTGAAGGTGAACGCTTCTGACCACGAGTTGAAGATGCGGAGATAGTGGTAAAGGGCAATACCGACCACGAGCGTGGTCAATGTGAGCGCCATGCGATGACGGGGTGCCACTCGATTCCTGACCAGCAGGAAGAACAAGAGTGCGGCACCCATGCTGGCGATCACGAAGGAAAAGGAGTTGTAGACCAGGTCGAACTGGCCTTGACTCAGGGTGAGCTCCATGTCGTTGCTCCTTGGATGGGCCGAACCGCCGCGTGGGCGGCTGGCCACCAAATTATCAGCACTTAGCGTACTTTAGCACGTCTTAAGTTCGAATATCCCAGAACGGGTCTAGAATGCGGGAATGTCGAACCAGGGAGGTCGCTGACATGGCCGCGAGCACCTGTTTCGTGCGCGTCGCCGAACCATTGCTGGGCGACGTCAAGGGACGAGTCGTCAGCGCGACCACCGGGCTGTTCTCACATGGCCCTCGTCCACTCGAGCACACCCTCGACCACGCCCCCGACCCGGGCCTCCTCGGCCCCGACTCGGTCTCGTGGCGCGTCATCGGCGACGCGACCGCATTCGTCGGCGGGATCCGGGCCCTGCTCGTGCAGACCGCCCATCCCGAGGTGGTCGCCGGTGTCGAACACCACTCGCGCTATCGCGACGATCCGCTGGGCCGGCTGACGCGGACCTCTCTGTATGTCACCGAGACCACCTACGGAGCGATCCCCGAGGTCGAGGCCTCCGTTGCGAGAGTTCACGGCGCGGATGGTCGGGTTCGGGGTCGCTCCGAACGCGATCGTCCCTACTCCGCCGGGCATCCGGCAATGGCGGCATGGGTACACAACGTGCTGACCGATTCGTTCCTCGTCGCCTATCAAGAGTACGGCCCCCGTCGCCTCGGCGACGCCGAGGCCGACCAGTTCGTAGCGGAGCAGACCCGCATCGGCGCGCTGCTCGGTGCCGACCCACTTCCCGACACGGCAGCCGATCTGGCGACATGGGTCCGCGACCACCCCGACGTGGCCCCCTCCGATGCCCAGGCCGACGCCATCGACTTCCTGCGCAACCCGCCTCTCCCGTTGCCCGTGAAGGCCGGCTACAAACTGCTCTTCAACGCGGCCACCGCCACCCTGCCCGAGCCGCATCTCCGACATCGTCGGGCTCGAGGCTCCGACGGCCGGGCGTCCGATCGGACAGGCGACCGTCTCGAGTCTGCGGTGGGCACTCGGTTCGTCGCCGTCTTGGCACCTGGCGCTCGTCCGGTGCGGCGCAACCGTTCCGCCGGGGATGTTCCGACAGCCGCTTCCGGCCGAGGCCGAGGCGCTGGTCGCCACCCGCTGAGATCTCGGGTTCTGCTGGACACGAGCACTGCGGCACAATGTGTCGGTGTGGTTGCCATGGGAGTACTCGGCGGTCGGAGCGGCGATCGTGTTTCCGCTTGCCGCCTTGCTGCGCGCTCGCGGCGGAACTCTGCGCTCGATTGCGGCGGTGGTCCACGAATCGGCCATCGTGGCCTCGCTGTACACGATGTGGCAGCTGGCCGGGCAGCTCTCGGTGGTGCACCTCCAGGGCGCCATCGGACGCGGCGAGTGGCTCTGGGACGTCGAACGGCTGCTGCTCGTTCCCGACGAAGGCGCCTGGCAGCGGGCCATTCTGCCCCACGGTTGGCTCGTGCAGGCTTCCAACATCTACTACGGCGGTGCCCACGTGCCGGCCATGGGCATCTTTCTCGTGTGGCTGTTCTTCCGTCACCGCGACCGATACCGGCCATGGCGCAACGCAACCGCCTGGGTCACCGGCCTCTGCCTGGTCATCCAACTGCTCCCCGTCGCCCCACCGCGGTTGGTCGACAGCCTCGGGGTGGTCGACACCGGTGAGCTCTACGGCCAGTCGGTCTATGCCTCGTTCGGGTCGACGGTCGCGGGCCAGCTCCAGGCCATGCCGTCGATTCACGTCGGATGGGCCGTTCTCATCGGCTGGGCCGTCTGGAGGGAGAGCTCCAGCCGTTGGCGGTCGATCGGCTGGATCCATGCCGGTCTCACCGCCGTGGTCGTCGTGGTGACGGGCAATCACTACTGGCTCGACGGGGTGGTAGCCGCCCTCATCCTCGTGGTGGTCCGGTTGGTGCAGCTCCGTCGCTCACCACGACCGGTCGAACGGCCTCAGCCGAGCAGGGTCGCCGCCCGCGTGGCGTAGTAGGTGAGGATGATGTCGGCGCCCGCCCGTGCGATCGATGTCAGCGACTCGAGCATCACCTGATCACCGTCGATCCAGTTGTTCGCCGCGGCGGCCTCGATCATCGAGTACTCGCCCGACACCTGGTAGGCGGCCACCGGCACATCGACGCGATCGCGCACCTGACGAACGATGTCGAGATACGGCCCGGCCGGCTTCACCATGACCATGTCGGCCCCTTCGGCGAGATCGATCGTCGCCTCACGAAGCGCCTCACGACCATTCGCCGGGTCCATCTGATGGGTACGACGATCACCGAAGGCCGGCGTCGAGTCGGCGGCATCGCGAAACGGCCCGTAGTAGGCGCTCGCATACTTCGCCGAATAGGCGCAGATGGGCAGGTCGTGGAACTGGGCCGAGTCGAGCGCCGAGCGAATGGCCGCCACGCGGCCGTCCATCATGTCGCTGGGGGCGATCACGTCGGCCCCGGCCGCGGCGTAGGCGACTGCGGTGCGGGCCAGGAGGGGCAGGGTGGCGTCGTTGTCGACCGTGGCACCGCTGACCACACCGCAGTGCCCGTGGCTGGTGTACTCGCACATGCACACATCGGCCCACACCGTGAGATCGATGGCGGCAGCCTTGATCGCCTCGATGGCCCGGGGCACGGGGCCCTGGGGATCCCACGCCGAGCTGCCCCGCTCGTCCTTGGTCTCGGGGACACCGAACAGGATGACTCCTCCGACCCCCACATCGGCGGCCGCCTGCACCAAGGGCACCAGCCGGTCGATCGACAGCTGGGCGTGGCCCGGCATCGACGCGATCGAGCGATCGACCGCCTCGCCCGAGGTGACGAACAGCGGAAGCACGAACGATGCCGGATGCAGCCTGGTCTCGGCCACCAACCGACGCATGGCCGGGGAGCGACGCAGACGTCGGGTGCGATCGAACGACGATGCCATCCACCCAAAGTACCGGAATCGTCCGGAAGCAAGCGGCAACGAGGCGACCTCGTGTGGTTCGTGGTGGCGCGTACACTCTCGGCAGCGGGCGGAGTAGACGAAGGATGCAATGACCGACACCGAGGACTCTGGCGTTCGTGACGAGGAGGTCGCGCAGCTGTACGCCGCGATGGGCGGCGCGCGAAATCCCGATCTGCTGGGCAAGCAGTTGGAATCCTCGTTCAACATGGCCGGCCGGCGGAGGGTCACCCTGGGCGTCCTCGCCTTCGTAGCCGCGCTCGGCCTGATCGTCGTGGCCGTCTGGGCGGCTCTCAACGACACCGGCCTCGACTTCGGCGACGATTCCGCGTCGTTCTCGAGCGCCGAGTCGTCCCAAGGATTCGCCGCCGACGAGGTGGCGGGAGCATCGGACACTCCGGACCTGGCGACGGCACCATCGGCTCCGCTCGTCCAGACGGTGGCCGTGGTCACCGGTCAGGGTCCCGCCGCCGCGCGGATCGTCGAACAGCCCGATCCTTCGTTGTTCCCGATCACCCCCGGCACCGTCACGGTCTCGCTCATCACCTTCCGCAGCGCACCGGCTGTCGCCATTCTGGGTCCGCCCGACTGGTACGCCGGCACCTGCACCCAGATCACCTCGATCGACGCAGGCGGCGAACCCTCCGCGCCGGTCTGGGTGGCGGCACGGCTCGGGTCCTGCGGCGGCGATGCCGTCGGTACCGGTGTCGTACCCGTGTGCAGCGGATCCCGCGGCATGATCGTACGGCTGGCGTCGAACCCCGGCGGGGCCGCCGATACCGCCGCCGGTTCGGTCAGCGTCGACGTGTTCGCCCCGAATCCCGACTACGAGACCCTCCTGGTCACCGGAACGGTGCCGGTCACCGGCAGTCTCACCGACTGGCCGGCGGCGCTGGCCGACGACGGAGCCACCCTCACCATGACCAGCATCCCCGACGCGGCCGGCGGTGGAAGCGCCGACTGCGTCGTCGGCTGACCCACGACCCCAGTCCGAGAAGGTAGCGTTGCCGCCATGTGCGGCCGGTATGTCTCCTCTTCGCCGCCCGACGTCCTGGCCGCGTATTTCGGTGCCGAAGAAGGAGAAGCCCTGCCCGACGCGAATTTCAACGTGGCACCCACCACCGACGTTCCGGTTGTTCTGGTGAGCGACGGGCAGCGCCGGCTCGAGGCCTTTCACTGGGGGCTGGTGCCGTTCTGGGCGAAGGATCCCAAGATCGGGAACCGCATGATCAACGCGCGCGCCGAAGGCATCGCCGACAAGAACGCGTACCGGACGGCGTTCAAACGTCGTCGTTGCCTCGTTCCCGCCGACGGCTTCTACGAATGGGTCGTGGTCGAAGGCGAGAAGAAGAAGCAGCCCGTGTACATCACCCGGCCCGACGGAGAGCCCTTTGCGTTCGCCGGTCTGTGGGAATCGTGGCGGGGGAGCGGTGATGATCTTCCCCTCCAGTCGTGCACCATCATCACCGGTTCACCCAACGACAAGATGGCCCGGATTCACGACCGAATGCCGGTGATACTCGCTCCGGCGACCTGGGATCGATGGCTCGACCCCGGCTTCGACGACCGCGACGCCCTCGAGGCGTTGCTCGTACCTGCGCCGAGCTCGCTCATCACCTTCGTGCCCGTGTCGACCGAGGTGAACAACGTCCGCAACGCCGGTGCGCAACTCCTCGAGCCGGTCGGACCGGCCGATGTCGTGCCCACCGAGGTCGCGGCGGCCCCATGAGCTTCACCACGTGGCGCAAGCGAACCTGGAGGCGGATCGACCTCTGGGTCCTGCGCTGGCAGGCTCGGCTGGAGAATCGCAGCGTCGACCGCTTCACCCCATGGGTGATCGCCGTGGTCCTGTTCGCGTTGTTGGTCTCGCTGTCGCTGGCCCGTTCCCGGTCGCTCGACGCCGGAGCCGTCCTTGCGCAGTATGCGCAGTCGGCGTGGCTCATCGGCGAGGGATTCAAGCCGGTTTCGTCGATCGTCGGCTCGAACGTCCTGGGCCAGAACGCATCGTTGGTGCTGTATCCGATTGCGGTGCTCACGTCGTTCCTGCCAACGGTCACCACGCTGTTGGTCATCCAGTCGGCCGCTCTCGCCATCGGGATCGTCCCCCTCTGGCGGCTGGCCCGTCGGGTGACCGATCTGCGGTTCGGCGCAACCGCCACGGTCGTTTTCGCCTACTCGATCTACGCCGCCGTCCACAACGTGAACCTGGCCGACTTCCACCCCGAGGTCATTGCGCTTCCTGCGCTCCTCGGCGCCGTGCTCTACGGCCTCACCGGGCGTTGGTTCCGTTTCACGCTGCTGGTGCTGGTCGTGCTGGCCGCCCGCGCCGACCTCGGTCTGGCCATCGCCGGCCTCGGCATCCTGCTCGTCGTCGAGGGGTCGCGGCGGGCAGGCTGGGCCACCGCACTCCTGGGAATCGCATGGGTGCTCGGTGCCATTCTGTGGTTCCAGCCCGAGATCGTCGATGGCACCTACCCAGGCGCCGAGGCGTTCCGCGCCTTCGGCGACGGAGGTGCCCTCGATGTGCTTGGTGGATTCTTCACCAATCCCATCGATTTCCTGCGCCGACTCGGCTCACGCGACAACTTCTTCACGATCGTCACGCTGCTCGCGCCGGTGCTCTTCCTTCCCGTCGTCGCGCCGCGCTACCTGTTGCCCACGGTGCCGCTCTATGCGCTCTACCTGGCCGCCGATGTTCCCGTCGGCCGGCTCGAGGAAGCCCAGCAGACCATCCCGGTCACGGCGTTCGTGTTCGTGGCCACCGTGTTCGCACTGAAGCGCAGCGGTACGGTCCGCGTCGAGAAGGTCAACGTCGACCGCCGGCTCCTGTGGGCGCTGGTGCTCACGGCGTCGGTGTTCTTCATCCGCGACTCGGCCAGCTCGCCCTACGAGGAACCGTGGTCGTGGGGTTCCCGCGATCTCACCGACCAGGCCCGGCTGGCCGCCGCCGATCTCGTTCCCGCCGATGCGGCCGTCCGGGCATCGCCGCGGTTGCTTCCATTGCTGTTCGAACGTGAGCGCGTCTTCGAGCTCGACACCACCGGACCCGAACCCGACATAGAAGGGGCAGTCGATCGAGTCGACTGGATCATCTTCGATCGCACCGAGGTCACCCAGTGGAGCTTCTCGCGAGTAGAGGAGTTCGACGTGGGTCTCGGACGCATCGGGTGGTTGCGGATCACCAACGGCGACATCCTCGTCTACCGCCGGGATTCGGCCTGAACCTCAGTCGGCCGACACGTGATCGCTGTGGCCGGCCGCGTTGAGTCCGGTTCGGATGCGGGCGGCCAGCGCCGCGAGATGATCGTGATCGACCGAGGTGGCCGCATTGGCGAAGTCGAGGTCGGCCATCGTCCACATCGGCAGGACATGCACGTGCGTGTGCGGGACCTCGAAGCCGGCGATCATCAGACCGACGCGTGGCGAGTCGAACTCGTACTGCTGGACCGAGCCGATGTGATGAGCGACCTCGGTCAGGTGAGCGGCGGTGGCCACGGGCAGATCGAGCCAGTGGTCGACCTCCGCGACGGGAACGACCAGGGTGTGGCCGACCGAGATCGGATTGATCGACAGAAAGGCCACACAGCGTTGGTCGCGCCACACGAAGTGCCCGGGAAGGTCGCGGTCGATGATTCGGGAGAAGATGGTCGCCATGGATGCCGATCGTAGGCTGGGCCGGTGACCGGCACCCCTACGCCCACCGAAGTCACCGGCATGGGTCCGTACCTCACCGTGCCGAACCTGATCTCGGTCGGGCGCCTGGCCTGCATACCGTGGTTCCTCTACCTGCTGTTCGGCGCCGACGACAGAGTGAGTGCGGCCTGGCTCCTCGCTGCACTCGGTGCGACCGACTGGGTCGACGGCTGGATCGCCCGGCGGTTCGACCAGGTGTCGGAGATCGGCAAGATCCTCGATCCGACCGCCGACCGCCTCATGTTCCTGGTCGGCATCACCGCCATGATCATCGACGGCTCGGTCGCCGTCTGGTTCGCCGTCCTGGTACTCGTCCGCGAGGCGGTTTTCGCCATCGCCGCGGTCGTGCTCGGGGCGTTGGGAGCCCGACGTATCGACGTCACGTGGTGGGGCAAGACCGCCACCTTCGGACTGATGTTCGCGTTTCCGCTGTTCCTCATCGGCCATGCCGATGTCGGCGGCGCCGACCTGTGGCGGGCCCTGGCCTGGATCATCGGTATCCCGTCGCTGATCCTCAGCTACTACACGTTCATGGAATACGTCCCGCTGGCCAAGACCGCTCTGGCCGAAGGGCGGGCCGCTCGCCGCGGCGAGCCCACGAGTTGACCCTCACGTTCAGGTAGAGACCGCGTCGACAGGGCGACGATGTCGCGCCTACGGTACGTTTCCACCATGAACGTGCCAGAGCATCTCCAGTACAGCGCCGATCACGAATGGGTGGCGATCGACGGCGCCACCGCTCGAGTCGGCATCACCGACTACGCGCAGGACGCGTTGGGCGACGTCGTGTTCGTCGAGCTACCCGACGTCGGCGCGTCGGTGGCGGCCAGCACGTCGATCAGCGAGGTCGAGTCCACCAAGTCGGTCTCGGACATCTTTGCGCCGGTGAGCGGCACGATCGCCGAGGTCAACGACTCGCTGGTCGATGCGCCCGAGCGACTCAACGAGGATCCCTACGGCGACGGTTGGCTGTTCACGATCACCATGACCGAGCCCTCCGAGGCCGACGCCCTCCTCGACGCCGCGGCGTACCGGGCCCTGATCGAGGACTGACGATGGCCACCTCACCCTGCCCCCGCTGCGGACAGCCGAACGACTACGCCGCCAACTTCTGTTCCTCGTGCGGCAAGCCCATCGGTCGCGCCGACGAGCACACCGAGGGTCACGACTTCGAGAGCGAAACCCACGGCGAGGCACCATCGGCCGCACTCATCGCCACCCAAGGCCCCACCGTCGGGGCCAGGTACAACCTCGAGCCGGGGACCACCACCGTGGGCCGCCACCCCGAGAGCCACATCTTCCTCGACGACATCACCGTCTCGCGTCGTCACGTCGAGATCGTCGAGAGCGACGGCGGCTATGTCGTCCGCGACGTCGGCTCGCTGAACGGCACCTATCTCAACCGGAAACGCATCGACTCGGCCACACTGTCCGAGGGTGATGAGCTCCAGGTCGGGCGGTTCAAGCTCCAGTTCGTGACCGGCCAGTGAGAGAGGGCGAACATCGGTCGATCGGCGAGGTCCTGAACCTTCTCCGCACCGAGTTCGACGACATCACGATCTCCAAGATCCGCTTTCTCGAGTCGCAGGGTCTGGTCGAGCCGGTGCGAACACCGTCGGGCTATCGGATGTTCGGCGACGCCGACATCGAACGACTCCGCTGGATCCTGCGAGCCCAGCGCGAGCAGTTCCTGCCGCTGAAGGTCATCAAACAACGTCTCGACGAAGGCACGGCCGATTCCGCCGAGCCCGAGACCGACGACCCCGATTCCACTCACGCGCCTGCGTTTCCCATGGAACCCGCCTCGATGACACTTTCCTTCGACGAGGTGGCCCGCGCCGCAGGGCTGAAGAAGCAGGTGCTCACCGACCTCGAGGACGCCGGTGTCGTCGTCGGCCAACGGACCCGCACCGGAATGGTCTACGACGACGATGCCGTGCTCGTCGCCAAGGCTGCTTCCCATCTGCTCGCGTCGGGCCTCGAGGTTCGCCATCTCCGGTCGTACAAGGTTGCCGCCGAACGCGAAGCAGGCATTCTCGAACAGCTCCTGGCGCCGGTGGCTCACGCCCGCAGCGGCGGGGGTCGAGAGGCGGCATTGCGATCGCTCGGATCACTCGTCGCCGACGGCGAGGAGCTGCGCCGGGCGCTGCTGCGCCGTTCGCTCCGCGGCACGCTGGTGACCTGAGCTCCGCAGTTGCCGATTCGTCGCGGCTTCGCGAGACGACGAGGCCAACGGCCCAGTAGGGTCGGGATCGTGATCGAGATGGAACTCGTAGGCGTGCGGGTCGAGATGCGGACGAACCAACCGATCGTGTTGCTCCGCGAGATCGAGGGCGCCCATCGACTCGTGCCCATCTTCATCGGTGCCAACGAGGCCACCGCCATCTCCCTGGCCGTCGAAGGCGTCGAGCCGCCGCGTCCCATGACCCACGACCTCTTCGCCTCCACGGTCGCCGCCGTCGGCGCATCGATCATCCGGCTGGTCGTCACCGAGCTCCGCGACAAGACCTTCTACGCCGAGCTCGAGCTGTCAGCCGGTGAGAACGAGGTCAAGGTCTCGGCCCGCCCCTCCGACGGCATCGCCCTGGCGGTGCGCACCGGAACCCCGATCTTCGTCTCCGAGTCGGTCATCGACGAGGCGGGCTACGTCGACAACGAGAACGTCGTGGCCGACCAGGTCGTCGAGGAGTTCCGTGAGTTCCTCGACCACGTGAGCCCCGAGGATTTCGAATCCTGACCCTCGGGTTCAGCTCGAGACCGCGTCAACGTCGCAGGTAGACGACGACTTCGGCCGGACCCATTGACCGATGCCTGCGTGCTTCGTAGGCTGATCAACCCACACCGGCGTAATTCCTCGCGTGTGATGCGGTCTTCCCGTGGCCCGCAGCCGCACGCAGAGTCCTCGGAGGATCTCATGACCGAAGCACCAGTCGAAGACTTCAGCGGCAAGCGAACGGCCGAGATCGTCGGCATCACCTACCGACAGCTCGACTACTGGGCCCGCACCGATCTCATCCGGCCCTCGGTGGCCGAGGCGCGGGGGAGTGGCAGCCGCCGCCGATACTCGTACCGCGACCTGCTCGAACTGAAGGTGATCAAGAACCTTCTCGATGCCGGATTGAAGCTCGAGTCCGTACGGAAGATCTTCGCCTATCTCCGCGACAACCTCGGCGAAGACATCGCCACCGCCAATCTGGTCATCAACGGGCAGGACTCCGTTCTGGTCCACACCGGTGAGGAGCTCATCGATCTGGTCCACAACGGCCAAGGCGTCCTGAACATCCTGCCGCTCGGCAACGTGAAGGAAGAGCTCGACCACGCGATCGTCGAACTGCGGCCCGCACCGGTTGCCGGGCTCGGCGACCAGGCCGTGGTCGGTGGCTGAAGACGACCCACTCCGTCGCAGCCCGCTGCACGACCTGCACGTGGAGCTCGGCGCAAAGATGGTGCCTTTCGGGGGTTGGTCGATGCCGATCTCCTATCCCTCGGGAACCCTCGACGAGCACCGGGCCTGCCGCGGCGCGGCGGTGGTGTTCGACGTCAGCCACCTCGGCACGGTGCGGGTCGAAGGGCCATCGGCGCTGAGCACACTTCAGGCCGCTTTCACCAACGATCTCCATCGGATAGCGCCCGGCCGTGCCCAGTACACGCACCTGCTCGACCCCGACGATGCCTCGGTCCTCGACGACATCATCATCTGGTGGATCGACGACCAGACCTTCGACGTGATGCCGAACGCGTCGAACACCGATCGGGTGCGCAACGCCCTGGCCGGCGCCGAGGTGGTGGTCGATCGCACCGATCAGCGAGCCGTGCTCGCGGTGCAGGGTCCCGTTGCCCGTGATCTCCTCCGGCCCCTACTGCCCGAAGCGGCCGAGATCGGCCGGTTCCGTGTCGGCGAGTTCACGTTCCAGGGTCACACGTGTCTGGCCGCAGGCACGGGCTACACGGGCGAGGACGGCGTCGAGCTCGCCGTGCCGACAGCGGTGGCCGCCGACCTCTGGCAGGCGCTCACGGCCGCCGACATCGCCCCTGCGGGCCTCGGAGCCCGCGACACGCTGCGGCTCGAGGCCGGCCTCCCGCTGCACGGTCACGAGCTCGGCCCCGGCATCACGCCGCTGCAGGCGGGCCTCGGATGGGTCGTGCGATGGGACAAGGGCCCCTTCCAGGGGCGGGAGCCGCTCGCGGCCGAGCGCGACGGCGGCATCACCCGCCACCTCGTCGGGTTGACCACCGGCGGCCGGCGACCCCCTCGCGACGGTCAACGGGTGCTCCGCCAGGGTGTCGACGTCGGTTTCGTGAGCAGCGGCAACTTCTCGCCGGTACTCGAGGTGGGAATCGCCATGGCCTTCGTCGATCCCACGCTCTCGGTGGGCACAGAGGCGGCGATCGACATGCGCGGCACCCTCGTCGATGCCACCGTGGTCGACATGCCCTTCATCCGCTGACCGGAAGCGGTCAGAGCTCGGCGATCGCCGCCAGCACGTCTTGTTCGGGGATACGACCGGCCCAGCCGGCCAAGAGTTGGCCGTTCCGATCGAGGAGGCGACCCTGGGGCTGTCCGGCGATCCCGAGCTCCCGCCACGACTCGAAGCTCTCGTCCCACACCATGGGGAACGACGTGGTGCCCGTGGCGGCGACGAAGTCGAGGGCGTAGTCGTAGTTGTCCTGTGCTCCCACACCGATCACCAGGAGCTCGTCTGCGTTCTCTCGAGCAAACTGCTCGACGTCAGGCCCTTCGGCCCGACAGGTCGGTCAATGAGGCGCCCAGAACCACAACAGGATGGGACGGTCCGCCGGTGCAAACGATGCGAGGTTGACGGTCTCGCCCGTTGCGAGGTCGACCACGTCGACATCGGGCAGCACGCTGTCGACAGCAGCGGCAGGCTCGGCCGCCTCGGTCGGGGGTGCATCGTCACCGGCCGCCGGTTCGACGGCGTCTCCGTCGGGGAGCGCCGGCTCCTCCATGGATTCGTCGATGGGTTCGTCGGTGGCGGTCGACGGACTGGCGTCGCGTGGTTCGTCGGGGCCGGGTGCCTCCGCGACCGTCGTGGCGGTCTCGGAGCTCGACGGGCTACCACAGGCTCCGGCAACAAGGGTGAGGCCCGCGGCGACAGCGAGGGCGCGGCAATGGTTCATGGTCCGAGAACTCCGTCCCGTCGGGAATCGTTCCCGAATCGGAGCCGAAATCTCACTCGTCGAGGAGGGGGAGCAGGTCGATGGCGTGCTGGCGGAGCAGATGATCGGCCAACGTGAGACAGGTCATCGCCTCGACGAGCGGCACCGCTCGGGGCAGCACACACGGGTCGTGGCGACCCCGCGCCTCGAGTTCGACGGCCTCGTTGTTCCGATCGACGGTCTTCTGCGCCGCATTGATCGTCGCCGTGGGTTTGAAGGCGACACGGAACTCGATGTCGGCCCCATTGGTGATGCCGCCCTGCACACCCCCAGAGTGGTTCGAGGTCGTGACCGGAACACCGAGCGGACCGGGCTCGAAGGCGTCGTTGTGCTGGAGTCCGGTCAGGCGGGTGCCGGCGAACCCACTGCCGATGTCGAAGCCCTTCGCGGCCGGAAGCGACAGCATGCCCTTGGCCAGATCGGCCTCGAGCTTGTCGAACACCGGCTCGCCGAGTCCGATGGGGACGTTGCGGGCAACGCAGCGAACCGTCCCGCCGAGCGAGTCGCCCTGACGGCGGGCAGCGTCGATGGCCGCGATCATTGCCTCGGCGGCGATGGGGTCGGGACAACGGGTCGGGGTGGCTTCGACATCGTCGAGGGTGACGGCGCCGGCGTCGACGCTGGCATCGATGTCGTGCACCGACTCGACCCACGCCAGCACCTCCGTGTCGCCAACGGCTCGGAGCAGTTGTCGGGCGACCGCCGCCGCCGCGACCCGGCCGACCGTCTCGCGGGCGCTCGACCGGCCGCCACCCTGCCAGGCGCGAATGCCGTACTTGGCGTCGTAGGTGAAATCAGCGTGGGAGGGCCGGTAGACGTCGCGCAGATGGTCATAGGCGTCGGATCGGGCGTCGGTGTTGCGCACCAGCATCGCAATGGGCGTTCCGAGCGTGATTCCCTCGAGCACACCCGACAGGATCTCGACGCGATCGGCCTCGCCACGCTGGGTGACCAGACGGCTCTGCCCGGGGCGACGACGGTCGAGGTCGAACTGGATGGCGTCGATGTCGATGGCGAGGCGTGGAGGGCAGCCGTCGAGCACCACGCCGATACCGCCGCCATGGGACTCGCCGAAGGTGGTGATGCGGAAGAGACCTCCCGACGAACTGGTCATGGCCCCGAAGGATAGGGCGTACCGGTCAGACGTCGTGGAGTTGGATGCGAACCCGCTTGTTCCCCTTGCCCTTCGATTCGGTCTTGACCACCTCGAATCGTCCGACTTCACCGGTGCGCTCCACATGGGTGCCGCCGTCGGCCTGCTTGTCGAGCCCGACGATGTCGACCACGCGGATCTCGGTGACCGAATCGGGGATCATGTTGACCTTGGTGCGGATGAGGTCGCCGTCGGTGATCGCTTCGCCGCGAGGAAGGAACGAGACCACGACGGGCCGATCGGCGGCGATCTCGTCGTTGACGAGGACGGTGATCCGTTCGGCGAAGCCGTCGGGGAGCGGGTCGAACTCGAAGTCCATCCGGGCGGAGAGCTCATCCATGTTTCCCCCCGTGACACTTCGGCCCCATTCGTTCCAGATGACCCCGCAGAGGATGTGCAGTGCCGTGTGGGTTCGCATGAGGCGATGACGCCGCGTCCAGTCGAGATGACCCTCGACGGAGCGGCCGACACCGGGCACGACTCCCTCGATCAGGTGATGGACGTCACCGTCCACGGAACGAACGTCGATGACCGCGGTCGCGGAACCATCGACGATCAACTCCCCGGTGTCGTGGGGCTGGCCGCCGCCGGTGGGGTAGAACGCGGTGCGATCGAGCACCACCCACGAGTCGTGGACGGCGACCACGGTCGCCGTGAAGGTGCGCAGACGCGCGTCACGCAGATACAGCCGTTCGGTCATGGGCGCAGTCTCGCGCGCGAGCGCCAGGTTGTGGCCACCGCCGAACCCGGCAACCATGAGCCGATGGACAGCCCGGGGTTCAACCTGGCCGACGCGTTCGAGGCGATTGCCGCCACGATTCCCGAGGCAGAGGCGGTCGTACACGGTGACCGGCGCCGGACCTGGGCGCAGTTCGACACCAATGCCGACGCCTTCGCCGCCGCCCTGCTCGCACGGGGCGTCGGGCGCGGCGCAAAGGTGGGCTTCTTCGCCCACAACAGCATCGAGTACCTCGAAGCGCAGTACGGCTGCTTCAAGATCGGGGCGGTGCCCTGCAACGTCAACTTCCGCTACACGGCGGAAGAGTTGCACTACATCCTCGACAACGCCGACGCCGAGGCCGTGCTGTTCGATGGCGATCTCGCACCAACCGTGGAGGAGGTGCTCGACTCCCTTCCCGAACTGCGCGTCCGCATCCAGATGAGTGGATCGGCACCGGGCTGGGCCACCGGCTATCTCGAACTGCTCGGTGAGCAACACCCACCGTCGCCCCGGGCCGGACGGACGGCCGCCGACCTGTGGTTCCTCTACACCGGCGGCACAACCGGCGTTCCCAAAGCGGTCATGTGGGACCACGGAGCGCTCATCGGCGTGACGGCAACCTACTTCGCCGGCCTGCGGCTCGAACCGCCACGCGACCCTCGCCATGCCGCCCGCAACGTCGTCGAGATCCACGACCGCAACAAGGTCATCCGCATGGGTGTGGCCGCTCCACTGATCCACGGAACCGCCAACTTCGCCGCTCAGGCCACTCACCTGCAAGGCGGGTGTGTCGTGATGCCGGCCTCCCGATCACTCGATCCAGCCGAGTTGTGGCGCCTCGTCGAAGCGGAACGGGTCACCAACCTGGCCATCGTCGGTGACGTGTTCGGCCGGCCGCTGGCCGACGAGCTCGAGCGCGCCGCCGAGTCTGGTGCGCCCTACGATCTCGGCTCGGTTCGGGTCATCCAGTCGTCGGGCGTGATGTGGAGCGCACCGGTGAAGGATCGGCTGCGGACGTGGCTGCCGGAGGTGGTCATGGTCGACGCACTCGGGTCATCCGAAGGCCTCGACCTGGCCAGCGAGGTCACTCGGTCCGACGGCGCGGCCACAACAGCCCGGTTCCGGCTCAGCGATCGCGCCGCTGTGTTCACCGAGGACGGCCGACCGGTTGTGCCCGGCTCGGGTGAGCGGGGCCTGATGGCCTCGGGCGGGATCCTGCCACTCGGCTACTACAAGGATCCGGAGAAAACCGCAGCGACCTACCGAGTCATCGACGGCAAGCGGTGGGCGGTGGCCGGCGATTGGGCCACCGTCGAGGCCGACGGCACCATCACCCTGCTCGGTCGCGGTTCGATGTGCATCAACACCGGCGGCGAGAAGGTCTACCCGGAAGAGGTCGAGGAGATCCTGAAGCTCCACGGGGCGGTGGTCGACTGCAACGTGGTGGGGGTCGGTGACCCGAGGTGGGGTGAGCGGGTGGTGGCAGTGGCCGAGGTCGACGATGCCGTGACCGACGAGACGCTGCTCACCCACGTGCGATCGCATCTGGCCGGGTACAAGACCCCGAAGGAGATCATCAGGGTCGACCGGTTCCGGCGCAACGCCAACGGCAAGTCCGACTACCGGTGGGCCAAATCGGTGGCCGAGGCAGCAAGCGGTGCCGCCGACACGGCCTCACGCAGGTAGGTCGAGCAACGCCTGCTCGACCACCTCGGTGAGCGCGGGGTGAATGTAGAGCTGACCCTCGGCCATCTCGTCGACGGTGAGACCGAAACGCATGCCCTGGATGAGCTGCTGGATCAAGGTGGCGGCCTGGGGGCCCATGATGTGCGCCCCCAGCAGCAGTCGGGTGTCGGGGTCGGCGATGACCTTGCAGAACCCGGTGGCGTCCTCGAGGGCCCACCCGTAGGCCGTACCTCCATAGTCCTGGCGTCCGATGATGCACGGCTTGCCCATCGCGTCGAGCTTCTGTTCGGTGTCGCCCACCGATGCGATCTGGGGCGAGGTGAACACGGCGTGGGGGATCGGATCGAGATCGATCATGCGACGGTCGTCGGGGTGGGCGATGTTGTGGGCCACCACCCGTCCCTCTTCGTTGGCGGTGTGCTTGAGCTGGGCCGGGTTGCTGACATCGCCGACGGCCCAGATGCCCTCGACCGCCGTCTCGCCATAGGCGTCGGTCACGACGTATCCGGCGCCGTCGAGGTCGACTCCGGTGGCCCTCACGCCGAGCTGCGAGCCGTTGGGCATGCGCCCGATCGCCACCAGCACTTCGTCGACCTCGATGGACTCGACGGTGTCGCCGTGGGCCAGGCCCAGGGCGATGCCGGTGCTCGTCCGCGCACAGTTCGTGATCGCGGTGTCGAGCCGCAGGTCGAAACGCGCCCTGGCCAGCGCAGTGAAGGCATGGGCGATGTCGTGATCCTCGGCACGAAGCAGCAGGTCGGATCGCTGGATGATGGTGACCTCGGAGCCGAAAGCATCGAAGACATGGGCCATCTCGTTGGCGATGTAGCCCCCGCCGAGCACTGCGAGCCTCGGTGGCAGCTGCGGGAGGCGCATGATGGTGTCGGATGTGTGGTAGCCGACCTCGGCCAGACCCGGCGTCGCCGGTACGACCGGCCGGGCGCCTGCCGCGATGACGATGTTCGGAGCAGTGATCTCGCGGCCATCCACCGTGAGCGTCTTGTGGCCGGTGAACTCGGCCTCGGCCTTGACAACGGTGACGTTGAGCCGATCGCGCCGGTAGGCCTCGCCCCCTTCGGCAATGGGGTCGATCCGGCCGAAGACGCGATCGACGATGTCGGTCCAGCGGACGGCATCGACGCTCAGGTCGACACCGAGCTTCGACGCGTGTCGGGCACCGAGCACCCGATCGGCGGCGAGGACGAACATCTTCGACGGAATACAGCCCCGATTGAGGCAGGTTCCTCCGAACACTCCGCGTTCCACGATGGCGACCTTCCAGTCGTCGAACTCGGGCAGGAACATCATGTTGCCCGTGCCCGAGCCGATGATGATGAGATCGAAAGTTTCCACCGCCGCAGGCTACCGATCGGGTGGCAACGCCCCCAGGTGTCCTACGGTTGGCCCCGATGATCTGGCCATCGGCGGTGATGCTCGAGTCGTTCGGCGCGACCGACGCCGAGGTCTCGCCGCTCGATGGTGGCCACGTACACCAGACCTTCGCCGTTCACCCCCGCAACGGACGGCTGTTGCTGGTTCAGGCCGTCAACCCATCGGTCACCGGTGACGCCTGGGCCCTCGCCGAGCGCACCCTCGCGGTCTCCGATGCGCTGCTGGCCCACCCCGATCCCATGCTCACCGATCGCCGGGCCAGGCGAACCCGGACCGGCGAGGCCGCCGTGCGAGATGCCGACGGCGTCGTGTGGCGCGCTTTCGAGCTGATCGACCGCGCGGTTGCCGCCGACAAGGTGGCCGATCCACCCTCGCCGGGCACGGTCGCTCACCTCTTCGGTCGCTTCGGTCGCCGAGCGAGCCAGGCCCACATCCCCGCCTTCGCCACTCGACCGTTCCACGATCTACCTCGACGGCTCGAACAATGGGAGAAGGCCCGCGCCGCTCCGGCTGCCGATGCACCCGCCTCCCTCGTGAGTGACCTCGACGACCTGGTGCATCGCGTCGGGCCTCCGACCGGCTTGCCGTCGCGGACGGTGCACAACGATGCCAAGCCCGCCAACCTGCTCGTCGACCTCGACACGGGATCGCCACTGGCGATCATCGACCTCGATCTGGTCGATCAGGGCACCATCGCCGACGACCTCGGGGATCTCGTTCGGTCTCAGGTGTTTCCCGGCGAGGCACTCGACCTCGATCGACTCACCGAGGTGATCGACGGCTACCTGCAGGGTCTCGAGCCGCTGCTCGGCCACGGCGAGCGGATCGGTGTCTCACGGTCGGGCGAGCTGATCACGCTCGAGCTCGCCGTGCGTCGACTCACCGACCACGTGTCCGGTGCCCGGTACTTCGCCGACGCCGACCCCGGGGAGAACATCGAGCAGGCGCATCGGCAGTTGGCGCGCGTCCGCCAGCTGCTGGCCAATCGAGACGAGGTCGATGTCATTGCCCGGCGGCTCACCGACGCGTATCGCGCGCCGTCGACCCACTGATTCAGTCGTCGCCGTACGCGTCGAGCGGAAGACAGGAACACACGAGGTTCTTGTCGCCGTAGGCGCCGTCGATCCGACTCACCGGCGGCCAGTAACGATCGACCCGCGAGCCGCCCATTGGCCACGCACCGATCTCACGCCGGTACGGCAGGGTCCATTCGTCGACGGTGACGTCGGCTGCGGTGTGTGGGGCCAGCCGGAGCGGCGACGAGTCGATGGGCCACTCGCCGGCTACCACGGCATCGATCTCGCCACGGATGGCCACCATGGCGTCGCAGAATCGGTCGAGCTCCTCCAGACTCTCGCTCTCGGTGGGCTCGACCATGAGCGTGCCCGCCACCGGGAACGACATGGTGGGGGCGTGGAACCCGTAGTCGATGAGCCGCTTGGCGACGTCGTCGACGGTGACGCCGGTGTCGTGGGTGATTCCGCGGAGATCGAGAACGCACTCGTGGGCCACGAAGCCGTTGGCACCCCGGTAGAGCACCGGGAAATGGGCGTCGAGGCGATGGGCGACGTAGTTCGCCGCCGCAATCGCATAGGCGGTGGCCGAGGTCAGCCCTGCGCCACCCATCAGCTTGATGTAGGCCCAGGAGATGGGGAGAATCCCCGCCGAACCGAACGGGGCTCCGGAAACCGGAGGCGCGTCGCCCAGCGCGGTCGAACCGGGGTGACCGGGAAGGAAGGGCGCCAGATGCGCACCACACGCCACGGGACCAACGCCGGGACCACCCCCGCCGTGGGGAATGCAGAAGGTCTTGTGGAGATTCAGGTGGGAGACGTCGGCGCCGAACCGGCCCGGCTGCGCCAGACCGACCATGGCGTTGAGATTGGCGCCGTCGAGGTACACCTGCCCACCGTGGGCGTGCACCCGTTCGCACAGGCTTCGGATGCCGACCTCGAAGACGCCATGGGTCGACGGATAGGTGACCATGATGGCGGCGAGGTTCTCACCGCTGTCGGCCAGCTTGGCCTCGAGATCGTCGAGGTCGACGTTGCCGGCGTCGTCGGTCTTCACCACCTGGACTCGCATGCCTGCCATCACTGCGCTCGCCGCGTTCGTGCCGTGCGCCGACGACGGGATGAGGCACACGTCGCGGTGGGCCTCGCCGTTGGAGCGGTGGTAGGCGCTTATTGCCAGGAGTCCGGCCAACTCACCCTGGGAACCTGCGTTGGGCTGCAGCGAGACGGCGTCGTAGCCGGTGATGGCGACCAGATCGGCCTCGAGCTCCCGGATCAGCCGCAGGTAACCCTCGGCCTGATCGAGGGGGGCAAAAGGATGGATGTTGGCGAATTCCGGCCAGCTGATTGCCTCCATCTCCGCGGCGGCGTTCAGCTTCATCGTGCAGGATCCCAGCGGGATCATCGAGCGATCGAGGGCGATGTCGCGGTCGGACAGGCGTCGGAGGTACCGCATCATTGCGGTCTCGGACCGGTGGCGATGGAACACTTCGTGGGTGCAGAAGGGCGTGTGCCGTTCGAGTCCTGAGGGGATCCGCGGCACCGCCGGCGCCGGTGAGGCGGCATCGAACCCGAAGGCCTCGCCGACGAGATCGACGGTACGCGTCGTCGAGGTCTCGTCGAAGGCGACGACGACGGTGTGGGTGTCGTGGCGCCGCAGGTTGATGCCGAGGTCGAGGGCCCGCTGCACGACCGTGTCGGCATCCTCGGCCACCTCCACGGCCACGGTGTCGAAGAACGACTCGTGGCGCACCGACAGGCCGTGCTGCTCGGCCCGAGCGGCGAGATCCCGAGCCCGATCGTGGACCTTGCCCGCGATGGCGGACAGGCCCGAGGGGCCGTGCCACACCGCATACATCGAGGCGATGACGGCAAGAAGGACCTGCGCCGTGCAGATGTTGCTGGTGGCCTTCTCACGGCGAATGTGCTGCTCACGGGTCTGCAGCGCCAGCCTCAGTGCCCGACGCCCGGCCGCGTCGACCGACACGCCGACCAGGCGCCCCGGCAACGAGCGCTTGAACTCCTCACGGGTGGCGAGGAACCCTGCATGCGGGCCCCCGAATCCCATCGGCACGCCGAAGCGCTGGGCCGAGCCGACCACCGCATCGGCTCCGACCGAGCCCGGCGACTCGACGATGGTGAGCCCGAGCAGATCGGTACTCACGGCCACCAATGCGCCCCGGTCGTGCGCGGCGGCGATGGCGGGCGCGAGATCGCGTACCTCGCCGGTCGTGGAGAACTGAGCCAGCAGCACGCCGAACAGCTCGGAGGGGAGCTCTGCGTCGATGTCGGCGATCCGAACCTCGAGTCCGAGCGGCTGGGCTCGCGTCTCGATGACGGCGATCACCTGGGGATGACACCCGGAGTCGACCACGAAGACATCGCTCGACGACGTCTTGTTGACGCGATGCAGCATGGTCATGGCCTCGGCCGCCGCAGTCGGCTCGTCGAGCATCGAGGAGTTGGCCAGCTCCATCCCGGTGAGATCACCGACCATGGTCTGGAAGTTGAGCAACGCCTCGAGCCGTCCCTGGGAGATCTCTGGCTGATACGGCGTGTAGGCCGTGTACCAGGCCGGATTCTCCAGAAGATTTCGGCGGATCACGGCCGGGGTGGTGGTTCCGGAGTAGCCCAATCCGATCAACGAGGTGCACGTTCGATTCATGCTTCCGATTCGGCGCAGCTCCTCGAGCACCTCGACCTCGGACATGCCTGCGCCCAACTCGAGCGGCTCGGTTTGCCGTATCGGCTCGGGAACGGTGGCGTCGATGAGGGCCTCCAGAGACTCGACACCGAGCTCGCTGATCATCTTGTCGAGGTCATCGGGTCGGGGACCGATGTGCCGCGAGGGAAAGCCGTCGGGGGTGGGGGAGAGGTCGGCCATGAGAGGCTCCGGGGTCGGGAGATCGCTGGTCGTCCCCCTCTGTCGCGGTACCTGAGAGATTCCCCGGCGAAGCGCCGGCTTACCCCGTCGGTGAGCGCTCGAAGCGCTGCTCTCCAGAGTTGCCTCGAGCTACGGTCCGGGTGCCTGAGAGTTTCCGGGGACGGTTGCTCCTTCGGCGGCCCGCCGAAACGGACGCTCTCCCGCAGCATTCGGCGGCACCACGAACCTAGCGCGATCTGGCCGCGAATGGGAGATGGTCAGATGCGGCGAACCATGACCGTTCGTAAGCGATCGGGTAGCACCCGAAGGACGCCGGCCACCGACCGGGCGTCGCGGCCGACGAGATACCGCGATTTCGGGAAGCGGGCCGTAATGGCCTTCTCCACCGCCTCCGCCACCAGGCTCGCCTCGGGGGCGTTCGCCGCACTCGCGGCGATCACCTTCTCGGAGTGCGACAACAACTTGTCGTAGCGTTCGATGGCCGCCTGCGGCAGATTGGCGCGCAGGTCCTCGCCGTAGGTCGTGCTCTTGGCCCAGATTTCGGTGTCGATGGACCCCGGCTCGATGACAGACACCCTCACCTTGGCCGAGTGCAGCTCGGCTCGCAGCGACTCGGCCAGGGCCGAGACTGCGTGTTTCGAGGCCGAGTACGGGCCCATGTTGGGTCCGGAGATCCGAGCGGCGATCGAGCTCACGAACACGATTCGGCCATGGGCGGTTCGCAGGAGGTCGGCGGCGGCTTGCACCATCGCGATCGGGGCGATGGTGTTGACCTCGAAGCATCGACGGAGCTCGTCGAGATCGAGGTACTCGAGCGGGCCACCCACAGGAATGCCGGCGTTGTTCACCAGTGCGCCGAGCCCCCGATTGCCGAGCTCGATCTCGAGCCGAGCCATGACCTCGGCGATCTGATCGGGCCGAGTGACGTCGAGCATCACCGGCTGCAGCCGAACCGAGGCCTCGGCCTGGAGCGCGTCCGCTGCCTCGGTGGTGCGCACACCGGCGTACACCCCCCAGCCGAGCGCGTCGAGATGCAGTGCCACTGCTCTTCCGATCCCGGTGGAGGCTCCGGTGACGAGCGCTGTCTGAGTTCCCATCCGAGGAACCTACCGCTCGGTGTGCGCGCGGCCCAGCGGGTCGGATCAGGTGCTGTCGCGCGAAGGCAGCCAGTCGACAGAGGCGGCCGGCGCCGGAGACGAGAAGAGGAACCCCTGGGCCAGGTCACAACCGAGCGCCCGAACCGCCTCGAGATCGGCCTCGCGCTCGACACCCTCGGCGATCACTTCGAGGTCGAGCGCCCGTCCGAGCCCGACGATGGCCTCGACGATGGCGGCCTGTCGTTTGGACTCCGCCAGACCCTCGATGAAGATGGGGGCGATCTTCAGTGCGTCGACGGGCAGGTGCTGGAGCGACAGCAGCGACGCGCCACCCGTGCCGAAGTCGTCGATTGCGATCCGAACGCCCATCTCGTGGAACAACAGCAGCTGGTCGATGGCCGCGGATCGACGCGGTGAGACGACCTCCTCGGTGACCTCGATGGTCAGCAGGCGAGGATCGACGGCCGCCTTCTCGAGGCGGGTCATGGTCGCGTCGACGAACTCGGCGGTCAGCTGCCGGGTGGCGACATTGACACTCACGCCGATCGGCTCGGCGAGGACGCGATTCCACCGGGCGAGCTCGGCGATGGCCGCCTCGACGACCCAGAAGGTCAGCGACGCATGCAGGTGGGTACGAGTGGCCACCTCGATGAGCTCGTGCGGGGTCACCAGGCCGAGGTGCGGATGGGGCCAGCGGATCAGGGCCTCGGCACCCACGGCCTCACCCGACACGAGGTCGATCGTGGCCTGGTAGTGCAACTCGAGGCGGTCGTTCGCGATCGCCTCGGCCAGCGACCGCTCGAGGGTTCGGGCCCGCACGAGGTCTCGGCCGATGTCGTCGTCGTACACGACGTGGCGACCGGCACCGAGCGCCTTGGCGCGATACATGGCGGCGTCGGCCTTGGACAACAGATCGGAGATCTCGATCAGTGAGTCGGTGGTGACGACCACCCCGACGCTCGCGCTCACCGAAGACACCGTCGAGGCAATCGGTATCGGCTGCTCGATGGCCTCGAGCAGACGGTGGACGAAGGCGCGGATGCCATCGTCGTCACAGAGCCCGGGACACCACAGCGAGAACTCATCGCCACCGAAGCGGGCGACGAGATCGTCGGGGCGACACGACATGCGGAGGCGATGGGCGATCTCGATGAGGACCTGGTCACCGATCTCATGTCCGTATCCGTCGTTGACCAGCTTGAAACCATCGAGATCGAGCATGATGAGCGCGTGGCCCAACCGGTCACCGTGCCGGGTGTCCTGGGTGACGCGCTCGACGAAGGAAGCACGGTTGGCGAGCTGGGTCAGATCGTCGTGGGTGGCGCGTCGGAGGAGCTCGACCGTGGAGATTCCGGGATCGAGCTGCGGGCGCAACGTGATGGCGACAGTGCCGTCGCTCACCCCGCCGATGGTGATGTCGACCTCTTCGACGTTGCCGTTCGCGGTGACCGCTGTGGCGCGCCGGGCCATTCCAGCCGAGCCGATGAGCTGCGACAACGGTGGCCCGTCGACCCGGAGCAGCGCGCCGATGGGTTCACCGGGAAGGTGTCTCGCGAACAGCACCCGCGCGGCGGCGTTGGCGTACACGGTGGTGCCCGCTTCGTCGACGAGAAGCAGGGCGTCGGGAGACGTCTCGGCTGCCAGCCTGGCGGGGTCGTCAGCGTTGTTTTTGTCGATGTCGACCACGGCCCATCACTCCTCGTCGAGAACGTACCACTCTGCGTGGTTCACGCTCACGCAGAGTGATTCGTTCGGACTAGGTCGAACGAGCAGTTCTTCCCGACCCGACCCTTGACAGATCAGCCGGGCTCAGTTATCGGGTCGTCGCCCTCCACGGCTTCGTCGGAGCCGTCTCCGGCCGTCTCCGCCGGTGCCGCGGGAGCGCCCTCGGGGTAGGGCCAGGGATTCGCCACGCAGCCGTCGAGATCGATGCTCTGTTGCTGCATGACCGGCGCGACTTCTCCGACGCCGGGGCAACGCCGGTGCACCTCACCGAGCTGATGACCGATTTCGTGGTTGATCACCCAGGCCCGATAGTCCTCGAGCGTGCTCGTCCAGCCGCGCGAACCCGTGAGCCAACGCTCGAGATTGATGGCCACGACACCGTCGATGGCGCACGAGAGCTGCCCGATGGTCTGAAGCGGCGCGCAGACCTCGTCGGTCGTCTCCGGCGAGGTCACGACCAACTGGAACAGACCGCCGGTCGGCACCCGTACCAGGCCGTAGTCACCCGACGCCGCCCAACTCCGCGGGTCGGACAGCACCTGATCGACGATGCCGGCCAGCTCGGTGGCATCGACGCCGATGCCGTCTTCGACGGCAACCGAGAACTGCACTTCGTTCTCCGGCGACGGGACGCCGTACACGACCGGCCCGGTGAGCGCACCGGTGAAGGACTTGTCCCCGCTCTGCGGGATGCTCGACTCGACGCTCGCTGCAGCGGCTTCGGCATCGGCGCCGTCAACCGCGGCGGCACCAGCGGCCTGGGCCTGCGACACCTGGTCGGCGGCCGAGGGACCCTCGGGTTCGGTCGAGGCCACGGCTTCGGGCGCGACCGCCTCGTTGGAACCGCCGCCACCCCGGAACACGACGATCGCCACGACCAGAAGGCTGATCGCAGTCAGAACGCCGATGCGGCGCCACTCGGAGCTGGTGAGTTTCACAGATCACAAGCATGGCATCTGTCGCCGCCGAGTCCACCTCGGCCGGCAGCGCCCGGTGGGTCAGGCCGCGACCGACACGAGCAGGTCGGCCACGAAGTCACGGACTCCGGCGGAGAGATCGTGCTCCTGGAACGAAGCTCCGTCGAGCACGCGACCACCACGGTCGGTCACCGCTGAAGCCAACGTCTCGAGGGAACGCTTCGGATCCCAGCGGTAGGTGCAGAACACGGCCGCCGGCTTTCCGGTCATGATCGGAAACCGGCCGATCTTGCCCAGACCGGCCGGACCGACGCCGAACCAGCGCAGCCCGTGCACCCAGGTGCCGATCACCACCAGGTCGGCCTGAGCGAGTTCGTCGAGGTCGACACGTTCGATCGACCGAACCGTCACTTCGACGTCGGCGGCGTACAACGCCGAAGCGATGTGCTCGGCCGCGGTCCGTGTGTGGCCCTTCAGGGTTTCGAAGTAGACGACTGCGCGCATGGCCGATGTTCTAGCAGCTCAGCGCTCGTCGGCGGCGATCTTGACGTGATGGTGGATGACCTCGTCGACCACGAAACGAAGGAACTTCTCGGAGAACTCGGTGTCGAGGCCGGCCGCCTGGGCAAGGGACCGGAAGCGGGCGATCTGTTCGGCTTCCCGTTCGGGGTCGGCGGGGGGAAGCCCGACGAGGGCCTTGTGGCGGCCGACCTTCTTGGTGGTGGCGAAGCGCTCTGCGAGCAGGTAGATGAGCGCCGCATCGATGTTGTCGATGCTGCGCCGGAGCTCGGCCAGGACTTCGTCGTTCATGGCCGCGACGGTAGTCGGCCCTCATCGACTCGCACAGCCCGGGGCAGGGCGCAATACTTGGGCGATGGGAGATTCGCGGGCGCTCGCAGAACGGTTGCTCGATCGCGCCGGGGTAACGCTCGGCGGTGATCGACCATGGGACGTGCACGTCCACGACGAGCGATTGTGGGATCGGGTGATCCGGGATCGTGAACTGGGCCTCGGTGAGGCCTACATGGACGGCTGGTGGGACAGCCCCGAGCTCGACCAGTTCCTGGTCCGACTCCTCCTCGCCGACGTGAAGTCCGAGATCAAGATGGGTCCCGAGCTGCTGAAGATCGTCGCGTCGTCGATTCTCACCAACCGCCAGGGCAAGAAGCAGGCGGCGGCGAACGCCTCGGCGCACTACGACATCGGCAACGACCTGTACGAGCGAATGCTCGACAAGCGCATGATCTACTCGTGCGGATACTGGCGCGATGCCGTCGATCTCGACACCGCCCAGGAGGCGAAGCTCGACCTCATCTGCAAGAAGCTGCGGCTCGAACCCGGCATGACCCTTCTCGACATCGGTTGCGGCTGGGGCGGGTTCTCCGCCTTTGCGGCCGAGCGGTACCAGGTGCATGTCACCGGCATCTCGCCGGCCATCGAGCAGGTGCGACTCGCCCGTGAGCGCACGGCCGGCCTCGACGTCGCCATCCGCCAGGCCGACTATCGGGACCTCACCGGTACCTTCGATCGCATCGTGTCGGTCGGCATGTTCGAACACGTCGGTGCCAAGAACTACCGCACCTTCTTCCGGACATGTGACCGATTGCTGGCCGACGACGGCCTGATGCTGCACCACACCATCGGGTCGAACTCGTCGAAGAAGCACTTCGATGCCTGGTTCGACCGCTACGTCTTCCCCGGGGGGATGCTGCCGTCGGTGGCGCAGATGGCGCGGGCCGCCGAGCCGATGTTCACCATCGAAGACCTCCACAGCTTCGGGCCCGACTACGACACCACGCTTCAGCACTGGTACGCGAACATCGAGTCGGCCTGGCCCGACCTGCCCGACTACGACGAGCGCTTCCGACGTATGTGGCGCTACTACCTGAAGGCATCGATGGCCGGCTTCCGCGTCCGCAACACCCAGTTGTGGCAGATGGTCTTCAGCCGCACCATGCGCGAGAGCGACGTCTACCTGGCCGTCCGCTGAGGATCACCCCGCCGGGGCCGCCTCTTTCTCGGCCTCATAGCTGCGCGTACCAGTCGTAGCCGCGCTCGGCCCAGTAGTCGTCGGGTCGTTCGTCGGTGAAACGGATGGTGCCGATCTGCTTCAGCTGCTTGATGCCGTACTTGTTCGGGGTGGTGAGGCGCAACGGCGCGCCGTGATCGATGGAGAGGGGCTCGCCTTCGAGCTCGTAGGTGAGCATGGCCTGGGAGTTGAGCATCGAAGCGCGGTCGACGCCGACGTAGTACCCGCCGCTCGGAGTGACCAGGCTCACATAGTCGGGGAGCCCACCGAGCTGATCCTCGTACAGGGCGGCGAAGTCACCGAAGCGAGCACCGCCCCAGGTGACGATGTGGCTCCATCCTTCGACGCATTTGTGTTCGATGGTGATCTCGTACTTCGGGAGGGCCTGGATGTCGGCGAGAACATGCGTGCCGATCACCTGGCCGCTGCGGTCCTCGACCGTCATCTCCCAGTTCACCAGATCGATGTCGTCGTCCATGCCTCGGGTGCCGTTCACACGAAGGATCGACGAGGCCGAGCGATCGAAGGTGGGGGCCGAGGCCTGCTCGCGGGAGAGCTTCCGCCACACCGCCTCGTTGAATTCGTGACCCTCGCGGAGCAGATCGGGGATGTTGTCGGCCTCGGGCCGGCCGAGCAGTGCCCGCCAGCCGACCAAGGCACCGAGCGACGCCAGTCCGCCGGTGAGGAGCGCCCGACGACTCTGGCGGGTGTAGGCACTGCGACTGATCACCGGGGCCGCCGCCTCGAGAGCCGCGTATCGGGCGGCTTGCTCCGCCTCGGATCCGGAACGCTCTGAATCAGGCATCGGCGGCAACCTCCTCTGCGGCCTCGTCGGGCTGGGCGGCGACGACAGAACGCTCGACCAGCTCGTAGCCGGTGATCATGCTCGTGAAGTTGCCCCATCCGGCGCGGGCCACCTGGAGCAGGTGCACGACGAAGAACGCCAGGAACGCGATGGTGACCGAGAAGTGGATGGTCCGTGCGGTCTCGTACCCGCCGAACAGCGAGGTGAGGAGATTGAGCTGGGTGGGTTTGTAGATGGCGAGGCCGGTGAACACCGCCACGGCGCCCAGCACGATGATGAACGAGTACGAGAGCCGCTGGGCGGCGTTGTAGCGGGCCTGCGGGGGAAGCGACGTCTTGCCGATGTACAGATCGTGCTTGAGCACGCGTATCGAGTCGCGCGCCGAGTAGCGGTCGGGGAGGAGCTGACGCCACTCACCGCTGCGCCACGTGTAGAGCACGTACGCCAGGCCGTTGATGGCGAAGAGCCACCCGAAGGTGAAGTGGAAGGCCATGCCCCTCGCCAGTCGTCGCTCCAAACCGAGCTTCTCGTTGACCACGTCGGGGAAGAAGTCGAACCAGTGCCAACCCACCAGGCCGACGCCGAAACCGTACGGATCGCGAAGATCGGCCCAGTAGATGCGGAGCCCACTCCAGATCATGATCGCCAACAGCGGGAAGTTGATCCAGTGCATCCACCGCGAGGCCCGGCGGTGTTTGAGCACCGCAACGGTCTCGGTGGTCGGCACTTCGGCCTCGCTCATCGTGGTTCCTCTCACCGGCTGGGCTCACAACGTCGATGTCCCCGACATGGTTCCCCATCCGATGCACGGCGGCGGGGATTCCACCCGATCCCAGGTGGCGTGAACTAGTTTCGTCACGTGACGAAACGGTCGAGGTGTGGGTGGTGTGGGGGAGTGCTGGTGCACCCGAGCGCGGGTGGCCGGCCCCGGAGCTACTGCCGTCGCTCCTGTCGCCAGCGCGCCTACGAATCGAGAGCCGCCGCCCGTCGGGTGGGCCTCGACGACGACACCATGGTGGTGGCCAAGGAGGAATTCGAGCGACTGACCGACCTGCGATTCCTCGTGAGTTCGGCCGTCGACGACTTCGAGCGCAGCGACGGCGACGAACCGGCGCTGCGATTCCTCGTCGCCAGCCTCCGCGACGCCCTCACCAAATCTTGAGGAAGGTGTTCGCCCACCGATCACAGCTCTCAACATTTGGTGAGTGCGACGACGTATCACGAGTCGACCACCGCACTCATGTTCGCACCAGTACAACGCTGGGAACTTCGGCGGCGCAGTGGACGGACAATGACGCAACTTCTCGGCTTCACGGCATCAGCGCTGGTCATCTCGGCGTCGACGATGCGGTCGATTGCCTGGCTTCGGGCGTTCGGCCTCATCGGTTCGGTGACCTTCATCACCTATGGCATCGCGCTCACCGCATGGCCCATCGTGGCAACGAACGTCGTCACGACGGCGGTTCACCTCCATCGACTCCGCTCGATGGCCGACGGCGACGAACCCGATCCCGGCTTCACGTGACGTCACCCCGCTCGACCGCCGTTCACTTCACGCAAGTGACGTCACCCTGTTGATCCTGCGTTTACTTTACATAACGTGTATTTCCGGCGCTCTGGCGGGAACAGTGGCCCGTTCAACCCCCACGCGAGAGTGACGCCGCCGAAGCGACGCCACTCCCCGTGTGCGGTCGATCTTGCCGGTGGGTCAGTTTCCGCCCTCGGTCACCTCGACGTCGATGCGGGCGAAGTCGTTCCCGAACACGTCGATTCCGGCCGCCTCGAGATTGGCGACTGCCTCCTCGGCGATGTCGGTGCGGAACGCTCCGTCATCGGGCGGACTGGCCAGGATTCCCTCGGCCGTCGCGATGTCGACGGTCTGTTGCCACAGAGCCGGATCCATCACGCCCACACCACCCGGTGACGGCCAGATGAGCGCATTGATCTCGTTCATCATCCACGCCTGGTGACCAGGACCGCCGAAGGGCGGGTTGGCGGCGACGACGACGTCGACGCATTCCTGGAAGTTGTCGCGGCAATGTGCCCAGCCTCGCAGCGAGGCCTCGACGAAGCGAACTGCGACGTCTCGGTACGCGGCGTCGTCGTCGAGGCGGTCGGCGTCGGCCCAGATGGCGTCCTGGAGCATCGCGGTGCCCACGTCGTTCCAGTCGATGATGTTGAGGTCCTCTGGCTGGTACAGCTCTCCCGTTTCGGGATTGACCGTTTCGAGAACCAGCGCGTACTCGTTGTAGGTCATCGCCTGGGCCGCGTCGATGTCGCCGTTGATCAGCGCCGTCATGTCGAAGGCCTGCTGGACCAGGGTCACGTCGCTGTCAGGATCGAGACCGTTGGCCCGCAGACCGGCGAAGAGCTCGAACTCGTTGCCGAAGCCCCAGTTGCCGACGTTGGTCCCTGCGAGATCATCGACGGTTGTGATACCGGAGTCCGCGAACGACACCTGGAGGGTGCCACTGCGCTGGAACACCTGAGCGATGTTGGTGATGTTCAGGCCTTCTTCGCGGGGGACGAGGCCACGAGGAACCCACGAGATGGCGAAGTCAGCGCCGCCGGAATCGAGAACCGTTGCCGGCACGATGTCGACGCCCCCATCGAGAATGGTGACATCGAGGCCCACGTCTTCGTAGAAGCCCAGATCGCGTGCGGCGAAATAGCCGGCGAACTGCGACTGCGGAACCCACTGAAGCTGGAGAGAGACCGACGTCATCTCCCCTCCCCCGCCGGCGTCGTCGGCCGGTTCTTCGGCCGGCTCGGCCGCAGGCTCCTCAGCCGTTTCGTCGGCTGCCGTTTCTCCCCCTCCGTCGTCATCGCTGCCGCACGCCGCGGCCAACATGGCGATGGCCAAGAGCATGGCGAGTACTCGCCATAGTCGGTTCGTTGATCTCATGATCACCCTCCTGAGGTGGTTTCTGTTCCTCGAATTGACGAATGCCAGGGAATCGTACGCCGTTCGGCCACGACGACCAGGACATACATGATCGTGCCGATGACGGTGCCCGCGAGCACCGCCGCCCACGCCTCGGCGTAGCGGGCCAAGCCGGCGTTGCCGGTGATGAGATTCCCCAGCGCATCTTGGCGGCCCCCGAAGTACTCGGCAACGATCGCCGCAATGACGGCGAGCGACGAGGCCAGCTTGAGTGATGTGAACAGGAACGGCAGCGAATTGGGGATGCGCACCTCCCGCATGATCGTCGACTTCGACGCGGCGTAGGACTCCATGAGCTCGATCTGGCTCTGCTCGACCTGGGTGAGCCCCTTGGTGGTGTTGATGAAGATCGGGAAGAACACCAACAGCGCCACGATGAGCTGGTTTGGACGCGACGAGACCAGCCCGAACCAGTTCTGAAAGATCGGTGCGAGCGCGATGATGGGAATGGCACTGATGGCGACGGCCAGCGGCGTGATGATCTCCGCCGCCAGGCGGAACCGGGTGACCAGTAGCGCGGCAACCACCGCCACGAGCGCCCCCGCGACCAGACCGGTGACGATGATGAAGCCGGTGACCCGGGCGCCGGTGAAGATCCTGTCGAAGTCGTCGAAGAAGGCCCCGATGATCTCCGACGGCGGCGGCAGGACGAATCCGTCGGGATCGAACAGCGCGAGCGAACCCTCCCAGAAGCCGAACATCACCAACCCGCAGATGAGCGGCGCAGACCAGGTCCGAAGTACGTGACTCATTGGCCCTCCACGGCCCGTAGCGCCTCGCGAACGATCGTGACGCCCGCGAAGAACGCTGGGTCCTCGCGTGTGTCGTCGCTGCGTTCTCCGAGGTCGATCGGGATGATCTGGGCGATCTTGCCCGGACGAGGCGACATCACGACCACCCGATTCGAGAGGATCACCGCTTCGGGAATCGAGTGAGTGACGAAGACGACGGTCGTGGCCGTCTCCTCCCAGATCCGCAACAACTCGGTCTGCATGTGCTCTCTGGTCATCTCGTCGAGGGCACCGAAGGGCTCGTCCATCAACAGCAACGACGGACTGAATGCCAGCGACCGGGCAATGGCGATTCGTTGTTGCATACCCCCGGACAGCTCGGCCGGGTGGTGATCGCCGAACTCGGGCAGCTTGACCAGTTCGAGCATCTCCGCGGCCCGACGTCGGCGGTCGGCTCTGTTCCAGCCCATCAGCTCGAGCGGAAGCTCGATGTTCTTTGCCACTGTGCGCCACTCGAAGAGCCCGGCCCGCTGGAATGCCATGCCGTAGTCCTGGTCGAGTCGGGCCTGCTCGGCCGACTTGCCGGCCACCGTGATGGCGCCTTCGCTCGTCGGGAGCAGTGACGCCACGAGCCGGAGGAGCGTGGACTTGCCGCAACCGGACGGGCCGATAAGGGTGACGAACTCGCCGGACTCGATGGAGAGATCGATGTCCTCGAGTGCGTGCACCTCGTTCGCTCGGCCCCGGTTGAAGATCTTCGAGACGGTACGAATCTCTACTGCGCTCATGTGATTGCCTTGCGGCCCTGGGAACGCAGAACCACTTGTTCGATGGCTGTGATCACGAGGAACACCGCAATGCCGAGCAGTGCGGCGAAGGCCACCGAGGCGTAGAGCCGGCCCGGTCCGGTGCTGTAGCGAAGCGCCTCGCTGAGGATCCGGCGCCCGAGCCCGCCTCCGACGCCGGCGGAGATCTCGCCGACGATTGCCCCGATCACGCTCGCGGTGGCCGCCAACTTGAAGGCGGCGAACAGGTAGGGCAACGAGGCCGGGAACCGCAGGCGCCACAAGGTGGGTGTCCACCCGGCCGCGTACGACTCCATCAGCTCGAGGTCTTCCGGTTTGGGGGACTTCAGGCCGCGTAGCCCGTTGATGGCCACCGGGAAGAACGTCAAGTAGGTGGCGATGATCGACACCGACATCCAGTCCTTCCACTCCCACGGGAAGAAGTCGATGTTCTTGCGCCCCCAGATCACGACCAACGGTGCAATGGCGATGAGCGGGATGGTCTGACTGGCGACGATGTAGGGAGTGAGGCCGCGTTCCAGGAACGAGGAGCGAGCCAGGACGATCGCCAGCGCGAGCCCGAGGGCGACGCCGACCACGAAGCCGGCGACCGTTTCTCGGAGCGTGAAGAGCGCCTCGCCGAACAGGGTGCCCGCCATCGATCCCGATTCCCCCGGCAAGGGATCGGTGAGCGCGCCGACGATGTCGGGGATGGGAGGCATGTTGAGATCATCGGACCGGGGCAGGTACGAGCCGATGATGCGCCACGTGTGCTGCTTGTGGTCGACGGACGCGCCGAAAGCCTTGTACGCGGTGTAGGTGGCGGCAATCGCCACCAGGAACAACCCGAACACGACCACCTGGCGGGTGATCCGGACGGCTGTCATCCGTCGGTCGGCTCTCGCCGACTGCTCGCGCAGGAGTTGCTCGCGAACGAGCGGGTCGGTGGTGTCGGTCACCGAGTCACCGGGCATTGACCACCGGGATGATCTTGTCGCCGTACTCGCTGATGGTCACGTCCTTGCCGTCGTGCTGGAGGTAGATCGCGAACTGGTCGACACCGAGACTCCGCAGCTCCTCGAGCCGCTCGATGTGCTGGGCGGGCGTCCCGAGGATGCAGAAACGGTCGATGACGTCGTCGGTCACGAAGTCGACATGGGTGCTGGTGGCCTTGCCGTGCTCGCTGTAGTCGTAGCCCTTGCGGTTCTCGACGTAGGACGATCAGGGTCTCGGGCAGCAGATCGGTGCTGGCGCCGTACCGATCGACCAGGTCGGCCACGTGGTTGCCGACCATGCCGCCGAACCAGCGCACCTGATCGCGCTGGTGGGCGATGTCCTCGCCCACGTAGGCCGGGGCCGCCACACACACCTTGACGCTGTCGGGATCACGCCCGGAGTCCGACGCCGCCGTGCGCACCGCCTCGATGGTCCATGCCGCGATCTGGGGGTCGGCGAGCTGGAGGATGAACCCGTCGGCCTGCTCGCCGCAGAGCTTCAGTGCCTTGGGGCCGTACGCGCCCATGTAGATGTCGAGGGTCGACTCCTTGGCCCACGGGAACTGCTGTTGGGTGCCGTTGTAGGTGACCTCCTCGCCCTCGGCCAGGCCCTTGATGACCGTCATCGCCTCGCTGAGCGTGGCCAGGGTGCTCGGCTTGTGGCCGAGGACCCGCATGGCCGAGTCGCCGCGCCCGATGCCGCACACCGTGCGGTTGCCGAACATGTCGTTGAGCGTGGCGTACAGCGACGCCGTGACCGTCCAGTTCCGCGTGCCCGGGTTGGTCACCATCGGCCCGACGATCAGTCGATGAGTCTCACTCAACATCTGGCTGTAGATCACGTAGGGCTCTTGCCACAGCACGTGGCTGTCGAAGGTCCAGGCGTGGGTGAACCCCAGCGCCTCGGCCCGCTTGGCGAGCTCCACGACGCGCCAAGCGGGAGGATCGGTCTGCAACACGATGCCGAAATCCATGACTGGTCTCCTGTCAGTTCGTCGGGAAGCCGAGGTCGATGGTGCTGGTCGCCGGGTCGGGCCAGCGGCTGGTGACGACCTTGGTGCGGGTGTAGAAGTCGATGCCTTCGGGTCCGTACATGTGGCGATCGCCGAACAGCGAGTTGTGCCAACCCCCGAAGGAGTAATACGCAACGGGAACCGGCACGGGCACGTTGACCCCGACCATGCCCACCTCCACCCCGAACTGGAACTCCCGAGCTGCACCACCGTCGCGAGTGAAGATTGCCGTTCCGTTTCCATAGGGATTCGAGTTGATCAACTCGAGCGCGTCGTCGAAGGTTGCGGCGCGCACCACCGAGAGGACCGGACCGAAGATCTCGTCGCAGTACACGCTCATGTCGGGGGTGACGTGATCGATCAGCGAGGGGCCGAGAAAGAACCCGTCGTTGTCGAAGCTGCGCTCGCGGCCGTCGACCACCACGGTGGCACCCTCGTCGGCCCCGGCACCGACATAGCCGGCCACGCGGTCACGATGCTCCCGGGTGATGAGCGGACCCATCTCCGAGCTCGGGTCGTTGCCGGCACCGACCACGAGACCCGGCAACCGCTTCTGTACCGCCTCGACGAGGGGATCGGCGATGTCGCCGACCGCCACCACGACCGAGATGGCCATGCACCGCTCCCCCGCCGAGCCGTACCCGGCGCTCACGGCGGCGTCGGCCGCCATGTCGAGATCGGCGTCGGGGAGGACGACCATGTGGTTCTTGGCGCCCCCGAGTGCCTGCACCCGCTTGCCGTTGGCGGTGCCCGTCTCGTACACGTAGCGGGCGATGGGCGTGGAGCCCACGAAGCTCACGGCGGCGATGTCGGGATGACCGAGGATGCGGTCGACGGCGACCTTGTCGCCCTGCACCACGTTGAACACGCCCGATGGCAGCCCGGCGTCGGCGAGCATTTCGGCCATCATCAGCGATGTCGAGGGATCCTTCTCGCTGGGCTTGAGGATGAAGGCGTTGCCGCAGGCGATCGCGTTGGGGAACATCCACAGTGGCACCATGCACGGGAAGTTGAACGGGGTGATCCCGGCGACCACACCGAGGGGCTGACGGATCGAGTAGACGTCGACCCCGCGGCTCACCTGCTCGCTGAAGTCGCCCTTGAGCAACTGGGGCACCCCGCACGAGTACTCGATGTTCTCCAGGCCCCTCGACAGCTCACCCGCCGAGTCGCTGAGCACCTTGCCGTGCTCGGCGGTGAGCACCTTGGCCAGGTCGTCGATGTGCCGGTCGACCAGATCGCGGAAGCGGAACAACACCTTGGTGCGCTGGGCAATGGACGACTGGCGCCACTCCCCCGCTGCTGCGCTGGCCGACGCCACTGCGGCGTCGACTTCCTCGACCGATGCGAGGTCGACGGCGGCGGTCTGCTCGCCGGTGGCGGGGTCGTACACCGCGGATGTACGGCCGCTCGCGCCGGCCACCCGTTGATTGCCGATCCAATGGTTGATGGCGTGCATGGTCCCTCCCGGGGTTGAAGCCGCGGATGCGGCTCAGATGAGGTACTGCGACAGTCCTCGCTTGCGGTAGCGACCGTCGCCCGCAGCGCCGAGGTAGGCGTCGTCCTCCACGATGATCTTGCCCCTCGAGAGCACCGTGTCGACCTTGCCCTGGATCTCGAAACCCTCCCACGCCGAGTGGTCGATGGCCATGTGGTGGTTGTCGACCGAGATCGTCCAGGTGGCCGACGGGTCGTACAGGACGATGTCGGCGTCGGCGCCGGGAGCGATGGTGCCCTTGTCGGGGTACATGCCGAACATCCGGGCCGGGGTGGTCGAACTGAGCTCGACCCAACGAGGCAGGCTGATCTTGCCCTGGACGACCCCCTGGTAGAGGAGGTCCATGCGGTGCTCGACCGTGCCGAGGCCGTTGGGGATCTTCCGGAAGTCGTCGAGGCCGAGCTCCTTCTGCTCCTTCATGCAGAACGGACAGTGATCGGTGCTCACCACACACAGGTCGTTGGTCGCCAGGCCCCGCCACAGATCGTCGTGGTGATGGGCGTGTTTGGTCCGAATCGGGGTGGAGCACACGTAGGCCGCACCTCCGAAGCCCGGCGCACCGAGGTGGTCCTCGAGATTCAGGTACAGGTACTGGGGACACGTCTCGGCGAAGACGTTGGCGCCCTTGTCGCGGGCGATGGTGACCTGCTCGAGCGCCTCACTGGCCGACAGGTGCACGATGTACAGCGGTGCCGCCCCCACCTTGGCCAGCTGAATGGCCCGGTAGGTCGCCTCGCCTTCGAGCTCGGATCGACGCACATAGCCGTGGTTGATCGGCGCGGTCTCGCCCCGCTCGACCGCCTGCTCGGCCAGGACGTCGATGGCCAGGCCGTTCTCGGCGTGCATCATGATCATGCCGCCGTTTCCCGCAGCCTGCTGCATGGCCCGCAGGATCTGCCCGTCGTCGCTGAGAAAGACGCCGGGATAGGCCATGAACAGCTTGAAGCTGGAGATGCCCTCGTCGACGAGTGCGTCCA
Organism: uncultured Acidimicrobiales bacterium; assembly: GCA_963787285.1. Lineage (GTDB taxonomy): Bacteria > Actinomycetota > Acidimicrobiia > Acidimicrobiales > JAHEJN01 > JAHEJN01. Next base: position 215,260 of record CAWBCM010000020.1, on the reverse strand, counting down.
TCATCTTGAGCGACTGGTCGTTGACATCGCCGATGATCATGTGGAAGCCGTAGTCGATGGCGCACTTTCCCTCGGCCTTGCCCAACCACTGGTCGAGACACGCGCGCACGTCCTGCCCGTGGGCCTGCACCGCGAAGTCGATGATGGTGGTGGTGCCACCCCAGGCCGCGGCCCGGGTCCCGCTCTCGAAGTCGTCGGCCGAGACGGTGCCGCCGAAGGGCAGCTCCATGTGCGTGTGCGCGTCGAGACCGCCGGGAACGACATACTTGCCGGTCGCGTCGAGCACCGACTCGGCGCCACCCTCGGCGCTGACGGCCATCGCGGAGCCAGGGGTGACCACGGCCACGATCTTCTCGCCGTCGACGAGCACGTCGTGGTCGTGCACACCGGTGGCCGTGATGACGGTGCCGCCCTTGATGTAGGTGGTCATGATTCCTCCTCGGGTGGATCAGTTGCAGTCGGCAATGGCTCCGACGAGGGCCTCGATGCCCTCGTCGATTTCGACCTCGGTGACGTTCAGCATGGGAGCGAGCCGGATCACGTTGCCGTAGAGCCCACCCTTGCCCACCAGCAGGCCGCGGCGCCGACACGCCTCGACCACTGCGGCGGTGCGCATCTTGTCGGGCTCGATGCCTCCCGGATGCACCATCTCGAAGGCTTGCATCAGACCTCGGCCGCGGAGCTCGGCGATCCAGTCGGTGCCCTCGACCACCGGAGCGAGGGCGGCGGTGAGGCGGTGCCCCATCGCCAAGGCGTTGGCTTGTGTGTCGTGCTCCTGGATGTAGCGCACCGTTGCCAGCCCGCCGGCGGCGGAAATGGGGTTGCCGCCGAAGGTCGAGAACGACACGGCGTGGATGCTGTTCATGACGTCGGCCCTGGCGATCACTCCGGCCAACGACAGCCCGTTGCCGACCCCCTTGGCGAAGGTGATGATGTCGGGCACGATGCCGTGGGCCTCGTAGCCCCAGAAGTGCTCGCCGGTGCGACCCCATCCGGTCTGGACCTCGTCGGAGATGAAAAGGATGTCGTTGCCGTCGAGCACCTTCTTCATCGAACCGAAGAAGCCGTCGGGGGGCACGGCGAACCCGCCGACACCCTGGATGGGCTCGGCGATCATCGCCGCGACGTCGCCGGCGGTGGTCATGTCGATGATCTGTACGAGATCGTCGGTGCAGGCTGCGGTGTAGGCATCGTCGTCGAGATCGCGGAAGGGACTGCGGAGGCGGTAGCCGCCGTGCACGAAGCTGACGTTGAGACCCGAGAAACTCGACGACGACCAGGACCGGTGACCGGTGATGGCCATGGCCGAGAACGATCGTCCGTGGTAGCTGTTGCGCATGGCGAGGATCTGGTTGCTGTGCCGGTAGTTGGTGGCCAGCAGCAGCGCGGTGTCGTTGGCTTCGGTGCCCGACGTGGTGAAGAAGACCCGGGCGTCGGGGATGCCCGAGAGACCGGCGATCTCCTCGGCCAGCTCGATCATCGGCTCGCACAGGTACAGCGTCGACGTGTGGAAGGTCTTGGCCGCCTGAGCCTGGACCGCGGCGACCACCTCGGGCACGCTGTGACCGATCATCGTCGTGAGGACCCCGCCGAAGAAGTCGAGGTACCGGTCGCCGCCGTTGGTGGTGACGTAGCTACCCGATCCGCCGGCGATCGAGATGGGCTCGTCGTAGAGGGGCGCTATCCAGTCGGGCAGGATCGCGCGATACCGGGCGTGGAGCTCGGCGTCGGTGCCGGCCATCTCAGTCGGCGACCAGGTCGCCGTACATGTCGGGACGGCGATCTCGATAGAAGGCCCATTGGTTGCGCACCTCTTCGACCATGTCGAGGTCGAGGTCGCGCACCACCAGCTCGGCGTCTTGATCGCTGGCCGGCTCGCCCACGAACTGTCCGCGCGGATTGGCGAAGTACGACGTGCCGTAGAAGTCGTTGTCACCCAGGTCCGCCTCGATGCCCACCCGGTTGATGGCACCGACGAAGTACATGTTGGCGGCCGCCGATGCCGTCTGTTCGAGCTGCCACAGGTACGCAGAGAGCCCGCGGCTCGTGGCCGACGGGTTGAACACGAGCTCGGCACCGTTGAGGCCCAGGGCGCGCCAGCCTTCGGGGAAGTGCCGGTCATAACAGATGTACACGCCGACCTTGCCGACGGCGGTGTCGAACACCGGGTAGCCGAGGTTTCCGGGGCGGAAGTAGAACTTCTCCCAGAACCCCTTCACCTGGGGAATGTGGGTCTTGCGGTACTTGCCGAGATAGGTGCCGTCGGCGTCGATGACGGCGGCGGTGTTGTACAGCAGGCCGGCCTGCTCGATCTCGTACATCGGCAGAACGAGCACCATCTCCAACTCGGCCGCCAGCTCACACATGAGCTGGGTCGTCGGCCCGTCGGGGATGGCCTCGGCGTAGCTGTAGTAGTCGGCGTCCTGCACCTGACAGAAGTACGGGCCGTAGAACAGCTCCTGGAAGCACATGACCCGGGCGCCCTGGTCGGCCGCCTCGCGGGCCAACCGGACGTGTTCGGCGATCATCGAGTCCTTGTCGCCGGTCCACTCCGTCTGCGCGATGGCAGCCCGCACGATCCGTGTCATGGGTTTTCCTTTCGTCGAGCAAGCCAGCTGGCTTGACCGGACAGTAGTGACGGGGTCAACTGTTCCACAAGGAGCGCACGAGTGCCGGTGACTGCGGGTTCAGCTGATCGGTGGTGGTGGCTCGACGAGATCGAGCTCGATCCCGGCAAACCTCCCGTGCGAATGGGCACGCGCGGTCTCGGCGACCAGCCCTGGTTGCTCGTCGACGATCACCGCCGCGCCGAGCTGGCATTGAAAGCCGAGCTCCACGCCACACGACGAGCGGACGTGTTCGCGGCCGGCACCGCCACCGAGGGGCCCGCTCGCGAGGTCGCCTCGATGCTCATGGCGGCGGGAGTCACGATCGAACCCACCGGGTCACACCCGCTCGAGGCTGCGGGTCTCGCCGTACAGGAGGACCTGTGCCTGCTACGGCGCGCGCCGGACGGTTGGATTCTCGAAGCAGCGTCGGTGTCGTTCCCGTCGCGCTGGCGACTCGCCGACAAGATCGGCCGCACCCTCGGCGCCGTTCACGCCCCGGTGGCGGGATACTCGCCCCGGCTCGACGACCGCGTGACCGCACTCATCGATCGACTCGAGGATCGCATCGTCCGGCGTCGGAACTGGTTCGTGCATCCCGACCGCTCGCTCTTCCAGCCCGACCGGCCGGTCAGGGGCGATCCCGTCGTCGCCGGTTCGCGGGTCGGGGACGACCTCTGGCTCCGGAGTGAGCGCCAGACCCTGCGTCGATTGCGGCAAGCCGACTGGGCGTTGTTCACCATTCGGGTGCAACAGGCTCCCCTCGCTGCGCTCGCTCTCCGGCGCGAAGGAGATCTGCTCCACTACCTGCGGGGGGCCGATCCCGCCGACCTCGCCCACCGTGGGTTGGGCCCCGAACAGGCGAACGAGGTTCTCGCCGCCCTTCCCTACGGAGGGTCGCGATAGGCCCAGACATGGCCTTTGCGGTCGCCCACGACCAGCAGCCCGTTCCAGAGCGCCGCGGTCGACTCCGTGCACCAGTCGGTCTGTACCGTCCACCGTTCGGGGGGATCGACGGCGGGGTCGCTCACGTCATAGGCGTGAATGGTGCCGAGGCAGTCGGGCTGGATCAGCACGTCGTCGACCACCAGTGGCGAGGACCACAACGGGCCCTGGAGCTTCTTCTCCCAGAGCAGCGATCCCGTCGCCCGGTCGATGCCCTTCAGGAACCCCTCGTTGGTGGGCACGTACACCATCGTCTCGGTGATCGCAGGAGTGGCCCAGACCCCGTCGGGCAGCCTCACCTGGGCAGGAAGCGACCAGACCACCGGGTCATCGGGTTGCGACGGGTCGAGCTTCAGGATCTGGCCGAGATCGGTCCCGACCTCGGTGGGGCGCTCGTACTCGGTCCCGACGTACAGGAAGCCGTCGGCGTCGATCACGACGCTGGCGTCACTGTCGTCCCCGGCCCAGAATCGGAACACGCGGGTGGGATCGATGCCGTCCTCGACACCGGAGATGTCCCACCCCTGGACCAGTCCACCCGAGTTGGTGAAGTAGATCGTGTCGCCCGAGATGGCAACCGAGCTCTCGATGCTGACGTTCTCGTCGCCGATTGCGTCGAGCAGTTCCTCGTCCCATCCGGGCGCGTTGAACACGAGCTCGGGAGCCACGGTGGCCAGACCGGACAGCTGGTCGTACCCACGATTCAGCTTCACGATGTGCCACTGCGAGTTCTCCCCACCCTGGAAGAGGTAGTCGTCGAGCACGAGTGGCGTTCCGTCCCAGTCGTTGTCGTGCAGTCGCGGGCGGATCGACTCGGCGTCGAGGGACCACAGCTCCGTCGGCACGGGTCGATCGAAGGCGATCGCTCGCAGGAAGTTGTCGCGCGATCCCACGTAGACGATCGGGTACCCGTCGGGATCGATGGTGACCGATCCCTTGATGATGTCGCCGACGGGAAAATCGGGCAGCAACCGTTCCCCGGTGTCGCCGTCGAGGAAATGCACCGCAGAGTCGAACGAACCGAACACCACCCACGTTCGTCCGTTGCGTTCGAAGATCGCCGGTTGGCCGGTCCAGCCCGTTCCGCACCACTCGGTGGTTTCGGTGGTGTCGGGTCCGGTGGTGCTCAACGAACAGAGCGGCTCGTCCGATTCGGACGGGAACCGCCACAGCGCCTGCGGCGCCATGGGTGCGCCCGTCCCGTAGAACGTCCGGGTCGGGTTTCCCCGGAAAGTGAGCACTCCGGGAACGACGTCGCCGTAGGGCTCCCCGACCGACGTCGGATCGACCCAACCGGTGAACGGCGTCGGCGTCGGCGCGACATCTTGCGCCGCGGCCGCCTCACCACCGGCGGACTGAGTCGTGTCGTTGCCGCCGCCCGTCACCGCCAGTCCGATGGCCGCCAGCAGGCACCCGCCGATGACGAGCGCGAACACCGCTGCCAGCCGGCTCGATGCAGGAGCACTCACGGCTGCAGACCCTAACCGTCGACGCGGGCCAAGCGATCGGCGTCGATCGAGACCTCGATCGAGTCGCCTTCTCGTCGCGGCTCGACGAGGTTCATCACCATTCGCTTCCCGCCGAGGATCACGTCGGTGACGAAGTGATCACCGCGAAAGCGCTGCTGTCCGACGTCGGCGGCAACGGCACCCGGGCCGCCGGGCACGATCGCCTCGGGTGGTACCACTGCGATGGCGGGCCCGGGCGGCCAGTCGCGGCGGCGCAGGTTGAGCCCGCCGAGGTCGAAGTCGCCCTCGGTGCTCACGACGACGGGCACAAAGGTGTCGATGCCGAGGAATCCGGCCACGAAGGTCGAGCGAGGTGATCGACGAAGCTCGGTCGGCGTACCGACCTGCACGACTCGTCCCGAGCGCATGACCGCCACCCGATCGGCGATGGTGAACGCTTCGTCTTGATCGTGGGTCACCACCAGTGCGCTCACCCCCTCGTTTCGCAGCGTCCGCCGGATGTCGATGGCGAGACGTTCCCGAAGGGCCCGATCGAGCGAGCCCATGGGTTCGTCGAGCATCACCAGCGCCGGGCCCGGAGCCAGGGTGCGGGCCAGGGCGACGCGCTGGGCCTCGCCACCCGACAAGCCGTCGATTCGCCGCTGTTCGAAGCCCGACAGCCCGACCGAGGCGAGCAACTCGGCGACGCGGGTGCGTCGCTGGGTCTTGGGGAGCCTCTGGAGCTCGAGCCCGAAGCTCACGTTCTCGGCCACAGAACGGTGCGGGAACAACGAATGCGATTGTGACATGAGACCCATACCCCGCAGGTGTGGCGGCACCGTCGCCAGATCGAGGCCGTCGTACACGATCGAGCCGGTGTCGATCGCCTGGAGGCCCGCGATGGCTCGCAAGAGGGTGGACTTGCCGCAGCCCGAAGGACCGAGGAGCGCGACGATCTCCGCCTCCTCGATGGCGAGATCGACGGCGTCGACGGCCACGAGCGGCCCGAAGGACACGCTCACGTCGCGCACCTCGAGACGACGGTCACCAGCCATCGCTACCTCGGGGGCGAGCTCGTTCGACGAGGAGGATCGACACGGCGGTGAGCGCCATCAGGATGACCGACAGGGCCATTGCCTGACCCTGGGGTGCGCTGCCGGGACGGCCGAGCAGACGAAAGATCGCCACGGGCACCGTGAGCCGTTCCGGGCGCGAGATGAACACCGTTGCCCCGAACTCGCCGAGCGACACGGCGAAGGCGAATCCCGCTCCCACGAGCGTTGCCCGCCAGATCGCAGGGAAGTCGACCGCTCGCCAGACGCGCAGTGGCGCGGCGCCGAGGGTCGCCGCCGCCTCGCGCAGGCCGTCGTCGATCGAGGCGATGACCGGGAGGACGGCCCGCAGCACGAAGGGCAGTCCCACGAGAGCCTGAGCGAGCGGGATCAGGATCCAGCTGGTCCGGAGGTCGAGCGGTGGATCGTCGAGGGCGAGCAGGAAGCCGAGACCGAGAAGCACGCCGGAGGTGCCGAGCGGGAGGAGATACGTCGCCTCGGTGACTCGACCGAGCCGTCCACCTCGCTGGCTGACGACCGCGGCACCGAGTCCCGCTGCGGTCGCGATCGCCGCAGCCAACGCGGCGATCCACAACGAGTTGAACACCGCCACGAGTGCCGACTGCGGCAGCACCGGAATTCGTCCGCTGTCGGCGCTCAGGGCTCGATACGACCCGAGTCCGTACCCCCCGGTCGTGCGAAAACTTCGCTCGACCAGGGCAACGAGTGGCCCGCCCAACACCACGGCGATGGAGGCGAGACACAACCCCTGGACAATGCGCTCGTTCCGCCGGCTCGCCCGTCGGGCGCGACTGATGCCGCGGGTCGACTCCCGCACGGAGTAGCGATGCTGGACGACGGTGCTCAGAGCGAGCGCGCCGACGACCGCCACCAGTTGGAGGACAGAGATCACCGCAGCTGCGTCGAGCTCCCCTCGCTGGGTCGCGTACCGCCAGATCTCGGTGTCGAGCGTTGCCTTTCGCGGTCCACCGAGGAGCAGGACCACACCGAAGCTCGTGAAGCTGAACAGGAAGACGATCGAGGCCGAGCCGAGAATGGCCGGGGCCAGACGAGGCAGGGTGATCATGCGGAACGCCTGCCACGGACTGGCACCCAGCATGCGGGCCTCGTGCTCGAGGGCGATGTCGAGACGCTCCCACACCGTGCTGACGGTGCGCAGGACCACCGCGTAGTTGAAGAAGACGTGCGCGATGACGATCGCCGCCGTCGACTGGGCAAGGGAGATCGAACCGTCGGCGACTCCCAACGACGTGAAGAGGGCCGAGAAGGCAGTCGCCACGACAACGGTGGGCAGGACGAAGGGCACCACAGCCAGCGCCCGGACCAGAGCCCGGCCCCGAAAGCGACGGTGAGCGAGCACCCATGCGCCCGGCATCGCCACGATCGTGGTCACCACGGTCGAGACGACGGCCTGCCAGAGCGTGAACCACCCCACCCGCCACAGGGTCTCCGAGCGCAGTACCCCGACCGGGTCCGCGGCGTCGTCGCCGAGACCCCGCCACAGAATCGTCGCCAGCGGGTACAGGAAGAACACAGCCAGGAACGCAAGCGGCAGCAGCGCCGTCGCCCGGCCGATGCGACTCATCGCAACACGAGCTCGACCCATCGAGCCGTCCACTCGTCACGCATCTCACCGATCCGGGCGGGGTCGAGTTGCAGTGGCGACTCGACCACCGTGGTGTTCTCGACGAACACCTCGGGCAGGCTGGCGGTTGCGCTGACCGGGTAGACGAACATGTTCAGCGGAACGTCGTTCTGGAACTCGTCGGTGAGCATGAAATCGATGAACTCTCGGGCCGCCTCGGGGTGTTCGGCATTGGCGAGGATCCCCGCGAACTCGATCTGACGGAAGCAGGTGTCGGGCAGGATGAAGGTGCTGGGCGCGTCGATGGGTGTCTCGGCCAGGGCCACCTCGGCCACCGGGCTCGATGCGTAGGACGTCACGATCGTGCGGTCCCCTCCCCCGGCGACGAAGTCCCCGAAGTACGCCTCGGTCCATCCCGCCGTGACCTCGAGACCGTTGGCGGCGACGTCGGCCCAGAACTCCTCCCAGCCGTCCTCTCCGTAGACGGCAATCGTCGACAACAACATGGCCAGGCCCGGCGATGACGTCTCGGGGTTCTGGGTGACCCACTGGGATGCGTATTGCGGATCGCGGAGGTCCTCGAACGAGGTGGGCCGATCACCCGTGACGGCTTCACTCACGTTGACGCAGACGTCGCCGTAGTCGATCGGCGTCACTCGGTTCGCCTCGTCGACCCGGAACTCGGCCGGAACGTCGGCCAGCCCCGGTGACTCGTAGGGCAGGAAGAGCTCCGCGTCGAATCCGCGCGAGAGGAACGTGTTGTCGATACCGAACAAGACGTCGGCGGTGGGATCGTCGCGGGTGAGGACGGCCTCGGTCACGAGGGTTCCGACATCAGCGCTGGTGAGGAACCGAACGTCGATTCCGGTCTCCTCCTCGAAGGAGGCGATCACGTTCTCGGACACGAGGAAGGCGTCGTGGGTCACAACGGTGACGATGTCGTCTCGTTCTCCACTCGAGCATGCCGCCGTCGCCACGGTGAACGCCATGACCGCCATCAGGCTTCGTCGACCACGCACAACACGTCCTTCCTACGCCGGCATTACCCGGATCAGGTTTGCGGGTCGGTGGTGACGGCTGTGCCAGACCACCCTCTCAGTCCGACGCTCTCGAACTCCCCGGATGTTGGCGTCAGACTAGCGGCTGTGGGCGAACATCGGGTCGGGACGGCGATGCAGTGGGACCCGGCGCTAGCGTGTGGCATCTATGTCGCGCAGAATCGATGTCGAGCTCACGAGCACCCGCCCGGACGGCACCTGGACTTGGCGGGCCGCCGGCGCCAAGCTGCCGAAGGGTGAGCTGGCGGGATCGTTGATTCCCGAAGGCGTTTCCCTGGGCGATGTCGTCAAGGTCGAAGCCGATTTCCTGATCGACGGAATCGAGATCCTGTCGGTCCTCCCGCCCAAGGCGGCGCGCGCCGAGCCGGAGCGTCTCGAGGTGGTGGGTACCGGCAAGGACGAACCAGCCGTCACCACCCAGCTGGCGCCGAAAGGTCGCGGCCGGGGTCGCGGCCGCGATGGCGATGGTCGCGAAGGCGGTCGGCGTGGCGGCGGCAGACGGGACGACCGAGGCGGCCCCCGTCGAGGCGGTGAGGGCCGGGACAAGCCACGTCCTGACGGCCAGTCCCGCAATGGCCGGCCTGAGTCCGAGCGGCCCAAGAGCCGGCGCGACCGACCTTCGCGGCCACGCCCCGACGATCGTCCTGCCAAGCCGAAGCCCAAGAAGCTCCGCCCCAAGCGTGAACACCGCACCGCCGTGTTGGCCACGGTGCCCGAGGAGCAGCGTCCGATCGCCGAACACGTGCTCAGAGGTGGCCTGCCTGCCGTCCGACAGGCCATCGAGACCCAGAACGAGGGTGCTCGCGCCGCTGGGCAGCCCGAGATCGATCCGGCGGTATTCCTGAAGATGGCCGAAGACCTGCTGCCGGTCCTGAAGGCCGCCGAGTGGCACGATCGGGCCGACGCCGCCATGGCCACGATCGAAGACGTGAGCCTGGCCGACCTGCGCTCGGTGGTCGTTGCCGCCGACGGCAATGCCCGCACCGACGAGACCCGGGCGCTGGCCGAGAAGCTGCGGACCGGACTCACCCTCCGCGTCGACCGAGAGCATCAGGCGTGGCTCGCAGAGCTCCGGACCGCAACGTCGGAGGGTCGCACCGTTCGAGCCTTGCGGCTGAGCTCGCGTCCCCCAAGGCCGGCACCCCACTACCCGCCGAACTCCTGAGCTCACTGGCACAACAGGCGTCGGCGGCCCTCACCCCCGACGTCGCGCCGCAGCGATGGGGCACCGTCCTCGACGCCGTCAGCTACTCCCCGGCGCGCGCCCAGGTCGTGCCCGTGGGCCTTCCTCCCGAACCCGGCGACGAACTGCTCGCCACGGTACGCAAGGTTGCGGGACGGGTCCCGGCCATCGCCGCGCTGTTCGGTGTCGAGGTGTCCTCGGGCCGGCGACCCCGGCGCAAACCACCGATCCCGCCGCCCACCGATTCGGCGGCAACCAAGGCTCCGCCCGAGTCCGCCGCCGAACCCCCGGGCTCCGGCGACACCACCCCGCCCGAGGCGCCCGTCGAACCCGTCGTTCCCGACGAACCCACCCACACCGACGCGACCGCCGTCCCCGAAGAACCCGTCGTTCCCGACGAACCCACCCACACCGACGCGACCGCCGTCCCCGAAGAACCCGTCGTTCCCGACGAACCCACCGACACGGTCGAACCCATCCACACCGACGCGACCGCTGTCCCCGAAGAACCCGTTGTTCCCGACGAACCCGCCGACACCGACGAACCCGCCGCATCGAACGAGGAGTAGTAGTCGTCCGTCGGTCGCTCAGTCGAACGACCGGTGCACGAGGATGGCTCGCGCCTTGAGTCCGAAGGTCTCGAAGAAGTTCTTCGTCTCGCGATCGCCGGGCAGGGCGATGGCATCGATGCCACGACACCCGGCGCTCTGCGCCGCGACGACCAGCGCATCCATCAGCGCCTCTCCGACACCGACGCCGCGAGCATCCGGGAGCACGAACAACTCGCCGACGGCGGCGAGCGACTCCCCCGTGCGGAGCGTCTCGATGATCATCGACGCGAAGCCGACAATGACGCCGTCGATCGTGCCGCACAGCACCACCTGATTCTCGTCGGCGATGGCCGCCGCGAGGCGCTCGTCGTGGGGCCCCGGAGGCGATTCACGAGCAAGGAACATCAGCCCGCCGCGGCTGTCGGACTTCTCGAGGCGGGCAAACTCGGCGAGCTGACCCAACACCTCCACGTCGGCCGCAGTGGCAGCCACGGCGGCCTCGATCACGGCCGGCGCCGCTCGACCGCAGCAAGAATGGTGCGACGTTTGCGCGTGGCCATCTCGTAGGCCGCCACTTCCTCGACCTCGGAGTCGGTGAGCGCGGCGAGGCGTGGCACCACCTGGCTGGCCGCCAGACTCGCGTAGTCGGGGATGGCAGACGGCGCCGACGGCACCTCGACCACCCGGGTTGCACGAGAGACATCGCGGGCAGGTCGCGGCGTGGCGGCCGGCGCGGACCCCTTCGGCGACGGCACCTTGCTCTCGGTGACCTGCGCGATCCCCTGCTCCACGACGAGCTTTCCGACGGCCCGACTGTTCCCGACGTGCTGCGCTACGCCGGGAAGTCGTCGGCGAATGCGACCCAACAGGGCCACCGGCACCGCGAGGGCGAGCTCGACACCGTGCTGGATCGGATGGCGTGACCGGGTGGTCACAGCAGCTCGAGTGATGGGCAGGGATCCTCTCCGGAGGGGCATGACGGGTTCGATCGCCGCCCGAACATCCGAGCGTTCACGATCAGGAAGCAGCCCTCACACATCCACTCTCCCTCGCGCTTCGGCAGCACCGACTCGCTGCTCTCGGGTGCAGGCGGGACCGGTGCATCTTCGTCGTCATCGTCGTCGTCGTCGCTCGCCGCCAGGCGGTTCTTCAGGATCTGATCGAGGTCCGCTTCGAGATCGTCGGGATCGGGTTCGTCGTCATCGTCGTCATCGCTCGGTTTACGCGATGCCGGCTGGTCTTCGTCCTCGTCGTCGTCATCGTCGTCGTCGTCATCGACATCGGCCACGAAGTCCTCGTCGACGAGGTCGTCGTCATCGACATCGTCGACCTCGAGAACATCGTCGTCGTCGACGTCGAGATCGTCGTCGAGGTCGTCGTCGACCTCTTCGTCAGTGTCGCTGTCGTCGGCCATTTCGATCCTGGGTGAACGGTGATGTGGACTGCGGCCGGATCATATGCACAACTGGCGGGGAAACGCGTGCCAAAGTCGACGAATGTGACACCAGTCGCAGCGTCGGCATTTCGTCGACCGTGTCAGAACCGCTCTCGCAGTGCCAGGATTCCCTCGATGTAGAACCAGCTCGAGGCGTAGACGCCGTGCTCTCGTAGGGCGGCCAGACCCTGGTAGTACGCGGCGATGGCGGCCGTGGCGTCCCAACCGGTCTCGTCGAGCAGATAGCGCAGGAAACGAGCCGACGCCCGGATGTTGTCCGAGAGGTCGTTGGGGTCGATGGGTTCGCCGAGGAGCTCGGTCGACACGAACTCGACCGTCGCCGGCATCAGCTGCCCGATGCCGATGGCTCCGACGTTGCTCACCATCGTGTTGTTCCATCCCGACTCGAACCAGGTGAGCGCCTTGAACAGGTCGACCGGAACGCCGTACACCCTCGCCCACTGCTCGAGCAGGGGCGCCGTGGTCGTTCCCACGACACCGGGCGTCGAGACCGCCGTAGGGGCGGATGGAATCGACAGCTGCATCCCGGTCACGACCATGTTGACGTCATCGATGCCGTTCAGGCCTGCGAGGGCCGAGGCGGTGGTGCCGTAGCGGGCGGCGATGACACCCAGGGTCTCCCCCGGGGCAACGGTATGTCGTGCGGCAGGGGCCGGCTGCACCGCCACCTCGGCCACCGCCGCCGGCGGCGAGCCGGCACCGATGTTCAAGATCGCACCCTCCACGATGAGGTTCGGATCACCCAGGCCGTTGGCTTCGACGATCGCCGCAACGGTGGTGCCGTACCGGGCGGCAATTTCGGCGAGTGTCTCACCGGTGGCCACCGTGTGGGACACCGGTGCAGTTGCGTCGACAGCGGGAGGGGCCGCGGCGGGTCCACCGATCGTCAACACCGTGCCTTCGCGGACGAGATCGAGATCGGTGATGCCGTTGGCCTCCGCCAGTTCGGCCGCGCTCAGACCGTGGCGGTCGGCGATCACGCCGAGCGTCTCTCCGAGCACGACCGTGTGGGTCGTCACCGGAACGACCGCGTCGGGAATGGTGAGGACCTGACCGCTGACGATGAGATCTCGATCGGCCAGGGCATTCGCCGCAACGATCGACTCGACCGAGGTGCCGTAGGTCGGCGCAATGAGGCTCAGGGTCTCACCCGGCGCAACAGTGTGATCGAGACCGCTCGAAGCATGAGGAACGGCGAGGACGACGAGCGCCGTGGCGACGCCGACGCCGGCTCGGCGGCGCCATCTCGCCGGGCACGTCGGCGTGTCGGCAGCGATATCGGGCGTGGCGGTCATGGGAGAGAAGCCTTTCTCCCCTACTCCGCCAGGAGGAGACCACGCTACAACCTCGACTGCGCCCGGACAACGACCCCCCGCCGGCGCTCATCGCCGACGGTGGCGATCAGGTCGAACCGTGGCGACGTGACTCCGCCCGGCGCTCGGCGTCGAGACGTTCGAGCTCGGGTTCGGGCGAATGATCGACGAACTGCATCATCGCCGCAATCGTGGTGTGTCCGGCCTCTTCACCGATGAGGCGATGCATCTCCTGCCCGACGGCGCGGTAGGCCGGATGCCCCTGCGGGGTGGTGCGCAGCTCGAGCATGTGCATGGCCTCGCGAGCGTTGAGGTTCATGGAATACCGCACCCGGTAGGCGAGCGCCACGGCATAGCTGGCCTGGGCCGGATGGGTCGCCGCCAGGTCGTCGTAGAGGGCCGCCGACCGATCCATCACCTCCGAGAACTCGGCCGACTTGCCGGCGAGCGTCACCGCCTCGGGCATCTCGTAGCCATGGGCCGGGGTAAGCGTCTGCCAATCGATCGTGAGCATTCGATGGCGTTGGAGATCACGGAACGCGCCGTAGTCACTCAAGATGTCGAACCGGTAGAACGGCCGCTCCAACGCCCGGCCGGGTCGGTGGCGGCGGTTGGATCGCTCACCGACGTAGGCCGCCATGACGGCCATGCGCTCCTCGGTGGACATGGCTCGAACCCTGCGCTCGAGTTGCTCCTCAGGGAGGTCGACGTGGGCGTACAGCATGCTGGCCACGGCCTTGACCTCGCCGTCGGGGTCGAAGTCGACCAGACGGACCAAGGGCGCAGGGTCGACCGGTGTGTTGGGCCCCACCAGGGCGTCGGCGACATCCTGCATCTCCGCGCGACGAGACCGGAGGTAGTCGCTCCAAGCCACCCCGCGATCGGGAAGGTCGACGCGACGAAGAAACGACGGGATCACCTTCCGGAGCTCGGTGAGAATCATGTCGGAGTAGGTGCGGGCCTCGGGAAGGGCGTGGGCTCGCATGCGGAGCAGCAGCGCTTCGTAGGCCTGCCCGGTGCCGTAGATGCCCAGATTCGACAACGACGCCGCAGGGAGGAGGCCACGAAGCGCATCGAAGGCCTTGGCCTGGATGGCCTGACGGTAGATGAAGTCGGAATCATCGGGGCTCTTCGGGAACTGGCCGCGATAGAAGTCGGCGAGGTCGGTGACGAGGGCGCCGTAGGTGTCGAAGATCCGGTCCATGTCGGCCACGTAACGTGCTCCGAGGGGCGAGCGCATGACCTCGGGATCGCGGTAGTAGCGGTAGCGCCCACCGATCCGGGTGTCATAGGCGATGTAGCGGGTCGACTGCTCGAGGTACGACATCAGCCGGCCCCATTCGAGCACCTTCGTGAGCAGGTTCGATGCCTGTTCGCAGGCGAGGTGGACGCCACCGAGTTGGGCCACCGAATCGTCGCCGTACTCGAAGAAGACCCGCTCGTAGAGCTCCTCGGCTCGCCGGAGGCCGACCGTGGCGTCGATGGTGGCGTCGCCCTCGATGTCGAGCTCGCCGACGAATTCGTCGAGAAACAGACGGCGCAGGCTCTTGTGGGTGCGGGAGTACCGCGCGAACAGCGCTCCCTTCACCACCTCGGGAAGGTTGACCAGCGCGAAAACGGGCTGGTCGAGGTTCGTGAAGTACCGCCGAAGGATGTCGGCTTCCTCGGACGTGAATTCTTCGGCGACGTAGACGGTCACGACGGCCGAGGTTAGGCGCGCGGGCCGCGGTTGGGTCGGACCGGTGCTGCCGCAGTGATCGACTCGAGCAACGACGGTTCGAGCCACACGTCGATGGCGGTCATCGCCATTGCCTTGGCCCCGTCGATGACGCCACGGTCACCGGCGGCGGACACGGCGCAGCGAGCGAAGTCCTCGGTGTGGATCGCGGTGTCGTCGGGGGCGACCTTGATCATGGGGTGGATGGAGGGCACGACGTGGCTCACGTTGCCCATGTCGGTGCTGCCGCGCACGGCCGTCTCCGGCGTCGGCGCAAGAACGGTGCGGCCGAGCACGGCGGCGTTGGCCACGTAGCGAGCGGCCAGAGGCTCGTTGTCGACCATGTCGGCGTAGTACGGGTCGAGCCACTCGATTTCGATGTCACATCCGGCCGCCATCGCACCGCCCTCCAGGCATCGCGTCACGCGGTCCATCAGCCGTCGGAGGCCCTCCATGGTGGGCGATCGCACGTACCACTCGGTCTCGGCATGACTCGGCACGATGTTCGGCTTGTCGCCCCCGGCGATGAACACCCCGTGGATGCGCTCTTCATCGGCGATGTGTTGACGGAGGGCCGCAATGGCGTTGTAGCCGAGCACGGCGCCGTCGAGGGCGTTCACGCCCTTGTTCGGCGCCGCGGCCGCGTGGGCGGCTCGGCCCCCGTACCTCACTCGGCAACGATGGATGGCCAGGGTGCTCATTCGCGCCAGGTCGAACCCGGCGGGATGCACCATCATGGCGACGTCGACATCGTCGAAGGCGCCGGCGTCGACCATCACGACCTTGCCGCCCCCACCCTCCTCGGCGGGTGTGCCGAGGATCTTCACCCGACGTCCGACCTCGTCGGCCATCGACGCCAACGCGAGTCCGGCGCCGAGACCGGCTGAAGCAATGATGTTGTGACCACCGCGTGGCCGATGCCGGGTAGAGCGTCGTACTCGCAAACCACCCCGACCGTCGGGCCAGACACGCCCGCGTGGGCCACGAAGGCCGTCTCGAGACCGCAGGCGTGCGGCTCGAGCGCCGCGTCGGGTGCGTAGCGGGCGATGGCCTCGGTGAGCAGCCGATGGGCATGTCGTTCCTCGAAGCCGAGCTCGGGTTGGGCATGAATCGAATGCGAGATCGCAATGAGCTCTTCGACGAGCGAATCGACGAAGGCGCAGGCCCGATCCTTCAACGTGGCGATCTCGGGTGCGTCTGTCACCACGTCAGAGTAGCGAACCCGCCGTCGATCTTTTCTGCGAAATCTGCATCCATTGCGCAACGACGTCGCGAAGTGGCCGGTGAAAGCAAGTCAACCCTCCGAAAGGTTCCTCACAATGCAGACCCTCCGCAAGATCCTGGTGGCCATTGCCGCCCTGTCCCTCGGATTGGCGTTGTTCGCAGCGCCCTCCGGAGCCCAGGACGATGCCCGGATCCACCTCATCCACGGCATTCCCGGGGTCGACGTCGACGTCGCCTCCGATGGCTCGGTGGTGTTCGCGGACTTCTCGTTCGGCGACACCCAGGATCTCTCCGCCCTGGCCGGAACCACCCTCCCCGCAGTCGAGGTGCTGGTCGCCGGGACCGACACCGTCGCCATCGACGCCGGCGACGTCGCTCTGCCCGCTTCGGGCAACTACACGATCATCGCCCACCTCGACGCCGACGGTACGCCGTCGATCGCCGTGTTCGAGAACGACACCAGCACCATCGCCGCCGGTGAAGGTCGCCTCGTCGTTCGTCACGCTGCGGCCGCACCCGCCGTCGATGTCCTCGCCAACGACGCGGTGGCCTTCGCTGGTGTCGTGAACGGTCAAGAGGGCGTGGCCGACCTCCCGGTTGGGACCATCAGCGCCTCCGTGGAGGCTGCCGGCGGCTCCGATCCGGTCATCGGCCCGACCGATCTGCCCATCACCGATGGTGTCTCGCTCACCGTCTACGCAGTCGGCTCGCTCGAAGACGACACCCTCACCGTCCTGACCGAGAGCATCACCGGTCTCGGCAGCGCCCCCACCGCCGTGAACACGGGCAACAGCCCGATCACCAATGGCGGCTCGGAGCTGCCTCTGGCCGCTCTCATCACCGCAGCCGCGATGATGGCTGTGTCCGGTGGCGTCATGGTGCTCCGTCGGGTCGAGGCCTGATCCGAGCCCATCGAGTAGGAACCGGCGATGCCCACGTTCCCCGGTCTACGGCGGTTCACGACCGCCCTGGCGGTGGCAGCTCTTGCTGCCACCGCCTGCGGTGGTCGGGGATCTGAGTCGGCCGCGACAAGCGAGGTCGGCCCGCTGCCCACGGCCACTGCCGCTGCGCTGGCCGACTCGGATTCCATCGTCCGGATCCGATGAGGTGACCAGCGAGACCACGGTCGACTCTCCCGTCGTCCCGCCGGCGCCCACCCTTCAGTTCGGGACGCCGCTCGACACGGCGCTCGACATTCCCAGCGCCGAGCGCACGGTGGCCCTACCCGTCGGTTTGCGGTATCCGGCCCTCGGGGTCGAGCTCGCCCCGATCGACGCCGTGGGCGTCGAATCCACCGGCGAGATGGAGATTCCCGGAGCCGAGGCCGTCGGCTGGTACGAGTTCGGCCCGAGCCCCGGCGAAGCCGGCTCGGCGGTGCTGGCCGCCCACATCGCCTACAACGGTGTCGACGGTGTCTTCCGAGACCTCGTCGGCTCGGAGATCGACGACATCTTCACGGTCGTCTACGACGATGGATCCGAACGCGACTACCGCGTTGTCGAACGGGCGCAATACGACAAGACCGCCCTCCCGTTCGACCGGGTGTTCGCTCGCAACGGATCTCCCGTCGTCACTCTGGTCAGCTGCGGCGGAGACTTCCAACGGTCGCTCAGCTCGTACCAGGACAACATCGTGGCCTACGCAGTGCCGGTCGAAAGTCAGGGAGATTCCGGGTGATGAGCGTCATGGAACGACCGCTGAGCGACGCTCCGGCTCCGGGTCGGTATCGTCAGTACGTGCGCCCCGCTGACGAGCGAGACCTTCTCGAAGCGTCCTTTGTCTCCGGTGACCGCGACGCGCTCGAAGCAGTGCACCACGCACTCGCGGAGGACGTGTACCGATTCGTGGCCCGCACTGTCGGGGCCGACCGGGCTCGTGACGTCACCCAAGAGGTCTTCCTCGCGGCCTGGCGCAGCCGCGACCGCTTCGATCCGACGAAAGGCAGTCTCGGCGGTTGGATCATGGGCATCGCCCGGTTCAAGGCCATCGAGCAGCTCCGAAAGAACAAGCCCGAATACCCCACCGACGAAATGGGCGCCGATCACGGCGTCCACGACGCTCGGGTCGAGGACCTCGCGCAGCAGATGGTGGTGGCGGGTGCCCTCGATCGACTCCCCGACCGCATCCGCGGCATGGTCGAACTGGCCTTCTACAGCGACCTCACCCACGCACAGATCGCCGCCAAGACATCGGTGCCGCTCGGCACCGTGAAATCCGACATCCGCAGGGGCTTGGGCCGCCTGCGCCGAGAACTGGAGGGCATCGATGCCGTCTCAGGATTCTGACGATCGCCTGCTCGACGCTCTACGCGGGATCGCCGTCGATCCGGTCGACGCCGCCGAGGCCGAGGAGCTCGACGCTCTGGCGGCCCTCGGCGCCACCGCCCGTGCCTACAACGCCGCCGACTACGCCCACATCGAGGTGCCCGACGACCTGTGGACCGACGTCGCCGGTGCCCTCGATCCGGCGCCGGCACCTACCGTGGTCGCACCGGAGTTCGGCGGCAGGTCGGTCCGCTTGGCGCCGTGGTTGGCTGCCGCTGCGGTGGTGGCACTCCTCGCGGGTATCACCGGATGGTGGATCGGCCGAGTCGACACAACGGGCGGTACCACCGTGGCCTCGTCCGACCTCGATGCCCTCACCGCCACCGGGTCGGCAACAGCTGAGCTCCTCGACTCCGACGGAGAGTTCGTGCTCGACGTTGCCATCGAGGGCGTTTCGCCCGGCGACGGCTATCTCGAGGTGTGGTTGATCGATCCCGAGATCACCCAGCTGGTGTCGCTCGGTCCGGTGCGCTCCGACGGACGCTACGTCCTACCCGAGGGCCTCGATCCCGCCGAGCTCCCGGTCGTCGACGTATCGGTCGAGCCCTTCGACGGATCACCCGCCCACTCGGGCAACAGCGTCTTTCGCGGCACCCTCGACCTCTGAGTCATCTCAACCCACGTACACCACCAGCGCCGACGGTTCGACCCTCACGACCACTTGGCGAACCCGGCCGACCGGCCGGCCGTCGAGGGTCACCCGGTTGCCCCGTGCGCCGAGATCGAGCTGACCGTTCTCCCACCGGCTGACCGCGATGTCGGGATGCGGTACATGGAGACCCGACCGCAACCGTCGCAGCGACAGGAGTCGCTGTCGCATCGGGAGCCGAGCCTGGATCACGTCGAGCTTGCCGTCACCCGGATGAGCCCGTGGCGCCACGTTGGCCGATCGCCAGAAGGCTGCGTTGGCCACGACCGTCGTCGGTCGAGCCCACCATGGCCCACCGATGACGAGATGGGCCACGAACCAGTGGAGCGTCCCGTCGAGCAACACCTCGCCGACGTCGCAGCGGACCTGGGTGGCCTCGTCTCCGACGCGGCTCGTGGTGCCGGTTCTTCCCCCGAGGGTACGGTGCAGATCCCCTCCGGTGAGCAGGACCGGTGCCGTGTCCTCGGGCCGGCCGCGCGCCACAGCGACGACTGCGGCTGCGGCCGCGTCGTCGGCGCAGATCACGACATCGGCGGGCACGATCGAACGCCGACCCCAATCCTGTCCTTTCGAGATCACGCGCTCTCCGCGGCAACCACGCCGCGATCGATCGCAGCAGCGGCCTGTCGGGCCACACTCGCGGTGAGGGGTCGGGGCGCGACCAACCCCAGCTGACGCAGCAGATCGATCAGCTGTTTCATCTGACGCACGAAGTCTCCACCGGTCAGGTCGTCGTCGATCACCGACGACAGCGCGCCCCCATCGGCCCACCGGTGCGCCGTCGACACGAAACCCTCGTCGGGGCGGGAGGTCAACGGCTGGCCGACCTCGACTTCCCGTGCGATCAACCGTGTGGCCAACTCGTCGAGGCGATCGATGCGTTCCCGGAGCGTGCTGGAGGGGACGGACCGGCGGGGACTGCGCTCATCGGTGCGCGACTCGAAGGTGATGCAGCTGACGAGCGCAGCCAACGACGGTGCGTCGAGATCGTCGAACAGCCCGTCGGACAACGCCTCGACCACCAGCAGATCGCAGCTGTGAAAGACGCCCCGGAGTAGCCGACCCTTCTCGGTCAGCTCCCAGTTGCGGAGGCAGCCGCGATCCTCGAGCAGCGCACACAGCTCCTCGAACTTCCGGTCGATGGAATCGTGACTCTCGGTGAGGCGGCGTTCCATGCGTCGGAGCTTCTTCTTCACCCGTAGCAACTCTTGGTGGGCTCGCAGGTGCGCGGCAAGATCAGGGCACTCCTCTGCACCCGAAGATCGCCCGGGCCGAGCTCGTCGGGCCCTGGGTTGCGGCCCACGATCGAGCATCCGCAGCCGTTTCGCGACTGCCGAGCGGAATCGGACCGAACCCGGATCGAACGGACGAGGCAGATCGACCTGACCGAACGCCATCGGCTCGACACGGAAATCGTCGAGAGAGAACCGCAGATCGCGTCCACGCTCATCGACGGCGCGGAGCCGTATCGCACCGTTGCGCCGGTGGGCGATGCTCACCACGACCACCGCCTCTTCACCGTCGTCGGGACCCACGATCACCGAACCTGGCCGCAGCTGGGAGAGCGCACCTCGCACACGCCCCCGCGACACCTCGGCCTGATCGGCCCGACGTCGAGCCACTTCGGCGACCGGGCCGAGCTCGCAGTGGGCCTCCGCCTCGAGGACAGCGGCCCGTTCGGTGAGCTCGCCGCGGCGGCGTTCGATGTCCACCACCGATCGGTCGAACTGGAACTCCGCGAACGACAGCCGGAGCAGCCGGTGGGCCTCTTCACGCTCGAAACCGGCGACGAGGTTGGCGGCCATGTTGTAGGAGGGCCGGAACGCCGAGCGCAACGGATAGTCGGTGCTGCCGGCGAGCATCGACAGCTCGTCGAAGCTGACCCACGGAGACCACAACACGATGGCCGTGCCGGTGGTGTCGAGACCGCGCCGCCCCGCCCGGCCGGTTAGCTGGGTGTACTCCAACGGAGTGAGCGTCTCGTGGGTCTCGCCGGTGAACTTCGTGAGCCGCTCGATCACAACGGTTCGGGCGGGCATGTTGATGCCGAGGGCCAGCGTCTCGGTGGCGAAGACCACCTTCACGAGGCCGTCGAGGAAGCACTCCTCCACCAGTTCCTTGAACGCCGGAACCAGACCGGCATGATGGGCGGCCACCCCCTGGGTGAGCGCGTCGCGGAACGCCGACCATCCCAACACTCGACGCTCGTCGACCGTGAGAGCCTCGACATGACGATTGGCGATGGCCATGATTCGGGCCTGCTCGGACGGCGAGGTCAGACCCAGCCCGGCGGCACCGACGTCGCGGCTGGCATCGTCGCATCCGGCTCGACTGAAGAGGAAGTAGATCGCCGGTACGAGATCGAGTCGGGCCAACTCGGCCACCACCGTGGCGCGCCGCGGCGTGCGGGGCTCCATCGGAGCGCGCCGCTCGGTTCGTCGGCGATCTCGACCGTTCCCCCGTGCCCCCCGACGTCGGTCATAGGACCCACCTTCGGGGTTGGGTAGCCCGTCGACGAAGATCGGCAACGACAGCGGCGGGCGATGCGGCCCGAGGTCGATCATCTCGAAGTTGGTCAGGTCCACTGGTCGGTGGGTCTCGGTGACCAGCGTGGTCGGGCCACGGACGTGACGGATCCAGTCGGCGAACTCTTCGACGTTGGACACCGTGGCCGAAAGCGCAACCATCTGGATGCGCGGCGGTGCGTGCACGATCACTTCTTCCCAAACGGCGCCACGCGCCCGATCGCGTAGATAGTGAACCTCGTCGAGAACCACCCAACGCAGCCCGTCGAGGGTGTCGGAGCGCGCGTACAGCATGTTGCGCAGCACCTCGGTCGTCATGACCACCAACGGCGCCTCGGCGTTGATCGATCGGTCGCCGGTGAGCAGTCCGACCTTCGCCTCGCCGTGCTCGTGCACGAGATCGTGGTACTTCTGATTGGACAATGCCTTGATCGGCGTCGTGTAGAACGCCTTGTCGCCGTCCAGGAGGGCGCGTCGCAATGCGTGCTCCGCGACGACCGTCTTCCCCGATCCGGTCGGGGCGGCCACCAGCACGGATTCACCACGATCGATCGCGGCGATGGCTTCGATCTGGAAGCGGTCGAGCTGGAACGAGGTGGTGTCGCCGCCGATCAAGAGCTTGCGGCGCGGGCCAGGCGTCGGTTTCGCAGCCGGCCGAAGAGAATCGAGATCTCGTAGAAGATGTACATCGGAACGGCGAGGACCATGAGGGTGAACGGGTCTCCGCTCGGGGTGATCACCGCCGTCAGCACCACGATGCCGACGATGGCGTACTGGCGCCCCGACCGCAGCGTGCGATTGTCGAGGAGGCCGGCCAGCTGGAGGAAGATCAACACGATCGGGAACTGGAACCCGATGCCGAAGGCCGCCATCATCTTCACGACGAACTTCAGGTAGCGATCGGGCGAGAAGAAGCTGACGAGGTTCTCGCCACCGACACTGTCGAGGAACGACAGCGCGCGCGGCAGGCTCCAGTACGCGAGGCCCGCACCGAAGAAGAACAACACGACCCCGGACAACACGAACAGCGCTCCCCACTTCCGCTCCCGTGCGTACAGACCCGGGCTGACGAAACGCCAGAGCTGCCACAACAACACCGGCATGGCGAGGGCCAGGCCTGTGTAGCCGGCGACGGTGAGCCGAACCGAGAACGGCTCGAGCGGATCGGTGACGAGCAGCTGACACGCCGGATCGCCGTTCTCGTCGACTGCGCCGCTGAGATTGACGTCGCACACGTCCTGGTAGGGCTGGATGAGGAAGTCGAGAGTGGTGTCGTAGAGGAACCAGCCGATGACGGCGCCCACGGTAATGGCCACCACGCACTTGATGAGTCGCGATCGCAGCTCGCCGAGGTGTTCGACCAGGCTCATCCGCCCACCCTCGAGCTCGTGCTGACTCGTGCTCACGCCGCCGAACCGTCGTCGTCGGCCGATGACCCGTCGTCAGCGTCCTCGCCCACGAAAACGCGATCGGCGTCGACGTCGCCCGCGGAAACGTGGTCGGCGTCGTCGTCGGCGGCCGGTGGAGCGGCCCGGTCATTCTGTTCTTCGACCGGGGCCGGAGCTCGCGGGCCGAGCGTATTCGTGCCGCTGAACATGCCGGCTGCCTCGGCCGTAGAGACCTCGGGTTCGTCGGTATCCGACTCGGACTCGCCGGCGACGATGGCCCGGCCTCGCTCGCGGGCCTGAGCCTCGATTCGTTCGTCGACGGTCATCGACCGCAGCGACCGGCGGGTCTCGTCGAGATCGCGCTTGAGGTCGACCATCTCGTCGGGCATGGCTTCCTTGAGCTCGCGCTTGAACTGGTTGGACATTCGCCGCACCTCGGTGAGGAATCCCCCGATCTGGCGAGCAGCGCCTGGCAGCTTGGTCGGTCCGAGGACGATCAGTGCGACAAGGAGGATGACGAGGATTTCACCGCCTCCGACGTTGAACATGGTGCGAGCCTACTGCCGGCACCTGAGGCGCACGCGACGCTCAGAAACGACGCAGCGTCCGGTGCGCCGTCTCGAATTCCCGGGCGTCACGAACCGCTTCGCAGCGGCTCGACAACGAGCGGGTGCGATATTCGAGCTGGATCACTGCCTTCAGGAGACCCGACGTCAGCCACGCCAGGCCGGCAGTGGAAATCAGCACGACCAGGGCCGCGATGGTCCATGCGATCGACATGACCTGCAACCTACAACGGGTCGGGGCGTTCTCGCAGTGACTCGACGGCCCAGGCCATGGCCTCGTCGTCGTCGAGTTGGAGATGGAACTCCAGGAGGTCGTCGTGGCTGATCGGCGGACCGGAGTGCACCTCGAACAGCTCGAGCGGCAGTGACCAGTTCACGAGGCGCACGCCCGATGCAACGAGCAGGTCGATGATGTGCGGGTCGGCCGCACGGCGAACGGCGCAGGCACATCGCGGGCAGTCGAAGGTGTACTCACCGGCGTCGGTCGTGTCGCAGATGCGTACTTCCACGTCGTGAACAGTGAGTTCGACATCGCCGCAGATGGTGCAGCTCGCCCGGATGGTGGTCATGATGCAAGATCCTCCACAGGGAACGATCGGCCGTCATCTACCCCGACTTGAGCAGAATCTCGCCACGAGTGGCGCCGCATCCGCTGCGTGGACGACGATGGGGCGGTGGCCCCTCGCATCGATCGACTGCGCGACTCGCTGATCACGTTCGCCCATCGGGGCGCCAAGGCCCACGCTCGGGAGAACACGATCGAGGCGTTCGAGCTGGCGTTGCGCCTCGGCGCTCGGGGACTCGAAACCGATGTGTGGCTCACCGCCGACGGTGTCGCCGTGCTCGATCACGACGGCGTCATCGGTCGATTCGGACGCCGACGCTCCATCGGCACGCTCGAGCGTTCCGCCCTTCCGACCCACATTCCCACCATCGACGACTTCTTCGATGCCGTCGGTACCGATTTCGAGCTCAGCATCGATCTGAAGGACGTCGCCACCGCCGAGGCCGTAGCTCGATCGGTCCGGGCCGTCGCCAGCTCTGACGCCGACTTCCCCCGTCGCGTGTGGCTCTGTCACCCCGACCTCGATCGACTCGCCTCATGGCGGGAGCGCTGGCCCGAGCTCCGCTACGTGCACTCGCAGCGGTTTCCCCGCCTCACGACGAGCCCCGAGCAGCATGCTGCGTCGCTGGCCGCCGCCAATGTCGACGCCATGAACATGCACTACTCCGACTGGACCGCCGGGCTGACCACCTTGTTCCACCGCTTCGACGTCCTGGCCTTCGGGTGGGATGCCCAGCACGAGCGGGTCATCGAGGAGCTCGTCGACATCGGCATCGATGCCGTCTACAGCGATCACGTCGACCGAATGGTCGCGGTGATCGACCGAGACCTCGAGAACTAGAGCCAGCCGATGTCGTTGAGCGGCCAGATGCGCAGGAAGGCGCGACCCACGATCGCATCCTCGTCGATCGGACCGAAACGGCGGCTGTCGGTGGAACCGGTGCGATTGTCGCCCATGACGAAGTAGTGACCGTCGGGAATGGTGCAGAGGTCGTCGCCGCCGCACAACGCCCGAGCCGTTTCGTCGAATCCGAGCCAGTTCGTCGGGAGGTCGCCGACGTAGGGCTCGCTCAGGCCCCGACCGGTGATGTACACGCGACCGTCGATCAGCTCGATCGTCTCGCCCGGTAGGCCGATGACCCGCTTGATCAGGTCGTCGGTGTCGCTCACCAGATTCGGCGGTCGCTCGAACACGACCAGGTCGCCCCGGTTCACGTCGCCGAAGTCGTACGAGAGCTTGTTGACCAGGACCCGGTCGTTCACCTGCAGCGTGGGCTCCATCGACGACGATGGAATGTAGAACGCTTGGATCAGGAACGTCTTGACCAGGAACGCCACCGCAATTGCGCCGACGATCACCGCGATCCACTCGATGAGCGCACGGTTGCGCGCCGTTCGGGCGCCCTCGGTGTCGTCGGGCTCGATCGGTAGCGGCACGTCGACATCAGCATCGGCATCGGGCTCGTCGAACACCGACGATGGGCTCGACGAAGCCACCGCAACCCCGGAAGCCGCCACCGCGGCGGTTTCGGGCTCCGGCCGGCGACGGATCGGCACCTCGGCTGGTCGCGGCCCACCTTGCGACGGTGAAGGTGACGGCGCGATCGGCGAGCCCTCGGGACGCGGACGCGGGCGCGGTTCGGTGGGCCGCGGGGCTCGCAGGCGTTCACCCGGCGGTCGAGTGCTCTCGGCGGGCGGGGTCGGCGTGGGGGCCGGACTCGACGCCGCGCTCGCCTCGGCCGATCGCTCGGCGCTCTCCATCGCCTTGGCAACGATGCGATCGACCCAATCGGGATCGTCGAGCGACGCGGGTGGATCGCCGTCGGGGGTGGACTGATCACTCATTGCCTGAGCGACGCTACCGCATGACCGGCACCGACCCCTCTACTCACGGCGATATCGATCACGAATTCTCCTTGCCGCCGCACCCGCCGCGTCGACGGTCAGCGACGGATCGGCCTCGACGATCGACGCGGCCGGGCCGAGACGCAGCAGGAGACGCTCGAGCCAAGGAACGCCGCTCACCGGCAGGGTCACCCGCATCGACCCGTCGCCCAGTTCCTCGATGCGATCGTTCGGGTAGTAGTTGCCGACCCACGCGGCCTCGGGCGCGACCTCGAGCGTGACACGGGGATCCGCCATCGTCTTCGCGAAGACGGCGATGTCGGGAGTCTCCGCCGGTGGCTCGAAGGTCGCGTCGCCGACCACGGCCTCGTCGATGCGATCGACCCGGAAAAGCCGGTCGGCTCCCGCCTGGTGGCAGTGACCGAAGACGTACCAGTTGCCATCGACGATGCCCACGCGATGAGGCTCGATCACTCTGCGGCTACGCCGGTCACGCCCGAAGGAGTAGTAGTCGATCTCGACCTGGCGCGCCTCGGCGACGCCCAGGCGAAGGGCGTCGAGCACCTCGGCGTCGGCACCTCCGAGCGTCACCTCGACGGGGCTGTCGTCGCCCAGTCCGAGCGACACGGCCAGTTTGCGGAGACCGCGGCCGAGGGGGCCGTCCTCGTCGGCGCCGGGCGCGGCCAGCAGGCTCTGTCCGGCGGTGACCAAGGCCAGCGCCTCACCCGCCGACAGGCGCAGGGAATGCTGGAAATACTCTGCGTAGCGGATCCAGACGCGCCCGTCCTCGACCATCACCTCGATGAGCTGATCGGGCGAGAAGGGGTACAGCCCCACGAGGAAGACCACCTCGTTGAGGTCCGCCAGTAGATCGTCGGGCGGATAGTCGAAACGCTCGGCCAACTCGTCGAGTGCCGCGCCGTTGGACGACGCCGCCACCGTGGGGATGATCGAGAGCAGACGTTCGAGCCGCTCGCCAGCGGTGAGGCGGGTCGCGCTCATGACCCCGCCAGCGCCTCGACCCACGAGATGACGTCGTCGCGCACCTCGGCGGGGCTCACGACCTCTCCATGATCGAGCAGGGTCATCACGAACGAGCGGAAGGCGATTCGGTCGACCACCATCAGCTCGAAGATCGTCGCTTGCTCGTTGCGGTGCTCGGAAACGACCGACTCGCCGAGCTCTCGTCGCACCCAGCCGACGTGATCGGCATCGACGAGGAGCCGCACCGGCAGCGGCGGGCCGTCGCCCAGCTCCCACGGGTGCCGCCACGAGGGTCGACCCGGCGGCCGAGCCGGCGCCGTGCCGACGTCGTCCACCGACACCTGGCCCTCGATGCGGTCGAGCCGGAAGTTGCGCTCGCCTTCACGGAGCCGGTCGTGGCCGGTCAGATACCACCGGCCGCGCTGGAGATCGAGGCGCCGCGGTTCGACCGTGCGTTGTTCACCGCGATACACGAACGAGAGCAGCCGACGCTCGCTGATTGCCGCGAACACCGTGTTGACCTCCGGAGATGTCGGGACCTCGCCGATCGAGTCGAACGCCGCCTCACCGAGGGACACCGCACCACCCAGCTTTCGGAGGGCGCCGGTGCTGGTGCCGTCGCTGCTCCGAACGGCGCGAGCGGCCAGATGCAGTGCCGCCAGCTCGTCGCCCTCGAGCTCGGGATCGCGGAGGTAGTACTGATCCGGTGGGATGCGGTAGCCCTCGACCGGCGGATCGGTTCCCGGCACTGGCTCGACCGACAGCGGCACCGCCATTTGCCGGAGCTCGTTCTTGTCGCGCTCGAATGCCCGGCGGTACGAGCTCGTCTCCTCCGGGTAGCCCGGGACGCGGGTGTGCAGTTCCTCACGCGACAGTGGTCGTTCGGTGGCCAGGAGAGCCGCCGTGAGGTTCATCAGCCGTTCGAGCTTGTTCACCGCCACGAGAACGTCCTCAGAGCGACTCGATGAGCTTGTCGACGCGCTCGTCGTGGGCCTTGAACGGGTCCTTGCACAGAACCGTGCGTTGTGCCTGGTCGTTGAGCTTCAGATGCACCCAGTCGACGGTGTAGTCGCGACGCCGCTCCTTGGCTCGGCGGATGAACTCGCCCCGCAGTCGAGCACGAGTGGTGCTCGGTGCGTACTCCATCGCATGGGTGATGTCGTGGTCGTCGCACACCCGTTCGACCAGCCCCCGGCTCTGCATGCGGTAGTACAGGCCGCGGTCGCGATCGATGTCGTGGTACTGCAGATCGACGAGCGCCACCCGTGCGTCGCCGAGCTCGAGGCCGTGGCGCGATCGATAGCCCTCGATGAGCTTGTGCTTGATGACCCAGTCGATCTCCCGGTCGAGGCTGAGGGGATCGTCGGCCGAGCGCGGTGAGACAGTGCTCCCACATCGTGAGTGCCTGCTTCTCGATGGGATTCAGCTCGTGTCGGGTCGCGAACTTCATGGCTCGTTCGAGATACTCGCTCTGGATCTCCAGAGCCGAGACCTCCCGCCCGTTCGCCAAGCGCACCGCGACGCGTACAGGTCATGTCGTGGCTGATCTCCCGGATGGCCCGAATCGGGTTCTCGAGCGTCATGTCGCGCAGGACAACAGTGGGTTCCTCCAGCATGCGCAGCATGAGACTGGCCGCCCCGACCTTGAGGAAGGTGGTGTACTCGCTCATGTTCGAGTCGCCCACGATCACGTGGAGTCGCCGGTAGCGCTCCGCATCGGCATGGGGCTCATCGCGGGTGTTGATGATCGGACGCGACCGGGTGGTCGCGCTCGACACGCCCTCCCATATGTGCTCGGCTCGTTGGCTGATGCAGTACAGCGCGCCCCTCGCCGTCTGCAGCACCTTGCCGGCACCGGCGTAGATCTGCCGGCTGACCAGGAACGGAATGAGCACCTCGGAGTAGCTCGACAGGTCGTCGCGCCGGTTGGTCATGTAGTTCTCGTGACAGCCGTAGCTGTTGCCCGCGGAGTCGGTGTTGTTCTTGAACAGGTAGATGTCGCCGTCGATGCCCTCTTCGTGCAACCGTTGTTCGGCGCTACCGAGCAGCTGTTCGAGAATTCGTTCGCCCGCCTTGTCGTGCACCACCAGGTCGTAGATGGAGTCGCACTCGGGGGTGGCGTACTCGGGGTGCGAGCCGACGTCGAGGTACAGCCGAGCGCCGTTGGCCAGGAAGACGTTGCTGCTGCGGCCCCACGACACCACGCGGCGGAACAGGTAGCGAGCAACCTCGTCGGGGCTCAGACGACGCTGACCGCGTTGGGTGCAGGTGACGCCGTACTCGTTCTCGATACCGAAGATCCGTCGCTGCATGCTCCGGTCACGGTACTGGCTCCGACGGCCGGAAACCGCCACCGCCCGCTCAGGCCAGCAACGCCGTGAGTTCGTCGCCTTCGATGCGGGAGAAGGTGCGCCGACCGTTGCCGCGAGCGAGCACGGCGACCTCGAGATCGGGGGCGGTCAACGTTCCCTCTGGGCCGGCCAGCGCGCCGACGGCTGCGTTGAGCGCGGCGTGCGAGTGACATGCCCGCCTCGTAGGCGGCGGCGACTCGCTCGCTGATGGCCTCGGCTTCGCCGCCGAGCACCACGTGCTCCGACTCGTCGTCGACGGTGCCGTCGTAGCGAATGTGGAACATCTGATCGTGCTCGGGACCCTCGCCGATCTCGGCGACCAGGATCTCGACCTCCATCGGCTTCATCTCGTGGGTGAAGATCTGGCCGAGTATCTGTGCGTACTGATTGGCCAGGCTCTGCGCATCGACGTCCTCCCGGCTGTAGGAGTATCCCTTGAGATCGGCATGACGCACGCCGGCGATGCGGAGCTGATCGAACTCGTTGTACTTGCCGACGCCGCCGAACGCGATGCGGTCGTAGATCTCGCTCACCTTCCGAAGCGTGTTCGAGCGGTTCTCGGCGACGATCAGGATCCCGTCGTCGTAGGACAGCGCCACCAGGCTGCGGCCCCTGGCGATGCCCTTGCGCGCGTAGTCGGCGCGGTCCTTCATCAGCTGTTCGGGCGCGACGTAGAACGGAGTGGTCATCGGGTCTGCTGCGTTCGCGCTTGGAGAATGGCCTGGAAGCGAGCCTCGACATCGTCGTCTTCGAGCGCGGTGAAGCCGTCGGCGTCGATCGTGGCGACGATCGGGATAGATACCCCGCACCAGGTCGGGGCCTCCGGTGGCGCTGTCGGAATCGGCGGCCTGCTCGAGCGCCGACATGGCCAGATCGATGGCGGCATCAGCGGTCATGTCGGGCGCCCAGCCCAACTTGAGCACCTGGCCGGCATGCAGGCTGCCCGACCCGGTGCTCGCATGGTTGTGCTCCTCGTAGCGGCCCCCGGTGATGTCGTACTGGAAGAGCCGGCCCTGCTCGCGTCGATGGTCGTAGCCGGCGAACAGCGGCACCACGGCCAGCCCCTGCATGGCCATGCCGAGATGATTGCGGATCATCTGGCCGAGCTGATTGGCCTTGCCCTCGAGGCTCAGGGCGTTGCCCTCGACCTTCTCGTAGTGCTCGAGCTGCAGCTGGAAGAGCTTGACCATCTCGATGGCGGGCCCGGCCGCTCCGGCGATGGCGATACCGGAGTGACGGTCGGCGGGAAAGACCTTCTCGATGTGGCGATGACTGATGAGATTGCCCGACGTGGCTCGACGGTCGCCGGCCATGACGACACCGCTGCTCGAGCGGATGGCCAACACCGTGGTGCCGTGGGTGATCGGCAGGCGGTCGCTCACGTTCTCGGTGGGTACGGCCATCTCCAGTCCGGCCCGACGGAGGAGTCCGATGAAGCTGGGACCGGGATCGCTGGCGGGATCATAGAGCGGCAGGCTCACTGGCCGCCCTTCTGGATGTAGGACTTGACGAAGTCCTCCGCATTGGTCTCGAGCACGCCGTCGATCTCGTCGAGGAGATCGTCGAGCTCGGCCTTCAGCTTTTCGCCCGACTCGGAGCCGGTGGGGGCGTCGTCGACCTCGACGGTTTCTTCTTCCCGGCTGGTTGAGCGCTGTTTCTGTTCACGTTCGGCCATGGTGTCTCCTTCGGAAGCGATCAGCTGTCGAGCTTGGCCAGCAGGTCTGCTGCGCTTTCACACTCGTCCAACAAGGTACCCACATGGGCCCTCGTACCACGCAGCGGCTCGATCATCGGCACTCGGCGCAATGCGCCGTCGTCGATGTCGAAGACCAGCGAATCCCAGTTGGCGGCCACGATCTGGTCGGCGTAGCGCGCCAGACACGTGCCACGGAAGTAGGCGCGGGTGTCGGTGGGTGGGGTGCCGGACGCCACGGCGGCGTCGGCGTCGCTCACCAGCGTCTGCATGCCGAGCCGCTCGAATACCGACGTCTCCGGCCGTAGGTCGTGGTACTGCAGCCCGACGGCGGCCAGCTTCGCATCGCCGATGCGAAGCCCGTGGCGTTCCCGGTAGCCCTCGATGAGGCGGTACTTGGCGACCCAGTCGAGCTGATCGGCCAGGCTCATCGGATCGGTCTCGAGCGCGCCGAGCACCTGCTCCCACCGGTCGAGCACGTCGGCGCCGACGGCCTCGTCGACGGCCTCCAGGCCGTGGCTGTGCTGATAGCCGCGAGCCGCTTCGTACAACTGCCACTGAATGTCGAGGGCCGACTGCTTGGTGCCATCGTGCATCTCGATGGGCGACGACAGCGTGAGGTCGACCGACACCTGTTGGAGGGCTCGAACCGGATCGGCGAAGACGAAGCGGTGTGGGATGGCGTCGTCCTCGACCATCGCCAGGACGATCGAGGTCGTGCCGACCTTCAGATAGGTGGCCAGCTGCGACATGTTGGCGTCGCCGACGATGACGTGCAGGCGGCGGTACTTGGCGGCATCGGCATGGGGCTCGTCTCGGGTGTTGATGATCGGCCGCTTCAGCGTCGTCTCGAGCCCCACCTCCTCCTCGAAGAAATCGGCCCGCTGGGTGAGCTGGAACGGGACCTCTCGGGAGGGCACACCGGGGATCTCACACCCGACCTTGCCGGCACCGGTGTACAGCGAGCGGGTCACGAAATGGGCGGTGGCGTGGGCGACGATGCGACCGAAGGGAGTCGAACGGTCGAGGAGGTAGTTCTCGTGACAGCCGTAGCTGTTGCCCTTGCCGTCGGAGTTGTTCTTGTACACCACGAGGCTTTCACCCTCGGGCAAGAGCAGATCGGCGGCGCGCATGGAGTCGATCGCGATGAGCTCGGCCGCCCGATCGAACAGCACCACCGACCGGGCATCACGACATTCGGGCGTCGACAGCTCGGGGTGGGCGTGATCGACGTAGTACCGCGCGCCGTTGGTGAGCACCGCGTTGACCAGGTGGGTCTCCACCTCGGGTGCGAGCGAGTCGACCGCGCCGTCGCCGCGGATGTCGTTGCCGGGCATCTCGTCGATGAAGTCCCACGCGACGTTGGGAGCCGGACCGGCCGCGGATTCGCGGTCGATGGCGTGCAGGTAGGCCCGGATGAGCAGCGACGACGCCTCGATCGGGTTGGAGTCGGGCGTGCCGCGGTGCACGATGCCGTACTCCGTTTCGATGCCGCACACCTTGGGGATTGCCATGTCGCGCACGCTAGCGGCTGGCTGCCACGGTTCGGGTGAGCCCTGCCGATGGACTCACCCGGCCCGGGCTCGCCTCGACGGCTAGCGTCTCGACCATGGACTTCGGAGCGTTCGTACCGCAGGGCTGGCGACTCGACCTCGTCGGCATTCCCGTCGAGGAACACTGGAACACCATGCTGTCGGTGGCTCACACGATCGAGTCGTCGGGCTACGAGAGCCTGTGGGTGTTCGATCACTTCCACACGGTGCCGCTTCCCACCCAGGAGGTCACCTACGAGGCGTGGACGCTCATGGCTGCCCTTGCCGCCACCACCAGCACCGTGCGCCTCGGTCAGATGTGCACCTGCACGCCGTACCGCAACCCGGCATACCTGGCCAAGGTCGCCTCGTCGATCGATGCGATCTCGGGGGGCCGGGTGGAGATGGGGATCGGCGCCGGCTGGTACGAGCACGAGTTCGCCGGCTACGGGTATCCGTTTCGCAAGCCGTCCGAGCGCATCGGAATGCTCCGCGAGGGTGTCGAGATCATGCAGGCGATGTGGCGGGACCCCGAAGTGCACTACGACGGGCGGTATTTCCAGCTCGCGGGCGCCATCTGCCAGCCCAAACCGGTTCAGAAGCCGTCGATCCCCACCTGGGTCGCCGGTGGCGGTGAGCAACTCACCCTCCGGGTGGTGGCGAAGTATGCGCAGTACTCGAACTGGGGCGGCTCCGTCGACGACTGGACTCACAAGTCGGAGGTGCTGCGGGGCCACTGCCACGCCGTTGGCCGAGACTTCGCCGAGATCACCCGGTCGATGAACCTCACCACGCTGTGCGTGCCCGATGCCGCCGCCGGCGAGGAGAAAATGGCGTGGTTCCGCGACAAGATGGCCCCCTACATCGACCCCGACGACATCGTGAACCGCTACGGCCTCGAGGCCCGCACGCCTGAACAGATCGTCGAGCACGTGCAGCCGTACAAGGACGCCGGCATGGACTACCTCATCGTCAACCTGCCCGATGCGGCCTACGACCGGAGCAGCCTCGAGCTCTTCGCCGGTGAGGTCATCCCGGCCCTTCGCTGACATGCCGATCGTCGACATCGAGCTGGTGAGCGACACCGTCGCTCCGATCGGGCTCGCGGCCGAGCTCGCCGAGGCGGTGGGCGCAGCGATCGGAGCCGCGACCGGGGCAACGTGGGTGCGCCTGCGTCGGCTGCCTCGCTCCCACTATGCCGAGAGCGGCGGAGGGCCTCCCGATGGGGTCGCGCCGGTCTTCGTCACGATCATGGCACGAGCTCGACCGTCGGGCGAAGCCCTCGTTCGCCAGGTCGATGCCGTGACCGAGGCCGTCGCCGCCCACACGACCTGCCCCTTCGAGAACGTTCACGTCATCTTCGAACCCGAAGCCGCAGGACGAGTCGCCTTCGGCGGCACCCTCGTCGACTGACCACCCCTCACCCTCGAAATCGGTTTGCGGCAGCCCATCTGTGGGCCTGGGGAAACCAATTTCGGCGGGAGGGGGGGTCTAGAGGTACTGGCCGGTGCCGACTCGTTCGATCGAGCGACCGCCGTGGGGGTCGCTGTCCTGGCTGATGAGGGTGCGCACGTAGACGATCCGTTCGCCCTTCTTGCCCGAGATCTTGGCCCAGTCGTCGGGATTGGTGGTGTTGGGGAGGTCCTCGTGTTCCTTGAACTCCTGGCTCACCGACGCCAGCAGATCCTCGAGGACGATGCCGGGCAATCCGCCGTCGATCACCCGCTTGATGGCGAGCTTCTTGGCTCGACGCACGATGTTCTCGATCATCGCTCCCGACGAGAAGTCCTTGAAGTACATGATCTCCTTGTCGCCGTTCTGGTACGTGACCTCGAGGAACTGATTGATCTCCTCGGTGGCGTACATGTCGGTGACGGTCTGTTCGATCATGCCCTGGACGGCCTTGTCGCGATCGCCCCCGCCGATGGTCTCGACGACCGACGCGGCCAGGGGGAGATCCGGTGTGAGATACCGACCGAAGATGGCGGCGGCCGCGTCGACGTCGGGGCGCTCGATCTTGATCTTCACGTCGAGGCGGCCCGGGCGGAGGATGGCCGGATCGATCAGGTCCTCACGGTTCGAGGCTCCGATCACGATGACGTTCTTGAGCGTCTCGACGCCATCGATCTCGGCGAGCAGCTGGGGCACGATGGTCGACTCGATGTCGGAGGAGATGCCGGTGCCGCGGGTCCGGAACAACGACTCCATCTCGTCGAAGAACACGATGACCGGCCAACCCTCCTCGCTCTTCTCACGGGCCCGCTGGAACACGAGGCGAATCTGACGCTCGGTCTCGCCCACGTACTTGTTCAGCAGCTCCGGACCCTTGATGTTGTAGAAGTAGCTGGTGGCCTTGCCGTCACCACTGACCTCGGCCACCTTCTTGGCGAGCGAGTTGGCCACCGCCTTGGCGATGAGGGTTTTGCCGCAGCCCGGCGGACCGTACAACAGGATCCCCTTGGGAGCCGGCAGCTGATACTCCGCGAACAGATCCTGATGGAGGAAGGGAAGCTCGACCGCGTCGACGATGCTCTCGATCTGGGCATCGAGCCCGCCGACATCGCCGTAGGAGACGTCGGGCACCTCCTCGAGCACCAGATCGTCCACCTCGGGCCGGGGCAGCTTCTCGAGCAGCACGCCGGAACGGACGTCCATGAGCATGGCGTCGCCCGATCGCAGCTTGGTGCCGACCAGCGCATCGCAGAGTTCGGCCACCCGCTCCTCGTCGGCCCGAGCGGTGATGACGGCGCGGCGTCCGTCGGCCAGCACCTCGCGCATGGTGACGACTTCGCCGGTGTTGTCGTTGCCCCTCGCCTTGACGACGTTCAGCGACTCGTTGAGCACCACTTCCTGGCCTCGCTCGAGCGCCGTCGTGAGGTCGGGGTGCACGGCGACGCGAATCTTGCGGCCGCTCGAGAACACGTCGACGGTCCCGTCGTCGTTGTGACCGAGCAGGGTTCCATACGCCGACGGCGGCTGGGTGAGCTTCTCGACCTCCTCGCGCAGGGCCGCAATGTGATCACGGGCCTCGCGCAGCGTGTAGGAGAGCTTCTCGTTCTGTGACACCGCCTGGGCGAGCTGACCTTTGGTCTCGAGCAATCGCTCCTCGAGCGTCCGCACCCGCAGCGGCTGGGTATCGGGTCGTTGCCGAACGACGATGACATCGTCGTCGTCGCCACTCTCGATCGGTGGCTCCTCGGTGTGATCGGAGGTATCGGATGTCACGGAAACGTGATCCCTTCTGCCCGGTTCGATGCCGACGTCTACCCTCGACGATACACGCCAGCCGGTGGCCAACCGGGTGCAGCCGACGGCCCGAGCGATGCGACAACGGTCACACGCGATCGTCCCGTGGTTCGGCCCGATTCCTGGCTACA
Organism: uncultured Acidimicrobiales bacterium; assembly: GCA_963787285.1. GTDB lineage: Bacteria > Actinomycetota > Acidimicrobiia > Acidimicrobiales > JAHEJN01 > JAHEJN01. Next base: position 179,302 of record CAWBCM010000020.1, on the reverse strand, counting down.
CTTCGCAGGGTTGTTCCACTATCCCTGAGGTCGAGACGACATGAAGGTCTGGATTGATCAAGATCTGTGCACCGGCGACGGGCTGTGCGAGGAGATCGCGCCCGACGTGTTCACGCTGCTCGACGACGGTCTTGCGTACGTGAAGGAAGGCGACAAGGTCTTCAGCGACCCGGGTGGCCCCGAGGGACTGGCCGTGGTGCCCGCCGGACAGGAAGAGGCGACGATCGAATCCGCCGAGGAGTGTCCCGGCGAGTGCATCTTCATCGAGATCTGACCCGAACCAACGGATGAGGTTCACGAGGCGCCCGAAAGGGCGCCTCTTCTCGTAGCTGTCCCGCCCGTCCCGGACCTCAGTCGGCGGCGAGCAGCCGAGCGTGGGTGAGAAACGCGGTGTGGGCGACCATCCGATGATCGGGTCGAACGGCCTGGCCGCTCACGTACCAGCCTCGGTGCAACACCTCGAGCGTCTCGACCTGGGTGAAGGCCACGCGATCGAGCGCACGCCGTAGCTCCTGCACCTGGGTGATGCTCGGGGTGTAGGCCACGAGGATGCCGCCGGGACGAAGCGTCGTGAGTGCGTGGGGAACCAGCTGCCAGGGCTCGGGCAGGTCGAGCACCATCCGGTCGAAGGTGCCGTCGATGCCGTCGTAGGCACTCCGCAACTCCACTCGGTACCGATCGACGTGCTCCTGGCCGAGAAACGACGCCACGTTGGTCTGAGCCCGGTTGGCGAAGTCCTCACGGATCTCGTAGCCCGTGACCTCGGCTCCGGCCCGGAGCAGGGTCATCGACAACGCACCCGAGCCGACCCCCGACTCGAACACCCGAGCTCCCGGGTACACGTCGGCGAGCATCAGCATTGCGCCGAGGTCCTTGGGATAGATCACCTGCGCGCCCCGCGGCATCTTCACCACGAAGTCGCTGAGAGTCGGTCGGAGGATGGTGTACTCCGCGTTGCCGGTCGTGCGGAGACGCCCACCCTCGCCTGCGGCGAGCAGGGCATCGTGTTGGATGATGCCGGTGTGACTGTGGAACTCGGCTCCGGCTTCGAGTGTCACCACGTACCGGCGACCCTTTCGATCGGTGAGCACGACCCGTTCGCCAGGGACGAGCTCGGCTCCCGAGGTGCGGGGTATCAAGCCCGACGCCGGACGCGGCGCGCCTTCCGGGGCGGCGCCGGATTGTGCAAGACGATGGCCCGCTCGCCGGGATCGAGCTGCTGCGTGAACACCGGTTGCGGCGAACCACCGCCGAAGAGGCTGCGCAAGCCGTGCAGCACCCAGGCCACGCCTCCCCAGATGAGCCACTTGCGGTTGCCGCCGAGCACACCTGCGTAGATCGCCTTTCGGCGCAGGAATCGCATCGGCCGGAGCAGCCGCAAGAACGAAGCCACGTCAGACGCGCCGTACTTCGACCACGGTCTTGCCGCTCGCGCCGCGCTTGCGGCCGAGCACGTACACCATGATCAACAGGAGCAACAGACCGACGAGGCTCGCCTTCTTCGCCGTGTCACGGGCCCCGGCGGTGGCGTTCTCCACGTTGTGCTGGAGCTCGACGAACTTCGCCTGGAGGTCGGTCGGGGTGATGGGTTTGGTGGTGTCGGTCACGAGTCGCTCCGGTCGCTGAGGTCGATGCTGCGCTTCATGCCGAACCCGGCCAGGACCAGGACAACGAGGAGCGCACCGAATGTGATGAGGTAGGGGATCCACGACTTGCCCCCGTCGAGGCTGTCGACCTCCTCCTGGACGATCCGGAGCAAGCCGAGGCTGAGCAGGGCGACGCCGATGATGAGAAGGACCGCTCCGGCGAGGCTCCACTTGAGCCAGTTCCCGAGGCGTTTGAGCGGATCGACCGTTTCCTGTTTCGCGTAGTCGACGACCATCGCCCTGATCTCGGTCACCGTCTCCTGGGGCGAGGGCTCTGCCCGCTTCTTGTCGCTCATCGAAATCCTCCGGGGGCGAGCCTACAAGGGCTCGCTCGAACCTGCCGCACCGATACCCGTTCAGTCGCGGAGCTGGCCTTGCAGCAGCAGCTCCTGCTCCTCGAGCATGTCGCCGAGCATGACGATGCGGTCGCTCACGGTTCGCGCCGTCAGAACTCGCTGGCGATCGAAATCGCCGAGGGGAGCCAGCACGCCGATTTGGTAGCCGGCCAGGGCCGGATCCGAAGCGAGGTCGGGATCGATGTCGACGTCGTGGCCCAGCTCGGCCACGAGAGCGAGCACCCGTTTGAGCTGGCGGATTCGTTCGTCGAGCTGCTCGGGTGACACGTCGTCGCCCGGCTCGTCGGGCCAGTCGTCGACGATGGCCCGCGGGTGCGGGTCGTCCGGGAGCCATTCGATGACGCGAACCCGCCGCGTCCCGACTGCGGCGACGGCCCAGCGTCCGTCGTCGAACTCGGTCGCATCGATCACTTGCGCGATGGTCGCCGTCATGGATCGGACCTCGCCCCCTCCGGTCTCCTTGCCACGCTCGATCAGTGCGACGCCGAACTCGCGGTCGCCGTCGAGCACTGCCTTGATCATCACCCGATAGCGGTCCTCGAAAATGTGCAGGGGAAGGACCGCGCTCGGCAACAGGCCAGAGCCCAAGGGGAACATGGGCCGCTCGTAGCCGGGCACCGGCGACTCACTCATCGGGCCCCAGACCTTCTCCCTCGTCGGGCGGAGTGGTCGGTGTGGGCGTGGGATCGGCTGTCTCTTCGCCGTCGGACTCGTCGGAGCCGCCCGAGCCGAGCCCGGGAACGAAGGGCGCCGCCGGCTCGCGATCAGGATCGAGCGGGTCGAGCTCCTCCAGCGACGGACCAGTCGGGTAGCCGACGAGGATCCTCATCAGCTCCTCCTGGAGATCGAACAGCTCGGGGCTGATCTCGGGTTCGAGGTTGATGATGTAGGAGAACGCCACGACCTGGTCCCTGCTCGTCTCGATGAAGCCGGCGAGGGCCGTCACCGAGTTGAGCGTGCCGGTCTTGGCGTGGACCGCGCCGCGCAGTGAAGCGACGCGAAACCGCTCACGCAACGTGCCTGGTGCACCCGAGACCGCCAGGCCCTGCCCGAGGTCGGAATCGAGCCCGAACGCCTCGAGGATGTCGCTGATCGAACGGCATGACAGGCGGTTCCGGTTCGAGAGCCCCGAGCCGTCGTCGATCCGCATCGTGGCGATGTCGATGCCCTGTGCTCCGAGGATCTCCAGGGCGGCCAGTGCGCCGGCATCGGTACTGCCGTCGGCTCCCACCACGAATCCGAGCTCCTTCAGCAGGAGCTCGGCGGTGGTGTTGTCGGAGAAGGTCAGCATCTCCCCGACCATCTCGTTCATGGGCAACGATTCGATGCTCGCGACCTCGACGAGCTCGGTGGGAAGCTCGGGTTCGTTGCGCGAGCCTCCGGCGATGACCACGCCGCGCGCTTCGAGCAGGTCGTCGAGCACCGATGCAGCGTGCACGGCTGGATCACCGGTCGGGGTCGGGAAGGAGCTCGGCTCACGAACGGCCGGGAAGGACTCGAAGCCGTCGTTGATCATCAAGGCCCCGAGGGGACCGGTGAACCCGTCGCGGGCGAGGTTGCCCTCGTCGTCCCAGGATCCAGGTTGGCGAATGGTGTCGAACCGGCTCTCGTTCCCGACGACGCCGCCGTTGATCTGGGTGATTCCCGCCGCGACCACGGCATCGGCGAGGTCTTCGATGGACGTGTGCGGAACCGGAGTGGAGAACGTCGCCTCGTAGTCGTCGGTGTACAGGAGCGGATCACCACCTCCGATGAGATAGAGATCGCCGTCGAGGGTCCCCTCGACCACCGGGACCGCGGCTCCCACCACCGTTCGGAGACGGGCCTCGGGTCCGACGCGATCGAGCACCGCAGCCGCGGTGACAAGCTTCTGGAGCGAGGCTGGGATCAGGCCCACGTCGGGCTGGTGCGAGAGCAGACCCACGCCGTCTCGATCACGGGCGATCAGGCAACTGAGCGGGGGCGACGCACCGGCGATGTCGAGCAGTTCACCCTCGATCGCCGCTTGAGCTCGCGGCGCGTCGAGGATCTCCGGAACGCGGCGGGCCGACAGCAGCGGCGTGGTCGGAGACGAGACATCGGCGCTCGACACGGCGGTGACCGTCTGCTCGCCTCGATCGTCGCTGTACCGGAAGGCCATCACCGAACCGACGATCAACAGGATGGGGAGTACCAGTCGGCGCATGAACCGCTGATGCTACTTGCCCGTCGTCACGCGTCACGACGCGCCATGCGCCGTCGCTCGAAGTCCCACGCGTGGGCCAGCGCCGCGACAGCGCGCCGAGCCGACGGGTAGCAATACCCTCCCGCCTCACGCATCGCGGCAACACCCGGATTCTGGGGATCGGCGACCGCGAGCTCGCTGGCCACGAGCACCGGCTTGCCACTCTCCCCCGCCACCTCGATCGCGGCCTCGGCGTAGCGTCGGTCCTGGCGGCGGTGATACGCCACGATTCGCTCGAGGCCGTGCTCGGGATGGAACCGTCCCTCACTCATCAGTCGGGCCTGGTTCGACTGGATTCCGATGCCGAGGAAGATGACCGCGTCGATGTCGCGATGACCGGCAACGATGCGGAGCACCTCGGGCACCGTGTCGCGTGTCTCACCTCCGGCAAGGTCGATCGGGTTGTTGCGACTCCATCGGGGAGGCACCAGTTCACCGATCGAGGCCAGCAGGTCAGCGGGCAGGGCGGCGAGCTCCAGCGCCGTGGCCGCCACCGCGTCGGCGGTGAGGACACCCCAGCCCCCGACCGTCGTGATGACCGCCACGCGATTGCCCCTCGGCAGGGGCTGGGTGGCGAAGAGCGCAGCGGTGTCGAAGGCCTCCTCGACTCCCGCAGCCCGGACCGCCCCGGCCTGGCGAAGAGCGCCGGTGAAGATCCGATCGTCGCTGGCCAAGGACCCCGTGTGGCTCAACGCCGCCCGCTGACCCTCGCGCGATGCACCGCCCTTCACCACCACCACGGGCTTCACCGCCGCCGTGGCCGCCACCTTCTGCATGAACCGACGACCGTCGTTCACGCCTTCGACGTAGGCCAGGCACACACTGGTCGCATCGTCGGCTCCGTACCACTCGAGGTAGTCGCCGACATCGAGCACGGCGGCGTTGCCTGCGCTCACGGCTCGACTGACACCGACCCCCGACACCCGGGAGAGGTTCAGGAACGTGGACACGAGATTGCCCGACTGCGAGACGACGGCGATGGAGCCCGGAGGAGGATAGGGGGCGACGATCTGCGCACACAGTCTCGACGGCGTCGACACGACGCCTTGAGCGTTCGGGCCGGCGAGCACCATGTCGAGCTCTTCAGCCAGTGACACCAGTTCGCTTTCGCGCTCCGGGCCGTCGCCTCCGGCCTCGCCGAATCCGGCCGAGGTGACGAAGGCCGCCCGCACCCCCTTGGCCGCAGCCTGACGAAGAATGCCCGGAACCGAAGGCCCCGGCGTGCACACCACGATCAGATCGGCCACACCATCGGGCAGCTCGCCGACGCTTGCCACCGTGTCGATGCCGAGGACCGGCTCCCGATCGAGATTCGTCGCGTGCACCGCTCCGGCATAGCCCGCCGCCAGCAGGTTGTGGAGGGCCACGAACCCGAACTTGCCCGGATGGGCCGACGCCCCGGCGATGATCACGCCGGCGGGGTCGAAAAGCGGCGACAGGTCCCTCATCGGGTGACCACCAGTGCGTCGACGGCCACGGGAGCCCCGTCGACCACGAGCAACGGATTCACGTCGATGGCGTCGATCGATGGATCGGCCTCGGCACAGGTCGCCACCGCCATCACCACCGCGGCGAGCGCATCGCGATCCACAGGAGGTTCCCCCCGGAACCCCTCGAGCAGGCTCTGGGTGGCGAGATCGTCGATCATGTCGTGTGCGTCGGTGATCGTCATCGGCAGCAAGCGGAACGCCACGTCGGCGAGCACCTCGGCGAAGATCCCGCCGACGCCGAGCATCACCGCTGGCCCGAAGGTCGGGTCGGTGCTCATCCCGACGATGAGCTCACGACTCGACGCCAGCATCGCCGCCACCAACAACTCGACGTCGCCGTCGTCGCTGGTGATTCCGGCGAGCAGGTCGGCACTCGCCCGTCGCACCGCGTCGGCGTCGTGGAGTCCGAGGCGAACCAGGCCACGCTCGGTCTTGTGGGCGATCCGCCGACCACAGGCCTTCACCACCACCGGAAAGCCGATGTCGGCGGCGGCGGCAACTGCTGCGTCGACCGTCGGTGCGAGCCGCTCGGTGGCTGTGGGCAGCCCGAACCGAGCGAGCAGCAGCTTCGACTCGTGCTCGGAAAGGGTGACCAGTGGGAGGGGTTCGCTGTCGGTCATCGCAGGCCGAAGCTAGCCGAGCCCGGCCGGCCGGCGCGTACCCTGCTGGGTGTGGCCGCTGCTCCTGTGGCAGGGTCTGAGTACGAGTTCCGCCTTCCTCGTCACCGGGAGCCGCACCTGCCCATGCTGGCCAACATCATCATCGCCCTGATCGTCGGACTGGGTGTCACCCAACTCGCCAACCTCGTCACCACGATCTACCTCCACCGAGGTCTCGCTCATCGGGCGATCACCGTGACCAGTCCCCTGGCCATCCTGTTCCGGCTGATCGTGTGGACGAGCATCGGCATTCGCCCTCGGCAGTGGGCGGCGGTGCATCGCAAGCATCACGCCTTCACCGACGTCGCGGGCGATCCGCACTCACCGATGCTGCTCGGCTGGCGCCGGGTGCAGCTCACCAACGTGGCCCTCTACCGGCGTGTGGCCCGCAACCCCATCGAGGTCCGACGCTACGCGCGTGATCTCGAGGCCACCCGGCTCGACCGCTACCTCCTCGATCACGCCACCGTCGGACTCGGGATCGGCCTGGCGTCGTTGATCCTTCTGATGAGCGTCGTCCTCGCCTTCCCGATCTGGGTGCCGCTGCTGGCCGCGGGGATCCACATGCTGCTCTACCTGGGGCTGAGCGGATCGGTGAACTCGATCGGGCACACCTTCGGCCGACGTCCCTACGACAACTCGGCCACCAACCTGCACTGGTTGGCCATGCTCACCTGCGGAGAGGGCTATCACAACAACCATCATGCGGCCCCGACGTCGGCTCGATTCAGCCTCAATCGCCGCGAGTTCGATCCGGCATGGCCGATCATCCGCGCCGCACGACGAATGGGCCTGCTGCGCGTGCGCCATTCCGAGGTCAGGTTCGCGGCCCGAGCCCAGCGCGACAAGCGGGCGGCCTGACCCGCGCTCCCCTGATCGACGCGCTCGGGAGCCGATACCTTCGAGCCATGCACATCGTCGCATCGCTGTTCATCGAGACCATCGACATGCGCCAGGCCCCCGGGCCGTCCACGCGGATCGATCTCACGGGCGTCCACTTCTCCATGGCCGCCCCGGCACCGTTCCCGGTCACGGTGAGCCCGCATCTGGTGGTGCTCATCTACTGTCCGCCCGATGCCGACGGGTTCGGCGCCCTCGAGGTCTCCTTCGAGCGTGATGGCGAACAAGTGGTCCGCAACGCGTCGCCGGTTCAGGTCGAGCCCGGGAAGTTCACCCGCCAGCTCGTCCAGGCCCAACTCGACTTCGCAGAGCCCGGCACGATCGTGGCGCGGTGCAGCCTCGACGGCGCTCCCTCCATCGACGTGCCGTTCACCCTGCTGCCACCGGTGTGAGCGACTACGCCGTCGGGCTGTCGGAACACCCTGATGCGGCAGTGGCGGTCGGAGAGGCGTTGGGCTCGGTGCTCGACGGCGTGGGCCACGCCCCCGACCTCGCGGTGCTGTTCGTCTCGCCCCATCACGCCGAGGCCCTGCCCGACATCGTCGACGCCGTTCACCGGCTCGTTGCGCCCGAACACCTCCTCGGCGCGCTGGCCAGCACGGTCATCGGCGGTCACCGTGAGGTCGAGGGCTCCCCTGCGGTCGCCCTGTGGGCCAAACGCAGCGCACCCGGGGCACGCGTGAGTCATCTCGACATCGTCGACAGCGGTAGCGGACCCACCCTCACCGGCATCGATCGAACGGTGTCCGATGCCGCCACCCTCGTCCTGGTCGCCGACCCCTTCTCGTTTCCGGCGGCCGCAGTGCTCGAGGTCATCGCCGAGATCGCCCCCGACGTCGAGCTCATCGGAGGACTGGCCTCGGGGGCGGCGCGTCCGGGCGAGAACCGGCTGGTCTTCGGCCGGGAGATCGTCCCCAGCGGCGGCGTGCTGTTGTCCCTGCCGGCGGACATCGCCGTCGCCCCGGTGGTATCGCAGGGATGCCGACCGGTCGGCGAGCCATACATCGTGACCGACGGCATCGGCAATCGGATCTCCGGCCTCGCCGGTCGACCGCCACTCGACCGCTTGCGCGATCTCTTGGCGGCGGCCGATCCCGAGCAGGAGGCGCTGTTGCGCTCCGGGGTTCACATCGGCAAGGTGATCGACGAGTCGAAGGTCGACTTCGGTCCCGGGGACTTTCTCGTCAGGGGCATCGCGGGAATCGACCAGTCGACGGGGGCCATGACGATCGGCGACACCATCGAGGTGGGCGACACCGTGCAGTTCCACGTGCGAGATGCTCGCACCGCGGCCGAGGAACTGGTCGCCCTCGATGCTCGCAGGGCCGCCGCAGGTCTGCTCTTCACGTGCAACGGTCGGGGCACGCACCTGTTCGATCGAGCCGATCACGACGCCGTCGCCGTGCAGGACGCCGTCGGTCCACTCGTGCTCGCCGGCATGGCGTGCGCGGGCGAGTTCGGTCCGGTCGGCGGTCGGAACTTCCTGCACTCCTACACCGCTTCGTTGGCCCTGTTCGACACCTGACCGACATGTGTCCACTCCGATCGGGCGCACAGTATGGTCGGCCCTGACTCACACGGAGGACCCATGACCGACGACATCGAGCAGCTCGGGATCAACGTGATTCGAGGCCTCGCGCTCGATGCACCCAACCGGGCCCGGTCGGGCCATCAGGGCACGGCAATGGCGTTGGCACCACTGGCTCACGTGTTGTTCACCCGCATCATGAACTACGACGCGAGCGATCCCGATTGGCCCGATCGCGACCGGTTCGTGCTCAGTGCCGGCCATGCCTCGATTCTCCAGTACGCCCTGCTGCACCTGACCGGCTTCGGCTTGACGATGGACGACCTCGAGCACTTCCGCCAGTGGGGCAGCCCGACCCCGGGCCATCCCGAGTACGGCCACGCCGCAGGTGTCGAGACCACCACCGGGCCGCTCGGTCAGGGGTTCGGCAATGCGGTCGGAATGGCCATCGCCGAGCGCTGGCTGCGGGCTCGCTTCGGCGAAGCCGCCTGCGATCATTTCACCTACACGATCTGTGGTGACGGCGACCTCAGCGAGGGCGTGAGCCACGAGGCGGCGTCGCTGGCCGGCCATCAACATCTGGGTCGCCTCATCGCCATCTACGACGACAACCACATCACCATCGACGGCCCCACCGAGATCGCGCTGAACGACGACGCTGCGCTGCGGTTCGCCGGGTACGGCTGGCACGTCGAGAACCTGGGCGAGGCCTCCGAGGATCTCGATGCGTTGGAGGCGGCGATCAACCGGGCTCGGAACATCGACGATGCACCGTCGCTCATCATCGTGCGCAGTCACATCGGCTATCCCTCCCCGTCGCTCACCGATTCACCCAGTGCCCACGGGCTCGCCTTCGGCGATGCCGAGATCAGCGAGGCGAAGGCGGCGATGGGCCTCCCCGATCAGCCCTTCTTCGTACCCGACGAGGTTCGGGCGTTCTATCGGGCCGCCGGGCGTCGCGGGGCGCCGGCGCGGGCCGCATGGGCTCAACGGCTGAAGGATCTTCCCGACGCCGACGCCTTCGGCTCAGTGCTCGACGGCGACGTCGATCCGAGCTGGATCGATCATCTCCCCGTGTACGACGCGGGATCGTCGATCGCCACTCGGAAGGCGTCGCAGGCCTGCCTGCGCGCGGCCGCGGAAGGAATCGTCGGTCTGGTGGCCGGTGCCGCCGATCTCACCGGCAACACGGGAGCCAAGCTCGGCGCCGACGACCACATCCTCGACGTCGAGCATCCCGACGGACGTCAGCTCCACTTCGGTGTCCGCGAACACGGGATGGGCGCGATCATGAACGGCCTGTCGGTCAACGGGCTCCTGCCGGTCGGCGGAACGTTCCTCGTCTTCAGCGACTACATGCGGGGCGCCATCCGACTGGCTGCGCTCATGGGCATCCGGGTCATCTACTCGTTCACCCACGACTCGGTCGGCGTCGGCGAGGACGGACCCACCCATCAGCCCGTCGAGCAGATCGCTGCGCTGCGGGCCATGCCGGGTCTCCGGGTGATCCGACCCGCCGACGGCAACGAGACTGCGGCCGCATGGCGACTGGCGGTCGGCCATCACGGACCGACCGCCCTGATCCTCACCCGCCAGGACGTGCCCACCCTCGCCGGCGTGGGCGACCCCGACCTGGTCGCCCGCGGCGGCTACGTGGTGCAATCGGTGCCCGCCCCCGATGTCGTCCTGGTCGGTGCGGGCAGCGAGGTCCAGCACTGCGCAGCCGCGGCCGACCTGCTCGCCACCGACGGGATCTCGGCCCAGGTGGTCAGCCTCCCCTGCTTCGGCGTCTTCGACGGCCAGGACGCCGCCTACCGACACTCAGTGCTGCCACCGGGGGTGCCTGCGGTGTCCTGCGAGGCGGGCGTGTCCTTCGGCTGGGCCGCCTACGCTGACTCCCACGTCTCCATCGACCGATTCGGCGCATCGGCGCCGGGTGACACCGCCATGCGGGAGCTCGGCATCACCGCCGAACACGTGGCCGCCGCCGCCCGTGAACTGCTCGCATCCCGACAAGGAACCTGACATGACCAACCTCGAACTCCTCTTCGATCGCCACGGCCAGAGTCCGTGGCTCGACAACCTCCGGCGCGGCTGGATCACCAGCGGCGAACTCCAGCAGTGGGTCGACAAGGGTGTTCGCGGCCTCACGTCGAACCCGTCGATCTTCGAGAAGGCCATCGCCGGATCGGACGACTACGACGACGAGTTCCGTTCGTCGATCGCCGACGGAATGAGCGTCGAGGACTCGTACTGGCGGCTGGTGGTCAGTGACATCGAGGCGGCACTGCGGATCCTGCGCCCGGTGTACGACGCCAGTGACGGCGGTGACGGCTACGTCTCGGTCGAAGTCGACCCCGGGTTGGCCCGTGACACCGACGCCACGATGGCCGCCGCGCGGTCTCTGTGGGACACCATCGCCCAGCCGAACCTGTACGTGAAGATCCCCGGCACCACCGAAGGTCTCGCCGCCATCGAGCAGATGATCGCCGAGAAGCGCAACATCAACGTCACCCTCCTGTTCTCGATCGACCGCTACCGCGAGGTCATGGAGGCCTATCTCCGGGGTCTCGAGCGGGCCGAGGGCGATCTGTCGCGGGTGTCGAGCGTGGCGTCCTTCTTCATCTCCCGAGTCGACGGCGCCGTCGACAAGGCGCTCGACAGTGTCGGGACGCCGGCGGCGGAGGCCCTCAAGGGCAGGACTGCGGTCGCCAACGGCAAGCTCGCCTACCAGGCCTTCGGCGAGACCTTTCGCGGTCCACGCTGGGAGACACTCCAGGCCCGCGGTGCACGGGTGCAGCGGCCACTGTGGGCATCGACGTCGACCAAGGATCCCTCGTATCCCGACACGCTGTACGTCGACACGCTCATCGGCCCCGACACCGTCAACACCCTCCCCGACGCCACCCTCGAGGCCTTCATCGACCATGGCACTCTCGCCCGTACCGTCGACCAGGATCTCGACGAGGCCCAGGCCGTCATTGCCGCCATCGCCGAGCTGGGCGTCGACCTCCCGGCGGTGACCCGGCAACTCGAGGTCGAGGGTGTCGCCTCGTTCGAAAAGAGCTTCACCTCCCTCATCGAGACCCTCGACGCGAAACGGCAGGCGCTCTGAGCCGTCCTCCTCTCCGGGGACCGGCCGGTAGTCAGTTGCAAATCGAAACCAACCCGTCGTAGGGTTCGGCGGGTGGGAGTCCAGCCGAACGATCGCTGCTCGATCCAGCAGACCCTCGATCAGGTGGGCGACCGGTGGACGCTGCTGGTGCTACGCGACATCTTCCGCGGTCACCGCCGGTTCAGTCACATCCAGGCCGATCTCGGTATCGCGCGCAACCTGTTGGCCGATCGGCTCGCACGGTTGGTCGACGCCGACATCCTGACCAAGGTGCCGTACTCCGAGCACCCCCCGCGATTCGAATACCGACTCACCCCGAAGGGTCGCGATCTGTCCGTTCCCCTCGTCGCGCTCATGCACTGGGGCGATCACTGGTGCGCAGACGATCGACCGCCCGTGCTGCTGGTCCATCACGAGTGCGGCGCACCGATCGACGTCGCCATCACCTGTCCGGTCTGCGACGACCAGGTCCCCGCCCCCGACATCCGGAGCCTCCCCGGCCCGGGACGAAACCAGGAGAACCACGCCACCTCATGATCCACCTGCACGGTCCCCTCGAATCGCTGATGGCCGACGCCCGAGCGATTCGCGACACTGCTCACGGCCATCGAGTCACCTACTCGCCGAAGGTCTTCATACCGCTCACGATGCTGTGCCGAGACAAGTGCGGATACTGCACCTTCGCCCAGCCGCCCGCCCGGCTCGATGCACCGTTCCTCTCCCCCGACCAGGTCCTCGCCATCGCCCGGCGCGGTGCGCTCGCAGGGTGCCACGAGGCACTCTTCACCCTCGGCGAGCGGCCCGAGCTCCGCTACCCCGACGCGGCCCGATGGCTGGCCGACAGAGGGTACGACTCCACGCTGCACTACCTCGAGGCGATGGCCCAGCTCGTCCTCGACGAGACGGGACTACTGCCCCACGCCAACGCTGGCGCGCTCCACGCCGACGAGCTGGCTGCACTTCGTCGGGTCTCGCCCAGCCAGGGCATGATGGTCGAGTCCCTCCGCCACGATCTCGACGCTCATCGCGGTTCGCCCGACAAGGAACCTCATCGGCGTCTCGCCACCCTCGATGCGGCCGGCGCGTTGCGGATCCCCTTCACCACCGGAATCCTGGTCGGAATCGGTGAATCGCGAGCCGACCGGGTCGCGGCGCTCGAGGCCATCGCCCAGGCCCATCGCCGCCACGGCCACGTCCAGGAAGTGATCGTGCAGAACTTCCTGCCCAAGGCGGGCACAGCGATGCGTCTGTCGCCTCCGTGCCCGACCGAGGAGTACCTCGAAGCCATCGCCCTGGCCCGACTGATCCTGCCGCCGTCGATCCACCTCCAGGCACCGCCCAACCTGAGCGACGACTTCGCGGTGCTGCTCGATGCCGGGATCGACGACTGGGGCGGCGTCTCGCCCGTGACCGCCGACCACGTGAATCCCGAACGGCCCTGGCCCGCGCTCGACCGGCTCCGCGACGTCACCGAAGCGAAGGGCCACACCTTGGCGCCGCGCCTGACCGTGTATCCCGAGTACGTGCTCGATCCGGCGACCTGGCTGCACGACGATCTGCGATTCGCGGTGCTCGACCGATCTGATGCCGAGGGTCTCGGCCGCGACGACCCCGGCGCCGTCTTCCCCGAACGAACGATGGAGAACGCCAGGGCCGGCGATGGCGCCGACGTCGTCGTCGTCCGCCACAGCGCCACCACCGCCTGGTCGCCCGGTAGCACGGTCGTCCCGACCGCGTTGGTACCTGCGCCGGTCACCGGCACGACGCCGGCGGTCGCCGAGGTCCTCGACGGTTTCGAGGCCGGTGAAGAGCTGGGCATCGACGAGATCGTCACCCTTTTCGGCGCCCGGGGCACCGATGTCGCCGCCATCGCCGCGGCCGCCGACCGCCTCCGCGAGGCGACCGTGGGCCACGAGGTCACGTGGGTGTCGAACCGCAACATCAACTACACGAACGTGTGCACGTTCAAGTGCAGGTTCTGCGGGTTCTCCAAGGGCCCGCTGTCGCTCAACCTCCGAGGCACGCCGTATCTCCTGACCCTCGACGACATCGCCGATCGCACCATCGAAGCGGCCGAGAACGGAGCCACCGAGGTCTGTCTCCAGGGCGGGATCCATCCCGACTTCGACGGCGACTACTACCTCGATGTGACTCGCGCCGTGATCGACGCGGTTCCCGAGATGCACGTGCACGGTTTCACTGCGCTCGAGGTGACCGAGGGAGCCCGGCGGCTGGGCGAGCCGCTCGCGCAGTACCTGCGTCGGATGATGGATGCCGGCCTGAAGTCGCTTCCGGGAACGGCGGCCGAGATCCTCGACGACGAGATCCGGGCCATCCTCTGCCCGGACAAGATCGACACGCAGGAGTGGCTCGACGCCCATCGCACCGCGCATGAGGTCGGCCTGAGCTCGAACGTCACCATCATGTTCGGCGCGATCGAACAGCCCGTGCACTGGGCCCGTCACCTCGTGCGAACTCGTTCGCTGCAGAAGGAGACCGGTGGATTCACCGAGTTCGTCGGCCTGCCGTTCGTCCACATGGCTGCGCCCATCTACCTCCAACGCAAGGCCCGACGAGGCCCCACCTTCCGGGAAGTCGTGTTGATGCACGCGATCGCCCGCCTCGCCTACCGTGGCTGCATCGACAACATCCAGGCATCGTGGGTCAAGCTGGGTTTCGGCGGCGTACGCCAGCTCCTCCAGGCCGGCGTCAACGACCTGGGCGGCACGTTGATCAACGAGAACATCAGCCGTGCGGCCGGCGCAGAACACGGCCAAGCGGTCGACGAAGCCGATTTCCGTGGCCTGGTCGAACCACTCGGCCGCACGCTGGTGCAGCGCACCACCGCCTACGGTCGGGTCCCGGCCGATGCCGAACCTCTGCGCGCGACACGCCGTCGACGGGTCGTGCTGCCGGTTCAGGCATCATGATGAAATGACCGAATCGCCTCCATGGTTCTCACTGCCCCGCTATCGCACCGGAGACGACGCCCTCGATCATGCGCTCGCCGGCATCATCGGCATGATCGACAACCGCGAGAACGCCGAGCTCGTGTTCGAGATGCTCGCGACCGCCGCTCGCCTCGGACGCAACGGCACCGGCAGGGGTGATCTCAAGCTCCTGAACAGCGCCCTGAAAGAACTGCGCTACGCCATCAGGGCCTTCGCCCCCTACGAGGACCGCCGCAAGGTGTCGATCTTCGGCTCGGCCCGCACCGGCGAGGACTCGCCCGAGTACCAGCTGGCCCACGACTTCGCCGCGGGGATGGTGGACCGCGACTGGATGGTCATCACCGGTGCCGGTCCCGGCATCATGACCGCCGGCATCGTCGGTGCGGGGCCCGAGAACTCCTTCGGCGTCAATATCGTCCTGCCGTTCGAGAGCGGATCACCTCCGGGCCTCGACGGTGACCCGAAGCTCATCAACTTCAGGTACTTCTTCAGCCGCAAGCTCATGTTCATGAAGGAGTCCCACGGATACGCGCTGTTCCCCGGCGGGTTCGGCACGCTCGACGAGACCTTCGAGCTGCTCACCCTGATGCAGACCGGCCGCACCTACCTGGCTCCGGTCGTGATGCTCGACGCCGACACGTCGTACTGGGAGACATGGACCCATTTCGTGGAGAGCGAGCTGGGCGAGCGTGGCCTGATCTCGGGTGCCGATCTCGGCCTGGCCCGCATCTGCCACACCGTCGACGACGCCGTCGACGAGGTCTGTGCCTTCTACCGCACGTACCACTCCATGCGCTTCGTCGGAAAGCGGCTCGTACTACGGCTCGGCCACGAGCTCGATCCCGACGAGATCGGCGAGATCGACCGGGAATTCCGCGACATCGTCGAGTCGGGCCACATCGAGGCGATCGACACCACCGACGCCGAGATCGCCGACGCCGACGTGGTGGAGCTGCCGCGGCTGGCCTTCGCGTTCGATCGTCGCTCGTATGGCCGCCTGCGTCAGATGATCGACCGAATCAACCATCACGAGCCCCCAGCGGGCTGAAGGAACCCCTAGTCCCAGACCTCGCTGGGACCGTCGCGCAGCAGGCTCGACGCCTTCTGCACCGCCCGACGGGCTCGCGTCAGTCGCTTCTCGTCGACGGGCAGCTCGGTCCCGCCCGCGTCGATCGAGTCGCGAAGCCGCGAGATCGCCAGGTCGGCCAGCTCCTCGGCGATCGCATCGAGTCGCATCCGTAGGTCGTCGAACTCTCCGGCCATGGGTTCAGTGTGTCCCACGGAAATGGTTCGTGTCACGAACCCGCATCGCGGCAGACCGCATCTACCATGCTCCCCTGTGTCACGACCGCTCGCTCTCGCCGACTGGTATCCGAGAAACGCCGACGCCATCGCCACCACGCTGCGTGACTGGATCGCCATCCCCTCGGTGGCCGCCCTGCCGAAGCTCGCCAAGGACGTCGAGGCCTCGGCCGCATTCGCCTCCCGTCACATGCATGCTGTCGGCCTGCGCCGGGCCACCATCCTCGACGAAGTGGCCGGACCCGCGGCCTACGCCGAATGGACCGGAGCGGGCGACAACGCGCCCACGGTCCTGGTGCTCGCCCACCACGACGTCGTTCCCGCCTCGCCGCTTCACGAGTGGTCCTCGCCGCCGTTCGAGGCGCGCCTCACCGGCGACGCAATCGTCGGTCGGGGGGCAGCCGACGGCAAGGGAGCGGCGCTCGCCGCCATCGAGTCCATGCACGGACTCATCGAGTCGAGCCACACCCCTGCGCTGAACCTGAAGTTCCTCGTGCAGGGCGAGGCCACCATAGGAAGCCCGAACCTCGCTGCCCTTCTCGACCACGAGGCCGACCGACTCAGCGCCGACGTGGTGGTCGTGCCGGTGGTGGGGGCCGGACACCGTGGTGCCACGGTGCTGGCCGGTACCCGAGGACTGGTTCTCGTCGACATCGAGATCCGCACGGCCGATCGCGACGCCGCAACGGCAAACTACGGCGGGGCCATCGCCAACCCCATCATCGTGGCGTCTCGCCTGGCCGCCGATCTCGTCGATGCAACCGGGCGGGTGACGATCCCCGGCTTCTACCATCGCGTGCGCCAGCTCTCCGATCGCGGCCGCAAGGTGCTCTCCAGCCTCGACTTCGACGAGTCGGCCTGGCGCGACGTCCCCGGCGCCCTTCTCACTGTCGGCGAGTCGGGATACAACGCACTCGAACGCCTCGTCGCTCGGCCCAGCGCCGACATCGTCGGGATCAGCGGGGGGAATCGCAGCGACGCCGCCAAGGCGATCGTCCCGGGATCGGCCACGATCCGCCTGGCGCTCGGACTCGTGCCCGATCAGCGCAGCGAGGAGCTCGTGTCGGCGATGCGCTCCTGGGTGGAGGCACGCCTGCCTCGGGGCGTGCAATCGAGCATCATCGTCAGGGAGTCGACCCGACCCACCATCGGACCGGTCGGGCGTCCGTCGTTCTCTGCACTCCTCTCGGCCACGAGTCGCGTACTCGGCACCGACCCGGTGCTGTCGCGCCATGGCGGCGCCGGCCCCCCCGACGCGCTCTACGACACCTACCCCGATCAACCCATTCTCCTGGTGCCCGTCGGCGATGCCGGAAGCCGCATCAACGCGCCCGACGAGCAGCTCACGCTCGACCACCTGCGAACGGCAACCCTCACCTTGGCCGAGCTGTGGCGTGAGCTGGAGCGCCTCGGCCCACGCGCATGAGCTCGGGCACGACCAGCAGGCCGACGGCAGAAGACCTCCAGGCCGCGATCAACGACGAGATCGCCGCCGATGCCCGACAGTGGGTGTCGTTCACCGACGGCGACGGCGACACGTGGATGTTCGACCTGTCGTTTCTGACGAGCAACTGGACCTGTATCTATGGTTCCGGCTGCCACGGCATCGGCCCCGAACGCGATGCAGCCTCGGCGCTCGGGTGTTGCCTGCACGGAGCCCACTTCATCGACGAACACGATCGTTCGGACACGCTCGCATCCGCCCGACGGCTCGACGGCGCCCAGTGGCAGCATCGACCGTCGGAGATCGCGACGGCGTTCGCTTCCGTCGACGGCGGCGCGGTCACGACCACGGTGGACGGCGCCTGTGTCTTCTTGAACCGACCCGGGTTCCCCGGTGGCGTCGGATGTGCCTTGCACATCGGGGCGCTGAGCCACTCCGAGCGGCCGCTCGACTGGAAACCCGACGTGTGCTGGCAGGTTCCCCTCCACCTCGACGAGCACGTCGACGACAACGGCCACCGCACGTGGCGACTCCGAGGATGGGAACGCCGCGACTGGGGAGCCGGCGGAGCGGACTTCGGCTGGTGGTGCACCGACGAGAACGACGCGTTCGTCGGGAACGAGATGGTGCTCGAGTCCTTGCGTGACGAGATCGTCGAGTTGGTCGGAGCCGATGCGTACGCGATCTTGCTCCGGCACCTCGAAACGCTCGATGTTCGTCGTGTCGTACCGCAGCCGGGGTCGGTTCCCGTCGAGTTGCGCTCCCGCCGGTGAAGCTTCCCTTCGTCGACGCCAGGGTCCGCCTGCCCCGAATGGTGGTGG
Source organism: uncultured Acidimicrobiales bacterium (assembly GCA_963787285.1). GTDB lineage: Bacteria > Actinomycetota > Acidimicrobiia > Acidimicrobiales > JAHEJN01 > JAHEJN01. Next base: position 160,866 of record CAWBCM010000020.1, on the reverse strand, counting down.
CCTCGCTGATCACGGGCGTGCTCGTGGGCGCGGTGGTGGCCGGCTTCGAGAAGGTCACCGTCGGGCTCCTCCTCGAGGAGCTGTTCGCGCGGCCGCTCTGGCAGCAGGCACTCGCACCGTTCCTGGGTCTGGCGATCTCCACGGCCGTGCTGAGATTCGTCGGCCGCGGGGCCGACTCATCGACGTCGGACGAGTACATACGGTCGTTTCACGAGCGCTCCCCGCATCTGCCTCTCCGGGAGCTACCGGCCAAGCTGTTGGCCGGCATGGCGACGATCGGTTTCGGCGGCGCGGTGGGCCTGGAAGGCCCCTCGATCTACGCGGGTTCGAGCATCGGGCTCAACCTCCAGGAGCGGTTCAGTCAGTACTTCCGTCGTGAGGAGACCAAGGTCCTGCTCACCGCGGGTGCAGCTGCGGGAGTGGCCGCGATCTTCCAGGCCCCCGCCACCGGCGTGATCTTCGCGCTCGAGGCCCCCTACCGGGACGACCTCGCCCGCCGAGCGCTGCTCCCCTCGTTGTTCGCCGCCGCCTCGGCCTACGCGACGTTCGTCCTCATCGTCGGCACCGAGCCGGTGCTGCCCTATTTCGGACGGGTCCAACAAGAACTTCGACTGACCGACATCGCCGGAGGCGCCGTGGTCGGGCTCCTCGCCGGCTTCGGTGCCCGATGGGTCGCCTGGGCCGTCCAACAGGCCAAGAGCCTCGCCAAGTCGACCGGTCCGGTGGTCAGGGTCCTGGTGGGCGGAGCGGTGCTCGGCGGCCTCGTCATCACCTCCGACCTGGTGTTCGACGAGCCGACCACGTTGGGCCCCGGCGTCAACGCACTCGAGTGGCTCACCGGCGGCGATCACAGCCTCGGCCTGATTGCCGCCTTGTTCGGCTTCCGGATCGCAGCCACCCTGGCGACCGTCGCCTCGTCGGGAACCGGAGGGTTGTTCATTCCGCTGGCGGTTCAGGGCGTCATCATGGGGCAGTTCGTCGGCGAGACGATCGACAACACCACCGGCCTCTACGCGACGCTCGGATTGGCCGCGTTCCTCGGCGCCGGGTACCGAGCGCCCATCGCCGCCGTGATGTTCGTGGCCGAATCGAACGGGGCAGGTGCGGCCTACGTCGTACCCGCGCTCATCGCCGCGGCCGCGTCACAGCTCAGCGCCGGAGGCACCTCGGTGTCCTCGTATCAGCGCTCGGTGCGCCTCGGCCACCTCGAGCGCCGGTTCACGCTGCCCATCACCGCGGCGCTGACCACCGACGTCCTCACTGCCCCCAGCGACGCTACGGCGGCGGAGTTCGTGTACATCCACGTGCTCGGTCGTCGCGAGCGGGAGGTACCCGTCGTCGACCACGGCAAGTACACCGGCATGTGCTCGCTCGATCAGCTGCGAGGCGTTCCCCGCGACGACTGGGACGGGATCGACCTCGGCTCGATCATGAAAACCGATGTTCCTGCCGCGACTCCCTCGTGGACGATTCGCGACGCGGTCAAGGCGATGGACCTTGCCGACATCGACCAGATGGCGGTGACCGACAACGACGGGAACTTCATCGGCGTCGTTCGCGCCGACGACATCCTCAAGCTCGACGAGATACTCGACCAGACCGAGGGTTGAGCCCCAGAGGCGGTATCGGCTCAGCGGCCGGCCGAGCCGGCGATGAGCAACCGGAGAGACCCGGCAGGCGCAGACTCAGCGGGGAAAGAGGTCCTCGGCGTCATCGGCGGGCGATGCCGAAACCGAAGCGCTGGCATTGAGGCACCAACTCTTGTGGTCTTGTCCGGGAAGTGCCTCGCATTCGGGGCAGGGTTCCTCGTTGTCGCTGAACATTCCGTCGAGGCCATCGCTCGTGTGCTTGAGCGCACGGGCCTCTTCGTAACGTCGGTGGCGTCCCTTCTTCACTTTCGAAGACTCCGCGGGAGAGAACAGTACAAGGCAGACTCTAGCGGCCGTTGCTGTCCGTCAGGCGGTGGACAGGGGGCTCGGCCAGCCCGTTTCGCCACCCTACACCAGCGCGCCGCGCCGACAGGATCACCCCTCGCGGTGGTCGGCGGGAGGCACGGTGACGATCGGTTCGCCCGAACGAGACTCCAGGAGCAGCTTGCCACCGCCGGCGAAGGCCAGTGAGGCGTCGCCGGCCACGAGGCGCCGGATCGGCTCCCCGGCGAGTTCGTTTCGCCAACCTTCGCTCAGTCGCGAGGGCTCGCCTCGCAGCAGTGCCTCGATGTCGGAGCGAGTACCGAGCAGGGCGGGATCGAGCTCGAGGTCGTTGGCGTACTGGGCGATCCACGCCGACAGGAGCGAGGCGGCCGGCCGCAGGGACACCTGGTCACCCCGGTTCATCGGCCGTTCCCGCTTCGGTGGCCCCTCGGCCAGGCCGCTAGCCACCGCCGCAAGGATCTCCGCACCCTGTTGCCCTCGGGCTTGCCGTTCCTCGATGCCGCGCAGCTTGGCCAAGGCCTCGATCGAGGTCGGGGCCTTCTGGGCCACCGACACGACGGCCAGATCCGAGAGGATGAACCGTGGCGGGAGGTCTCGTTCGCTTGCCACGAGCTCCCGCCACGCGCCGACCGCTCGGGCCACACCGCGGGCTGCGCCCTTCAGATGGCGGGTCTCCTTGATGCGCAGCCATGCGTCGAGGGGGTCACGCGCCACGACCATCTTGCGTCGCAGCAGGTCGGTCTCGGCTTCGGCCCACTCGGTGCGGCCGCGAGCGTCGAGATCGGCGACGAGCGCGGCGTGGATTTCCAGCAGGTGCTCGACGTCGGAGGCGGCGTAGGCGAGCTGACTGGGCTCCAGCGGTCGACGCAGCCAGTCGGTGAGTCGGTCACCCTTTCCCAGCCGCTTGCCCAGGATGCGCTCGTGCAGAGCCGCCAGCGAGGGCGAGCGCATGCCGAGGAAGCCGGCCGCTATCTGGGTGTCGAACATTCGACGAGGCACCGTATGGCACTCACGCAACATGACTTCGAGGTCTTGACCGGCCGCGTGCATCACGACCAGTCCGGGCCCGTCGAGCACCTTGCCGAATGGCTCGAGGTCGACCGCGAGAGGGTCGACCAGGACCAGTCGGTCGCCCCATTTGATCTGCACCAGGGCGACGCGCGGGTAGTACGTGCGTTCACGGTGGAACTCGGTGTCGACGGCAAAGACCTCGGCGGCCGACAGTTCGTCGAGCACCTCGGTGAAGGCCTCGGGCTGATCGATGTACTCGAACGGCGTCGACTCGGTGTCAGACATCGGTAACCGGGGCCTCGCCGGTTTCGACCGGGAAACCGCCGTCGATCCAATCCTTGGTGCCGCCCTCGATGTTTGCGACTTCGTACCCCCGTGCCGCCAGGTATTCGGCCGCCTTCTGTGATCGGCCACCTTTGGCACAGATGAGGTGAACCGCTCCGCCGGCGTGGAGGGCACCGGCTGCGTCGGGCCATGCCGAGAGCGGGAGGTGAACGGCGCCGGGGACATGCCCGGAGACGAACTCGTCGAGTTCCCGCACATCGACGAGACGGGCGCCCGATTCCAGCCGGCGAGCGAGCTCGTCGACCGGTACCTGCGGGATGTCGTTGATCATGAGGCTCCTGTCGGGGACGCTGTGAGGCTAGCGCCGGGCACGATACGAACGAAGGTCTTCGGGCGTGTCGATGTCGATGAGATGCAACGGGTCGCCCGCTGGCACCCTCACCACGGCGAGCAGGCCCAGTGCTCGCCGCAACGAGCGCTCGCCGTCGTCGAACGCCCGGGCCAGCACCGGCAGGGCTTGCCGACTCCACAGAGCGTGAAGAGGTTGATCGATGCCGGCGGCGACGGTGACCGCCACGTCGGCCGCACCGATCGCGCCGAGCAGCCGATGGAACTCGTCGACCGCCAACGCAGGCATGTCACAGGCCACGACCCCGACGAGGTCGTGCCCGATCGAACCGAGCGCCGAGACCACCCCGCCCATCGGACCCTCGCCGGGAAACCGATCGTCGACCACAGGCCGGCGTGCCCGGCCGCGGCCGGGATCGGCGCCGACGAACACGACGGGATCTGCTCCCGCAGCTTCGAGGACGCCGGCAGCGCGATCGGCAAGCGCCATCCCGTCGATCACGAGTCTTGCCTTGTCGGTACCCATGCGTGAGCTGCGTCCGCCGACCAGCACCGCGCCGGCGAATGGCCCCATCGTCGAGCTCAGTCCGGAGTCGGCGGCCACGAGGGATCGAGTTGCTGGAGGAACAGCGTGCACCGCTCGGCTTCGGGGGTCTCGCCGATGGCCTCCGCCGAAGCCGCCAGACCGGCCAGCGCTCGGAGGAATCCCCGGTTCGACGGGTGGGTCCAGCGAACAAATCCCGAGCCCCGCCATCCGGACTGGCGGAGGCGATCGAGGCCTCGGTGATAGCCCACGCGGAAGTAGGCGTAGGCCTCGACGATGTCATCGGTGGTCTCGCCGAGGGCGGCCCACCCGAAGAGCGACTGTGGGTTGTCGGCCACCACCGCGGCCAGCGCCCGACGCCGATCGGCCGCATCGAGGCCTCCGGCCCGCTCGATGGCGGAGAGGACATCGGGCGCTTCGTCGTCGAGCACGGTCTCCGGCGGGCCGGCGCGCGTCAAATTGACGGGTGAATCACTCATCGGTCGACTCTACTGTCGCCGCGGGGATGCGCGAACCGGTGACGGTGCCACGGCTACTGTTTCGGACATGCTCCCCGAGTGGATGGACGTGACGTTCATCGAACGCATGTCGTGGGCCGTGATCATCGGTCTGGGCCTGCTCATGCTCCTCACGGTGCGTATCGTCACCTCGGTCCTCCAGAAGATCGTTGCGCTGGTCCTGCTGTTCGGTCTGGTCGTGTCGGTGTGGGTGTATCGCGAGGATCTCGACGAATGTCGCCTCACCTGCTCCTGCAGCGTGGCCGGCTTCGAAGTCGATTTCCCCGAAGGGGCCATTCGTCAGTGCGAGGCCTACATCCGCAACCGGGGCGGCTGATCAAACGTCGTCCTGGCTGCGGCCGATGGCGATTTCGACCAGCTCGGCGAACGAGTCGGGATGACTCATGTGCGCACCGTGGTGTGCTCCCGCGATCACGTGGACGGTCTGCTCGCCGAGCCAGCCCGACAGCGTTTCGGCTCCGCGAGCGTGCCGCTCGAGGGCATGTTCCCCGCGTGAGACGACCACCGGCGCGACCACGGCCACCGGATCGAAGACCGGGCCGGATCGTGCCGCGGCCAGGTCCGCAACGAGGGCTGGTCCCTCGGCCTGGCGCTGCTCACGCGTCGCCGGATCGAGGCGCTCCCACGCCTGGTCGCTGACGACGCTTCGGAAGAACGCTTCGGCAGCCAGTGCGGGCGCGACATCTCCTCCCGGGGTCGGGCCTCGGGCGCGGCTCCACCACGGCAGCCACGACAGTGGCGGTTCGTACACCACCAGAGCCGCCACCTGGTGGGGGAACTGCGCGGCCAGGCCGAGCACGACCAGTCCACCGAAGCTGTGACCCACCGCGATCACCCGTCGGCCACCGATGACCGTGACGAGATCGGCCACATGGCGGTCGATGCCGCTCTCGACGGGCACGTCGACACTGCGGCCGTAGCCTCGTCGGTCATAGGTGATCACGTCGTGATGTCGGAGGCGTCGGCGGACCCTGGAGAAACTGGCGCCACGATCGAGGGCACCGTGCACGCACACGACGATCTGGCCGGAGTCCCCCCGGTGGTGATCGACCGCCAGGGCACTTGGGCTCAGGGAATCCTCACGATGCGCAACGTGTCGGTCGAATGGGCCGTCGTGTCGATGCCGGCCAGGATGGCCACGAGGTCACCGGAACGCACGTCACCGGCATGGCGAGCCTGCCGCACCGCGGTGTTGACGCGGTCCTCGTAGGTGCCGTCGTGATCCAGGAGCTGGGGGGTGACTCCCCAGCTCAGGGTGAGCTGTTGAGCGGTGCGCTCGTCGACGGTGAACCCGAGGATCTTGGCCTCGGGACGGAAGCGGGCCATGGACCGCACGGTCCGCCCGCTCCCCGATATGCAGAGCAGCGTCCGGCATCCCAGATTCTGTGCGGCCCGCCAAGACGCATGGGTCATGGCGTCGGTGACCGAGGTGACCGTGGAACGATTCGGTGCAGTGCCGCGACTGTCGGAGAGCCGGCGCCCCCAGCCGGTGTGATCGAACTCCTCGTCGGCTCGCCGAGCGAGGTCGGCCATCGTGCCCACCACGCCGGCCGGATCGACGCCGACGGCGGTCTCGGCCGACAGCATCACCGCCGACGTGCCGTCGAACACCGCATTGGCGACGTCGGACGCCTCGGCACGGGTGGGCATGGCCGAATGCACCATGGAGTCGAGCATCTGTGTTGCCGTGATCACCGGCAGGCCGGCCGCGATGCTCTCCCGGATGATTCGTTTCTGGAGGTGAGGCAGATCGGCCAGATCGACCTCGGCGCCGAGGTCACCCCGAGCCACCATGATGGCCGACGATGCGCCGATTATGGCGGCCAGATTCTCGATGGCGGCTCGGGTCTCGATCTTGGTCACCACCAGCGGGCCGAACGGATGGGGCTCGGTGCCGAGTCCACGCACCTCCTCGGCAGTGCGGACGAACGAGACGGCGATCATGTCGACTTCGTGCTTGACGAAGTGATCGACGATTTCGAGATCTTGCGATGTCGGATTGGCCAGGCTGAGCCGCTCGCCGGGAATGTGCACACCGCTGCGACCGGAGAGGAAGCCGGGGAGCGTGACCGTTGCCACGGCCCGATCACTCTCGATCGCGTCGATGCGGATCACCGTGGTTCCATCGCCGAGACCGATCGACTCGCCGACCCGGAGATCACCGAGAAACCCCGCATAGTCGACGGCGAGCTCGTCTGGCGTGCTGGGATGGGTTCCGGCGACGAGACGCACCGTGGCCCCCACGACCAGCTCGATCCGCCCTTGCGTCGTCGCCAGACGTGGCTTCGGTCCGGGCAGGTCGATGAGGACGCCGACGCGCTGACCGACCCGCGCGGCGATGTCGCGAACCCGGCGCATCCGGTCGGTCGCTTCCTCGATGGAGCTGTGGGCCACACCGATGCGGGCGACGTTCATGCCCGCTTCGATCATCGCCTGGATGACCTCGGGAGAATCCGACGCGGGGCCGATGGTCGCGACGATCTTCGTTCTGCGGGTGCTCACCCCCGTCACAGTAGCGGTTCGGCGCACACTCCAACGCTGCGAGATCGAGCCTCTGAGCGCCGGGCTAGCGTACGGTTCATGGGCTTTCTCGACCATCCCGGTCCCCTCGCTTTCGCCCACCGCGGCGGTGCCGGCGATTGGCCGGAGAACACCATGCCCGCGTTTGCCAATGCCGTCGGGCTCGGTTACCGGTACCTCGAGACCGACGTGCACTGCACCCGCGACGGAGTACTGGTGGCCTTCCACGACGATCGGCTCGATCGGGTCACCGATCGCGCCGGTGCGATTGCCGAGCTCACCTGGAGCGAAGTCGCACTCGCACGGGTCGACGGCCGCGAGCCGATCCCCCGCTTCGACGAGCTGGTGATGGCCTTCCCCGACGTGTGCTTCAACGTCGACGCCAAAGCCGACGCGTCGGTCGAGCCGCTCATCGAGGTGATCGCCCGGCTCGGGCTTCTCGATCGGGTCTGTGTGGCCTCGTTCTCCGATCGGCGCATTCGCCGTGTGCGCCAGGCCCTGGGCCCGCGTCTGTGCCACAGCCTCGGACGGGCCGGCATCGCCCGTTTGCGGGCGGCCAGCTTCGGTGTGCCGACGGGACGAATCGGTGCCAGCTGCGCGCAGGTCCCCACCCACGCCGGTGGACGTGTGCTCCTCGACGAGCGGTTCGTCGCCACCGCGCACCGCCACGACGTCCAGGTCCACGTCTGGACCATCGACGACGCCGACGAGATGCATCGTGTGCTCGACCTCGGAGTCGACGGGGTCATGACCGACCGGCCCGCGGTACTCCGCGACGTGCTGATCGCACGCGATGGCTGGCCGGGATGAACCGTCGTCGCTCGGCGGAACGGGCGCGGACTGGGGACAGTGCTGGGGATTTCCGATCGTGAACTGTGGGTGAGCGACGATGAATCTGGGGATTTCGTCGCGGTGACGGGGATAACCCTGGGGATGTCGCGAACCTGCTTGCGACCGGGACGAACCGGGCGCAGAGTGTTGTTCAGCCAAGCAACACCGAGCAGGCGCTGAGCCTCGTTCGGAACGGCAGAGCCGGTGGAGACACCGGGGATGTCGGACCACCGAAACCCGAGCCTCGGCTCTGGGAATCGGGGAAGTCGAGGGCGTTGGTGGCAACACCGACGTCGACGGCTTCCACCCTCGGAGGGAAGCGTGGAGACACGACGAACTCCGGACACACCTCACGTCGAGGCTTCGGCCGAGACGAGAGGGCCGAAGAAGAAGACCCTCGGGTCGGAATCAGAAGCAGGAGTGTGAGGGGAGTCTGATTCGGGATTACTTGGTCAGGACCGACACTGGTCGGTGAAGCCGCAAGGCGACACCAGCCCCGGTTCGGAAGGTGCCTCCCTCGGGAGAATCCGACCGAGTCGGCGGATGCGATCAGGGTGGGTGTCATCGACGGACTCGCTCCCGAGATGATGCCGGCCAGATCACATCCCGTCGAACCGAAGCCTTCGGGCGACGGTGATGGCGTTGGGTGACGATCCGCACGGGATGCCCCGAGACTTCGTCGACTTCGGTCGACAGTCTCGGGGCTCTGTGCTTTTCCCCGGGGTACCCTCCCCCACCGCGCATGGCTGAGATGACCGAACCGTTCCTCGTCGACGTGCCGTCGGACCTCGACGTCGTGTCCATGGTCGTCTCGACTGCGAACGGACCCGGTGATCCGACGGTGCAGCGCCAGGGCGATTGCGTCTACCGCTCGTTTCGCCTCGGCGACGGAGCGGCCACGGCACGGTTCTGCCAGCCCACACCGACGACCGCCGAGGTCACCTGCTGGGGTGACGGTGCACCCGAACTCCTCCGCCGGGTTCCTCGCCTGCTGGGCCTCGAGGACGATCTCGCCGGCTTCGACTCGTCCCGTCATCCCGTCGTGCACGACCTCGCGCGACGGTATCCCCGCGTACGACTCGGGGCCAGCGGTGACCTCTGGGGCGCGCTTCTCGCCGCCGTCCTCGGTCAGCGTGTCGTCGGCAAGGAGGCGAGCGAGTCGTTTCGCCGATTGGTCCACCGCTTCGGGGACCATGCGCCGGGCCCGGTCGAGCTGAGGTTGTTGCCCGACCCGGCCCTCGTGGCCCGCACCGGGTCCGCGGATTTCCACCGGGCTGGGGTCGAACGGGCCCGCTCCGACACGATCGTGCGTGTCGCCAGGGAGATCCCGAGACTCGGGTGTCTTTCCCATGGCCCCTTGGCACCACGGGTCCGTCTCGAGGCGATCCGCGGAATCGGCCCGTGGACGTCGGCCGCAGTTGCCCAGACGGCGTTCGGCGACGCCGATGCCGTCCTCGTCGGTGACTACCACCTTCCCAATGCCATTGCGTGGAACCTCGCCGGTGAGGCGCGCGCCGACGACGCTCGCATGCTCGAGCTGCTCTCGCCTTTCGTCGGCCATCGTGCTCGCGTCGCGCTTCTCGTCAAGCGTCACGGTCGAGCGGCCCCGCGCTACGGACCACGGTTGGCCTTCCGGCGGGTGGAGCGGCACTGACTTGTCCACCGGAAGGCGGAGTTGTCCACACGAGATCCACGGGTTGTTCCCCTGGCACCTCACAGCGTGGTCGTCCTAGGTTGGACGACGAGCCGGACGACCGGACCGGTCGGAGCGACGAGGAGGGCGAGATGGCCGCATTCGAGATCACGCTGGGCGATCGGACCGAGCTCATCGACGAGGTCGACGGCTACGAGCTCGAAGGCCCGCTCACCACGTTCTTCCGGTCCGACCGGGGCCGGGCCAGCCTCGACGCATGGTCGGTTCGGGTCGCCAGCTTTCGTTCGACCGACGTCCGTTCGGTACGCCGGCTCGAGTCGGCGATCGACCACCGGCTTCCCCGCCTCGTGCTCGACGCCGCCGTCTGAGCTCCGCCTACAACCGGCGCCGAAAGACGACGACCTCTCGAAGGGCGAGAGCACAGAATCGGGCCAGGCGCAACGGCGCTGAGAGCGCGGTGCGGCCTCGCCACATGGTCCCTGTTCGGTCGGTGCCGCGGCGCGGGAGATGGCGCACCGGGATCTCGCTGGTCTGTAGGCCTCGGCGGGTCTCGAGCACGGTGAGCTCCACGTTGGGCACCAGCGGCTCGGGGGGAAGCCCTGAAAGCAGATCGGCCAGCACGTCGTGGCGGTACAGACGGAACGGACAATTCGCGTCGATCCGGCGCACGCCGAAGACCAGGCGCAGCAGCAATCGCAGGCCGAAGGTCACCACCGACCGGAACCACGGCTCGCTGCGATCGACGCGGCGGCCGGTCACGACGTCGTCGCCTTCCGCGAGGCGATCGAGGAGACGGTTGACATCCGACGCGTGGAACTGCCCGTCACCGTCGACCTGCAGCACCGCATCGGTGTTCTCGACGAGCGCTCGTTGGTACGCGTCGACCACGGTCGGCCCGTGACCCCGGTTGCGCTCGGACTCGACGATCACCAGGTTTCCCACAAGGCGATGGGCCAGATCTCTCAGAACCGTCACGGTCTCGTCGGTCGAGCAGTCGTCGACCACCACGAAGGTGTGCTCGGAGCCCAACGCATCGAGAGCGGCATCGAGCTCGGTGAGGAATGAGGCGATGCCGTCGGCCTCGTTGTACGCGGGGATGGCGACGGCGATCGTCGGCGGGAGGGTCACAGGATCCCCGATGCTAGACACACGCATGTGGTGTTCGCCTACAACGTCGCCGAATACGCCCTCGCGGTGGTGGCGGTCACCCTCGGCCTGGCTCCGGTGGGTGTGTCGGTTTGGGCGCTGCTCGATGCGGCCCGGCGCCCCTCTTGGGTCTGGGCGATGGCGAATCGCGATCGCACGCACTGGATCGCCGCGATCCTGTTCACGGCGGTGATCGTGGGTTTGGGTCTGCTGGTGGCGGGCTTCTACCTCACGCGCGTGCGGTCGAGCCTCGCCGGGATCGAGGCGGGGGACATCGACGCATGATCACGAGCCGTCGATCGCCCGCGGGGGCGCACCGGTTCGCCCCGCGAGGAAGTCGACCAGCGCCCGACGGCGAGCCCGTGCGTCGAACCACGGCGGACGTTGCTCGGGGCGGAGCACTCCCCTCAGCAGCTGCGCCCCGAGGGTGACGGCGCGCACGGCAACCGGCCACCGTCCCGCGTGTTCCCGCAACAACAGAAGGGTGTTGCGGTGCTTCAGATAGTCGACGACGGCTCCCGATCCCGATGTCGTCGGGTTGGCGACCATGGCGTTGCGCACGAGGCCGACCTGCCAGCCCGCAGCACGGGCCCGGAGGCCGAGATCGGCCTCCTCGCCGTACGCGAAGTAGCGCTCGTCGAAGAACCCGATGTCGGATGCGCAGTCGTGGCGGATCGCCAGCAGCGTCCCGTGCGGGTAGTCGACCGGTTCGAAACCCTCGTAGCTCAGGGCACGACCCGGCATCGCCCCGAAGAACCGGTCGACCATCGGTCGAGCCTGATCGCCCACATCGGCGCACAGGATGCCCACGGTCGCTTCGGACGCTCCCACCGCGAGCATCCGCTCGACGGTGTCGGATCGCACCGAGCGCGTCGTGCGGCGCAACGAAGGCCCACTCGGCACCGTCGCCGATCTCACCGGCCAACCACGACCGGAGCCCGACGTTGGCGGTCGGCCCGAAACCTCGATTCTCGTCGAGCTCGATGATCCGCACGCCGGTCGCGGCACGAATGGCCGCCACCGCCACAGAGGACGACGCATTGTCGACCACGACCACCTCGATCGGCACAGTCTGCTCGCGGAGCTCGCCGATGGTTCGAATGCAGCTCTCGGGTTGCTCACGGTGCACGATCACCGCAACAGTGGCCACCGTGTCGCTGCCGATCAGCGCAGCTGTTGTGTCGTCGGCTCGAGCGGCGACGGGAGCAGGGTCGAGCCCATCAGGGCGCGATCGACCGACGAGGCGCAGGCCCGCCCTTCGGCAATGGCCCACACGATGAGGCTCTGGCCACGACCCATGTCGCCGCACACGAACACATGGGGCACATTCGTACGCCACGACCGATTGCGTTCGACGTTGCCCCGGTCGGTCATCTCGACGCCGAGGTCCTTCAAGAGCGGTGAACGCTCGGGGCCGACGAACCCCATGGCCAACAACACGAGCTGGGCCGGATACTCGCGCTCGGTGCCCGCGATGGGGTCGAACGACATGCGGCCGTCGGCCAGCTTCTGCTCGACCTCGACACAACGGAGTCCGGTCACCCTGCCGTCAGAGCCCACGAATTCGGTGGTGTTGACGGCGAAGACCCGGTCGCCGCCCTCTTCATGGGCCGAGGACACGCGGTACACGTTCGGGTAGGTGGGCCACGGGTCGGTGCTGCGCCGATCCTCGGGGGGCGGGGCATGATCTCGAACTGATGAACCGAGCGAGCCCCCTGCCGATGGGCCGTGCCGAGGCAGTCGGCACCGGTGTCACCGCCGCCGATGATGATGACGTCCTTGCCCTCGGCCGTGTGCGGGGGCTCGGGCCAGTCGCCCTCCTGGACCCGATTCGCGCCGGGCAGATAGTCCATCGCCTGGAGGATTCCCTCGAAGTCGCGACCGGGAATGGGCAGGTCACGCCCTTGCGTCGCTCCTCCCGCCAGGACGATTGCGTCGAAGTCGGCGTGGAGCTGCGCCGCACTGATGTCGACACCGACCTCGGTGCTGGTCCGGAACATCGTTCCCTCGGCCTCCATCTGGGCGATGCGCCGGTCGAGGTGCCGCTTCTCCATCTTGAACTCGGGAATGCCGTACCGGAGCAGTCCGCCGATGCGATCGGCGCGCTCGAACACCGTGACGTTGTGGCCGGCCCGGCTGAGCTGTTGGGCCGCCGCCAGGCCCGCGGGCCCACTTCCGACCACCGCCACCTTCTTGCCCGTGAGCGTGCTCGGCCGTACCGGTTCGACCCAGCCCTGCTCCCAGGCGTAGTCGATGATCTCGACCTCGACCTGTTTGATGGTGACCGGATCTTCGTTGATGCCGAGAACGCAGGCCGCCTCGCACGGTGCAGGACACAGGCGGCCGGTGAACTCCGGGAAGTTGTTCGTTGCGTGGAGCCGGTCGATCGCGTCTCGCCAATGGTTCTGGTAGACGAGGTCGTTCCAGTCGGGGATGAGGTTGCCGAGGGGGCAGCCGTTGTTGCAGAAGGGGATGCCACAGTCCATGCAGCGACTGGCCTGGGCCCGGAGGGTCTCGTGGGAGAAGTCCTCGTAGACCTCCCTCCAGTCACGCAGGCGGACCGGCACGGGCCGCCGAGCCGGCAGTTGCCGGTCGTGCTTCATGAATCCCTTGATGTCGCCCATGTCAGCCCCCGACGGCTTCCATGACGGCGAGATCGACGTCGCCACCGCTGGCCGCCGCGTCGTGTCGGGCGGCCAGGACACGTTTGAAGTCCTTGGGAATGACCATCACGAAACGCTCCGAGTCCGCCGGCCAGTTGGCGAGCAACCGCTCGGCGACTGCCGAACCGGTGGCCTCGCCGTGGCGCCGGACGCATTCGTGCAACCACTCCTTGTCGTCGGGGCCGAGCGGGTCGAGATCGACCATCTCCCGGTTCACGAGGCTCGGAAAGGACCCGTCGGCATCGAAGACGAAGGCCACGCCGCCGGACATGCCGGCCCCGAAGTTCCGGCCGGTGCTGCCCAGCACCACCGTCTTGCCCCCGGTCATGTACTCACACCCGTGATCGCCGATGCCCTCGACGACCGCGACGGCGCCGGAGTTGCGAACGCAGAACCGCTCACCGACGCGACCGCGCAGGAACATCTCGCCCCCGGTTGCGCCGTAGAGGATCACGTTGCCGGCGATCACGTTCTCCTCCGCCACGAAGCCGGCATCGTGAGGCGGGCGGACGATGATCCGACCCCCCGAGAGACCCTTGCCCACGTAGTCGTTGGCGTCACCGACCAGATCGAGGGTGATCCCGGGCGGCAGGAAGGCCCCGAAGCTGTTGCCGGCCGAACCGGTGAACGAGATGCAGATCGTGTCGTCGGGGAGCCCGTCGGCTCCGTGGCGCTTCGTGAGCTCGTAGCCGAGCATCGTGCCGACGGTGCGGTTCACGTTGCGAATGGGTAGCTCGATGCGCACCCGCTCGCCCCGCTCGAGCGCCGGCTTGGCGAGAGTGATGATCTGATGATCGAGCGCCTTGTCGAGCCCGTGATCCTGTTCGGTCACGCAGTGCAGGGCGGCGCCCTCGGGGAGGTCGGGTCGGAACATGATCGGCCGCAGGTCGAGGCCCGCGGCCTTCCAATGGTCGATGGCGTCGGAGACGTCGAGCATCTCGGCGTGGCCGACGGCCTCGGCCACGGATCGGAAGCCGAGCTGAGCCAGGAGCTCGCGGACCTCCTCGGCGATGAACTCCATGAAGTTCACCACGAACTCGGGTTGGCCGGTGAACTTCTTCCGCAGCTCGGGATTCTGGGTGGCGACACCGACCGGGCAGGTGTCGAGGTGACACACCCGCATCATCACGCAGCCCATGACGACGAGAGGTGCCGTGGCGAAGCCGAACTCCTCGGCTCCGAGCAGCGCGGCAACGACGACGTCGCGACCGGTCTTGAGCTGACCGTCGGCCTGCACCACGATGCGGTCACGGAGCCCGTTGAGCAGCAGCGTCTGCTGCGTCTCGGCCAGGCCGAGCTCCCAGGGCGTCCCGGCGTGCTTGATCGACGTGAGCGGGGAGGCACCCGTGCCGCCGTCGTGGCCCGAGATCAGCACCACGTCGGCGTGGGCCTTGGCGACACCGGCGGCAACGGTTCCGACACCCAGTTCCGACACCAGCTTCACGTGGATGCGCGCCTCGGGGTTGGCGTTCTTGAGATCGTGGATGAGCTGGGCGAGATCCTCGATCGAGTAGATGTCGTGATGCGGCGGCGGCGAGATGAGGCCGACGCCGGGCGTGCTGTGACGGACCTCGGCGATCCACGGCCAGACCTTGTGTCCCGGCAGCTGGCCTCCCTCGCCCGGCTTGGCACCCTGCGCCATCTTGATCTGGATGTCGTCGGCGTTCACCAGATACTCGCTGGTCACGCCGAAGCGACCGGATGCCGCCTGTTTGATCGCCGATCGACGCAGGTCGCCGTTGGGGTCGGGCGTGTACCGGCGCGGATCCTCGCCGCCCTCGCCGGTGTTCGACTTGGCGCCGATGCGGTTCATGGCGATGGCCAGGGTCTCGTGGGCCTCGGCCGAGATCGAACCGTACGACATCGCCCCGGTGGAGAACCGCTTCACGACCTCGGCAACCGGCTCGACCTCGTCGAGGGGCACCGGTGGCCGCTCGCCCTCTTTGAAGCGAAACAGGCCCCGGAGGGTGGCCAGTGAGGTGGCCTGCCCGTCGACGCGACCGGTGTACTCGCGAAAGACGTCGTAGCGTTTCTCGCGTGTGGCGTGCTGGAGCTTGAACACCGTCTCGGGATTGAACAGGTGGTACTCACCCTCGCGCCGCCACTGGTATTCGCCGCCGACCTCCAGGTCACGGTGGGCGCGGTGCTCGGGTGTGGCCGGGTAGGCCACCCGGTGTCGTGCACCGACGCCCATGGCGATCTGGGCGTACGAAACGCCCCCGAGGCGGCTCACCGTGCCGGCGAAACAGTCGAAGATCATGTTGTGGCCGATGCCGATGGCCTCGAAGATCTGCGCACCGTGGTACGAACGCACGGTGGAGATACCCATCTTCGACATGATCTTGAGCACACCGAGATCGCACGCCTTGATGTAGTTGTCGTGGGCCTCGACCTTGTCCATCGAGGGATCGAGGCCGTGCAGCCCCCGATCGATCATGTCGTCGATGGTGTCGAAGGCGAGGTACGGGTTGACGGCGGTGGCGCCGTAGCCCAACAGCAGGCAATGGTGGTGAACCTCGCGGGCCTCGCCGGTCTCGACGACCAGGCCGACCTTGGCCCGAGTCTTCTCACGAACCATGTGGGTGTGAATGGCCGCCGTCGCAAGCAACGACGGAATGGGCGCATGGGTCTCATCGGCGCCGCGGTCGGTGAGAACGATGATGTTCTTCCCGTCGGCGATGGCCGCCGAGACGTGACTGCGGATCCCGATGAGGGCCGCTCGCAGGCCCGACCCTCCGGCGGCCGCCTCGAACAGGCAGGGCACGACCTGCGTGCTGAAATCCGACGGGGCAATCTTGCCGTCGAGGGCAACGATGGCCGCAAGTTGTCGGTTGGTGATCACCGGGTGGGGGATGTGGATCTGGCGGGCGCTGTCGGCGTTCGGCTCGAGCAGATTCCCCTCGGGGCCGATCCAGTTGTCGACCGCGGTCACGAGCTCTTCCCGGATGGCATCGAGCGGCGGATTGGTGACCTGGGCGAACAGCTGCTGGAAGTAGTCGAAGAGCAGCCGAGGGCGGTTCGACAGAACCGCCAACGGGGTGTCGGTTCCCATGGACCCGATTGCCTCTTTCCCACTCACCACCATGGGAGTGAGAAGAAGCTTTCGCTCTTCGTGGGTGTAGCCGAAGGTGAGTTGGGCGGTGGTGAGGTTGTCGCTCGTCGGCCGCTCGGCCGGGGGAAGGCCCTCGACCAGATCGTCGAGCTCGACCTCGTTGGCATCGAGCCACTGCTGATACGGGCGGGCCGAGGCCAACCCCGACTTGATCTCGTGATCGCGAACGATCCGGCCCTCAGTGGTGTCGATCAGGAACATGCGCCCGGGTTGCAGACGGCCCTTCTCGACGATCTTCGCCGCCGGCACGTCGACCACGCCGACCTCGGACGCCATGATCACGAGATCGTCGTCGGTGACCCAGTAGCGGGAAGGACGCAGACCGTTGCGATCGAGTACGGCGCCCACGACGGTGCCGTCGGTGAAGGCGATGGAAGCAGGTCCGTCCCACGGCTCCATGAGCATCGCGTGGTACCGGTAGAACGCCTTGAGCTCGGGGCTCATGGTCTCGTGGCGTTCCCACGGCTCGGGGATCATGGTCAGCACCGCCTCGGGCAGTGGATAACCGCCGAGGTGCAGCAGTTCGAGCGCCTCGTCGAAACCGGCGGTGTCGGAGCCGCCCGGCGTGCAGATCGGGAAGATCCGCTCGAGATCGCCAGGGATGTCCGGGGCCGAGAGGAACGCTTCACGGGCCCGCATCCAGTTGCGGTTGCCCTGCACGGTGTTGATCTCGCCGTTGTGGGCGACATAGCGGTACGGATGGGCGAGCGACCACGAGGGAAAGGTGTTGGTGGAGAACCGCGAATGCACGATGGCGAGCGCACTCTCGACCCGTTCGTCGTTGATCTCGGGGTAGAACCCCGTGAGCTGCAGCGTGGTGAGCATGCCCTTGTACACGAAGGTGCGGGCCGAGAGGCTCGAGAAGTAGACCTGCGAGAGTTTCGGGGTCTTGCCGCCCATCACACCGGCCTTGACGCCGTCGTCGCCGATGTCGAAGCGGATCTCGTGCTCGATTCGCTTGCGCAGCACATAGGCCCGCCGCTCGAGCGGCAGGCCCGAGAGCTGCCCGTGGGCGAGAAACGGCTGCCAGAACGACGGCATCGTGCGCTTGGCGCCTGGACCGAGCATCGACGGATCGGTGGGGACCTCTCGCCACCCGAGGAAGGTGAAACCCTCGCTCTCGGCCAGCTTCTCGATCTGTACCCGCACTTCGCCGGCGACCTCGCCGTCGGCGGGGAGGAAGCCGATCCCGGTGACATAGGCCCCCGCGTCGGGCAGGTCGAAGTCGACCACCGCCCGGAAGTACCGGTCGGGAACCTGGATGAGCATCCCGGCGCCGTCCCCGGTGTTGGGTTCGGCCCCGATTGCCCCCCGGTGTTCCAGGTTGCACAGCGCACCGAAACCCTGGGCGACGATCTTGTGGCTGCGCCGGCCCAACATGTCGACGACGAAGTTGACACCGCAGGAATCGTGCTCGTTACGGGGGTCGTAGAGACCCTGCGCCACGGGCAGGTCGGGATTCGCCAGGTAATCGTGAGTCGAGCGCTGGGATTCGGGGGGTACGACGAACGAGCTCATGCATCCTTCCTGGGCGTTTCGACACGCTGTCCGGCGGAGTTCGGTGCGGTCGGGGGACCACGCTGACCCACTTCCGGAAATGACGATTGTACTGGCCGGGTCGAGATGCCCACGAACCGAGCAGGCCCATCGGCAATGATGGGCGCCATGACTGCCGCCCATGCTGCCGACCTGCTCTCTTTTCTCGATGCGTCGCCTTCGCCGTACCATGCCGTCGCCGCCGCCGCATCACGGCTCGAAGGGGCCGATTTCGTCGAAGTCGACGAGCGACGGGCGTGGCCGAGGGAACCGGGGCGCTACTTCGTCCGCCGGGGCGGATCCCTCGTTGCGTGGGCCATCGGCGAACCCGCACCCGACCTGCGATTCCGGATCGTCGGCGCCCACACCGACAGTCCCAACCTGCGGGTGAAGCCGGTTCCCGACACCGCATCGGCGGGGTTCCGCCAGGTCGGGGTCGAGGTCTACGGTGGCGCCCTCCACAACTCCTGGCTCGATCGTGACCTCGGGGTCTCCGGACGCCTCACCGTGCGCAACGGCGCCGCTCTCGACGACGTGGTCGTCCGGGTCGACGACATCGGCCTACGAATACCCCAGTTGGCGATTCATCTCGACCGCGACGTCAACACCAAGGGGCTGGTGCTCAACGCCCAGACCCACCTGTCCCCGGTGTGGGGCCTGGGCCGAGGCGACACCGCCGAGTTCGTCAGCGTGGTGGCCGAACGGGCCTCGGTGCCCGCCGACGCCGTGATCGGCCACGACCTGATGCTGCACGATCTGACACCGGCTCGCCTGGTCGGGGCCGAGCGCGAGTTCATCGCATCGGCTCGCCTCGACAACCTCCTGTCGTGCCATGCCGGTTTGGCGTCGCTGCTACGGGTGGTCGACTCCGGCGACCCCGGCGCAACGGTGCCCGTCGTCTGCCTGTTCGACCACGAGGAGATCGGCTCGACCTCTGCGGCGGGCGCCGGATCCTCGATGCTGCCCACCATCGTCGAACGAATCGTCGGTGGCGCCGGCGGCGACCGGGAAGCCCTCGCGGCGGTGCTGGCCCGGTCGGCCTGCGCGTCTGCCGACGGCGCTCACGGAACCCACCCCAACTACAGCGACCGCCACGATCCGAACCACCACATCGCGCTCGACGGCGGACCGGTCATCAAACACAACGCCAACGTGCGCTATGCCACCGATGGCCCGTCGGCCGCCGCGTTCGTTCTGGCCTGCGAAAGGGCCGATGTCGCCCACCAGCGCTTCGTCATGCGTTCCGACATGGCCTGCGGCTCGACCATCGGTCCGACCACTGCGGCCAGGCTGGGGATCTCCACCGTCGACGTCGGCGTGGCCCAGTTGTCGATGCACTCCACCCGGGAGATGTGCGGCTCGGCCGATCCGGAACGCTTCCGCCGGGCGCTCACCGAATTCCTCAGCGGCGACTGAGCAGACGTCGCACGGTCATGGCGCCGACCGAGCGGCGCCCCGGGGTCAGCGACCCGCTCGGTCCGTGATCGCGCAGGTAGCCGAGCATGACCTGACCGAGGCTGAGCGAGTGGAGCGGACCCTCGGTCCAGCCGGCGTGCGTGCTCGAGGGCCCGTAGCGCTTGATGTAGTGGTATTCGGGCACGAATCGCAGCTCACCCACCAGGCTGACGGCGAACAACCACGCCCGCTCGGCGTGCACGTTTCCTCGCGTCGGTCGGATGAACAGATCGTGGGCCAGTATCAGCTCGCGATTCACCAGGCCTTTGAAGGCGCCGTTGCAGTAGCCGCGGGGGAACAGTTCGAGCGAGTGGCGCAAGGTCCACGACTCTCCATCACCGATGGGGTGGGGATGCGGCTGATCGCGCTCGGGAATCGGCGTACCGGCGAAGTCGGTGGCGATGGTCGGGCCGTAGACGATCGCGGCTCCCGGGTGCGACTGCATCTCGGCCACGAGTCGGGAGAGGTCACAGGTGGGGAACAGGTCGTCGTGGGGCATCCACCGCAGGAAACGGCCGCGGGCCCGAGCGAGCAGGTCGTTGTAGTGATCGACCCATCCCACGCCGTCGGTCCCGGCGACGAAGGCCACCCGATCGTCGTCCCCGAACCGATCGCGGAGTCGGCCGAGCGCGTCGTCGTGCAGGTGCCGATCGGAGATCAGTATCTCGACGCTCGGGTGTTCGACGGCCTCGATGTTGGCGGCGATGGTCTCCACGAACCGGGCCGACCGGTAGAGCGGCACCGCGAGGGTCACCTCGGGTCGGGGTGAGTCACTCATGCGCCGCCACGCTCTCGGAGCGTCGCGACCACCTGTTGGGCGAACAAGGGTGCGGTGGTGAACTTGCCGGTGTCGATCGACACGAAGCCGTCGGACCATCGAGGTCCGATGCGGGACCGCTCGTGCAGGGTGCTGTCGGGCTCGTCGATGTCGGAACGGCCGTGGGCGTAGATGATCTCGCCCCGAACCGACACGGCCGTCGCGTCGGACAGATCCGGCACCAGGTCGGCCAGCGCCTGTCGGGTGCGGGCGAGAACCTCGCGGCCGACCTGATCGTGATCGGCCTCCCATTCATCGGGTGGTGCCAGGCCGTCGCTCCAGCCCCGAAGACACGTCGGGTACCACGATGCGTAGATCAGGTCGGAGCCGACTCGGGTGACGATGTCCCCGAAGGGACCGAGGACCATCGTGACCGACCCCGGAAGCGGCACGTGCGGCGGTCGCTCGAAGAGCACGCGGTACTTCCGCCGGAACACGCCGGGCGCCGACTCCTCGACACCGATTGTCCGGTCGACGCGGAGACGATCGGACCAGAGGCAGTTGGCCACGACATCGCCGGGCTGAGACCACGACGACCCGTCGCGGTGTCGGCCGGCGACGCGGAAGCCGGTGGCGGTCCGCTCCACCGACTCGACCCGATGCCCGAAGCGCTTGGCGACTCCGGGGTGAACCCGCAGGGCGGCCTCGAGCACGGCGCGCAACCTCACCGGTTCGACGGCCACCTCGGGCGTGTCGGCCGCCCAGACCGCTCGGTCCGGGCACAAGAACCCGGGCACCGCCGTCTCCTGCCAGAGCCGCCCGAGCGGCTCGCCGACGTAGTTCGACCGATCCGACGCCGATTGCGACTGGGAGAGGGCGTCGAGCCGTTCGTAGTGCGAAACCAGTTCCTCGGTGGTGCTCAGTGACTCGGCCATCTGCACGTAGGTGAACACCGTCGAACGCATCGACGACCAATCGACGCGATGGCCGACCCATCTCTCGATGAGGGGCGCGAAGCTCAGCGCTCCCTTCAGCATCAGCGCGGCGGTGGCTCCCGTGGTGTCGCGTGCATACACGTGCCCCAGGTGGATCTTGCCCTCGTTGACCTCGCTCGCCCTGGTCATCGGCCGATCGGCAGCGTCGATCAAGGTGACCGAATACCCCTCGATGGCCAGGGCGAGGGCCAGCGTTGCCCCCTGGATTCCGGCACCGAGGACGACGGCTGACGCCGCGCCGCGCTTGGGCATGGCGGCGCGCTCAACCACCGGAATCGTGGCGACGACAGTCCCGATGAACTGCCCGGTCGGTGACGACCATGTCGAGGGGCACATCGCCCGCATGGGTCGGGACCGCCGGACGCTGCTGGAAGTGATAGGCGACGCCGACGAGGCGCTGGTCGGCCCGTCGATTCGCCAGGGCTCGGTCGTACCAACCGCCACCGCGCCCGACGCGATTGCCTGCACCATCGAACAGCACCAGCGGCGTGACCACCACGTCGAGCGAACCGAGCTCGACCACATCGGTGGTCTGTGGCTCGGGAATGCCCACCGAGTTGACCGCCAGTGGGTGGCCGCCGAGTGGTCGGAACTCCAGGGTCCGATCGGCACCCATGACCGGCACCGCAACTGTCACGACGGCGCCGGCACAAGCCTCGTGGAACGCCGAGAGGTCGGGCTCACCATCGGTCGCCAGATACGACGAGACCGACGACGCTCCGAGCTCGGTGACGAGATCGGCCAGATGCCGGTTGATCAACCTGTCGGCCACCGCTCGACGGGCGGGCGGCAGGTCGCGTCGTCGAGCTCGCATCTCGCGACGTAGCGCATCGAGGTCATCGGTCATGTTGTGGCACTCCGAGCGGAACAGTAGCTTCGGACGGTTCCACTCGACCCCAAGGAGGAGACGACATCCCAATGGACGCCGTCCCGTATCTCGCCGCTCTCAGCGCCATCGCTGCTCTTGGTCTGGCTGTGTTCTATTACCTCGACGTCAAGAAGGCATCGCCGGGCAACGAGCGAATGCAGTTCCTGATGAACGAGATCCACAAGGGCGCACGAGCGTTCCTCAAGAAGGAATACCAGTGGGTGTCGGTCTTCGTCGTCGCGATGATGATCCTCCTCGCAGTGGTCATCGCGCCGCTTGCGGCCATCAGCTACGTGCTCGGCGCCGCGCTCTCGGCAACCGCCGGATATGCGGGCATGACTGTCGCGACGATGGCGAACGCGCGCACCACCGAGGCGGCCAGGAGCGGGCCCGGCAAAGCGCTGCCGATCGCCTTTCGCGGCGGCGCCGTCATGGGCTTCTCGGTGGCGGGCCTGGCCCTGCTCGGGCTCATGTTCACGTACCTGCTGTTCGTCGTGTGGCTCGAGGTCGACAAGGCCTTCGAGATCTTCACCGCCTTCGGCCTCGGGGCGTCCTCGATCGCACTCTTCTCCCGCGTCGGCGGTGGCATCTACACGAAGGCAGCCGATGTCGGCGCCGACCTCGTCGGCAAGGTCGAGGCGGGGATTCCCGAAGACGATCCGCGCAACCCGGCCACCATCGCCGACAACGTCGGCGACAACGTCGGCGACGTCGCCGGTATGGGCGCCGACCTCTTCGAGAGTTACGCAGGCTCGATCATCGCCCCCATCTCCCTCACCGCCTTCTCGGCCGGCCTCGTCGCCTCCGACAACGGCACCGACGGCGTCATCCAGCTTCTGGTGTTCCCGATGGCCGTCGCCTTCGTCGGCATGATCGGCTCGATCGTCGGGTCCTTCTTCGTGAAGGGGGGCGACTCCACCGACTCCAAGGCGCTCAGTCGTGCCCTGCACCTGGGCACCAATGTCGCCATGGCCGTCACCGTCCTCGGCACGCTCGGCATCGCGTTCTGGCTGTTCGAGGACGACGCGTTGTACGACAAGCCGTGGGGCCTGGCCGTCTCGGTCATCGGTGGCCTCATCGTGGGCTGGGCGCTCGGCAAGGCCGCCGAGTACTACACCTCCGATCACTACGGGCCGGTCAAGAAGATCGCCCGCCAGTCCGAGACCGGGCCCGCCACCACCGTCCTGGCCGGAATCAGCAGTGGCATGGCCTCGGTCGCCAGTGCGGTCGTGCTGATCCTCGTGGGCGTGGCTCTGGCGTACTGGGGAGGCGAGCAGACCCTCGGTGACGACGGTGGCGGGATCTACGGCATCGCCGTGGCGGCCATCGGCATGCTGGCGACCACCGGTGTCGTCGTTTCCGTCGACGCCTACGGCCCCATCGCCGACAACGCCGGCGGCATCGCGGAGATGGCCGAGCTCGACCCGTCGGTCCGCGAGGTCACCGATGCCCTGGACAGCCTGGGGAACACCACGGCCGCCGTGGCCAAGGGCTTCGCCGTCGGCTCGGCCGCCCTCACCGCTCTCGCCCTCTTCAAGAGCTTCGAGTTCGCCATCGCCCAGGCCGACCCCGCCCAGGCCCTGAACCTCGACATCGGCGAGGTCGATGTGTTCATCGGCTTGCTGCTCGGAGCCGGCCTGCCGTTCCTCTTCGCGGCCCTGACGATCGACGCCGTCGGTCGGGCCGCCGGGCAGATGATCGAAGAGGTGCGCCGACAGTTCCGCGAGATTCCCGGCCTGCGCGAAGGCAAGGAGGGCGTGGTACCCGACTCCGCTCGCTGTGTGGAGATCTCCACCGCCGCCTCGCTCAAGGAGATGATCGTTCCCGGAGCCCTCGCCGTGGTCGTTCCGCTCGTCGTGGGCTTCGTGAGCGTCGATGCGCTCGGCGGTCTGCTGGCCGGCGCGCTCGTGACGGGCTTCTCGCTCGCGATCTTCATGGCCAACGCCGGTGGCGCGTGGGACAACGCCAAGAAGTACATCGAGGCGGGGGCCCACGGTGGCAAGGGCTCCGACCCGCACAAGGCAGCCGTCGTCGGTGACACGGTGGGTGATCCGTTCAAGGACACCTCGGGTCCGTCCATGAACATCCTGATCAAGGTGATGACCATCGTGTCGCTGGTCTTCGCGAGCGCATTCGTCTGATCGACCGTCACCCGATCGATCGAGGGCCGGTACCGGAACGGGTGCCGGCCCTCGGCGCGTCCGCGGGCAGACTGGGAACGTGTCGCCGCTCGAAGCCTGCGCCGTTCTCGGCGTCTCCCCCACCGATGACTGGGTCTCGGTCCGGCGCGCCTACCGGCTGCTCATCCGGCGAGCCCATCCCGACCTCGGTGGCGGTGAGGCCGAGGACTCCACGAGCGAGGCCAGCCTCATCACCGGCGCGTTCGCCATCGTCCGTGCCGCCTACGAGTCCGGTGCGCTGCCGAGCACCCCAGCGGCCAGCACGGCGATGCTCGTCCGGCCCGACGTCGCCGTACTGCGGATTCCCGACGAGGCCGACCCGTTCGTCCACCTCCTCGATGTCGCCCACCGCCTCGGTGACGTGACCTATCAGGACGCCGAAGCAGGGCTCTTCCAGCTGCTGGTGCACGATTCCGGCTCCGCTCTCTACCAGCTCGCCGCCGAGGTCGAGGTCGTCGACGACGAGGTCCACGTTGCCTTCTCGCTCGAACCCATCGGACCCGGTCCCGTGCCTGCGATCTCGGCGGTCGTCGCCCGCTTCGGCCGCCTCAGCCGTAGGGGTTGAGGTTCTCCAGGCAGCCGGTCGTCTCTCTCGCGGTCTCGCCGTCAGGACACACCGCACCGGTCCAATCGGTGACCGCAGAAGCCGCTATTCGGTCGATGAAGGCCCCGTCGAGGTTGGCGCCCCGGAAGTCGACGTCGTCGAGGACGGCGCCGGTGAAGTCGGCGGATCGCGCGTCGGCACCGGCGAAGGACGAGCCGGTGAGATTCGCATCGAAGAACACCGCACGCGTGAGATCGGCGTCGTCGAACACTGCTCCTTGTGTACCCGAGTCGACATCGGGTGCCCAGGCATCGACGAGATCGGCTCCGACGAAGCTGGCGCCCTCGATGTCGGCATCGTAGAAGTTGGCCTGGCGCAACGTGGCGCCGTCGAAGACCGCGTAGGCCAGGTCTCGTCGTTGCAGAACCTCGGCGGTCATCGATTCATCCTCGAAGCTCAGCCCCGCCACGCGGGTCAGATCGGCCGGGAGGCGAACGATCGAACCGAGGTCGTTCTCGACATCGGGACACAGGCCGCTGCGCCAGCGGTCGTCCTCGAGCCGGAAGACCAGCCGGTCGACGGCGGCACCGGCGTCGTCGACGACATCGGTGGCACCGAGCGTCGCACTCACCACGATGGTTCGTGCGGCCGAGGCACCGGCACGCTCCTCGCCGAGGCGACCGTCGAGCTCGGTCGCGATACCTGTGCCCGGCGCTGTGCACTTCGACCACGTGAGCTCGGCCAGTTGGATCGCGTCGTCGGCGCGCCACGCAGCGAGATAGGCGTTCACGGCGTCGATCAGCAGAGTGCGTGACGGGCGCTCGGCTTCGATCCGCAGCACCGGAGCCGGGGCCACCGGCGGCTCGAGAGGAACCACCGGAAGGGGTGTGGGGTCGACAGGATCGCTCGGTGAGGACGGCGGAGGCGCAGCGTCGGCACTCGCGTCATCGGACGCCCCGTTCGACGACGTGCCGAAGGAAATCGCCGCGACCACGGTGACCACCACGAAGAGCGTGACCCCGATCGCAATCAGCGGATGCTGCCAACGCGGCGTCGAGTCGGCGGGGGTCGGGTCCACGACACGTGAGGGTAGTGGCGCCCCCGAGCGGGCCGGTCGCGCCCTAGTGTGGCGCGATGGCACCGGGGCGACGAGAACAGGAGCCGCGACCGACGGGACCGGCGTGGCATCCCGACCCGTTCCAGCGTCATCAGGCCCGCTGGTGGGACGGGACCGGCTGGACCGGTCGCGTCCGCGACGGAGCAACGATCGGAATCGATCCACCGGTCATCGACACGCGACCCGAGGCCGACCTCCCGATCGCCCCCGCCGCACCGATCGACGATGCCGTCCAGCCCCTCCCGCGCACCAATTGGGCCGCCATCGTCAGTCTCGGGGTCGGCGCACTGGTCGTGGCCGCGCTGGTCGTCCTGATCGTCCTGAGCGTGTGAGGCCCGTTCCCGACCGCCGGGTCGTGATCGGGACCCCGACCCGTGCACCGCTAGGCTCGGTGGCGTGACCGCCGACCGTCGATTGGCCCATGGCGTACTCGCCATAACCGGCTCGATGCTCTCCCACGCGCTCGCCTACGGCCTGTTGTCGACCGGCGTCGGCTTCACGGGTCACGCAGCCACCGACACCGTCTTCGCCATGATCCTGTCGCTCTCGTTCGCCGTCGTCGGCGTCGTCGTGATTCGGGCCGCGGTGGGCAACGGTTCGATCGTGACCCTCACCGTCGGTCGACTGGCTCTCCTCCAAGCCGGTCTCTTCCTCGCCCAAGAGCTGTTCGAGGGCGTCGGATCGGGTGCCTCCGTCGCCCACGCCTTCACCACCGCTCCCGTGCTGGTCGGGCTCGTCGCCCAACCGCTCGTGGCCCTCGCGTTGTTGACGATCGTTCGTCACGCCGAGCGCCTGGGCGCCGGAATCGCTACCCGACCCGGGCCGGACCGGGCCGAGGGTCCTGTCCGGCTGTGGCGCATGATTCCCTCTGCGGTGCCCTGCCGCGTCGACCGCGGCCGACGGTTCGGTTCGCGGGCTCCCCCACGCTGAGCGATTTCCCGTCGTTCACCGTCACTCTCAGAGGAGCCCCCATGAAAATCCGATCGTTCACCGCGCGTTTCGCCGCGCTCTTCGTCGCCGTCGCCGTGGCCGGGGCCGGGTGCTCGTCGAGCACCGCACCAACGGCCATCGAGGCCGGGGCCGACCCGGAACCGACCGCAACGGTCACCCCCGACGACGAAACCGTCACCGCCGACAACCCAGCCGCCGACGGCCACCAACACCAGCACAGCGAGATGCTCGAAGTCGTCTGGTCGCCGGTACCGACCGTGACGCTGGAGGTCACCGCCGACCCGATCTCGGGTTGGAACCTCCACGCCGTTCCCACTGGTCACCGACTGGCACCCGAGCACGCGTCGACCGAGCCGATCGAGGGTGAGGGACACATGCACCTCTACGTCGACGGGGTCAAGGTGGCCCGACTGTACGGCGAGTGGTACCACCTGCCGGCCCTCGAGCCCGGTGATCACGAGGTGCGGGTCGAATTGTCGGCCAACAACCACTCCGCTCTGGCCGTCGACGGCGAAATCATCGATGCCACCACCAGCATCACCGAGACCGCCGGTGAGCTCGTCCCCATGGACGACATGGACGACATGGACGACATGGACGACATGGACGACATGGGCGACATGGACGACATGGACGACACGGGCGACATGGGTTCGGCCCAGGAGATCGTCCTCAGCGTGGCCGGCGGGACCGTCACCGGAGGCGGGCGTCACGATGTCGACCGTGGCGCGCAAGTCACCATTCGAATCGTGTCGGACACCGCCGACGAGATGCATGTGCACGGCTACGACCTCTTCGCCGATCTGACGCCGGGTGTGGCGGCCGAGATCACCTTCGGCGCCGACCTCCCCGGAGTGTGGGAGGTCGAGCTCGAGAACTCCGGCCTGGCCCTCACCGAGCTCGCCGTCCGTTGACGCTCCGTCGCACTCCCGTCGTGACCGGCGCCCTCATTGCGAGCGCGGCTGCGGTCACACTGTTCGCCGACGCCGCGGGGGCCCACGGTGTGGGCTCCCGCGGTGATCTTCCGCTTCCGGTGTGGCAGGTGGTGTGGGGTGCCGCCGTCGCGGTGGTCGTGTCCTTCGCAGCGCTCGGTCTGCTGTGGGTGACCCCTCGGCTGGTCGAGGCGAGCACGGGCACGCAACTCGGGTTCCGATCGACGAAGCCGATCTCGGGGCTCGAACTGGTCGCGAGAGTGGTCGCGCTGGGAGTGTGGATCGTCGTACTCACGGCGGCGTGGTTCGGCACCGACAACGCCGCGGTCAACATCTCACCGATCGCCGTCTTCGTCGTCTTCTGGGTGGGACTCCAGCTCGTCTCGGCGCTGGTTGGAGGATTCTGGACACGCGTCAGTCCCTTCGACACCATCGTCGCCGCGCTCCGGCGCGAGCCGCTCGATCAGGCGTCGGCGGTACCCGCCGGTCATGCGGGCCCACTGGCCGTGGTTTCCATCGCTGCGTTCCTCTGGCTCGAGCTGGCGTATCACTCACCAGCCGATCCCCGAGCGCTCGCGTTGTGGCTCTCGCTCCATTCTGCGGTCATGATCGCCGGCGGTGCCCGCTACGGTCGCGACTGGCTGCGCGTGAACGACGGGTTCGCGGTGTTGGCGTCACTGCTGGGAGCCATGGCACCGCTGTATCGGCGTGCCGACGGCCGTGTGGGCCTGCGACTCCCCTTCACCGGACTCAGCCGCCTCGAGCCCAATCGCTTCACCGTCGGGTTCGTCCTCGTCGTGCTCGGATCGACCACCTTCGACGGCACCGAGGGCGTCGACGCTTGGGCCGACATCATCGCAGGTCGGACCGGTTGGGACCTGACGGCGGTGAATTCGCTCGGAATGGCGTGGGTCGTCGCCGCGGTCGCCGCCGTCTACCACACGGCCTCGTGGATCACGGCACAGCTCACCGGGCGGGCCCAGCCCGACGTGGCCGACGACTTCGTGGCCTCGTTGGTTCCGATCATGTTCGCCTACGCCATCGCGCACTACTTCTCGCTGTTGGTGTTCGAAGGTCAGAACTTCCTCATCCAGGCCTCGGACCCCTACGGTCGAGGATGGGATCTCTTCGGCACCCAGGACAACCGCATCGATTTCTTGTTGGTGTCGGCGGCCGTCATCGCCTGGGTACAGGTCGTGTCGATCGTCGTCGGCCACATCGCGGGCGTCACGGTCGCCCATGACCGGGCCGTCGAACGCCACGATGCCGCGCTGGCCATACGTTCCCAGTACCCGATGCTCGCCGCGATGGTGGGTTACACGGTGGTGGGGCTCCTCCTGCTGCTGAACGCCTGATCGGCGCTCACGGCAGGAAGGGACGCGGATCGACGAGGTTCCCGTTCACCCGCATCTCGAAGTGCAGGTGTGGTCCCGTCGACAGTCCCGTGCTGCCGACCTGACCGAGGAAGTCGCCCGTGTCGAGCTGGGTGCCCACCGACACCGATATCTGCGACATGTGGGCGTACAGCGAGGTGAGGCCGCCGTCGTGACCGACGACGACGGCATTGCCGTATCCACCCTGCCAGCCGGCAATGAGCACGGTGCCCGCCTTCGATGCCCAGATCGGCTGGCCCTGGGCACCGCCGATGTCGAGCCCGTTGTGCATACGCGTGTAGCCGAGGATCGGATGCAACCGGGGACCGAAGCCGCTGCCCAGCTTGCCCGCAGTGGGCCAGACGAAGCCTTCGGATGATTCGATCCCCGGCTGCGAAGGCCCTCCGATGCCCGCAGCTTCGAGTTGTTTCTGCCGGATCAGTTCGGTCAGGTCGCGCTCGTCCTGCTCGAATCCGGCCAGTTCCTGCTCCCAATGGGCAATGCGTGCGTCCATCTCGGTCGCGATCGATGCCTGGGTCGTCCGTGCCTCTTCGAGCACCGCGAGCCGCTCGGTCAGCTCGGCTTCGAGATCGGCGGCGAGGATGGCGGCATCGGCGGCGACGATTGCGAGACCGGCGCGGTCCTCCTCCGCCGCTCGCAGATCGTCGAGGGCATCGATGGCGCTCCGTCCGACCGACGACAACAGCGCCGCCCGACGGGCCGAGCGGTTGGGGTCGCCGCTCTCGATGAGGAAGTTCGAGCCGTTCGCCGGCAGCCGCACGTACGACTCGACCGCGAAGAACCGCGCCGCGGCACGCAGCACCTCGATGTCCTGGCTGGCCCAGGCCAGATCGGTCTCGGCCCGGTACTGGTCGAGCTCGGCCAGGTCGAGCCGGGTGCGAGCGGCATCGACGCGAGCCTGTTGAGAGGCCACGAGCTCGTTGGCGGCATCCAGCGCAGCCTTGATGTCCTCGTCCTCGGCCTCGAGGAAGCTGAGGGTCGTTTCGGCGATGAGCTGCTGGCGCCTGGCCTCGTCACGCTCGGCTCGGGCGTCCTCGATGCTCTCGGCGACCGTGACACGATCCACCTCGCTCTGGGCCGCCGCGGGCGCAAGGGTGGCGGCCACACCGAGCGCGACGATCCCGGCGACCGAACGGCGAAGGGTGATGCGGTGGGGTGTCATCGAGCGCGGGAGATTCTCCAGGCCCGCTTGTTGCCCCTAGGACCAGCGTTCGATCGTAGCGGGTGGCACCGCGATCGGAAAGGTCGGCCGGGAACGGCACCCCAACGGTGGTGTCGTCGATGACCGGCGGCAGACTGGTTGGCCCACTCCCGATCTCGCGACACCACCGCCGTTCGCGGTCGTGGTTTACTGCGGGCCACTACAAAGAGAGCCGAAGTGTCCGACAACCGCCCCCCAGAAGAGTCCGGTGACGTGTGGGACAAATTGGCGCGCCTGCCGTCGATCCACGACGAGCCCGTCGACGACGCGTGGGTCGGCCGGCGACCGACGCCACCGGGGTCCGACGCCGACTCGGCGTCGGTCTACGCCCCTCCCGGCCAATACCACATCCCTGCTCCTGATCCCTCGACCACGGGCGGCGCGCCGTCGGCGGCGCCGGCCGCTCCCGTTCGCCCCGCCGCCGCGCTCACTCCGACACGAGCGCCGGAGCCGACGGGTCGGCGTCGGCGATGGCCGCTTCGCACCGCCATCGCGCTCGTGGTCATCGTGGCGATGTTGGTCGGCGGCGGCATCGCCCTCGCATGGATCACCTGGAATCGCGTCGACCGCGTGGCTCTCGACGGCCTGGCCACCGATACGGCGCAGGGCACCAACTACCTCATCGTGGGCACCGATTCCCGCGAAGGCGTCGACCAGGACCTCGAAACTGCCGGAGGCATCTTCGGCGACGGAACCGAGTCGTTCGCCGGCGAACGCACCGACACCATCGTGATCCTGCGGGTGGCCCCGAACGGGAATCGCTTCCTGGCCCTGAACCGCGATCTGTGGGTCCCCATTGCGGGCACCGGCGGGGAACAACGCATCAACACCGCCTTCGCCGGAGGGCCCCAGCAACTGATCGACACGATCCAGGACAGCCTCGACATTCCCATCCATCACTACATGGAGGTCGACTTCGCCGGCTTCCTCGGCCTGGTCGAAACGATCGGTGGCATCGACGTCGAGGTGGCCCATCCGGCCTTCGACCCCAAGACCGGTTTGAACATCCCCCAGGCCGGTCCGGTCCACCTCGAGGCCGAACAGGCTCTCGCCTACGTGCGAACACGCAACTACATCGAGATCATCGACGGCCAGAACGTGCTCGACCCGTCGTCGGACTTCGGCCGGGTCCAACGCCAGCAGGTCTTCCTCGAGGCCGTGTTCAACGAGGTCGGAGGCACCCGCAATCCCCTCACCCTCTACCGCGCGGCGAACTCCCTCGTCGGCAACGTCCGCATCGACGACAACTGGGGCTTCCTCGAGGCGGTCCGGTTCGGTCGTGGCCTGAAGGGGCTCGACCCCGAGTCAGTGGAGCTTCCCGTGTTCGACTTCACCGGTCCCAACGGCGAGGCGGTTCTCGGCCTCGCCGAACAGGCCGAAGCCGTTCTGACCGAGTTCCGCTGAGCGCTCGCCTCAGTCGGGTAGCGACCAGTCGACCGGGCTCCTGCCCGCCTCCTTCAGCGCGGCGTTGGCGCGCGAGAAGGGGCGGGTACCGAAGAAGCCGTTGTGGGCCGACAGCGGAGACGGATGCGGCGACTCGATGATCGTGTGACGGGCGGTGTCGATGAGGGGCTTCTTCTTTCGGGCGTAGCCACCCCACAGGATGAAGACGACCCGTTCGGGTTTGGCGTTGACCGCGGCGATCACCCGATCGGTGAAGGTCTCCCAACCCTTGCCCCGATGGGAGGCCGCCGCGTGGGCGTGCACCGTCAGGACGGCGTTCAACAACAGGACCCCTTGCCTGGCCCAGGCCTCGAGGTTGCCGTGCCGGGGGACCGGCAGGCCGAGATCGGTGTGCAGTTCCTTGTAGATGTTCTGCAGCGACGGGGGAACCGGAACACCTCGGCGGACGCTGAAACACAGGCCGTGGGCCTGGCCGGGACCGTGGTAGGGGTCCTGACCGAGAACCAGCACCTTCGTGTCGGCGTAGGACGTCAGCTTCAACGCGGCAAACACCTCTTCGTGGGGCGGGAACACGGCGTGTCTCGTCCGCTCCTCGTGCACGAACCGCTGGAGATCCTTCCAGTACGCCTCGTCGAACTCGCTGCGCAGAATCGGGTTCCAGTCGGTGGTCGTCACGGCTTCGATCCTACGATGGCCGCATGAGTGGTGATCCGACGCTGCGTCTCGACGACGTGACCGTGGCCTATGGCCGCCATCTCGCGCTGCGCGGGGTCACCTTCGCCGCTCGTGGCTCGGAATCGGTGGCGCTGGTCGGTGCCAACGGCTCAGGCAAGACGACGATGCTCAAGGTCATCGCCGGCCTGGTGAAGCCGACCACGGGTCATGCCGCGCTGGTCGCCGGCCCGCCGCCGGCCTTCGTGACCCAACACGGCCACCATCGGCCGTGGATGCCGCTCACCGGCGGCGAGATCATCGAAATGGGTCGTTTCGTGGGCAAGGGCCTCGTCGGGCGGATGCAGGCGGTCGATCGCGCCGCCATCAACGAGGCGATGGACCGCACGGAGGTGGCCGGCCTGGTGAGGAAGCAGTTCGGCGAGCTCTCCGGTGGACAACAACAAAGGGTGCTGGTGGCCCGCGCCCTGGCCCAGCGCAGCAACGTGCTGTTGCTCGACGAGCCCATCACTGGTCTCGATCTCGCCAGCCAGGAGCGCATCCTCGAGATCGTCGACCAGGAGGCTGCCCGTGGAGCACTCGTGGTCCTGTCGACCCATCACCTCGACGAGGCCCGGCGATGCAGCAGGGTCGTGTTGCTCGACGGCCAGGTGGTGGCCGATGGAACGCCGGCCGAAGTTCTCACCGCCGAACATCTCCGCAGGGCCTACGGTGGCCGGGTCATCACCGCCGAGTCGGGCACGGCGATCATCCTCGACGACCACGGCCACACCGACTGATCGATCGCCTCCCAGCCGATATCGCTCCACTCAGTGCGAATGGGCGTCGGAGTCCAGCCGAACCGCCGAGTGCCGGCCGGTGGCCTCGACCACCGATCGGGCGACGACGGCAAGGACGAAGAGGGCCGTGGCCACCAGGGCCATCGTTGCGCTCGGAGCCACGCTGCCCTGATGGAAGCTGACGAGCAGGCCGATCACCACCGCGAGCGCTCCGAACGCCACCGCTGCGACCATGATGTGCGGCACCCGGCGCACGAGCATCGAGGCCGTGGCCGGAGGCGCGACGAGAAACGCGAAGACCAACAGGTTCCCCACGGTCTCGAACGTGGCCACGACCGCGATGGCGACGAGGGCCAACAGCACCCCGTTGGCGAGTCGCGGGCGCAGGCCGAGCAGCTCGGCCTGCACTTCGTCGAAGCTCAAGACGAGAAACGAGCGGTGGAACACGACGACGCCCGCCAACGCCAGAGCGGCGGCGATGGCTTGTCGGACCAGGTCGCCGTCGGTGACCCCGGTTACCGAACCGAACAGGAATCGGTTGAGATCCCCGGCGTAGGAGGCGGATTGACTCGACATCACCACAACGGCCAGAGCGAGGAATCCGACGAACAACACACCGATCGAGGTGTCGTCGGGCAACGGTGAGCGAGCCCGCAACAGGCTGAGGGCGGCGACCATGGCGATCGCGGCCAGCAGCGCCCCTGCGGTCGGGCTGGTGCCGATGACGAACGCGATCGCCACACCGGGAAGAACGCCGTGGGCCAAGGCGTCGCCGAGGAAGGTGAGGCCGCGAAGGACCACCCAGGTGCCGACGAGCGACGTGGCGATCACGGCCAGCAGGCTGGCGAACAGCGCATCGCGCATGAACGCGTTGTCGACGAACGGTGCGATCCACCACGTCCAGGGGTCGGTGAGCCAGTTCATGAGAATGGTTCTCAATACTACTGGACTACTGGAGTGGAGCTGTTCAGACCGTGGGCTCGACATCGAGCCGGACCGCGATGTCGCGAGCGGCCGACGAGTACTCCGGATACCGGTCGAACACCGCAGGGTCGTGGCCCGGGACGATCAGAGCATCGCGGTCGGCGAGGCGGCGCAGCGTGGCGTACCCGTCCAAGAGGTCGCCAACCGAATAGACGAACGGAAACGGTCGGCCCGACTCGATGTTCTCGTAGAAGTGGGTGCCGTCGGAGGCGAGCACGATCCAGCCGACCTCGGTGTGGACGCGAACCACTTGCAGTCCGTCGGTGTGGCCACCCACATGATGTACCGATAGGCCGGGAGCCAGTTCGGCGTCGCCGTCGTGGAACACCACGCGCCCGGTGAACACCTCGTGGACGAACGCGGCAATGTGGTCGGGGGTGAAGGCATGGGCGAGGTTGGCGAAGGTCATGTACCGCCCCGTGGCGTAGGCGACCTCACGTTCCTGGACATGGAACTGCGCCTTCGGAAACTGGGCGAAGCCACCGACATGGTCGTAGTGCAAGTGGGTGATGACCACGTCGGACACCGTCGCGGCGTCGACATCGACCACGGCCAGCGCGTCGGTGACCGATCGCAGCAACCGCCGGCCACGAGCGTCGGCGTCGGACTGCTCGAAGCCGGTGTCGACCACGAAGGTCCGACCGCCCCCGCGCACGACCCAGACGAAATAGTCCATCGGCATCGGTGCGTCATGAGGATCGCCACCGAGGAAATGCTCGGACCGGCGACCGTCTCGTTCGGCGTACTTGACGGCACAGACCTCGTAGCAGACGAGCTCGCCGTCGGTGTGCACGTGCCGCTCCCCCTTCGACTCCCCGCCCTTCGTGGCCGATGCGTATGCTACGCCCACCAGATCGATCGAGGGGAAAGCCATGGACGAGGAGACGTTCGCCGTCGGACGAGAGGCGAGGTCACGGGTGCTGGGTGAGCAGTACGTGGCGAAGGCGTTCGAATCGGCCGACTCGTTCAACCTCCGGTTCCAGGAGCTGGTGACCACCTATTGCTGGGGCGAGGTGTGGGGCCAGCCCACGCTCTCCGACAGGCAGCGCAGCCTCAACAACCTCTGCCTTCTCGCCGCACTGAACCGGTCCCACGAGTTCAAGACCCACTTCCGGGGGGCGCTCGGCAACGGCTGCACCCTCGACGAACTGAAGGAGACGCTGGTGCAGATCGCCATCTACGCCGGCATTCCTGCCGGCGTCGAGGCCTTTCGTCTCGCCCGAGAGGTGCTCGATGCCGAGGGGATCGATCCGGACCACCTCGTCGACACCCCGTGAGCGAGCCCGCCACGATCGGGTTCATCGGCCTGGGCAACATGGGCGGGCCGATGGCAGCCAACATCGCCGCGGCCGGCTTCGACCTGGTGTGTTTCGACGCGGCCGGCACCGAGAGTCGCCTGCCCGATGGCGGCCGGGCCGCGGCATCGGCGACGGACCTGTTCCGCGCCGCGCACACGGTGTTCCTCAGCCTGCCCGACGGTCGCATCGTGCTGGAGGTGGTCGAGACGCTGGCCGCCACGGCGGAGCGGGCCGTTTCGGTGGTGTGCGATCTCTCGACCGTCGGGCCCGCGACGGCCACCACCGCGGCGTCGGCGCTGACCCCGGTGGGCGTCACCTACGTGGATTGTCCGGTTTCGGGTGGCCGGGCGGGGGCAATCGCCGGCACCGTCTCGTTGATGTACGCCGGTCCGGCCACGATCCTGGATGATCATCGGGCGGTATTCGATGCCATTGCCGGCAACGTGTTCGACGTCGGCGAACAGGCCGGCATGGGCCAGACGATGAAGCTGCTGAACAACGTGCTATCGGCCACCGCGCTGGCCGCGACATCCGAAGCGGCCGCCTTCGGCGTCGCTCACGGACTCGATCTGGCCCAGATCATCGACGTGCTCAACGTGTCGACGGGCCGCAACTCCGCCACCGACGACAAGTTCCCGAACCGCGTGCTCACGGGCACCTACGACAGCGGCTTCCACACGAGGCTGATGGCCAAGGACGTCGACCTGTTCGTGTCCGAAGCGGTCAGGGCGGGCACGTCGGCGCAGGTGATCGGGACCGTGCTCGACGTGTGGCGCGCCGCCGATCTCGCGATGCCCGACAGCGACTTCACCGAGATCTGGAAGTACGTGAGTCGAAGGGCGACTGCTCACGACAGCCAGGGGTAGCGCGCAACATCCTTTCCGGCGTAGTCGGGGTCGAGGTAGATGAAGCACCGGTGGATCTGCCAGTCCCGGATCTCGAAGACATCGCACCAGCGTCCGGCACTCCATTCCGGGTCGCCCGCGTTCCAGGGTCCGTCACGGTGCACGCCCTGGCTGGTGCCCTCACAGACCACAAGGTCGCGGCCCGAGAAGATCCAGTTGAAGTGTGAGTAGTGGTGCAGGATCGATTCGAGGGTCCCGCCGACGTCACCGAACATCTGGCCGATCTCGTCCTTGCCGGTGGCCAGACCCCATTTGGGGAAGTACACCTGGGCATCGTCGGCGAACAGGTCGAGAATGCCACCGCCGTCGGAGGTCACTCCCCCGTTGTCGAACGCCTTGAGGTATTCCAGCGCCACCGACTTGCGCTGCTCATCGGTCATCGTCTCCCTGCACAGGGCCATGGTTCTCCTCCGTCGTCGGGTACGACACGAACCTACGACATCGCCGACCCGGTGTCTGCGCCGACGGGGTCAAGCGAGCCACTCGGCGAGGCGGGCGATCTGGCCGGGTGCGTCGGGACCGGCGGGGTTGATCTGCAGCCACGTGACCCCGGCCTCGCGGTAGGCATCGACGCGGTCGCGCACATGGCCCTCGGGGCCCACCAGCTGTGTCGCCATCAGGAACTCATCGGGAATGGCGGCGGCGGCCTGATCCTTGTGACCGGCCAGAAACAACTCCTGGATCGTGTCGGCCTGCTCCTCGTAGCCGTAGCGGCGAAAGATGTTGTTGTAGAAGTTCTTGCCCTTGGCGCCCATGCCGCCCACGTAGAGCGCAATCTGGGGACGGGCGGCATCACGGATCGTTGCCGCGGTCGCCTCGTCGCAGATGGCGAAGGCCCCACCCGCAACGATCTCGAGTGGACCGAGCTCATCGGCGCGTCGGGCGCGACCGCGGGCCAGATCGTCGCCCCAGACGTCCTGCGCCTTCTCGGGGTGGAAGAACACCGGCAGCCATCCCGAGGCGACCTCCGCAGTGAGCTCGACGTTCTTCGGACCGAGACTGGCCAGGTAGATGGGGATGTCGGGGCGCACGGGCGTGTTGATGAGCTTGAGCGGCTTGCCCAACCCGGTGCCCTGGTCGGAGGGAAGGGGCAACGGATAGTTCGGGCCGGGATGCTCGAGCTTCTCGCGTCGCCAGACCTTCCGACAGATGTCGACGATCTCACGCGTGCGTCCGAGGGGACGGTCGAAGGGGACTCCGTGCCAGCCTTCGATCACCTGGGGACCCGAGACGCCGAGGCCGAGGTTGAAGCGACCTCCCGAGACCGCATCGAGCCCCGCGGCGGTCATGGCGATCAGGGCGGGGGTACGGGAGTAGATGGGGAAGATGCCCGACATCAGCTGCAGACGCTCGGTCTTGGCCGCCAGATAGCCCAGGATGCTCACCGAGTCGAAGCTGTAGAGCTCGGCCACCCAGACGAGGTCGACGCCGGCCGCTTCGAGATCACGCGCCTCGTCGGCTGCGGTGCGCGGGTCGCCTGAGTAGCGCAGGGGCATGGCAATCTTCATCGGAACCTCGATGTCATGTAGTGGAGCATTCTCACCATGCCAGGTCCGCGGCCGTCTCGACGAGGCCGATGCGGTGTCGGCTCAAGCGACGACCGTCAGGTCGGATCGGCGCAGAAGCACGTGCCGGGACCCGGGCGGTAAGGCGTCGAGTTGCCTCTGTGGAATCTCGTGACGCCAGAGATGAGAACGCTTGGTCATGAGGTTCACCTGAAAGGCATCGCGGCGATGCTGCGACCGACGGCCACGGTGCAGGGCCTGGGAGTCGAAGAAGACGATCGAACCAGCACGACCGGCGGCGACGGACTCCTCGAATCCCGACTGCTCGCACAGCTGCTCGACCTCGGCGTCGGAAAGGAAGTTCCGTAGTCGCCGGGCCTTGGAGTACACGAGGCGATGCGATCCCGCTATCACGACCGTGGCCGAGCCGTCGACGCCGACATCGTCGACGAGCAGGATCGCGTTCAGCTTCTGACCTCGAGCGTCGTGGTGCCAGCCGGCGAACCCGCGTCGATCATCCGGGGCGGTTGGGCCGGTGCGGGTGGCGATCATGGCCTGGTACCGCCACCGACGTCCGAGATAACCCTCGGCCACGGCCCGAAGTTCGGGCAGGAGCAGGAACTCGGCGTAGCTGGGCAGAACCATGAGTGGATCGTGCGTGCGGTGGATGCCGAGCTCCGGCTGCCACTCGTGGACCTCGTACTCGCGGGTGCCTCCCGTGGAGGCGCGCTTCACCCGGGTCGTGCCGCCGAGGCGGGGCAGGTCGCCGACGAAGCGATCGAGGTCGGCCCGTGCGGACTCCAGGAGCTCGCCGGAAACCGCGTCGGGCAGGATGGCCACACCGTCGTCGACCAGCCGTCGGACCACGTCGCCTACTCGACCCCGGCCGCGTCGCGGTAGCACCAGCCTCGCCCGGTCGGCGAGTTGCGGCACGAGATCGACGAGCTCGGCCGGCCGGCGGAGTGCCGCCGAGAGGTCGCGTCCCCGGTAGACACCTTCCATCACGGGCATCGCCTCATGTGGTTGGCGGCACGACCAACGCAAGGCCGGCTGCACTCACGATGTCGTTGGCGGCCGCCGCGAGACCATCGGCGAGATCGGGCGGGAGAAGCGCCCTGGCTGCGGCCACGTCGACCTCGGCCGCAACGGAGGCGGCGTCGACGGTGTGGAAGCGCGCGTCGGCCTTGGCGAGCACCGACCGCATCGCGTCGTTCTCGCTGAGCATCTCGGCGGTGAAGGTCGTGATGCCGGCGCATTCGGCGGCCGCAGCCAGTGCTCCGAGAAGAATCGTCGCCACGCCCCTGCCGCGGCTCGGCTCGTCGACGCCGAAGGCGATCTCGGCCCGTTGGTGGTCCTGGGCCGCTCGGACGTACCGCGCCAGCCCGAGCCCGGTATCGGAACGGGAGCGATCGACGACGACCCAGGCGAAGTGGTCGACGTAGTCGATCTCGACCAGATAATCGATCAGATCGGCCGAGGGCGCCGCCGCGCTGAAGAAGCGCCGGCGCAGGGATTCGGCCGACCAGTGGCGGAGCTGATTGGTGTAGGCGAGCTTGTCGCTGGCGAGCAGCGGTCGCAGGAAGACGTCGGCGCCGTCGCGAAGCGTGGCCGCCACATGCGGTGCCGCGCTCGCCAGTCGGGCCGCCGCGATTCCCTGGAGCCTGCTGCGCAGGCCCGGCAGGGCGAGCATCTCCTCGAACGCGTCGCGTCCACCGACGTAGAGCACGACGGGCGAGGCGGCGATCGCCGTGGCTCGCCGCGGCCGACCGGAGGCCATGCCGAGCTCACCCACGATCGAGCCCCGTTCGGCGACGGCCAGCGCGGGGCCGTCGGTGTCGAAGATCTGGAGCGCTCCGTGGCCGACGAGGGCGAACGACGACGAGACCTCCCCCTTGCGGACCACCTCGGCCCCCGCGTCGAGCTTCCTCACTTCGAGCAGCCCGGCCAGCCGCTCGACTCCGGCCAGACCGTCGAACAGCGCGAGGTTCGCGAGCTCGTCGACCGCAACCGTCTCCGGAAGACTCATGGCCACAGTGTGGCCCAAATCGGCGCCCGACGACCCCGCGGTTAATTGACACAGCGTCAAACATCATCGATACTTTTGCTGTATCACTTCAGGGAGCCCCCATGCCCGTACCCATCACCGAGGCGCAGCAAGATCGCTTCGACCGCGTCATCGCCGCCGACCAGCGCATCGAGCCCGACGACTGGATGCCCGAGGACTACCGCAAGAACCTCATCCGCCAGATCGCCCAGCACGCGCACTCCGAGATCATCGGCATGCAACCGGAGGGCAACTGGCTCACTCGAGCACCGAGTCTGCGCCGCAAGTCGATCCTCCTCGCGAAGGTGCAGGACGAAGCGGGCCACGGGCTCTACCTCTACGGGGCCGCGGAGACCCTGGGCATCACCCGCCACGAGATGCTCGACCTGCTCCACACCGGACGTCAGAAGTACGCCAACATCTTCAACTACCCGACACCCACCTGGGCCGACATGGGTGCGATCGGATGGCTGGTCGACGGGGCGGCGATCACCAACCAGATTCCCCTGTGTCGATGCTCGTTCGGCCCCTACGCCCGGGCCATGGTGCGCATCTGCAAGGAAGAGAGCTTCCACCAGCGTCAGGGCTTCGAGATCATGGTCACCCTGTGCAACGGCACGGCCGAGCAGAAGACCATGGCGCAGGAAGCGCTGAACCGCTGGTGGTGGCCCACCCTCATGATGTTCGGGCCGCCCGACACCGAATCGGCCCACAGCCAGAAGTCGATGCAGTGGAAGATCAAGCGGTTCACCAACGACGAGCTCCGCCAGAAGTTCGTCGATGCCACCGTTCCCCAGGCCGATCTGATCGGTTTGACCGTCCCTGATCCCGAGCTGGCATGGAACGACGAGCGAGGCCACTACGACTTCGGTGAACCCGACTGGGACGAGCTCCGCCGCGTGGTCGCCGGCGACGGTCCGTGCAACGAGGAACGCATGGCCACCCGCAAAGGCGCGCACGATGACGGTGCATGGGTGCGCGAGGCGGCGGTCGCTCACGCCGACAAGGTCGCCGCCCGCACCGCCGGGATCGCCGCATGACCGACACCTGGAACCTCTGGGAGGTGTTCGTGCGCCCGCGCCGTGGTCTCGACCACGTGCACGCAGGCTCCGTCCATGCCCCCGACGCCGAGATCGCCATCCAACACGCGAGAGACCTGTTCACCCGGCGCGGCGAAGGCGTGAGTCTCTGGGTGGTCAAGTCGGCCGACATCGTGGCGTCGGATCCCGACGACGCCGGGTCGCTGTTCGATCCGGCCGAAGGCAAGGACTACCGCTACCCCACCCACTACGAACTGCCCGACGAAGTGGCCAACATGTGATGGGCACCACGCTGCTCACGAATGACGAATTGCTGCGACACGCCGATCGGGCGATGGTCCTTGCGCAACGACTGACCGAATGGATCGCCCACGCTCCCGACCTCGAGGAGGACATGGCGCTGGCGAACGTCGGGCTCGACCTGTTGGGTCAGGCTCGCTCGCTCTACACGCTCGTCGGGGTCCGCGAGGGTGCCGGTCGCACCGAGGATGACTTCGCCTACCTTCGCTCGGCGGAGGAGTTTCGCAATCCCGCCCTGGTCGAGCAGGCCAACGGCGACTTCGCAGCCACGATCGTGCGCCAGTTCCTCCACGACTCCTATGCCATCGAGTGGTGGTCCGCCCAGGTCGACGGTGCCGATCCCGATGTCGCCGCCCTGGCCGCGAAGGTCGTGAAGGAAACCGCCTATCACCACCGCTACAGCCGCGGTTGGCTGGTTCGCCTGGGCGACGGGACCGACGAAAGCCACCGACGCATGGTCGCCGCAGTCGACGCGCGGTGGCCCTTCGTGGACGGCTTGTTCGCGGTGTCCGATGCGCCCCTTCGCCCCGCCTTCGACGATCGAGTTGCCCGAGCCTTCGCCGAGGCGACGCTCTCGGTGCCCGACGGAGTCGACGGCACCGCCACCGAGGGGCCGTCGGCGCTGCTGGTCGACCTTCTCGCCGAGATGCAGTCGCTGCACCGTGCCCACCCGGGGGTCACGTGGTAGCGGCGATGTCGGTCGACCGGGTACGTCGAGTGGTCGATGCCGTGCCCGATCCCGAGCTCCCCCACGTCACCATCGGAGACCTGGGCATGGTTCGGTCCGTTCGGTCCTCCGCGTTCGGCATCGTGGTGCAGATCACGCCCACCTACACCGGGTGTCCCGCCACCGAAGCCATCGCCGACGCGGTGCGCGCTGCCATCGGGCAGGCCGGATACGGCCCGGCGTCGATCGAGATGGTGCTCGACCCACCGTGGACCACCGACGACATCACCGAGCAGGGCCGGGAGAAGCTGCAACGGGCCGGAATCGCGCCGCCACCGGAGATCGGCGGAAACCTCGAAGCCGTGATCGATCTTCCTGCTCCGTGCCCACGCTGCCAGTCCCGCCGCACCCGCCGGTTGGGTGACTTCGGCGCAACAGCGTGCAAGGCGCCGCACGTCTGTCAGGCCTGCGGCGAGCCCTTCGAGCTGTTCAAGCCGATCTGACATGGCCCGGCACACCCCGGTGTTCCACCGGCTTCGAGTGGCCGACAAACGACTCGACACCGACGACTCGGTCGTTTTGACCTTTGCGATCCCCGAGGCATTGGCCGACTCGTACCGACACCGCCACGGTCAACACCTGACCCTCCGAGCCGCGCCGAACGGCGAGGAGATCCGTCGCAGCTACTCGGTGTGCGCGCCCGCCGGGGGGCCGCTCCGAATCGGTGTGCGCCACGTGCCCGATGGTGCGATGTCGAGCTGGCTGGCCGACGAGGTGGCCGTCGGCGACGAGATCGAGGTCATGACCCCGACGGGGAGCTTCACCTGCGGGACCGATGCCTCCACCGCCCGACATCACGTCGCCATCGCCGCCGGCAGCGGGATCACTCCCATCCTGTCCATCGTCGGCACGCTCCTCGAGACCGAGCCCGACAGCACGGTGAGCCTGCTGTATGTGAACCGATCGCATTCCTCGACGATGTTCGTCGAGGAGCTCGAGGCGTTGAAGAACCGCCACCTGCAACGACTCCGCATCACCCATCTCTTCACCCGCGAGCCAGGGCCGAGTGCGCTGCTCTCGGGCCGTATCGACCGCGAGCGCTTCGACGCCTTGATCGCGGCCGGTGTCATCGACGCCGGCGCCGACACCTACTTCGTCTGCGGTCCCCAGGCCATGGCCGAGACGATCCTCGGCGGGCTCGCGGAGCACGGCGTCGAGGCCGACCGGGTGCGGTCTGAGCTGTTCGGCGTGCCGGCACCTGCTCGATCGGGCCCGCCGGCTGGGTCAATCGTCGGAGCCGAGTGCACCGTGGTGCTCAACGGCCGATCGTCCACGGTTGTCGTCGGGCCCGACGACACGGTGCTCGACGCCGCATTGCGGAACCGCTCGGACATGCCGTATTCCTGTCGGGCAGGGGCCTGCTCCACCTGTCGGGCCAGGGTCACGAGCGGAGCCGTCGCCATGGACGTCTGCTACGGCCTCGAACCCGACGAGGTCGCAGCCGGCTACGTCCTCACCTGCCAGGCCCGACCCACCACCGACGAGGTCACCGTCGACTACGACGCCTGATCGGCGGCGAAGCGCCCGGCCGCTCGGGCGTCGGGGGGTCCGAGCGGGCCATCGATGGCCACACAACTCGTCTCCACGTGCCGGTCAGCCGCCGAAGCGACGACCGAATGGATGGTCCGTGCCACGGCATAAGCCCGCTCCCCCATCCACGGCTCGGGCACGAGCGCCTTCGGGAGACCGGGGTCCACCAGCACGGCTCGGCGGTAGTCGTGCACGACGAGGGTCCGGAGGCAGAACGCCTGCTGGTCGGTGAGCTCGTGGGCCGCGTCGATCCTCGCGGCGATCTCCCCGTAGCGGTCGACGAAGGCTCGGTACAGCTCACCGGCGGTGTCGAGGGCCCCCGACATCCCGGTGAGCAGCCTGCCACTCGTATCGTCGTCGGCCTCCGCGGAGAGCACTACGACGGAGCCCGTCAGACCGAGGCCGGCAATGACGTCGCGAGCGTCGACGACTCCGAGCGAGGGACTGGCGAAGACCGCCGGAGCAACCGCATCGAAGCCGATCCAGCCGAGCCGATCGCGAAGGCGCGCCCGTTTCG
Organism: uncultured Acidimicrobiales bacterium; assembly: GCA_963787285.1. GTDB lineage: Bacteria > Actinomycetota > Acidimicrobiia > Acidimicrobiales > JAHEJN01 > JAHEJN01. The sequence goes on along the minus strand of CAWBCM010000020.1, from coordinate 116,665 downwards.
AGCCGTCGAGACCTTCGGGCGGGACGACGACGAGAGTCCAGCGACCGTTCCACCTGGGTGCCCGACGGTGGTAGATCCGGCTCTCCGCCTGATCGAAGTCGGCCGACGCTGCCGCCGCAACCGCATAGAAGCTGCGACGACCCGCCGCGGTTCGCTCGAGGAGACCCTCGGCCACCAGACGCTGCACGGATGTGCGCACCAGCCGGTCGCTCACACCGAAGGGCGCCACGAGCGCCGCGAGACTGGTGAGCCACACCGCACTTCCTCGGGGGTGCAACGAGTCGCCGAACACGGTCACGAGGAGTACGCGTGCGCTCGAATCGGGCCGATCGACCAGCGTGTCGATCTGGGTGTCGACGAGCGCCGAGAGTGGAGAGCTCACGTCTGCGACCGTATCGGGCCTCGCCGTGGCGTCAGTCGGCGACGCCGAGCGCCCAGCCACCGTCGATCTGGATCTCCTGGCCGGTGAGATAGCGCGACGCAGGGGAGGCGAGGAACAACGCCAGTCCGGCCACGTCGAGATAGGGATCGCCGATGCGATGCATCGGGATGATCTTGCCCATGGCCTCGGCCATCTCGGGGGTCTTGGCGTGCCCGCCCCCGATGTTGGTCGCGAAGAAGCCGGGGGCGATGGCGTTCACCCTCACCCCGTGGGCGGCCATCTCGTGGGCCACCGAGTGGGTGAGATGCCGACATGCGGCCTTGGCCGCCATGTAGGCGGCGCCGATGGCCGGCTCGTTCTGGGTCGATGCGACCGATGTGGTGATGATGATGGCCCCGCTGCCCTGGGGTTTCATGTGGCGGGCGGCCGCCCGCACGGTTGCGAAGACACCGTTGAGGTTGATGTCGATCACATGGTTCCACCGGGCGTCGGTGTAGTTCTCGAGCAGCCCCTCGGGATTGCGCGGCCGCTCGTCGCCCGCCCAGGCCCCGAGGAACCCCGGACCAGGGTCGATGCCGGCGTTGGCGAACACCACGTCGAGGTGGCCGTACAGAGCCGCAGCCGCATCGATCTCGGCGTCGAGGACGGCGTGATCGGTGACGTCGACCGGTGCTCCTCGTACGTCGAGCCCGTCGGCGCGCAGTCGAGCCACTTCGTCGTCGAGCATCTCACGGTTGAGATCGAGCAGCGTGACCCGGGCACCGTTGCGCGCCAGCGTTTCGGCGTATCCGAGGCCGAGACCGCTCGCCCCGCCGGTGACCACCACCCCGTAGCCGGTCACGCCGAAGAGCTCGCCGATACTCACTGCTGCCATCGTGTCCCCCAGAGGTCGCGCTCGTGGCCGCGAGGCTAGAGCCGACCGCCGAGGACGGCGAACCGCCGCCTCCGGCCCGGCCGGATTCCCACGTCTAGGCTGCGGCGATGACGACGCCGACCGACCTGTTGGTCGACGGTCAGTGGGTCGGTGGCGGCGGAACGCCGCTACCGGTCGACGAGCCCGCGACCGGCCGGATTCTCGCCGAGGTGACCACCGCCGACGGCACCGACGTCGACCGAGCCGTCGCCGGTGCCGCAGCGGCGGCCGAAGGGCTCGAGCGGCTGACCCCGTTCGAGCGGGCTGACCGCTTGCATGCCATCGCCGACATCCTCGACCGAGACGCCGAGACGCTCGCCGAACAGCTCACGCGAGAGTCGGGAAAGCCGCTCGCGGCCGAGGCGGTCGACGAACTGGCCGAGTCGGCCGACATCTTCCGACTCGCCGCCGAGGACGTGAAGCGCCTGGAGACCTCGGTCATGCCGAGCGCCGATCCGAACAAGCGGGTGTTCACCCACCGCAAGCCGAACGGCGTCTACGTACTGATCACGCCCTGGAACTTCCCGATGAACATCCCGGCCGAGTTGTTGGCTGCCGCGCTCGGCGGGGGGAATCCTGTCATCCTGAAGCCGTCGGAGCTTGCGCCGCTGTCGGGGGCCGCACTGGCCGCCGCCGCGAGCGAGGCCGGCTGGCCCCCCGGGTCCGTTTCTGTGCTCCACGGTGGTGGGTCGGTGGGAAGCGCGCTCGTCACTCATGCCGACGTCGACGGCATCGGGTTCGTCGGCTCGCACGAGACGGCTGAGCGCATCGTTCGCTCGGCGGGGATGAAGCGCACGCTCATCGAGGCCGACGGCAACGGACCGCGGATCGTCTGAGCCGACGCTGACCTCGTCGGCGGCCGAGGTCGCGTAGACGGCGTCTATTTCGCAGCGACCTCTACTATCCGCTCACGATCGTCGACAGGGTCTCCCCGGAGATGGCCATCTTCCGGGACGAGACCTTCGGCCCGGTGGTTCCCATCACCACCTTCGACGACGATGACGACGCGGTGGCGCTGGCCAACAACAGCCACCTGGGCCTTCAGGCTGCAGTGTTCACGTCGTCGCTCAGCCGAGCCCACTTCTTCATCGACCGGCTCCGTGCCGGGTCGGTGATCGTGAACGACAGCACCTGCTTCTGGGAAACCCATCCGCCCTTCGGCGGGGCATCGCGGACTCGAACGGGCTGGGGCCGAATCGGGGGAAAGTACACGCTGCTCGACATGACCGACCTTCGAACGGCGATCATCGACGTGCGCTGAGCGCCAGGTCTCGGGTCAGAGTGCCTTGAGCCGCACCGGCACGCTTGCCGGTCCGTGGCCGACAGTGGTGAGCCACGGCTCGGGTTCGCCTGCGGGCTCGAACCGGTCGATGCGTCGGGCCAGCTCACCGATCAGCGCCTCGGCCTCGAGCATGGCCAGTTGACGACCGACGCAGAAGTGCACGCCGTAGCCCCAACCCAGCTGACCGGCGAGATCGCGAGTGATGTCGAACGCCTCGGGCTCGGCCCACCGCCGGGGATCTCGATTGGCGGCGGCGAACATCAGCCCACACCGTTCTCCGGCAGGAACGGTGATGCCGCCGATGTCGACGTCGGTTGTGGTGATCCGTCCGGCCATCCGCGAGGGTGAGTCCCAGCGCAGGCTCTCGTCGAACGCATTGAGCGTGAGTGACCGATCGCGCTTCAGCAGCTCCCACTGCTCGGGGTAGAGGCTGAAGGCCCGCACGGTGTTGGCCAAGGTCATCACCGTCGTATCCGCTGATGCGGCCACGATCGTCTGAACCAGCAAGAGCGCGTCGGTGTGACTGATCGCGCCGGCATCGGCCGCCTCGAACATGGCCATCCCGAGGCTGTCGGGTTCGAGCACCTCGCGTTGGGTGGCGCTCTCGATCCATGCCCCGAGCTCCTCCGCGGATGCCATGGCCTCTGCGAACAGCTCGTTCACCGGTCCGAGCGTGGCCCAAACCATGTGCCCGAACGCCTCCATGTTCTCGCGGCCGGCCTCGGGCAAGCCGATCACATCGGGAAGCGCCTTGTAGACGAAGGGGCGGGAGATGTCGTGGGTCGCATCGATGATCTCGCCCTCGTGATCGAGCAGGCCGTCGACGAGGGTCGCGGCATCGGATCGGAACCGATCGGCCCACGCGGCCATCTTCCGCTTCGACATGGCTCGGGCAATCACCTGCCGCACCTCGGTGTGTCGCGGTGGATCGTCGGTGAGCAGGATCTCGGGACGGGGAGAGTCGGGATCGTGCCATGGTCGCGAGGTGTTGGAGAACGTGGTCCAGTCGGCCAGGCCACTCTGCACATGTTCGAAGCGGCCGATCATCGTGACGTCTTCGCGCGCAAGCTTCACCGCGGGCGCCAGTTCACGGATAGCGTCGTCGACCGCGCGAGCGTTGCGCACCGACTCCTCGCTGAACACGTCGAGGTCGATCACCGGCGCCGAAGCCATGTCAGACCACGCTCTCGATGTAGGCCGTGTCCATGTATTCGCGCAGGTGGCAGACCTTGTCGTCGCGGATTTCGATGATCCAGGCGTACCGGTTGTCGTAGTGGTTCCCGTTGGCGAGAGTCCCCACGGCGTTGGTCTCGGCCGCCACCATGGCACCAGCGGCAAAGGTCGTCTTCACCACGATCTTGGGATCGGTGTCGACGAACATGCCGCGCACCGGTGCGAGGAACTCGTCGATGACCGCATCGCCGCCGCGAGTGATACCCGCACCCGGCACGGTGCGCGCCATGACCTCCCAACTGCCGTCGGGATGAATGAGTGCTCTGAGCGCTTCGAGATCGCCGGTACTCAACGTGGCGAAGAACTCTCGTACCAACTCCTCGTTGTGCGTCGTCATGTCGGACCCCCTGCGTAGTGGCCGGCCGGCCACCACGGCGACGCTAGCAATGCACATCCGACGGCGAGAAGAATCAGCCCTGCTCGCGCCGGCGGCGCAGCTCCTTCGAGTGCTCCTCGAGCCGCTTGCGCTGCTGTTTGGTGAGGCTGTCGAGCCCCTGACTGGCCACCTGATCGAGCAGTGCGTCGATCTCCATCTCGGCCAGACGATCGCGTGCGGGATTGGCCGGGGGAACGATGCGCAGGTTCTTGCGACCTCGGCGTCGGCCCGAGCTCGCCGACGGCCGGGCGGCGCGCGAGGTGGTGATGGACCCGGTGATCGACGACGGCAGCGGCACCTTGGGTATCTGATGGAGGGATTCGGCGTAGCCGAAGGAGCGGAAGCCGACCAGCGAGGTGATGATGACGCAGAACCACATGACCAGTGAGTAGTCGTCGCGCAGACCGATGATCTGCAGACCGTCGAGCACGACGATGCCTGCGGCGATGCCCCACGCCGGAATGCCGAAGAAGAACGGGGCCTTCGGGTACTGCGCAGCGAAGGCGATGAGCACGCCGAGCTCGACGAATCGAAGACCGGCGGCGAAGCCGTTGACCCCCGTCACGACCTCGACGAGAGTGACCATGACCGCCGGTACCACCGTGAGGGCAACGAGGAACCAGGCGAAGGGCTTGCGGCCCATCAGGTTCTCGACCTGGGTACCCAGCTGGAAGAACACGAACAACAGGACGATCGTCCAGAAGTCGGGCTCGTTGGGAATGGGCCAGGTGATCAGACGCCAGAGTTGGGCATCGAGGACGCTGCCGGTGATCGAGTTCTGGGAGATGAGGATGAGGTTGCGGAAGATGGGGCCGAACTCACCCTCGGCCGCCCAGACGAACATCGACAGCACACCGAGGGCGGTGACGAAGATCGTGGTGGACACGTCGAGCTTGCCGACGCGGAACCATGGGTCGTCGGAGCTGCCGAATCTGCGCATCGAGTACATGACGACCACGACGCTACCCGGACAAACGGCCCGAGCCCATGACGCGGTACGACTTGCCGTGCGGCTCCCCATCGGTTAGTCAGCCACCGTGCGCGTCTTTCTCACCCACTCGCCGGAAGACCTCGACGCGTACTACGCGAGGTCGCTGCCTGATCTCGTCAAACTGGTGCAGGTGGTTCGAAATCCGCTCGATTGCGACCTCACGACTGCTGAGCTCATCGAGGCGGCCACCGGCTGCGACGTGATCGTCTCGCACCGGTCGACGTCCGGCGACAAGGCGCTGTTCGAGCAGTCGCCGGGGCTGTTGGCGTTTCTGCGGTGCGCCGTCGACCTACGCGATGTCGACACGGCCACTGCGTCGCGACTCGGCATCGCGGTGGGTCACGCCGACAAGAGCTTCGTGGTCGCCACCGCCGAGCTGGCCCTCGGGCTCACTCTCGCGCTGGCTCGCCACATCGCCGAATCGACGGTCGACTACCGCAACGGCCAGTCCCCACCGCAGCGACCGGGTCGACAGCTGGCCGGACACGTCGCCGGCATCATCGGGCACGGGGCCGTCGGCTCCTACCTGGCCGACCTGCTCCACCGGATGGGTATGACCGTGGTGGTGCACGATCCTTTCGTCGAGGAGGTGCCGTTGCACCTCGAGCGCGTCAGCCTCGACGACCTGCTCGCTCGCGCCGACTACGTCTTCCCCCTCGCCCCGGCCGCGCCGGCCAACGTCGACCTCATCGATGCCACTGCTCTGGCTTCGATGAAGCGAGGGGCCGCGTTGGTGAACGTCTCGCGAGGTGAGCTCGTCGACGAGGACGCGGTTGCCGACGCGCTCGACGACGGCACGCTCGGCGGCCTGGCCATGGATGTCGGCCGCGCGCCCGACCAGCGACCGACCGCGCGACTGGCCGGGCGGCCCGGTGTGGTCGCGACGCCACATCTCGGGGGTCTGACGCCGGAGAACGCCGATGCGCAAGCCGCGAGCAGCGTCGAGCAGGTTGCGGCGATCCTGCGGGGCGAGGTGCCTCCGAGGCTGGTCGATCCCGACGCGATCGATCGTCTCCGGTCGTGGTGGGCCGCCGATCGATGACGTCGCCGGAGCCTAGGATCGGGCCATGTCCTACGCCTCGTACCCTTCCCTCGTCGACCGCACGGTGTTCGTCACCGGTGGGGCCGACGGCATCGGTCGCGCCATCGTGCAGGAGTTCGCCAACCAGGGGGCCCGGGTGGGGTTCGCCGATCGCAACGTCGCCAAGGCGCACTCGAACATCGCCGAGTGTGTCGACGCCGGGGCGGCGCACGCTCCGCGGTTCTACGAGGTCGACCTGGTCGACATCACCGCCCTCAAGCGGGTGCTCGAACAGGCGCTGATCGATCTGGGCGGGACCATCGAGGTGCTCGTGAACAACGCCGCCAACGACGACCGCCACGACTGGCGGGACATGACCCCCGAGTACTGGGACGATCGTCTGAACACCAACATCCGGCACTACTTCTTCGCCATCCAGTCGCTCGCACCGGCCATGATCGCCGCCGGGCGCGGATCGATCGTGAACATCGGCAGCTCCAGCTACCTCATGCAGGAGGACGGCTTCCCCGGGTACGCCATCGCCAAGTCGGCGGTCGAGGGCATCACCCGCACCATGGCACGCAGCTTCGGTCCCCACGGAGTGAGGGTGAACACGGTCATGCCCGGTTGGGTGCCCACCGACCGTCAACTGGAGAAGTGGTGGAGTCCCGAAGCCGAAGCGCAGACCATGGCCGACCAGGCCATCAAGCGCCGCATCTACCCCAAGGAGTTCGCCCAGATGGTGCTGTTCCTGGCGGCCGACGACGGCGCGGCGTGCACGGCGCAGCGGTTCCTGGTCGACGGAGGTCGCTACTAGCGGCCGGCCTCGCCGGCTCGAGCCCGGGAAAGGAGCCGCAGCAGACCCGCATCGACGTCGAGGCCGGCGACCTCGTCGAAGTCGAACCATCGCAGGTCGGTCGACTCGTGGTTCGCATCGAGCACGGCGCCGTCGGGTGCCCGGACCAGGAATCGCACGTCGAGATGCTCGTGTTCCGGCTCGTCGTCGCGCCGGGGAATCGTGTGGATGTCGAGGTCGATGGCCGGGACGGTCACCGCCAGGCCGGCGATCCCCGTCTCCTCGGTCGCCTCGCGAAGTGCCGCGGTGGCCAGGTCGCCCTCACCGTCGACATGGCCCCCGGGCTGGAGCCACCGCTCGAGCTTGGTGTGGTGCAAGAGCAGCACGCGGGTGCCGGGGTGGTCGACGATCGCCGCCGATGCGGTGAAATGGCCGTCGAGGCAGGTGCGATCGAGGGCGTCGTCGTGCTCGGCCGCGAAACGGAGCATCCGGTACCGGAAGGCCTCGACGTCAGCGTCGCCGACGGGCACCGATCGCACATGCTGGATCGCCCGGTCGAGCTCGCTCATGCTCGGAACGGCCGGGACAGATGAACGCTGTCAGGAGCCACGAAGCGCCAGGGTAGATCGACAGCCTTGGTGATGCCGATGCGAGTCGTGGCGATCGGCCGGACCGGGGGCGGCATGCCATCGTCGACGATCACCATGGCACCGTCGCCGGTACACAGGTCGGTCCCCGTGTGGGCACCGTCGATGCCGAGCGCAGCACACAGCTTGGCCGGCCCGGAGCACAGGTCTCGGTCACGGCGAGCCCGCGGTCGGCGGCCGTACATACCGTCGATACCGGACAGAGGCTCGAGGGCCCGGATGAGCACGGCCCCGCACTGCCCGGCCGGGCCGGTGACGACATTGGCGCACCAGTGCATCCCGTAGCTGAAGTACACGTAGAGGTGACCGGGCGGCCCGAACATGACCTCGGTACGGGGCGTCGGACCCCGATGGCCATGGCTGGCAGGATCCTCGGCACCCCGATACGCCTCGACTTCGACGATTCGTCCAGAACCGAGGCGGGTGGCCAGGACCTTGTTCACCAGGTCGGGAGCGACCTCGAGGGCATCGCGGGCGAAGAAGTCCCTCGACAGACGAACCACCACGTCACACCGACAGGAAACCGCGAAGCTCATCAGGGATGGGCATCGGAGCCAGACCCGCCGGGTCGACGCACACGTAGGTGACCGTCGAGTCGAAGACCGGGCGTTGCCCGACCGCTCCACGAAAGCCGATGTCGAACGAGGTCGTCCCCCACCGAGTGGCTTCGGCGTCGATTTCGAGACGCTCACCGAGGCGGGCCGAGCCGTGCCAGGTGACGGTGGCCGTCTTCAGCATGATGTCGAATCCGTGGCTCTCGAAGTCGGGCCATTGCGAGCGGAGCCAGCAGTCGACGGTGTCGTCGACGAAGGTCAGGTAGTGCGCGTTGTACACGACTCGCTGCATGTCACAGTCCACGTAGCGGACGCGAACCTCGTGCCGGTACGCCATCAGCCGACTCGGGCCGCGTCGGCATCGAGCCGGGAACGGAACACCTCGAGCTGCGCCGCAACGGCGACGGGTCCGCCCGATCCATGGGTCGTGCGGTTGCGCACCGAGGCACCGGGTCGGAGCAACGCCGCCGCGTCGGGTCCGAGCTGCGGATCGGCGGCCACCAGCTCGGCGAACCCGCCATGGCCAGCCAGTGCGGTGCGGACCTTCTCACCGACGATGGCATGCGCCTCCCGGAAGGGCACACCCCGGGCCACGAGGAGCTCGGCGAGGTCGGTGGCCGCGGCGTAAGGCGAGTCGGCCTGGGTGGCCATCGCGTCGGTGTCGAACACGAGGGTGGCCATCATCCCGTCGAGCGCCGCCAGGGTGAGCGAGACGGTGTCGACGGCGTCGAAGAGCGGTTCCTTGTCGCCTTGGAGATCCTTGTTGTAGGTGAGGGGAAGCCCTTTCAGGGTGGCCAGCAGGCCCGTCAGGTGGCCCAGAACCCGGCCGGCCTTGCCCCGGGCCAGCTCGGCGATGTCGGGGTTCTTCTTCTGCGGCATCATCGAGGAACCGGTGGAGAAGGCGTCGTCGAGGGTCACGAAACCGAACTCGGTGCTGGCCCACAGGATGAGCTCTTCGCCGATACGACTGAGATGCATCGCGGTCATGGCCAGGGCGTACAGCGAGTCGGCGACGAAGTCGCGGTCGCCGACGGCATCGAGGCTGTTGTCGAACACCGACGAGAACCCGAGCAGTTCTGCGGTGTGGGCCGGGTCGAGTGGCAGGCTGCTCCCCGCAAGGGCACCGGCGCCGAGGACCGACACGTCGGTGCGACGGCGGGCGTCGAGCAGGCGGTCGACGTCGCGCCCGAGAGCCCAGCCGTGAGCCAGAAGATGATGCGCCAAGCCGACCGGCTGCGCCTGTTGGAGGTGGGTGTACCCGGGCAGGTACGCCTCGCCCACGGATTCGGCCCTCGCCAACAGGGTTCGTTGGAGCTCGAGCACCCGTCGGGCCACGTCGGTGAGCGCGGCCTTGGTCCACAGCCGCAGGTCGGACGCCACCTGGTCGTTTCGCGATCGGCCGGTGTGGATCTTGCCTCCAACGCTTCCGACGAGCTCGGTGACGCGCCGCTCGACGACCGTGTGGATGTCTTCGTCGGTCGCCTCGAACACCAACTCGCCGTCGGTGAGCTCGGTCTCGACGGCGTCGAGCGCCGTCCGGATCCGATCGGCCTCGTCGGCGGTGAGCAGGCCGACCGAGGCCAGCATCGACACGTGAGCCCTCGAGCCGGCGATGTCCTCCCGGTACATCCGCCGATCGAACGGAAGCGAGTCGTTCAGCGCCTGGAGCGCCTCGTTGGGTCCACCCGAGAAGCGACCGTGCCAGAGCGTGCTCACGATCGCAGCCTCCGCCGGGCGATCGTGCGCAACCGCAACGCGTTCAGCTTGACGAAGCCCTCGGCGTCGGCCTGGTTGTAGGCGCCGTCGTCCTCCTCGAAGGTCGCGATCCGCTCGTCGAACAACGAGTCGCTGCTCCGGCGACCCACTGGCATGACGTTGCCCTTGAACAGCTTGAGCCGGACCTCGCCGTTCACGAACTCCTGGCTGGCATCGATCAACCCCTGCAACAGCTCGCGCTCTGGGCTGAACCAGAACCCGTTGTAGATCAGCTCGGCGTACCGGGGCATCAGGTCGTCCTTCAGATGAGCCGACCCCCGATCGAGGGTGATCGACTCGATGGCGCGGTGCGCCTTCAACATGATGGTGCCCCCGGGCGTCTCGTAGGCACCGCGGGACTTGATTCCCACGTACCGGTTCTCGACGATGTCGAGACGGCCGACGCCGTGTTCGCCACCGATCCGGTTGAGCTCGGCCAGGACCTGGGCCGGGCTCATCTCCCGACCGTCGATGGCGACGATGTCGCCCTTCTCGTATTGGAGATCGACGTAGGCGCCCTCGTTCGGGGCCATCTCGGGCGACACCGACCAGCGCCACATCTCACTCGCCGGCTCGTTCCAGGGATCTTCGAGCGGACCGCCCTCGAAGGAGATGTGCAACAGATTGGCGTCCATCGAGTAGGGCGACTTCGTACCCCGTTTCTGTTCGATCGGGAATGCCCTTGTCGGCGGCGTAGGCCAACAGCCGCTCGCGGCTCGTGAGATCCCATTCGCGCCACGGGGCGATGACCTTGATGTCGGGATCGAGCGCGTAGGCCCCGAGCTCGAAGCGGACCTGATCGTTTCCCTTGCCGGTGGCGCCGTGGCTGATGGCGTCGGCGCCGGTTTCGTGGGCGATCTCGACGAGACGCTTGGCGATGAGGGGCCGAGCGATCGACGTGCCGAGCAGGTACTCGCCCTCGTAGATCGCGTTGGCACGGAACATCGGGTACACGTACTCGCGGACGAACTCCTCGCGAAGGTCGTCGATGAAGATCTCCTGGACGCCACGGGCGCGTGCCTTGGCCCGCGCCGGTTCGACTTCTTCGCCCTGACCGAGGTCGGCGGTGAAGGTGACCACTTCGCAGTCGTAGACATCCTGGAGCCATGCGAGGATCACCGAGGTGTCGAGGCCGCCGCTGTAGGCCAGGACGACCTTGTCGACGTTCATCGAGGGGGAGGTCATTGCGTCAGCCTTCTTGGTCGAGGTCAGATGCCGGCCAGATCGGCGACGGAAGCGGCCACGTCCCGGCCGTTTCCCTCGGTCGCGACCAACAGGAGGGTGTCGTCGCCGGCCACGGTACCGAGCACCCCTTCGAGGCCGGTGCGGTCGATGGCCGATGCGACCACGTGGGCCGAGCCCGGTGGGGTTCGCAGGACGACCAGGTCGCCGGAGCGACCGACCTCGACCACCCAGTCACCCAGGACGCGATGGAGGTGATCGGCAGGGGCGTGGTGGTCGATGGGCAGCTCGGGGATGGCGTAGACCGTGTCGCCCCCGGCCATTCGCACCTTCACGGCACCGAGGTCTTCGAGGTCGCGCGAGACCGTTGCCTGCGTGGCGGTGATGCCTCCCTCCTGGAGCAGATCGACCAGTTGTGCCTGACTGCTCACGGCGTGCTCGGCGAGCAGCCTCCCCACCAGGTGCTGCCGTTGTGGCTTACCCATGGTTCTGCTCCATCAGCCACCACAGCAGGCCGCGGGCGGAGTGCATGCGGTTCTCCGCCTGCGGGAACACCCGGCTGTAGGGCGCCTCCAGTGCCTCTCGGCTCACCTCTTGGCCGTCGTGGGCCGGAAGGCAGTGCATCAGGATCGCCCCGGTCGCGGCCCGGCCCATGAGCGCCGAGTCGACGGTGTAGCCCGAGAAGGCGTCGAGCTTCCGCTGCGCCTCGGCCTCTTCGCCCATGCTCACCCACACGTCGGTGTAGACGGCGTCGGCCCCGCTCACCGCGGCACCGGGATCGGTCGTGACGAAGGGATCGATGCCGCTGGCGCGGATGCGATCGAGGTCGTCGTCGGCGAAGGCGTAGCCGGCCGGACTGGCGATGCGGAACCCCATGCCGGCCATTCCGCAGGCGATGCCGAGGGATCGAGCCACGTTGTTCGGGTCGCCGACATAGGCAACGGAACGTCCTTCGAGATCCCCGAACTCTTGACGAACGGTGAGCAGATCGGCCAGCGCCTGCAAGGGGTGCGATGCGTCGGACAGCATGTTCACCACGCCGGTCGAGGCGCCGTGGCCGTCGATGGCCGCCGCCATCCGTTCGCAGCTGCTGTGGCGGAACACACGCGCACCGATCAGCGCGTAGTACCCGGCGAACACCCGAGCGACGTCCTCGATGCTCTCACGCTCGTCGAGGCCCACTTCACTCGGCTGGATGTAGACGGGGTGGCCGCCGAGCTGCACCACGGCCATCTCCATGGAGTTGCGGGTGCGCGCCGACGGCTTCTCGAACAGCAGCGCAACCCCCTTACCAGCCAGGATCGGTGCGGGAGAGGGATCGGCCGCCTTGGCCAGTACATCGGCCAGCTCGGCCGGGTGGAGATCGTCGATCTCGAGGATGTGACGGGTCATGTCGGTACCTCCGTGGTGTCCAGCACATCGCCGAGCAGCGCCATGGCTTCCTCGACCTCATCGGCGCTGGTCGTAAGGGGTGGGGTCAGTCGAAGGGCAGTGGGGGTGATGGGGTTCACGAGGAGCCCGTTGGCGGCCGAGCGGGCGGCGACGTCCTTGGCGATGGCACCGGCGAGCTCGACGGCGAGCAGTCCTCCTCTGCCCCGCACCCCGACGGCGTGCGGAAGGTCGCGGAGACCATCCGCCAGGTGGTGCCCGAGGGAACGGGCTCGGCCGACGATGTCGTCGCGTTCCATGATCTCGAGCACCGTCCGGGCGGCGGCGGTGGCCAACGGATTGCCCCCGTAGGTGCTGCCGTGGTCACCGGCCTCGAGGCAGGCCGCCACGTGGCGCTTGGCCCACACCGCGGCAATCGGGAACCCGTTGCCGAGCGCCTTGGCCAGGCACACCACGTCGGGCTGCACGCCGTAGTGCTCGTAGGCGAACCATTCACCGGTACGACACAGTCCGGTCTGGACCTCGTCGACCATGAACAGGAGGTCTCGCTCGTCGGCCAGTCTGCGGGCCGCGTCCATGTACTCCTGGGTGTTGGGCCACACGCCGCCCTCCCCCTGGATGGGCTCGAGATGGATGGCGGCGGTACTGGCGGTGATCGCCCGTTCGAGGTCGTCCACGTTGTCGCGGGGCACGTGATTGAAGCCCTCGGGCATGGGCGCGAAGGGTTCGTGCTTGTTGGGCTGGCCGCAGGCGGCGAGCGCGGCCAGCGTGCGGCCGTGGAACGAGCCGTACGTGGTGATGACGCCGTACCGACCGAACCCGGCGTACTTGCGGGCCAGCTTGAAGGCGAACTCGTTCGCCTCGGCGCCGGAGTTGCAGAAGAACACCTGTCCCCCACCACCGAGATGGCGGTCGAGGGCCATGGCCACGGGCGCGGCATGTTCGGTGGCCCACAGGTTCGAGACCTGCACCAGCTTGTTGGCCTGGGCCGCGATGGCATCGGCGACCTCGGGGTTGGCGTGGCCGAGCGACTGCACGGCCAGGCCACCGACGAAGTCGAGGTAGCGCTTTCCGGCGTTGTCCCACACCTCGGTGCCCTTGCCCTCGACGAGCATGATCGACGGTGCCCCGTAGTTGGGCATGAGCGGGCAGTAGTCGAGACCCGCAGGTGAGGCCATTGCCTCGGTATGGCTCATCGGACGGGCTCCTCGGTGATCATGGTGCCGATGCCGGCGTCGGTGAACAGCTCGAGCAGGAGCACGTGCGGGACCCGACCGTCGAGCAGGTGCGCGCTGTGGGCTCCGGCTCTGACCGCCTCGATGGCCGCACCCACCTTGGGAATCATTCCGCCGCCGATGGTGCCATCGGCGATGTAGGCCTCGAGCTCGGCGACGGTGGCCCTGGCGACGATGCTCGAAGGATCGTCGACGTCGAGCAGGAGCCCGGGCACGTCGGTGAGGTAGACGGCCTTCTCGGCGTCGAGGGCGCCGGCCAGCGCACCGGCAACGGTGTCGGCGTTGATGTTGTAGGCCTGGCCGTCGCCGCCCGAGCCAATGGTGCTGACCACGGGGATGAGGTCTTCGGCCAGCAACCGTTCGACGATCCCGGGGTTCACCGACTCGACGTCGCCGACGAAGCCGAGCTCGGGATCGCGGGCGATGGCCTTGATGAGGCCGCCGTCCTCCCCGCTCAGTCCGACCGCGAGCGCCCCGTGCACGTTGATCGACCCGACGATGTCGCGGCCGACCTTGCCCACCAGCACCATGCGGGCCACATCGAGGGTTTCGGCGTCGGTCACTCGGAGGCCGTCGATGAACTGCGATCTCCTTGCCGAGCCGGGTGAGCAGCTCGCCGATCTGGGGTCCGCCGCCGTGCACGACCACCGGCTTGAGGCCGACCGAACGCAGCAACACGATGTCCTCGGCGAAGGTGGCCGACAGTGCGGGGTCGACCATCGCGTTGCCCCCGAGCTTGACCACGATCACCGCGCCACGGAAGCGCTGGATGTACGGCAGCGCCTCGATGAGGGCATTGGCGCGCTGTTCGGGCTTGAAGCCGCGGTTGTCGAAGATCCCGGTCATGAGCGATACCCCGCGTTGATGTCGATGTAGCCGTGAGTCAGATCGCACGTCCAGACGGTGGCTTCCCCACCGCCGATACCGACATCGACGGTGATGGCAACCTCGTCGCCCTGCAGGTGGCGGGTGGCACGCTCCTCGGAGTAGTCGGGATGCGCCACTCCCTGGCTGGCCACCAGCTCGGGGCCGACGCGAATGGTCAGCGCATCGCGGTCGGCGCGTTCACCGGCCTTGCCCACGGCCATCACGATCCGTCCCCAGTTCGCGTCCTCGGCGGCGAGCGCCGTCTTCACGAGCGGGGAGTTGGCGATCGACAGGGCGATCCGCTTCGCCGCCGGTTCGTGCTCCGCGCCGGTCACCGTGACGGTCACGAACTTGGTGGCGCCCTCTCCGTCGCGCACGATCTGGTGGGCGAGATCGAGCAATACCGTGTCGAGCGCGACGCGGAACGCGCTGTAGCTCGGCGAGTCGACGACACCGACGTGGGCGCCGTCGGCCCCGGTGGCGAAGGCAAGAACGGTGTCGCTGGTCGAGGTGTCGGAGTCGACGGTGATGCGGTTGAAGCTGTGCTCGACCGATGCGTTCAGCGCCGCCTGCAACAACGGCGCCGGCACCTCGAGATCGGTGAAGACGAACGCCAACATCGTGGCCATGTCGGGCGCGATCATTCCGCTGCCCTTCGCGATGCCGACCACGGCCGCCTCGGTCCCTGCGATGGCCGCGAAGCTCCCCTTCGCGAACGTGTCGGTGGTGCGAATGGCATCCGCCGATGCGCGCCAGCCGGCGGGAGTCGACGGCGCCAGACCGGCCACGAGCGCAGGAAGCGCAGCGGCGAGCGCCGCGTCGGGCAGCGTCTCGCCGATCACGCCGGTGGAGGCGAGGAAGACTTCGTCGGGCCTTGCGCGCGAGTTCGGACGCAATCGCCTCGGCGGTCATCTGCGCCGAGGTCTCCCCTGCTCGGCCGGTGAAGGCGTTGGCGTTTCCGGAGTTGCACACGACGGCGCGCGCCGTTCCGTTCGGAAGTACCCGTCGGCACCAGTCGACGGGAGCGCTCGGACACAGCGATGAGGTGAACACCCCGGCCACCGTCGTGCCCTCGGCGACCTCGGCCAAGAACAGGTCGGCCCGCTTCTGGTAGCGCAGTCCGGCCGCGTGGGCGGCGAGCCGCACGCCGGGGACGGCCGGCAGCTCCGGAAAGGCCCCGGGGGCGAGCGGCGAAGTTTCGGCCATCAGTGACCAGACGTCGCTCGTTGAGCGGCCATCACGGCTTCGGCCTCGGCGGCGAGACGATGGGTGATGTCGGCCGCCGATTCGACCGAGGCAACCAGTCCGGCTGATTCACCGGCCAGAAGGCTCATCTGCTCGAGATCGCCGGTCGCGGCCGCCGACGGCGGGAAGCCCATGTACTTGGCCATCGGAACCTCCTGTCCGAACAGGTTGGCCACGCCGACCTGCGGGAGTGTCGCCGGGTCGAGCCCGTCGTACGGGAAGGGAAGGTCGGCCCCCTCGTGTTCGGCCACGATCTGGTTGCGCAGACCGCGCACCGATGCCCCCGGGAAGTCGAAGCCGAAGATCCAGTGCCGCACGGTGTCGGCAACGCCGGCATCGAGGATGCGCTGCTTGTATTCCGCATGAGCATCGGCCTCGGCGCTGGCCACATAACGCGTGCCGATCCATGCACCTGCGGCACCGAGAGCCAGCGCGGCGACGATGCCGCGGCCATCAGCGATGCCACCGGCCGCGAGAACCGGGACCGGGGCGATGGCGTCGACCACGGCGGGAACGAGAGCGAAGGTGCCGGCCGTCGAGCGATTGTGGCCGCCACCCTCGATTCCCTGAACGATCACCAGATCGGCGCCCCGACCCACGGCCGTCGTGGCCTCTTCGACCGAACCGACCTGGATCCACACCTTGGTCCCGGCGGCGTGGAGCTCATCGACCCATCCGGGCTCGGGAGCGTCCCAGTAGAAGACCACGACCGGCACCTCACTCTGGGCACAAAGCGAGACTTGCTCGGCGGCGCCGAAACGGGGAATGAAGTTCACACCGAACGGGCGATCAGTGTGAGAGCGTATGGCTGCGATCTCGGCCCCGAGCAGCTCGACGGGCATCGCAGTGGCACCGAGCACGCCCATACCCCCTGCCGCGGACACGGCCGCCACCAGCGGTGCACGTGCCACGAAGGCCATCCCGGCACTCACGATCGGCATGTCGAGTCCGTATTCGGTCGTGAGCGGCGTCGTGATCATCGGCTGTCTCCGTTGAGGGCGTTGGCGCTCATGGCCACAGGCCGGCCAGCGGCAGTCCCATGGTCTCGTCGAGTCCGAGCGCGAGGTTCGCGTTCTGGATGGCCTGGCCGCTCGCGCCCTTGACCAGGTTGTCGAGGGCGCCGATGGCCACCACCCAGCCGGTGCGATCGTCGACCCGGGCCGTCACGTGAGCCGTGTTCGAGCCGAGGGTGGCCTTGGTGTGGGGTGGTTCGTCGCTCACGACCACGAAGGGCTCATCGGCGTAGGACTCGTCGAGGATCGCAAACAACGCATCCTCGGTGACCTGGCCGACGGCCCGTCCGTAGCACGTCGCCAGGATGCCACGATTCATCGGTGCCAGATGCGGGGTGAACAGCACCTCAGTAGCCTCGCCCACGTGATCGGTCAGCGCCTGCTCGATCTCGGGGGTGTGCCGATGGGTGAGCAGTCCATAGGCGGTGAAGTCCTCGTCGGCGGTGCAGAACGCCGTGCCCTCCTTGAGCGACCGCCCGGCGCCGGAGACTCCGCTGACGGCGTCGACGATCAATCCGGTGGGGGCAACCACTCCGGCTTCGAGCAGAGGCGCCAGTGCCAGGACCGCCGCGGTGACGTAGCAGCCGGGCGAGGCGATGAGCTCGGCGCCGGCCAGATCGTCGCGGAAGAGCTCGGGGAGGCCGAAGACGAAGTCGTCGAGGAGCTCGGGATGCGGGTGCTCGGTGCCGTACCACTTCGGGTAGAGCTCGGGATCGTGCAGCCGGAAGTCGGCGCTCAGGTCGACGATGTGGCCCACGGTGCCTCGCAGAGCGACGGCGGCCTCGGCGGCGGCACCGTGGGGCAGACCGAGGAAGACCAGATCGAGCCCGTCGCAGTCGCTGGGTTCGAACGGCGTGTACTTCAGGTCGCCATAGGCGGCGGCCAGGTTCGGGTACAGTTCGGCGACTGGTCGCCCGGCCTGTGTCTCGCCGGTGGCAACGGCCACGTCGAGCTCCGAGTGGGCCGAGCACAGCCGCATGAGCTCGGCTCCCGTGTAGCCGGACGCGCCGACGATTCCGATCTTCATCCGGAGCACTCTAGCAGCTCTGCATGTTTATGCAATGTTGTGTATTTGCCCGTGGCACGTGGGTCGGCCGGACCATCGAAAGCAGAATTGCCCAAGGTCCGGACCCATCGAGCCGATGGAGCCACGAAGACTCGGCCGATCCGGAGGCCGTGGCGCCAGACGACCAAGGGACCTTGATGGCCAGCCGCCGACTGTTGCTCGCCGTGTTCGCCAGCGTGATGCTGGTCGCGCTCGCCATCGTGTACGGCGTCCAGACCGGCCTCATCGACCCCGACTACACGGTGACACGGGACGCCTCCTCGGAGGGGAACAATCAGTGAAGCGGCCCAAGCGACGCCACGCCCTGTCGACCCGAACGCTGGCCGCAGGTGGCGCCAGCTCGGCCTTTCTCGCCCTCATGGGGGTGATGGCCGACCAGGAGGCGACCAGCTCACTTCAAGCCGCAGGGGCCGTTGTCCCGAACGCCGCTCCCGTGTCGGAGACGCCCGGCGGTGCCGACGGGCTCGATGCACCCGATGCCGACACCTCCGAGCTCACGCCGCCCCCCGCTCCGACGCCCTCGCTCTCGGCCGGCAACCGCGGCGCCCAGGCCCCGAAACAACCACAGCGAACCGTCGTGGTCGACCTGCAGTTCGATCTCTCTGCCAGTCCCGCCAACGACACGCCGACGATCCCGCCACCCGTCTCGGCTCCCGCGCAGCCGCAGGCTGCGCCGTCCACGCCCAGCGATGCGCCGACCACCGAGCAACCGCCGGCACCTGTTGCACCGGCCCCGACTCCGACCCCGGCGCCGGCCCAGCCACAGGCGACGCCGACTCCGGTTCCCGCCGCGACACCGGTCCCCACAGCAGCGCCGACACCGCAGCCGACCGCCACCGCCACCCCGCCGCCGACGCCGGAACCGACGCCGACGCCTGCTCCCCCGCCCCCCGACCCGACGCCGACCACCGGTGCCAGCTGACCGCCGGTTCGACGCAATGGGCACCGGCGCCCGCGTCTGGGTCCACGGCGGACCCGACGATCTTGCGGCGCGCCTGGAAGTCCGGGTCGAGGAGCTCGAAGCAGCGTGGAGCCGGTTCCGCGACGACAGCGACGTGAGCCGCATGAACGCCGCCCATTTCCCCACTCGCGTCGGCAAGGACACGATCGACCTGGTGCGCCGAGCGCTGCTCGCCTCCTGGGAGACGGCGGGATGGTTCGATCCAACCCTGGGGCTCGAGGTGGCCGCAGCCGGCTATGACCGCGACTTCACCGCACTCGCACCACTCCAGGAAGGCTTCGTCATCACCGTCGACGCCGACACCCGCACGTTGACCAGAGTGCGCCCGTGGCGTGGACGGTGCGCCTCCATCGATGTGAACGTGGCCCGCTCGACCGTGTCGATCCCCGAGGGCGTGGCCTTCGATCCCGGTGGCATCGGCAAGGGCCGAGCTGCCGATCTCGTGGCGCAGATGGCGCTCGACGCCGGCGCGACGAGTGTGCTCGTCGACATCGGGGGCGATCTGCGTGCGGCGGGAACGCCCCCGTCGGGAGGATGGCACGTCGACGTGGAGGATCCCGGCGATCCCACGACGGCGTTGGTCACCCTTCGCCTCGACGCCGGCGGTGTGGCCACCAGCAGCTCGGTGAAGCGGCGATGGTCGACTGGCGACGGACCGAGGCACCACCTCCTCGATCCGGCGACGGGCACGTCATCGACTTCCGACGTGAGCACGGCGACCGTGATCGCCACCGAGTCCTGGTGGGCCGAAGCGCTCGCCACCGCCGCCGTGGTGGCCGGTGTGGACCAGGCCCTCGAGCTCCTCCGCGTCTCGGGTGCGACCGGGCTCCTGGTCGACATGCACGGCGTCCGTCACGATGCACCGAACCTGGAGCCGTTCCTGTGTTGATCGTGAACGCCAAGTTCTGGTGGTATGTCGCCCGCTCGGCGGGGCTGGTCGCCTGGGCCATGCTCGCCCTGTCCATCGCGTTCGGTCTCGTGCTGTCGTCCCGTGCTTTCGGTCGTCGGACCAACCCGGCATGGACGCTGGCCGTCCATCGCTTCCTCGGCGCCATGGGGCTCGTCTTCACCGGAATCCACCTGCTCGGCCTTCTCGCCGACGACTACGTCCAGTTCAGCATCGGCGATCTGCTGATACCCGGCTCGTCGCCATGGCGTCCTGGCGCGGTCGCCTGGGGCGTCGTGAGCTTGTACATCCTGCTCGCCATCCAGATCACCTCGTGGGCGATGCGCTATCTGCCCCGACGGTGGTGGCGAACCGTTCACTGGAGCGCACCGGTGCTGTTCGTCACCGCCAGCATCCACAGTGTGCAGGCAGGTACCGACGTCGGGCGCATCGCCGTACGCACCGGCGTCGGTGTGATCGTCGTCCTGGCCCTGCTGACCGCAGCCAGGGTGATGACGGCGCAACGGCGCCAACAACGACCGCCCCGATTGCTGCCCACTCGCGACGACCTCGTGCTCTCGGCGCCACCGGCGGACCCGAGCGAGCCGATGCCCGCCTCGGTCGGCCCTCCTCGCTGAGGCCGCGCTCGCGTCAACGACGAAGCGTGGCGGCGTGGGCCTTCTCGACCGCGGCGATGCACGCCGCACGCGCGTCGCCGACCTCGGCGTCGGTGAGCGTGCGATCGGTCGCCTGGAATCGCAGGCGGTAGGCCAGGCTCCGGTTACCCGGATCGACCCCGGTGCCCCGGTACACGTCGAACAACTCGAGCTCGACCAGCAACGCTCCGCCCGCCTCGGCGAGGGTCGAGCGCACGTCGAGGGCCCGTACGGCGTCGGGGACCACGAAGGCCAGATCGATGTCGCTGCTCGGGAACTTGCTCACCGGCGTGTAGGTCCGCGCCCCGTGGGGACCGTCGAGGGTCGCCTGGAGATCGAGCTCGAGCCACGCCACCCGCCCCTCGATGTCGTAGGCATCGAGAACAGCAGGGTCGACTTCTCCCACGGCTCCGCGCACCTCGCCGGCGACGACGACCTCGGCCGCCCGGCTCGGATGCAGACCCGCGATCTCGCTGGGCCGCACGTCGAGATCGGGTAGAGCGAGCGCACCCTCGAGCAGGTGCAGCACCTCGATCGCGGCCGCGGCATCGACCCCCGACAGACAGACGGCCAGTGCCTCGTGCTCGTCGGGCAACAACTGGTCGCCCGTCGAAGGTGGATACACGTGACCGATCTCGAAGAGGCGAACCGCGCCCACCCGATGCGACTGGTTGTAGGCCACCGACTTCAGTTGTCCGGGCAACAGCGAGGTGCGCAGCACCGACTCCTCGGCAACAAGGGGATTCGTGAGCGTGATCGCCTCTTCGGGCAGCCCACACCGCTCGAGATCACCGGGAGCCAGGAAGGGAAGTGGCTGGGTCTCGTCACATCCCGCCCCGACCAAGACCTGGCGTACGAGGCGACGGCTCTGCTGATAGTCGGTGAGGTGCCCGACCTGATCGCTGCGGGGAACGGTGTGAGCAATGTTCTCGTAGCCGTAGAGGCGGGCAACCTCCTCGGCCACGTCGGTCTCGGTCGCGGTGTCCCACCGCCAGGTGGGCACCGTCACCGACAGCTCGTCGGCACGGACCCCCGCCGACACCTCGAAGCCGATGGCGTCGAGGTGCGCCGCGATCTCGTCGGCGCCGAGCCCCGTACCGAGGAGACCATTCACCTTGCTCGGTCGGACCCGAACCGGCACCGACGACGGGAGTTCACCGCGTTCGTCGATGTGTCCTGCAGCGGGAACGGCGCCGCTCTCGGCGATGAGCTGGTGGAAGCGGCGCATCGCACGAGTCATGTTCTCGCCGTGGTCGACACCTCGGCGATACCGCACCGATGCCTCACTCGGCAGGTTCAGCCGTTTCACGGTGCGGGAGATCGACGGAGGATCCCACCAGGCCATCTCCAGCAGCACGTCGGTGGTGGTCTCGGAGATCTCGGTGTCGGCGCCGCCCATCACACCGGCGATGCCGATGGCTCGATCGGTCTCGATCGGCGATCACTCCGTCGATGGCGGTGAGGGTGCGTTCGATGCCGTCGAGGGTGGTGATGGTCTCGCCCTCGGCGGCCCGCCGGACCCGCAGAACGCCCACCGGGCACCGTGGCGAGGTCGTAGGTGTGGTTGGGTTGTCCCAGCTCGAGCATCACGTAGTTGGAGATGTCGACCACACTGTTGATGGGTCGCATGCCCAGGGCGGCGAGACGATTGGCCAACCAAGCCGGAGAGGCGCCGATGGTCACGTTCCGGAGGACCGTCGCCAGAAAGCGGCCGCAGAGCGTCGGGTCGACGATCTCGACCGAGGCCAGTTCGCCGGTCGACTCGCTGCTGCCGGTCCGGTCGGGGATGGCGTAGTCGGGAAAGGCGAAGGGCACCCCGAGCGAGCGGCGAGATCGCGGGCGACGCCGGCCACCGACATGGCGTCGGGACGGTTGGCGTTGACCTCGAGGTCCCACAACACGTCGCGCTCGATGCCCAGCACCTCGGTGATGGGGGCGCCGGGCGCGAAACCGTCGGCCGAGCCGGTCAGGATCATGATGCCGTCGTGGTCGTCGCCGAGGTCGAGCTCGGCGGCCGAGCAGCACATGCCGTTGGACCACTGGCCCCGCATCTTGCGGCGGCCGATCTCCATGCCGTTGGGCATCGTCGTGCCGACCGGGGCGAACGGGATGAGGTCGCCGACGGCCATGTTGAAGGCGCCGCAACACACCTGCAGGGCCTCGCCGTCGCCCGCGTCGACCTGAACGAGCTGGATCCGGTCGGCATCGGGATGGGGTGAGAGGTCGAGCACCCTGGCCAGCACGATGTCGTCGATGGCGGCGCCGGTGATGGTGGTCTCCTCGACTGCGAGACCGAGTGCCGACAGGCGTTCACCCAACTCGTCGGGATCGCCGTCGATTTCGGGGGCGAACTCGCGGAGCCAGGACAGGAGAACCTTCATCGATGCGTCTCCTAGAACTGCCGCAGGAAGCGGACGTCGTTGTTGACCAGCTCACGGATGTCGTCGAGCTGATAGCGCATGGCGGCCAGCCGATCGATACCGAAGCCGAAGGCGAAGCCCTGCCAGACCTCGGGGTCGATGCCGCAGTTGCGCAGCACGTGGGGGTGCACCATGCCGCAGCCGCCCAGCTCCAGCCAGCTGCCATCGGCGCGACTGATGTCGAACTCGGCCGACGGTTCGGTGAACGGGAAATACGACGGTCGGAGCCGCGTGTTCACCTCGGCTCCGAAGAACGCCTTGACGAAACTGTCGATGGTGCCCGCCATGTCACCGAAGGTGATTCCCTTGTCGACCACCAGGCCCTCGATCTGGTTGAACGCCGGCAGGTGAGTCGCATCGGCGGCGTCGGTGCGGAACGTCCGGCCCGGGGCGACGATGTAGATCGGCGGCTCCTGTGTCTCCATGGTTCGGATCTGCACCGGGCGACGTGTGGCTCCGCAGCATGACCTCCTCGGGCTCACCGAGGTCCACGAATATGGTGTCGAACTCGCCGCGGGCCGGGTGCCATTCCGGGATGTTGAGCGCCTCGAAGTTGTACCAGGCGGTCTCGACCTCGGGCCCCTCGGCGATCGTGTAGCCCATGCCGACGAACAGGTCCTCCAGCCGATCTCTCGCCTGGGTGACGAGGTGAAGGTGGCCGCGGCGCAACTCGCCGCGGACCTCGGTGAGGTCCATGCGCTCCGCCTCGTACTGGGCCCGTCGGGACTCGGTGCGAAGCGTTTCGGTACGGATGTCGAGGTGGCTCTGCACCGCCTGGCGTGCCGCATTGAGCTCGCGTCCGGCCTGCTTTCGCGCCTGTTCGTCCATCGCCGCCAGCGAACGACTGGCGTCGGCCAACGGAGCCTTCTTGCCCACCAGCGTGGGCCGGAGCGCGTTCAATGCGGCGAGATCGGCGGCGCCGTCGATGGCGGCGATCGCCTGATCGACGAGGGTTTGGAAACGAGTCATCGGAAGCCTCGGACCTCGGTGGGGATGGCTACGAGCTTGGCCGACATCACGGTGCCGATCGAATCGATTTTCGGCGCTGGCCCGCCGCCTCGAACACGAGGATCGAGGCCGCCATCGCCGCGTTGAGCGACTCGGCCCGTCCCGCCACCGGAATGTGGACCCGAGCGTCGATGAGCTCGTCGATGCCGGCGGGAAGGCCGTGGGCCTCGTTCCCGATCACGAAGGCCACCGGAACGGTGAGGTCGACCCGGTCGTAGGCTGCCCCGCCGGCGGCGTCGGCCGCCAGCCTCCGGAGGCCGACCTGGCCGGCCACTCGCAGCGCCACATCGGTCGGTGCGGTGACCACCGGCAAGAGGAACACCCCACCCGCGGAGGAGCGCACCACCTTCGGCGACCACGGATCGACACTGGTGCCGGCCACGATCACCGCGTCGGCGCCGGCCGCCTCGGCCGACCGGACGATGGTGCCGAGATTGCCAGGGTCGCCGAGATCGACCACGACGACGGCGAAGGTCGCCCCGGACAGTGCCATGTCGAGACCGTTCTTCGGTCGCCGGGCGACCGCGGCGACCGCCTGGGGATTCTTGGTATCGACCAGCGATGCCAGCGCGCCGGGGCCCACCTCGACCACCTCGGCCCCGGCGCTGCGCGCCCGTTCGACCACCGTCGAGTCGTCGAGGCCGAGGCGGGCCGATTCGACGACGACGGTCTCGACGGGCACCCGCGCGTCGAGGGCGACCCCCAGGACCACGGCGCTCTCGATGAGCACGAGATTCTGGGAGTCGCGCTCGTCACGATTGCGAGCGAGGGCCCGCAGGCGTTTGGCCCGCGTGTCGACGGTTGGACGTTTCGACGCCACTGATCGTGAGATCAGGAAGCAGCGGCCTCGGGGGCGGGCGCTGCGTTGGCGACCTCGACGAGGGCGGCGAAGGCGGCGGGCTCGTTGACGGCCAGATCGGCCAGTACCTTGCGGTCGACGCCGACATCGGCCGCCTTGAGTCCGGCGATGAAGCGGCTGTAGGTGGTGCCGTTGAGTCGACACGCCGCGTTGATGCGCTGGATCCAGAGCTTGCGGAACTCGCCCTTGCGGGCCCGGCGATCGCGGAAGGCGTAGTTGCCCGAGTGCATGATCTGCTCGTTGGCCGCCTTGTACGAGCGACTCTTGTTGCCGTAGTAGCCCTTGGCCTTGGTGAGGACGGCCTTGCGGTGCTTCTTGGCGTTCACGGCGCGCTTGACTCTTGCCATGGTTGCTCCTTTCGAATGATTCGACGGGTCGGGGCTACTTGCCGCCGAGCATCTGACGGATGACGGGCGCGTCGGCGTCGGACACCTGAGCCGGGGCCCGCAGCTGACGCTTGCGCTTGGGCGCCTTCTTCTCGAGGATGTGGCTCTTGTTGGCCCGGCGGCGGCGAATCTTGCCGGTGCCGGTCTTCTTGAACCGCTTGGCAGCGCCGCGGTGGGTCTTCATCTTCGGCATGGAGGTACCTCTCGGGAACTCGGGGTCGGCCGCGGTGCCGTCAGTCGGCAGGAGCGGCTTCGGATGCTGGGGCCTCGGCGTCGACAGTGACGTCGGGGGTGGCAGCGGGACTTTCCTCTGGTTTCGGTTTCTTGGGTTTGTTGCGTTTGTCGGGCGCCAGCACCATCACCATGTTGCGGCCGTCGAGCTTGGGATAGACCTCGACCTTGCCGACGTCGTCGACCACCTCGGCCACCTGATCGAGGATCTTGCGTCCCAGTTCGGGATGCTGGACCTCTCGACCGCGGAACATGATGGTGACCTTCACCTTGTTGCCCTCGTCGAGGAAGTGATGGACCTTCTTGGTCTTGGTGTCGAAGTCGCCGATACCGATCTTGGGCCGGTACTTCATCTCTTTGGTGCCGTGCTGTGCGGTCTTCTTGCGAGACTCTTTCGCTCGCTGGGCGGCTTCGTACTTGTACTTGCCGTAGTCCATGATGCGACACACCGGTGGATTCGCCTTGTCGGCCACCTCCACCAGGTCGAGATCGAGTTCGCGCGCCATGCGCAGCGCCTCGGGCAGTGGACGGATGCCGATCTGCTCCCCATCGGGAGCTACCAGACGAACTTCGCGGGCCCGGATTCGATCGTTGATCCGGGGCTCCTGTGCCGTAGCTATGACCGATCACTCCTCAACACGTGTTCGTGTCCTCTCTGTAGGTACTCGCTGTCGGACTGACAGCGAAAAACGCCGGACGGGTGCCGCGAGGCACCCGTCGTCAGGCAAACTCGACCGGTTGGTCGACCTGCTCTCGGAGAACCCGGACGCACCGCAGTGGCCGGGTGGAGGCCTCGCTGTGGTCCGGCTGACCGGACCACCACCTCGCTTGGCTCAGTTGTAAGGGCCCTAGGCTACACGCAACGGCGCCGTTCGGCGCCCCTGGCCATGCCATCAGTACCGCCCCCGACAACGAGGACCCACCGTGAGTCTGTGGACACCAGACGGAGAACGCCCCATCCCGCGGGATCCCCAACCACCACCCGCCGCCGCCGATGTCGTCGGTGGCGTACCCGACTTCGACGAGCTGTCGGCCGAGGAGCAGGAACAGGCTGCGCAAATGGCGGCCGAGATGGCCCAGGCCCGGCAACAGATCGCCGAGACCCCCGCGTCGCTCATCGTCGCGAATCACGTGATGGGTCTGTACGAGCTGGCCGCGATACATCTCGGCAACCAGCCGCCCAAGCTCCGCGAAGCCGCAGTGGCGATCGATGCCATGGGCGCAGTGCTCGAAGCGCTGCCCGGCCGTCTGGGTGAGAACGAGTCGGTTCTCCGCGACGCCATCCAGCAGTTGCGGCTGGCCTACGTCGAGCTGTCGAAGCAGGCCGGCTCCGCGCCAGCGACCCCGACCGCAGCGTCGGGCGACCCGGAAGCGCCCGGCGACGAAGAGGACTGAGTTGCCTCAGGCGCCGGCGACGGCCGTGCGGTTGCGTCCACCGTTCTTGGCCATGCAGAGTGCAGCGTCGGCGCTCGTGGTCAGCTCCGACAGACCGACTCCTTCGCCAACGGCCAGACCGACCGACAGGGTGATGGTGGCCGGCACGGTCAGTTCCAGGGTGATCACCTGGAGCCGGAGTCGTTCCGCAACGGCATACGCCTGACGTTTCGTCGCACCCGGCAGGAGCACACAGAACTCTGCGGGTCCGTACCGGTACACGACGTCACCGAGCCTGACGTGGTCGGCCAGCAACGCCCCGACCTTCCGGAGCACCTCGTCACCCACACCGTCGCCGTGGTCGTCGGCGAAGCGAGCGAAGTGATCGACGTCGATCATGAGCAGTCCCACCGGCTCGGCTGCGGCGCGGCGACGATGGGCGGCAACGTCTCGGTCGAACTTGCGTCGGTTTCCGAGCCCGGTGAGGCCGTCGGTCGTGGCGATCGCCGCCAGGCGGCGCGGAGTTCCCGTGCGCCCGATCCACCAGCTCACCACCGCCACCGCGAGGACGACGAGTATTGCGACGACCGCACCACCGATCATCATCGACGTGCGTCCGTCGG
The DNA here is from genome assembly GCA_963787285.1 of uncultured Acidimicrobiales bacterium. Classification (GTDB taxonomy): domain Bacteria; phylum Actinomycetota; class Acidimicrobiia; order Acidimicrobiales; family JAHEJN01; genus JAHEJN01. Next base: position 89,314 of record CAWBCM010000020.1, on the reverse strand, counting down.
GCACTGCGGTCTGGCCGAGAACGTCATCGAACGCGAGTGGCAGGACGGCGATGCCAGGGGACGCAGGCGAGACCGAACGCATCGCTTTCCGTCGGTTCCGGCCACCGGGATGTGAGGGAAAGCCTCAGATTCGGGCGATGTCGACCGCCTCCCAGCGCCCGTGGCGACCCGGGCCGGTGGCAAGGGACACCTCGGCGCCTTCGTCGATGCGTCGCGACCCGTCGGCGATGGCGGTGCAGTGGAAGCCGAACCGCTCGCCGGTCGACGTCTCGATCACACCGACGCCGCGCTGGGGATCGAAGGTGGTCACGACGCCGCGCAGCACGACGTGGCTCAGTGGACGATCTTGGAGATCGGCATCTCGATGATGTCGGTGGCGCCCACGTCGCTGAGCGCGGGAATCAGCACGTTGATGTCGGACTTCGCCACCACCGTCTCCACCGCGTAACCCTGCCCGCCGAACAGCTCGTTCACGGTCGGCGCCTTCATCGAGGGCAACAGCTCGATGGCGGCATCGAGCGCGTCGACGGGAACGTTCAGCTTCACGAGGACCTTGCCGCGGGCCTCGAGCACGCCCTGCAACAGCGTGTGGAGCTGTTCCATCGCGTGGCGTTTGACCGGGTCTCGGTGGGCAGCCGGATTGGCGATGAGCTCGGTGTAGGACGTGGCGATCGTGTCGATGATCTTGAGTCCGGCCGCCTTCAACGCCCGTCCGGTCTCGGTGATGTCGACCACCACGTCGACGATGTCGGGGACCTTGGCCTCGGTGGCCCCATAGCTCAGACGGATGTCGGCGTCGACACCGTTGGCCGCGAAGAACCGACGGGTCATCTCGGGGTACTCACTCGACACCCGGACACCATCGGGGAGATCGGCCACGCTCTCGTACGGCGAGTCGCCCGGCACCGCCAGCACGACACGGATCGGGTTCGACGTGGCCTTGGAGTAGGCGAGCTGGCCGACGCTGATGACGTCGGAGGCGGTCTCCTCGATCCAGTCCCGGCCGGTGACACCGAGATCGAACAGCCCATCGGCGACGTATACCGGGATCTCCTGGGGGCGCAGGATCCGCACCTCGTCGATACGCGGATCGGCCACGGTGGCCCTGTACTGGACCGACGAGTTGCGGCGAACCGGCAGATCGGCGGCATCGAACAGTTCGAGAGTCGCCTTCTCGAGCGAGCCTTTGGGCAACACCAGTCGGAGCATGCCGGCCAACTTATCGGCGGCGCTGACGTCGTCCGATGCCGCGGGCCACTATGGCGGGTCGAGCCGTGGCACCACGTCGACGCGGAGGTCGTCGCCGAGCTGTCGAACGTCGTCGATCACTCCTCGCCACACCTCGTCCATGGTCGTCACACCGTGGCCGCCGAAGATGGGCACGCCGTCGGCGCCACCGAGAATCGCCGGGGCCACGTAGAACACGTAGCGGTCGACCAGCCCGTGGCGATGGAACTCTCCGGCGACGGTCGCACCGCCTTCGACGAAGAGCTGCACCACGTCCTCGGCACCGAGGCGCTGCACGAGCTCGTGGATGCTGCCCGTGTACGTCTCCGCGGGCTCGACTCGAGCGCCGGGCGGAATCGCACCCAGGACGATTCGACGGGGATCGAGAAGATCGCGTTCGGGCGGATGCGCCGGGTGGAAGCTCCGTACGGTCAGCGAGGGATCGTCGGCTCGGACCGTGCCGGCACCCACGACGATGGCGTCACTTTCTGCTCGGAGCCGATGAACGTCGGCCCGGGCTTCGGGGCCGGTTATCCACTCGCTCGTGCCGTCGGGGGCGGCGGTTCGACCGTCGAGGGTCGTCGCCATCTTGAGTACGACATAGGGCCGCCCGGTGCGTCGATGATGCAGGTACGGCCGCAGCGAGCGTTCGACGTCGGCCGCGACGGCGTCATCGACCATCGTGACGGAGATGCCCGCGTCGGCGAGTCGCGCGAGGCCCGTTCCGGCCACCGCCGGGTCGGGATCGGCAACACCCACGACCACCCTGGCCACCCCGGCGTCGATCAGGGCATCGGTGCACGGACTCGTACGACCGTGATGGGAGCACGGTTCGAGCGTGGTGTAGACCGTCGACCCGGCCGCGGCGCGTCCGGCGGCCTCGAGGGCCCGCCGCTCGGCGTGGAGGCCTCCGGGTGGTGCGGTGAACCCCTCGAAGACCTCGCCGGCGGCGGTGACGACGACAGCGCCGACCCAGGGGTTCGGGGTGGTGTGGAGCCGGGCGCGCTGACCGAGCGCCATCGCCTGGCGCATCCAGGAGGCGTCGGCGGGGTCAGTGGTGGGTGGGGGCATCGCTCATCAGGCGCACGACATGCGGCACCACGTCGAGCACCGCCTCGGTGCACTCGACGCACCCTTTGGGTGAGCCGGGCGTGTTGAGGATGAGGGCGTGGCCGAGCGTGCCGGCAACGCCTCTCGACAGCCGCCCGAGCGGGTTCACCAGCCGCATGGCCTCGGCCAGCCCCGGAGCCTCGCGCTCGATGACGCCACGGGTGGCCTCGGGGGTGAGGTCACGGGGCCCGAAGCCGGTCCCACCGGTGGTGACGATCAGGCCGTTGAAGCCGTGCGCCAGTTCGGTGAGGGCTTCGGCGACGCTGTCGACTCCGTCGGCGACAACCCGGCGGTCGACCACCGTGTAGCCGGCTCCGACCAGCAGTTCGGCCAGCGCTTCGCCGGATCGGTCCTCGCGCGTCCCGTGCACGACGCCGTCGGAGACCGTGAGCACCTTGGCCGAGAGACCGCTGACGTCGTTGTCTGGCATGAAGTGACCCTACCGGTGGACCCGCCAACGGAACACGGCCATGCCGTCGGTGTCGTGGTCGTGGGGCAGCACGAGGCCCCCGGTGCCCCATGGTCTCCACGGTGCTCCGACGGGGAGCGGCTCCAACGACGGTGCGTGCGCCAAGACCGCGTCGGCGACACCGAGGGTCTCGGCGCGGGTGACGGTGCAGACGCTGTAGACGACCTCGCCGCCGTCACGCACCATCGGGAGCGAGGCGACGACCAGTTCGACCTGGAGCCGGGCCAGCCGTTGGGCCGTCTCGGGTTCGACCCGCCAACGGGCATCGGCGCGCCGTCGCAGCGTTCCGAGGCCCGAACAGGGTGCATCGACGAGCACTTTGTCGAACCCACCCGGTCGGAAAGGCGGGGCCGTGCCGTCGGCGACGACCGTGGCCAGATCCGAACCGAGCTGGGCGGCGTTGGCGGCGACGAGCCGACACCGCGATCGTCGCCGGTCGGCGCCGACCACCCATGCGCCGGCCGCGGCCATCGCGGTGGCCTTGCCCCCCGGGGCGGCACAGACATCGAGGATCCGCTCGCCGGGTGCGACCTCGACGGCGGCGGTGACGAGCTGGGAACCTTCGTCCTGGATGTAGCCATCGTCGCGCATGGTGACGGTGGGGGCCTCGTTCATGCGGCGGAGCGCGGCGATCGCGTCGTCGTCGCCGTGTTCGTCGATGAACAGCTGGAGAAGCCAGTCGGGATAGCTCAGCTCGGTCGCGAGGTCGGGCCAGTCGACGGGGCCCTCGGCCAGGTCGTCGGCCACCCGACGCAGGATGGCGTTGACCAGTCCGCGGACCTTCTTCGGAACCGCTCCCACGGTGGAGCTCACCGCGGCGTGGGGTGGCTGGCGCATGAAGACCAGCTGGTAGGCGCCCACCTCCAGAGCGGCGCGCACCGACGGGTCGACTTGATCGTAGAGGAACCGGTCGACCAGCCAGTCACACGCTCTTCGGTTGCGGACCGTGCCGTAGACCAGCTCGGTGACCAGGCCACGATCACGCTGATCGAGGTCGCTGCGGTCGAGCATCGGCGCCAGCACGATGTTCGCGTAGGCACCCTTGGCCATGATGCGGTCGACGGCCTCGATCGCCAGTCGGCGGGACGCGACACCGGCGACGGCGCTCACGGTGACCCGAGCCGGTCGGCGGCCGTTGGGCGGGCCCCGTTGAACCAGTCGGCGGCGGCGAGGCGAGGCTTGCCCTCCGGCTGCACCTCGATGAGTCGCAGGCCGTCTCGGCCCGCTGCGACGACCCCCGCGCTGATCGACCCGGGTTCGCCCTGATGTCCGGGTACCAGCGCGGCACGCCAGACCTTGAGCCGCTTGCCCCGGAACGACGCCACCGCGCCACCGATTCGCACGACCCGAAGGAGATCCTCGGCGGGACGGGAGAAGTCGAGTGCGAAGTCATCGGAACCGAGCTTGTGGGCATAGACCGGCTCCCCCGACTGCGGTTCGGGCTCTCCGAGGCCCGCTTCGAGCGCATCGACCAACAACGGCACGGCGACCGCGGTCAGGTCGGCGCGGAGCTCGTCGGCGGTGACCTTCGAAGAGATCGGCACGACCGCCCGGCGATACACCGGCCCCGTGTCGAGCGTGGGTTCGAGCTTCATGAGGCACACGCCGGTCTCGGTGTCGCCGGCCAGGATCGCCCGCTCCACCGGCGCCGCACCGCGCCAGCGGGGCAGCAGCGAGTAGTGCACGTTGACCAGGTCGAGGCGGTCGAGGACGGCCTCGGGGATGATCCGGCCGAAAGCGACCACGACGCCGAGGTCGGCAGCGACACCGACCGCATCTTCGACCGTGTGGGAGACGGGCAGGCCGAGCTCGAGCGCGGCCGCCTTCACCGGTGTGGGCGAGACAGAGCCGCCGCGGCCCCGACGGCGATCGGCGCCGGTCACGACCAGCGCGACGTCGAATCCCGCATCGTGGAGCCCGACCAGTGGCGGTACCGACATCTCCGGGGTGCCCATGTAGACCAGCCGACGAATCGGCGAGGTGTCGGTCACGGAAGCGACAGACCGCCGGCCGTGCTGGAGGGCGTCCGCGATCGGCCCATGCCCATCTCGCGGATGATCCGCATGGCGTCGCGTCGCTGATCTTCATCGAGATGGTCGACCAACAGCACGCCGTTGAGGTGATCGAGCTCGTGTTGGAACAGCCGTGCCACCAGCTCATCGGCCTCGATGCTGACTTCGTTGCCGTCGAGGTCGAAGCCGACGATGTGCACGGTCTTGGGACGGGTTATCTCCCACGACAGACCGGGCACCGACAGGCACCCTTCCTCGTACAACCACTCGCCGTCGCCCTCCTCGAGCACGGGGTTGACGAGCACTTGGGGGCCCTCGCCGTGGTCGTAGACGAAGAACCGCTTCCGGACCCCGACCTGCGGTGCGGCGAGGCCGATGCCGTTGGCGTCGTACATCGTGTCGAACATGTCGTCGGCCAGGCGGGCCAGCCGACCGTCGATCTCGGCGACCTCGTCGGCAGGTGTGCGCAGCACCGGGTCGCCGAAGATGCGGATTGCGTGGGACGACATGGCCTCAAGGCTAGCGTCGGCGCGATGGCCACCGATGCCCCCGACACCCCGCCCGCCGGTGGCCAGTACTTCGCCCGCGAGCCCGACGTGGCGTCGGCCCGCGCCACGGTTCCGCTGGTGCTCCCCGACCTCACCGCCGAGCTGGTCACCGACCGAGGCGTCTTCGCCCGCGAGCGACTCGATGTCGGCACCCGGCTGCTGTTGATCGACGGACCTCCGGTCCGGTCCACCTCGAGCCGGTTGGTCGACGTCGGCTGCGGGTACGGACCCATTGCGGTCGCGCTCGCGCATCGGGCACCGCAGGCCCAGGTGTGGGCCGTCGACGTCAACCGGCGAGCAGTCGAGCTGGCCGCCGAGAACCTGCGGTCGTACCCGAACGCCAACGCCTTGCTGGTCGAGGACTTTCCCGGCGACATCGACGTCGACGAGGTGTGGTCGAACCCGCCCATCCGGATCGGCAAGCGCGCGCTGCACGAATTGCTGGCCCACTGGCACTCCCGTCTCCGGCCGGGCGGACGCATGGTGCTCGTGGTGCAGAAACACCTGGGCGCCGATTCGTTGCACCAGTGGTGCGAGGCGCAGGGCTGGCCGACTCGGCGCCACCGGGCCAGCGCCACGTACCGTGTTCTCGAGATCGACGCCGTTTCCGAGGTCGCGCCGTGACCCGCTCGCTCGACTCGACCGGACTGAAGCGGCTCCATCGCGAGTGGCGTCGTCGCACGCCGCAACGTCTCGCCCTTGCGCTCGACGCCGTCCAGGGTCCGTTCAATGTCGGAGCGATCGTTCGCACCGCCGCCGCCATGCGAGTCGACCACGTCTGGTTGCTCGGCGAATCGCCCGAGCTCGACGGCGACAAGGTGGGCAAGACCGCGCTCGGCACGCACCGCTATCTGGGCTGGAGCCGCGTCGATGGCCCTGAGGCATTGGCCGAGCAGGTTCACACCGCCGGGTACTCATTGGTGGCCGTCGAGTTGGCCGAACCCGCCACCCCCCTGCACGAGCTCGACCTCAGCGGCGACGTCTGCATCGTCGTCGGCCACGAGGACCGAGGGATCCGTGCAGGACTGCTCGAACTGTGCGACCTGGTGGGTTTCGTCCCGCAGCTGGGCAAGGTCGGTTCGCTCAACGTGGGCACCGCGGCGGGCATCGCCCTCTACGAGGTCCGCCGCCAACACTGGCAGGCCTGACACCCCTGACCTGATCAGTCGATCGGCCCGAGAGCCCCCGCATCCCCACCTGGTGGAGCGCCTCGTCGTCGATGCGATCGATCGACGTGAACAGAGCATTCAGGGCAAGGCATCTACGCGTTGGGCGGATCGACCTCGACTCTCAGTCTTCCGGGAGGGCGGGGTGTCGCAGCGAACAGGTCGAGCATGGTCGAGAGGTCGGCGCTCTGGATCAGGAACCGATCATCGGCCACGGCCACGATCGTGAGACCCAGCGGAGCACCGAGGCTTTCGACGTAGGCCGACGACGCCTGGCCCGACACCTGGGCGAGGCCACCGAAGGGCGGCAGGCCCAATGCCTTGCGGAGCTCGGTGTCGTGCCCGGCGACACGGGAGGGGTCGGCGTGCACCACCGCCTGGAGCACGATGTTGTCCGGCTGGCGGGTCTGGACGAGCAAGCGTCCCCCCTCGCCGCGTGAGCCGACCATTCGCGCCGCAGCCGAGAGCTTGGCCAGCGCCTGCTCGCGAGCACGGAACCGAGGTGCCAGCAGCTCCTGGTCGAAGTCGAGGAACGCCACTCCCCTCGCGGCCGACACCTGGTGCAGTGCCGCTTCGGTCCCGATGACGACGCGACGCGCGGTCGTCGCCCTGCCAGCCCTTGGCCGTGATCTCCGCCACGGGCTCCTTGACCAGCGCCTCGAGCTCTTCTCTTGCCCGGTCGACGCCCTGGCGGAGGTTCTTGAAGCTGGTCGACGAGCAGTTCTGGCACACGACCGGGCGGATTGCTCCGCACGAGCGGCATTCGAGGGAGCCCTCGTCGGCTTGGCGAACCACCGCACCACAGCGATCACAGCAGGCGAGGTCGTCGCAGTTGCGACAGGCCAGCAACTGCGAGCGTCCGGTGCGGTTCAGCACACAGACGCGACGTCCCTCGAGGCGGACGAAGCGAACGAGGGCGCTGGTGTAGAGCCCCCGTTGCGCCGGGGCCTCGTCTCGCCGATCGATGATCTCGAGCATGGGCCATCCCTCGCGTTCCTCCTGGCGGGACGGGGCCATGACCCGCTGATCGTGTCGTGCATCGACGGTGGGATGGGGCGAGACGAGTACGCAGGGCACACCGAGGCGGGCCGCCCGCTCGATGGCCACTTCCACGCGCGTGCCACGTCGGTGAGCGTTCCTCCTGCAGCGCCTCGGCGTGCTCGTCGATCACCACGATGTTGGCCAGGCCGTCGACGCGGGCCCACACCGTCGAACGGGTGCCGATCACCGAGGTGCCGCCGGCTGCGACGGGCCAGTTGTCGGGATGGGTGACAAGGCTGCCACCGGCCTGCCGGACACCTGCGGCCAGGCGCCGTGCCATCGAAGCCTGCGCTACCACGACGATGGACGGCCCCGCCCGCACTGCGGAGGCGACCAGCTCGACCAGGTCGGCGGTCGGGGGCCACCGCAGGACCGAGCGGGGACGGGTGAACAGGCGGTCGAACCGCTCCGACGGTGCGGGGCGGCGGTCCGACGCGACGCGGCGGACGGTCTCGGCCATCCGAGACGGCGAGGCCGTACCGAGCAAAGACGACACCGGGCCGGCCCACCGCCACGCCGCCCATTCGGCCAGCTCGATGGTGGCGGCGTCGGGACCCACTCCCGAGAGCTTGGCCAAGGGCAGCAGGTCGAGATCGGGCGGGCTGGCGGGGTCCAGCTCGCTGACCCATGCCGCCACTCGTCGGCCGTGGAGGGGAATGCGCACCATCGACCCCACGGCCAGTCGTGCCGCCCGGCCGTCGTCGTGCCAGGCCGCGGGTACCGAGTAGTCGAAACGACGCGCCACTGCGGGCAGGTCGGGGATCACCCGAACCCGAGAGGGCGCCGACAAGGTCAGAGACCGAGGGCGCTCTTCAGCGCAGCGGCGCGATCGGTGCGCTCCCAGGTGAAGCCGCCGTTCTCGCTGGTGCGCCCGAAGTGGCCGTACGCGGCGGTCTGCTGGTAGATCGGGCGGCGGAGATCGAGATCGCGAAGGATGGCCCCCGGTCGCAGGTCGAAGACCTCCTCGACCGCTTCGGCGATCTTGACCGGATCGACGGCTTCGGTGCCGAAGGTCTCGACCAGGATCGATATGGGACGGGCCATTCCGATGGCGTAGGCCACCTGGACCTCGCAGCGGGTTGCGGCACCGGCGGCCACGACGTTCTTGGCCACCCAGCGGGTGGCGTAGGCCGCCGACCGGTCGACCTTCGACGGGTCCTTGCCCGAGAACGCGCCGCCGCCGTGTCGGGCCATGCCGCCATAGGTGTCGACGATGATCTTGCGACCCGTGAGCCCTGCGTCGCCGACCGGGCCACCGATCACGAAGCGGCCGGTGGGATTGACGTGCACGGCGTAGTCGTCGTCGGCGAACTGTGCGGGGATGACCGGCCGGATGACATGCTCGATGAGGTCGGGGCGGATCATGCGATCGCGGTCGATGCCCTCGTTGTGCTGGGTGCTCACCAGCACCGTGCGGAGCCGTACCGGGCGGTCGTTCTCGTAGTCGAAGGTCACCTGCGTCTTGGCGTCGGGCCGCAGGTACGGGATCGTGCCGGCCTTGCGGACCTCGGCGTGACGCTCGGCCAGTCGGTGCGCCACGTGGATGGGCAACGGCATGAGCTGGTCGTTGTCGTCGCAGGCGTAGCCGAACATCATGCCCTGGTCGCCGGCACCCTGTTTGTCGAGCTCGTCTTCCTCACCGGCCTGCCCGGAGCGGACCTCTTCGGAGTCGTCGACGCCTCGGGCGATGTCGCTCGATTGTTCGTCGATCGAGATCATGACGCCGCAGGTGTTGCCGTCGTAGCCCACATCACCGTTGTCGTAACCGATGCCGTTGATCGTGCTGCGCACGATCTTGGGGATGTCGACGTAGGCGTCGGTGGTGATCTCGCCGGCGACAACGGCCAGGCCGGTGGTGACGAGGGTCTCGCAGGCGACACGACTCATCGGATCCTGCGCGAGCAACGCATCGAGGATGGCATCGCTGATCTGGTCAGCCATCTTGTCGGGGTGACCTTCGGACACCGACTCGGACGTGAACGTGTAGTTACCCACGGTTTCTCCTGATCGAACTCACGAATCGGCTCGCTTGGCCTCGAGACAGAGCACGACCCTAGCCAACACTTCGTCGGCAACCGCATCCTTCGAGGTGAGGGGGATGTCGACCTCGTCGTCGGCGGTGACGATCACGACGTGATTGGTTGTGTGGCCGAAGCCGGCGCCCGGCTCGCTCACGTCGTTGGCCACGACGATGTCGGCATTCTTGAGCTCGAGCTTTCGGCGAGCGTTGGTGACCAGATCGCCCGTCTCGGCGGCGAAACCCACGAGCACCTGGGTCGGACGGCGGCCAGCACCCAGAACCGCGAGGATGTCGTCGGTGGGTTCGAGCACGAGCTCGGGTGCGCCGTCGGTCTTCTTGAGCTTGGTGGAAGCGGGCTCGGCGGGGCGAAAGTCGGCCACCGCCGCGGCCATGATCACCACGTCGGCATCCTCCGCGGCGGCGACGACGGCGTCGTGCATCTCACGCGCGGTCTCGACCGACACCAGGGTCACGCCGCGGGAGGGGGCGAGCGATGAGCTCGAAACCAACGTGACCTGCGCACCCATGGCGGCCGCCCGCGCGGCCAGCGCATGGCCCTGTCGCCCGGTGGAGCGGTTGCCGATGTAGCGCACCGGGTCGATCGGTTCGCGGGTGCCACCCGCCGAGACGACCACGTGAGCTCCCGACAACGCCCCGCCGGCGAACACCTGCTCGACCGCGGTCAGGATGTCGGCGGGAGTGGCGAGTCGGCCGCGCCCGATGTCGCCGCCGGCCAGGCGCCCGTCTTCGGGGGGCACGATGATGACCCCCCGTGTGCTCAAGGTGGCGAGGTTGGCCTGGACGGCCGGGTGCTCCCACATCTCGGTGTGCATCGCCGGACAGAGCACGACGGGGGCCTCGGTCGCCAACAGCGTGGCGGTGAGCAGATCGTCGGAGATGCCCGCGGCATACGAACCGATCAGCCGAGCCGTGGCCGGCGCGACGACCACGACATCGGCACCCTGGCCGAGCGTCGTGTGCGGAATCACATCGACGTCGTCGAAGAGCGACAGACGAGCCGGCTCCGAGGCCAGCGCCGAGAACGTGGTGGCACCGACGAAACGGGTTGCCGCTTCGGTGAGAACCGGCTGCACGTGGGCGCCGGCGTCGACGAGGCGCCGACAGACCTCGATGGCCTTGTAGGCCGCAATGCCACCGCTCACTCCGAGCACGATTCGGCGACCGTGGAGGCTCATGGTGGGTGCCCGGTGGCGATGAGGTCGGTGGATCAGCCGGCGTCGGGCGTGTCGGAGCTGCCCACCACCGAGATGCCCGAGTCGTCCTCGGTGCTCTCGATCGTGGCGATGATCTTGTCGGCGGCGATCTCCTCGAACGCGATCGAGAGCGGCTTGCGCGAGACCGACGTGACCTGTGGCGGAACCGAGACACCGAGTCCCTCACCCAACCCACCGAAGTAGGCGTTGATCTCGCGGGCCCGACTCGCGCCCAGCGTGACAAGGCGGAACTTCGACTCGGCGCGATCGAGCAGGCCTTCGATGGCAGGGGTCATCATCGAGTCATGCAGTTCGCTCATCGGTGCTCCGTGGGTCGTGTGCCGGGGAACAACGCTACCAGCGTCGGGGCCGGATTCCCGGCGTCATCGTCGACTCTGCTCGGCTCGGGCCCGGTTGATGAGGGAGAGGATCTCGTCGACGGCACGGTCGAGTTGATCGTTGACCACGGTGAGGGCACCCAGCTGCTCAGCGGCCGCATTCTCGCGCCGAGCTTCCTCGAGGCGTTTCAGAACCTGTGAGTCGGTGTCGCCGCGATGACGCAGACGCGCCGCCTGCTCATCGGGACTGGGGGCGGTGACGAAGATCAGCAGTGCGTCCGGGTCGCGTTCGCGGACCTGCCTGGCGCCCTGGACGTCGATCTCCAACAAGACGTCGAATCCCGGCGGAGGCATGGGCATCGGTGTCCCGTAGAGGTTGCCGAGGAACTCAGCATGTTCGAGGAAACCCCCGCTGGCCAGGTGCGCTTCGAAGGTCGGCTGGTCGACGAAGGTGTAGACGGTCTCGTCCTCGCCGGGGCGCGGCGGGCGCGTCGTCCACGAACGACTCAGCCACAGGCGCGAGTCGAACTCGATCAGCCGTCTGGCGATGGTGCCCTTGCCGACACCACCCGGGCCCGAGAGGACGACGACGAGACCCGGACGACTGGTCAGCTCCCGACCGCCTCGAGCAGCGCAGCCCGCTGCTGGCCGCCCAGGCCGCGGAGCCGGCGGCTCTCGCTGATCTTGCATTCGTCCATGAGACGCCGTGCTTTCACCTTCCCGACACCGGGAAGCGATTCGAGCACGGCGAGCACCTTGGTTTTGCCGACGACATCCTCGCCAGAGCGGTCGAGGAGCTCGCGAAGACTGACCGAGCCCATCTTCAGTCGCTCCTTGAGCTCGGCACGTACGCGGCGGGCCTCGGCGGCCTTGGCCAGCGCAGCTCTTCTCTGATCGTCGGTGAGCATTGGGGGTGCAGCCATCACACCAGTGTAATTCCATCCCGAGCCGGTTTCGGGGATTGCCCGGAACGCCTCGATTTCCTTGATCTCGAGCCATTGTGGCCGACCGGTTCCTTCATGCGACTCAGCCCGCGCACGTATCTGCTTTCGATGCTCGCGCTGCTCGCCGTCACGACGGTCCTGGGTGCCGAAGCCATCTCGATCGCACTCGGCGCCGTCATCGGACCGACGGCGATCGTCATCGTCGTGGTACGCGTCCGTGAGCTGCGCCCGAGTCGTCCGGGGATCTGGTACGCAATGGTCGCGACCGGCGCCGCATTCTTGACGGCAGGAGTGATCGATCTGATCCTCGCGCCCGACTCCTACCCGAGTCTTCCCGACTACATCGATCTCGTCGGGTACTCGATCGCGGTGGGCGCCTTTGCCGTGCTGCTTGCCCATCGCACGAGCCTCGGCGGCCGCCACAGCGTGAGCGAGTCGCTCATCGTGCCCGGTTCGCTCGCGGTCATCGTATGGAACTACGTGGTCGTACCCGGTCTGCTCAACGACATGCTCTCGGCCGAGGGTCAGGTCCTGAACGGCGTGTTCAACACGCTCAGTCTCTCCCTGTGTGGGCTGGTCGCCGCTCTCCTCTTCGGCCCGGGTCACCGCGACCGGGCGATCTACCTGCTCAGCGCGATGGGGGTCGGCGCATTGGTCGGCGATGTCGTGGGGTCGATGGAGATCGCCGGCACCCGCTTCCCTGGCATCTCCCGTATTGCCGTTCTCGCTCCGGCGCTGGCGTTCGTCTACTCGACGGTCGCCGCACTGGACCCGTCGATGGCTCGGGTCACCGAACCGACGGTCGAGCCATTGAACTCACTCGGCGGTTACCGACTGATCTCGATGTGTATCGCGGCGATGACGGCGCCGCTCCTGCTGGTCTCGCGGATCGGCAGCAGCGATCCAGCGTGGGTCACGCTCGGGACCCTGCTCATCTGGGTTCTCACGCTGGCGGGGATCCTCGCCCGCCTCAGCGGCCTGATCCATGCCAGGGAGAAGCAGGCGACGGCCAATCGGATCCTGGCGGTGGCGTCGGAGCAGTTCATGGCCTCGACGGCGCCGCCCGCCATGTACCGCTCGGCGATACGTGCGGCGGGGGTCATTGCCGAGTGGTGGGGTGTGCATCGCCGCACGACGATCCTCTCGTACGAAGACGGCCAGTTCCGGATCGCCGCCTCGATCGGCCCGGAAATGGGCGATCCGGTCGGCACGGTGGTGAGGTTCCTCCCCGTCCACGACGGCATCCTTTCGGCCCTGGACTCCCGGAGCAGCGAGACGTTCTTCAATCTCCCGGCACTCGACTACGCGACCTCCCGGAGCGAGACGGTGACGATCTTCCCGCTGGTTGCTTCGGGCAGCCTGCGGGGCGCCTTCCTGATCACCACCGACCGGCCCCTCCGGCCGCTCGCCACGACCACCCTTTCCTCCCTTGCCGCCGACCTCTCGCTCGCCCTCGAAGGCGCGGCGCGCGCCGAGGCCGAGCATCGCGAGGCGAGCGAACGCCGATTCCGTGCGCTCGTCGACGAATCGAACGACGTGATCGCGCTGCTCGACGACGACGCCAACCTCGACTTCATCGGTCCGGCCGTGAGCCGCCTGCTCGGCCACGACGAGAACCGCCTGCTCGGCACGGCGATGATCGACCTCGTCACACCGATCGACCAGAATCGCTTCCGGGCCTGTATCGAGCGTCACCCCTCGGCCCCGGCCTCGACCGAGGTCCGGCTCCTCGACGCACGGGGCAACGCACGCTGGTTCGACATCGTGGCCGCCGATCATCGCCACGATCCCGACATCGGTGGCGTGGTGGTGACCGCACGAGACATCCACGGACGCAAGGTCGCCGACGATCGTACGCATCGCAGCGAAGCCCGGTTCCGCTCCCTCGTGCAGCATGCGACCGATCTCGTCGCGGTGCTCCAGAGTGACGGCACCATCAGCTACTCCAGCCCCTCGTCGTCACGCATCCTCGGCGTCGCATCCGACGAGTTGATCGGCTCGCTGTTCGCCGACCTCGTCACCGACCGCCACCAGTCACGGCTGCGCGATGCACTCGTGCGTCTCGGCACCCGACCGGAGGTCCCCTACGACTTCGAGCTCGATCTCGTCACTGCCGCCGGCGAGACTCGGACGCTCGACATCACCGCACGGGACCTCCGCCACGACGCCACCGTCGAGGGCATCGTGGTGAACGCACGCGACATCACCGACCGCAAGCGGCTCGAGGACAACCTCCGCCACCAGGCGCTGCACGACAGCCTCACCGGGATTCCCAACCGCACACTGTTCGGGGACCGTGTCGAGCAGGCGTTGACCCGTCGCGAGGCCGACGTCGCCGTGTTCGTGATCGACATCGACGACTTCAAGACGGTGAACGACGGGCTCGGCCACCACGCCGGCGACGATCTTCTCAAGATCCTCGCCTTCCGTCTCCGGCAGGTACTCCGGGTCGGCGACACCGCAGCCCGCCTCGGCGGTGACGAGTTCGCGGTGTTGATCGAGGACGCATCGGATCGCCAACAGACCGTCGAGATCTCTGACCGGCTGCTCAGCAAGATCCGCGAACCGGTGGAGATCGGCGGCAACGAGCTCACCGTCGAGGGCAGTATCGGCCTCGCGTTCAGCGGCGATCTCGCCCACCGATCCGCCGAGACCCTCATCCGCAGCGCCGACGCGGCGATGTACGCGGCAAAGGCGTTGGGCAAAGGCCGGGCCGAGTCCTACGAGGAGTCCATGCATCTCGGTGCCATGGAACGTCTCCACCTCAAGAGCGACCTGTCGCGGGCTCTCGAGCTCGACGAGTTCCGGCTGTGGTATCAGCCGGTGGTGAATCTCGTCGATGGCTCGCTGGTTGGCTTCGAAGCGTTGATCCGTTGGGAACGGACCGGTCACGGTCTCGTCAGCCCCGCCGACTTCATTCCACTGGTCGAGGAGAGTGGCCTGATCGTTCCCATCGGTCGCTGGGTGCTCCACGAAGCCACCCAACGCCTGGCCGAGTGGAGTCTTCTCCTCGGTCGCCCCGACCTCCAGATGGGCATCAACCTCTCTCCCCGCCAGCTGCAGACCGATGGCATCCTCGAGGACATCCAGGACGCGCTGCGCGCCTCGCATGTGGACGCCACGAACATCGCCATCGAGCTCACCGAGACCTCCCGAGTCGACGAGAACGGTGCCGATGCCGATCGCCTCGCCGCCATCGGCCGTCTCGGGTGCGAGGTGTATGCCGATGACTTCGGAGCCGGCTATGCGTCGTACGCCGCGCTACGCCGACTCCCCTTCACGGGGGTGAAGCTCGATCGCAGCCTCATCGACGGCGTGGCCCACAAGGGCGCTTCGAGTGCACGGGCTCAGGTCCGGTCGATGATCGAGATGGCGGAGCACCTCGATCTTCACGTGATCGCCGAGGGCATCGAGACTCTCGACCAGGTCGAGGTCCTGTTGGAGCTCGGCTGCAGGGTGGGTCAGGGCTTCCACTTCGCTCGGCCGTCGGCTGACGGCGGTCTCACCGCCGATGTGGTGACTTCGGCTGTCCCGTAGTCGAGCCGCCCCTCCGGCCACGGACAGTGTGGACACCGTTGACAAGTTTCACAAATCCCCACTGACTGTGGTTGACTGGTGGACCTCGCCTTGCGGTCGAACACCGGCGAGAGTCGATCACCAATGCCTTCGCACTCCTCTGCCTCCGCCCATGGGCCGACCGTTTCCGGACCCTTGCTCCCGCCTGCAGCGCCTCCGACGCTGGGCACCGGCGGCGCGTCCGCTTCGATCCCGGCTGACCTTCGCGGCCTGCTGGCCTCGTGCGTCGACGCCCATCAGGCCGATGTCGGCTTCTACCGGCGCGTCGGGAGAACGTGGGACTCGACTCCCATGAGTCGGTTCGTGGCCGATGCCTATCGCTGCGGGAGGAGCTTCGCCGACCAAGGCCTCCGAGCCGGGGAGATCGCCGTCCTCACCGTCGGCGACAATCCATCGGTACTGCGATCCTTCTTCGGCGCCCTGGCCATCGGTGCGGTCCCGTTGATCCTCCCCGTACGGCCCGCCTTCGACGATCCGACCGTCGCCGACGGTCGTCTCGATTCGGTGCTGCGAGGCCTTCCGGGAAAGCCCGCCGTCGTCGTCGCTGCGGGCGCCGACGCCCCGCGTGCGTCGGCGGCGCTTCGGATCGTCGAGCTCGCGGCGGATCTCTCCGGCCACGACGGATCGATCATCGCTGCGCCGACCGCGGCACCGGGTGACATCGCGTATCTCCAGTTGTCGAGCGGCTCGACGGGCGCCCCGCGGCCCATCGCGGTGACGCACACGGCAGTCACGGCGCAGTTGACAGCCATGATCGAGCGGACCGGTCTCGAGCAGGACGACAGCTTCCTCGTCTGGCTGCCCCTCTATCACGACCTCGCCCTCGTCGCCTTCTCGATGGTGCCGATGGCGCTGCGCTCGTCGATGTTCTTCATGACTCCCTTCGACTTCCTCGGCGACCCTGGCGCATGGCTGGCGGGAATCGCCGAGCTCCAGGTCACCAGTACGGCGGCACCGAACTTCGGGCTCCGCTACGCCGCAGAGCGCATCAAGGAGGATCGCCTCGAAGGGGTCGACCTCGGCTGCGTGCGACGGGTGTGCTGTGGTGCCGAGCCGATCAAGGCCGGCACGCTTCGGTCCTTCCTCGAGCTCCTGACCCCGCACGGGCTCGCCACCGACGTGTTGGTGCCGACCTACGGCATGGCCGAGGCGACGCTCATGCTCACGATGCCGGCCCGGCAGCGACCCGTCCTCACCGCCGTGGTCGAGCGATCGTCTCTGCTCCATCTCGGTGAGCTCGACCACCTGCGTCTATCCACCCTCGATGTCGCGCTTGCGGTCGGCGACGACGAAGTCGAGCTCGTGGGAGTGGGGCCGGCCGGCCTCGGCACCCAGATCTTCATCGTCGACGAGAACGGTGAACGCCTCGATCGAGACAACGTCTGCGGTGAAATCGTGACCCGAACGACCTCGCTGGCCGCGGGGTATCTCCGATCCGATGGCGGTGTCGATGCCTTCGATCCGGAGGGGTTCCGTACCGGGGACCTGGGCTTCCTCGACCAGGGTGAGCTGTTCGTCGTCGACCGACTCAAGAACGTGATCATCCGGTCCGGTCAGAACATCTCGGCGACAGCGATCGAGGACCTCCTCGCCGAGGTGACCGGACTTCCCGTCGACACGATCGTCGTGATCGACTCCCACCTCACCGAGGGTCGCGGTCGGATCACCGCCCTCGTCGAGCTCGGGCGCACCGTCGACCCCGAGGCGGTGACCGAGGCCGTGCGGACCAACGCCGACCGGTTCCGGCCGGCAGTCGACGACCTCGTCCTCCTCCGGCCCAACGGGTTACCGCGCACCACGAGCGGCAAGAAGCAGCACCGCAAGACACGTCTCCTGCTCGACGCCGGTGAGCTCCGGGTCATCTCGCGGACCGCACTCACCCCCGAACGGCACCACGGGGCCGATGCCGACACCATCGATCTCACCCGCCTCGAGGTTGCCGCGGCGATCGAGCGGCTGGTCCACGGCATCGCGAGCCGGCGGATCCCGACCGTCGAGGTGAGCGAAGGGTCGGTGTTCACGTCCGATCTCGGTTTCGAGTCGGTGGACATGTACGAATTGGCGGTCGCGGTCGAGAACGACCTCGACATCGCCCTCCACGAGAGCGACCTTCTCAACGTCCGCACCGTCGGCGACCTCGTCGAGGTCGGTGCTGGTCGCCGGCGGGAGGGGGCTGGCCCACCGGGAGCCGGTATCACTGCTGCGCTCGCCGCCGCGGAGCTCTTCCCCCAGCTGCTCCGGACCGCCGATGACCAGAAGGACCGTCAGTTGTGCATCGACGGACGCTGGATCACCGATTTCGCCTCGTGCAATTACCTCGGTCTCGATCTTCACGAGGACGTGATAGGAGCCATCGAGCCGGCGCTTCGGCGATGGGGTGTACATCCGAGCTGGACTCGCGCGGTCGCTTCGCCTGCCCCCTACCGGGAGCTCGAGGCGGTACTGGCCGATTTGGTCGGTGCGGCCGACGCGGTGGTCTTCCCCTCGCTCAGCATGCTGCACCTGAGCGCCCTTCCCCTGCTCGCAACGTCGAGGGGCAGCATCTTCATCGATCGAATGGCTCATCAGTCGCTGCAACAGGCTGCCGAGCTCGCCTCGAGCCGCGGCACCAACGTGACGGCGTTCGACCACAGCGATCTGGACGCCCTCGAGCGCCTGCTCACCGACGGGGCCCACGGACCGCGGGTGATCGTGGTCGATGGTGTCTACTCGATGAACGGTGGCCCCGCTCCCCTGGTCGCGCTCGACGATCTGGCCCGACGTTTCGATGCGTTGATCTACGTCGACGACGCGCACGGCTTCGGTGTGCTCGGTGAGCACCCGACCGAGCACTCGCCCTACGGTCACCGGGGAAACGGTGTGGTGAAGCACGTCGACCTCGACTACGAGCGCATCGTCTACTGTGCGGCACTGTCCAAGGCCTACTCGTCGATGGGTGCGTTCATCACCGTCCGCACGCCCGCCGAGCGCCGCCAACTCGAGGAATCGGGCACGCTGGTGTTCTCCGGCCCCGTACCCACGGCCAGTCTGGCGTCGGCCCTCGCCGGCCTCGCGGTGAACGCCGAATCCGGCGATGTCATTCGGGCTCGGCTGCGACGACTCACCGATCGCCTCGTCACGGGCGTCCGAGACCTCGGGTTGGGAGGCGACAACCGAGTCGGATTCCCGATCGTGAACGTCGTCATCGGCTCCATGGCCGAAGCGGCAGAGGCCGCGAGCATTCTCTGGAAGCACGGGTTGCTGGTCACGCCGTCGATCTACCCGGCCGTACCCCTCGATGCGTGTGGTGTGCGGTTCACGGTGACTGCGGCGAACACCGACCTCGAGATCGATCAGGCCTTGGCCGCGCTCGCGGAGGTCGCCGCTGGGGTCACCGCGGCCGTCTGATCAGCCCTCGAGGTCGGCCACGATCGCCTGGGCCATGGCAACCGGGTCATCGGCGGCGGTGACCGCCCGGCCGATCACCAGCACATCGGCACCTGCGTCGATGGCCTGACGTGGCGTCGCCACGCGTGCCTGATCGTCGACGGCGACTCCCGCCGGACGTATCCCCGGCACGACCCGCACCATGCGCGGTGCCAGCGTGCGAACGTCGTCGAGATCGGTGCCCGAACACACGATGCCCCCGCACCCGGCCTCCATTGCCGCCCGCACGCGCTTGGGGACGATGTGGGGCGGGGCGTCGCGATCACTGGTGAGCACGGTGACGGCCAGCGCCACGGGGGATTCGAGGCCGGCTCCGGCCGCCCCTTCGGCCAGACCCTCGACACCGGCACGGAGCATGTCGACGTCGCCGTGTGCGTGCATGGTGAGGTACTTCACACCGAGCGCACCGAGCACGCGGCTGGCCTTGCCCACCGTGTTCGGGATGTCGTGCAGCTTCAAGTCGGCGAACACTTCGTAGCCCATGTCCTGCATCAGGCCGAACGCCTCCGGACCCGCCGCGCTGAACAGCTCGAGGCCGACCTTGGCGACGCCGAAGTAGGGCCGCAGACTGCGGGCAAGACGGCTGGCGGCCACCAGGTCGTCGACGTCGATGGCCAGAGCGAGCTGGCTGCGGATCGATTCGGGGACTTCGGTCGACGACATCTTCACTCCAGGTCAGGAAACGGTGGTCGGTCGGTGCGCGGCTCCGACGATCTCGGCGATCGACTCGACCCCATGATCGTGGCACCATCGGCGGGTCTGGGCGAGGATCCTCTCGCACGCCCTCGGATCGGCGAAGGTTGCCGTTCCCACACCCACGGCCGAGGCACCCGCCATGATCAACTCGATGGCGTCGGCTCCGGTCTGCACGCCGCCCAGGCCGACGAGGGAAACATCGGGGAACGCCGCGTGCACGTCGAAGACCGTCCGAACAGCCACCGGGTGGATGGCGGCACCGGACAGGCCGCCGCCCCCGCCACCGAGCGCCGGTCGACGGGCCTCGATGTCGATCGCCATCCCGAGCAAGGTGTTGCCGAGGGTCAGCGCCTCGGCACCGTTGTCGATGGCCGCCGCGGCGATTGGCACGATGTCGGCCACATGCGGGCTGAGCTTGGCCCAGCGCGGGCGACCGGCCGCCGCGGTCGCCGCGAGCACCGCTCCGGTCGCCTCCGGGCTCGATGAGAACATCGTCCCTCGCGCTTCGAGATTCGGACACGACACGTTCACCTCGACGGCAACGACCTCGGGCGGCAGTGCGGCGCACAGCTCGGCCGCCCGGCGGTAGTCGTCGATGCTTCGGCCCCAGATGCTGACGACCACCGCAGCACCCGCGGCGACGAGCCCGGGGAGGTCCTTCTCGGCCCAGGCCGCGAGACCCGGCCCCTGGAGCCCGACACTGTTGAGCATCCCGCCGGCGGTCGGCAGCACCCGCGGCGCCGGATTGCCCGGCCATGGATCGGGCGACAACGACTTCACGACGACCGCGCCCAGTGTCGACAGGTCGAAGTAGCGGTGCAGCTCGGCCCCGTGACCGGCCGTGCCCGACGCGGTGAGCACCGGGCTGCGCAGCCGCACGGAACCGACCGTCGTGGAGAGCTGGGGGTTGCCTCCCGGCACGCTCAACCGCCCGTCGGGTCGCGATGGACGCCTCGGTGGTACTCCTGCAACGTCCGCACCTCGAGCGGATGGTCACGACGATCGGCGATCCCTCCGGCGGCGGCCAGCGCCGCCGAGACCGTGGTGAGCAGCGGGACACCCTTGGCTCCGGCTGCCTGCCGGATATGGGCACCGTCGGCTCGCGGACCACGGCCCCGGGGGGTGTTGACGACGAGCTTGATCAAACCGGAGTCGATGAGATGCACCGCATCGGTTCCCGACGCCTCACCGAGCTTCGAGACCTGAATGGCCACCGGCACATCGGCGCCGCGGAGCGTGTCGGCGGTACCGGCGGTGGCGGCGATCGAGAAGCCGAGGTCGACGAAGGCGCGTCCGGCCTCGATACCGGCGGCCTTGTCACGGTCGGCGACCGACAGGAACAGCGTGCCCGACGCGGGGAGCTCGTTGCCCGCTGCGAGCTGGGCCTTGGCGAAGGCCAGGCCCACCCGCAGATCGACCCCCATCACCTCACCGGTGCTCTTCATCTCGGGGCCGAGCATCGAGTCGGCGTCGGGGAACCGACTGAAGGGCAGAACCGCCTCCTTCACGGCGATGTGATCGCCGATGGCCTTCTCGTTCAGCACGCCTGCGATCCGCAGCTCCTCGAGGGTCGCGCCGAGCATGACGCGGGCGGCAACCTTCACCAGTGGCACGCCGGTCGCCTTGGCCACGAAGGGCACGGTGCGGCTGGCCCGCGGGTTGGCCTCGATCACGAACACCTGCTCGCCTCCGGTGCGTTTCACCGCGAACTGCACGTTCAACAGGCCGACGACGTTCAGCGCGTTCGCCAGTGCCGTTGCGTAGTTCTCGAGCGTCGCGATCGTGGCCGCCGAGAGACTCACCGGCGGGAGGGTGCACGCGCTGTCGCCGGAGTGCACGCCCGCCTCCTCGACGTGCTCCATGATGCCGCCGATGAGGACTTCACCGGCGTGGTCACGAATGGCGTCGACGTCGACCTCGATGGCCTCCTCGAGGAACCGATCCACCAGCACCGGCCGTTCGGCCGACAGGCCGCCCTCACGACCGAGCGAGCCGTTCACCGTGAGCTCGGCCATGGCTTCACGAAGCCCGTCGTCGTCGTACACGATCACCATGGCCCGGCCGCCGAGCACGTAGGACGGGCGGATGAGCGCGGGATAGCCGACGCGATCGACGACGCTCAATGCATCGTCGACGGTGACCGCGGTCCCGCCGGGAGGTTGGGGGATCTCGAGGTGCGCACACAGCGCGTTCCACCGATCGCGATCCTCGGCCTGGTCGATGGAGTCGGGGCTGGTGCCCGCGATCAGATCGGTGGGCAGCAGCGACGACAGTTTCAGCGGTGTCTGGCCACCGAGGGCGACGATCACTCCGACGACGCCAGGTCCTCCCGCCGACGCCGCCTCCTCGGCCTCGATGACGTTCAGGACGTCCTCCCGGGTGAGCGGCTCGAAGTAGAGACGGTCCGATGTGTCGTAGTCGGTGCTCACCGTCTCGGGGTTGCAGTTGATCATGACCGTCTCGAAGCCCGCCTCACGAAGGGCGAAACTGGCATGAACGCAGCAGTAGTCGAACTCGATCCCCTGGCCGATGCGGTTCGGGCCCGACCCGAGGATGATCACCCGCGGGCGGTCGCTCTGGGCCACCTCGCTGGTGTCCTCCCAGGTGGAGTAGTGATACGGGGTCTCGGCCGCGAACTCTGCGCCACAGGTGTCGACCGTCTTGAACGTCGGCCTCACCCCGGCCTCGGTGCGGCGGGCCCGCACGTCCGCCTCGGGAACCGACCAGAGATGGGCGAGCTGGGCGTCGGAGAAACCGATCTGTTTGGCCCGCTTCCATTCCCGCCGGGTGAGCTCAAGGGGTGATCGCCCGACCAGTTCGGCCCGGTGCTCGACGATGGCCGCCATCTGGTCGAGGAACCACGGGTCGATCATCGTCGAGCGGAACAGGTCGTCGACGCCCACCCCGCGCCGCAACAGCTCACCCAACTCGAACAACCGCCACGGCGTCGCAACGGCCACGCGTGCCATCAGATCGGCGGTGTCGACGTCGAGCAGTTCCGCCTCACCCGGATCGGCGTTCAGGCCGTACCGGCCGGTCTCGAGGGAACGGAGCGCCTTCTGGAGCGACTCGGGAAACGTGCGGCCGATCGCCATGACCTCGCCGACGGATTGCATCTGGGTTCCGAGAATCGGGGCCACGCCCGGGAACTTCTCGAAGGCCCATCGGGGAATCTTGGTGACCACGTAGTCGATGGTGGGCTCGAACGAGGCAGGCGTCATCCTGGTGATGTCGTTGGGGATCTCGTCGAGGGTGTACCCGACCGCCAGGCGGGCGGCGATCTTGGCGATCGGGAACCCCGTCGCCTTCGAGGCGAGCGCCGATGATCGCGAGACCCGGGGGTTCATCTCGATGACGACCTGTTCACCGGTCTCGGGGTGCACCGCGAACTGCACGTTCGAGCCGCCCGTCTCGACGCCGACCCTGCGCATGACCGCGAAAGCGGTGTCGCGCATCAGCTGGTACTCGACGTCGGTGAGTGTCTGGATTGGTGCAACGGTGATCGAGTCGCCGGTGTGCACACCCATCGGGTCGAGGTTCTCGATGGAGCAGACCACCACGCAGTTGTCGGCATGGTCGCGCATCACCTCGAGCTCGAACTCCTTCCAGCCGACGATCGACTGCTCGATGAGGATCTCGCTGATGGGACTGGCCTCGAGCCCGATCTTGGCCATCTTCTCGAACTGCTCGGCCGTCGTGGCGATTCCCGTGCCCTTGCCCCCCAGGATGTACGCCGGCCGGATGATGACGGGGAGACCGATCTCCTCCACCGCACCCTGCGCCTGGTCCCAGGTTCGTGCGATGGCCGAGCGCGGAACGCCGAGGCCGATCTCGAGCATCGCCTGCTTGAACCGATGGCGATCCTCGGCGGTGGCGATGGCTTCGGCGTTCGCGCCGATGAGCTCGACGCCGTGTTGGTCGAGCACGCCGAGCTCGACCAGCTCCATGGCCAGATTGAGCGCCGTCTGACCACCGAGCGTGGGCAGCAGGGCGTCGGGCTTCTCCCGTTCGATGATTCGGGTCAGCACCTCGGCCGAGAGGGGTTCCACGTAGGTCGCGTCGGCGAAATCGGGGTCGGTCATGATCGTGGCCGGATTCGAGTTGGCCAGGATGACCCGATAGCCCTCCTCGCGGAGCACCCGACAGGCCTGTGTACCCGAGTAGTCGAACTCGCAGGCCTGACCGATCACTATCGGACCCGACCCGATGAGCAGGATCGACTCGATGTCGTCACGACGGGGCATCAGTTCGCCTTCCGGGCAGTTACGTCGATCAGCTCGTCGAAGGCGGCGAACAGGTACCGCGAGTCGTGGGGTCCGGGCCCGGCTTCGGGGTGATACTGGACGCTGAAGGCCGGCGCGCCGAGCACCCGGAGGCCCTCGACCACGCCGTCGTTGAGGTTCCGATGAGTCACCTCGATCCCCGACACGCCCTCGGCCGCCACCGCGTAGTTGTGGTTCTGGCTGGTGATCTCGATGCCGCCCGTCGCCTCGTGGAGTACCGGGTGGTTGCCACCGTGGTGTCCGAAGGGGAGCTTGTACGTCTCGGCTCCCACTGCAAGGCCCAGCAGCTGATGGCCGAGACAGATGCCGAACACCGGGACGTGTCCGAGGAGGTCGGAGATCGCCTGCACCGCATAGGTGACCGGCTCGGGGTCGCCGGGCCCATTCGACAGGAAGACGCCGTCGGGATCGCGTGCCAACACGTCGGCGGCCGGTGTCGAGGCGGGCACGACCTCGACGTCACCGAGGCCCGAGAGATGGCGCAGGATCGTTCGCTTTATGCCGAAGTCGTAGGCCACCAGCCGACGTGCCCCGCCGGTCGACGAGACGGTGTAGGGATCGGCGCAGGTCACCCCGGCCACCAGGTCGATGCCGTCGGTGGTCGGTTGGGCCTGCGCCGCCGCCAGGAGCGTGGCCTCGTCGGCGGTTCCGAACGCCGCGGCCATCGATCCGTGGTCGCGGATGACACGAGTGAGGCGTCGGGTGTCGATGCCGGAGATCCCCGCCACCCCCTGGTCGATCAGCATCGACTCGAGGTCGTTCTCGGCCCGCCAGTTGGAGTGGCGCCGGGCGAGATCGCGAACGATCACCCCACTGCAGAACGCCCGGCGGCTCTCGAAGTCGTCCGCGTTCACGCCGTAGTTGCCGATGTGGGGATAGGTGAACGAGATGATCTGTCCGGAGTAGCTGGGATCGGTGAGGATCTCCTGATAGCCCGACAAGGCGGTGTTGAACACCACCTCGCCGGTGGTGACACCGCCGGCCACGGCGGCACCGATGGCCTCGCCCTCGAACACCGATCCGTCGGCCAGGACCAGAAGGGCGTCGTCTCGCCGGGTCACCGTTGCGCCTCGCCGTCGATCACGACCGCTTCCCCGGAAACGATCGTGTGACGGACCTTTCCCACCAACTGACGTCCCGCGTAAGGCGTGTTGCGACTTCGGCTGGCCAGCGCGTGGGGGTCGACGATCCAGGTGTGGGCAGGATCGAACACGGTGATGTTGGCGGGCGAACCGTCGACGATGTCGACGCCGTGGCGGGCCCCGATGCCGGCGATGGCGGCCGGCTTCCACGACAGCGCCGCGAGCAGGTCGACGAGAGGCAGGTCGAGCTCGGTGAGCGCCAGGCCGAGAGCGGTCTCGAGCCCCAACATCCCCGGTGGTGCGGAGTCGAACGGACGCTCCTTGGTTTCGGGACTGTGCGGCGCGTGATCGGTGGCGATGGCGTCGATGGTGCCGTCGCCGAGCCCGGCCTTGACCGCGGCGACGTCGGCCTCGGTGCGCAGTGGCGGGTGGACCTTGTACACGGTGTCGTAGTCGGCGCACGCGGCATCGGTGAGGGTGAAGTGATGGGTGGTCGCCTCGGCGGTGACCGCGACGCCCGCGGCCCGGGCGACTCGTACCATCTCGACCGAGCCGGCGGTGGAGAGATGCTGGAAGTGGATGCGGCCGCCGGTGAGGCGAGACAGCGCGATGTCCCGCATGACCATGAGCTCTTCGGCTTCTGCCGGCTGGCCGGGGATGCCCAGCCGACTCGACCACTCGCCCTCGTGCATGAACCCACCAGCCGACAACGACTCGACCTCGCAATGCTGGGCGAGTGTCACGCCGAGGCCGGTGGCGTACTCCATCGCTCGACGCATGAGCCGAGGGTCCTGCACGCCATTGCCGTCGTCGGTGAAGATCCGAACGCCGAGATCGGACAGTTCGGCCATCGGAGCGAGGGTGTCGCCCTTGCGACCGACGGTGATCGCCGCCGAGGTGTAGAGATCGACCAACGACTCGCGTCCGAGCGCCAGGACCTCACGCACCACCGAGGCATCGTCGATCGTCGGCGTGGTGTTCGGCATCGCCACCAGCGCCGTGAACCCGCCGAGGACCGCCGCCCTGCTGCCCGACTCGATCGTCTCGGATTCCTCGTTCCCGGGTTCACGCAGATGGGTGTGCAGATCGACGAAACCGGGCGAGACGACACACCCTCCGGCGTCGAGGACTCGATCACCGTCGAGGTCGGCTCCGACACCGGTCACCCGGCCGTCGTCGATGGCCACGTCGACCGTACGTTCGCCGAGACGGTCGATGACTCGACCTCCCTTGATCACCAGCTCAGGCAACGCTTTCCTCCGTGTCGTCGTCGAACGCCGGGTCGGCGTCGGTGGCCAACAGATCGAACAGAACCGCCATGCGCACGGCGACGCCGTTGCGCACCTGATCGGTCACCACCGCGTTGGGCATCTGTGGAACGTCGGCCGCCACTTCGACGCCACGGTTCATCGGCCCGGGGTGCATCACGACCGTGTCGGGGCCGAGCCGTTCAGCCCGTTCGCGGGTGAGCCCGTAGGTGGCGGTGTACTCCCGCAAGCTGGGAACCAGTGCCTCGTGCATCCGTTCGAGCTGCATGCGCAGCAGATACACCACGTCGACCTCTCCGAGGACCTCATCGAGGCGATGGCTCACGGTGACGTCGAAGGGCGTCAGTGAGGGCGGCAGCAATGTGGGTGGCGCCACCAGGACGACATGCGCGCCGAGGGCCGTGAACGCCGCGATGTTCGACCGGGCAACCCGCGAGTGCTTGATGTCGCCGACGATGGCGATGCGTTTGCCTTCGATGGTGCCCAACCGCTGGCGCAGGGTGTAGCAGTCGAGCAGCGCCTGCGTGGGATGGGCATGCCACCCGTCGCCGGCGTTGATGACCGATGCGTCGATCCACTGGGTGATCTGTTTCGGGGCACCCGCCGACTTGTGGCGCACCACGATGGCATCGACGCCCATGGCTTCGATGGTCTGCACGGTGTCGCGCAACGATTCGCCCTTGTTCACCGCCGACGACCCGACGCTGAAGTTCATGGAGTCGGCCGACAAGCGCTTCGCCGCGGTCTCGAACGACAAGCGGGTTCGGGTGGAGTCCTCGTAGAAAAGCCACGCCACGGTGCGGCCGCGCAGCACCGGCACCTTCGGAATACGCCGTTCGCTGACTTCGACGAAACTGTCGGTCAGCCGCAGGATGCGCTGCAACCCCTCCGCACCCAGGTCATCGATCGTGAGCAGATGGCGCCGGCCCCCCGGCCGCGCCGTGCGGCTCATCGCTGCACCTTCGCCTTCTGGCGGCCTGACAGCCGCGCCGTGCGGCTCATCGCTGCACCTTCGCCTTCTGGCGGCCTGACGGCCGCGCCGTGCGGCTCATCGCTGCACCTCTCCGAGTTCGACGGCGGTACTCGACACGTTCACCACTTCGTCACGCCGGGTCGGCAGGTTCTTCCCGACATAGTCCGGTCGAATAGGAAGCTCCCGGTGACCACGGTCGACCATCACTGCGAGCTGCACGGCCCGGGGACGTCCGAAATCGTGCAGCGCATCGAGAGCGGCCCGAATGGTGCGGCCCGTGTAGAGCACGTCGTCGACGAGGACGATGATCTTCCCGGTCAGATCCTCCGGGATCTCCGTGGGTGCCTCGGGCAGAACCGGGCGGAGCCCGATGTCGTCGCGGTGGAACGCCACGTCGAGTGTTCCGACCGGTGGGACGGTTCCACTGATCTCGGCCAACGCCTCGGCCAGCCGACCCGCCAGCTCCACACCGCCAGTCTGCAGGCCGATCACGATGATCTGGTCGTCACCCTGGTTGTGCTCGAGGATCTCATGGGCCATGCGCCACAGCGCCCGACGGATGTCGTCGGCATCGAGGACGGTGGAGCGGGCAACAAAAACGCCCCCGTAGGGGGGCGTGCGTCGACGTTCACGTTCGGCCACTCGGCTACCTCGATCTTCCGTGCGGGCCTCACCGGACCCGCTTCACGGTCGAGATCGAACCGTAGCAGAACCGGCCCGCCGTTCGAACACCAATCGGCCGTCGGGATGATTCGCCCGATGGACGAAGCCGGCCCGACGGGCCACCGCGACCGACCGGGTGTTGTCGGCGGCGATCACCGCCGCCAGCCGGGTCAGCCCGCAGGTACCGAACAGCCAGGTCGCGAAGCCCTCGACGGCACGGCCCGCGTGCCCCTTGCCCCGGGCCTGCTCGGCCAGCCACCAACCGAGGACACCTGTCCCCCGCACGGGGTCGATCTCGGCCACCCCGATCTCCCCGAGGGGCTCGTCGGAAACTGCGTCGGCGATCACCAGGTCGATGGCGGTGGGAGCGGTGCCCTTCCGGGCGGCCTGAAGCAACCAGCGACGGGCGGTGGCCCGGGTGGGTTCCCGGGGCACCGGCGACCATCGAGCCACCTCGGGGTCGGTCCACCCGGCGACGAGGAACTCGGCATCGCTCTCGTCGTTGCGCCAGGTCCGCAAGGTGATGGGGCCGAGCCGAAGCGGTTCGGCCGGGTGGCGGGCCGGGCCCTCAGCCGGGCGACTCATCGTCGAGGTGCTCATCGTCGGGTCGGAGCTCTCCTGCTACGGCCACCAGCACGCCGTTCACGAATCCGCCCGACTTCTCGGTGCTGTACTCCTTGGCCAGATCGACCGCCTCGTTGAGGATGACCGCCGTCGGAACGTCGTCTCGATGCCCGAGCTCGTAGACCGCGAGGCGCAGGACCGCGCGATCGATGGCCGGCATGCGACCGACGGTCCACCCGAATGCGTGGGCAGTGAGCACTGCGTCGATGGTGTCCCGATTCGACTCGACGCCGGTGACCAGATCGACGGCGAAGGGATCGACCTCGAGCGGCAACTCGTCGAGGATCGCCTCGACGGCGCAGTCTCGGCTCTCGGCCTCGTAGAGGAAGCTCAGCGCCCGCTCACGTGCCGCTCGACGACCGGTGTGGCCGTCACTCACGCGCGACTCTGATAGGTGCCGGTTCGGGTGTCGACCTTGATGGTCTCGCCGGGCCCGACGAACAGGGGGACCTGTACGACGAGGCCGGTCTCGAGGGTGGCGGGCTTGGTGGCGCCCGAGACGCGGTCACCCTGCATTCCGGGCTCGGTTTCGGCGATGGTGAGCTCGACCGAAGCCGGCATGTCGGTGCCGATGATCTCCTCGCCGAAGAGCATGAGCACCACGTTGCTGTTCTCGACGAGGTAGTCGACCGAGCTCCCGAGCGACGTCGTGGGCACCGGGCGCTGGTCGAAGGTCTCGGTGTCCATGAACACGTAGTCGTTGGCCTCGCGATACAGGAACTGCATCTCGCGCTTGTCGATGTTGACCCGCTCGACCTTCTCCCCGGCGCGGAACGTGCGATCGACGGTGGTACCGGCCCGGACGTTTCGCAGGGTCGTGCGCACGAACGCCGGACCCTTGCCCGGTTTCACGTGCTGGAAGTCGACCACCTGCATCAGGTCGTTGTCGATCTCCAGGGTGATCCCGGTCTTCAGGTCGTTGGTGGTGATGGTGGGCATGACGTTCCTCAGGACGGCGACGTGCAAGCCTACCGGCGTCGGTCAGAGGGCAACGATGGGCTCTTTCGGTGCTCGGGTGAGAGGCTCGGCCGGTCCGTCGGCGGTCACCAGGCAGAGGTCCTCCCATCGCACGCCACCGACGCCGGGCAGATACACGCCGGGCTCGATGGTGACCGTGGTGTCGGCCACGACGACATCGGTGGAGGTGCGATTCACGCGTGGGAGCTCGTGGATGTCGAGACCCACGCCGTGACCGGTTCCGTGGCCGAACTCGCTTCCCCATCCCGCGGCTTCGATCACCGCACGAGCGGCCGTGTCGATGTCGGCGCCGGTGGCGCCGTTCACGGCCGCGGCCACACCCGCCTCCTGAGCGGCGAGCACCACTTCGAGCTGGCGTTGCTGTTGATCGCTCGGATCGCCGAGCACGAAGGTTCGGGTCATGTCCGACCGGTACCCGTCGACCTCGGCGCCGACGTCGATCACCACCAGGTCGCCGGCCTCGAGCCGACGCATCCCCGGAGCGGCATGGGGCAGTGCGCTGTTGGGCCCTCCGGCCACGATCGTGGCGTAGGCGGGTCCGGCCGCACCGGCGCCACGGAGGTGATCGTCGAGACGGCGCGCGAGCTCGAGCTCGGGGATGCCCGGCACAAGAGCGGGTCGCGTCGCCGCGAGTGCATCGTCGACGATGGCGGCCCCAGCTCGGATACGGGCGATCTCGGCCCTGTCCTTCACCATCCGCAGCCCTTCGACGAGGCCGGTGGTGGCCACGAACGCATCCGCACCGTGCTCCTCGATCAACGGCCGCATCGTGGCCCACGCAACGTGATCGGCCTCGACCCCGACCCGTCGCGAGGATCCGGCCGTAGCCGCCCGATCGAAGGGCTTGCCCCCCACGACGACCTCGACGTCGACCCCCGCGTCGGCCAACTCGATCGGCGCCTGGGTGGCGTACCGGGTGTCGGTGAACAGCTCCCAGCGGTCGTCGGTGACCAGCAGCGTCGCACTCGAACCGGTGAAACCGGTGAGCCACCGGACATTCGTCATCGAGGTGACGACCAGCCAGTCGACATCGGCCTCACGTAGTGCGAGCTGCACACGGGGCCGCCGAGGCGCCACCTCCAGTGCGGCCAGGTGGGGGACCGTCACGAGATCGGGCTCACGGCGGCGAGCGCGTCGACGAGCACGTCCGGATCGATGCCCGTGACCGGCTCCACGCCGTCCGGCCCGTCGAGAACGAGCGTGAGGGCGGTGGTGGCCTTCTTGTCACGGCCGAAGAGCTCGAGCAGTCGCGACGGATCCAGCGGCGCGGCCACTCTCGTGGCGAGGTCGTACCCGGCGACGAGGTCCCGGTGCTCTGTCACACGACGTGCGTCGATCCGTCCGAGTCGGTGGGCCACCTCCGCGGCGTAGACGAGTCCGATCGCGACCGCCTCGCCGTGGAGAAGATCGAATCCACCGGCGGTCTCCAACGCGTGGGCGAGGGTGTGTCCGTAGTTCAGAACGGCCCGCCGGCCGCTCTCTCGCTCGTCGGCTCCGACCAGGTCGGCCTTGATACCCACGCAGGCCGCGACCCGCTCGTCGAAGGGCAGCGAATCGAGGTCGTCGCGTCCGAGGAAGTGGTACTTGGCCATCTCACCGAGACCCGCGGCGTAGTGGCGTGGGGGCAGCGTGGCCAACATGGCCGTGTCGCACACCACCCCTTGCGGTTGCCAGAACGCACCCACCAGGTTCTTTCCCTCGGGCAGATTCACGCCCGTCTTTCCGCCGATGGCGGCGTCGATCTGACCGAGCAGCGTGGTCGCCACGTGCACGACCGGAGTGCCACGGTGATAGGTCGCCGCGGCGAAACCGGCGACATCGGTCACGATGCCGCCGCCGACCCCGATCACCACGTCGGCTCGGGTCAGACCCCACCGTGCGAAGCGGCGACACAGGGACTCGACCGTGGCCAGCGACTTGTGTTCCTCACCATCGCCGATGACGAACAACTCGTGGGCGATGCCGGGCTCCACCTGCACGGGGATGCCGGCCTGTGTCACGATCGCCGCCCGACGCGCCGCCGACGGGAGGAGGCTGGGGAGCGCATCGATCGCGCCCTGCCCCACGACCACGTCGTAGGCACGCTCGGCCAGCGGCACCCGGACAGTGGTGATCATCGGCGCACCACCAACAACTGGATCACGGGTTCGAATCTACCCAGAGCGACGACGACCCCCGGCCCACAGCGTGCCCGATCACACGAGAACGTCGCGGAAGGCGATCACGACCAGTGTGCCGACCACCAGTCCGGGCCCGAAAGGAAACGCCGTCTTCAGCAACGGGGGCAGCGCAGCATCGGGATCGGCGTCGGGATCGGGCAGCAGATGCTTGCCGGTGAGCCGCCGGGCCAGGGCCAGGAGCAGTCCGTTGAACACGCCGAGCAGACTCGAGAGGAACATCGCGTACACGAGCAGCCGCACCACATCGTCGTTGATCGGAGCCGCCCACCCCACGACCATGCCCAGCAGGATTGCGAGCTTCACGTCGCCGAGCCCGAGACCACCGGCGGGGGCGATGAGAGCGACGACCAGCAGCAGCCCCGAGAAGACCGCACCCGCGACGAGCGCCCGCCAGAGATCCCCGAGCTCCCCCGGTCCGACCGCCACCACAACCATGGCGAGAAGGGTCGCTGCGATCGACGGGAACAGGATGCGGTTGGCGATGCGGTAGCTGCGAACGTCGGTGGCCGACACCGCGGCGAACCCGGTCGCGGCCACCAACAGGGGCACCGCGTGCGATCCGTCGTCGGCCGCTGCCGCGGCGGCCAGGAACGTGAGTCCGGTGGCCACGGCGACGGCCCACGCCAGGGCGGGCCGGGCCGAAATGCCCTCGCTCCGGAGCGTGGCGAGATAGCCGTTCACGGGCGCGGTCATGCCGAGGCCCACGACGAGACCGCCCAAGCCGATGATCATCAAGGATGCGCCGCTCACCGGCCTCGCTCCGACACGTCAGAGAGTGTCCCGCGCGGCTGTGGTCATGGCGGTGATGGGGGCCTCGAGACCCGTCCAGAGCGTGAACGCCCGCGCCGCCTGACACACCAGCATGCCCAAACCATCGACGGTGATCGCACCGGCCGCCTCCGCGGCGGCGAGCAGTGGCGTTCGCAGAGGGTGGTACACGATGTCGGCGACGATGTGATGCGGACCGAGCAGCCCGATCGGCACCGCAACGACATCCTGGCTCTCGGTGTGCGCCATGCCGACCGACGTGGCGTTCACGACGAGGCGGGCCGCCGGGATGTCGTCGAAGGAACCGAGACGCCCGACCTCCCCCGCCAACGACACGGCAGCAGCGGCCCGGTCCTGCGAGCGGTTCACCACGATGATCTCGGGCGATCCGGCTCGAGCCAGAGCATCGATGATGGCCCGCGCCGCACCACCGGCGCCCACCACGGCGGTTGCACCGTCGTCGACCGCGATACCGCGCCGAGCGAGTGAGTCGACGAAGCCGGCCCCGTCGGTGTTGTGGCCGACGAGATCGTCGTCGTCCCACGCGATGCAGTTCACGGCCTGCAGCACCTCGGCCGACGGTGTGAGCCGATCGACGGCGCTCATCACCTCGGACTTGAGCGGCATGGTGACGGAGTAGCCGCGCAGCCCGAGCGTGCGAAGGGCATCGACGGCGGCGGCTCCGCCACCCGGTCCGACCTCGAAGGCTGCGAACTCCCAGGGCAAGCCGGTCGCCGCGAAGGCCGCCCGCATGATGGCCGGTGAACGGGAGTGCGCGATGGGCGAGCCGATCACCCCAGCGAGCGCCGTGACCGCCGCAGTGTCGGCGGAGCTCAACAGCCGAGGCCCTGGGCCCGACACTCCGCGACCGCGGCATCGTGCTCGGACTGGGTGACCGAGAACTTGTGCGCACCGACCACCCCACCCTCGTTGGTGAGCGCGTAGAAGAAGAAGTCACCGTCGGCCGGGTTGAGCGCCGCCTCGAGAGAATCACGGCCGGGAGCCGCAATGGGTGTGGGCGGGATTCCGGCATTGAGACGGGTGTTGTACGGACTGTCGAAGTCGAGATCGCTCTGGAAGATGGTGTCGCCCGGGTCCTTGCCCACCGCGTACAGCACGGTGGCGTCGATCCCGAGAGTT
This sequence comes from uncultured Acidimicrobiales bacterium, assembly GCA_963787285.1. GTDB lineage: Bacteria > Actinomycetota > Acidimicrobiia > Acidimicrobiales > JAHEJN01 > JAHEJN01. Next base: position 55,568 of record CAWBCM010000020.1, on the reverse strand, counting down.
TCCCCCGCCTCGAGACGGTTGTAGATGACCCGCGCGATCTTGGCACGGTCGGGGGCGTAGGCCGCCTCCTCCTCGATGAGCGAGGCGATGATCACCGCTTCGTACGGGGTGATGCCCAACGCCGCCGAGCGTTCCTCGATGTCGAGCTCAGCGGCCACGGCCTCGAACTGGGTCACCATTCGCCGGATCAACCCCGCCTCGTCGGACGAGAACTCGTCGGGAACGTCGTAGGTGGCCGGGAACACCACGCCTTCGAGGGTCGTCACTCCCGGCGGCACGATGGCCGGGCGCAGGGTCGGGTCGGCCAGGGCCGCGGCGATCTCCGACGCCGAGAAATCGGGGAGCTGATCGAGCATCGACAGCTCGAGCTGCTCGAGCCGCAGACCTTCGACGAAGGTCACGAAGGTGAGATTCGCAGGTGCGGGCCCCGCCTCGAGCACCTCCCGGGCCTCCCACACCGCCATGTCCTCCTGGAACTCGTACACACCAGCCTGGAACTCGGGCGCGTCCTTGTACCGCAGGTAGTAGCGGAAGACCCACGATTTGGTGACCACACCGGCGTCGTCGAGTATCCCCGCGATGTCGTTGGTCGTGGCACCGATCGGGATCTCGATCACGATGCTGTCCCCGGGGTCACCGGGCGGGTCGAGCTGGTCGTTCATCCAGCCGACGAGCACGGTGCCCACGGTGAGGAAGCCGACAACGATCACGATGGCGGTGACCGCCAGGCGAAACAGGAACGACGATCGCCGTGGGAGGTCCTGCCAGTCGGAGGGGTCGTCGTCGTAGTCGGCATCGTCGTAGTCCTCCCACGACGAGCCGTTGGCGCGTCCCCGCCGAAACGGTCGGCGGGTGGCCGGTGGCCCAGTCGTCTCCGGAGAGGCGACCGCGACCTGCCCGCTCGGCTGCTCGGAGTCGGTGTCGAAGACCGACCGGCTGGGTCGATGCCGATACGTGCGATCGGGTCCGAGGATCGGATCGTCGGCCCCGCCGCCGTCGGGGTACGGACTGTTCGGCGCTTCGTCGGGGTACGGGCTGTCGGTCACAAACGCTCCTCGGAAGCTGCCGCAGTGGCGGCGGCATCGAGCCAATTCTGCAGGATCACCGCAGCGGCGACCTTGTCGATCACGGCTCGTCGATCGACGCCGCGGACCTCGGCGTCGCCGAGCAAACGCTCGGCGGTCACCGTCGTCAGACGCTCATCGTAGGTCTCGACGGGTACCCCGAGGGTGTCACGCAGCGCCTCGATCTCGTCGAGAGCCCGCCGGGCAGCCGCGCCGACCGAGCCGTCGAGGGAGTACGGAACGCCGACGACCACCAGCTCCACCTCGTTCTCGACCACGAGGTCACGGAGCTGGAGACGGACAGTCTGGCGATCGGCGGTCCGCAGAACCGTGGTGAGCGGCGAGGCGAGCGTCGCGGAGGCGTCGCTGAGGGCCACGCCGATGCGCTTGGTACCGAGGTCGATGCCGAGGATGCGCACGGATTCAGATACCGGCCGCTGCTCGAGCGGCGTCGAGGGCGGCGTCGAGTTGCGCGGGATCCTTGCCTCCGGCCACCGACAGCTCGGGATTCCGGCCGCCGCCGCCCTTCACCAGCTTCGATGCATCGGCGATGAGCTCGCCCGCGTCGAGACCCCCGTCGGGGGTTGCCGCCGAGACCAGGGCGACGCCGCCACCGGAAGGAGCTGCTCCGAGGACCACGGCGCGGATGCCGGCGCGATCGCGGATGGCGACGGCGAGGTCGCGCAGATCGTCGCGGGCGAGATCGTCGACTCGAGCCACCACCACACCATCGACGGCAGCGGCGGCGTACTCGTCGGCCGCGCCGACGGCGGCGGCCCGGCGCAGATCGTCGAGCTCCCGACGAAGGACTTTGAGCTCGCTCAATCGTCGCTCGAGGCCCGACTCGATGTCGTCGTCGGCCACGCCGAGCTGCTCGCCAACGGCACTCAACCGAGCCTCCTGACGACGGAGTCGTTCGATCGGAGCCATGCCGGTGATGGCTTCGATACGGCGGATGTTCGAGCCGATGGACCCCTCCGACACGATCTTGAAGGCACCGATGTCGCCGAGGGCCTTCACATGAGTCCCTCCGCACAGTTCGATCGAGTTGGGCCCGGCCTCGAGCACCCGGACGATGTCGCCGTACTTGTCGCCGAAGAAGGCCACCGCGCCGAGCTCCTTGGCATGATCCATGGTGGTCTCGAAATGACGGGCGGGAGGGTTGGCGAGGATCTCCGCGTTCACCATCGCTTCGACATCGGCGGTCTGGTCGGCGGTCAGACCTTCGTAGTGGCTGAAGTCGAACCGCAGCCGATCGGGTCCGACCAGCGAACCCTGCTGCTTCACGTGCTCGCCGAGGACCGCTCGCAAGGCGTGATGCACCAGGTGCGTCGCAGTGTGATTGCGCCGGATCGAGTTGCGGCGATCGACGTCGATGGCGGCACGAACCTCGGTGCCGACGACGGGCAGCTCGGTGCCTTCGGCCACGCGATGGAGCACCAGTCCTGGCGTCCCGTAGCTCGTGTCGATCACCTCCGCGGCTCCCTCGGCCCACTCGATCGTGCCGGTGTCACCCACTTGGCCACCCGATTCGGCGTAGAACGGCGTGCGGTCGAGCACGATGCCGGCCGGCACCGAAGCGACGACGGTCGCCGAGGTGTCGAAGGTGTCGCGACCGACGAACTCCGTCGTTCCGTGCTCGGCGGCAATGGCTCCGTAGTCGGTGGTGTCGTCGCCGGCCGCTCCGAACTTCGCGGCGGCCTTGGCCCGCTGGCGCTGCGCAGCCATGGCCGTGTCGAAGCCGTTGCGGTCGATGGTGCCGCCCCGCTCGGCCACGATCTCCTCGGTGACCTCGAGAGGGAACCCGTAGGTGTCGTGCAGTTGGAAAACCACCGCACCGGGTAGCTCTTCCCCGTCGCCCAGTTCGGCCAGTTCGGCATCGAGCAGCTGAGAGCCGGTGCGGAGCGTCTCGCGAAAGCGCTTCTCCTCGCGCTCGACCACGCCCCGGACGAACTGGTGGTTCTCGACGAGCTCGGGATAGGCGTCGCCCATGATCTCGACCACGGCATCGACCAGACGAGGGGTCACGAGATCTTCGACACCCAGCAGGTAGGCGAAACGCACTGCTCGTCGCATGATGCGACGCAACACATAGCCGCGGTCTTCGTTGCTGGGGAACACGCCGTCGCTGATCAGCATGGTCATGGTGCGGGCATGCTCGGCCAGAACACGCAGCGCGAGGTCGGTGAGCTCGTCGTCTCCCAGTTTCCGCCCGGTGACGGCTTCGGCGGTTTCGATGAGCGACGCCATCTCGTCGATCTCGAACACGCTTTCCTTGCCCTGCAGCACCGAGAGGATGCGCTCGAGCCCGGCGCCCGTGTCGATCGACGGTTTGGGCAGGGCCCGCGAGTCGCCGGACTCGTCGGTTTCGAACTGCATGAACACGAGATTCCAGATCTCGATGTAGCGCTCGTCGGCTTCGGGGTTGGCCGGACCGCCGGCCGGGCCGTAGGCGGGGCCCTTGTCCCAGAAGATCTCCGAGGACGGCCCGTTCGGACCGGTGTCGGCCATCCGCCACCAGTTGTCCTCGTCGAGGCGTTGGATGCGTTCGCGGGGCACCCCGACATCGGTGGCCCAGATCTCCTCGGCTTCGTCGTCGGTGAGATGCACGGTGACCCACAGCCGTTCGGGATCGAGACCGAGAACCTCGGTGACGAACTCCCAGGCCATGGGGATGGCGAGCTCCTTGAAGTAGTCGCCGAAGCTGAAGTTGCCCATCATCTCGAAGAAGGTGAGATGGCGTTGGGTGCGACCCACCTCGTCGAGGTCGTTGTGCTTGCCACCGGCCCGAACGCACTTCTGGATACTGACCACCCGCAACGCCGGCGGCTGCTCCTCACCGACGAAATACGGCTTGAACGGCACCATGCCGGAGTTCACGAACAACAGCGTGGAGTCGTGCGGGATGAGGCTGGCCGAGGGCGTGGGCAGGTGGCCGCGTTCGGCGAAGTAGTCGGTGAAGGCGCGACGCAACTCGTTGGCTTTCATGGTCGGACCATCCTACCGGCGCACGATCTTGGGTCTGGCGGTGCTGATGGGGGCCATCGTTGCGCGCCGCCGTATCGTGCCGGTTGATGTCCGAGCGCCAACCCGCCCACGTCGACGGCGACCGGCCCGCCGACGACCTCGTTGCGCTGTCGTCACTGCGCAGGCTGGTCCGCCGGCGACGACTGGGGCATCTCTCGCCGTTCGACGTGCTGTACCGCGTGTATGTCACCTTGTTGATGTCCTTGTTCGGGTTCTACCTCGCACTGGGTCTGATCGACGATGCCCCGATCGGCGCCACCGAGATCGCCTGGGTTCGCGACCACGGAGCATCGTGGGTCGGTGCTCTCGCCGCCCTCGGCATCGCTGCCGGCGTTCGCTCGGGAACCAATGGTGGCCCGCTCGTCATCGACGAGGTGGAGCTACAACACGTTCTGCTGTCGCCGATCGACCGCAGACTGGTGCTCCGATCCGGCGTTCGCAATCTCGTCGCCGGCGCGGTCGCTCTGGGCGCGCTCGCCGGCGCCGCCGCCGGCGAGCTCGCCGCCCGGCGTCTCCCGGGCAACGCATGGGCGTGGGTCGGTGCCGGCACGCTGTCGGGGGTCACGATCACCACCGGCGGAGTCGGCGCTGCTCTCGTTGCTGCGTCGCTTCCGCTGCTGCGCCGGCGCCCGGCCATCGCCTCGGGGATGGCGGTCGCCCTGGTCGGCTGGTCGGTCGCGGACCTCGCTCTGGACGTCCAGTCGGCGCCCACGACCGCCGTCGGCCTGGTTGCGCTCTGGGCCATCGACTTCTCGTGGTGGCCGATCGTGGCGCCCGCGATCGCCGTGGGGCTCGTCGTCATCGGTGCCCATGACATCGCCGGCCTGTCGGTCGAGCGAGCCGGGCGGCGCGCTCATCTGATCCGACAGGTCCGCTTCGCCCTGGCCCAACAGGACATCCGCTCGCTGATCCTCTTGCGGCGCCAGCTCGGCTTCGAGCGGCCGCGGGCCCGACCGTTGATCCGGCTCGCGCCGGGCCGCTTCGAATCCAGAGCCCCTTCGCTCTACCGCGACCTCCGCAGCTACCTGCGGTGGCCGGTCCAGCGCGTCGTGCGCGTCGGCGCCCTCTCGGTCCTCGCCGGGCTGGCCCTCGCCGGCGTCTGGCGAGGGACGACAGCCTTGGTGCTCGGGGTCGCCGCCGCGTCGTACCTGGCTTCGCTCGAGGCGGTCGAGCCGTTCTCCCAAGAGCTCGACCATCCTTCTCTGCTCGAGGCAGCTCCCGTCAACGGTGCGACGATCCTGCTGCTGCACGTCAGCGCCGCCGCCGCGCTCATGGGCCTGTGGTGGGCCGGTGCCACCGCCGTGGCCGCCGCCGTCACGGGTTCGGTCGAACTGCTCGAGGTGCTCGCTGTCGCCAGCCTGCCCGCCGCGGCCGCCGCCGTGGGCGGCGCGGCCATCAGCACCAAACGGGTGGGCAGCGGGATCTCCTCGCTGCCGGTGCCGGATGAGATCGCCGGCCCCCAGACCGTCATCCGGCTCGTGTGGCCGATCGCGCTTGCCGGCCTCGGGGCCGTGCCGGTGATCGTCGCCCGGGAGGCCGAGGCCCGCGGCGTCGATGCCGTGGCCGCCTCGGTCCGGGTCACCATGGCCGTCGCCGCCCTGGCCGCCGTGATGTTCTTGTGGATTCGCGTTCGCGACGAGCTGCTCGCGATCGGCGCACAGTCGCAGACCGAGCGACGATGAATCGAGCACTCGCTCGGGAGGCAACGAATGGCTGAACGTCGGAAGAGGGCTCCGAAGCCGCTGCTGCGGTGCACCGAGCTCACCAAGGACTACGGCAGCTCACGTGCCCTGGGTCCGGTCTCGCTCACCATTGGCGGCGGAGAACGGGTGGCCCTCGTCGGCCACAACGGGTCGGGCAAGTCGACGTTGTTGTCGCTCATCGCCGGCCGCCTCGAGGCCACCGAGGGCAGGGTTCTGGTACGTGGGTTTCCCGCCGGCGACGTCCGGGCGCGGGCGCTGGTCTCCTACCTTCCCGACACGCCGGTGCTCTACGACGATCTGAGCCTGGCCGAGCACCTCGACTACCTCAGCCGTCTGCATCGGACCACTCCCACCGACCAGCACAGCCATGATCTCCTCGAGGCGTTCGGGCTCGCCGACCGCGTCGATGATCTGCCGGCCGACTACAGCCGCGGCCTCCGGCAGAAGGCCGCCATCACCGTCGCCGTCTGTCGCCCCTACCAGCTGCTCCTGGTCGACGAGCCGTTCTCGGGGCTCGATCGAGCGGGCAAGTCGACCTTCGTCGAGTTGCTCGGCCGGGTGGCCGAGGCCGGCGGGTCGGTTCTCGTCGCCACCCACGACGAGGGCGCCGCCGAGACCTTCGACCGGGTGATCACCCTGGAACACGGCCTCGTCATCGACGCCGATCCCGAACCGGGCTGAGGCGGCCGAGTCAACCTGTGTCGTGTACCGGCCGGATCCTGCGCCGGGCCTGATCGGCTTGCACCTCGGCACGGGCGTCGTCGCGATAGTCGCTGGCTGCGGAGCGGCCCTCACGAACGGCGGCCTTCACCTCGCGGGCCGCCTTCAGTGTCGACTGGCGGGCCCGCTCGACCGCAGCCGGCGGCGTGTATCGCCTCAACCGCTTCTTTGCCGCGCGCTGGGCCCACACCGACGAGCCCGCACCGGCGAAGAACCACACCAGACGCCTCATCATGAAGCCTCCTCTTGCCCGTCTTGCCCGTCTTGCCCGTGGCGTCCGCGTAACCGGCGGCCCGCTCGTGAGGTGCCTCGGAGCACCGACGCCGTGCGGATCACCGGTTCGGCAATGGCCTTGTAGGTGGCCTTCGACAGCGCGTCGGAGCGGGCAGAGATGGCGTCGATCGTGTCGAGTACGCCCTCGGCCCGTTGCGCCTCGTCGGCCAGCAGATCGGCGGTCTCCACGAGCTGCCGGGTCGCCGGCTCGAGTCGATCGCGGAGGTCGCGCACGGCGGCGTCGAGCTCGGCGACGGTGCGGCGCAGACTCACGACCACCATGCTGGCCAGGCCGATCACGACCAACGACGAGACCGCGACGAGCACCGCGGCGAGATCGCCGGCACTCACCGGTTCCACCGTTCGTTCATACGACGAGCCACCTCGGCCTCGAATCCGTGTTCGCTCGGCTGGTAGTACACGTTCTCACGAACCTCGTCGGGTCGGTGCTCTTGATCGACCCATCCTCGTGGATCGTCGTGAGGATACTCGTACCCCACGCCGTGACCGAGCTTCGCCGCTCCCTGGTAGTGCCCGTCACGAAGATGCACAGGCACCTCGCCACCGTGGGTGCGAACGTCGGCCATGGCCGATGCGATGGCCGAGGTCACGCGGTTCGACTTGGGCGCCGTGGCGAGGTAGATCACCGCATGGGCCAGGTTGAGCTGCGCCTCGGGCAGACCGACGAACTCCAGCGCCTGGGCCGCGGCGTTGGCCACGAGCAAGCCGCGGGAATCGGCCATCCCGACATCCTCGCTGGCCAGAATGACCAGCCGCCGAGCGATGAAGCGTGGGTCCTCCCCGGCGTCGAGCATCCGGCCCATCCAGTACAGACCGGCGTCGGGGTCCGATCCCCGGATGCTCTTGATGAACGCCGAGATCACGTCGTAGTGCTCGTCGCGTCCGTAGCGCAGCGCCCGGGTGTTGAGCGCCGCCTCGGCGTCGGCCAGCTCGACCTCGGGGGCGTGCCCCGCTCGGCCGCCAGGGCGACGGCGACCTCCAGCGAGGTGAGCGCATGGCGCCCGTCGCCGTCGGAGCGTGCCACGAGATGATCGAGCGCGTCGGTGGTGGCCCCGGCACCCTCCATCTCGAGGCCGCGGCCCAAGAGCTCGTAGAGATCCTCGGCGGCGAGCAGCTCCAGTCGAAAGAGCGTCGACCGCGACAGCAGCGGCGGGTTCACCTCGAAGAAGGGATTCTCCGTCGTTGCGCCCACGAGCACCAACAGCCCCGACTCGACCGCCGGCAGCAGTGCGTCTTGTTGCGCCTTGTTGAAACGGTGCACCTCGTCGAGGAACAAGATGGTCCCTTGGCCTCGTTCGCCGAGGCGCGCCTCGGCCTTGGCGATCTCGGCTCGGACGTCCTTCACCGTTGCCGAGACCGCGGAGAGCTGGACGAAGGCCTTCTCGGTCGTGCGGGCGAGCAGTTGCGCGATCGTCGTCTTACCGGTGCCGGGTGGCCCCCAGAGGATCACCGACGACAGGCGGTCGGCCTCGATGAGCGCCCGCAGCGGTTTGCCCGGCCCCAGCAGGTGCTGTTGGCCCACGACCTCGTCGAGGTGCGTCGGCCGGAGCCGGGCCGCAAGGGGGGCCAGCCGCTCCAGCCGCTCACCGGCGGCGGCACTGAAGAGATCGTCGGCCACCGGCGCAGCCTATGCCTCGGCTTCAGGTGGCAGGAGGCAGAACGCGAAGGCCCAGTTCCTCGAGGTGGCGGGCGTCGATGGCCGAGGGGGCATTCGTCAGCGGATCGCCGCCCGACTGGGTCTTCGGGAAGGCGATCACCTCACGGATGTTCTCCTCACCGGCCAGCAACGCCACGAGGCGGTCGAGACCGAAGGCGAAGCCGGCGTGGGGCGGGGCACCGTAGCGGAAGGCATCGAGCAGGAAGCCGAACTTCGCCTGGGCTTCCTCGGGACCGATCCCGAGGAGGCCGAAGATGCGGCTCTGGATGTCGCCGCGATGGATTCGGACGCTACCCGATCCCAGCTCCCACCCGTTGAGGACGAGGTCATAGGCCAGGGAACGCACCTCGAGTAGCGCCTCGGCGCCCTCGTCGAGCAGGTGCACGTCGTCGGGATGCGGCATCGTGAAGGGATGATGGGCGGGAATGGGGTTGCCGGCCTCGTCGAGGGCCTCGAACAACGGGAACTCCGTGATCCACAGGAAGTTGAGTCCTCCCTCGTTCACGGGTGGGCGACCGAGCTCGAGCCGCAACAGCCCCAGCACGTGGTTGGCGGTGCGGCGGGTGTCGGCGATGATCAGGGCGAGGTCGCCGTCGCTGCATCCGAGGGTCGCGATGACCGCCGCCTGTTCCGCGTCGCTCATGAACTTGGTGAGGGCACCCTCGAGCGCGACGACGCCGTCGGCGCCCGCTCGCACCCGGAACCATGCCAGTCCCTTCGCGCCCCACCGTTTGCACTTGTCGGTGAGATCGTCGATGGCGTTGCGACCGAGGCTGTCGGCGCCGCCTTCGAGATTGATGCCCTTGACGCACGGCACCTTGAACACGTTGCTCTCGGTGTCGGCAAAGGCATCGGTGAGGTCGGTGAGCTCCATCCCGAAGCGAACGTCGGGCTTGTCGGAGCCGAATCGCTCCTGGGCTTCGTGCCAGGTCATCGTGGCGATGACGCCGGGCCGCTCACCCGTTGCCGCCTCGGCGGCGTCCTTCACGGCCTCGCCGATGCACGCGAAGACCTCCTCCTGGCCCACGAAGCTCATCTCGGCGTCGAGCTGCATGAACTCGAACTGGCGATCGGCACGGAGGTCTTCGTCGCGCAGACACCTGGCGATCTGGTAGTACCGATCGATCCCGCCCACCATGCAGAGCTGCTTGAACAGCTGCGGGCTCTGCGGCAGGGCATAGAAGTTTCCGGGATTGAGCCGGCTGGGTACCACGAAGTCGCGGGCCCCCTCGGGAGTCGAGGCGACGAGCATCGGCGTCTCGATCTCGACGAAACCCTGGCGTTCCATCGCCAGCCGAACGGCGCTGTTGACCTTGGCCCGCAGCCGGAGGCTGCGCTGCATCTTGGCCCGCCGAAGGTCGACATAGCGGTGCCGCAGGCGGACGTTCTCGTCGACGTCGACCCGATCGTGGAGCGGAAACGGTGGAGGCTCCGAGACCGAGAGCACCTCGACCTCGCAATCCCCGATCTCGATCTCGCCGGTGGCCAGCGACGGGTTCACCGTGCCATCGAGCCGGGGCCGCACCACACCGGTGATGCGAACGACGTACTCGCTGCGCAGATCGTGCTTCTCGTCGACGACGCACTGGACGATGCCGGTGTGGTCGCGCAGGTCGATGAAAGCCAGGTGTTCACCGTGTTCGCGGCGCCGGTCGACCCATCCGCAGACCGACACGGTGCGGTCGATGTCGGTGGCGCGCAACTCGCCGCAGTAGTCGGTTCGAAGGTTGGTCATGAGAGCTGCTTCCTGAGTGCGGAGAGGAGATCGGCGCGATCCACCGGGGCCTGGTCGCCGGTGGCGAGGTTCTTGACCGTGGCGGTGCCGGCGGCGACTTCGTCGTCGCCGATGATGACGGCGACGCGAGCACCGGAGCGGTCCGCCGCCTTGAACTGCGCCTTCATCGACCGGTTGTCGTAGGCCCGATCCGCGGCCATTCCGGCCGTGGCGATCTCGTCGATGATCGGAAGGGCACGAGTGCCGCCGGTGAGATCGATGACGAACACGTCGACGGTCGCTTGTGGGCCGTCGAAGGCGGCTTCGGCGTCACAGGCCAACAGGATGCGATCGACGCCGAGCGCGAAGCCGACTCCGGGCGTGGCCGGACCACCCAGTTCCTCGACCAGGCCGTCGTAGCGGCCACCGCCACCAACCGCGTTCTGAGCAGCATCGATGGACTCGGCTGCGAACTCGAAGGTGGTACGCAAGTAGTAGTCGAGGCCGCGCACCAGGCGAGGCGAGATTTCGTAGCCGATCCCCAGCTGATCGAGTCCGGCGCGCACCGCTGCGAAGTGCTCGGCCGCGTCGGTGCTGAGATGATCGACCATGAGCGGAGCGCCGGAGATGACGTCGGCGTCTTCGGCCCGCTTCGAGTCGAGGACCCGCAGCGGGTTCGTCTCGAGCGTGGTCTGCGACTGGATCGACAGCTCGGTGCGGCGGTCGTTCAAATACTCGCGCAAGGTCTCGAAGTAGGCGGGCCTGCCCGCCGGGTCGCCCAACGTGTTGAGTAGCAACGTCACCCGAGCCAGGCCGAGCGAGTCGAGGAATCGTCGACCGAGGGTGATCACCTCGACGTCGAGCATCGGGTCATCGGGACCCAGTGCCTCGATCCCCACCTGGGTGAACTGCCGGTAGCGCCCCGCCTGCGGTCGCTCGTAGCGGAACTGGGGTCCCTGGTAGAACACCTTCCACGGTGTGGCCGGTCGATGCTGGGCAAAGGCGCGACACACCGATGCCGTGAGCTCGGGGCGCAGGGCCAGGCGCGTCTCGCCCTCACCCTTGGGGACCAGCTCGAACATCTCCTTGCCGACGATCTCGGTGCTCTCGCCCACCCGTTCGAAGACCGCCAGATCCTCGAACATCGGCGACACGATCTCGCCGTAGCCGTACCGGGTGGCCATGACCGCAAAGGCGTCGAGCAGCGCGCGCTGACGGGCCGACTCGGGAGGGAGCAGATCGCGGGTGCCCTTGGGGGCTCGGAAGGAATCTCGTGCGGACACGGCACGCCAGGCTACTGGCGCTCGCGAGGCCTCAGGTCCGCTTCGTGGCGTTGGTGGCCCGGATCGCGCCCGCGGCCCGGCTTCCCGGCAGCACGCGGTAGGCGTCGTACACCGAGTCGATGCCCTTCACCGACGACAGAATCGAGTCGAGATGGGACGAATCGCCCATCTCGAGCTCGAAGACCATCCGACTCACGCGGTCGTCGTCGGTGATCGTGGAACACGACAAGATGTTGACCCGCTGGTCGGACAGGCAGTCCGAGACGTCGCGGAGCAGACGCGAACGGTCGATGGCCTTGACCTCGATCGCCGCGACGAACCCCGACCCGGCGTGACCGTCCCATTCGACCTCGATGACCCGATTCGATTGTTCGTTGGCCAACGACACGGCGTTGGCGCAGTCGGTGCGATGCACCGAGACGCCACGGCCCCGGGTGATGAAACCCATGATCTCGTCGGGCGGCACCGGCGTGCAGCAACGGGACAGCTTCACCATCACGTCGTCGAGACCCTCGACGTGCACCCCGGTGGCCGGTCGGCCGTCGGAGGAGCGACGGGACGGTCGACGAGTGGCCGTGCGGGGCATCTGTTGTTCAGGGGCACCTTCACGGAGATGCTTCGCCACTCTCTGGGCGAGTGCACGGGGGCTCACGTGACCATCGCCGATGGCGGCATAGAGAGCATCGCGATCGGCGTAGTTCATCTCCTTGCCGACCTCGTCGAGGATGGTCGATCCGAGGACCTGCTGCACGGGCAGGCCCTCGCGACGCAAGGAAGCGGTGAGGTCTTCGCGACCGCTGGTGATGGCGTCGTCACGTCGCTCACGAATGTGCCACTGGCGGATCTTCGAGCGGGCCTTGCCACTCACCACGAACTCGAGCCAGTCCTGGCTCGGCGCTGCGCCTTCGGCTTTCGAGGTGAACACCTCGACGGTGTCACCGGACTGCAGCTTGGTCTCCAACGGCACGAGTCGACCGTTCACCCGGGAGCCGATGCACGAGTGGCCCACCTCGGTGTGGATGGCGTAGGCGAAGTCGACGGGCGTGGAGTCGATGGGCAACGTGATGACCTTGCCCTTGGGTGTGAACACGAACACCTCGTCGTGTTCGAGATCGACCTTGAGCGCGGCCATGAACTCGGTGGGATCGTTGGTGTCGTGCTGCCAGTCGACGATGCGGGCGAGCCAGGTGAGGTCGTCGCTCTGTGAGCGGTCCTTGTAGTCCCAATGCGCGGCCACGCCGTGCTCGGATCGGGCGTGCATGTCGTGGGTGCGGATCTGCACCTCGAGCGCCTTGCCCTGGGGACCGATCACCGTCGTGTGCAGCGACTGGTACAGGTTGAACTTGGGCATCGCGATGTAGTCCTTGAACCGGCCCTGGACCGGTTTCCACGACGCGTGGATCGAACCCGAGCGCGGCGTAACAGTCCTTCACCGAGTCGACCACCACGCGAATACCGACGAGATCGTAGATGTCGTCGAACTCCCGGCCCTTCACGATCATCTTCTCGTAGATGCTCCAGAGATGCTTGGGGCGGCCGTTGACGTCGGCACCGATCCCGAGCTCCATCAGACGGGCCGAGACATCCTGGAGCACCTGCTCGAGATACAGATCCCGCTCGGGAGCCCGCAGTGCGACCATGTGGTCGATCTCCGCGTAGCGCTTGGGGTGCAGGGAGGCGAACGCGAGGTCCTCGAGCTGGGTCTTCATGTCCTGCATGCCGAGGCGGTGCGCCAGCGGAGCGTAGATGTCGAGGGTCTCGATGGCGATGCGGTGCTGCTTCTCCTCGCGGCAGGGCCGCCAACGTGCGCATGTTGTGGAGGCGATCGGCGAGCTTGATGATGATGACGCGGCAGGTCCTTGGCGATGGCCACGATCATCTTGCGCATCGATGCCGCTTGCTGGGCCTCCTTCGAGTCGAACTCGAGCCGGTCGAGCTTGGTGACGCCGTCGACGATCATCGCCACCTCGGCGCCGAACTGCCGTTCGACGTCGGCGAGGGTGAACTCGCTGTCCTCGACCGCGTCGTGCAGGAGGGCAGCGGCGACGGTGACGTCGTCGAGCCCGAGCTCGGCCACGATGCGGGCGACGGCCACCGGATGGTGGATGTAGGGCTCGCCCGTCTTGCGACGTTGACCCCGGTGGGCTTCGGCCGCCATCTCGTGGGCGAGCACGATCAGTGTGGGGTCGGCATCGGGGTGATGGGCCCCGAACTCGTCGAGCAGGCCCTCGAGCTCGACGAGCGCCGGCTCGCTGTGGCGCCGCCAGGGCAGCACCCGGCTCACGGTTGCCATGGCGACCTCCCTTCGATCGATCGACCCATCACGCGTAGTTGACCAACGAGTGAACAGGAACCGCACCCAGCTTGTTCCTGCCGCCCAGGAACCCGAGCTCGCACACGAATCCGAAGCCGATCGCCACGCCTCCGGCGGATTCCACCAGTGCCCGGGCCGCGGCCGCAGTGCCGCCGGTGGCGAGGACGTCGTCGATGATCACCGTGCGGGCTCCGGCGGAGAGGGCATCGGCGTGGATCTCGAGGCTGTCGGTGCCGTACTCGAGGTCGAACTCGTGGCGCAGCGCCGCCGCCGGGAGCTTCCCTGGTTTGCGGACCGGCACCAGGCCGACACCGAGCCGGTAGGCAACCGGCGCCGCGAAGAGGAACCCACGGGCGTCGATGGCGGCGACGGCGTCGACGTCGCGGCCGGCGAAATGGTCGGCCAGCGCGTCGATGGCGTAGCGGAAGCAGTCGTCGTGCCCCAGAAGCGGCGTGATGTCCTTGAACACGATGCCCGGCTCGGGGAAGTCGGGGACGTCGCGAATCAGATCACGTAGGAAACACGTATCGGTGCGTTTCACGTCCGGCATGAGTCAACGCTAGCCGCGAGCGGTTGACGCACCGTGCCGACCACGCTGGGCCTCAGCTGCGTCGCTTCTGCTTGCGCGGCCGCGGCGGTATGGCACCCGACGCCGCTGGCGTCTGCCGCTTGGCGGTTCCGGCCGAGATCCGGCGCTCGTCGGGACGAGTGCGCCTCGGGGTGGGCGCAGTGGCGGCCATGGCCGACAGCTCGTCGCGACCGGTGGAACCGGCCAGGCCGACCAGTGCGACGTAGCGAGGCTCACGGTTCTTCAGCCACACCAGGACCGGGGCGGCGATGAACAGCGACGAGTAGGTACCCGACAGCAGGCCGACCAGGAGGGCAATGCCGAACTCGCGAAGGGTGACGGCTCCGAATCCGATCGAGCCGACCACCAGCACGCTGATGATGGGCATCACCGAGGTGAGCGTGGTGTTGACCGAACGCATGAAGACCTGGTTGGCCGACAGGCTCATGATGTCGGCGAAGGCGACCTTGCCGTTCAGCGCCGGACGGGCCTCGTTCTCGCGGACTCGGTCGAACACCACGAGCGTGTCGTAGAGCGAGTACCCGAGGATGGTCAGGAAGGCGATGACGGTCGCCGAGGTGACCTCGAACTGGAAGACCGCGTAGATACCGACGGTGAGCGCGATGTCGTGCGCGAGGGCGATCAGGGCCGCCACCGCCATGCGCCACTCGAGGCGAAGCGTGAGATAGATGGCGATGGCGATGAGGAACACGACGAGCGCCCGCAGCGCCTTGGTGGTGAGCTCGTCACCCCACGACGACGAGATGTCGTTGATCACGACATCGTTGACCGAGGTACCGGTGACCTCGGCCAGTTTCTCCGCCACCTGCCGTGACGCAGCATCGTCGGCGGCATCGACCGCGGCTCGGACCTGCACCACGTCGCCGCTGGTCTGGATGGTGGCACCGCCGAAGCCGATCTCGGCCATGGCCGAGCGAACGTCACCCGCGTCGGCGCCGTTGGCCTGAGCCTCCCAGACCGCACCACCCTCGAACTCGAGGCCGAGGTTGAGACCGCGGAACAGCAGCGATCCGAGACAGACGACGATCACGAGCCCGGAGCTGACCAGACCCCTGCGCCACCACGACGGCCAGTCGATGTCGACCTGGTTGCGGTAGAGCCTGCTCACCGTGGAGAGGCCATCGGCGGAATTGGCGTCGGTCATGCGCGAACCCTTCCGGCTGCAGGCGGCAGACCCATGAGCGCGGGCTTGTCGATGGCGCGCTGGGTGCGTGACATCAGCCGCACGAGGGGCCGCAGGAAGAAGTAGGTGGCGATGAGGTCGAGCACCGAGGCCAGCCCGAGCATGAGAGCAAACTCGCGCACCGAGCTGGAGGTGAGGGTGTAGAGGATGACCGCGCCGATGAGGGCCGCCATGTCGGCCCAGAAGATGGTGCGATAGGCGACGGGAAAGGCGCGATCGACCGCCGATCGGAGGGTGCGGCCGTTGGCGATGTCTTCCTTCAGATGCTCGAAATACACCACGTTCGAGTCGAGCGACACGCCCATCGACACGATGAGGCCGACCACTCCCGCGATGGTGAGCGTGACACCGCTGAAGAAGAAGCCCGTCTCGCTGAAGAACGAGATGAGGACCCAGAGCAGCGCACCGGACACCGCCAGGCTGAGGAGGGCGGCGACCCCGAGGAATCGGTAGTACACGATCATGTACAGCGCGACGAAGGCGAGACCGATCAGGCCGCTGATGATGCCGGCACGAAGGGAGTCGCTGCCGAGGCTGGCCGAGACGGTGCGAACCTGCTGTTGTTCGAGCTCGACGGGCAGGGAGCCGTAGTTCAGGACCAGGGCGGTGTCCTCGGCCCGTTCCTGGGTGAAGGCGCCGCTGATCTGGATGGCGTCTCGTTCGAATGCGGCGGCGTTGATGCTCGGAGCCGACTCGACGACACCGTCGAGGACGATGGCCAGCTGGCGGGTCGGGCACGTCGGTTCGCCGCCGAAGCACTGACCGGCCACGGTGTTGAACAGACGGATACCGGCGTCGCCCTCTTTCATGCTGAGCGACACCACGGCCTCGAAGCCCGTGTTCACCGCCTCGGCCGAGTCGATGGCCGAGCCGACCAGGAAGACCTTTTCGCCCTCGATGGTGGTGCTGGGCACGGGTCCGAGCAGGTAACGGCTGACGCTGTTGCCGTTCTCGTCGACCTGATCGAGCACCACCGTCTCGTCGCGAAGGATCTGATCGGTCGGCGTCGGTCCGGAGGAGGACGGCGTCGAGGACATTCGTCTCGCACGGGGCGGCCGGCGTCGCCGCGTCGTTGAGGATCTCCGAGGGCGCCGGTTCGGTGCTGTCGGGAGTCTCGGTGGCCGGAAGCACCGGGGGTTCGTCGTCGGTGGAGTCGGTCTGCGCCGGAACCGCGGGCGCTGCGTATTCGCCGTCGCCGGCGAAACCGAAACCTTCTTCGTCGGTCGGTACCGGCGTCTCGTCGGTGGTCGGTTCGTCGGTGGTGGGCGACACCGTCGAGTCGAGGATGGGGATCACCGCACACACGGGGCGGAACTGCAGCTCGGCGGTCGTGCCCACCAGGTCGATGGCCCGCTGCTGGTCGTCGACATCGGGCAACTGCACCACGACCCGGCCACCCTGACGGGTGATGTCGGGCTGGGCGACATCGAGGCCGTCCACCCGGTTGCGCAGGATCTCCACGGCCTGGTCGAGCTCGGCGTCGGACGGGGGCTCGGAGCGATTGGGGTCGTCGGCGGCTTGGAGGACGACCTCGACACCCCCGGTGAGGTCGATCCCGAGCAACGGCCGGTACCCCGCCACGATCGTGCCGATCAACGCCGCGGCGACCACCGCGACCATGCCGACGAGAGAGGCGAGTCCATTGCGCATGGGGTCAGCTGATGGGGCCCTGGTCGGCCTCAGCGTCGTCGTCGGCCGTGTCGGGTTCATAGGACACGACGTTGGTCACCGTGTCCTTGCCGATCTTGATCTCGACGCCGTCGGAGATCTCGAGGAACAGCGTGGGACCGTCGAACTCGGTGATCACGCCGTAGATACCGGCTGAGGTGACCACCTCGTCACCCACCTCGAGCGAGGCGAGTACCTGACGATGCTCGGCCACACGCTTCTGCTGTGGCCGGATCATCACGAAATACATGATGACGAGGAGGGGGACGAAGATGATGAGGCTTCCCATGGCCGGTCCACCCTATCGTCGGCTCCACCGTGATCGGTACCGCGCCGCCGTCGGCGTTCAGGGCCGATTCACGACCAGATTCGGTGGACCTCGGCGCGGAGGTCGTCGAAGGATCCGGAAGCGATCGCCGCGCGCGTCCGCGCCATCAGATCGAGCAACCAGGCGACGTTGTGCAGGGTGCAGATGCGAGCTGCGGTGGGCTCACCGACCTGCAGGAGGTGACGCAGATAGCCCTTCGACCACCGGTTGGCCGGACTCGAGGGGAAGCCTGGGTCGAGTGGCTCGTCGTCGGCGGCGTACTCGGCCCGGCGCAGGTTCAGGCGACCACCCGAGGTCAGCAGCGTTCCGTGGCGAGCCAGCCGGGTGGGGAGCACACAGTCGAACATGTCGACCCCGCGGGCCACCGACTCGACGATCCCCACCGGATCGCCCAGGCCCATGAAGTAGCGCGGCTGGTCGGTCGGGAAGATGTCGGTGCAGGCGGTGATGGCGGGCAGCATGTCGTCGCGCCCCTCGCCCACCGAGAGGCCGCCGATCGCGTAGCCGTCGAATCCGATGGCCACGGTGGCTTCGGCCGATCGCTTCCGCAGCTCGATGTCGGTTCCCCCCTGGGCGATCCCGAACAGGCTCTGGCGAGTGGGTGCATCGGCGTGGTCGAGGAAGTGTCGACGGGCCCGTGTTGCCCAATCAGCGGTCCGGTCGGCCGCAGCTGCGAGCGTGGCCGTGGTGGCCGGCAACGCCGAACACACGTCGAGCACCATCTGGATGTCGGCACCGATCAGTGCCTGGGTGTCGACCGCGCCCTCGGGCGTCAGTCGATGTTTGCCGCCGTCGTAGGTGGAGGTGAACACGGCACCGTCGTCGTCGACCTCGGGATCGAGACTGAAGATCTGGAAGCCACCCGAGTCGGTGAGCAGATGGCCGTCGAAGCCGGTGAACGCGTGCAACCCGCCGAGGGCGGCGACGGTGTCGGCGCCCGGTCGCAACATCAGATGGTAGGTGTTGGCGAGCACCACCTGGGCGCCCAGCTCGGCCAGGTCGACCGACGAGAGATGCTTCACCGCCCCCTTGGTGCCGACCGGCATGAAACAGGGTGTGTCGAAGGTGCCATGGGCCGTACGCACCCGGCCCGTGCGCGCCGCTCCGTCGGTGGCGATCGACTCGAACTCGGCCTTCACTGCGCCGAGCTCCCGCGTTCGAGCAACATGGCGTCGCCGAAGGAGAGGAATCGGTAGTCGGCTTCGAGCGCCACTGCGTAGAGCTCGCGCCAGCGGGGCCCGATGAAGGCGTCGATCATCACCAACAGTGTGCTGCGCGGCAGATGGAAGTTGGTGAGCAGGGCATCGACGACCGCGAACGGGTACGGGCGCCGGATGAACAGATCCGTACGGCCCTCGAGCACGCCGGTGACGGCGGCCGACTCGAGCGCCCGCACGGTGGTGGTGCCGACGGCGACCACCCGTTGGGCGTCCCGCACCGCCTCCCACGTCGAACGGGGTATCGAGTAGGACTCGGTGTGCATCTCGTGGTCGTCGAGATCCTCGACCGTCATGGGCCGAAAGGTGTCGAGCCCGACGACCAGCTCGACTCTGGCCAACCCGACGCCATGGGCGCCGAGTCGGTCGAGCGTCTCGGGCGTGAAGTGCAACCCGGCGGTCGGAGCGGCCGCCGACGCCGGCCGATCGGCGTACACCGTCTGGTAGCGGTCGGGATCGGCCAGCTCGGTGTGCAGGTAGGGCGGCAGAGGCATCTGCCCGTGGACCTCCAGCGCAGCGACGAGATCGAGATCGCCGGTCTCGAACCGCACGGAGCGGCGCCCGTCGCCGAGGGCGTCACCGACCACGGCCGAGAGCCCACCGGCTGCGCTGATCGACGTGCCCGGGGGACGCGGCGACCGGGCTTCACCAGGCACTCCCAGGTCCCGTCGTCTCTCGGCTCGAGCAGCAGGACCTCGACCCGACCGCCGGTCGCCTTCGTGAAGAACACCCGTGCGGGGAGCACGCGTGTGTCGTTCACCACGACCAAGTCGCCCTCGCGGAGCAGTTCGGGCAGGTCGCGGACCCGTCGATGCTCGACGTGGTCACCGAGATCGACGAGCAGGCGCGCGTCGTCGCGCGGCTCGGCAGGCGTGTGGCCGATGGCGCGTTCGGGGAGGTCGTAGTCGAAGTCGTCGGGACCCATGGCCTCAGTCGCGGTCGAAGAGGCCGGTCTGATCGACCGCAGGAGGCACCGAAGGGGGTGCCAGACCCAGGTGCCGCCACGCATCGGGCATGGCCACCCTGCCCCGAGGTGTGCGCATCAGCATTCCCTGCTGGATCAGGAAGGGCTCGTAGACGTCTTCGACGGTCTCAGGCGGTTCGCTGACGCTGATGGCCAGGGTCGACAAGCCGACCGGGCCGCCATCGAAACGTTCGCAGATGGCGCTCAGGATGGCACGGTCGATCTTGTCGAAGCCGCGATCGTCGACGCCGAACAACGCCAGCCCGTCGTGGGCGACCTCGGCGGTGATCACGCCGTCGGCGCGCACCTCGGCGTAGTCGCGTACCCGCCGCAGCAGCCGGTTGGCGATGCGGGGCGTGCCCCGGGCGCGCCGAGCGATCTCGTGGCTGCCGGTCGGATCGAGGCGGACCCCGAGGATGCCGGCGGTCCGGGTGACGATCGAGTCGAGATCGTCGACCTCGTAGAAGTCGAGACGGGACACCAGTCCGAAACGGTCGCGTAGCGGCTTGGCGATGAGACCGGTGCGGGTGGTGGCTCCGACGAGGGTGAAGCGGGGAAGCTCGAGGCGGATCGACCGTGCCGCTGGCCCCTTGCCGAGCACGATGTCGAGCTCGAAGTCCTCCATGGCCGGATACATGACCTCTTCGACGGTGCGAGGCAGTCGATGGATCTCGTCGATGAACAACACGTCGCCATCGCCGAGCTTGGTCAGGATCGCGGCGAGATCGCCCGCCCGTTCGAGCGCAGGCCCCGACGTGGTGTGCATCTCGACACCCATCTCGGCGGCGACGATGTGGGCGAGGGTGGTCTTGCCGAGGCCGGGCGGACCCGCGAACAGCAGGTGGTCGGCCGCCTGTCGGCGGTTCCTGGCTGCACCGAGCAGGATCTCGAGGTGCTGCTTGAGCTCGGTCTGACCCACGAAGTCGTCGAGCCGGGACGGACGCAGGCCGCCTTCGTCGACGAACGCGTCGAGCTCGTCATCGTCGTCGGGCAGCGGCGCATCGGCGCGGAGCAGCTCGTCGCGAGCCATCAGACCCTGCTCGCCAACTTCTGGAGGGCCTGCTTGAGGAGCTGTGAGGTGTCGCCGACCGTCGGCAGGTCACGGAGCACGTCGCGAACCTCGTCGGCGCCGTAGCCGAGCTCGGCCAGGGCCTGCTGCACGTCGGAGGTCGCCGATGCCACCGTCGGCCTCGTGACATCCCCGGGCACTGCGGTCTCACGAATGTCGATGTCGAGCCGCGATTTGAGCTCGATCAGCAGGCGAGCGGCCGTCTTCTTGCCCACCCCGGGCACGAGGCAGAGCGCGGCGATGTCGTCGTTGACGAGGATCGACTGCAGTGCGGCCGGCTCGTGCACCGAGAGGATGGCCAACGCCAACGAGGGGCCGACCCCGTGCGCACCGAGCAGGGCTTCGAAGGTGCGTCGTTCGTCGCGCGACAAGAAGCCGTAGAGCGACTGCGCGTCCTCACGAATGTGGTGATGCACGTGCACGAAGGCCTCGTCGCCGAGCTCGCCGAGCTTCACCACGACCGAAGGTGCGACCGCGACGCGGTACCCGATGCCGCCGACCTCGATGATCACCTCACCTTCGGACCGTTCGACGAGGGTGCCGCGCAACGAGCCGATGATCATCGCTTCGCCTCGACCATCACGCTCTGCGCGCGAGTGACAGAGGGCCACGGCGATGGCATCGGCGGCATCGACGGGTCGCAGTGCGGTTCGGATGCCGAGGAGGGTCTGCACCATGCGCTCCATCTGTTGCTTGTCGGCATCGCCATGACCGGCGACCGCCAGCTTGATCTCGTTCGGTGAGTATTCGACCACATCGGCGCCCCATCCGGCGGCTTCGGCCATGACGATGCCGCTGGCCTGCCCCACACTCATGGCGGTGCGGACGTTCACCTGGAACAGCACCCGCTCGACGGCGACGACGGCGGGCTCGAACTCGACCAGGAGGGCCCGGACCTCACGTTGGAGCTCGGCGAGGCGCTGGGGTACCGGCTGTTTCGGCGGCGTACGCAGCACGCCGGCGGCCACCGCGCGTGGTGCGTTCCGGCGGTGCTCCACGACGCCGTAGCCGCATCGAGAAAGACCCGGATCGATCCCCAGAACGAACATATGTACGACACCCTACTGCCCGGTCCGTATCGACGGGTGGAGCGTGCGCCCCCACCGTCGCGCTCATGCGTCGCTGAGCTCTTCGAGGATCTCGTCGGGGATGTCGAAGTTGCCGAAGACGTCCTGCACATCGTCGTTGTCGTCGAGCAGATCGACCAGTCGCAGCACGGCTCTGGCGGCAGAGAGCTCGCTGACGGCCACCGTCTGGCTGGGCAGCATGGTGAGCTCGGCCGATTCGACCGCGATGCCAGCGGCGTCGAGCGCGTCGCGGAGGTCGGGCAGCTGGCCGGGGTCACAGGTGAGGCGCCAGAAGTCGCCGTCGGTCTCGAGGTCGTCGGCGCCGTTGTCGAGGCCTACCAGCATGACCTCGTCCTCGCTGACCGTGCCGGGGACGAGGATCACGCCTCGGCGCTCGAACTGCCAGGAGACGGCACCCGGCTCGGCGAGGTTTCCCCCGTTCTTGGAGAAGATCGACCGCATCTCCCCACCGGTGCGGTTGCGGTTGTCGGTGAGTGTCTCGACGTACAGTGCCACGCCCGCCGGGGCGTAGCCCTCGTAGTTCACCGTCTCGTAGTTGACCCCCTCGAGCTCACCGGTGCCGCGCTTGATGGCCCGTTCGATCGTGTCGAGCGGCACCGAGGCGTCACGTGCCTTCTGGAACATGGTGCGCAGGGTCGGGTTGGCATCGGGATCTCCGCCGCCCTGACGAGCCGACACCTCGACCTGCTTGATGATCTTGGCGAAGAGCTTGCCGCGCTTGGCGTCGGCGGCACCCTTCTTGTGCTTGATGGTGGCCCATTTGGAATGACCGCTCATGATGGGGATCCCTCCTCGATCCACCAGTGGTGGAATCGCAGATCATCGGTGAGTTCGGGATGAAAGCTAGTGGCGACCACGTTGGCCTGCCGACAGGCCACGACGTCGTCGTCGAAGGTGGCCAACACCTCGACGTCGGGACCACAACGTTCGACCCGGGGAGCGCGGATGAACACGGCGTGGAACGGTCCGCCGACCACGACCGAGATGTCGAGATCGACCTCGAAGGACTCGACCTGACGCCCGTAGCCGTTTCGTTTCACCCCGATGTCGATGGCACCGAAGGAGCGTTGGTCGGGCCGCCCGTCGGTGACCTCGGACGCCAGCAGGATCATGCCGGCGCATGTCCCGAGTACGGGCATGCCGGCGGCGAGGCGTTCCGCCAGCGGCTGTCGGATGCCGCTGAGGTCGAGCAGCTTCGAGATCGTGGTGGATTCGCCGCCGGGAATGATCATGCGGTCGACATCGAGCAAGTGCTCGGGCCGTTTCACCGCGACCCCCGTGCATCCCAGCTCCGACAAGACGTCGAGATGTCGACGCGAGGCACCCTGCAACGCCAGGACGCCGACCTTCACCACGAGCCTCCGCGATGCGGCTGGAGCGCTACCAACCGCGGTCGGCGAAGGTGATGTCGAGCTCGTCCATTCCGATGCCGGTCATGGGTGCGCCGAGGCCGGTGCTGACCTTCACGAGGATGTCGGGATCGTTGAAGTTGGTGGTGGCCTCGACGATGGCCCTCGCCCGGGGCGCCGGATCGTCGCTCTTGAAGATGCCCGAGCCGACGAAGACCGACTGCGCACCGAGCTGCATCGTGAGCGCCGCGTCGGCCGGCGTGGCGATGCCTCCGGCGCAGAACAACGGAACGGGGAGCTTGCCGGTATCGGCGATCTCCTGCACCAGCGGCAGGGGGGCCCGCAGCTGCTTGGCCCACTCGAACAACTCGGCTTCGTCGGCGGTGGTGATCTTGCGGATGTCGCCGAGGATCGAACGGAGGTGACGCACCGCCTCGGTGATGTTGCCGGTGCCGGCCTCGCCCTTGGAGCGGATGAGGCAGGCCCCTTCGCTGATGCGTCGCAACGCTTCACCGAGGTTGGTGGCACCGCAGACGAAGGGGACGTCGAAGGCCCACTTGTCGATGTGGTGGGTTTCGTCGGCCGGGGTCAGGACCTCGGACTCGTCGATGTAGTCGACGGCCATGGCCTGGAGGATCTGCGCTTCGGCGAAGTGACCGATGCGGGCCTTGGCCATCACGGGAATGGTCACCGCCGCCTGAATGGCCGCGATCATTGCGGGATCGCTCATTCGGGCCACGCCACCGTCGGCGCGGATGTCGGCGGGCACTCGTTCGAGAGCCATCACCGCAACGGCTCCCGCGTCCTCGGCGATCTTGGCCTGATCGGCATTGACGACGTCCATGATGACGCCGCCCTCGAGCATTTCGGCCAGACCGCGCTTCACGCGAACGGTGCCGGTGTTGCGAGGGGCCGAAGCCGACGGAACGGAATGATCGGTCATGGACTCGAGTGTAGAACCAGAGCCAAGTGGACCCGATCGAATAGGGCCAATCTCGGGCCGGATCGAGACGCTCCCGTTCAGGGAGCGGAGGCCAGCAACTCGTCGGCCGCGGCCTGGCTCATGATGGTCACGTTGCCCGCCTCGGGCAGGCCTATCCAGGTCTGGCCCGGTGTCAGACCGATCGCCTCGCCGTCGAGATCGGTCAGCTTCCAGGGCATGAGCGCCTCGGGACGATCCCACTGACCCTCGATCGCATGGCCGTCGGTGAGCGCGAGCGCTTCGCCGCTGCCCACGGTGAGGGCCTGCGGGGACCCCGCCGATGCGGCCGACGTGCCGTACGGCGTGGTGAAGAGCACCACGTTGGGCGGGGCGACCTGGATGCCCTCGCCGTCGACGTGGGGCGTTCCCCGCTGGAACCGCAGCCAGCCCTGGTGCTCGTCGCTCCAGACCCAGTTGACGGTGACCCCGCCGCGCCAGTCGATCTGGACACCCGGTACGGGTTGCGCCGTGGGGCTCAGCGCGTCGTTGCCATAGCGATAGTCGAAGATCTGGGGCGGCGGTCCGAGCTCTTCGGGTGCGGCCGCGAACAGCGAAGGAGTGGAGGAGAACAGCGTGTGCTCGTAGTCGACACCGCGGGAGGAGTCACGGAACCATTCACCGACGCCCTGGTCGATGCCGACGTCGTAGAGCTTGCCGTCGATCTCGCCCTGGCGGACCTCGGCCCGTACCGTGGCGTTGCCCCCGGACCACGCGAACAGTGGCATCCCGTAGTTGGCCGCCAGATCAGGGTCGGAGCTGCGACCCGATCGAACCGGACCGACCGGATCGGAGTCGGAGGTGTGGAAGACCAGTGCCAGTCGGGTGATGCCCTCGACGAGCAGTTCGAGGCCCTGATCCGCCTGGTTCAGACCGATCTGGGGGCGAGCCTGAGGATGGTTGTCGATCTTGACCATGAGGGCAGGACGGTCGAGCGCCGGTCGGCCATCGAGCGGGATCCCCGTCAGAGGCTCGACCGGCCCGACGGGAACCGGCGTGGGAGTCACGTCGGCATCGGCGTCACCGGCGGCGTCCCCGGCGTCGACGGACGGTTCCTCGGCGGGAGCCGGCGCCGCGTCGTCGGTGAACACCGGGCCGTCGTCTCCGCCTCCGCTACTCACGAGCACGATCACGACGATGACGATCACAGTGGCCAGCGCGGCCAGCGCGGCGTAGATCTGATTGCGGGTCAGGGACACAGGGGGTCAGAGCTCCTGGAGGACGTCGATGCGCTCGGAGAGCGGTATGTCGATGGCGTCGTTGGTGGTGCGGGCGGGATCGTCGATCCAGAGGTGGCGGGTCGAACGACCGGCAGAGCGTAGCGACCCGTCGGCCCGCTGGATCGTCGCGAAGGCCGAAACCAGTCCGGGCGGATAGCGGGTCATCGACACGGCTTCGCGGTCGGCGAGCACGGCGGGGTGGTCGGCCACGACTCTTGCGAGCGCCCGCCGCTGCAGAACCGGTACCGGCGCCAGCCACATGCCGATCACGACGGCGGCCAACGTCTCATCGGCCAGGCCCGGCGCCTTCAACCGGGCCAGGAGATGAGCGACCGCGCCCTCGAGCTCGGTGCGACCCAGCGAGTCGAGCAGACCGGTCGTGACCACGATCGTCGCCTCGTCGGCCGAGCGGCCGACGACGAGGCCGTTCGGGCTCTCGTCGACGAGCACCGCGAGCGACGGCGGCCGGATGCCGTTGGAGAGACAGAGACCATCGACGACGTGGGCGAGTCGGGTGTGGTCGCCACCGACATCGGCGGGTGACACCCCGAGTCGCGCCAAGACGATCCCGGGCGCACGGCGTACCACCAGGATCGTGGCGACCACGACCAGCGCCACCGCGAGCGGAGCGACAATCCACCACGGCACACCGAGAACGACGCTCAGCACGGCCAGCACGATGACGGGTACGGCGAGCAGCGCGACAAGCAGCGTGCGGGTTGGTGAGGAGGTCATGGGTGGGTCAGGTGACGGTCAGAACTGGACCTGGACGGGGTCGATCGCCTCGCCCGGGGCCTCGAAGTACTCGCGCTCGGTGAAGTTGAAGGCGCTGGCGACGAGATTCGACGGGAAGGTCTGGATCTTGTTGTTGTATCCGAGCACCGAGTCGTTGTAGTACTGCCGCGCGTAGGCGATGCGGTCTTCGGTGGAGGTGAGCTCTTCCTGGAGGGAGAGGAAGTTCTGGTTCGCCTTGAGGTCGGGATAGCTCTCGCTCAGCGCGAACAACTGGCGCAGCGCCCCCGTGAGGATGTTCTCGGCTTGGGCCTGTTCGGCGGGGCCGGGAGCGGCGATCGCCGCATTGCGGGCCTGGACGACCGCTTCGAGCGTCTCCCGCTCGTGGGCGGCATAGCCCTTCACCGTCTCGACGAGATTCGGGATGAGATCGTACCGACGACGCAGCTGCACGTCGATTTGTGACCAGGCGTTCTCGACCTGGTTGCGGAGCCTGACGAGGCCGTTGTACTGCAGGACGAAGAACAACAACAACAGCACGAGCACTGCGACGACGATGATGCCGATGATCACGTGAACTCCTCCTCGTTCGACCCGAACAGCCGAGACCGGCGGCCCAGTGTACGCGGCTCCGCCCGGTCGAGGAGGCGCTCGTACGATTCGGCGTAGATGCCGGCAAGTCGACGCATGGCGAACTCCTCGGCCCGCTCGGCGCCCGAGCTCACCAATCGTGCCCGTTCCGCCGGCTCGAACAACGCTCGTCGCAGGGCGTCGGCCAACGCGTCGGCGTCGTTCGGGCTCACCATCAGGGCGTCGCGCCCGGCCCGGGCGACATTGGCGTAGCCCGCGATCGAGGACGCCACGACGGGCGTGTGGGCGGCCATGGCCTCGAGCAACACGATGCCGAAGGACTCACCGCCGAGTGACGGCGCGCAGAAGACGTCGGCACCGACGAGGCGTCGGCGCTTCTCGTGGTCGGAGATCCGGCCCAACCATTCGAAACGCCGGTGGCGGCTGGTGGCCAGTCGCAGCGCGGACGACTCGGGCCCATCGCCGGCCACCCAGCAGGTGACCTCGTCGGGCAGTTGCGCGATGGCCTCGATGAGCACCGCCAGTCCCTTGCGAGGTTCGTGGCGACCGATGAACAGGACCGTGGGCCCCGAAGTCGGCCAGGGCTCGAGCCCGCGGAACGAATCCACGTCGACGCCGTTGAAGGTGACCTCGATGTCACCGTCGTACACGGTGCGCGCCAGCGCCACCGCCATGTCCGAGACCGCCGTGGCTTTGTCGATTCGTGCGGCCAGCAGTCGCACCCCCGGATTGAGGTAGCGATAGGGCGCGCTGGTTCCGGCGGCGTGGAACGTGGCGAGGATCGGCGCGGGATGCATCACCAGCGCGGTGTGGGTCGGGCCCGGAGCGAGCGGTTCGTGGAGGTGCAGCACGTCGAACGCCTCGTCGCGCAGTGCCCGGATGGTGCGGAGCTGGGCGGACACGTCGGGCGCGACCGGGGCAACCGACCCGTTGGCCGCCGTCGGCAGGCTGTTGCCGAGGGGCGTGACGGCGGGATCGGGTGGCGCACCGTCGCAGGGTCCGAGCACACGTGCGTCGATGCCACGGCGGCGCAGCGCCCGTCCCAGGGCGAGAACCTGTTCCTGGACACCACCGGGAAGGGTCAGGCTGTAGGGACAGACGATGCCGACGCGCACCCGGCGACCATAGGTCCCCCCACCGTTCTGGCGCGACTTGTGTACTGCTGAGAGACCACGACGGTCAACCGAAGGGCTCTCAGTGGTGATCGCTGGGCCAGTTGGGTTGCAGGAGATGCCACTGCTCGGGCGCTCGGCGAATGAGGCCCGCGAGCTCGTCGGTCAGGATCTGCGTCAACGCGGTGATGTCGGCTCGCAATCGAGCGTCGGTGCGCACGAAACCGGGATCGGGTCGCACGACGCCGTGGACGCCGTAGTCGGTGTGGTACACCGCCGTGGGCAACACCTTGCAGCCGGTGCGCAGCGCCATGGTCGCCGGTCCGGCGGGCACCCTCGTGACCTCGCCGAAGAACTCGACCTCCACGGCAGCACCACCGACGTCGCGGTCGCTCAACAGGCAGACGACGTGGCCGGCCTTGATGGCGTGCACGATGCCGCTGCCGGCGTCGGGACCGAGCGTGATCACGTTCATGCCGAGCGTGCGGCGGAAGTCCATGAACCACTCGTGCAGCTCGGGCGGATGGAGCGGCTCGACGACAACGGTCACGTCATAGCGCGGCACGAGCGTGAGCCAGAATCCGGCCCATTCCCACCCCCCCAGATGCGGCAGCACCAGGATCGGCCCTGTTCCGCTGGCCACTGCGTCTTCGACGTACTCGAATCCCTCGACCGTGAACCCGGCGTCGATCTCCTCGATGCTCATGTCCGGGAGTCGAGCCGACTCCACGTAGTAGCGGGCGTAGTCGGCGAAGGTCTCCCCCACCAGTCGATCGAGCTCACGACCCGACACCGAACGGTCGAGAATGCGGCGCAGGTTGCGCTCGACCTGGGCTCGCTTCTCCTCGCTGAACCGGGGGGCGTTCTTCGACAACAGGTCGCTGGTCGCGGCAACGAGGGGGCCGGGGAGCGTGCGAGTGACCGCGGCGCCCAGCCGATAGAGCGCGTACGCCCGGTCGACCAAGGGTCAGCGACGGCGGGTGGAACCGCGGCGGCGAAGGGCTTCGAGCCGTTCGCGTGTGCGGGGGGTGCGGCGGACCCGGTGGGCGGCCACCGGATGTACCGCAGTGGCCTGGCGCCACACCTTGACGAACCGCTGCACCGCGGTGACCAGCGTGAGCACCAGCATGATCCACAGCACCGGGATGAGGATCTCGGTGAACACGAGACCGACGCTCAAAACGATGAAGCGCTCGGCCCGCTCCATGATGCCGCCCTTGGCATCGAAGCCGAGCGACTCGGCCTTGGCCCTCTGGTAGGAGATGAGCATCGCCGCACCCATGACGGCCACCGGAAGGACCGAGATGCGGCCAGGTTCGTTCGATGCGAGGTACCAGGTGAGGCCACCGAAGATGAGGGCGTCACTGACCCGGTCGAACGTCGAATCGAGGTAGGCACCGCGAACCGACGTGGTGCCCGATGCCTTGGCAACGGCGCCGTCGAGCAGGTCGGGAACCGCGGCCAACAACATGAGGGCGAAACCGAGCCGAAGGTGGTTGTCACCGATGGCATAGGCCGCCGCGCCGGCCATGAGAATGCCGATGAGGGTGAGCACGTCGGCGGTGATTCCCGTGCGACGCAGCGAACGACCGATCGGATCGACTGCTTTCTCGACCGTGGCGCGCCAGTGACCGTCGAACATCGTGCACTTCCTCCTACCGGACCCGAGGTCCTCGTGTCGACGGTAGCAGTGACGGGGCGGGTCGCTGCGTCTGGGCGGCGCCGGCTAGCTCTGGTACTGCGACCAGTCCTCGGGGTTGTCCTCGACGATGCTGTCGACCAGCTCGCCGGTGACGCCGTCGACGAGCACGAGTGCCCGTTTCGCCGGCTGTGGTTCGTGGCTGTAGGCGAGGATGCGCCACGTGGGCCGACTCGCCCATCCTCGCCAGGCGAGCTGGGCCGAGGCGTGGCCGACGGGAAAGCCGACCTCCTTGGCGGCGATGGCCAGCGCGTCGAGCTCGTCGACATCGAGATCGTGCCCGGTGACGAAGCTGTACAGCCCGAGGAGCGCCACGCCGATTCCACCGACGAGGAAGCCGGCGTTCACACGAGGGCTGTCGGCGGCGACGAACCAGACGAGCACGAACACGGCGGCAACGGCCACGTACAGCACGCCGACGAGTCGGCGCCGGTTGTTGTTCGGGAAGAGGTAGGGCAGCTCGAGGGTGGTGAGATCGAGATCGGCCGGGAGCTCGTCGACGGGCTCGATCTCGGTGTCGTCGGTCACGACCCCAAGGCTAGGAGGGCCATGCCGACGTGATGCGCTCGAAGCTGACATCGAGCGATTCGGGCATCACCCGGGTCTCGGCCACCGACGTGGTGAAGTTCGTGTCACCGGCCCACCGGGGCACGACATGCACGTGCAGATGATCGGGAACGCCGGCGCCGGCGCCCCTCCCGATGTTCACCCCGATGTTCAGCCCGTCGGGCGAATAGGCGGCCCGAATGGCGGCGGCGGCGGCGCGCACGGTCTCCCACAGCTCGGCGAACTCGTCGGCATCGAGGTCGTCGAGATCGGGGACGCCTCGATTGGGCAGGATCAACAGGTGGCCCGACGTGTACGGGTAGCGGTTGAGGATGGCGAAGCAGGTGGGCCCCCGCCACACCACGTGGGTCGCCGAATCGGGCAGGCCGCTGGCGAGGATCGTCTCGAACAGGGTCTGGTCGGAATCGGGCGGAGCCACCCGGGCCGTTTCGGTCACGTACTCGTTGCGCCAGCCCGCCCACAGGCGATCGAGTGGCATCAGCGGTGGTCGGCGACCTCGGCCGCCAGCCGCTCGACGAACGCCGAGACGACGACATCGCGCTCGACTTCGCCGCCGCGGGGGTTCACCCCGACGGTGCCGTTCGCGACATCGTCGTCGCCGACGACCAGGACGTAGGGCAGCTTCTCGACCTTGGCGTTGCGTATGCGCTTGCCCAGTGGATCGTCGGCCGCCACGTGGTCGACGCGGAAGCCGGCGGCCTTCAGGTCGGCGACCAGCTTCCCGGCGTAGTCCTCGTGATCGGATGCGACGGCCAGCACGCGAGCCTGAACCGGGGCCAGCCACGAGGGGAAGGCGCCTGCGTAGTGCTCGACGAGCACGCCGAAGAACCGTTCGATCGAACCCATGAGGGCTCGGTGGATCATGACCGGCTGCTTGCGCGCGCCATCGGAGGCGACGTACTCGAGGCCGAACCGTTCGGGCAGGTTGAAGTCGACCTGGATGGTGCTCAGTTGCCATGCCCGCCCGATTGCATCGGTGACGTCGACGTCGATCTTCGGTCCGTAGAAGGCCCCGCCGCCCTCATCGACCACGTAGTCGAGCTCCGCCGTTTCGAGGGCCGCCTGCAGCCCCGCGGTGGCCGCCTCCCAGATGTCGTCGTCGCCCACCGACTTCTCGGGCGGCCGGGTGGACAACTTGGCTTGGATCTGGTCGAAACCAAACGCCCGGAGAACCGACAGCACGAACTCGAGCAGCGACGCCAGCTCGGCCTGGACGTCTTCTCGTGTGCAGAAGATGTGCGCGTCGTCGACGGTGAACCCTCGACTGCGCATGAGCCCGTGAACTGCACCCGAGAGCTCGTAGCGGTACACCGTGCCCAGCTCGAACATTCGGATCGGAAGCTCGCGGTACGAGCGCTGCTGGGCCCGGAAGATCATCACGTGGAACGGGCAGTTCATCGGCTTCGGGTAGTACGACGCACCGTCCATCTCCATGGGCGGATACATGGAGTCGGCATAGAAGTCGAGATGACCGCTGGTCTCCCAGAGAACCGACTTGGCGATGTGGGGGCTGTAGACGAATTCGTAGCCGCCCTGCTCGTGCCGCTCGCGGCTGTAGTCCTCCATGATCCGGCGGACGTTGGCTCCCTTGGGGTGCCAGACCGCCAGCCCCGGGCCGAGCTCCTCGGGCCACGAGACGAGATCGAGCTCGGCGGCCAACCGGCGATGGTCGCGCTTCTCGGCCTCGACGAGCATGGCGAGGTGCTGAGCCAGCTGTTTCCGAGTTGCCCACGCGGTGCCGTACACCCGCTGGAGCATCGGACGGGTCACATCGCCTCGCCAGTAGGCGCCGGCCACTTTCTGGAGCTTGAAGTGCTCGAGTCGACCGGTGCTCGGAACGTGAGGTCCGGCACACATGTCGAGGAAGTCGTCGGAGTTCGCGTAGTAGCTGATGATGCCGTCGCCCACCTCGCCGGCATCCTCGCCTGCGAGCTCTCCCTCGGCCACCCGCTCGATGATCTCGCGCTTGTACGTGTGGTCGGCGAACTTGGCCAGAGCCCTCGTCGATGCTCAGCTCGTGGCGCTCGAACGGCTGATCGGCGGCGACGATGTCGCGCATCTTCGCCTCGATGATCTCGAGGTCGTCGGCGTGGAGCGTCTGGCCGTCGGGGAGCTCGACGTCGTAGTAGAAACCGTGCTCGATGGGCGGCCCGATGGCCAGCTGGGTGCCGGGCCACAGCGCCTGGATGGCCTGGGCCATCACGTGGGCGGTGGAGTGCCGAATGGTGTGCAGGCCCTGCGGCGACTCCGCGACCACGATGCTCACCTCGGCACCGTCGTCGAGCGGCGCGTCGAGGTCGCGTTCCTCACCGTTCACCTCGACGATCACGGCGGCCTTGGCCAGACCGGGACCGATGGCCGCAGCCAGGTCGGCTCCGGTGGATCCCGCGGGCAACGTGCGCGCAGAACCGTCGGGGAGCTTCAGTGTGATCTCGGCCATGGCGGAAGGTTACCGGCGACCACTCACGAGACTGGCGGAATTCGCCCGCCTGCCTCGGACCGATCTCAGTCGGCGACAGTCACGGCCACTTCCCATTCGAACAACACGTCATCGTGCTCGGCGATCTCGACGGCGAGCCGATACCGACCCGGTGTCACCGGACCGAGGTCGAGCCAGGCCTCGAAACCCGCCCGGGCCACATTCCCCGCGTCGAGCCAGTCTCCGTGCGTTTCGAGGACATCGGGTCGTGCGATCGCCGGCACGTCGCAGGTGTAGTCGGCATCGGCGCCGCGGAGAACCAGCCGATGACCGGCGTGGCTCCGAGCCGTCGAGCCGTCGATCTGGGGATCGGCGGCGAACCCCCGCAGGAGCACGATCTCCCGGACGAGACGGACCTCGCCGTTCATCGGCGCCGTGAACGACCCGAAGGCTTCGATCCACAACGTGCCGCGCCTGGCCGAGAGCCGGGCGGGTCTCGACCGACCAGGCTGCACCTCGAGACGTCGGGTGGGCAGAGCGCCGAAGCGGACGAGCTCACCGGCGCGTTCGTCGAGGACGCGCCGTGCGAGGTCCAGGGGGGATGCAGCCGTCGGCCAGTCGGCGAGAGCCTGCGAAACCGCACCGAGACGGTCGCCACCATGCGTCCGATCGGGTTCGAGATAGGCGCCTTCTCCCCACTCGTTCCAGGCATTCACGAAGACCAACGGCAGCGTCGCGTCGTCGTTGGCCGCCTGTGACAGCAGACCCTGGAGCCAGAGTCCGAACGCGAGCGGTGACGAGTGCCGGAAGACGGTCGGGTCGAGGTTCTCCAGCCGTCGGCCGGTGTTGTCCCAATCGGGCGTGGCGGCGCCGATGTAGTCGAGGCCGGGAATCCGATTTCGTCCCGTGAGGGAGCCGGCCACCATCGACCGGTAGTCGTACAGCCGGCCGCGAAAGCCACTCGCCGTGCCGCGCGGTACCACCGGCGAGCGGTATTCGTCGCCGTAGAACCCGTGCGGGGGGAACTCACACAGTGCGTCGAGGGAGTCCGATCGGAGCGCCGGCGCGTTGTGCCGCCGCTGGACGCCGCAGACGAACAGCTCCCCTATGCCGTTCGCTCTGGCGGCTCGCCGCAGCGCATCGACGAAATCGTCGAGATCGGCCGGTCCCTCGACGTCGTAGACCAGCAGCAGCGCAGCACCGTCGACGCGCAGGTAGCGAGGGTCTCGCAGGTACACGGCGACGTCGGCGATGTACTCCGCTGCGGTGTTGTCGCCGTAGGTCATCTCCACGGTCACCTCGTGAGGCCTACCGCGCCAGGCAAGGGTCCAGTCGTGGTTGGCCCACATCAGGCAGAACGGGAATCGGGTGGTGCTGGTGAGCGCATGGCGGAGGGGGGTCTGCAGTGCGCGCCGCTCGCCCCCGAACCAGTAGTGGTAGAGGCAGAATCCGCTGATGCCGGCGGCCCTCGCCATGGCGACCTGCCGGTCGTACACGGCGGAGTCCTCGAGGTCGTAGTACCCGAGCGCCGCCGGCTGACGTGGCTGATCGTGGCCATCGAACAGGGGTCGGGCGCGCTGCACGTTGTCCCACTCGGTGTAGCCGACGCCGTACAGATGGTCGTTGAGCTCGGTTCGATGGAACTGGGGATAGTAGAAGGCCACGATCTCGGGATCGATGCCGGGGAGTCTGCGGGTGTTCACGATCGGCGCCGGGTCGAGAACCGACGCGAAGTCGCGTTTCGAGCCCGCCGCAGAACGCTTTGCGCACGACTGATCCCCGTCGGGGCCGGATCGATGGCTTCCGGCGCTTCGGCCTCCGCCACGATGCGCAGCTCGAGGGCCCGGTTGGCCTGCAGGAGATCGTCGTGGGCCGAGCGCAACGCCGCGAGCTGCGACGAGAGATGGTCGCGGGCCCGAATGAGGCCGGGAACCTGACTGGCCGGAAGGCGAAGTCGTTCGACCTCACGCATCGTCTCGACGACGAACGAGCCGACATCGTGCACGAACGTGCCGGTTGCGCGTGTGGCGTCGGTGACCCGCGACGGATCCCCTTCGAACGACGCGACAGCCCGTGCGTAGATCGCGAGCAGTCGTTGCACCGCGTCGTGAGCACCGGCCTCCGATCGCACCCGGTCGGTCACGCGGGCGGCATCGACGGGGTCGTAGTTTCCGAGCTGATCGACAATGGTCGAAGCGGTCGCAGGGAGCGTCTGGGTGCGGATGCCGAAGTTCAGGCGACGGAGGTGATCGAAGTTCGAGGTGGCCACCAGGGGACCGAAAGCACGGCTGCTGCCGATCATCACCGACGCGCCGCAGGCCATTGCCTCGATGGCCGACCGGCCTTGGGCCATGACGACGTCGTGGCGACCCAGTACCTCCTCGGGGCGATCGGTCGACGTGCCCATGCCGGCGCCGACAACCTCGAGCGACATGCCGAGGATCTCGGCCGCCTCCTCGGCCGCAGCGTGATACGGGCTGCGCGGACTCACATAGTTGGAGAAGACGAGCAAGCGGGACGGTGGATCGGCGAGCTCGGCGCACCGTTCGAATCTTTCGAGGTCGACGAAGTTCGAGACGATTTCGATGGAGTCACTCGGTATCCCATGCTGGAATCGGAGTCGGTCCCGCACTGCCTCGTCGACGGCCACGTAGCGGCAGACGTTCGGATGGACGACGGGTTGTTCGTCCCAGGGCCGCCAGCCGTGACTCACGCCCACAACGGGCGTGTCGGAGAACCACTGCAGGGCCGCCATGGTGGGAAGGTGATGCTGACCATGGATCACGTCGGGCGGATCACCGATGGCCGCAAGGTCGTCGGTGACCGGAATAGTGCGATCCATCAGTTGCCGAGACAGATCGCCCTGCTCGAAGCAGTAGACGATCGGCGTGTGCCCACACCGGAGGAGCTCGATGGCCACGTCGCGGACGTACAACCCGGAGCCGGCCCCCTCGACCATTCGGCGATTCGTCAACAGAATCCGCATGCCTCGCCCGATCACACCTCTCGCCAGCCCTGCCGCGTCCAGATGGTACCGAACTCGCTCGCGGTGGCCGAAAGGCGTTCGTGGCTCGCCACTCGGTCTGCGAAGAGGCGGGCGCCGTCATCCATGCCCTGCGCGCCGAGCAGGACGATCAGATCGCCATCGCGGAGATCGTCGACCACTGCGGTTATCGCTGCGTCGAGGGTGTGATGTACCTGTGGCGAGATCGCGGCGTCTCGAAGCTCCTCGATCACGACACCGAGCTCCTCGTCGGAAAGCGCGTCGGCGTCACCGACGACATCGGCGCTTCGGCTCAGGTGCACGATGTCGACGGCGAGCCGATCGAGCGTGTCGGCGTACACCGTCGCCTGGGCCCGGTTGAGATCGGCGCCCCGACTGCCTCGCGGCGCCCAGCACGCGACGAATCGGGTCGAGCGGTCTCGCAGCGGACGGAGCACCGGAACGACCGTGGTCTCCATGCTGTGGGGGTTGGGTCGATCGTCGACCAGCGTGTACCGACCCGCGTAGACCAGCTGGAGTCGCCGGGGCACACCCGGAAACGATGCAAGTGCCGATTCGATCGCTCGGGGTTCGACGCCATGGCGGAGCGCCGACACCGCGGCCATGGCCGAGTTCATCCGGCTGTGAGCGCCGGGAAAGCGCGTCGCCACGTCGATGGTCGCCGGATCGCAGCCGATGATGTCGCCCGCTGCCGCTCCGACACAGAGGAGTGAACCGGTGAGAACGGCATCGGCGTCGGGCGAGAAGCCGACGCCGATGCGGGCTGCCGGGCTTCGGGCGACGATCGTCCCCACCTCGGCCACGTCGGCGTTGAACACGGCCAGCCCGTCGGCGCCGAGGGCGCGAAAGAGCACCTGTTTGGCGCGCAGGTACTGTCCGGTGGTGGGGTGCACGTCGAGGTGGTCGAGCCCGAAGGTGGTGCAGATGCCGATGTCGAAGTCGACATCGGCCACCCGTCCGTCACGGAGACCCTCCGACGACGCTTCGATCACTGCGGCTTCGAGCCCGGAATCGACCATCTCGGCCAACAGCCGCTGCATGTCGGGTGCGTCGGGCGTCGTGAGGCCGGGCTGACGCACGGTCGTTCCGATGCTCTGGGCGATGCTCGAGACCAGACCGGTGGGGACTCCACTCCGGCGCAGGATCCAGTACAAGGTCGCAGCAGTCGTGGACTTCCCGCTCGTGCCGGTGACGCCGGTCGTTCGGAGCCGTCGCGATGGGTGCTGGTGAAGGAGTGCGGCTGCGGCGGAGAGCGCCCGCCTCTCGTCGATCACGTCGAAGACCACCCCGGGCGCCGGGGGTCGGGCGCTCGGGTTGCGCCACAGGGAGGCTACGGCGCCCTCGTCGAGGGCTCTGTGGACCGCAGCCGCAGCTTGGCGTGGGCCGTGGAGATTCACGTGCAGGTCTCCCGGACGCGCCACCCCGTCGCCGAAGGTGATGCCGGAGTAGGCCGCCGCGGGCACGTCATCGGGTTCACGCCAGAGCAGGACCCGTTCGAGGAGATGGTCGACGAGCTCTCGCAGGGACACCGACCGCTCAGGACGTTGCATCCGCCGCCTCGATCATCGGCCGAGTGAAGTCCTGAACCCCAACCCCTGCACAGTAGACGACCGACCCCGGACCCAGCGCTGCCACGAAGCGTCCGAGCTCGCCGGGGTCGAGCATCTGCGGCGCTCCGTAGTCCGAGGGGCCGACGGCGAGTAGCGGCACGCCGAGCCGGCGCGCGTGTGCACCCACGCTCGATTCGAGGGCGACGGTGGCTGGCACGCCGTCGTCGAGGGGGCCGAGCACCGCGAAGCGGCGAGGGACGTCGAGGGCTGCGAGTGCCTCGAGCGCCACCAGAACCTCGCCGGCCTGATCGGCACGACAATCGACGAACGCGCTCGTGCCACTTGCGAGCGTTCTACACGACACGAGGTCCGAATCAGCCGACAGGCCGTGGCGGACGACACGCCGGGCATCGGCACCGAGGGCCTGAGCCAGTGCGGCCAGACCAAGGACCTCGGTCATCGCAAACACGGCAACCGGTCCCGACAGCTCGATCGGACCATCCGGCGTGGCGATGACCACCTCGTGCCAGTCGCCGCCGACGACATGCCCGCCGTCGACGAAGACCTCGCCGCCGACCCCGTATCGGATGCAGCCGTGGAGACCGAGCGAATCGGCGATGGGAGCCGCAGCGACAAGGGTCGCCCCCGGCGCTGCGAGCATCGCGTCGTGTACCTCGCGACGCCAGGCATCGGGACCACCGAGCGTCGACGAGTGCATCGGGCCACCGCCGGCGACGACTATGACGTCAGGCGCCAGGAGCTCGATGTCATTTCGCGTCCGGCCACGGTGCCGGCGGGTCGTATCGGCCACCACGATCTGCTGCATTCGGCCGGCGTTCAGGATCGCAGCGGCGGCACGGAGATCCGACCGCATCCGGCTGCACCTCGCGTCAGGGGCGATGGAGAATCCGTCCTCGCTCAGACGCACGAGCCGATCAGCCGCAGACCCGCCGATGGCGGCGACGACCGGGCTCGTGAGCTCGGATCGCTGATGCTCACCGAGCTCACGTAGGGCACCGACGGCATCGCGCACGACGATCGAGGTCGATCCGACGGGAGGCGCATCGGTCATGTACGCGCCACCTGCCCGGGCCACCGACGGCAGCCGGTCGCGCACGGTCATGTCCTCCCGATGGAGCGCACCAACGAACAGATCGCGTGCCGGATCGAAGAGCTCGAGATCGGTCTCGATCCGGCCGATCCGACGGTCGGGGCCACT
The DNA here is from genome assembly GCA_963787285.1 of uncultured Acidimicrobiales bacterium. Lineage (GTDB taxonomy): Bacteria > Actinomycetota > Acidimicrobiia > Acidimicrobiales > JAHEJN01 > JAHEJN01. Next base: position 17,245 of record CAWBCM010000020.1, on the reverse strand, counting down.
ACACGAACCGCCGACCAGACGTGCGATCTCGTGTGCGCCCAGGTCCACCGCGGTGATACTGCCACAGCGGTGAGCCGGTTCCACTGCCGCCGGGCGATTCCCGCAGGAGCAGCGAGCTAACCTCTGGCTTCTTGGCAGGGGTAGGACGAGATGCGACGACGTGGCGCAGTGTCATGGAGGAAACCGGCGCGTGACCGTGCTCGTGGTGATGGGCGGAGAATCGGCCGAGCGCCCCATCTCGATCCAGTCGGGAACCGCCGTTGCCCGTGCACTGCTCGAAGCGGAACGGGCCGTGGAGGTCGTGCTGGCAGACCCGGGGGGCTGGTGGCGTCGGGTCGACCTGCGAAGCACGATCGACTCCCGAGGCGGAGTCCCACTCCATGGCGCCCGCGAGTCGCCGGCCGGCGTGATCGCCGATGTCGCGCCGTCGGTGGTCTTCCCGACACTCCACGGCCCCCTGGGTGAGGACGGCACGATGCAAGGGCAGTGTCGTGTCCTCGGCGTTCCCTTCGTCGGGAGCGACGTCCTCTCGAGCGCCGTTTGCATGGACAAGCTCACCGCCAAGAGGTTGGCCGCCGCTCACGGGATCGCCCAGACCAGCTTTGTCCCGGTCCCGCCCGACGGCCGTTCGCCGGCCGAGGTCGATGCTCGCCGGCTTCGTCCGCCTCTCTTCGTCAAACCGTCGAACATGGGGTCGTCGATCGGCATCACTCGCGTCACGGACCGCCGCGAGCTCCCCCCGCCATCGAGCTGGCCCGGCGTTTCGACTCCGACGTGATCATCGAGGAGGGAGTCGACGGTGACGAGGTGTCGTGTGGCGTGCTCGGTGCCCCCGGCGCGGCCGGCTACCGTTTGTCGCCGCTCAAGTACTCGGCGACACGGCGCAATTGGCTCGACTTCGACGCGAAGTATGCGGCCGGCCGGCCGCTGTCGGTCATCCCTGCGCCGCTCAGCCCGGAGCAAACGGCGCAGGTCACCAGGGTGGCCAGGCAGGTCGCTGTCGCGTTCCGCATCGACGGCATGGCGCGGGTCGACTTCTTCGTCGAGCACGGCACCGAGCGGCTCCTCCTGAACGAGGTGAACACACTGCCGGGGTTCACCGAACGTTCGAGCTTCCCGCGGATGTGGGCCGCGGAGGGGCTGTCGATGCTCGACCTCATCGACGAACTGTGCTCGCTCGCCCAGGCTCGTCACCGCCGCCGAAGAGCGTCTGGCGCAGATCAGTGACGTCAACCGCAGGCGGCCAGAAGCGTTCGAGCGACGCGTTCCATCCCCTGCGAGCGGCCTCCCTTGACGAGCACGGCGGTGTCGGCGCCGCTTCCCATCCGGCGCAACACCGAGCCGACATCGTGGACGGGGGCCACCCCGTAGTGATCGGTGCGGAACGGGATCACCTCGATCTCGTGCCGGGCGATCTCTTCCAGTACCGGACCATAGGCCGACTCGATGGCCTCGTCGGTGGCGAAGGCGCCGAGAACGGCGATACGCCGCGCGGCCGGCACCTCGGCCAGCGATCGGAGACCCGCGATCATCGAAAGGGTCGACGAGTTGTACGAGTCGTCGATGACCGTGAGGCCGTCGGCTCGACGCTTCACGGCCATCCGGTGGGGTTCCAGCACGGCATCGGCCATGGCTTCGGCCGCAACCGTCGGACTCACGCCGACTGCAGCAGCTGCAGCGATCGCCGCCAGCACGTTGTCGGTGTTGTGGAGCCCCGCACACGGAGGACGAGCGGTGGCCCGACCCCAGGGCGTCGCCACCGCGATCGTGGGACGGAGTTGCTCGTCGAGTGAGACGGATTCCGCCACGACATCACCGCCCTCGCCGTAGGTGAGCAGCGCTGCGGCGACGTCGGAGAGATGCCGTTGCACGAGCGGCCCGGGGTCCCGGTGGACCACGCCGGTCGCCGAAGCCGGAAGCGAGGTGATGATCTCGGCTTTGGTCTCGGCGAGCCGCTCGGCCGAGCCGAAGGTGCTGAGGTGATTCCATCCGACCGCCAGCAGCACGCCGACCGACGGGTGAGCGGCACGGGCAATTCGGCCGACCTGGTTCACGTAGCGAGCGCCGATCTCGATCACGAAGCACTCGATCGTCTCGTCGCCCAGCATGAGGGTGAGCGGAAGGGTGAGCTCGGTGTTGTACGACAGCGGTGACTCCACGGCCGCAAACGTCGTGCCCACCGCCGCGGTGATCAGCGCTCGTGTCGTCGTCTTTCCGACCGAGCCGGCTATGGCGATCCGCCGGTCGGACACGTGCGGGTCCAGGGCATCGGCCAGCGCAAGGCAGGCCCGTTCCGAGTCGGGTACAGCTATCGCCGTGCCCCCGACGGGCCGATCCTCGGTGATGTAGGGCACGGCTCGGGCCGCTGCCCTGCGGCAGTTGAGGTTGGAGTCGTCGGCGATCCCCTGGTGCAGCGCGCCCACATAGAGCTGGTCGGGTTCGTCCCCGATGACCTGCGGGTTGACCACCAGAGAACCGACGACACGAATCGGCCCGTGATGAACGCCACCGGTCGCGGCCGCGACGAAGGCCGTATCGATGCGCATGATGATTCAGGCGGCGTTGCCGGAGAGGAGCTCGGCCGAGCTGCGACGGGGCGGAATCGCCGCCTGGTCGTCCACCTCGGAGGCGGCGTCGGCCTTCTTGGTCGCGTACTCGTGCACGTACTGCTGGCCCGAGAGCCGGGAGATCTCGAACATCACGTTGTCGATCATCCGCCGGTACACGCGGGGGTCGTTGGGGTCGGCCTCGAGATCGGGGTGAATGGGTGCGCCGATGTTGATGCCGACGGTCATGAACGGCCGGGGCATGGGCGCGTCGGGCGGCTGGACCTCGCGGGTGCCGACGAGTCCGACGGGGATGATCGGTGTCTCGGTGCGGCGCGCCAGCCGGGCCGCACCCGTGTGCCCCTTGTGGAGGAGGCCACTGCGCGAGCGGGTGCCCTCGGGGTAGATGCCGAACAGCTCCCCCTGCTCGAGCACGCCGGCGGCGGCGTCGAGTGCCGCCTGTGCGGCGTTGCCCCCCGAGCGGTCGATGGGGATCATGCCCAGCGCCGGGAAGAGGTACTTGGTCTTCCAGTCGTCCATGTACTCGGCTTTGCCGACGTAGGTGATGCGCCGGGGCAAGACGGCCGGCAGGAAGAACGAGTCGATGACCGACGTGTGGTTCGGGGCCATGATCGCGCCACCGGTCTCCGGCACGTTCTCCAGCCCCTGAACGTCGAAGCGCCATCCGAGATGGAACAGCGGAAGCACCGTCGCTTTGGCGAGCGAGTAGAGCTGTCCGACGTCACGAGCCACGGTGTTCCCCCTCTTCTCTTCGTCGCGGCAGACGGGCGCCTGCACGATCAGTCTTTCAGATCAACGCCCAACAGCGCAGCCGCTCTGCTCACGCCCTCGCCGGCTGCTACCGCCCGATCGATCGCGGCCAGCGCCGTCGGCGTGTCGAGGTCGTCGTCGAGAGCCGCCCGAACCTCGGTCAACGCACCGTGGCCGGCCCCGGCGCCGCGCCAGGCTTCGAGCCGGGCGGTGGCGGTCGCCATGATGGTGTCGTTCCATTCCCAGGCGTGGCGGTAGTGGTGGGCCGCGACGCCGAGGCGGATCGCCGCCGGTTCGAACTCCTTGCGCAGCTCGCTCACGAACACGAGGTTGCCGAGCGACTTCGACATCTTCTCGCCGTCCATGTGCACCATGGCCTGGTGCATCCAGTGGCGCACGAACGGCTCGCCGGTGACCGCCTCGGACTGGGCGGCCTCGCACTCGTGATGCGGAAAGATGAGGTCGGTGCCGCCGCCGTGGAGGTCGATGCTGTTGCCGAGATCGCGCATGGCCAGCGTGGAGCACTCGATGTGCCAACCGGGGCGACCGGGGCCCCACAGCGAGTCCCACGACGGCTCGTCGGGGGCCGACGGCTGCCACAGTACGAAGTCGAGCGCATCGCGCTTGTTCGGGTCGTTCGGATGGCCGCCATGGAGCTCGGCCAATCGCAGCATCTCGTCGCGGTCGTATCCGCTGAGCTGACCGAAGCGCTCGAAGCTCGACACGTCGAAGTAGACGCCGCCACCGGACTGGTAGGCGTGGCCGCTGTCGAGCACCATGCCGATGAAGCCACGGATGTCGGAGATCGCCGAGGTGGCACGTGGCTCGCTCCACGCGGGCAGCATGCCGAGGGCGTCCATGTCGTCGTCGAATCGGGCCGTCTCGGCCGCTCCGAGATCGAGGTAGTGGATCCCCAGCTCTCGCGCCCGACCGAGGATCGAGTCGTCGACGTCGGTGATGTTGCGAACGCAGCGCGTCTCGTGTCCGAGGTCGCGTAGTCGGCGCTGCAACACGTCGTAGGTGAGATACGTGGCGGCGTGGCCCAGGTGGGTGGCGTCGTAGGGCGTGATGCCGCAGGTGTACATCGTGACGATGTGACCGGGCGTGAACGGGACGACCTGCCGGCGAGCCGTGTCGTAGAGTCGCATGGGGCCGCCGAGGTCGAGCGGCGCAGTGCTGGTCACCCCGACACCCTATCGACGCTGGCTAACGTGACCGAAGTTCGCTCGGCCCTTCGTCGGGCCTCTATCACTGGGAGCCTCATGGGCATTCTCGATGGCAAGAAGCTGCTCATCACCGGCGTGCTCACCGATGCCTCACTGGCCTTCGGGGTCGCCCGGCTCGCCCAGGAGGAAGGCGCCGAGATCGTGCTCACCGGCGCCGGTCGCGGCCTGCGCCTCACCGAGCGGACGGCCCGCAAGCTGCCGACTGCGCCCCTGGTGCTCGAGCTCGATGTGACCGATCCGGCCCAGGCGGCCTCGGTACGTGACGCGCTGGGCGAGCAGCTGGGCACCGTCGACGGCGCGTTGCACGCCATCGGTTTCATGCCAGAGATCGGCCTCGGGGAGGACTTCATGGCCGCACAGTGGGACGACATCGCGGTCGGTTTCCAGATCTCGGCGTTCTCGCTCAAGACCATCGGCGAGGTCGTCGCGCCCCTCATGCCTCGGGGTGGGTCGATCGTGGGCCTCGACTTCGACGCCCGCATGGCCTGGCCGGCCTACAACTGGATGGGGGTGGCCAAGGCTGGGCTCGAGTCGGCCTGCCGCTATCTGGCCAAGGCCCTCGGCCCGCAGAACATCCGCGTCAACCTCGTCGCCGCCGGCCCCATTCGCACGATCGCGGCCAAGTCGATCCCGGGTTTCAAGGAGTTCGAGGACGCGTGGGACGGTCGGGCACCGCTGGGGTGGGACGTGAATGACAGCGAGGGCGTGGCCCGGTCGTGCGTGGCCCTTCTGAGCGACTGGTTCCCCCAGACCACCGGCGAGTTGATCCACGTCGACGGCGGCTTTCACGCGATGGGCGTCTGAGCGACGAAGCCCCCGCTCTACTCCAGGTACAGCACGTCGTCGATGAGCTTCTCTGTCACGTACCGACCCCTCGTGTCCAGCCGGAAGTACTGGAGCATCTTCTTGAACTCGAGCTCGATCGGGACCGGGCCTCGCCGGTTCTTCTCGATGGTGATCACGAGGTACTGGTGGAACGCCTTGAGCCGCTGCGGGTCGAAGTTGATGTGCACCTTCGACACGATCGAGCTCTTCTCGTTCATGATGAGGGCGACATCGGCCTCGTAGGCGATGGCCGCAGCGCCTTCGAGCGACGGTAGACCGATCCGGCGATCCTCGAGCGAACGTCCTCCCGCCGACGACAAGGCAACTACGGTGATTCGGTGGCGAAGGGCGAGGTCCTTGAGCTCCTCGGTCACCACCGCCACGCGGTCTCCGAAGCCGACGTTGCCGGCCGGAACCTTCTGTAGGTAGTCGACCACCAGCACCCCACTGCCGGCGATCTCCTCGGCCAATCGGCCCAATCCCTCGAGATCGAGGTGCCGGTTGGCGCCCACGAGGAGCAGCCGATCGGCGAAGGTCTCGATTCGCGACATGGCGGCCCGCACGCGGGGCAACTGGGCGCCGGCGGAGTCCGCATCCCAGCTGCCCGACATGGCTTCACGGATCACCGAGCGGAGACTGTCCCGTTCCTCGACATCGACCAGCGCACCCAGGGCACCGATCTCGCTGCCGAGCAGGCGACCGAACAGCTGAGCGGTGTCGTGTTCGTAGCAGGCGAACACGGCATCGTTGCCGGCGGCGGCGGCATTCCGGGCCAGCTGGAGCGCGAAGACGGTCTTGCCGACCCCCGGAGGGCCGCCGACGACGACGAGCTGACCGGGCCGGAACCCGCCCTCGAGCTCGTAGTCGAGGGGCTCGAACCCGCTGGCGATCGGATGATCGCCGCTGCCCTTGCGGGCGTCGTCGTGGAGCCCGTCGAGTATCGAGGCGACCATCTGCTGGTCGGGCGTCGCCGAGTGGACATCGGTCACGGCGCGATACCCCCACTCTGGATGATGTCGATCACGCCGGGGCCGAGGATCACCACGATGAGTGCAGGGAGGATGCACACCATCAGCGGAAAGAGGATCTTGACCGGGATCTTCATGGCCCGCTCCTCGGCCCGCTGCTTTCGTTTGTCGCGTAGCTCATCGGCCTGCACGCGAAGTACCCGACCCAGGGGCACGCCGTATTTCTCGGCCTGGCCCAGAGCCTGAACGGTCTCGCGGAGCTCGGGCACGTCGGTGCGCTCCAGCAGTAGGTCGAAGGCCTCACGGCGGGTCATGCCGAGCCGGATGTCCTGGATGACGCGACGGAACTCCTCGGCCGCGGGCCCGGTTCCGCGGTTCGCGACTCGCGACATCGCGGCATCGAAGCTCTGACCGGCTTCGACGTTGATCATGACCTGGTCCATCACGTCCGGGAGCTCGTTGCGGATGGCTCCCTGCCGGAAGTCGGCTCTGCGTCGCAGGACCACGTCGGGCAGAATCCACGCCGCCACCACCATGGTGAGCATCACGACGAACGACGACGGTGAAGGATTGGCCACGAAGGCCAGCCCCATGAGCAAAAGGAGGCTCAGCGAGGCCAGAACCTTGATGGCCAGAACGCGCTCGACGTCCATGCGTGCGCTCGTCCCGGCCAGGTGAAGCGCGCGCTGGGTTCGGTCGAGCATGCCCACCGGCGTGATGCGCCGGGCCAGCTCGACGGCGCGACGGCCCACAGGCCCCCACACCCGCTGACCGGCGGGGAGGTCGAGGCGGAGCGACCGCAGATCGACCGACCGGCCCGCCTGGGCGAGATTCCGACGTGCCCGTTCGCCCGCCCGCGATCCGCCGACGGCCCACCAGGCGATCGGGACCGAGGATGCGACGCTCAGTGCACCGAGCCATACCACCGGCGCCATCAGAACTCCGGCCTCACCAGACGACGCATCCAGATGATGCCGACGGCTACCACGGCTCCGGTGATCGCCATCACGATGTGCCCGGCCCGCGTGTCGGTGAGTGTCGAGAGGTACTCGGGATTGACCACCGCCAGATACGCCGCCATCAAGAACGGAAGGGCCGAGAGGATCCACGCCGAGAGTCGACCCTCGGCGCTCAGCGTCCGCACGTGGCGAGCGACTCGGTCGCGGTCGCGGATCGTCTTCGCCACGTTGTCGAGCACCTCACCGAGGTCACCGCCGACCGACCGGCTGATGTCGATCGCCTCGACCACCCATCGGAAGTCCTCGTTCGATGTGCGGTCGGCCACCGCATCGAAGGCGTCGGTGAGATCACGGCCGAGCTGTACCTCGATCAGGGCTCGGTTGAACTCGACCGATGCCGGGGCGTTGACCTCGCGTGCGACCGTGTCGATCGACTGGGTCACCGAATACCCCGATCGCAGGCTCCCGGCCATCATGGTGAGCACCCCGTGGAGCTGCTCGGCAAAAGCGTCCTGGCGGCGCTTGCCCAGATACCGAAGCACGAGGCGGATGATCAGGTAGGTGAGCCCACCCAACGTCACCGCCAGGATCCAGCCGCCGGCAAGAAGTCCGACGAGTACGGCCAGGGTCACGGCCACGGCGCTGAGCAGGAGCATCTCGGCAGGACGAAGCTCGATTCCGGCGCGGGAGAGCTCGAGCTCGAGCCGACGCTCGCGGCCCTTCCTCGAGAGCGCCCCACTCGCCAGTCGGGTGATGAAACCCGGCGTACCACGCAACCAGCCCCCGACGATGGCCGTCGACTCGACCGCCGCCGGCGCCAGCGACCTCAACAGATTCTGCCGGCGACCGGGGCGGGTGACGAACCAGAAGAACCCGGCCAGCCCTCCGAACATCGCGGCGAGTCCCACCGGGTACAGCCACGATGCCCCTCCTGATGGCAGGCGGGTCACGGGGGCGGCGAGGTCGGGTTCCGGATCGACGACGGTCGGCGGCGAGGCGCTCGACGCGGTGGGGGCCGATGTCGGCTCGGGTGTCGGGGTGACGACCAGTGGCAGGACCGCCTGGACCGTGTCCGACGACTGGTGCAGGAGGGTCTCGACGGCGACTTCGATCTCGGCGTCGCCGCCGATCTCAGCGACGAAGGCCAACTGGTACCGGTTCACGAGGGCCGACGCGACCGCGTCGAACACACTGGCCAGTGCGGCTGGATCCGATGCCTCGACGACCCGCCCGTTGCCGGCGGCGGCCAACGCCTGCAGCGAGGAGGGATCGGACTCGGTCGTGACCAACGAGATGACCTGGACCTCGATGTCACTGCCGTTGAGCAGGGCCAACGGCACGTCGATGGGGGCACCACTGGCGGTGTCACCGCCGTCGCTGACGATCACAACACGCCGTTGCGAGTCCTGCCGGGGCTCGAACAGGGACGCGGCCGAGACCACGGCGTCGTAGAGAGCGGTGTCGCCGGCAACCACGAGTCGATCGACGGCGGCTCGGAGCTGATCGCGATCGGCGGTGAAGTCGGTCAACACCGCCGTGTCGACACCGAAGCCGACCACCGACATGCGGGTGGACGGCGGCATCCGATCGATGAAGGCAAGGACCGCGGCCCGGGCCCGCTCGATCGGCGCACCCGCCATACTGCCCGAGGTGTCGATCAACAACACCACTTCCAGATCATCGGTCGGCACCGCGGTGACCTGCGGTTCACGGCCCTCACCGTTCTCGAGGATCTGTACGTTGTCGGCGGTCAATGCAACACCGGCGAGCGCCGCCGGGCCCGTGACCGAGACGACGACCGTCGGGAAGCCCGACGCATCGACATCGTCGATCAGCACGCGGTCGTCCTGGGCGAAGGCGGCGCCGCCGGTGACGATCAATACGTAGGCCGCGAGCAGGAAGCTCATCACCGCGGCGAGTACGGCGTCACGGTCGAACATCGCGCCTGCCCGGATTGGCAATGAGGTCGGCCGGGTTCCCGAACAGATCGGCCGGCAGCTCGATACCGAGGTCGGCCAGGTGGCCGTGAAAGCTCGGGCGCAGGCCCGTGGGCTGGGCCGCACCCAGGATTCGCCCGTGGGCATCGGTTCCGGCCGACCAGTCGAATGTGTAGATGTCCGACAGCTGGATCGTGTCGCCCTCCATGCCGGTCACCTCGCTGATCTGCACCACCTTCCGCGATCCGTCGTTCATCCGCGCCGTGTGCACGACCAGTCCTATGGCGGACGCGATCTGCTCACGAATGGCCCGCAACGGGAGGTCCATGCCCGCCATCAGCACCATGGTCTCGAGACGCGACAGCGCATCTCGTGGCGAGTTGGCGTGCAAGGTGGTCAGTGATCCCTCATGGCCTGTGTTCATCGCCTGCAACATGTCGAGGGCCTCGCCCCCTCGAACCTCGCCGACGATGATGCGGTCGGGACGCATGCGCAGCGAGTTCCGCACCAGCTCGCGAATGGGTACCTCGCCCGTGCCCTCCAGGTTCGGGGGCCGTGACTCCATGCGCACCACGTGCTTCTGCTGCAGCTGGAGCTCGACCGCGTCCTCGATGGTGACGATGCGCTCCTTGTCGCCGATGAACGACGACAAGACGTTGAGGAAGGTGGTCTTGCCCGAGCCGGTACCGCCGGAGACGATCAGGCTCACCTTCGCCTTGACACATGCGTCGAGCAAGGCCGCTATGCGGGGTGTGAGCGTGTGATTGGTCACCAGTGACTCGATCATCAGTGGGCGACGGGCGAACTTGCGGACCGTGAGCGTCGGTCCGTCGACGGTGAGTGGCGGTAGCACGGCGTTGACGCGCGAGCCGTCCTTGAGTCGTGCGTCGACCATGGGTGATGACTCGTCGATGCGTCGGCCGACCTCGGAGACGATGCGTTCGATGACCCGCCGGAGGTGCTCCTCGGACAGGAACCGTGAATCGGTCTCCTCGAGCAGACCGTCGCGCTCGATGAAGATCGGACCGTGACCGGTGACCATGATCTCGGTGACGCGATCGTCCTCGAGGAAGACCTGGAGCGGCCCGTAGCCCATGATGTCGTCGGTCATGGTCTCGACCAGCGCGTCGACTTCGCCCGGGTTCAGGGGCGACTGTTCCGACTGGATGATTCCCCTGAGCTCCTCCTGAACCCTGCGTTCGAGCTGTTCGGGTGACATCGATGCGTCGTGGAGCCGGTTTCCGAGCCGTTCGAACAACTTCTCCTGGGCCCGCTTGCGCAAACTCACGAGCGGATTGACGGGCACGTCGTCGTCGGTGATCCGGGGTGCAGTGACCGGCGTATGGCTCGGATCGGCCTCGGCGGGCTGTTCGACGGCGTCGAGTCGGTCTCGAAGACTCATGATCGTCCCCCTCCGAACAGGCCCCGCCACGACGACACGCCGTCGGCGCCCGGTTTCGCCCGCTCCAGAGAACCGAGCAGCTCGTGAATGGAACGCCCCACATTGGAGCGACCGCTGTCCTCGAGCACCGCGGAGCCCTGGTTCATCGCCGTCGGCACGATACGCGAGCTCGGCACCCGCACCGCGACCTCACGTCCTACCGTGCGTTCGATGTCGTCGGCGGACAGACCCACTCGTGCGTTGGCGCGGTTGAGCACGAGACGCTGCCGACCAGGATCGGCACCCAGCCGATCGAGCACCTCGACCATCTTTCGAATGCTGTGAATCGACGCGACATCGGTCGTCGTGACCATCAGCACTTCGGTGGCCAGTTCGAGCGCATTCAGGGTGTGCTCGTCGATTCCGGCTCCGGTGTCGATGACCAACCAGTCGAACTCGTCGCGCAGGGTCTCGAGGACCTGGCGCACGTTGGCCGGATCGATGTCGTCGGCGGTCACCGGATTCGACGGGCCGCACAGGGCCCAGAATCCGGCCGAGTGGGCCGTGAGGAACGACTTCACCTGTACCGGATCGGTCGAGGCCGCCGCGGCGTGGGCCATCGAGTACTCGGGAGTCAACCTCAGGGCAGTCGCGACATCGGGAAACTGGAGATCGAGGTCGACGATGACGACCGATCCCTGTGTGTCCTCGGCCAACCCGTAGGCCAGATTCGTGGCCAGCATCGTCTTGCCACTTCCGCCTTTCGGTGAGGCCACAACGAGAATCCGAGCCCGATGGCCTTTCGCCTCGGTCGGCGCCGAAGCACCGACCTTCGCGGCGCACATTCTGGCGCTGGCGAGTGGAGCGCTCGCGGGCCCGCTCGATCGCTTCGTGGATCTCGGCCACATCGGACCCGGGGGCCACGAGATCGCGGGCGCCCGAACGAAGCGCCCGTTCCCAGAGGTCGGCGGTCGGCTCGGCGATCAGTATCACCGAGATCTCGGGACGGCGGTTGTCGATCTCGCTCGCCACGGCGACGAGGTCGTCATTGGACCACGACGGTCCGAGCACGATCACCGCGGGATCCTCGGCGAGCAGAGCTTCGGTGTCGAGATCGTCATAGCGACGCAGCTCGCCGTTGAGGTCGTTCGCGAACGACGTGCGAATGTGCCGTTCGAAGTCGGGGTCGGGTGAGGCGAGAACGATCTCGGTCATCAGCCACCTGCCAGTTCGTCGAGGTACACGCTGCCCCGGGTCTGGATCCGGGTGCCGAACTCGGTGGCGTCATCGGGTTCGGCCGACAGCCACACGAGGCCGAACTCGGCGCCGAAGATCAGCCGCTCGGCCGACGGCGCGTCGACCGCGAAGGTCACGAGGAGGTTTCCGGTCGGAGCGAGGGTGGTGCTCGTGATGATCTCGCCGTTCTCCTGCTCGACGGTGTCGGGGAGTTGCTCGAGTTGCACGTTGGTGACCAACACCTTGTGGAGAGTGAGGTGGGTCGTGTTCGGGGTGGTCAGCGTGTCGTTCTGGCCGTCGTCACTGGTGGGTGCGGCGGTGTCGGGCTGACCGTCGCCATCGGAGTCGATGGTGAGCACGGGATCGGCCTCGGTACCGAAGAAGATCTCGTCGAAGGTGAGGGCGGCGCCGTTGTCGATGTCGATGACCCCACCCAGCTCGAAGGGCTCGAACGACAAGAAGACGCCGACCGTGTCACCGGGCACGATCGAGCCACCGACCGCGCGGAACGGGTCGAGCGAGAGCGTCACTTCCTGGAGGCCCGGGGGCACGTCGATGACACGCGATCGGTCGCGATCGAAGATGGTCGGGGTTTCGAACCGACCGGGAATGAGCAGCTCGCCGGGAACCAGGTCGACGCCGGCGACGAGCCCGTCGAGCTCGGCGAGGTCGACCACGATGTCGCCGGGCACCGCCGTCGCCGGAATCTCGTCCTTGCGGACGCGCGCCTCGACGTCGGCACCGGGTAGCCCGGCCGGAATGTCGTCGTCGACGATGTACACCTCGACCAGCTCCTGGCCCTCGAGGGCGCGATCCTCGGCACTGTTCACGTAGGCCGCCAGTGCAATCGTGCCGAACGCGGCCAGCGCCAGCGCCACGATCAGCCCCACCACTTTGCGATTCATTGCACCACTCTCATTTGTTGTCGATGGTCATTTCGATGAACCACGGCTCACCCGACGAGGGAGACGGTTGTCACGCCGAGATCGGGGCCGCCGGCCACCTCACCCGGTGCATAGAAGCGGACGAAGTTGCCGATGACGCAGTCGTCGTAGTTGTTGCCGGGGTGCGGCCCGGGTCCCTTCGAGTGACAGTGCAGCTTGTAGACGTCGGCGGGATCGCCCTTGATCTGCGACGTGAAGAACCAGCCCTGCACGGCGAATCCGGCGTAGCCGTACAGGTGGAACTGCGCATTGGATCCGTTGCCCTGGACCTGGTCGAAGATGGGGATCAACAACAACGGATTGGGCTGGCCGTTCACCGTCAATCCGATCTGCTCGGCCGTCTTGCAACGCTTCTGGCCGTTTCCGGGCGGCGAAACGCCCGGACTCGAGGAGAACCAGCCGCCGGCATCGGTGTGGGCGAGACACACCCCGTCGGGCACCAGCCAGCCGAAACCACCGGGCGCATCCTGGCCGGCCGGGCCGTTGCAGATCGTCGCCGACCCGCTGTTGTGGAACTTCAGGACGACCTGTGAACCACTCGCACCGAACATCTGGTACTCACAGACGGAGAAGATCAGTGGCGTCGCCGCGGCCGCACCGACCCCACCGAATGAGGCCACGGCCCTGGCCTGGATGTCGAAGCCGTCGACGCCGATCACCGGGCCGAAGAAGAGGTCGGTGGTGTTCGGGTCGCCGTCACGATTGTTCGCCGTGTCGTAGCCGCCGACGGTCACGGTGACGGTGCTGGCTGATTCGTCGACCACGACGTTGCCGACGATGCGGCCGGGGCCGTCGGTGAGGTTCGCGCTCAGGTAGTCCCGCGCACGAGTCTGCATTGCCCCCTGGCTCGGGCACGTTCCGGTCGGTGCGCAATCCTGAGCGACCGCCAGGGCCGCGGCCTCGGCGCCGGTCTGGAGATCACGCTTCTCCTGGAAGAGGACACCGGGGTCGATGGCGAAGGCCATGAAGCCGATCAGCACGACGAGTGAGAACGCGAAGATGAGCGCTGTGGCGCCCCGTTCCCGTCGATGACTTCGCTGCTCGACCATCGTCAGGGAACCTCGCATCGCATGGTGCCCGTGTCGGCGACCGTCCAGGTGCCGCTGGAGAAGAACGGGATCGTGTACTGGACCGGGTAGCTCACCGTCACGCTCACCGGGTCGCCGAGCGTGCATGGCGGCCCGCCGACGATGCTGATGTTCATCTGAGCGGGATCGAGCGAGCCGGCCGCTCCTCTGGCGGCCGCGTCGAAGTCCTCGCCGAGCGCCGCCGCCCTCACGCCCTCGCGAGCGGCGTGGGTCACCGAAACCCGGGCGTTGTACCCGCGTGAGAACTCGAAGATCGAGAACAGGATCAGCATGAGCAACGGAAGGAGGAGCGCGAACTCGATCGCGGCCACGCCCCGCTCGTTGCGCCTCGTCACCGAGGTCATGTCATCTCCCGCCCGCCGATGGTCGATCCACGTCAGTTCACCACTGCGTCGATTCCGTTACCGACTGCGGTGTACACCCCGGTGATGTCGACCTGGAGCGCGGTGAAAGCAGCGACGAGCGCCACCGCCACCAGCAGCGCCAGCAGCGCGTACTCGATGGCGATCGCTCCGCGCTCACTGCGAAGGTGGTGTCGATTGCGTTTCATTGTGATTGCCTGCCTTGATCGCCGGTGTCGATGGTCGATGGACACGACGGTCGGGGACGCCACATGGTGACGCCCCCGACCGCCCCGCCCGGCGGGGATCAGTTGACGGCGGCGTCGAGAGCAGTGCCGACGGCACCCAGCGCATCGGAGATGTCGACCTGGAGGGCGGTGAAGGCGGCGACGAGCGCCACGGCCACGAGGAGCGCCAGCAGCGCGTACTCGATGGCGACGGCTCCACGCTCGTCTTCGTGACGGGCAGCGAGAAGGGACAGGAGGATCTGCATGTTGGTTCCTTGGGTTCGTGTCGATGGTGACAGTGCCACTGTGGCGGATCGGCGCTCACCGCACAGCGCCTCCCTTGTCGATTCCCGGCTGCCGATTCCTGAGGATCGGCGCTTCATCAGGATTGGGTAACTGTGCCCAATACCTGGACGCATGATCGGGGTTTCGGCTATACAGATCGTGTTCTGCCATCGGGCAAAAACGGCGGAATGAAGGGCCCGGCCTCCGGTCGGGTTCGACGCGGCGTTCAGCTCGGGCGACGCACGTGGGCGAAAACGGCGACACCCGGGCGTCGCAGCGCTATTCATGACCTCTCCGATGCCGTCACCGGCAGCCACGCAGGCAACCACCGATCGCCGCGCCTTCGTCGCGTGCACCGTCATCGCCGTCGTCGCCGTCGGTGCGTTGCTGGCGGCCGCTCCTCCGGAATCGACATTCGACTCGGCGAGCTCGATCACGATTCCGCTGGCCCAGCTCACCGCCGCGACCGTGATTCTGCTGGTGACCATCTCCGCGATCTTCCTCCAGCGATGGCGGGCCGGCACCGAGGGCGGCAGCATCGTCCTCAGCGCCGTGGTCGGGCTGATGGCATTCGGCTCGCTCGATCTGATCGGGGCCGCCGACGGCTGGAACCGAGTGGGCGTCGAGGGCATTTCCGACTCGCTGGCCGCCGCCGCTCGCATCACCTCCATCGCCCTGCTGGCATTTGCCTTGATTGCAGGGCGTAGTGGCGAGCCTCGGCCGTCGACGGTCGCGGCCTGGACGGTGTCGGGATTTGCGGTCAGCGTCGTGGTCGTGGCCGGCACCCCCTTCGACGGTCGCACGCCTGGCGGCGTCGACCTGAACGGTGTCGGCTATGCGTCGGGTGCAGTCCTCGCCTGGACGCTCCTGGTGCTCGGCGCCCTCAGCCTGCGTCGCGGCCGGATCCACCACCAGATCGGCTATCTCTGGATGGGTGTCCTGGCCGTCGTGATGGGCACCTCGAACCTCGTCGTCCATCACGTGAGCGCACCGACCCACGCCGACTTCCTCGGCGGCATCGGTCTCATGGCCGTCGGCACAGGGCTGGTCGCTGCCGGTTTCCACAACGACCTGGTTCGAATCGAAGCAGCCCAGAACTCTCGCTTCCACCAAGTCGAGATCGAGGCGGAGACCCGTCGCGTGGTGCTGGAGGCCGAACGCAACGACCGCGCGGTCATGGCCCACGACAGCCGTTCGGCCCTGCTCGCGATCGAGGGGGGACTGCGTTTCGTCGCCGGCAACCGAGCCGCCGACACCGAGATCAGCGACGACATCTACCGAGCGCTCACCCAGGAACTGGCCCGGTTGCGACGTCTGCTGTCCGGACGAGAGCTCGGCGAGGCCCGACCGTTCCTCGTCGCCGACGCCATCGAGGCGCCGATTCGTCTCCAAGCCCTCGTCGATTGCGACATCGTCGTCGACGCCTCGCCCGATGCTCGTGCCTATGGCGATGTCGACGCCACCCGCGAGATCGTCCAGAACCTCCTCGACAACGCCGTGCACCACGGCCGCGCCAGTGGTATCACCGTTCGCGTCGTCGAGTACCTCGACTCCATCACGATCACGGTGTCCGACCAGGGCCCCGGCGTGCCCGAGCCCCTGCACGCGGCGATCTTCGAGCGCGGCGTGACCTCGAAGTCCGACGGCGCCTGCGGCCTCGGTCTCCACTCGAGCCGCGAGCTCGCGTCCAAGATGAACGGCACACTGCACATCGACCCGCTGGCCCGCGGTGCGTCGTTCACGCTCACGCTGCCGGTCGGTCCGGCGACACCGAACGAGGGGGGCGAGGCCGACCACAGCGGAACCGTCATCGACCTTCGAGGGGTGCGAGCGGTATGACGACCAAGGCTGCCGTCACCGACCTGCTCGTCGTCGACGATCACCTCCTTCTGGCCCAGGGGCTGGTCGCCGCCCTCTCGGCCCGCAGTATTGGGCGATCCGTTGTCGTCGACCCCACACACGCCGATGTCCTCGCTGCGATCGAGCTCCATCGGCCGGCTGTGGTTCTCCTCGACATCGACTTCGGCGACAACCATCGTGGCGGCCTCGATCTGGTGGACGCCATCGTCCTCATGGGCAGCCGGGTCGTCATGTTCACCGGCAGCAACGACGAGGCCCTCTACGGAGCCTGTCTCGATCTCGGCGCCGAAACCGTCCTCCGGAAATCCGACGCCCTCGATGCCGTCGTCGACAATCTCGAACGGGCGGTGGAGGGTCACGAGATCGGCAGCGACGCCGAGCGCTTCGCGTGGTACCGGGCGTTTCGAGCCGAACAAACCAGTCGGAAGCGAGAACTGGCCCCGTTCGAGCTGTTGACCCCGCGCGAGAGCGACGTTCTCGCCGGGCTGGTCGACGGGCTCACCGCGGAGGAGATCGCCGATGCCGGCTTCGTGGCGGTGTCGACCATTCGCAGCCAGGTGCGCAGCATCTTCCAGAAGCTCGGCGTTCATTCCCAGCTGGCGGCGGTGGCGCTGGTCCGCAAAGCCGGATGGCGGCCGCCACCGACGAACT
>CAWBCM010000019.1:0-60179 GCA_963787285.1 uncultured Acidimicrobiales bacterium | reverse complement strand
TCTGATCCTGCGCTGACGGCGCAGTACTTACCTGACCACATCCCGCCAGATGCCGCGCGTCAAGTCCGTTCGGCGGATTTGCGCGTCAGGCGTGGATCGGGCCGTCGCCGCAGGCGAGCGCCGCCTCGCGCACCGCTTCGGAGTAGGTCGGATGGGCGTGGCAGGTGCGCGCGATGTCCTCGGCGGCGGCGCCGAACTCCATGCCGACGCAGATCTCGTGGATCAGATCGCCCGCCATCGGGCCGATGATATGCGCGCCCGAGGATGCGGTCGGTCTCCTTGTCGGCGAGGATCTTCACGAAGCCGTCGCCGGCGAAGTTCGGCCTTGGCGCGGCCGTTGCCCATGAACGTGAACTTGCCGGCCTTGTAGGCGCGGCCCTCTTCCTTCAGCTGTTCCTCGGTCTTGCCGACCGTGGCGACTTCGGGGTGGGTGTAGATCACGCCGGGGATGACGCCGTAGTTCACGTGGCCGTGCCTGGCCTGCGAGGATCTCGGCCACGGCCATGCCCTCGTCCTCGGCCTTGTGGGCCAGCATCGGGCCCGTCGATGCACGTCGCCGATGGCGTAGATGCCGTTGACGTTGGTCGCCCAGTGCGCGTCGGTCTTCGATCTGGCCGCGCTTCGGTCAGCTCGACGCCGAGCGCGTCGAGGCCGAGGCCGTCGGTGTAGGGTTTGCGCCCGGTGGCGACGAGCACGATGTCGGCCTCGAGCGTCTCCTCGCTGTCGTCCTTGCTTCAGCTTGTAGGTGACCTTGGCGCCTGCCCTTGGTCTTCTCGACCTTCTGCACGGCGGCGCCCATGACGAAGGTCAGGCCCTGCTTTTTCAGGATGCGCTGGAAGGTCTTCTGCACCTCGGCGTCCATGCCCGGCGTGATGGCGTCGAGGTATTCGATCACCGTCACCTCGGCGCCGAGGCGGGCGTAGACCGAGCCCATTTCAAGCCCGATCACGCCCGCGCCGATCACCACCATCGTCTTCGGGATCTTGGCCAGCGTCAGCGCGCCGGTGGAGGTGACGACGATCTTCTCGTCGACCTCGACGCCCGGCAAGCGAGGAGGCGTCCGAGCCGGTGGCGATGACGATGTTCTTCGCCTCGTGTACCTCGTCGCCCACCTTGACCTTGCCCGGCTTCGGGGATCGAGCCCCAGCCCTTCAGCCAGTCGATCTTGTTCTTCTTGAACAGGAACTCGATGCCCTTGGTGTTCTGTCGATGGTCGTCCTGCTTGTAGGCCAGCATCTGCTTCCAGTCGACCGGGGCGCAGCCCTTCAGGCCCATCTTGGCGAAGTTCTGCTCGGCCTCGTGCAGCATGTGGGTGGCGTGCAGCAGCGCCTTCGACGGGATGCAGCCGACGTTCAGGCAGGTGCCGCCCAGCGTCTCGCGCCCCTCGACACAGGCGGTCTTCAGGCCGAGCTGGGCGCAGCGGATGGCGCAGACATAGCCGCCGGGGCCGGCGCCGATGATGATCACGTCATAGCTTGCCATGGGGCGCTCCTTGCGCAGTTCTTGTATGTTTTGTTTAAAACTTCGTGCTTTTCATGACGTGTTCTTTAAAACATTACAAAGTCGGCGGGTATCAGATAAGCGCCGCCAGAATCATCAGCATGGTGGCGATGAAGCCGACAGCCAGATCAGCGACCGCCAGGGCGCCAGCCGAAGGCGTAGGCCGGAACGTAGGCATCCGTGCGCCCAGATAGGTCCAGGCGCAGGCGGCGGTGAAGCGGTGGACGACCCGAGAGGGTCACGACCACGACGGCGAGGGTGAACAGGATCAGCCCCTCGAAATGATTGTTCAGCGCGCGGTAGAGCCGCGCCGTGCGGGTCGAGAGCTGGTCGACCAGATCGCCGCCCAGCCGGTCGGGGTCGCGCGGCTGGAGGTCTTGCCCGGCCCCAGTTCCAGATTGGCGGGGACCGCCATCAGCACGTACTGGACGACCTGCAACAGGCCGGCGAGGGCGAGCGCGGTAAGCTCGGCGGTCATCCGCTGCAGCCTTCGATCACAATGATGGTGCCGTTGGGGACGAGGGACCAGATCTCGCGCATCTCGGCATTGGTGACGGCGATGCACCCGTTGGTCCAGTCCCACATCCGGTGGAGGAACCCGAGAAAGCCCCAGCCATTGGCAATGCCGTGGATCATGATGTCGCCGCCAGGCGGGACGCCCTGAGCCTCGGCGAGGGCGATATCGTCGGCGTTCGGGTACGAGATATGCAGGCTTAGATGCGCGATGGAGTTGGGGTTGCGCCAGTCGATGACGTAGGCGCCCTCGGGCGTCCGTTCGTCGCCCTGCTGCGCCTTGTGGCCCTGAGGCGCGGCGCCGAGGGTGATGCGGTAGCTGCGGATCACCTCGCCGTCGCGCAACAGGTCGAGCCGGCGCTCGGACTTCACGACGCGGATGGCGTCGGCCTGGTCGTGGGTCGTCGCCATGGCCGGCGGGGTGCCCGAGCCGATGCGGGCCATTCCCTTGGTATAGCCGATGGCAGCGACGGGGAGGGCCGCGGCGAGAGCAAGGATGGGGAGGAGCCGTTTGCGCATCTCAGGCGACCCCGTCCCGGGCTTGACCCGGGACCTCGGCGGGCGGGGAGGCCCCGGGTCAAGCCCGGGGCGGGGTTGGCTATGGGGGCGGCGGGGGTCACGTCAGGCGGTCTTCAGGAATTCGGCGTCGAGCGCCGCGCCGAAGCCGGTCTCCTTGGCCACCCACGCCTCGGCGTGCTTGCGGTCGTTGACCTCGAAGAGGCAGACGACGGCCGAGGCGTTGTCGGCGCTCCGCCACATCTGGAGGAGGGTGAGCCCGGCCTGCATCCGGTCCTCGGCATCGCCGTCGGCCACCTGCGCCGCTTCTTCGTACGACAGTCCCTCCACATCGACCAGCGTGACGGCGGCTCGATACGGCGCGGCGAGCTGCTCGATGGCCTCGCGAATAGCCGGACCGACGTCGATGCGGCACACAAAGGCATCGAGTCCCGTGCGTTGCGCCGCCACGTGGCCCATCACGGCGCCCATCGTTTCCAGTTCGGCGTCGCCGCCATCGCTGGACAGCACCACGCGTTGCTCGCGCTCCTGGATGCGGAAGAAGGCGTGATGAGAGACGCCGAACAGCCAGCGGCGCACGTCGGCGCCCGGTTCGAACGCAGGCGTAGCCGCGATACGCGCGCAGGAAGGTCTCCTGTGACCGACCTCGAGACCAATCGGACCACGCTGTTCAGGGGAATCGTCGAGGGCAACGCCATTCACAGCCAGCCGTTCTCCGAGGGCGTCGCCGTCGGCGCGACAGCCGGCATCGGGACGCGTGCGGTCCCCGTCGACGGCGGCTACCTCGTGACCGGCCGCAAGATCTTCGCGTCGCTCAGCGGCGCCGCCGACGTCCACAACGTGGTGGCGATGGTCGAGGGCGACCCTCGGGTGCGGCTACTCGGCGTCCCCGCCGACGCCGAGGGGGTGTGTATCGAGGGGGAATGGGATCCCCTCGGCATGCGGGGCACCGACTCTCGCACCCTCGTCCTGCGCGATGTTTTCGTCCCGGCCCAGAACGAATGGATCCCCCCTGGCCTGTTCGACCAGACCGCGGCCCGTTGGCCGTACTTCTACATGACGCTGTCGTTTGCCTACGTCGGCCTGATGCGGGCAGTCATCGACCACACCGCCGCCTACCTGCGGGGCGAGCACGGCGTGTCGGCCCGACGCGACAATCCGGTGAAGCAGGCAGGCTGGGCCGAGATGAACCTCGTCTACGAGCGAGCCCAAGCGCTGCTGTACCGGGTGCTGGGCGAATGCCGAGTCGACCCGACGCCGGCTGCGGTGCGGCGGGCATGGAGCTCGATGGTCACGACCATGGACGGCGCACCGGCGGTGGCGTCGCTGGCCATTCGGGTGTGCGGCGGCCGATCGATGCTGCGCCCGAACCCTCTCGAGCGCTACTACCGGGACGCCAGGTGCGGGGCAACGATGTTGCCGTGGAGCGTCGAGGTGTGCCTCGAGCGGCTCGGCCGGGCCGGCTTGTACCCCGACACCGAACAGGAGGCGCCGGCATGACGACGCACTGGCGCTGGGTCGAGCGCTACGCCGAGCAGTTCCGCGCCTGCAACGTGGCATCGGGTGACGTGGCCGTGGTCTTGTCGGAGACCACGAGTCGGCCGGTGATCGTCGACACGGCCCGTCTCGCACTCGAACACCTCGGTGCATCGGTCCTCGATGTCGTCGTGACCACCCCGGCCAACCCCGGACCCCTCCCGATCCGCTCGACCGGCGCGTCGCAGGCGCTGGCCGGGAACCCCGCCGCCCTTGCCGCACTCGGCGCATCGACCTTCGTCGCCGATTGCACCGTCGAGGGTCTGCTCCATGCCCCCGAGCTCGGATCCATCCTGGATTCCGGGACCCGTGTGCTCATGATCTCCAACGAGCACCCGGAGAACACCGAGCGCTGGCCCCTCGACGACTCCCTCGTGCACGCGGTCGATGGGGCCGTCGAGAGCCTTTCCGCTGCGCAGGCCATGACCGTCACCTCGACGGCGGGCACCGACCTGCGCGTGTCGCTCGCCGGTGCCTTCGTGGCCGGCTCCTACGGTTTCACCACCGAGCCGGGCACCATCGCCCACTGGCCCGGCGGGCTCGTCGTCGCGTTCCCTGCTGCCGGCAGTGTCGACGGCACGCTGGTGCTGGCTCCCGGCGACGTCAACCTGACCTTCAAGGAGTACGTCCGGACGCCGATCACCCTGACGATCGCCGACGACCACATCGTCGACATCGACGGCAACGGCCACGATGCCGCGCTCTTCGCCTCGTATCTCCACGCGTTCGACGAACCGGAGGCACTCGCGGTGAGCCACGTGGGCTGGGGCCTCAATCCGCACGCACGTTGGGAGGCCATGGCCATGTGGGACAAGGCCGACCACAACGGAACCGAGCTGCGAGCGTTCGCGGGGAACTTCCTGTACTCGACGGGGGCCAACGAGGTCGCCGGACGATTCTGTCGCGGCCATGTCGATCTCCCCATGCGCAACTGCACCGTCGCCCTCGACCGCACCGTGGTGGTCGATACGGGTCGACTGGTCGACCGGCCAGGGACCGGCTGATACCTTTCGCTACCGAACGAATACCGTGCGGAGGGCCAACGATGAGCGAGTACCAGCGGATGCGGGTGTTGTGGCCCGATCACCTCGGTCTGGCACGGGGCAAGTACCTGCCCAACCGGCTGGCCGACAACGGCACCGGCCACTGCGCCAGCACCTTCGCCCTCGGCTATGACCGCAGCCTCATCCCCGCACCTGGCGCGTATCTCCTCGAAGGGCTGCGAGATGTCCGCACGCACTTCGACCGGGCTGAGGTTCGCCCGAGCTGGGAAGACGAACGCACCGGCGTCGTCGTCTGCGATCTGTTGTTCGAGGGCGAGCCCTACACCTATGCCCCCCGCCACGTGTTGCGCCGAGCCATCGACGACTGGCAGGCGCTCGGCTACCGGGTCCAGGTCGGGCTCGAGCTCGAGGGGTACGTGCTCGAGCGTGACGAGCACGGTCGCTGGGACCGCTGGGACACGCCGCGGTCATTCGTGTACGGCACGGGCCGCTCGGCCGACCCGGTCGGGCTCATCGACGAGATCTACTGGGCGGCCGATCATTCGGGAATCCCGATCGAGTCCCTGAACGCCGAGTTCGACTCGGGCCAGTTCGAGCTGACCCTCGAGTACACCGACGCCATGCGCGCCGCCGACGACGCGTTCCTGTTTCGCGTGCTCGCCCGCGAGACGGCCCTCGCCCACGGTCTCGACTTCACGTTCCTCGGCAAACCCTTCCCCGGTATCTCCGGCAGCGGGCTCCACGTGAACTTCAGCCTGGTCGACGCCGACGGAAGGAGCGCCTTCGTCGACGAGGCCGACGCCGACGGGATCTCGACCCTGGCTCGCCACTGCATCGCCGGCCTCGTCGAACACCACCAGGCACTCACCGCCATCACCGCTCCCACGGTGAACGCCTACCGCCGGCTCCAACCCGGCGAGCTGGCCGGCTACTGGGCCAACTGGGGTTTCGACCACCGCATGGTGGCCACTCGGGTGCCCGACGGCCGCGGCCGGGCCACCCGTCTCGAGAGCCGCGTGGCCGACGGAGCCGCCAACGTGCACACGGCGATCGCCGCCGTGCTCCAGGCCGCTCGGCTGGGGGTGGAGCACCAGCTGGAGTGCCCCGACCCGCTCGTGGGCGACGGGTTCGAGGACGGCGGCACCGATGTCGCGAGCGCCTCGTCGCTGGCCGAGGCGCTGGATCATCTGGCCGCCGATCCAGTGTTCACGGCCGCGCTGAGCGACGACCTCGTCGCCAACTTCATCGCCATCAAGGAAGCCGAGTGGGAGCGCTACATCGCCGATGTCGGCCCCGACGGCTCCGAGGAGATCACCCAATGGGAGCTCGACGAGTACCTGCCGTACCACTGAGCCCGATGATGGCGCGGCGACCATGAGCCTCGGGATCGAGATCACCCTCGACGCCCTCGAATCGGAACCCGAACCCCTGCTGGCGAGGCTGCGCGCCGAAGAACCGGTGTGCTGGGTGCCGGCGTTGGAGATGTGGCTGGTGACCAGGTGGGACGACGTGGAGCACATGGAGGCGAACCCGCAGCTGTTCACCGCCGCCACCGAGCCGTCGTTTCTCGCCCGCGCCCTCGGTCCCAACATGTTGACCTGCGACCCTCCCGAGCACACTCGCGTGCGGGAGCTGTTCATTGCCGAGTTCCAGCCCGGCGGCCGATCGGGCACCTTCGTCCGCGATCAGCTCACCTCGATGGCCGACGCGATCCTCGACGACATCGCACCGGGGTCCTTCGATCTCGTGACCGAGTATGCGCAGCCCCTCTCCGCCCTGGCGCTGGCGTGGGTGCTCGGCCTCGACCACCACGGCGCGGCACGGGTCTGGCAGTGGTGCGAAGGACTGTGCGCCGACATCGCCAACTTCGCCAACGACCCCGAGCTGATGGCCCAGGGAGAACGAGCCAAACGGGAGTTGGGCGCCGCGCTCGACGCCCGCCTGGCCGAAGCCGACGGTGACGACGCCATAGCCGCGTTCGTACGCGCCGGGGCCTCCGCCGAGGAGGTGGTCAACAACGTGCGACTGATGATCTCCGGAGGCATCAACGAACCGCGGGACGGCATCGGGCTGGTGGCGTGGGTGCTGCTGACCCGACCCGATCTTCGGGCCGCGGTCGACGCCGAGCCGACCCGGATGCGGCGACTCGTCGAAGAGGTCTTCCGGGTCCACAGCCCGGTGGGAACCATCACCCGCCAGACCACGGCGGAGGTCGACGTCGGCGGCGTCACCATTCCGGCTGGTGCCCTCGTTGCCGGAGTGCTGCGGTCGGTCAACCTCGACGAGGGCCACTGGACCGAGCCCGAGGTCATCGATCTCGACCGCCGCGAGGGAACCCATGCAGCGTTCGCGCTCGGGGCGCACCGATGCCTCGGAGAGTGGCTCGGGCGCCAGGAGGTCCGGGTGGGCGTCGAGCGCCTCTTCCGCTCCCGACCCGATCTCCGGCTCGATCCCCACCACGAGGTGGAGTTGCACGGCTTCGAGTTCCGTGGCCCCCGCCAGGTGTGGGTTCGCTGACCACCGCGCGTGGCTCTAGGTTGACGAAGTGAACCGAGCTGCGGCCGACGAAAGGGGTCTCGACTCGCGCCGGGCGTGGCTCACGGTCGTGGGGGCGTTCCTGTCATCGGGTGTCACTTTGGGGACGGCCTACAGCTTCGGTGCATTCTTCGAGTCGATGGCCGATGAGTTCGACGCGGCCCGCGGCGCCACTGCGGTGATCTTCGGCATCACCACGTTCAGCTTCTTCTGGTTGGGCATCGGCACCGGTCGCATGGTCGATCGCTTCGGGCCGCGGCCGGTGCTCGTCCTGGGCGCCGCGAGTCTGCTCGTCGGACTGCTCGCGACCGCCGAGGTGCAATCGCTCACGGCCGGCTATCTCACCTACGGCGCGGGTGTCGGAGT
This sequence comes from uncultured Acidimicrobiales bacterium, assembly GCA_963787285.1. Classification (GTDB taxonomy): domain Bacteria; phylum Actinomycetota; class Acidimicrobiia; order Acidimicrobiales; family JAHEJN01; genus JAHEJN01. The sequence continues at coordinate 52,209 of CAWBCM010000019.1, read as the reverse complement.
CGCCGCGGCGTGCGGCTACGTGCCCATGGTGGCGGTGGTCGGGGCATGGTTCGACAAGTCACGAGCGGTCGCAGTCGGTCTGGCCGTCGCCGGTATCGGGGTGGGCACGCTCGTACTGTCACCGCTCGCCGCATCACTCATCGACGCCTACGGCTGGCGCGACACCTACCGCATCTTCGGGATCGGCGGCGCGGCGGTGCTCCTGGCCTGTGTCCCGCTGATGGATCGCCCACCCGTGCACGCCCAGGCCGCCAACCGGCCCTATCTCGATGCCTTCGGGTCGCCGGTGTTCCGGCGCCTCATCACCTCCGCGTTGTGTCTCGCGCTCGGACTGTTCGTGCCCTTCGTCTTCGTCGGGCAGTACGCGAAGGACCGGGGGGTCGGAGCCGTCCAGGCGTCGGTACTCGTGGGCGTCTTGGGCGGATCGAGCGTGCTCGCCCGGGTGGGGTTCGGTTCGCTGGTGCGACGGTTCGGCTCGTTTCGCTTGTACCGGCTGTGCTTCGTGAGCCATTCGCTCAGCTTCCTCGTGTGGCTGATGGCCGGTTCGTCCTTCGCGGCCCTGGTGGTGTTCGTCGCGGTCCTGGGTGTCGGCTACGGCGGATTCGTGGCCCTGAGCCCGATCGTGTTGAGTGATCTGTTGGGCGTGGTGGGGCTCGGGAAGATGCTGGGCGTGTTCTACACGGGCGCGGGTCTGGGTGGTCTGCTCGGTCCACCGTTCGCCGGATGGCTCATCGACCAGACCGACACGTATCGGTGGGCGATCCTGTTCTCCGCCGTGTCGGGCGGCGTGGGTTCGCTCCTGCTGTTCTGGATGCCGGTCGATCGCAGCGGACGCATCGAACGTTCGCCGAGAGCCGTCGGCTGAGGATGTGCACTGCGATTGCGTCGCCGCGAGACTGAGGAGATGATCGACCTCACGCCATCGCCCGAGTCGCTCGATCCGATCGAGCGGGCGTCGATCGACGAGATTCGATCGGCGCAGCTCCCCCGCCTCCAATGGTCGCTGCGTCACGCCTACGACAACGTCGCGCACTACCGGGAGGCCTTCGAGGCGGCGGGGGTCCACCCCGACGACTGCCAGAGCCTCGACGATCTCGCTCGCTTCCCCTTCACCACCAAGGAGGAGTTGCGCACGCACTATCCCTTCGGCATGTTCGCGGTGCCTCAGGCCGAGGTCGCCCGCATCCACGCATCGTCGGGTACCACCGGACAACCCACCGTCGTCGGCTACACCCGGAACGACATCGACATCTGGGCCGACATGTGTGCTCGCTCCATTCGGGCATCCGGGGGACGGCCCGGGCACAAGGTGCACATCGCCTACGGCTATGGCCTGTTCACCGGCGGCCTCGGCGCGCACTACGGCGCCGAGCGGCTCGGTTGCACCGTGATCCCTGTGTCGGGAGGAATGACCGAGCGCCAGGTTCGCCTCATCAACGACTTCCGGCCCGAGGTGATCATGGTCACGCCCAGCTACATGTTGGCGCTGATCGACGAGATGGAACGTCACGATCTCGATCCAGCCGAGACCTCGCTGCAGGTGGGTATCTTCGGCGCCGAGCCGTGGACCAACGACATGCGGGCCGAGATGGAACGACGCCTCGACATGCACGCGGTCGACATCTACGGACTCTCCGAGGTCATGGGCCCGGGTGTGGCCAACGAATGCGTCGAGACCAAGGACGGCCTGCACGTCTGGGAAGACCACTTCTATCCCGAGATCATCGACCCCGAGTCAGGGGCGGTGCTGCCCGACGGTGAGTACGGCGAGCTCGTGTTCACCACCCTCACCAAGGAGGCGATGCCGGTCGTGCGGTATCGCACCCGCGACCTCACCCGCCTGTTGCCCGGCACCGCCCGACCGATGCGGCGTATCGAGAAGATCACGGGTCGCACCGACGACATGATCATCCTCCGCGGGGTGAACCTGTTCCCCACTCAGATCGAAGAGCTCACTCTGCGCACGCCGGAGCTGTCGGCGCACTTCCAGTGCATCTTGCGCAAGGAGGGGGCCATGGACTCGCTCACGGTCAGAGTCGAGCGTCGGAGCGATGCGTCGGTCGACCAGGCGGCCGCGGCCGGAATCGACCTCGCGGCCCACGTGAAGAGCAACATCGGCGTCACGGTCGCCGTCGAGGTGGTCGAGCCCGGCGAGGTCGAACGGTCCGCCGGCAAGATGCAGCGGGTCGTCGACGAACGATGAGGGCCCCCCACCGCCGAAATCGGTTTGCTGCGGCCCACAAGTGGGGCCCAGCAAACCGATTTCGGCGGTGGAAGCGTCAGCGACCACCCGAGATCAGCTGGTCGACCGGGGCATAGTCGTCAGTGAGCACACGGGCGCCGTCGAGGAAGTCGGCAAGGTCTTCGATGATGCGCCCGGTGTCGCCGGAACCTTCGATCGCTCCGGCCAGGGCGGCCTGGTCGATCGGCTGATCCGACGCGACGATCACCGAGTTGCCACCGAACCCCACCGCCGCTCCCGGTCCGAGGATCACCACGACGTGAGGGAACACCTCGGCGATCGTCGCCGCCTCGGCCCGCAGGAAGTCCAGTGCAGGTGAGTCGATGATGTTCGCGGCGTAGACGCCGCCCGGTCGCAGCACACGATCGATGTCGGTGAGGAACTCGCGGGTGGCGAGATGAAACGGCACGGCTCGACTTCCGAATGCGTCCCCGATCACGACGTCGGCGCTGGCGGAGGGTCGGTCGGCCATCTTCAGCCGACCGTCACCCACCACGATCTCGGTTTCGGCGGCCCGGTCGAACTCGAGGTCGGTGACCACGATGTCGACCAGGTCCTCGTCGATCTCCATCACGATCTGGTTGCTGCCCGGCCGCGTTCGCTGGAGGTATCGGGGAATGGTGAATCCGCCCCCGCCCAGCTCGACGACGTCGATCGGACCGGCGGGTCCGAGGATCTCGATGGCATCGACCAGCCGGCGGATGTACCAGAACTCGAGCCGGGTGGGATCATCGAGGTCGACATAGCTGTGACGCAAGTCGTCGAGGCGCAGCACCCGACCCGATGGATTGCCGACATCGACCTCGATCGACACGCAGTAGTAGGCCGTCTGGGTCTGGCAGGGACTCTCGACGACGACGACACCGGTGACCAGTACTGCCACCAGACCGGTGAGACTGAAGAGCCCGCCGGTCGAGTGCAGGGCGGCCGCCGTCCAGAGCGCCACACCGGAGGCGATGAGCAAGAGGCCCACCGTGACGACGAGGGTGGTGACCGCGGCCCACGCGACCAGCACGAAACCGGTGAGGAACGTGCCCACGATCGCCCCGGCGGTGCTGTAGGCCGACAACCGTCCCACGGTGACCCCCGTGGTCGACAGATCGCGCAGTTGGAGCTTCACCACGGCAGGGGGCACGGCACTGAGCACCGTGGCCGAGGGCAGGAAGCCGAAGGCGGCCAACGCGATGATGCTCGCCCCTCCCCCCGAACCGAGCTCGGGGCCGAGCAGGCGCACGACGGGGATGATGGCAATGGCGAGAATCCCACCGGCCATGAGCAACAGCGGCACCACCCGTCGCGGGTCGAACAGATCGGCGAGATGGCCACCCGTCCACGCCCCGATGGCGATGCCGGCCAGGATCGTTCCGATGATGCCGGTGAAGGTCTCGAGACTCACGCCGACGTACGGAGCGAGGAGCCGCCCGGCCAGGATCTCCAGGACCAACACGGCGGCCGAGGTACCCGTCACCAATGCGATGGCCAGGACACCGGGCAGCGGACCCTCGGCCAGTGGTGGGGTGGGCGGACGATCGGGGGCAGTCACCATGCGAGGGCCATTGTGGCTCACGTCGGTGCTGCCGGGGACCAGAGACGAAATCAGCCGGGGTCGACGGTGACCGGATCACCGGTGACGAAGCTGAACACATGCGCGTCATGGGCCTTGCCGTGGACCAGAAGTCGCGAGCGGGCAATGCCCTCGAAGAGGGCACCGGCCTTCTCCGCCACCCGACGGCTGGCGTGGTTCTCGGTCGACATGAACACCTCGAGTCGCTGGTAGCCGACCTCGACCAGCCCGTAGCGGGCGAGCAGACGCGTGGCGGCGGTGGCATGGCCACGGCCGGTGTGGGCCGAATGCACCCAGTAGCCCAGATTCGCAGTGTTGTTGACCTCGTTGACGAGGTTGAGTCCGCAGCCACCGACGAAGGTGCCGTTGGCGTCGATCATCATGAAGCGGTGCGCGTCACCGACTTCGCCGTTGATCCAACGCAGGGCATCGACCTCGCTGTAGGCATCGTTGGCCCACGGCATGAAGGGCAACAGTTGGGCCCGGGAGGCTTGCACAGCTGCCGCGACCACCGGGGCGTCGTCGGGAGTCGGCGGCCGCAACCCGAGGCGATCGGAGCGCAGATTCATGTGAAGAGTGTGGCCTGCGGCGACGGCGCCGTCATGGCCGTTTCGCGAAGCGCCTTCACGCCCCGGGCCCCAGGGTGCACACTGACCTCATGACCACCGGTGCGCTCGGGGCCGACCATCACCTGTTGATGGTGCTGCGGCATGCCAAGTCGAGCTGGGACCACCCCTGTCTGGCCGATCACGATCGACCCCTCGCCCCGCGGGGCCTTCGTGCCACCGCAGCTCTGCGTGATCACTTCGTCGACCTCGAGATCGTCCCCGACCTGGTGTTGTGTTCGACTGCCACACGAGCGGTCGAGACCTGGAAGGGAGTGGCCGCGGCCTTTCCGGCCGAGACGAGCGTGGTCGTCGAGGATGGGTTGTACGGCGCCAGCGACGACCACCTTCTCGGTCGGCTCTGCCTCGTGCCCGAGTCGGTGGGCTCGGTGATGCTGATCGGTCACAATCCGGGGATCGGGGACCTGTGCTCCGGACTGGTGGGCGCGGGGGATCCGGGTCTGCAGGCCCGCCTCGAGACCAAGTTCCCCACCGGAGCCGTGGCCACGTTCTTCGTTCCCCTGCCGTGGGACGAGCTCAACTGGGGCAGCGCCGAGCTGATCGGCTTCGTCGTACCTCGCAACCTCGAGTGAGCACGCGGCCGCCGTCGGACTCGACGCCACGATGGGACGTTCTGCCCTTGGAGTGGTCCGACAATCCGTCGAGAATCCAACCATGGCCGACGGTGTGACTACCTGCCCGAGCTGCGAAACGCGGAACCGGATGCCCGTCGTGTCGCGGGGCCGGCCGCGCTGTGCCGAGTGCCAGGCCGACCTCCCGTGGCTGGTCGACATCGGAGCCAGCGACTTCGCCGCGGCCATCGAGCAGTCCACGCTCCCTGTGCTCGTGGATCTGTGGGCACCGTGGTGCGGACCCTGCCGCATGGTCGCTCCTGCGCTCGAACAGCTCGCCGTGGAACGGGCCGGCTCCCTGCGGATCGCCAAGGTGAACGTCGATGAGGCTCCTGCCGTCTCGGCTCGATTCGGGGTGCAGGGCATTCCGACGATGCTGCTGTTCTCCGCCGGCGCCGAAGTCGGCCGCCAGGTCGGCGCCATGCCCATCGAAGGCATCCGCCAGTTCGTCGACGCATCGCTCGCCTCTTGAGGCGACCATGACACTGCGGGAGCCGACACGACGCGGGCGGTCGGGCAAGCCGTGACCCGGTCGGCGCGCCGGTGCGCCATTAGGGTCACCGTGATCCGAGGAGGAGGTTTTCGGTGAAGCGTTCGCTTCCGATCGACAAGGTCGACATGGTGTCGGTGCCCATGTTCGCGGCGACGATGCTGGCGGAGGCGCGGGTGCTGCGCAACCGACCCGTGCTCCGTGAGATGGGCGACCTCGACGACTGGACGGTCGAGGAGCTCACCGATCCGTCGCTGCCCGCCGACGAGCTGATTCCGGTGGGGTACGAGCGACGGGACACCATCGCCAGCCTCACCATGCTCGCCGGCAACATCGCGGTGAACCTGGCGATCGCCGAACGCGCTCGGCAAGGTGGCCACCCGGTTGTTCGGGCGCCGCCGGTTCACGATCACCGGCCGACGGGGCAGCTTCCTCGCCGCAATGGTGACGTGGGACTTCCTGTACTACTGGAATCACCGCTGGCAACACGAGAAGCGGCTCTTCTGGGCCAATCACGTCACCCACCACTCGAGTGAGCACTACAACCTGTCGACGGCGTTGCGTCAGCCGTGGTCGGGGTTCTTGTTGTCGTGGGTCTACTTCCCGATGCCACTGCTCGGCTTCGCACCCGCCCAGATCGCCAAGGCCGGCCAGCTCAACCTGCTCTACCAGTACTGGATCCACACCGAGGTCATCGATCGACTGTCCCCCACCGCCGAAGAGGTGCTCAACACGCCGTCGCACCATCGGGTGCACCACGGTGCCAACCCGCAGTACCTCGACAAGAACTACGGCGGCATTCTCATCACCTGGGACAAGCTGTTCGGCACCTTCGAGCCCGAGGTGCGCCGGGTGAAGTACGGGCTCACCAAGAACATCGAGACGTTCAATCCCGCTGAGGATCGGCTACGGCGAGTTCGCCGCCATCGCCCACGACGTTCGGCGGGCCAAGGGCTGGCGCTCCAAGTGGGGCCACCTCTGGAACCGACCCGGCTGGCAGCCCGAGGACTCATGACCCCCGCATTCGACACGCTGCTGGTCGAGGTCGACGACCGGATCGGGCGGTTGACGCTCAACCGACCAAACAAGCTCAATCCGTTGTCGACGCACACGCTGCGCGAGTTGGCCGAAGCCGCTCGTTGGTTCGACACACAGTCCGACGTTCGGGTCGTGATCGTCTCCGGTGCCGGCCGGGCGTTCTCGGCGGGAGCCGACATCTCGAGTTTCGGCGAAGACGCGTCCAACGACGGGCTCAGCCCGCACGACTCGGCCCAGACCGGTTGGCTCATGGCCCGCGCTTTCGAACAGATGCGTGCGGTCACGATCGCCGCCGTCTGGGGACCCTGCGTGGGTGGGGGGCTCGTGCTGGCTGCGGTCTGTGACCTCCGCATCGCGGCGACCGACACCTACTTCTCCATACCCGAGGTCGATCTGGGCATCCCGTTGGCGTGGGGCGGCATTCCCCGCCTGGTTCGTGAGCTGGGCCCCGCGATCACCCGCGAGCTCGTGATGACCTGTCGACCCTTCAGCGCCGCCGAGGCCAGGGCGCTGGGGTTCCTGAACCGGGTGGTGGAGGCCGAGTCGGTGATGGCCGAGGCCGAGCAACTCGCCGCCGATCTCGCTCAGAAGTCGGCCCTTGCCCTTTCCGCCACGAAGTCCGGTGTCAATGCGGCGCTCGAGGCCATGGCGCCTGCTTCGGCATCGTGGTCCGACGCGAGCACCCTCGTGGCGGCCCTGCAGGACCCCGAATCGCGCGAGCTCGGCGACGAGTACCTGCGTCGTGTGCGAAAAGAGGGTTGATCGCCGGTCCGGGTACTCAGTCGGCGATCTTCGGAGTCGGTCCTGACGAGTCGGGTCTTTTCGACCGAGCGAGGTGCGAGCGAACCATCGGCGACTCCTGTACGACCATCGCCTCGAGCTCGGTGAGATCGGCACTCGGCTCGAGCCCGACCTCGCCGAGCACCGCGCGGTTCTGCTGGCACGCCCGGAGCGCCTCGACTCGGCGCCCGTCACGGGCCAAGGCCAGCACCAGTAGGTACCAGAGCCGCTCGCGGTACGGATTCTCGAGGGTCTCCGCCTCCAGAGTCGCAATGGCCGAGGCGAGCTTCCCGCACGCCACGGCGGCTTCCAGACGGACCTCGATGGCACTCATCCGCAGCTCCTCGAGACGCCTCACTTCGGGCTCGAGGAACACCACGTCGCGGAGATCGCCGAAGGGCACGCCGCGCCAGAGCGCCAACGCCTCGATCATCATGCTTGCGGCGCTCGACGGGTCGTCGGCCACGCACATCGACGCATCCTCGAGCAACCGTTCGAACCTGATTGCGTCGACACAACCGGGATCGACCACGAGGCGGTACGAGTGGTCCATCAGCTCGATCACGTCGTGACCGATCTTCCCTCTGAGGCGGGACACGATCGACTGGAGGGTGTCGACGGCGTGTTCGGGCGGATCCTCTCCCCAGACGGATGCCACCAGGCTCTCGATGGACACGGCATGGTTGAGGGCAACCACAAGGGCCGCGAACACCGTGCGCGCCCTCGGACCACCGAGCTCCACGGGGCGCCCGTCGACATGAACATCGAGGGGTCCGAGAACGCCGATCCGAAGAGTGCCCATGACGCTCCCGACGAGGGTGGATGGCTTCTACGTCCATCGTGCCTTTGTCGACGAATCCCGCACAGAGGCCTTCGGCACCTCCTGCATGTCGGGTGAAGGCAGATTGCATGGAGATGCGGCAGATGTTGCATGCCGCTGTCACGAGGCACGCAGGTCGGTGGGCGCACAATGAGGTCGAAGAGAGATGCGAGCCACGAAAGGAGGCGTCATGACACTCCTCAAAGAACGAGAAACGACTCAGGTGCTTTCTCCCGAACGACAACCGTTCGTCGAGAAGGATCGGCCGTCGACGCCCCCACGGCAACAACCGCGGCGGGTGACCCGGTGGCTGTCCTGGATGGCAGCGGTGTTCCTGGTCGCCGGATTCGCCGCCGTGATGGCGGTGATCGTGGCCACCAATGATGGAGGCACCGATACGCCGTCGCTGAGCGACATCGACCCCCACGTGAGCCCCGAGATCCTCACGACCCAACCGGTCGTGTTGGTCGCACCCTCGCTGACCACCATCGACCCCCACGTGAGCCCCGAGATCCTCACGAGCCAACCGGTCGTGTTGGTCGCACCCTCGCTGACCACCATCGACCCCCACGTGAGCCCCGAGATCCTCACGAGCCAACCGGTCGTGTTGGTCGCACCCTCGCTGACCACCATCGACCCCCACGTGAGCCCCGAGATCCTCACGAGCCAACCGGTCGTGTTGGTCGCACCCTCGCTGACCACCATCGACCCCCACGTGAGCCCCGAGATCCTCACGAGCCAACCGGTCGTGTTGGTCGCACCCTCGCTGACCACCATCGACCCCCACGTGAGCCCCGAGATCCTCACGAGCCAACCGGTCGTGCGCTGAAGCGGTAGGCCGAGCACCGAACGAACGGCGCCTCACCGGGCAGCAGTCCGGTGAGGTGGGCTGTTCCGCGTTTCGGAGCGGCGCGCGGGTGGTGAGCTCGGAACCTCGGCCGGCAGGTCGAACCGACCGGCAATACTCGTCACATGGCCACCCCACGCAAGGCGATGGAGACGGCGCTGCGCCGGGCGATCGACGAGCACCTGCGTCCTGTGGGTTTCACCGGGTCGCTCCCCCATCTGCGCCGACGCAGCGACGAACGCATCGACCTGATCTCGTTCCAGTTCTTCTCGTCGGGTGGCAGCTTCGTGGTGGAGGTCGCCGCCTGCCCACCCGCCGGGTACACGACCTACTGGGGAGAGCACATCCCTCCGGCGAAGTTGAGAGCGTGGGACGTGCCCATGCCCCGCCCCCGTCTCGGTAGTAGGGAGTTCCCGTTGCGTGGCGACCACTGGTTCGCCTTCGGCCTCCCGAACTGGGAGCCCGAGTCCGTTGTCGTGCATCCGCCTGCGCACTACGAGGCAGTCGCCGCCGAGGTGATGCGGCTCCTCGCCGAACAGGCGGAGCCGTTCTGGCGATCGAACCCCTTTCCCGCTCGGTGAGGGTGAGGTGCCGGCCCTCAGTCGATGTCGGCCCAGATCACGTGATGGTCAGAGGCCACCTGCACCTTCCGTTGGAGCTCGGGGTAGACCTCCCACCGTTTCGGGCGACTGCCGGGCCAGGCTCCCTTCCGGAACAGGCCCGCATTGGTCACCCGATCGAAGGCCGCCGGCGACAGCAGCAGATAGTCGAGCTTCTGGTTGTCGTTGCCGAGCCCGAAGGTTCCGGTGCCGGGAAACTGGCCGGTGTCGAAGGCCGGGTGTTGCGACACGTCACGCAGTTCGGCGATGGACAGCAGCGGTTGGAGCGGCGCACTGTCGGGAACGTCGTTGAAGTCGCCGAGCACGATCACCAGCTCCTCCCCGGCGTCGCGCAGCGCCCGATAGATCTCTGCCGTGCGCCGAGCCTGCGCCTCACGGCGGGCCCTGCTCCGGGCGTTGTCGCCGCCGAACTTCGACTTGAAATGGTTCGGCAGGATCCAGATGCGTTCGCCGCCGGGCGTGGTCACCGCCAGTTCGGGGCAGTCGCGGCTGTAGATGGGGTTGCCGGCGTCGTCGAGGTCGTGCACGTGTGATCGGAGATCACCGATGTCGAAGCCCTCCCGAGTCATCAGTCCGACGTCGATACCACGGTCGTCGTTGCCGTCGATCAACATCACGTTCTGGTAGGGCTGACCGTCGACTCGACGGAGCACATGGTCGGAGAACATCTTCAGCGCCACTCGGTTGTCGGCCTCGACCACCGCGAGGATGTCGGCGTTCACGTCACGGATCACCCGGCCCGTGTTGTCGACCGCGACTTCGTTGACCGGTGCCCGCTTGACCTCCACCCAACCGATCCAGTCGTCGCGTCCGGCCGCCACGATCTCGACTCCGCCGGTCCGGGGCCGGCGGACGAACTTGCCACGAACTCGGCGCAGGATGACGAACTCGCCGCGGTCGGAGTGCATGAGCCCCAACTGACCGAGCAGGTCGAGCATGCGGTCGGTGTGCCCGGTGTAGTCGGGCAGCTCGATCAGGGAGTTCAGCTCGGCTGTCGCAGCGAGAATCTCCTGTGTGTCGGCCGGATCGGGCTCGTTGAACGCCTTGGCCCGATTGAAGAGATTCTCGACATTGAACGCCGCAACTCTCATGGCGTGCCTGCTCTCTGGTCGACATCACGACCCTACCGCGGCCATCTGCCCCGATGAATACGAGAGTCACGACGGGACGATCTGATACATCCCACCACCGCAACTCACCGCAGCGACAGCGCCCAGTCGACGAAGCGCACGCATTGTGCGGCGTTGCGGGCTTCGTGGGCCCGCATCTCGGCCTTGACGATGGCGCGATCGATGCCCCATTCGGCGAGGTACTCGTCGGTGGCCGACTCGAGCCAGGTGTCGATGTGAGCGGTATTCACCTCGGGGTGGAACTGTGTGCCCACGCTGCGGCCCACGCGGAACAGCTGCGGGGCCACCTCGGTGGTGGCCAGTACCTCGGCGCCGGGAGGGGGCTCGAAGCGATCGTGATGCCACTGCATCCAGGGCCCTCGACCGATGGGGTTGGCGTCGCCGTCGAGCTCGTACCAGCCGATCTCGGTCACCGGCGACGGCTCGACCTTCCCGCCCAATGCTGCGGCCAGTGCTTGGCCGCCGAAGCAAACGCCAAGGACCTGCGTCCCCGCCTCGTGCGCCGAGGCGATCAGCTCGAGCTCGTCGGCCACCCAGGGAATGGTGAAGTCGTCGTACACCGACCACACCGAGCCCATGGGCACGATCAGGTCGAAGTCTCGATGATCGGGAAAGGGCACCGCTCCGTGGGGTTGGGTGGGGTCGGGCACCACGATGTGCTCGACCACCTCGAACCCCTGCTCCCGTAGTCGCGCCCCCACCAGGCACGACGTCGACGCCGCATCGTGGGCGATCGACAGCGCCCGGCGGGCGGCTCCCGAGGGGTCCGCCATCAGATGTCGAACCAGACGTGGGCCTGGCCGGTGCCCGACACGCTCTCGTAGTCGCCGAAGCGCGTTCCCTGCGCCGTCCAACTCCGCCCACCACAGGCGCCCGCCATGATCAGGTAGTGGCCGAAGTTGGCCTCGGGCTTGAACTGTCGGTACTCGGGCTGGAAGTCGATGATCGCCCGGTGATCACCGGCGTACATCCAGTCGAGCACCTGCAGGTCGGCTGCGTGGGCCTCGGGGGTGCGCAGATGCCGTGTCGGATCGGCGGCCTCGTGGTCGCGGAACTGGCGCAGCGGCCAGAAGCGGTGACTCATTCCTGCACTCGCCAGCAGCACGGCTCGGCGGTCGAGCGAACGGATGGCATCACCGAGGAGTGCGCCGAAGAGCAGGAAGTCGTCGAGCTCGGCCGTCTGGCAGATGCTGACCGACACCCATCGCTCGTCGCCTCGTTGAAGGAACGGCAACAGGTTGGTGGTCGGATAGTGGATCGGCAGGTACGGGTCGGCGATGGCGGTGATCCACATGTCGTCGCGGTCCGCGGCGAGCGCCTCGGCGGCGCGCGCCAGTCGGGGATCACCCACGATGTCGTAGGGCATCTGGGACATGCCGCGCGGCAGCTCCTCGGAGGTGTAGAAACCCGTGCGTCGCTCATGACTCGCCACGACGAACTCGACCGTCGTCGCCCAGTGACCAGTCGAGCACGACGATCAGATCGGCGTCGACGTGATCGAGCTTCGTCGCCCGCAGATCGTGCAGGCCCTGTACGAGCGTGGTGTCGTCGCCGTTGTTGAGGTCGCGGCGATCGGCCTCGGGCATGACGATCGGGGGCACGTGCGAGACGAGGGCGGCCCCGACCACGGCACCCATCACGGCACCTTCACGGGCAGGGTCTTGATGCCGGCGATGAAGTTCGACCGCAGACGGCGTACCGGCCCGGCGGGCTCCAGTCGGTCGACGCGCTTCATCAGCTCCTCGAACACGAGCCGCACCTCCATGCGGGCCAGCCACGCGCCCAGGCACAGATGGGGCCCGTTGCGACCGAAGGTCATGTGGTCGTTCTTCTCTCGGCCAGATCGAACCGAAAAGGATCGGGGAACCCCGACTCGTCGTGGTTGGCCGAGTTGAACCACATCACGACCTTGTCGCCGGCCTTGATGTGACGCCCACCGAGAGTCGTGTCGCGGGTGGCGGTGCGCCGGAAGTGCATGGTCACCGAGCTGGCCCGCAGGATCTCCTCGACGGCGGTGGGCGTGAGGGCCGGGTCGGACTGCCAAGCCCGCCAGAGCTGCGGATGGCCCATGAGGGTGTGCATGCCGTGGGTCATCGTGTACCGGGTGGTGTCGTTTCCCGCCGCCACCAGCAGGGTGAAGAAGTTGTCGAACTCGAGGTCGGTGAGCGGCTCGCCGTCGGTCGTCGGTGCCAGCAACTGGGTGATGATGTCGTCGCGCGGGTGAGCTCGCCGGTCGGCGGCCTGACGCTCGGCGTAGCGGAAGATCTCCAGTGCCGCAGGACTGCGGAACGGGACCATCCGATAGTCCTCGGTGTCGGTCAGGTCGACCGGGTGCGTGGTGAAGTCGGGATCGGTGTTCCCCAGAAGCGCGTCACCCCAGGCCACGAGCTGACGCCCGTCGTCGTCGCTGGTGCCGAGCAGTCGGCCGAGCATGCGCATGGGCAGCTCCTCGGCGATGTCGTGCACGAAGTCGAACACGCCGCCGTTCGGCGCGGCCTGCTCGAGGGCACGATCGATCACCATGCCGGCCAGCTGGCGGATCGACTCCTCGAAGGTCTCGACCGTCCGCCGGGTGAAGCCCCGATTGACGAGGCGCCGCAGCCGTGTGTGCTCGGGCGGGTCGAGCTCCATCATCGTGCGCCGCGCCTCGAGCTGCTCATCGTCCATCTCCTCGAGGCGAATGCCCTTGGCCGAGGTGAAGGTGGCCACGTCGCGGCTCACCTCGAGCGCGTCGCCATACCGGGTCACGGCCCAGAATCCCGAACCGTCGACCTCCTCCCACCAACTGACCGGGTCCTCGGATCGCAGGCGGGCGAAGGTGGCGTGGGGTACGCCGCCGACGTAGGTGTCGTGACTGGTGATGTCGGCATCGTCGGGACCGAGGTCGTCGAGGTAGGGCTCGACCCACGTGGTCACGGCCGGGCCTTGGGGTTGGGCGCGGCGTGCAGGGTCGTTCCGCCCCGCCAGCTCATGCCGACCTGGCGGTAGTAGCCGCCGATGATCTCGATGGGCTGCAGGCGGGTGAGCTCCTCGGTCGGAGACTCGTGGAGGGTGAGGGAGGCGTCGCCCGAGTAGACGGGACCGAGCTCGACGTCGTAGCCACTCATGGTGACCAGCTCGTCGAGACTGTCGGTGCCATCGCACTCGATGGCGGGCATCTGGCGGCTGTGGATCATCGGATGGCCGTTCACGAAGCCCGCGGTCTCGGCGGTGCCGGTGATGGTGAAGCTGGCATCGGCGACACGACGCCCGAAGGTCGACACGCTCGCGCCGAAGCGTCCGCCGGTCTCCAGCCGAGGTCCGGCCTTGCCGATGGTGACGGGTCGGGTCATCCAGATCTCGCTCATCTTCTTGGGATAGCCCTGGAGATGGCCCCGCGCCATGGCGAAGTCCTTGTCGACCCAGATGAAGGCGGCCCGGCTGTAGGTCGCTCCCTCGTACTGGCACCGGACCACCACGAACACCTCCTTGTACTGGCTGCGGGCGGGATCGAGCAGCTCGTCGAGGGAATCGGAGCAGCTCTGCCACTCGGCCCAGATGAGCGCGACGGCGCCCGGATCGTCGAGGGCAGGGGTGAGGGGGTCGGGAAGCAGCTCGGCCACCCGCGCGGGGTCGGTGCGGAACTCGACCGTGAGCATCTCACCCGAGTAGTGCCACGGCGGAGACGGGACGATGCCTGCGGCTCCCGTAGCGGTGCGGGGATACATGAAACCGTGGACCTTGGCCATGGCGAGCCAACGTATCATTCGGTACCGAACGATTTCCAGTGGTCGGGCGGCCACCCCGCGCACGCGGCGAGTTCGTTTGCTCCCAAACGAATTTCGAGCGTAGGGTGAACGGGTTCGACGACCGAGGGGGTCATCTTGTCCGCGAAGAAGCTTCTGATTGCTCTGTTCGCCTGTTTTGCGTTGTTTGCTGCTTCGTGCGGCAGCGACGACGGCGACGACGCAGCTCCCGCTGCCGAGGAACCCGCCGCCGAAGAACCCGCCGCCGAGGAACCCGCCGCCGAAGAACCGGCAGCCGAGGAACCCGCCGCCGAAGAACCGGCAGCGGCCGGAACGTGGGACATCGACGCGGCCCTCGCGGCCGACCCCGACTGTGCCGATCCGGTCACCGGTGACGGCCTCATCATCGGCTATGCCGCCGACTTCTCCGATCTCGGCGGATTCGCCGACGGTCCGGCCAGCGCGGCCGCCGAGCACTTCGTCAAGCAGATCAACTGCTCGGGTGGCGTCGACGGCACACCTGTCTCGCTGATCATCCAGGACATCTCGGGCGATCCCGAGACCACTGCTCGCGCCAGCCAGGATCTCATCCAGGCCGGCGTCCACGCCATCCTCGGTCCCCCGTTCCCCGACTTCGGCTTCCCGCTGCTGCAGGAGACCGCGGGCCAGGTTCCCGTGTTGTTCACCGCTTCGACCGAGCCGGCCCTGTCCGATCCGGCTGCGCAGTCCTACCTCGTGGCCTTCGACGACACCCAGCAGGCCACCGCCGCCGCCCAGTTCTCCCTCGACCAGGGCTGGATGACCGCCGTGACGTTCTCGGCGCCCGGTCCGTACTTCGGGTACAACCCCGAGATCTTCACCGAGGTGTTCGAGGCCGGTGGCGGAACCGTCATCAGCGACTACAACTTCGTCCCGATCGACGACGTCGACTTCAGCACGCAGGTGAACGAGATCGCCAACGGCGATGTCCCCGACGTGATCTACAGCGCCATGCTGTCGTTCCAGACCGCCGCCCTCAAGGGCCAGATGGAGGGCGCCGGGCTCGAGACGAACTATCTCGTCACCGACGCGTTCGAGGCCACCGGCGGCTACTTCACCGACGGTGTCGACGGCGTCTACCACACCACCCACGCCGCACCCGGTCCCGACACCCGGGTCGCGCAACTCGACGCAACCTTCACCGCGGCCACGGGCGGGCCGCTCGAGAATCCGTCCTTCGGTGGGCTGGCCGTCGACGGCATCGCCGTGATCATCGATGCGTTCCTGCGCACGGGCAGCACCGATCCCGCCGTCATCGGCGCCGCGATCGCCGACGCCACCGGTGTCCAGGGGGCAACCGGCGTGCTCACCTACAACGGCACCGGCACACCCACCAAGCCGGTCTATGTCCATCAGGTCGTCGACGGCGCCGCCACCCTGGCAGGAACCATCGGGTAGCGGCACCTTCCTTCCCTCCCATGGCACTGCTCGAGATCGATTCGCTCACGGTTCGGTACGGATCGATCTCGGCGGTGCGGCAGGCCACGATCGGCGTCGAGGCCGGTGAGGTCGTCGGGCTCATCGGCCCCAACGGCGCCGGCAAGACCACCACCCTCGCCTCGGTGGCCGGCTTGCTCACGCCCGCCGAGGGCCG
This sequence comes from uncultured Acidimicrobiales bacterium, assembly GCA_963787285.1. Taxonomy (GTDB): domain Bacteria; phylum Actinomycetota; class Acidimicrobiia; order Acidimicrobiales; family JAHEJN01; genus JAHEJN01. The sequence continues at coordinate 36,083 of CAWBCM010000019.1, read as the reverse complement.
GGTGCGCCTCGACGGCACCGACGTCACCGGCTGGCCTCCCGACCGGATGCTCCGTGCCGGCCTCGCCCTCGTCCCCGAGCACCGCCGCATCTTCACCGATCTCTCCGTGGTCGAGAACCTGCGGGTCGGCGGGGTCACCGCCACCGCGGCCGACCGGAGCTCGCGTCTCGACGAGATGGTCGAACTGTTCCCCGTGCTCGAATCGAAGTGGACCACGACAGCCGGCTTCCTGTCCGGAGGGGAGGCCCAGCAGCTCGCCATCGCCCGGGCACTCATGAGCCGGCCGTCGGTGTTGTTGATGGACGAACCGTCGCTCGGTCTCGCACCGGCCCTCGTCGACGTGGTGTTCGCGCTGATCGAGCGGCTTCGAGCCGAGGGCACGACGTTGCTCGTCGTCGAACAGAACGCGACCCGGATGCTCGACGTGGCCGACCGGGCCTACGTCATGCGGAGCGGCGAGATCGCCGTCACCGGGTCCGCGGCGGAGATGCAGGCGAACCCCGACCTGTTCGAGTCGTACATCAGCACCGGGAACCACGGCGGGAGTCCCCCATGACCGAGTTCGTCCAGCAGCTCGTGGATGGTCTCGGGCGGGGCAGCGAGTACGCCCTGATCGCGCTCGGAATCGCGGTGATCTTCGGCGTCATGCACCTGGTGAACTTCGCCCACGGCGAGCTGATCACGGTCAGCGCCTACGCCACCTACTGGCTGTTCACCGTCGACCTCAGCTGGTGGGCCTACATACCGGCCATCATCGCCACGGCGGTCGTCACGTCGATCGTCATCGAGTTCGTGGCCTTCCGGTGGGTGCGGGGCGCACCCGATTTCACGATGCTGCTCACCAGCTTCGGGGTGCACTTCGTGGTGCAGGCCGTCTTCGTGATGTACGTGTCGGCCAACGTACGTCAGTTCAATCGGCCCGACTGGATCGCCGACACGTTCGAGCTCGGCGGCGTCCGCTTCGAGGTGTTCGACATGATCACGATCGGCGTCACTGCAGTCACCCTCGTCGGCACGGTCGTGTTGCTGCAACGCACGATGTTCGGGGTGTCACTGCGAGCCGCGGCCGAGGATTTCGACGCGGCCCGGCTCATGGGAATTCGCAGCGACCGGGTGATCCGCGGCGCGTTCATGCTGGCCGGGCTCCTGGCCGGAATCGCTGCGGTCTTCGTGCTCATGCGCACCGGTCGAGCCTCGCCGACCGCCGGCCTCACGCCGATGTTGAAGGGTGTGCTGGCCGCACTGATCGGAGGGCTGGGCAGCCTGCAGGGGGCCGTGCTCGGTGGCTTCGTGCTGGGGCTGACCGAGGTGTTCCTGATCGCTCGGCTCCCCGACGGCTGGGTCGGCCTCACCAATGGCATCGTCTTCCTGCTCATCGCGCTGCTCTTCGTGTTCCGCCCCGGTGGCCTGATCAGCGTCGGCCACGCCGAGCGGGTCTGAGCCGGCCGTGACTCTCGACCGCATGCGTCGGTTCATCGTCCCGGCCGCCGGTGGTCTGGTGCTGTTCGTCGTGCTCGTCGGCGGGGCGCTGCTCTATGCCGACTTCGGTGCCAACTCACGGGACGAGCTCGTCACCCAGATGTTCATCAATGCCATCATCGTCGTCGGCATCCAGGTGTACGTCGGCAACACCGGCGTGCTGTCGTTCGGCCACGTCGGCTTCGGCGCGATCGCCGGATATGCCTTCGCCATCCTGGCCATCTCCCCCGAGCGCAAGGCAGTCACCGTCCGCGATGCCCCCTTCGGTCTCACCGACGCCGACTGGTCGCCGTTGTCGGCCGGAGTCATCGCCGTGATCGTGGTCGTCGTGGTCGCAGTGATCGTCGGTCTCGGACTGGCACGGTCCGGCGCGCAATCGGGCGCCGTGGCCGCCACCGTCATCACCCTTGCGTTGTTGTTCGTCGTGCACGAGGTGGCGGTGAACTGGGACCGCCTGACCGGCGGTGACCGGGCCGGACTGTCGTTTGCCATCGGCGACACGCTCGGGAGCCGCACCCCGATCTACCTCGCACTGGCGGCGTCGCTGGTCACGGCGCGTCTGTTCGCGGCTTCCCACAGCGGTCGTCTGGCCAAGGCGGCCCGCGAGGACAACCTCGCGGCGCGGGCCATGGGCGTACGACCGACCCGGCAACAGATGATGGCCCTGCTCGTCTCGGTGGTGATCGTGGCGGTCGGCTCGATCCTGCGGGTGTACTCACTCGGCTCGATCACTCCGAAGTTCTTCTTCTTCGACTTCACGTTGCTCACGCTCACCATGTTGATCGTGGGCGGCCGCAACAGCGTCACCGGGGCCCTGGTCGGGGTGGTCGCCATCACCGCTGGCACCGAGTTGACCCGATGGCTCGCCGGACCCGACGTCAACACTGCGGAGTTCATCTTCCGCCCCGGTCTGACCGACATCTTCCTCGGGGGCTCGATGCTGGGGTTCATGATCTTCCGGTCCTCGGGTGTGCTCGACGACTGGGAGCTCGACGACTGGTGGTTCGGCCGCTGGCGGCGCCGTCACGAGACCACCCCGCCCGAGCCGCCCTCGATCCCGGCGGTCGACAGCCGACTCGTCGCCGAGGACCTCACCGTGCAGTTCGGGGGGTTCCGTGCCCTCGACTCGGCCTCGCTCCTCGCCGATACCCACGAGGTGGTGGGACTCATCGGCCCCAACGGAGCCGGCAAGACGACGTTGCTCAATGTCGTCACCGGCCTGGTCCGCTCGACCAGCGGGTCGGTCACCATCGACGGCCATCGCATCACCCGCACCGATTCGGCGGGGATTGCGCGTCGCGGGGTGGTGCGCACGTTCCAGAATCTCCGGTTGTTCCCCGCGCTCACCGTGCGCGAGAACGTCGAGATTGCCGCGTTGGCCGGAGCCCACGACCGTCGGGAGCGGGCGGGGGCGTCGGTCGACGAGCTACTCGGGCTCGTCGGCCTGTGGCCGCTTCGCGACCGGCGGGCGCGCGAGCTCGACTACGGCAACGCCCGGCGGCTCGAACTGGCCCGTGCCGCAGCCGCCCATCCCCGCTTCTTGCTGCTCGACGAGCCCACGAGCGGTATGTCCGATGCCGAATCGCTCGCCATGATCGACCAGGTCCGTGCCGTAGCGGCTGCCGTCGGCGCGGGCGTGATCGTGATCGACCACGATCTCGGCTTCATCACCGGCATCTGCGACCGCATCTACTGCCTCGACCAGGGCTTGATTCTCTCCACGGGGACGCCGGCGGAGATCCAGGCCGACCCCAAGGTGCGGGCCGCCTACCTCGGAACGGCCACGGTCTGATGGCGACGGCGCCGATCAGTCGCTGACCGCATTGGTGGTGATGATGCGCAGGAAGTGGGCCAGCACCGCCTTCTCGTCGTCGGAGAGCCCCACGCTCATCTTGCCCTCGAAGTCGTTGAAACGAGGGAAGAGCTCTTCGATCAGGGCCAAGCCCCTCGGCGTCAGCGCGGCCGTGACCCGACGACGGTCGGCCGCCACCCGTTTGCGCTCGACGAGCACCTGCTTCTCGAGGGTGGTCAGCATGCCGGTGAGCGTGCCCTTGGCCAGGTCGCACTCGGCCGCGAGGGCCGCCGTCTCCATCTCGCCCCACACCCACAGCACCCACAGGATCGTGAATCCGCCCCAACTGAGCTCGGCATCGCTCAGCACCTCGCGTTCGGCTCGGCGGCGGACCGCAGCCGCGGCCCGATAGATGTTGGCGATGGCCTGCATCGATGCGAAGTCGAGCGGCTGGCTCCCGAGGCGGGCCTGGATGTCGCGTTCGGCGTCGAGCAGGCGGTCGACGGGCGTGGATTCATCGGTCATGGCTGACTGAGTAGGTTATGTTCGTTTGGTACCGAACAAAAGTCCGGGAGTTTCAATGACCGAGTACCGCCGCATCCTTCTCGACGGCTACCCCACCCTCACGAAACGCCACGGCGACGAGCTCGTGGCCGGTGACGGTCGGTCGGTCGGCCTCGATGACGCCGTGCACCTCGCACCGAGCGAGCCGACCAAGATCATCTGCGTGCACCTCAACTACAGCAGCCGGGTCGAGGAGTTCATGACCAAGCTGCCACCGGCCCCGACGTACTTCCACAAGCCCGTGTCCGCGCTGTCGGGACACGGCGCCCACGTGGTACGACCCGAGGGCTGCCAGTGGCTGAACTACGAGGGCGAGATCGCCATCGTCATCGGGCGCACCTGCCGCAACATCTCCCCCGCCGACGCCGGCGACTACATCGCCGGCTACGCATCGTCGAACGATTACGGACTGCACGACTTCCGCGACACCGACGCCGGCTCGATGCTGCGGGTGAAGGGCAGCGACACCTTGTGCCCGGTCGGACCGGGCCTGGTGACCGATTGGGATTTCCGCGGCAAACAGATTCGCACCCTCGTGAACGGCGAGGTCCGCCAGGACGGCAACACCGACGAGATGGAGTGGGACATGCACTACCTGGTGGCCGACATCGCTCGCAGCATCACCCTCGTGCCCGGTGACCTCCTGCTGTCGGGCACGCCCGCCAACTCCCGCACCGTGGTTCCCGGCGACGTCGTGACCGTCGAGGTCGAGGGTCTCGGTGCCCTCACCAACACCATCGTCACCGGCCCCACCGCCGTGCGGGCCGACGTCGGCGCGCAACCCAGCAGCTCCGAGGAGGTCCAGTCGACGGCCAAGGGTGGCGACTGGGAGTTCCGCGGCGTCCGCGCCCCGCAGGGGCCCGGTGCGAAGCACTACGAGAGCACGGTCGACGATGAGTGAGCGCCGGGCCGATGTCGGCGGTGTATCGGTTCCCGTCGACCATCTGATCGGCGGTCGGTGGGTCTCCTCACCGACCACCTTCGAGTCGCGATCTCCCCTCGACTGGCAGGCCGGACCGCTCGCAGCGGTCGCCCGAGGCGACGCGCAAACCGCCGCGGCAGCCGTTGGTGCGGCCGGCACGGGCTTCGACTCGTGGTCGCAACACACGCCCGCGCAGCGGGCCGAGACGTTGCACTGCCTCGCCGACCTCATCGAAGCGAACGTCGAGGAGATCGCGACCGTCGAGTGCCTCGACATGGGCTTCCTGCTCGAGTCGATGAAGCAGCGGCTCGTCGCCCGGGGGGCACTCAACTTCCGGCTCTATGCCGACCTGGCCATGGCCCACGCCGAGCGCGAATGGGATGCGAAGGCCATGCACAACTGGGTACAGCGCATGCCGGGGGGCACCGCCGTCGTCATCACCCCGTGGAACGCCCCGTTCATGCTCGCCACCTGGAAGCTGGCTCCGGCATTGGCCGCAGGAAACAGCGTGATCCACAAACCGGCCGAGTGGTCACCGTTGTCGGCGGCGATCCTCGCCGAGCTCACCCTCGACGCCGGCTTTCCGACCGGCACCTACAACCTGGTGCAGGGAGTCGGATCGGAGGTCGGCGCGGCCCTCGTGGCCGATCCGCGGGTTCGCCGCATCACCTTCACGGGGTCACCGGCCACCGGCCGCCACATCGGTCGTGCGGCCGCCGAGAATCTGGTCCCCTTCACCGCCGAGCTCGGCGGCAAAGGTCCCCTCCTGGTGTTCGCCGACGCCGACCTCGAAGCCGCCGCCGAGAAGGCGGCATGGCAGTTCGACGACTCGGGCCAGGTCTGCCTCGCCGGCACTCGCCTACTGGTCCAAGAGTCGATACGGGACCGTTTCCTCGAGCGGTTCCACCATCACGTCGATTCGCTGGTGTTGGGCGACAGCCGCGACGCCGGAACCGACATCGCACCGATGGCCCACCCGGACCATCGCGATCGCGTCCATGCCTTCGTGGAGCGAGCGAGGGCCAACGGCGACACGATCGTGCGTGGCGGACATCCCGTCGTCGGCAGCCTCCACTACGAGCCGACGCTCATCGAGCCGAAGAGCAACGACAGCGAGGTCGTGCAGAACGAGGTGTTCGGGCCGGTGCTCACCATCCAGACGTTCGCGTCGGAGGTCGAGGCCGTGGCACTGGCCAACTCGACCGCCTACGGGCTGTCGGCCATCGTCTACACCGGCTCGCGCGAACGCGCCGAACGGGTGGGCCGGTCGCTGCGGGCCGGACTGGTGTGGGTGAACGGCTTCCTCGTGCGCGACCTCACCGCACCCTTCGGCGGCTGCGGGATCTCGGGCATCGGGCGCGAGGGTGGCCACCACGCCCTGGAGTTCCACAGCGATCTCAAGACGTTGATGATCGTCGACGGCACCACGACCTGAGCGAGGTCAGTCGATGGTGGCGAGCAGATCGCGTCCCCGCCGGAGGAAGCCGATGGCGGCACCCAGGGGGTGATCGCTGCTGCTGAGCTTGCCGGCTCGCAGCGCGGAACCCACATAGCCGTCGGCATTCCAGTACGGATCGGGGGCCACGTCGTCGGGCGACCACGGGGCCACGTAGACGTACGGTTCGGGAATGGTGCCGTCGCCGGGCGAACCGCCGTAGCTGGCCCTCTGCTTGTCGGCCAACAGTTCGATCGACGGGTCGAAGTGATGAGACCAGATCACGATGTCGGTGGCATCGGTGCTGGCTTCGTCCTCGAGCAGGGCGGCCAGGACCGCCGACGAGAACGCGAACCAGCGGGCCAGGTAGGCGGCCGCCTCAGCGTCGATGGTCAAGACCTCGTCGATGTCGCCCATCGGCGGGATGTCGGGCTTCTCGGTGTGGTCGCTCGGTTCGACGTTCACCAGCTCGCCCGCGCGGCGCAGGGTGGTGATCGGTTCGGCTACGACCGACCCGCTCTGGGCTACGACGAGGTCGACGCCGTCGACCCGCATCTGGAGGTCGGTCGACAGCACGGGTGTTCCGAAGCCGCCCGGTAGTTGAATCAACCGCTCTCGCCCGTCGACCTGCTGTCGCCGGGGCGTGATCACGTAGCGGGCCAACCGATGCAGCGAGTCGCGGGTGGCGGCGAAGCCGTCGGGAGCCGGGGTGATGGTCATGGAGAACCTCTCGGATCAGAGCAGGGAAACGTCGGAGACGACATCGACCAGGGCGGGGCCCGGATGGGCGAGCGCATCGGCCAGCGCGTGATCGAGCTCGGCGAGATCACTCACACGGATGCCCTTGCCGCCACAGAGCTCGGCGAAGGCGGCGAAGTCGGGATTCACCAGCGAGGTCTGCCAGACGTCGAAGTCGGCGGCTCGCTGCTCCTTGGAGATCTTGCCGAGCTCGCGGTTGTTCAGGAGCACATGGGTGATGTTCATGTCGTACTTGACCGCGGTGGTGAAATCCATGGCGTACTGGCCGAAGCCACCGTCGCCACTGACGCTCACGATCTGGCGATGGTCACCCACCGCGGCCCACGCGCCCATCGCGGCGGGGAATCCGAAGCCGATCGAGCCGAGGTAGCCCGACATCAACACCGCCTGCTGCTGCACCTCGAAGTAGCGGCCGAAGGAGTACGTGTTGTTGCCGACATCGACGCACACGACGGCGTCGGCGTCGACCGTGCGGCTCATCGAGTCGAACAGGGCCGCCGCATTCAGGCCGTGGCCCTTGTCGTCGGTCGCCCGCGACTGTTTCTCGGCGCGCCAGATGGCCCACCGTTCGGCCACCTCGGCTCGACGATCGGTGCACTCGATGTCGCGTCGCGGCCAACCGACCGCGAAGCGCCTCGGCGGTCACGCCGACGTGGCCGAGCACGGGGATCTCCACGGGATGGAAACGGCCGAGCGCCATCGGGTCGAAGTCGACCTGCACGATGGGCTTGTAGTCGCTGATGCCGGTGTGGTTGGAGAACGACGCGCCGAACACGACGATCAGGTCGCTCTCGTTCATGAACCAACTGGCGATGGGTGTGCCGCTGCGACCGAGCACACCGCAGCCCAACGGATGGGTGTCGCTGATCTGACCCTTGGCCTTGAATGTCGTGGCCACCGGTGCCCCGACTGCTTCGGCCAACGCCACTATGGCGGGCATGTCGTGGCGGGCGCCGGCTCCGACGATCACCAACGGCCGCTCGGCGGCGGCGATCCGCGCAACGGCCGCATCGAGCACATCGGCGGGCGGAGTGATCGCTCTCGATCCGATCCGACCGGCGGGCGCACCGGCGGCAGCGTCACTCGGCGCTATCTGCACCTCGTCGGGCAACACCAGGTGCGCCACATCGCGTTCGACCAGGGCCGTCTTGCACGCGAGCGCCATGAGCTCGGCGTGGTCCGACCCGGCCTGCACGGTCTGGCCGTAGCGGGCGACGTCGGCGAAAGCGGCGGTCAGATCGAGGTCTTGGAACGCGCCGCGTCCCATCACCTTCGATGGCACCTGACCCGAGACGGCCAGGACAGGCGCCCGGTCGGCCTTGGCGTCGTACAGGCCGGTGAGCAGATTCGTCGAGCCGGGACCGGCGATGGCGAAGCAGGCGGCCAGCTCGCCGGTGAGCTTGCCGTACGCGGTGGCGGCGAACGCTGCGGCCCCCTCGTGGCGAATTCCGAAATAGCGCAGATCACCCCGTGCCTCGGCCTTTCGCAGCGCATCGGCGAACCCGAGATTCGAGTGACCAACCATGCCGAAAACGGACTCGACTCCCCAGTTCACCATGGTCTCGACCAGCACGTCGCTCACCGTGCGCGGTGCCGGCGCATCGCCGGGAAGCGCGGCATAGATGCCGTCGTCGCGGACCTCCACCGCGAAGCACGCGGGCGCGTCGTCGAACGGCGGAGGAGGTGAACCGGTGAGAGGGTCGTAGTCGTAGCCGTGCCAGGGGCAGCGCAGCAGCCCCTTCTCGATCGAGCCCTCGCCCAATGGCCCGCCCTGATGAGGGCATTTGTTGTCGAGGCAGCCGTAGCGGCCCTGGTGGTGCGTGACCGCCAGTGAGTGCCGGCCCACGTTCACGGTGGTCACCCGTCCGTCGGGCAACTCGTCGTGGTCGAGGATCTTGTGAAAGGTCACGGGAGTTTCGGTCTCGGGTTGCACGGGACCCTTTCTTGTCGATCTCGTCGGATTTGTCCACTGGTCTGCAGCGCATGGTCGCGCGTGATGGGGATGAGGTGCTCAGCAGCCGCGCTGCACCACCCGGGCCTCGAGATGGCCGAACAGTTCGTGGACCATCTTGGCCGCCCGGTCACCGGTACCGAGGTCGGAGTCGGCAGCCACCGCGACCACGACACCGTCGAAGCACCGGCCGAGGCGCAGCCGGGCCCGCTCGACGTGGTAATCCGAGGTGACCATCACCAGCCGTTGCCAGCGATGCTCGGTGGCGAGCCGACCGATGAGTCGGGCCTCGGATCGGGTGTCTCCGTCGGACAACGCCGGGCAGTACACGTTGGCGCGAGCCTCGTCGAGGCACATGGCGTTCGCGTCGAGCGAGCCGGACGACAGCCCGTTGGGTATCACCACGTTCGGGGCGACACCGGAATCGAGCAGCTCTTGCACCACCTCGAGCCGCTCACCCGTTCCGCCGGCGAAAACCACGATCGCATCGCTCGGGGGTACATCGTCGAGCGAGACCGCCGACGGGGCCGTGGTCCATCGCCAGGTGGCGGCGGCGATAGCCGCCGAGCCCACCACCAAGCCGGCGACCACGAGCCGGCTGCGTCGCGACCACGTCATCAGCGGGCGCCGGTGACGGCGACGACGCGCCGGCTCGCACGCGACGTCGACACCATCCCGCCGGGACACACCAACAGGTCGCCGTGCACCCACGGCAGCACGCCCAGGCCATCGCGGGCGAACCCGGCCTCGAAGGCCTGGGCGATGATGGCATCGGGGTCGTCGTCGGCCAACGCCGGTTCGAGCTGCACCTGTCGCACGGCCGCGGCGAGGTGGTGCAGCTCCTGCGACGGAAGGGCTCGCAGCGATTCGACGACGGTCTCGGGGCCTTCCACCCGACCCAGGATGGCAGGCTGATGCGACAAGCCAACCACGACGCGCCGCTCGAAGTGAACGAATGGGGGTCGAACCCCTAGTCTCGCGACAGATCGGGGCTGCGGAAGCGAAGGAACCACCGATGTCGAACCACAAGAAGAACCACAAGAAGAACCCGGACCTCTACACGAAGTCGGGGCGAGTCAAACGCTCGGTGTACGAGGCCGAGCTGGCCCGGCTTCAGGAGGAGTTCGTGAACCTCCAGCACTACGTGGCCAAACAGGGTCTGAAGGTCCTGGTGATCTTCGAGGGCCGCGGTTCGGCCGGCAAGGGCGGGGTGATCAAGCGCATCACCGAGCGCGCCAGTCCCCGTATCGTCCGGGTCGTTGCGCTGCCCAAGCCCACCGAGCGCGAGCAGACGCAGTGGTACTTCCAGCGCTACGCCGAGCACCTCCCGGCGGGTGGCGAGATCGTCCTGTTCGATCGATCGTGGTACAACCGCTCGAACGTCGAACGGGTCATGGGCTTCTGTACCGAGGACGAACACCGCGAGTTCCTCCGCTCGTGCCCCGACTTCGAACGCATGCTCGTGCGCTCGGGCATCATCGTTCTCAAGTACTGGTTCAGCGTCAGCTTCGAAGAGCAGCACCGGCGGTTCACGGCCCGCAACGAAGAGCCGGTGAAGCGGTGGAAGCTGAGCGACATCGACCTGGCCGAGCATCGCCTCTACATCGACTACTCCGAGGCCAAGGACACCACGTTCCAGTACACCGACATCAAACAGGCACCGTGGTTCGTGGTCCCGTCCGATCGCAAGCGAACCGCACGACTCAACTGCATGTCGCACATCTTGTCGATGATCCCGTACACGAACGAGGTGCCCGAACCGGTCGAGCTGCCCGAGATGCAGGACCGGCCCTACATCCGTCCTCCCATGGCCGAGCAGACCTTCGTACCGCTGGTGTGGTGAGCGCCCGCCAGCGGGTCTACACCAAGGGCACACCGTTCACCGGCAAGAGCACCGCGTAGATCGAGGTGGTCGCGGTGATGAACAGCCGGTTGAGCTTGGCCCCGCCGAAGGTCACGTTCGACACGCCCTCGGGCACGTTCACCCGCCCGAGCAGGGTCCCGTCGTCGGCGATGCAGCTGACGCCGTCGCCGTCGCTGGTCCAGATGCGGCCACCGGTATCGATGCGGAAGCCGTCGAAGGTGCCGACCGTGGGTTCGGCGAACACGTCGCCGCCGCCCAGGGTGCCGTCGTCGTGCACCTCGAATCGGCGCATGTTCCGTTCGCCCCCGAGCTTGGGGCCCGACGAGTCGACGATGTACAGGACGCGCTCGTCGGGTGAGAACGCCAGGCCGTTGGGACGTACGAGTACGTCGGTGACCATCGTCACCGAACCGTCTGGCGGGGTCGATGCGATACACGTTGTCGCTGCCGATCTCGCTCTCGGCGGCGAACCCCTCGTAGTCCGAATCGATGCCGTAGCTCGGGTCGGTGAACCAGATCGACCCGTCGGAGCGCACGACGACATCGTTGGGCGAGTTGAGCCGTTTGCCGTCGAACCGGTCGGCCACGACGGTGACCGAACCGTCGTGCTCGATGCGGGTCACCCGGCGACCACCGTGTTCGCACGACACCAACCGGCCCTCGCGATCGATGGTGTTGCCGTTGCGGTAGCGCTGCTGACCCTCGCAGAACACGCTCACCTGGCCGTTCGCCTCGTCGAACCGCAGCAGTCGATCGTTGGGTATGTCGCTGAAGAACAGGCTACGGCCGGCGGGCAACCAGGCCGGTCCCTCGGTCCAGCGGGCGCCGGTCCAGAGGTGCTCGACGTGGGCGCTCTGTTTCACGAGATGCTCGAATCTCGCATCGAACACCTGGAAATCGTCGGCGGGCATGGGTGGAGCTCCTCGGGTCAGTGGGCCGCGGCGCGCACGGCGGGGACGGTGTGGGTGAGGTAGGCGTCGAGCACCTCGGGCTCGACCGGCATGCGGATGGCGATGTTGACGAGATCGGCACCCGCCTCGCGGTAGGCCAGGATCGACTCGATGGCCTGATCGGGAGTCCCCAGCAGGGCCCCGCCGCGGATGCGATCGGCCAGCGGGCCCCAGTCGGCCGTCAGTTGTGCGGCAGCGCGTTCCGCCGAGGACTCGTCGACGCCGAGATTGAACATGAGGTTCACCGACTTCTCGATGGTGGCCGGGTCGCGGCCGACTTCATCGCAGCGCTCTTCGAGCACACCCTGGAGCCGAGTGAACTCCTCGACCGAGAGATAGGCGGAGTTCCACCCGTCGGCTTCGCGAGCCACCAGCCCCAACGTGCGCTTCTCGCCGATTCCGCCGATCCACACCGGGATGTGGCCGCGAACCGGTCCGGGCACCATCGACGCGTTCTCGGCCCGGTAGTGAGGCCCGTGATGGGTGGTGCGTTCCTCGGTGAAGAGGCTCTTGATGAGCACGGTGGCGTCGTCGAGCATGTCGAAGCGCGTGCCGAGCGACGGGAAGTCGTAGCCGAACGCCTCGGCTTCCCACTCGTGCCAGCCGGCACCGAGCCCGATCTCGAAGCGACCGCCCGAGATGTGGTCGATGGCGACCGCCGCCTTGGCCAACAGCCCGGGATTGCGATATCCCACGTAGAACACGAGGCAGCCGAGCCGGGCGTTGTGGGTGTCGGCGGCCATGGCGGCGAGCGTGGCGACCGCCTCGAAGTGGGGAACTGTTCCGTTTGCGGGTGGGGCCTCGTAGAGGTGATCCCATGCCGAGATCCACTCCATGCCGTTGGCGTCGAGGGTGCGCCACAGCGATCGCATCTCGTCCATCGTCATGTTCTGCTGGCCGACGTGAGCGCCGAGTTGCAGGGCGGTGCGAGTCATGGAGGCGATCGTAAGCCACCCGTCCGGGGTTGGCGTCGGCGAGACCGACGACTCCGGCAACTACTCGCAGGCGCTGACCGTGTCGCCGGGGTCGGTGGTGCACTGGTCGAGGTCGCTGCCGCCGTCGACGTCGTCGTTGCCCACCCCGTCGGCCGACCAGATCTCGTCGTCGCCGGCGCCCCCGTGGGCCCAGTCGGCGCCGCCGTCGTCGTAGGCGTGGATGTCGATGACATCGTCGCCGTAGCCACCACTCACCGAATCGCTGCCCTGCATGCCGAGCATCTCGTCTTCTCCCGAGCCGCCGCTCATCCGGTCGTTCCCCCGTCCACCGAACATCACATCGGCGTGGCGGCCGCCCGACATCTGGTCGTGGCCGGCACCACCGTGGAGCTCGTCGGCGCCGTTGCCGCCGTCGATGCGGTCGTTGCCACCCCGAAGGCCCGAGAACTCCTGGTAGTCGCCATACACGGTGTCGTCGCCGGAGCCGGCACAGATCGTGTCGTCGCCGCCCATGCCGATCACGAGATCGTCGCCGGCCAGCGCAACGATCACGTCGTCACCCGGAGTGCCGACGATGACGTCGTTGCCGGGAGTACCCGTGATGGTCACCTTCTGACCGAGGCAGACCGATGGTGCCGGGTTGGGCGCGAGTCCGGCCGCGGCCGGCGCGGCGCTGGCGAGGACGATCGCTCCCGTGAGGGCGAAGGCTCGAACGGCGGTGGGGAAGGTGGTCATCGTGTGTCTCCTCGACATCGTTGGTGTCGATGGAGACGGATGACGGCGGCCGGACTTACACCCGAGCGGGCCGATTTTCGTCGACGAGCGATCAGCTCGAAGCGGCGAGCCCCAGGGGCGTGAACAGCGGGGTGAAGTTCGGGAAGATCGCCCCCAGATTCGCCCCGTTGCCCAGACGTTGCACGACGATCTCCGAGAGCACCTGGCGGAAATCGTTCAGTACGATCAGGTCGCCTTCGGGGCCGTCGACGATCTCGGTGGGCAGGTCGCCGTAGACGCCCCCGTTGATGCCGCCACCGATGGCGAACATCACCGAGCCCCGACCGTGGTCGGTGCCGCCGTTGCCGTTGACGCCGATGGTGCGACCGAACTCCGAGAGAACGACGATCGTGACTTCGCCGATATCGGAACCCAAGTCCTGGTAGAAGGCGCCCAGCGCAGCGGCGAGACCGAAGATCCGGTCATAGATCCGGTTGCCGGCCGTGGCCAGGCCATGATCGTCGTGGGTGTCCCAGCCCCCGGTGCGGGCGGTCACGGCCTGGAGGCCGACATTGGCCCGGATGAGCTGGGCGACCTCGCGAAGATCGTTGGCGAAGCCGCCACTCGGGTACACCGCACCGTTCTGTGGCTGCAGGGCCGGGTCGCTCGTGTCGATGGAGCTCACCACGCTCACTGCGTTCAGGGCTCGGGTGCCGGTCGCCGCGAAGTTGCCGCTCGCCGCGTTGTACATCGTCAGGAGCGAGCTCTCGGCGGCACTGGTGTCGGAGTAGCCGAACACGTCGAACCCGTTGATCGAGTTGATGGCCACGGCGGAGGTGCTGCCTCGCATGGCCACGTGAAGCGCCGACGAGGCAGAGACGCCCGGGAGGGCACCACCCGAGTCGCCCGAGGTCTGGAGATGACGCCCCATCCACCCGGTGGGGACCGCCGCGGGGAGACCGCAACGCTGCCAGACCTCTTGCGCCTCGAAATGGCTGCGAGTCGCGGTGAGCGACGCAGGGGAACCCACCGCATGGACGACGGCCAGGTTCGCGTCGGTCACCGCCTGCATCAGGGGAGACATTGCGGGATGCAGGCCGAGGGGTGAGCCGTAGATCTGGATGGCATCGGCGGGGTCGATGGCGATGTTGAACACACCGTCGTTGCGCAACGCCTGGTAGTCGGCGTTGAGGCTTGCGTCGAACACGGGCGGCACGAGGCTGAGCCCATCGGCTCCGCCATCGAGGAACACCTGGACCAGCACGTCGCCCCTGGCGGTGTTGTTGGGCTCACCGAACGCGAGGCGCGTCCCGCCCGGCAGTACGCCGGTGGTGAAGCCAGTGGCCGCGGCGGTGGCGCCGGCCGCGGCAATGAACTGCCGCCGGTTCGGTCGGCTCAACGAAAGTGGAAGAGCGGAAGGCATAGCGTCAATCCAATGAGGTCGGCAACGAGGTCACCATCGGTCAGGTCGGCGGGGGCGAGGGCGTCGGCTGCGGCGTGGCCGGCGCGGCTCAACAGTGCAGTCTGGGCGCTGGGCTGAGGCGCACGTGAGGTGAGGCGGGTGATCAGAGCGTCGACCAGGCCACCCCAGGTCGCCGGCAGAGGCGACGGCAGGAGAGCGTTCAGATCGATGACGATCCCGTCGTCGAGCGCGTTGTGGGAGAGCAGCCCGGCGATCTCCCAACGCCGGAGCAGCGAGTCGGCACTGATCCAGTCGTCGGCGTCCTCGGGGTAGCCGTCCGGGGAGACATGGCCGAAGAGTTGCTGGCGAAGCTGCTCGAGAGTGCCCGCGTAGTACGACAGACTGTGGAGTCGCTCGGCCGTCTCGCCGATCGGATCGTTGTCGACGGCTGCACCAAGGGTGCGCATGTAGGCGGTGAGCAATTCGAAGCCACGGCGGAGCTTGGTGCCGTCGGCGGCGGCCATCTCCGGGCTGAGCAGCAACTCCCGGACCCATGGGCCGATGGCGGTGTCGTTGGCCAGGTACACGTTCGCCAGCCGCGTCACGAGCGCCGCGGGAGGGTTGTCGCCGAGGAGACGCCGGCACAACTTCCAGCTGAGGTATTCGGCGGTTCGCGAATGGTTCGCGAGAAACGAGATCATGCTCTCGCCGTCAGCCAGTTTCTGGGCGGCCGAGGCGCCGGAGCGGTCCGGACGTGACCATTCGCCGCCGAGCAGCGAGACGGTGCCGGTGAAGTGGTAGTTCTCCCGGAAGAGGAAGGTGTCGGCGTCGCCGCTCTCGTCGATGCTCCAGCCCGAGAGCACCTGGGCGGCGGCGCGCACGTCGGCCTCGCTGTAGATCTGGAGGCCGTCGATGATGCCGAGCGTGTGGAGCTCGAGGAGCTCTCGGCCGTAGTTCTCGTTGACGTCGCTGGCGGAGTTGGCGTTGGACCGGTAGTTGTGCAGGTAGGTGAGCATCGCCGGGCTCTTGGCACTGGCGAGGAGCATCTCGTCGAAGCGGCCCAATGCATGCGCTCGGGTGACGATGCGGTCGGCTTCGGTCGTGAGGTGGCGGAAGGCGGACCGGTCGGCGAGGTAGACGGTGAAGTGGTTCGTCCAGAAGTCGCACATCACTTCGTACAACTGCCGTTGCGAGTACAACGACCGCAGGAACGTGGCATGGGAGAGCTCGCCGAAGATGCGACGAGCTCCGAGTCCGTCGATCTCTTCCCCTTGGAGCACCGTCCAGTTGTCGGCGTTCGAGTTGGTGAGCGTCGAATAGCCCGCCAGAAGAGCGTCGACGGGCGCGTCGTTGATGGCGCCGGGGGCGAGCTGGGCGTCGACCCATGCGGCCGCCCCCATCTGCTCGATCTGGGCGATCGCGCCGGGTGTTGCCCCGAAGGTGGCCCGATTGGCGATGATGGTGGCCGAGGCGATCGGCGGGGCTGGCGGGGGCGTCGGGGTCGGTACCGGGGTTGCAGCCGGGGTCGGCGTCGGGGCCGGCGCAGTTGTCGGAACCGGCGTGGGGACCGCGGTCGGAGCCGGTGCCGGGGTCTTCAACGGCTGCGTGCCCACGGGCACGACGGGGCTGGCCGAGGGAGCGTCGGGGTCGACGACGAAACCGAGGTCGGACGGCTTGCCGCCCCCGAACGGGCTCCAGTCCGACGGCAGCCCGAAATCCGTTGGGGTACCGGTTTCGGGTAGATCCGAACCGCTCCATCCTTCACTTCGTGACGGAACGTCGCTGGATCGGGACGGCGCCGCAGAGGGCTCGCTGACCTGCGGGGCGGTCTGGCCGGACTCGACGTCGGCGCCGTCGGCGCCGGCCCCGTCGACCTCTTCGATCGCGGCTTCGGGCTCGTTCGCCGTCTTTATCAGGCCGCAGGCGCTGGCCAGCGAGGCCACACCACCGGCCAAGCCGAGCATCCGGCGTTTGCTCGTGTCGACTCGCACCACCGGGGTGTCGGCGTCGATGTCTGCTGTTTCGCGTTCCTGCTGCTCCTGAGCCACATCCGCATGTCGTCCTCTGCAGGCCGACGCCTGAGCAAAACCACCCGAATGGGCCGTTCGGACCAGTACGAGGGGCTCAGTGACCGCCGAGGGTCCGGTGCCTCAACGGACTATCTGACGATCGGGGGCGATGCGAAGGATCACCCGCTCGGACTGGATCGGGTTCGCGTAGTCGACGCCCGTGTACCTCTGGGACAACGAGTCGATGTGGGTGCGAGCCGAGTCCCCGGTGATCGATTCGACCACCCGGCCCCGCACCTCGGCGTAGGAATACGGGTTGCCCGCCTCCCAGATCACGACGCTCACCCTCGGATCGGCCGAGACGTTGCGCGCTTTGGCCCGGTGCACCTCGGTGTTGATCAGGATGTGGTCGTCGTCGCAGTCGACCCACATGACGTTGGTCTGTGGGGCGCCGTCGGCGAAAAGGGTGGTGAGCGTGGCGAAGTTCTTCGCCCGGCAGAGGTCGCGGATCTTGGGATCGAGCATGGTCGCAACCTAGTGGGTGGTGCGGTCGATCAGAAGAAGAGAGCCCCCCGATGGATCGATCAGGCGAACACCTGGGTCGCCCACCATCCCGATCCGTTGCGGAAGAAACCGATGCCGACGCGGGTGTAGCCGGCATTGACCATGTTGGCGTAATGACCCGAACTGTCGACCCACATCTGGTGAAGGGTCACCGCCGCCTCCTGGCCACCGAGGTTCGAGGATCCGATGTACGCGATGTTCTCCGCGTAGGGACCGCCACTGTGCCGGAACCCCGAGACCGCCATGGTGGCCGACCAGTTCCGCGCGAACACGGCCATGGTCGGATCGAACGTGAGGCCGCCTCGTCCGGCCGCGCCCCGTACCTGGTTGAGCAGTGCGTAGTTGTGCCCCTCGGCGGCCTGAATCGCGCCGGCGGAAGGCTTGGGCGCCGGCAGTGCGCTGACGCCGGTGAGCGCCCGGCGAACGGCGAAGGTGTCGACGCCGTCGCCGTCCCAGTCACCGGGGAACAACTCGTCGCCGCTGGAACCGAATCCGAAGCTGAAGTGGGCGGGGGCGGTGCGGAAGTCGTTGCGGACGAAGACCTGGTTGGCCCGCCGCACGGCAAAGGTGTCGACCCTGCTGCCGTTCCAGTCGCCCACCAGGATCTGGTCGCCGGCCCGTCCGTAGCCGAACACGATGTCGGCCGGCCCCGTCGACACGGAGTTGCGGACGAAGAAGATGTTGCCGCGGCGAACGGCGAATGTGTCGGTTCCGTTTCCGTCGAAGTCACCTACGAAGATCTGATCGCCGGCCTGCCCGAACGCGATCTCGGTGTCGCGACGATTGGAACCGAGGTCGTTGCGGACGGTGAAGCGATTACCGCGACGGACCGCCAAGGTGTCGATGCCGTCGCCGTCGAAGTCGCCGACGAAGATCTGATCGTCTGCCCGGCCGAAGGCGACCGTGCGCACGCTCGAGTCGACCAGGTCGAGAAGCTTGAATTCACTGCCGTTTCGACGAGCGAGATCGTCGAAGCCATCGCCGTTCCAGTCACCAACGTAGAAGTCGCGGTCCGACGAGGAGCCGAAGTCGCCTTCCGTCTCGGCCACGCCGCCCACCAGACGGTTGGTGAAGTACCACCGACTCACGTTGGCGGCCGATGCAGGAGCGGCGGCGATCACCACGAGGGAGGATGCGGTGAGGACAAATGACAGAACGATTACGATTGCATGACGAACCTTCATTGCGGTGACCGTAGCCGATCACCACGCTGAGTGGGGTTCTCCCCACAAATTGTGTTCGAGATCGTTCGAATCACGCCACCGACGCCCCGCCGGTCGTCGGCCGGAGGGCGCCCGTACGTTCCGATCGCATACCATTGTTCGACCTGGCGAACGAGGGGCCAACGGCGCGCACCATGACGATTCAATTCACTCGGAACGACTACCCGACCGTCGGTGTCGAAGTCGAGTTGCACCTCGTCGATCGGGAGACCGGTGAGCTCGTGTCGGCGGCCAACGAGGTCCTCGAGGAGATGGGGCTCTCGCATCCGGGCGGCGAGCACCCCCGGGCCAAGCACGAACTGTTCCAGAGCACGGTGGAGATCATCAGCAACGTCTGCCGATCCCCGGCAGAGGTGCACCGCGATCTCCGGTCGACCCTCGACGAGCTCACCGAGGCACTCGCCCGTCGTGGGATGGTGGCGATCAGCTCGGGAACCCATCCCTTCGGCATCGCCAGCGCCCAGCTGGTGAGCCCCTCGCCCCGCTACCACGAGCTGGTCGAGGCCATGCAGTGGCCGGCGCGGCGACTGCTCATCTGCGGGATGCACGTGCACGTCGGTGTGGTCGACGGTGAGCGCGCGATCACCGTGATCAACGAGCTCACCCGTCACCTCCCCTTGTTCCTTGCACTGTCGGCGTCGAGCCCGTTCTTCGAGGGAGAGGACTCCGGTCTCGCGTCGGTGAGGTCGAAGGTGTTCGAGGCGCTCCCGACCGCGGGCCTTCCTCCGCACATCTCCGACTGGGTCGACTTCGAGGCCTTCATGTCGACGTTGCTCGACTCCGGGTGCATCACGTCGATCCGAGAGGTCTGGTGGGACATCCGGCCCCATCCCGACTTCGGCACGATCGAGTTCCGCATGTGCGACGCGACCCCGACATTGACCGAGGCCACGGCGCTCACTGCACTCGCGCAGGCCCTCGTGGTGTGGTGCAATCGCCGCATCGACGCCGACGAACTGCCGGTGCCGCCCCGAGACTGGACCGTCCGGGAGAACCGTTGGCTCGCCGGACGCTACGGCCTCGAGGCATCACTCATCGTCGAGGACCTCGAACGGGGCACGGTGGAACGGCGCCCGATCCGGGAGCTGGTGACCGAGCTCGTCGGCGAGCTCATGCCGATCGCCGAAGACCTCGGGTCCGAGGCCGAGCTCGGTGACGTCCTGAGGATCCTGGCCGGCGGTTCGGGCACGGCGCGTCAGCGTCGGGTGATCGCCGGTGGCGGTAGCCTCGTCGACGTGGTGCATCACCTCGCCAAGGAACTCGCTGACGACCGTCCCCGGGCATGACGGCCGCGCCCACGGCTCATGCCGTCGAACGATCGATCGACGCCTGGCTGGCCGAGCACAGTGAGGGTCTGATCGCACTCCGACGCAACCTGCACGCCCACCCCGAGCTCTCCGGCGAGGAACACGCCACCACCGATCTCGTCCTGGAACGGCTCGAACTGGCCGGCCTGGCACCTCGGCGGTTGTCGAGCGGCACCGGACTCTTGTGCGAGCTCGATGCCGGTCAGGTGGCGGGGCGCATTCTCGCCCTGCGAGCCGACCTCGATGCGCTCGGGATGCACGACGAGAAGGACGTTCCGTACCGGAGCCAGGTGCCCGGTGTCTCCCATGCCTGCGGTCACGACGTCCACACCACGGTGATGCTCGGTGTGGCGCTGTACTTCGCCCACCATGCCGACGAGCTTCCCGGCCGCCTGCGGATGATCTTCCAACCCGCAGAGGAGCGTGTGCCCGGCGGCGCCCTCGACGCCATCGCCGACAATGCCCTGCACGGCGTCGACGGCATCATCGGCGTGCACTGCGACCCCAAGCTCGATGTCGGACGCATCGGGTTGAAGCCCGGGCCCATCACCAGCGCCGCCGACATCGCTCGCATTTTCTTGTCCGGACCCGGAGGCCACACCGCGAGGCCCGAGGAGACCGTCGACATGGTCACCGTCGCGGCGACCGTCGTCTCCGAGCTGCCGCGCCGCGTGGCGTCGGCCCTCGGCGGTCCCGACAACGTGAAGCTGGTCTTCGGTGCCATCCATGCCGGCGACGCGGCCAATGTCATCCCGACCCACTGCGAGCTCCGCGCGTCGGTGCGAACGCCGTCGGTCCATGTGTGGGAGCGCCTGTCCGAGGTGGTTCGTGACGAGCTCGAAACACTGTTGGCCGAGACCGATGCCGTCTGGAAGCTCGACTACACCCACGGTGTGCCGCCCCTGGTGAACGCCGAGGCGGTCACCGACATCGTCCATCGAGCCGCGGCGAACGAGCTGGGGCCTGACGCGGTCCTGCAGGCCGTGCAGAGCTGGGGCGGCGACGACTTCGCCTGGTTCACCCGCGAGGTGCCCGGCACCTACATCCGGCTCGGCGTGCACGACGTCGAAGCCGGCGGACCGCGCCTCGACCTCCACGCCGGCCGCTTCGATGTCGACGAGCGGGCCATCGCCATCGGCGTCCGCACCGTGGTGGCTGCCGCGCACGAGTTCTTCGCACACCCGGGCCCCGGTGGCGGCTGACCCGCCAGGTGCCCGTCGTGGACTTCGCATGAATGGCGTCGGCGCCGCGACCCCGACTGACGACGTGGGGCACAATGGACCCATGGCCGCTGCCGAACTGATCGCCACCGTCCGCCAAGCAGTCATCGGACGCAACGACACCGTGGTCACGCCGTTCGGATGCCGACCTGTCGTCTACGCCGACTACACCGCATCCGGCCGCTCGCTGTCGTTCATCGAGGACTACCTCCGCGACGTCGTGCTGCCGTTGTACGCGAACACCCACACCGAGTCATCGGGCACCGGTCTGCAGACCACGCGGTTCCGGGAGGAAGCACGGGAGGTGATCCGGCGATGCACCGGCGCCACCGACGAGCACGTGGTGGTGTTCTGCGGGAGTGGCGCCACCCATGCCATCGACAAGCTGATCGGGGTGATGGGCCTCCGTGTGCCGTCGGCGCTCGACGATCGCTACGGGTTCGTGGCCACGATTCCTGCAGCCGAGCGCCCGGTCGTGTTCATCGGGCCCTTCGAGCACCACTCCAACGAGTTGCCGTGGCGGGAGTCGATCGCCGATGTCGTGACGATCGACGAGGACGCCGACGGTCACATCAGCCTCGTCCACCTCCGATCGGAGCTCGAACGCCACGAGGACCGACCGCTGAAGATCGGCTCGTTCTCGGCGGCATCGAACGTGACCGGGATCCTCACCGACACCACCGCCGTGTCGCGCCTGCTCCACGAGCACGGGGCACTGTCGTTCTGGGACTTCGCGGCCGCCGCGCCGTACGTGTCGATCGAGATGCACTCGACCCACGAGATCGACGACACCGGACAGCCCGACCTGGCCTACAAGGACGCAGTGTTCATCTCCCCGCACAAGCTCATCGGCGGTCCGGGGACGCCGGGGGTTCTCGTGGCCCGCAAAGAGCTGTTCGCCAACCGGGTGCCCAATGTGCCGGGGGGCGGGACGGTGGCCTATGTGAACCCCACCCATCACGACTACCTGCCCGATGTGCAGCATCGCGAGGAGGGCGGCACCCCCGACATCGTCGGCGCCATTCGGGCCGGGCTCATCTTCCAGCTCAAGGAGGCCGTCGGAGTCGATGAGATCCGCCGGCGAGAGGACGACTTCGTGCACCGCGCGATCACGTCGTGGTCGGCCAACCCGAACCTCCGCATTCTCGGCAGTCACGAAGCCGAACGCCTGTCGATCGTCTCCTTCATCGTGCGCCACGGCGCAGGGATGCTGCACCACAACTACGTGGTGGCGCTGCTCAACGACCTCTTCGGCATCCAGTCGCGTGGCGGATGCTCGTGCGCCGGGCCCTACGGGCACCGTCTGCTCGGCATCGATCTCGAACGGTCACACGAGTTCGAGCGCGAGATCAATCGCGGCTGCGAAGGCATCAAGCCGGGATGGGTGCGGCTGAGCTTCAACTACTTCATCGACGAGTCGACGTTCCAGTACCTCCTGGCGGCGGTGCACCTGATCGCCGATCAGGGTGCGGTGCTCATGCCCTTTTACCGGTTCGAACCCGATTCGGGCCTCTGGCATCATCGCAACGGTCAGGCCGAGCCGCCGATGAGCCTCCTCGACATCAGCTACAGCTCCGGCGAGATGCACTTCGAGAATCGCCGACACCGCGAGAGCTCCGTCGATTTCGACGGTCTCATCGAAGCGGCAAGAGACCTCTGCGGCCGGGCGGGCGAGGCATTGCCCGAGCCCATCGGCCCGCCCGCCACCAACACCGACTTCGAGCATCTGCGTTGGTTCCCCTATCCCGATGAGCTCCGCGCCTGACTCAGGACGAGGCGAAGTAGCGCACCAACATCGCGACCGACATGATCACCACCATCGGGCGGATCAGACGGGTCCCTCCTCGCACCATGGTGTGGGCACCGGCGAAGGCGCCCACGGCCTGGCCACCCATCATGGCCAGCGCCGCCTTCCACACCACCTCGCCTCCGACGATGAACACGGCGAGGGCCGCCGCATTCGAGGCGAAGTTCAGGGTTTTGGCCACGGCGGTGGCCTTCACCAGCTGCAGGCCTCGGAGCGCAACCCCTGACACCGCGAAGAACGAACCGGTGCCAGGCCCGAGCAGCCCGTCGTAGGCGCCGATGGCGGGCACCACGGTGTTGCGGTACACCGGCACCGACAGACGAGGGGTGCTCTCGAACTCTCCGGCCGACGGCACCAAAAGGAAGTAGCCGCCGATGAGGACGAGGACGACCGGGATCACGATGTCGAGCGCATCGGTGTCGAACTGCCGGACCACCATTGCGCCCACCGCCGAGCCGGCGGCAGCTCGGACGAAGGGCGGAGCCACCTCCCGCGCCGAGACGAGCTTCTTGCGAATCAATGTGGTCGAGGCGGTGGCCGAACCGAACACCGACTGGGCCTTGTTCGTGCCGAGGGCCTGCAGTGGCGTCACGCCGGCCACCAGCAGGGCCGGCAGGGTGATGAGGCCGCCTCCCCCGGCTATGGCATCGACGAAGCCGGCGACGGTCGCCGCACCGAACAAGAGCAGCAGAGTCGACGGGTCGGCAGCGAAGTCCACGAGCCGCCAAGACTAGGGCGACCCGGGCGGGCGTCGATGGTGCTCAGCCGCAGCAGGCGTCGGCGCCGCCGGTGAGGACCACGTTGGCGAGCTGCTCGCTGTCGCCCGTGCGCACGTACCATTCCCAGCGGTGGCCCTCGGGTCCGTCGACCCAGGTCTCGGTCTTGGTGGCATAACAGCATGCCGTGTCGTCGACACCGGTGGTGGCGAGGCCCTCGCCGGACAGCCGAGCCTCGGCGTCGGCCACCTCGTCGGCGGTTTCGGTCTCGACCCCGAGGTGGTTCAGCGATCCGGCGGGCAGATCGGGCCGCTCGAAGAGGACGAGCTTCATCGGCGGATCGGCGACGGCGAAGTTGGCGTACCCGGGGCGCTCGCGAGCCGGCTCGGTGCCGAACATCTTCGAGTAGAAGTCGACCGCTTCATCGAGGTCGGCCACATTGAGGGCGAGTTGCACACGCATGGGAGCTCCTGACAGAGAGACGGTTGTCGCATCGATAAGTGTCGATTTGATGGCGTGAAATGATTGTACTGTCACTTCGAAGAATGTCAATATGTTCCCGTGACCGACTCACCCACCATCGCCGGCTGCTGTGCTCCCCTCGCCGAGGCCGCACTCGACGAACGCCAGGCCGTCGAGCTGGCCGGCGTGCTGAAGGCCCTTGCCGACCCTGTGCGGCTTCGCATCGTGTCCCTCGTCGCCAGCGCGCCCAGCGAGGAGATCTGCGCCTGTGATCTCCCTGCGGCGCTCGATCGGTCACAGCCGACGGTGAGTCATCACCTCACCCAGCTGGTGAAGGCGGGCATCCTGATACGCCAGCAGCGTGGAAAGTGGGCCTGGTTTCGTCTTGCGCAACCGCAACTCGATGCCCTGGGCCGCATCCTCGGAACCTAGAACCTCCGATGTCGGACCCGTCCTTCACTGCCCGTTTCGGCCAGCTCGCCCGCACGCACGGCGACCACCCGGCCGTCACCCTCGGCGACACCACGCTGAGCTACGCCGAGCTGCAGCGCCAGGCCACCGCCCTCGCCCACCACCTCGACGCCCTGGGAGTCGGTCACGACGACTTCGTGACCATCGCCGAGCCGAACTCGATCGAATTCGTCGTCAGCTGTGTCGCGGCGTGGCAGGTGGGAGCGATCCCGCAACCCGTGTCGTCGCGACTGCCTCGACACGAGCTCGAGGCGGTGATCGGTCTGGCCGATCCGGCGCTCGTCGTCGGGGTCGAGATCGACGATCGTCCGTACCTGCCCCACGCCTTTCGCCCTCCGCCTGCCTCCGCTGAAGCGGCGACCCTCGGTGACCGGACCGCATCGGCGTGGAAGGCACCCACCTCGGGCGGGTCGACCGGCCGGCCCAAGCTGATCGTGTCGGGAGACCCGGCGGCCTGGACCGAGCCCATGGCCGCCATGGCCCACGTCATGGGTGCTCGCGACAACAACACGATGATCATGCCCGGACCGCTGTATCACAACGGCCCGTTCATCTGGACCTTCTACAGCCTGCTGGCCGGCAGCCATGTAGTGGTGTTGCCACGATTCGACCCCGAGGCCACCCTGCGCGCCATCGAGGACCACCGGGGAGAGGCGCTGTATCTGGTGCCCACCATGATGCAGCGCATCTGGAAGCTGCCCGAAGACGTGCGTCTCGGCTACGACGTCTCGTCGTTGAAGGTGGCCTTCCATCTGGCCGAACCCTGCCCGCGGTGGCTGAAGAAGGCATGGATCGACTGGCTCGGCCCCGACGTGGTCTGGGAGCTGTACGCCGGCACCGAGGGCCAGGCCATCACGGTGCTCGACGGACACGACTGGCTGGCTCATCCGGGCTCGGTCGGTCGGCTGATGAGTGGGGAGATCCGTATCTGCGATCCCGACGGCAACGAGCTTCCCGCCGGTGAGGTGGGCGAGATCTTCATGCGGTCGGTCGGTCGCGACACCCCGACGTACCGGTACGTCGGCGCCGAGGCTCGCTCGCTCCACGGCTGGGAGAGTCTCGGCGACATGGGATCGATGGATGAGGAGGGCTTCGTCTACCTCACCGACCGACGCAGCGACATGATCCTGGTTGGCGGTGCCAACGTGTACCCCGCGGAAGTCGAGGCGGCGCTGATCGAACACCCGGCGGTGAGATCGGCTGCAGTGATCGGCCTGCCCGACGACGACAAGGGCAGCCGAATCCATGCCATCGTGGAGGCCGACGCCCGCATCGAGGACGACCTCGCGGCGTTCCTCTCCGCACGACTGGTGCGCTACAAGCTCCCTCGCACCTACGAGTTCGTCGACCAACCCCTCCGCGACGACGCCGGCAAGGTTCGCCGCGCCACCCTGCGGGCCGAACGGCTCGAGCCCGACGCGAGAGGTTGACGGTGGCCAACCAGAACACGCCGGCTGCGGAGGTGGAGATCGACGCCGGCCTCGTACGGATTCTTCTCACCGAGCAGCACCCCGACCTGGCGCAGCTGGAGCTCACCCACCTGACCTCGGGTTGGGACAACGCGTTGTTCCGCCTCGGAGCCGACCTCGTCGTACGACTCCCCCGCCGCCACATGGCCGGGAAGCAAGCGTGCTCGTCGGGTGACCCGTCGGCGGCATCGGCGAGGTCTCAAGCGCCGGTCGGCCTTGGCAGGAGATCGACCAACAACTCGTTCCAGTCGGAGATACCACAGCCATTGGTGAGATCGACGGTGGTGTCGACGGCCTGGTCGTCGATCCGTCCGGCGATCATCACCACATCGGGCCCGCCGTACTGCGCCGAACAGATCTGATCGGCGGGCGGACCGTCGACCAGCCGCCGTTGAACCGCCTCGTCGGCGAGCGCCAGGCAGGCACGCTGATCGACCACCGCAGACGGTGCATCACCGAGGACGGTCGCCGTGTCACCCAGGCACGTGATGCCATAGGAGTAACCGGTCGCGCCGTCGGTGTAGTCGATGGTGATCTCGGCGATGGGGTACGGGCCCGCTCCCAGGGGCGGCTCGGGGATGTCGGAACCGGGATCGGCAGGAGTGCCGTCGGTGCCCACGGTCTCGCCGTCGTCGGGCGAGTCGGTGCCACAGGCGACGACCACGGTGACGAGGGCCAGCAGGAGCAACGAGGCGATGGAGAAGCGTTTCGAGAAAATCATGGTGGATCACCGGGTACGACGAGGTCAGACCTGAGTTGGTTCCCGAGCATGGCACGCCTGTGCCTGGGTGGTGGGGCGCGCGGGGCGAGGGCGTGGTTGGATGGGGTAATGGCCAAGAACGTGCTCGGCACCGAGCTCCAGTCGTGTTCGCTCGATCCCCTCACCGGCTTCTACCGCAACGGTTGCTGCGACACCGGGGCCGGCGACGCCGGCGTGCACACCGTGTGCGCCGTCGTCACCGCCGAGTTCCTCGAGTACTCGGCATCGGTCGGCAACGACCTGTCGACGCCGATGCCGCAGTACGGCTTCGCCGGCCTCGAGCCCGGTGATCAGTGGTGCCTGTGCGCACCCCGATGGCAGGAGGCACTCGAAGCGGGCAAGGCACCTCGGGTGGTGCTCGAAGCGACCCACGCCGCCACCCTCGAGTGGGCCAGCCTCAGCGATCTGCAGGCTCACGCCTTCACCGCCTCGTAGCTCTGCCGCCGAGATCGATCACCCGTCGAGGGAATCCGGCGGCGGGTCGATGGCCGCTCCGAGCCCGAGGTCGGCGATGCGGGCTCCATGCTCGAATCTGGCCTCGACGCGACGCACCACGTCGTCGACGCCGAGCTCGACGGGTTCGATGACGAGCGAAACGATGCGGTCCTGATCGTCGCCGTCCGCGGTTATCCGCACCCCCAGCTCGGGTTCGAGCGGCAGGACCAGCGACGCCAGGCCGGCCAGCGGGGCTCCGTCGGCGTGGAACCGGGCCAGATCGTCTCCGGGAACCACGAAACTCACCGGCAACGAAGATGCGTCCTCACCGAAGGGACCGAGCCAGGTGCCGAGGTCGGCGGCCTCGACCCGGTAGTCGTCGAACGCGAAGGAGTCGACCCGGTACCAGACCCCCCACAGGATGCCATCGGGGCCGCCGGGCAGGATCGGCCAGGGCGTGTTCCTGGCATAGGCATCGTCGCCGATGACGGCCGCCTCGAAGAACTGCGGTGCGTCCTCGGCCAACGCGGCACGGTTCAACGCCTCGGAGTTGTAGGTGACGTGAGTCGTAGCGGTTCCGGGATCGGTGATCGCCACCACGAAGGGGTCGAGGGTGCGCAACGGCCCGTTGGCTGCGACCTCCAAGGTCACGCGTAGCACCGTGGCCGAGCCCGGCCCGGCGCCGACACCCACGTTCGGGTCGTCGCCGCCGGCAAAGCTCGACCCTGCGCACGCCGAGAACACGATCGCGGTCGCAACCACGGCCGATACCGCCCGCCGTGTCCTTCGGGTCACGTCTCGGCGACCTCGTCGACCTGAACCATCGGGCGAAACGCGAGCGGTCGGACCACCTCGACCAGGAACAGCGCGATCACCCCACCCACCACGAAGATGTCGGCCACGTTGAACACGGCGTACCAGTGCACGTCGATGAAGTCGACGACCGGGCCGGTGAGGAAGCCGTCGTCGGCGCGCACGATCCGATCACCGAGATTGCCCAGAGCTCCGCCGAGGATGACGGCGATGAGCACGAGACGCGGTCCCATCGGCTCCCGCCAGGCGAACCGAACCAGACCGGCGATCATCACGATGACGAGCACCGCCACGAGGCGGCCCTGCCCCGCGCCGGTACCGAACGAGAAGCCGCGGTTGTACGACAGGTCGAGGTCGACGGTCGGCACCACCGAGATCTGTCGCTCTGGTCCGAGGGAGCTCACCGCCCAGTCCTTCGACCATTGGTCGATGGCGATCTGAACGGCGACCATCAGCGCCAACGACGAGCGAGACCACACCCGCTGGAGCGTAATGGTGTGCCCAGTGGTTGCGATGTCGCCCGACCCGGACAGCGGGGTCGGTCAGGGCACCACGGGGGCATGCGGGATGGTGTCGTGGGTGACGATGCCGCCACGATCACCCACGGTGATCGAGCCGTAGCGCTGCGCATACACCGGCGGCAGCTCACGATCGCCCGCCACCGAGAGCCAGAGACGCAACAGGTGTCGCCGGGCGCCGGGGGTGTCCACGAAGCCGGTGCGATCGTGCAGGAGCGAGTGGTTGTGGACGAACTGCATGTCGCCCCGCTCGAGTCGCATCTGCAGATGGATGCGCGGCTCGTCGGCGATGCGATCGAACAGATCGAGGGCCTCGGTCTGCGCCTGGGTGAGTCTCGGCGCCTCCGCGAAGCGTTGCGCAGAGTCGATGTACTGCCGCTGGTACATGACCGACAGCGCGCCCCGGAACCAGCTGAGAACGGGAATCTCGTACCAGGGCAGCTGCCCCGCGGGAACCTCGCCCCGGCGATCGGTGGCGACGGGCTCGAACAACAGGGCGGCCAGGTCGGGGCGACGGTCGAGCATCGTGTTGTAGACGGTGGCGGCGCTGGCCAGCAGCGAGAGTCCGCCTTCGGCCGCGGGTTGGAGGCAGAGGAGGCCGACGACGTCGGCCGAGTCGACGTGGAAGGTCTGGCGCTCGTCGGTCTGGTAGATGCGCACGTTCGGGTCGCGCGCGTCGGCGCCGGTGTCGACGACGTGGCCGAGCAGGTGTCCGGCGGCGTTCTGCGAGCGAGCCGAGCCGAGATGCGCCCCGACCGCGAGGAACGCCGCGGCTGCCTGACGGACGGGGAGCTCTTCACTCGGGAACCCGCGAAGGAGCACGAAACCGAGCCCGTGGGTGAGCTCTCGGCGCAGGTCGTCGAGGCGAGGCGCCAGTAGTGGCAAGGACACGTCGTCGGCCGTGAAGCACGGCAGTGGATCGAGCCCGGCGGCGTAGCGCGCCGACATCGACACGAGCTCGTCGACCTCGGCGGGCCCGAGGTGCCAGGTCCATTCGCTCTGCCGATGCCCGAGCTCGGCTCCGGTCCACGCCGTCGGACCGCCCTGACGTGGCGCCGCCGGCATCACGAGAAATCGTCTTCCGAGGCGAACTGCGAGAGGTCGACGGTGATGAAGATCGCGCTGGCCTCGATGAAGACGCCATCGGGGCCGGTGCCCGTGCTCTCGATGAACAGCTTGCGGCCGTCGCGACGTTGGACCCAGGCTCGGAACTCGATCGGCACGCTGACCGGGCAGGGCGCCCGGTAGCGCAGCGTGAGCTCACCCGTGAAGGCCATCGTGCCGAGAATCGGCAAGAGCGCACCCATTGTCTCGTCGACACACGCAGCCACGATGCCGCCGTGGCCACGACCGGGAGCGCCTTCCCATCCGGCGGCCAGCGACACCATCCCGACGGCGGCGTCACCGTCGCGACGCAGCCGCAACCCCATGCTCAGCGGGTTGGCCGAGCCCGACGCCGGTGAATCGTCGAACAGGTCGACGAAGGCCCCGTCGTCGATGGCCCTCGCCAGCGAACCCTCGGCCACCGCCGCCAGGAAGCGCGGGCTGGCCGCCAACTCGAGACGGCGACTACGGGTGGGTTGTGTCTCGATGGCGGCCGCCAGGCGATCCGCTTCATGGGCGATCATCCGGAGCGTCGAGATGTCGGCGCGATGCGACACGAGTGCGTGCGACAGCCGGTTCATCGCCGACGCCGCGTCGATACGGGCCGGCAGATCGGCGTGGTCGTCAGCGGGCTCGTCGGACGTGAGGCTCATGGCAGGAATCTACGCGATCACCGACCGGGTCGGCCGCGGGCCGAACTCTCGCTACTCGTGGGCCAGGCGAGTCGTCACCGTGCCGAGATCGCCGAAAGTGGCGGCCACCTCGTCGCCCGCCGAGAGGGTCACCATCGGACCGAGGGCGCCGGTCATCAACACGTCGCCGGCGCGGAGGGGAATGCCGCGCTCGCACAGCGTGTCGGCCAGCCAGCGGGCGGCGTGCAGTGGATTGCCGAGGCAGGCTGCGCCCACACCGGCGGAGACCTCGGATCCGTTCACCGCCATCGACATCGGTACCGTTCGCAGATCGACCGCCGACAACAGCACCGGCTTCGACCCGACCACGTAGAGGCCGCAGCTCGCGTTGTCGGCGACCGTGTCGACGATACGGATGTCCCAGTCGACGATTCGGCTGTCGACCACTTCGATGGAGGGCAGGGCGAAGGCGACGGCCCGAATGATCTCTGCGAAGCCGTGCGGCGCTCGGTTGAGATCGTGCTCGAGCACCAGAGCCACTTCGGCCTCGGCCTTGGGTTGAATCAACCGTGAGGCCTCGATGTCGACGCCATCGCCGTATTCGGTGTCGGCGAAC
Organism: uncultured Acidimicrobiales bacterium; assembly: GCA_963787285.1. GTDB lineage: Bacteria > Actinomycetota > Acidimicrobiia > Acidimicrobiales > JAHEJN01 > JAHEJN01. Next base: position 5,190 of record CAWBCM010000019.1, on the reverse strand, counting down.
AGGGTGCCGAAGTCGGGCTGGTCGACGCCGATCTGTTGCTGAACCGCTTTCGAGGTCACCCCGATCTTGCGCCCGCTGATGCGACGACCGGCGGCCAAATGGCGGTCCGTGTTGATGTGCTGGATCGCGTAGCCCGCGTCGATGTCGGTCGCCGTACCCACGATGTCGCGGATCGGACGCGTGGGCACGCCCGATTCCTCGGCCGCCCAGAGCGCATCAGCGGCTTCTCGGAGGAGAGCGGAGTCGGTCACACCCGATCCTCGGGACCGGCGTGCACCTCGGCGGCGAGCCGAATCCGTTTGTCGGCGAGGAGCTCGCCTCCCGCCATGAAATCGGTGTCGTCCATCTCGGTGATCCACACCCGGACCGACTCACGGGGCGCACCGATGGAGTCGACGATGGCTTCGGTGATCGCGTCCATCATCGCCCGCTTGTCGTCGACCGAGCGGCCCTTGCCCATGTGCACGTTGACCAATGGCATTGCGTTTCTCTCTCTCCCCTGACGAAATGTCGAGGATGCTGGTCGCTGACCGACCACCAAGCTCGACAATTCGATGGAACGGTGGGACTAGACGCCTCGGACGGTAACCGAACCGAGGTGGCTGTAGCTGGCCGTTGCGACGGTGCCCACCGCCAGTGGCTGTGCCCCGAGCGGGGCACCGGCCATCACGAGCCAGCCGGCTTCGAGACCGCGGTCGTATCGGGCGAGGTGACGTACGAGCATCGCGACGCACTCGGCCGGGTCGCCGAGCAACGCCTCACCCGTGGCGGTACCGACCTCGTCGCCGTCGATGGTGAACGTGCACGTGATCGAGCCGAGGTCGACCTCGCGGGGGCCGACGCCCGCCGCACCGATGGCGACCCGGGCCGCGGAGGTGTTGTCGGCGATCACGTCGGGCAACGTGAACTTGAACGCCTCGTAGCGCGAGTCGATCACCTCGATCCCCCCGACCACGGTGGCGGTGGCGTCGAGCACCTGATCGGCGGTGGTGTCGGCACCGGCCAGGCTCGTACCCATGAGGAAGACGAATTCGGGCTCCACTCGCGGGTGGATGAGTTCGTCGAGCGCCACCTCGGCGTCGTCACCGAGCACCGTGGACGCGGGCACCCAGCCGTAGGCCGGTTCGTCGACCCCCATCTGTTCCTGCTTGGCCCTGGAGGTGAGTCCGAGCTTGGCGCCCGCGAGGGTGTCGCCGCCCACCAACCGATTGTGGATGAGGGTGCTCTGGATCGCGTAGGCGTCGTCGATCGACAACGCACCGATCTGGGCCTCGATCCCCTGTACCTCGAGACGGTCGTCGACCGCGGACTGGAGGTACGCGGCCCAGTGCTCGAGATCGACGGTCACTGGCCGGGCGCCGTTTCGGCGGTCGGGTGACCGGCCACGGCAGCTGCGGCGTTGATGTGCAGCTTCTTCAGATCGTCGGCCTGTGGGCTGTAGCGCATCGAGCCTCGGTCGATCCACTGTGTCGCGAACTCGGGACCCCGCCCGAACTTGAACCGTTCGAGCGGCAACTCGATGACGTCGTGGGGCTCGCGAACGACGGCCAGCGGATCGCGTCCGTCTCGCACCGCCTCGATCGCGTCGCGGAACAAGCGACGGCACGCGACCACTCCCAGGTCGCTCTTGGTGATGTTCTCGGTGGTGCGATCGGCAACCGGACCCTGGGTGACCCAGGCCATGACGTCCTGGCCCTCGATGTAGTCGACGATGTGATCTCCCTTGTCGTCGAGCCATTCGTACTCGTAGTCGACGGGATACATCTGGTCGGCGGGCTCGGCGCCTTCGGGCGCGTGCACCGTGTAGAACAGCGCCCATGTCGTGGTGTCGTCGACGGGCACCCGGATCTGCATCTGGAACACGCCGTTGCCGCCCACCCACATCTTGTAGGGGAACACCAACGGGTGGCCGATCTTCCAGTCGTCGTCCTCCTCGCTCTGGCCCACGAGGAGTCGGCGCTTGATGATGCCGTGCTCGAAGGTGTCGAACGCGACCTTCTCGTGCTTGTTCTTGAACGCCGAGGGCATCTCGAAGCCCTTCCACTCCGAGATGAACTCGAAGTAGTTCCCGTGCAACGCCTCGACGTGATACGGATCGACCGAGTTCTCCATGATCTGGAGCCAATTGCACGGCAGCACCGAATGGCCGATGTCGCGAACGCCGTCCATCACGTAGGCCTCGTACCGGGGCAACTCCGGTGCGGGACCGTCTCCGACGTAGGCCCACACCATGCCGCCGAGCACCTGGGCCTGGCCGGCCCGAACGCAGACCTTCTCGCGGAAGGCGGGCGACGAGTCGGGCTCGGCGAGGATCTCCACGCAGGTGCCGTCGTTGTCGAACTTCCAGCCGTGGTAGCCACAGCGCAGACCGCCGTCCTCGACGATGCCGTACACCAGCGAGGCGCCGCGGTGCGGACATCGCTCGTCGACGATGCCGTACTGGCCGTCGGGGGTCTTGAACACGGCGAAGTTCTCGCCCAGCAGGCGCACGCCTTTCACCGGGAACTCGTCGAGCTCACGCTCGAAGCACACCGGGTACCAGTAGTGGCGCAGCACCGCACCCATCGGGGTGCCGGGGCCGACCTGGGTCAGCTCGTCGTTCTGCTCTTTCGTCAACATGGGGGGCCTCCTCGTCGTTGTCGTTCGCTCAGGTCAAGATCTCGACGGTGCCGGCCGAGCCGTCGACCCGGATCATGTCGCCGTTCTTGATCTTGTCGGTACCGAAGCCGGTGCCGGTCACCGCGGGTACGCCGTACTCACGGCACACGATGGCGGCATGGCTCATCATCCCGCCGATGTCGGTGACACAGGCCTTGATCTTGGGGAACACCGGCGCCCAGCTCGGTGCGGTGATGGGGGCCACCAGGATTTCACCGTCGCGCACGTCGCCGATGTCGTCGGCGTTGAACACCAGCCGGGCCGGACCTTCGGCCACTCCCGGCGAGGCCGACATGCCGGTGATGCCGGCACCTTCGTCGTCGGAGCCGAGCCACATGTTCACCGAGTCGGAGGTGATGCCCCACAGCATGATCGTGAACGGCTCGGTGATGACCTCGGGCGGCTCACCCAGGGCCTTGGGCGCCTTCCACTTGCTGAAGCTGTCGATCCAGCGCTTGCGCTGCTCGATCTTGGGCGGCCAGTAGGTGGGTCCCGCCGTCGGAGCGTTGACCGCCCAGCCCGAGTAGATGTCCCACAGCACCTCGTCGATCTCGTCGCGCCGGAAGTAGACGATGTCCTGCGGGTCCGAGATGAAGCCCTCTTTCACGAACACGGCGCCGAGTTCACGCAGCTTGCGCCAGAATCGGCTCATCGTCCAGTGCTCGATGTAGAAGTTGTGGTTCTCGACGTAGGGAAACACGGTGCGGGCCAGGCCGAGCTTGCCGGCGAAGGTCTCCTTGTCTTCGTCGGTCAGCAGCAGGTCGGTGTACTCGTCGACGATGCGATCGCGTTCGGCGATCACCTGCTCGATGGGCCGAGCTGATGTCGTCGCCATCCTCGATCTTGGTGATGTAGTCGCGTGACGAACGCATAGGGGATCTCGGGATAGTCGAGCCAGGTCTTGTCGAAGTAGTAGAACCCGGTACCCGAGCTGAAGTTGAACCACGGGTCGGCCGCATCATCCCATGCCGCCTGCCACGCCTTGCCCTTGTCGCTCGAGTCGAGCGCAGCGGCGATGCCCGCAACGTCGTCGGGGCTGTCGAACACCCGCGCCAGGCCGGAGTCGACGGCCAGGTGGGCGAGATCCTTCAGCTTCTCGTTGGGCTTGAACAGGTCGACCTCGACGCCTGCCACCATGCGGGCGATGGCCAGATCGGGGATGATGGGCACGCCTGCTTGCAGAAGCCGAAGAAGTCGAGATAGGCGGCATAGCCGAGGTTCAGGAACTCGAAGTGGTACTGCCACACCTTCAGGCAGAGATCCTTGAACTGGTGGTACTGCTGCTGGATGTCCCAGCCCGTGCCGATGCCACGACCACTGGTGATGATTTCGAGGTCTTCCATCTCGGGCAGCGGTGAGAAGTCGATGGCGTCGATGGCGTCGATGTTCTCCTTCACCTTCACCAGCCAGTTGGCGTACAGGTCGTCCCAGTTCGCGAAGTAGTGGCCGGCGCGCTCCATGAACTCGGGTACCCGCGCTTCGATCTTCTCGGGGTCGACGCCGACCGGTGAGAAGTAGGGGTAGCCGTACAGCACTCGGCAGTCGATGCCGTCGGCCGGAGGGATGCGGTAATGGCGGCTGTTGAACTGGCTGAGCGACGCGATGGCGTACTCGAAGATGGGCCGAGTCCCACGGCGTCATGGCCCAGCCCCAGTGCATCGAGTCCCGGAACCAGAAGCGGGCCTCCTCGTACTCGCGGCGGCCCTCGCTGAAGGTCACCGAGTACGGGTACAGCTCTTCCCACCCCTCGATGTCGCCCTCGGGCGGTTCGACCTCGAACGGGCTCGGAAAGCGGCGATCGGTCATTTGGTTCTCCCCCTGGAATTCATGTTCTTCCTACTCTTCGGACTTGTGCATGGGCGCCAACAAGGTCGACACGATCGACGCCATCGGATCCTTGGCGGTGGCGATCGGCACCACCGGCTTCTGGGACCACACGGTCTCGGGCCGGCTCTGCAGCAGCAGGACGTTGAAGCCTTCGGGCAGGTGACGGTCGATGGCCCACTCGACGTCCTGCGGACAGCCGTAGTGCTTCTCGGCCCGACGGGCCAGCGTGGCGACGTTGCGAAGATCGTCGTCGGACAGGCAGGGCTGGTTGGCCCGTTCCGGGTCGAGCTCGACGGTGTGGACCTCGCCATCGTCGCCCAGGCGCATCTCGATGTGCTTGTTGGAGATCTTGCGGCTCACGATCTCCTTGATCACCTTGTCGACCAGGAAGTTGTCGGGCGTCACCTCTCCCGACACCACGGCCTCGCCCAGACCCCACGAGGCATCGATGCACACCTGACTGCGATCACCGTTGGTGGGGTTCAGCGTGAACGCCACCCCCGAGCAGACCGGATCGACCATCTTCTGCACCCCGACCGACATGGAGAGGTTGTGGTGGAGGTATCCCATCTGGTGCCGGTAGGCAATGGCCCGGTCGGTGAACAGCGACGACCAGCACTTGCGAACATGGGTGAGAACCGCCCCGGCGCCGTGGATCCACAGGTACGTGTCCTGCTGGCCGGCGAAGGAGGCATCGGGAAGGTC
>CAWBCM010000018.1:0-110153 GCA_963787285.1 uncultured Acidimicrobiales bacterium | reverse complement strand
AGAACGCTCAGGACGTGCCGATCTTTCGCTGTTGTGGAGAGTGTCGGTCGGTGATGTTCTGAGCTCTTTGCAGTGGAGATCTCAGCGTCGGGAATCCGGGTGCAGTTGCACATCGGTGTGTCGTGCGAGTGCTGAGAAGTCCACGTCGGCGTGGAGGATCTCAGCTCCAGCGCGGACGGCGACTGCGCCGATCAGACAGTCGATGAGCTTGCGGACGGTTTCGCCGCGGGCTCGACAAGATCGGTACATCGACGCGGCGGCGTCGTAGTCGGCGGGAGTCGTGGGCAGCATTGTTGCCCGGGCCAGCAGCCCGCGCAGTTGGATCAGGTGCCGTTCGTTGCGGGCGCCGGCGAGAACCTCCATCGACACGGCGTCACAGATCGCGAGGTCCGCATCGAGCAATCGGTCGACGGCGACGCAGACCTCTGAGCCGGTGTCGCGGAAGAACTCGATCCACGCCGAGGTGTCGACGAGGATCACGCTCTGCTCGTACGCATCTCATCGAGGTCGCCGTCCCAGCCGGTTCCACGCATCGACCGGGCATCGTCGAGACCGAGAGGCTCGCCTGCGACGTGGCGCAGTGCCAGGTTGACTGCCTCGCGTTTCGTGCTGAGGTGGTAGCGCTCCATCACCCGCTGGCAGAGTTCGTCGTCGATGTCGATGTTGGTGCGAGCCATACACCTATGCTACACATCATGGTTGGTGCGTCAACCCTTCGCCGTCACGCGGAAGACGCCAGCGATATGGGGATCGGATCCCCGCGGATCCTGAGCGGGGCTGTCCGATCGAACGTGCCGATCTTGCTCGGATCGATGGTCCTGGTCCCGCTGGTCATATGCGCCTGACTACTGCTGGTTGTCCGGCTGCCCCGCTGGCGGTTGGCTTCGGTTGAGAGTTGTCGATGTCGCCTGTCCAGCATTGCGACCGGCCTGCCGCACGGCGACGGAGATGTCGGGGCGCCAAACGGTCGACCGTCCCGCCGTACTGTCGAACCCACCGCCTGTGGGACCAGCGAAACTTGCGTATGCGACCGACACGGTGCTGGTCGATCACCTTTCGAGCCCGTTCGGGTTGCACGTCTCGATCAGCTTCGGTTTCACAGACGCCTGCCACGTAGGCGTCGATCCCGTGCGACAACGTCGCCGCAACATGCTCGGGTGTCCCATTGTCCTTGCAGATCGCAAGTCCAAGGCGCCAACCGTCGACGTTCAGCACCGCAGGAGAACTGCCGGGCCGGTAGTGCTGTGGCTCCTCGCCACCGAGGTACATCTTGCTGTAGACGATCGACGCGCCGGTTCCGTCGATTCGAAGCATTGAGATCCTTCGATGCCCATCGTCGCCGAGTGTTGGGGCCCCTGCCAAGACGATTGCGTTCGACGTACGGCATGCGTCGATGATCGGCGCGAGTCGCACGTCGGTCGTATCGATTGGATGAGCGTCCATGCTGTATCCGGTCAACGACATCTCGGGGAAGACCACGACTCGTGCGTCAAGGTCAGTGACCACTGCGGCGTGCTGAGCGACATTGGCGTCGACATTGCCCAGCGCCGACACCGGTTGGGCAACTCCGACTTTCAGCTGTCTGGTCATCACAGCATCGTGGCAGCTCTGACGAACGGAATGCTGCCCCTCGGTCACACGTTCACACGCGGCTGGCCGAGCGCCGACGGTGCCGATAGCCGCGCAGGGTCTTCAAGGCTTGGTTGTCGAAGCTATGGGCGGGCGCGCTCGCTAGATCGAGATCACCGAGACGTTCGGGTGTGGTGCTGCGAGTCGCGTGATGTCGGCTGGGTCGTGGGTGACAACCGCGCCGCCCCCGAAGCGAATGGCAGTGGCGACGACGAGCGCATCGATCGCCAACTCGCTCCCTGCGTCAGCTGCGGCCAGAAGATGGCCAGCGAGCCGGGCCATCCGCGCCCCCGTCGTTACGACCTGTGTGAACCCGCGGCCAAGAACATGATCGATCGCCTCGTCGGTTCCCTTGCCTCGGTAGAGCTCGACGAGCACTGCCGCCGGGACTCGGACCGGGACGTTGCGGGTGTGAGCGCGTCGCATGGCAGCTCGCACGAGTTGATGACGCTCGAGACTCTGCTGTGGGCGGGCAAGTGCCGATACCGCCTCGCTGTCGAGGACTAGGACGGCCACGCTGTGTCGATCTGTTCGACAACGCCGGGTGGGACCTCACCGAATTCGTCGTCGAGTTCGGCGAGATACTCGTCGAGTAGATCGCGCTCGAGTTCGTGGGCGACGGCGCGCGCAACGAATCCACTCAGGCCTCGATCGCCGACCCGCGACTCGACGCGTGAGGCGAGGTCTTCGTCCACGCTTACTGACCACTTCGTGACAGCCATGGGACAATCCTACCACGGTAGGAATCCACTGGGAAGACCGCCTCGCCACCCGGACCGAAGTGTCGATCTGCGACAGGTCTCGAGGGTGGGACGCTGAACCGTATGGTGGCGCTTCCGCAGGCCGGCTGTGGTTTCAGGTCAGATCGGCGACTCGGCTGTGGTGATGCTCATGCACACTTCGACCCATGATTCGATGAGTTGGTCCTCCTCGATGCCGAGTGGAGCGAGGCCAAACGTCCAGGTTGATCGCTTGTAGTTGATCAGGGCTCCGACGGCAATGATGGCCAGGCTTTCGCGCTTGGCCTGGCTGAGGTCGGGTCGCCAGCGCCCGATGACGTCGGCGCCGATCAGGTAGCCGCGATCGGAGATGCCGATGCGCATTCGGTCCCTGAGGTCGCCGACGTGTTCGCCCTCGCGTTCGAGGATGTGGGTGATGTCTCGTTCCACTTCGAGTTCGTGGAGGAGCCAGTGGCCGAGCATCGTGAACTCGGACCGGATCTCACCGAGGGGCCGGAGGGCGAGTTGGTGCTCGATGTCGCGCACTGTCGTCAGGTGTCGCTCGAGTCCGGCGGCGAGGAGCGCGTCTTTGGAGTCGAAGTACTTGTAGAGCGCTCCTGACCGCGGGGCCAGCCCCGCTGCTTCTTCGATCTGGCCCACGGTGGTCGAGGCCACGCCTTTGTGGGCGAACAGTCGCATCGCAGCGTCGAGGAGTCGGCCACGTGTGCTGGGGATTCCGGAATCATCGGACTTGCTCACCACTACGAGTGTAGTGATAGCTTGCCACCATGACGATGACGGCATCTGCAACGGCTGAGGTCGCCGCAACCCCTCAGGAGGTGCTCGAGTTCGTCCTCGACCTCCACAGGTACAAGGAAGTCGACCCCAAGATCGTGCGGGTCGTGTCGGTCGAGGGCCCCGATGAGGAAGGGCGGGGATCGGTCAAGATGTGGGCGAGGATGCGGTGGCTGCCGCCGGCGCCTGACCGGCAGGACTTCGTGCTGGAACGTTGGAAGCGCGGTGACGTTCACCGGTGCCGCTCGCCAGCCCGCTCGCATGATCTTCGACTTCACCGGGACCGTCGAGTGCCAGGAAAGCGAGGCGGGAAGCGACCTGACCCATGCCTACGAGTTCCGGTTCAAGGGCCCGTTCCGCTGGGTCGAACGAGTCCTGGAAAGCTGGCTCCAGCGCCAGATCGAAGAAGAGGTCGAGACGATCGCGGCACGCGTCGGTTCCTGAGGCCGATCAGAACGCCACTCACCCGTCACGTCCGACCCGCTCAGGAACCGGCAATATGTTCAGCGCCCAAGGTCCCATAATGCGCCGCTGATCACCTGCGTTGCCCTGCCGCTGGAGTGCCGGTCGAGGGCACCTGGTAACGGGCGCGTTGCCTCATTGCGCGGGCCCGCAGTCCCGCCAGGTGGTAACAACGCGGTGGCGTATCGCGAGATCGAGTCGCCCACCCACATGTCAGGGACTGGCCGGTTTGACGTCCATGGCGTGGCGCGATCGCTGGTCCGCTTGCCTGACTTGTCCAGGTGGTCGGCGGCTCTGGTCACGTGCCGTCACGGCGTGTCGATGCTGCGGCGATGTCTTCGCATGAGCCGGTTGGGCTGCTCAGTGTTCGATTCCGAGGCTCGGGCCCTCGATGGAGCGTGCGGTGTGGCGTTGTCGGGCGAGTTGGTTGGTGAAGGTTCGGATGTCGGCTTCGATGGCGTGGGTGTTGCTGGTGATTCCGGGCTTGTTGGCTCCGCTGGCCGGGGTGAGTGTGTTGGTGTCGAAGGCGGTTTGGTGTTGGTCGATTCTGGCGGCGAGGTGGTCCCATTGTTGTCGTGTCGGGCCGCCGGGTGGCCGGCGGCCGAGGATGCGGGTGATTCGGTCGGGTGGCTCGGCTGCGAGGCGTCGGGTTCGGATGCGGGTGTCGTCGTCGAGTTGGTGGGTGAGGTCATCGAGGCGGGTCTGGATTTCGGGTCGGCGCCGGTCCAGGGCCTGCGCGACGGCGAGTCGCCGGTCGAGGTCGGCGAGGTGGCTGTCGATGTCGGCAACGCCGGCTTGGTGTTCGGCGAGTCGTGCCGGCCCGTTGGCGAGGGTGGCTTTGGCGGTCTCGATGGCGGCCTGGTTGCCGCGGCGGTGAAAGAGCCGGTCGTGTCCGGCGAGTGTGGCTTCGGCGGCTTGGAGGTCGTGTTGGCAGCCGGCGAGGGCCCTGGCCGCCTGGGCCTTGTCGTCGAGGGCTTGGCGGTGCTGGCGTGGGAGGCGATTGAGGTCGATGTCGAGTTGGGTCAGGGTCGCCTTGGCGGCCTGTTGTTGGGCGAGGAGGTCGGCGAGGCGTGGGGGTGGGAGGGTGCCGGGTTGGTGGGGGTTGATGCCGGTGAGCTCGGCGCGGCGGGTGTGGGCGGGTCGGTCGATCCAGTTGCGGGTGACCGATTCGGCGAAGACCTCTGCGGCGGTGGTGTGGTCGTCGTCGAGGGCGATGTAGGCGTCGTTGGTGTGCCGGCCTCGGGTCATCGGGACATAGATGCCGCGGACATCGGTGGGTCCGTCGAGGACGAGGATGGAGTGGTCGACGGTGCGGCCTTGGGTGGCGTGGCTGGTCTGGGCGTAGCCCAACTCGACATCGGCGGCGACGTAGTCCGCGGGCAGCGTGACGGTGCCGGAGGGGCCGGTGGCGGCGAGGGCGCCGTTGCGGGCGATGGCGGTGATGGTCCAGGTGTCGCGGTTGCGGATCATCAGGCCGCGGTCGGTGCGCAGGACCCGGTGGTTGCGGCGGGTCACGATCTCATCGCCGACATGAAGCCGATAGCCCGCCGCAGTGACGACGGTGTGGGCGTAGGTGTCGAGCTCGCCGTTGGCGAGGCGCCGGGCCTGGGCCGCGGTGTTGAGTTCTTGGACGACGTCGTTGGTCGGCGCGACCAACAGGACGGTGTGGTGTTGGTGGCGGGCGTGTTCCCAGGCGTCGAGCGCCGCCTCACGGACCTGTCGGTGGGGTGCCTTCGTGGAGGCGGCCGTGACGGTCGTAGACGTCGGCGACGGTGGGGTCGCCGCGGCGCAGGCGCAGGCTGGCGTCGCGTTCCCAGGGTTGGGTGAAGCGGTGGACCCGGTCGAGTTCGATGGCGCCGTGGGTGTCGGTGAGGAGTTCGAACATGCCGCCGCGGCCCACCGCAGTGAACTGCAACGGGTCCCCGACCAGGGCGATGCGCCAGCCGCGGGTGTCGGCCAGGGCGGCGAGGTGGGCGAGTTTGTCGGTGGCCACCATCGCGGCCTCATCGACGATCACGGTGGCTCCGGCGGGGAGGGCATAGCGGTGATCGGGTGGCCGCCGCAGGGAATGTTCGGTCAACAGTTTGTCGATGGTGTCCGCGGCGACGCCGGTCTGTTCGGCGAGGACCATCGCCGCGGCCGCCGAGGGGGCGACACCGAACACCGGCCGGCCGCAGGCCCGCAGTTCGTCGATGGCGGGTTTCAGCGCGGTGGTCTTGCCGGTCCCGGCGGGGCCAACCACCAAGGTCAGCTCGGCATCGCCGGCGACCACCGCGGCGGTCTCGGCCTGCGCCACCGTCAACTCGACCGCAGAACGACCAGCCGCGGTGGCCGAATCGAGCTGGGCTCGAGCCTGGCGCCGTTCGGCCCACGCCAACAGCCTGGCTTCCTGATCGAGAACTGTTGAGTGGTCAAGGCCCGGTCGGTGACCGCCTCGGTCACCGGGCGGCCGTCGCGGCGCAACCCGACACCAGCCGGCACCGGCCGGGAGATGTCGACACACAGCTGTGTGACCGCGACGTCGGTCCAATGCTCGATGAAGGCGCTGATCTCGGCCGCCTCAGCGGCGATGTCGGTGGGGATCGCGGCGGCGATCTCTCGGCTCAGTTCAGCGGGTCGCCATGTGGACTGGTTGGCCTCCAACACGCCAATCGCCACCCCACACACCTCCGGACCCAGGCGGTCGTCGAGGCGACGGGCCCGGACCCGACCCACCGCGGTGTCGACGATGTCGGCCGGGTCGATGCCGAGGGCGCGGACCTGGCCGATCCAACCGTGGTGGAGGGCCTCGGCGTTGACGGCTTCGGGTTTGGTGGGGCGGCTGTCGATCACCGCTTCACGCTCGAGACGCCACCGCTCCCGCCGCGTCGGCTCCCGGCCCATGTCCTCAACGAAGCGATCCAACTTCACCTCGTATCGGTGCTCCACCGCGGTGGTGCGGGCCGAGAACTCCACCAGCACCACCTCCGGTACGTCGACGATCTCGGCGATCCCATTCACCGGCGGCTCCCACCGCACCCCCAACCGTTGCGTCAACCCTGCCCGTAGGCCGGCGTGATAGATCGCCGACAGGGTCCGCTGATCGATCTTCAACCCCCGGCGCATCCAACGCCAACCACCGGCCATCGGGCGACATCACCCGGTTCGCGATCACCACATGGGTATGCACCTGCGGATCCAACACCCGGCTCGTGTGTTGGCGAAACGACGCCGCCACAATCCCCTCCGCATCCACCACCACCACCTCACCCCGCACCCGAAACCGCGTCACCGCACGATCCTGGATCCACCCAATCATCGACTCCACCGCCGCATCATGGGCGGCCAGCACCTCGGCGCGGGTCGCTGCGTCGCCCAGCGGCGAACAGCACCGACACCGACTTCGGTGCCGACGCCGTCACATCGAACCCCCGCACCGAAGCGTCCCCATAGATCCGACCCAACGGCACCTCACCCGCAAGGCGCGGATCACTCCGGCCATCAACCGCCAGAAAATCTCGCATCCGCTACGGCACCATCGAGATGCAGGTCACCGCGGCGCGTGGCCGTGCCACGTCCCCGGGGTTCGTCGGCGTCGAGGTAGTAGTTCGGCAACGCCTCGACGTAGTAGTTGCCCGCCTCGGTGCCCTTGAGCGTGGTGACCCGAACCGTCACGACACACCGCCACACACAGCTCACGCTGTGCACTCGTCTGTCCCTGATCGGTCCGAAGCCGGTGCAGTGAGTGAGCAGGCCATCGCCGACTACACCGAGAACAGCCGCGAGGACGATTCGTCACGCTCGATCGAGCTTTGACGCCGTCCGAGCCGTCAGCACCACGGGCGCTGCAGCCGTTGCGGTGCCGACGGGATCGGGGCGGGCAACGGGCCAGCTGATGGGACCGCCCAGGGTCTCCTCGAGCCGACACCTCGGCACACGAAGCTGCCTGCCGAAACGAACCACCGGCAACCCTTCGGCGCCATCGGTGTCCAGATACCGGCGAGCCAACTCATAGGCGGAGGTGCGGCCAATCCGCACCACCCTCGCCGCCTCCTCAACCGTCAGGAAGTCCGGCGCCACGTGGCGCCATCGCGTTGAGAGTCCATCGCTCACGTCTCCGATACGGGCGCGCATGTCGCGCTCGCACTGGGAGGAAGGTCATCGAGACCCCCCAAACGGGACAAGAAACCCCAAACCGTCATCAAATTGACATGAAGACGGACAAGGCCGCACGGCGTTCGACTGTCAATGGCGAACTCGTAGTCAGTGGCGTGACGCTCGCTCTGTTCGCGCTCGTGGCCCGACTCATCCGAACCCAACGCGTGCGTCGACGTCTCCCCCAATGGCAACTGGACCCAACCCCGCTTCCGAAACCTCGTCGGCTGGTTCGACGGAGGCGTGATTCTCAGCGCTGAGTCCGAACCCAGGGGAGGCACTGCGCCGGTCGTTCGCGGTGGCGGCCGCCGACGCCCGACCGTCCTCATCAGCAATCGATCCGGTAGGCGACAGGTTGGATCCCAGTGGTACCGTTTCTCCATGGCATTCGTCCGGATCACGACCGACCCAGGTCGTATGGCTGGCGTGCCGTGTATTCGTGATCTTCGGTTTCCTGTGGCCACTGTGGTGGCGATGGTCGCCGATGGGATGTCGACCGAGGAGATCCTCGCCGAGCATCCCGACCTCGAGGCCGAGGACATCAGCGAAGCGCTCCACTACGCGGCTCAGGCAGTGCAAGAGCGCGAGTTGCCGCTACGTCATCCGGCGTGAGGTTCCTGCTCGATCAGAACCAATCACCCGAACTTGTCGAGCACCTGCGCAGCGCCGGTCACGACGCGATTCACGTTCGGTCCCTCGGCATGAGTCGGGCGAGCGACAACGAGATCATGGCGCTCGCTGACGCCGAGGACCGGATTTTGGTGTCCGGCGACACCGATTTCGGCGATCTCCTCGCTTCGACCAATGCGGCGTCGCCATCGGTGCTGTTGCTCCGCCGGCAGGAGGGGCGGCGAGCCGCCTCGATCGCTGCGCTCCTCCTCGCGAACCTGGACACCATCGGTGCCGATCTCGACGGCGGGAGCGATCGTTGTCATCGACGAACATCGCATTCGAGTCCGCAGGCTTCCGATATCCCCCACATAGGCGACAACCGTTCAGGCGGGGGCGCCCCCATGCCCGCGATGTATCAGAAATGTATCAATCCGTATCACACCGGGCCGTGTTGCCGAATCCGTCGGGTTATGTCCAGTCCAGCAAACATGCAGGTCAGAGCGCTAAATCCTGGCATTCGCCGTCACGAGTCGACAGCCGCCAACACCCGCTCTTTCTTTTTTGCAAGCAGGAAGTCGTGGGTTCGAGTCCCATCACCTCCACACCCTCTGACCAGGCATGGGTCTGCCCGATCGGTCGGGTGGCTCAGCCGAACATGATCTTCCGGCACGCCGGGCACGCCCACCACTCCTGCAAGGCCTGGGGATTCAGCGTGACGTCACCCGCGAAGGTTCCCCGACACCGACCGCACAGACGGTCGGGAACCACCGTGTCGCCGTCGTTGGAGGTCGGAGCGCTGGAAGGGTGCAGGGTGGCCATGGTGTCTCCTCGACGTTTCTTGCAGGTCGAGACGTCGAGCCTGTACGAGGCGACAGCTCAGCGGCCGTCCTGCCCAAACGAGGCGACTCTTCCCGGGACTTCTGTACCCACCCTAGGACCGACGGGCGCGATGCGAACCGGCGCGGGCCGGGAAAGGAGCGTAGGGTGCACAATGGCATCGAAATCAACCCCATCGCACCAATCGAAGAAACCCGGCCGATCGATCAAGGAGAAACGGGCGGCCAAACACGCCAAACAGGACGAGAAAGCTCGAGCCCGCAAGGCATCCGAGCGGTAGCAGGTCGTCCGGCACAGCAAAACCATGAGTGGCACGTCGGCCGCTGACGCGCGATCGTATCTGATACCGACCTCCCGGACGGAACCGGTACGGACGGCGCTGAGGAGGCTCTCATGTGCAAGGTGATCTGGCTCACGAAGTTCCGATCTGACCTCCCTCGCGACGAGGTTCTCGCGGCTCACACCTCGACCAGCGCGGCGCCCGAAGCTGCCCGCTCGACGGCATAGCGCCCGTACGCCCGATCTCCCCATGGTTGGCTTCACCAAGACCGTCCGCTACCTGCCCTACCGCGAGGATCGCTTCGCCGAGCGCTCGCCCGGACTGAACGCTCAGAAGCGGGCCGTGGAGCCGACTCGTCCGGGCAAGGTACTGATCATCGGAGCTCGCCGCGAACCCGATGCCGGCACGAACCAGTGGCCGGATCCCGCCGACCCCGACCGTGAGGTGGATCCGACATGACGCCCGAGCCCATCACGTCCGCAGAGGCGGGCCCGGGCGGCGTTCGCTCGAAAGCCGACTTCGCCTACTCGTTTCTCCGTCAGCGGATCCTCGACGGCGAGGACGAGCCCGGAGACCGCCTGGTCATCGAGCAACTCGCTCGCGAGATCGACGTCAGTGTCGTGCCTGTGCGAGAGGCGATCCGACGGCTCGAAGCGGAGGGCTACGTCGTCTACACCCGCAATGTCGGCGCGACCGTCGCCACCATCGACATGGGCCGCTATCCCGAAACCGTCGAAGCACTCGCCATTCTCGAGGGCGCCGCCACCGGCCTCGCCGTCCCACACCTGAAGGCTGCCGATCTCAGAGCCGCCCGAAAGCTGAACGAAGACCTGCGTCGCAGCGTGGAGGCGCTCGACCCGGTCGAGTTCACCCGCACCAACCAGCGCTTCCATCAAACGCTGTACCGCCGGTGTCCGAATGCGCAGCTGCTCTCGATCGTGACCAAGGAATGGGAACTGCTCGAGGCAACCCGACGATCTGCCTTCTCGTTCGTGCCCGACCGAGCCATCGGAAGCGTGGCCGAACACGAGGAACTTCTCCAGCTCATCGAGTCCGGGGCCGACACTCCTGCCGTCGAGGCCTTCGCCCGTTCGCATCGCCTGCGCACAGTCCGATGCCTCCTCGAGCACATCGCGGAGACGGCAGACGGACAAGGGCGCGACGCAAGACCAGCACCATGAGAAGCCGCCACAGGAGACCGGCCCTTGCCAGAGGTGTTGGTCGGCGCCGACGGTTTCCACTGACACCCGGCAACACCATCCCCGCACCACAAGGACTCACCATGCCATCACTTCCACTCCGAGCCGATCACGTCGGTAGCCTTCTCCGCCCTGCCGAACTCGCCGCCACGCGACAACGATGGCGCGAGGGGGAGGTCACCGACGAAGAACTGCGAGTAGCCGAGGACGCCGCCATTACCGAGCTCGTGGCCCACCAACAACGGGCCGGCCTCGAGGCGATCACCGACGGCGAATTCCGTCGCGACTGGTGGCACCTCGACTTCTTCGACGGCATCGAGGGCATCGAGCTGCAAGAGCGCGAACGGCCGGCCAGCTTCAAAGGGTTGGGGGCCAGCCCGCCGATGCCCGTTGTCACCGGCCGGCTCGCCCACACCGCACCGATCTTCGTCGATGCGTTCGCATTCCTCGCCCAGACCACCACTCGCACGGCCAAGATCACCATCCCCGGCCCGGGTGTCGCCCACCTTCTCGGCGGGCGCTCGGCCATCGACGAGGACGTCTACCCCGACATCGACGACTTCTGGAACGACCTCGTGGCCGCCTACCGCGAGGAGGTCGCCCAGCTGTACGCCGCCGGGTGCCGCTATCTCCAGATCGACGACGTCAGCTTCGCCTACCTGTGCGATGCGGACTTCCGGGCCAAGATGACCAACCGGGGCGACGACCCCGACGCGCTCATCGAACGCTACCGCGACGCCATGAACGAGGTCGTGTCCGAGCGCCCCGACGACCTGCTGGTCTCCACGCACATGTGCCGCGGGAACTTCCGGAGTCGTTGGGTGGCCAGCGGCGGATACGAGCCGATCGCCGAGCGTGTGTTCGGTGGCCTCGATGTCGACGCCTTCTTCCTCGAATTCGACAGCGATCGAGCCGGCGGGTTCGAACCGCTCCGTTTCATGCCGGAGGGAAAGGTGGCGGTGCTCGGACTGGTCACGACCAAGGTGCCCGACCTCGAGTCGATCGACGACGTGGTGGCTCGCGTCGAGGAGGCCACCCATGTCCTGCCCCTCGAACAGCTCGCCGTGAGCCCGCAGTGCGGATTCTCGAGCACGCATCACGGCAACGACCTCTCCGAGGACGACCAGTGGGCGAAGCTCGGGCTGTGCGTCGACGTCGCCGGGCGCTGCTGGGGTGCGTCGTGATCGTCCACGCCGACCGGCCCGAGCTCACCGACCTCCTCGCTCCCGAAGCCGAGCTCGCCGAGCCGTTCTCATTCACTTTCTCGTTGCGTTCGACGACCTCGGGCCGCTGGCTCACCACCGACACGATCGACTTCCGAGACTGACTGGCCCACGGTCGACGGCCTCATCGTTTCGGCATGTAGGACCTTCGACACTACGGGGCGCCGCCGCGCCGTGATCGAGTGGACGTCGTGCCGCTCCTCATCATCGGGGTTCTGTTCGCCGCCCTTGCGCTTCCCGCCCTCTGGTGGGCTCGGCATCAGCGTCAGCGGACTGCCCGTCGCGCCATTGCCGCCACCGTTGGGTTCCTCCTGGCCGTCGCCGGTGTAACGAGTGTGGGCGTCTACGTGTGGGCCCTCGGCGCGACCGACAACTCGCAGCTCGCCCGGGCTCTGGTGTGGGGCGAGTCGTCCTTCGGCGACCAGGACCGGTTCCCGTTTCGACCGATGGCGGCAGCGATCGAACCGGTCACCTTCGCGCCGGCAGACAACTCCCCCGTCGCCGCCTACATCGACGCAACGGAAGATCAGCCCCTCGAACCGCTCCTCGAATCGAACGAAACGACTGCGTTCATCGTGCTGCACGGCGACGACCTGCTGTACGAGGGCTACTTCAACGGCTCGAGCCGCGAGTCCGTCCAGACCTCCTTCTCGGTAGCCAAGTCGTTCGTGGCGACCCTCGTCGGTATTGCCGTCGAGGAGGGGTCCATCGAGAGTCTCGACGATCCGCTCACCGCCTACGTCCCGGAGTTGACCGAGCGTGCCGACGGTTTCGACGACATCACCGTGCGGCACCTGCTGACCATGTCGTCGGGCCTGTCGTTCGCTGACGGCTCGTCACCGTGGGCCGACCCGGCCAACACCTACCACGGCACCGATCTGCGTTCGGCGGCGACCACCAAGCCCCGCATCGACGGCCCTCCCGGCGAGGTGTTCGACTACAACGACTGGAACGTCATCCTCCTCGGGCTGGTGTTGGAGCGGGCCGCGGGAATGCCGGTTGCGGAGTTCATGGAGACCCGCCTGTGGCAGCCCATGGGTGCTGAAGCAGAAGGATCCTGGAGCCTCGACAGCGAACGCCACGGATTCGAGAAGATGTTCGTCGGGGTCAACGGACGCGCGATCGATTTCGCCAAACTCGGCTGGCTCTACCTCCACGAGGGTCGGAACGGAACCCGACAAGTCGTGCCGGCGGACTTCATCACCGAAGCCACCCGCCTCGACACGACGACCGACCCGGCGCCCGAGTACCAGTATCTCTGGTGGATCGATCAGGACCGGTCGGCCTTCTACGCCAACGGTGACCACGGCCAGTTCATCTACGTCGACCCCGCAACCGACCTCGTCATCGTCCGCCACGGCCGAAGCCCCGGCAGTGTCGACTGGATCCGGCTCATGGGCGAGCTCGCCGACTGGCTGGCACGCCAAGTCGGGCCGGGTTAGCCCATCGCCCGCTACCGCGGCGGCAAGTCGACCACCGCCGTGGTCCGTGACGGCCACCGCTCGAGGTCGCCCGGATAGCGGGCATCGATCAGGTATCGGCCCGGTTCCCACCTGTCGCCGGCGATCGTGGCGATGCCGTCGGCGTCGGTCTCGATCGGCGCGAGCGGCTCGAGGAGTGGCTCGAAGCGGATCGATCGGCGCGCGATCTCGAGTTCGTCGAGAAACGCCACCGCTACCGTCGCATTGCCGATCGAGGCCTCGGGCACACCAAGGACGGCTCGGAATTCATAGGTGGCCCCGGGAGTCACGGGGAATGGCACGCCGTCGATGAGGATGACCTGGTCGGGTGTAGCCACCAGCTCCAGACTCGAGCCCGCGCCATCGTCGCGAGGGGTGACGCGAACCTCGCCCATGGGTTCCCCGTACACTCCCCAATCGGTCAGCCCAAGGGCGAAGTCCGGGTTGGCTACCCGGTTGGTGCCGTCGCCGTCCTCCTCGTAACCGACCTCGGCCAGGCGGACGTCGGCCGCACCGGGGCCTGCGTCCTCGAAGTTCACCCGTACCAGGGCAACCGCGGTCCGACTTCCGGCGGGAACCGTCCCGCTGACCGTGTGGGTCTGCAGGGCTCCCGACAGGGGACGGAGTCCAACCGAGATCGACTGTCCCACCAGTGGATCGCCATCGTCGTCGGTGAGCCGGATGGCGACGCTGCTCGTTCCTTCTCCGTCGTCGACGAAGGACGACTCGAGTCGGGACCGTGCCCCGAAATAGCGATTGATGACACTGGTGAACGCGCCGAGATCATCGTCGGGAAGGACACGGTCGGGCTGGTCCACCCACGACTGGAAACTGATGTGTTGGGGGGTCGCACCGAGATCGCCTTCGAATTCGACGATCCGATCCATGGTGTTTGCAAGCCAAGTTGGCCCGTCGACCTCGAGGCCGCCGTTGTAGAGCACACCGAAGGGGACGCCACGTGCATCGGCCTCTGCTTCGATGGCAGCGGCAACCTGCGGCCAGTCGGGCCGCGTCCAGTCGGGGTCGACGTGCAGGAAGGCGAACGGCTCACCGGACCGCTCCCGATAGGTGTCGAGCCAGAGCGCCATGTCGTCCGGCGTCGTCTCCGGCGACTTCCAGATCGGCCTCGATCGATCCGACCGGCACCCCGGGAAAGATCTCGCGCATCTCCTCGACGTAGCCGATGACCTCGTCGACCACCCGCTCGACCGTGTACTGACAAGCTCGTGGACCGTCGAGCTTGTGAGCCGAACGCGAAGGGCTGCTCGACGGCGACCACCGAAATCGTCCCGCCGAGATCCCGGATTCGGCGGGCCATCTCGAGGTCGTACGGTCCCTCGAACGACTCGGTGTGGTCGCACTCGGCGGGATCGGGTGGATCGAGCGGCTCGGTCTCGAACATCAAGGGAATCTGGTGGTCGTCGAGCCACGTGAGGATCGTGGTCAGCTGCTCGTCGTCGAGGAAGTGCCGGACCTGCCACGCATGGAGCTTGAACACGTCGACTCGAGCTGCGGCAGTGCTCCATGCGGCGTCGGGAGCGAAGAGCTCGAAGAAGTCCTCGGAACCATCCGGCAGGGGCAGGTCGGCGCCGGGAGGCATCGGGGGGACGGCCCCGAACAGGATCAGTGGATCCTTGGCGAGGTCGAGGGCGATGGCCGGTTCCGGGGTCACTTCCGGCTCTACCGTCGGCGTGGGCCCGCTCGGCGTGACTTCGACGGTGGGCAGGTCGGGCTCGGGGCCCGACGATTCGGTGCTCTCCCCCGCCGAGCAGGCAGCCGCGACGACGGCGACGGCACAGAGCATTGCCACAACCGCCCGAGGCCCGATCCGAGGCATGCGGTCACTCTAGGTGTTTCTCCTCGAGAGATTCTGGGTGTCACACCCGTTCGCTAGTATCGAACGTATGTTCGACACCATCGTGGTACTCCAGCGAGTCGGGTTGTTGCTCGACGAAGCGCTGGCGGCAGGGTTCGAGCTGGTCGATCCCACCGACGCGGTGGAGACGACTCGGATGGTCGAGTCCGTGCGGCGCAAGGCCACGGCGGTGGCGGCCGGGGTGCACGGCGAGCTCGACCGGTCGCAGGTGTTCCGGACCGATGGCCATTCCTCGGCCACGACGATGAGTCGCCATGTTGGGCAGTTGTCTCGCGCCGAGGCGGCCGCGCGGGCACGGGGCGCCCGGATGGTGCCGGCGTTGCCCGAGGTGGCCGAGGCTCTGGCGGCCGGGGCGTTGGGAGTCGCCCAGTTCGAGCTCCTGGGCCGGGTGTACGCCAACCCACGGGTGCGAGCGGCGATGACCGACGCGCAAGGGTGGTTCCTCAAGCAAGCCGGGGAGTTGTCGTTCGCCGACTTCGAGCTGGTGGTGCGCCAGTGGGAGCGCCTGGTCGACCACGACGGACCCGAACCCGCCAATTCCCGTCGCCACGAGAACCGCACGGTGTCGTTGGTACAGGACCGCTTCGACCTCAGCTGGGAGTTGCAGGGCAGTTTCGGGGCGCTGCAGGGCGCCTCGATGGCCGACATCTTCGAGCACTACGTGGCGGCCGAGCGACTGGCCGACTGGGAGAAGGCACACGCTGAGCACGGCGAGGCGGCCACCCGAGCCGATCTGGCTCGCAACGAGCCGCAGCGGCGAGCCGATGCGTTGTGGCAGCTGTTCCAAGACGCCACCGCGGCCAACAGTTCGGCGGTGGCTCCCGACTTCGTGCACTGCATCGTCTGGTCGGCCGCCGCTTACGAGGGGATGGTGCGACGTCTCGACGGCGACCATTGCGCACCGATCGATCCCGACACCTATCGATGCGAGACCATCGACGGGGTGCCCCTCGAGCCCACCGAGGCCGCGGCCACATCGCTGGTCGGCAAGTTACGGCGAGTCGTCGTCGATGCCGCCGGCGTCGTCATCGATCTGGGGCGGGCCCGGTGCTTCACCGGCAACTCCCGCACTGCGGTGCAGCTCTCCACCAGCCACTGCCTGTGGCCCGGCTGCGCCGTGCCCGTCACCCATTGCGAGATCGATCACACCGTCGAGCACGGCATCGGCGGCAGAACCCACCCCGGCAACGGGGGACCGCTGTGCGGACGCCACAACCGACACAAACAGAAGGGCTTCACGATCTCACGCGACGCCGTGGGCCTCTGGCACACCTTCCGCCCCGACGGCACCGAGATCGACTGACGGGCGCCAACCGGCCATCGACCGATGTTCGACTACTGGGCGTTGGCGGTCGTCGGGTCGATGATCTTGCCGACCTCGGTCACGACTGTTGCGGGAAACCCACTGCGCTCGGCGTGCTCGGCGACGAGCTCGGCACCATCGGCAACGTAGATGCAGAACGTCTTGTCGGCCGCGACGTAGCTGTGCTCCCACTGGATGCTCTTGCCCTCGGACTGCATGGCGTGAAGGACGCTGTTCGACTGGGCGGCGGCTCCTCTGAGCTCGTCGCGTTCGGCCGATCCGATCTGGGGAATAGCCCGCTCGATGACGTAACGATTCATCTTGGCCTCGTCTCACTGGTGGGGACCCGACGCGACAGCACAGCGACCGCGAGGGCCTCAGACGACGACGTCGCCCATCACGATCTGCGGCTTCACGTTGGTGTAGTTGGGGATGTCGGCCCTCACCTCGGCACCTCGGGCGCCCATGCCGGCGTTGAAACCGTCCATGCTGTCGACGCTGGCCCAACCGATCGCCTCGTAGTCGCCGCTGGTGACCTTGATGGCGCCCCAGCCATGACACGCATCGCCCAGCACCTCGGCGAACAGCGGCATGTGGGTTCCCGTGTAGTAGTCCATGTCGAAGGTGGAGTCATCCGACTTCGGATAGAGAATCGTCACAGTGATCATGGCCCGAGTCTGACAGCTCAACTCATGGCGCGCCGCATGCGCTGCACCAGGCCGACGACCGCGTCGGGATCCTGGTGGTGCACCCGATGACCCGACCCGGTCAACAGCACGCCCTCGGCATTCGGCCCGATCGCCACCACCGTGTCGTGCACCATCGCGTCGGTGGCGTACTCGTCGGCGTCGCCCTGGGCCACCACGACCGGGGTGGTGATGCCGGCCAGATCGGCCCGGATGTCCCAGAAGGCGAACTCGGGGCGGGTCCAGCCCCCGCTCCAGGCCTCGAACACCGCGGCCGGGTGATCGTGATGGCGGCCCAGACCGTCGATCCAGCGCCCGGGTTCCTCGCGCATCTTCACGATCGCATCGACACACACCGGTTCGACGAAGCTGTGCGGTGCGAGTGCGACCACGCCGCTCACCCGATGTGGCTGCCACGCCGCATGCAGCAGCGCAACCGAACCGCCGTCGGAGTGACCGACGAGCAGCGGTGCGTCGAGGCCGAGCGTCTCGAGCAGTTCTCCGAGGACGAGCGCCTGGTTCTGCATCCAGTCGACGGGCCAGGCGCCGTCGGGCACCGGCGTCGACGAGCCGTGACCAGGCCGGTCATAGGCGAGAACGGTCTCGTCGAGTGCCTCGTGGAGCCGCGCGGGCAGATCACGCCACTGACTGACGGAGCCGAGCCCATCGTGGAGCAGGACGACGGTGGGAACGCCCGCACCCCACGTGGCAGTGGCCAGTGCTGCGCCAACCACCTCGACCCTGTCGAGGCGGGGCTGGGTCACAGACGCACGTACTCGTAGTCGACGGATTGCGTGTTGATGCCCCGTGACGGCGGAGCGATCCAGCCGGCCATCTTGCCCGGCTCGAGCTGCGGCTTCATCAACGAGCCGACGTGCGCCCGTTCGTCGTCGGTCGGCAGCCACTCGGCCTCGTTGGCGGCCCACTCGTCGTCGCTCACCACCCGGCCGTCGGGACTCACGTGATGGTCGGCGAACGAACCCACCGCACGATGGAAACCCTGATGCGGAAGCGAGAGCTCCACGTCGACATCGGCCTCGGCCAGAATGCGGTTCCAGCGGCGGAGTCCCTTGCCGCAGTCCTCGGCGTACGCGTCGCGCAGCTGTTGGTTCACCAGCGTCCGCGACGAGAGCGTCTCGGTGGTGATCTTCCCGTCGTGCACCACCAGGTAGGTGTCGTCGGTGTCGTCGAGCACGTGGTCGTCGTCGTAGTCGGCCTCGTTGAACCGACCCTTCAGGCCGGCCGCGTAGTAGTTGGCCGCATTGGTCGACCGTTCCGAGCCGAACAGGTCGAGCGACACCGAATAGTGGAAGTTGATGTAGCGCTGCAGCGTGTCGAGGTTCACACCGCCGAAGCGGGCGATGTCATCGGTGTTGTGCTCCTTCATCAGCTCGGCGGTGCGCTGCACCACCCGGCCGACGCCGCTGGCCCCCACGAACATGTGGTGGGCTTCCTCCTTCAGCATGAAATCGCACGTGCGGCTGAGGGGATCGAAGGCCGACTCGCGCAGTGCCCCGAGCTGGTACTTGCCGTCACGGTCGGTGAAGTACGTGAACATGAAGAAGCTCAGCCAGTCGGGCGTCTCCTCGTTGAAGGCCCCCAGGATGCGCGGATGGTCGGCGTCGCCGGCATGGCGTTCGAGCATGGCGTCGGCCTCGTCGCGGCCGTCACGGCCGAAGTAGCCGTGCAGCAGGTACACCATCGCCCACAGGTGGCGACCCTCCTCGACGTTCACCTGGAACAGGTTGCGCAGGTCGTACAGGCTCGGCGCGGTCCTGACCGAGCAGACGCTGCTGTTCGACCGACGCCGGCTCGGTGTCACCCTGGACCACGATCAGGCGGCGCAGGTCGGTGCGGAACTCACCCGGCACCTCCTGCCAGACGTCCTGTCCCTTCATCTCACCGAAGCCGATGCGGCGCTCAGGATCGGCTTCGGACAGGAAGATCCCCCACCGGTAGTCGGGCATCGCCACGTGGCCGAAGTGGGCCCAGCCCTCCTGGCCGACGTCGACCGCGGTACGCAGGTACACCTCGCTGGTCTGGAAGCCGGCCGGACCCATTTCGCTCCACCAGTCGGCGAAGCGCGGCTGCCAGTTCTCGAGGGCGCGTTGCAGGCGACGATCGCCGGCGAGGTCGACGTTGTTGGGGATACGGGACGAGTAGTCGATGGCAGTCACGGTGGTCTCTCTCAGGTGCGGTTGCGGTCATAGGTGGGGCGGGAGCCGGTGCCGTAGAGGCGGAGGGCGCCCTCGGGTCCACTGGCGTTGGGTCGGATGAAGATCCAGTTCTGCCAGGCCGACAAGCGGGCGAAGATCTTGGTGGCCATCGTCTCGGGTCCGGCGAAGCGGTGATTCGCCTCCATGCCGGTGAGGGCATCGGGCGAGAAGCTGGCCCGCTCCTCGATGGCCAAGCGCACCTCGTCGTGCCAGTCGAGGTCATCGGGCGTGGAGGTCACCAGCTCGAGCTCACTGGCTTCGGCCGCGAGCAGAGGCCGGCCGACCGCCGCCACGGCGGCCTCGGCCACATCGTCGAGACCCCAGAATCGGGAGCCGAGCCGGGTGAGTCCGTTGTACATCGGCATCGGCCCGGTGTTCACGGAGGTGAGCTGGATCGTCGCGGCGGGCAGCGGATCGTCGTCGTCCTCGAAGACGCCGTCGAGCATGTAGCTGCGGTCGGCGGCCAGGGCGAGCTCGGCAAGGATGCCGACGAAGCACGAGCCGGGCTCGATCACCGCCACGAGCGACCGGGCCGTGAGGTCGAGACGGGTGAGCACTCGCTTCCAGAGCAGCGAGATCTCCCGCTCGGCGTGTCCTGCGGGCGAGGCGAGCGCGCGGTCGTGGACCAGCACGTCGGCAGCCGAGCCCGCGGCGCGCAGAACGACGGTGCCGAGCGTCGGCTCGTTGAACCGCAGATGACACAGCAGGTCGTCGAGCTCACGGGCGGCCGTGAGCGGCCAGGCCGGATCGGCGTCGGCGGTGATCGTCAGCTCGACGACGCTGCGAGCTCGATCGAGATCGGCGGCGACGTACCGGTACTGCACGCGGTGGGGGGTGAGGTCACGGTCGAGTGGGCCGAGCACCACCGCGTCGGCGTCGGGAGCACGATCGGAGGTGGCCGCCATCTCCAGCGCCCGTTCGCGCACCACGGCGTCGAAGGTCGAGGGGGGCGCCACTTCGTCGACCAGCCTCCACGCCACCGCTTCGGTGCCCTGGACGCCTTCGGCGCGGGTGGCGAAGACATCGGCGTGGTCGCGTCGCACATGTCGCTTGTCGGTGAGACGGGTGAGACCGCCGGTGCCGGGCAGAACCCCGAGCAGGGGCACCTCGGGCAACGACACCGAACTGGCTCGGTCGTCGACGAGGACGAGATGGTCACACGCCTCGGCCAGTTCGTACCCGCCCCCCGAACACGCGCCGTTGATCGCGGCGAGAAAACGGAGTCCCGACGCGGCGGAGGCGTCCTCGATCTCGAGGCGGGTCTCGTTGGTGAACTTGCAGAAGTTCACCTTGTGGGCGTGGCTGGCCCCGGCCAGCATGCGGATGTTGGCGCCGGCGCAGAACACGCCCTCGACGGCACTGTCGAGCACCACGCAGCCCACTTCCGGGTGCTCGAAGCGCAGCCGGCGGATGGCGTCGGCCAGCTCGATGTCGACCCCGATGTCGTAGCTGTTCAGCTTCAGCTCGTAGTCGCCGAACAACCCGCCGGCGGGGTCGACCTTCATCGACAGACGGGCGAGCGGCGCGTCGATGGAGAGGACCCAGTGACGGTAGGTGTCGGGCCGGCGCTCGAAGGTGAGCGGGGCAGCAGCGACTTCGGCAACCGTCATGGAGGCTCCTCTGCGGCGGACTTCACGCCGACATCCCCCTGATATACCATGTCTCGATGGTGGGACGCCAGCGATCTGTAGAACATTATCGACTCTCCGCCGCTTCCGGCGACGTCACCCTCGCCCCGATCCTCGGAGCTCGGCGCGACGGCTCGGTCACCGCACCGAGCACTCGTGGTCTGCTCGTCACCGTGCTGGGCGAACTGGTGCGACCCACCGGCGGCCAGGTGTGGACCCAGAGCCTGCTGGAGGTGCTCGAGCTCTTCGACATCGAGCCCAAGGCCGCTCGCCAAGCCATCGCTCGACTGGCCCGAGAGGGCTGGCTCGAGAGCGACCGGTTCGGGCGACGTACACGCTGGCGACTCACGCCGTGGGCCGACGCGCTGCTGGCGTCCGGTGCGGAACGCATCTACGGGTTCGGGCAGCGGCGGACCGAGTGGGACCGGCAGTGGTTGCTGGCCATGGTGAGGGTTCCCGAAGCCCAGCGCCGTCTGCGCTATCGACTCGAGGTCGGGCTCGGCTGGGCCGGCTTCGGCACCGCCGGGCAGGGCGTGTGGCTGTCACCGTGGACCGATCGTGAGACCGAGGCCGCTCGACTGCTGGTGGAGCTCGGCGTCGAGAACCCCGTGATCTTCCGGGCCGAGCTGGGCGCGATCGGCGACGGTGCCGAGGTCGCGGGTCGGGCGTGGGATCTCCCCCGAGTCGCCGCGGAGTACGCCGACTTCATCGATTCGGTTCCGGGTCGCGCCCGAGTCGCCCGGTGCGACGGTCGCGTGCCTGGTGACGCTCGTGCACCAATGGCGACGGTTCCCCTTGCTCGATCCGGATCTACCCGCTGAACTGCTTCCTGTCGACTGGCCGGGTGCCACGGCGGCCGACAGGTTCCGGACGCTGCACGATCTCTATACGCCACCGGCCCGCCAGTGGTGGGCAACCATCGAATCGCAGTACGCAAGCTGATCCGTTCCAGGGGGACACGACGATGCACGACCGTTTCAACGCCAGCGAATGGCTGGTCGACCGTCACCTCGATACGGGGGACGGCAACCGAATCGCCATTCGCTGTCGGGGCGAGACGCTCACCTACGCCGACGTGCACGCACGCGTGCTCACCGTTGCGGCGGCGCTTCGGGGTCTCGGGGTTCGACCCGAGGAACGAGTGGCGATGGTCATGCTCGACTCGGTGGAGTTCGTGGCCGTCTTCCTCGGCGCGATGCGAATCGGTGCCGTACCGGTGGCCATC
The DNA here is from genome assembly GCA_963787285.1 of uncultured Acidimicrobiales bacterium. Classification (GTDB taxonomy): domain Bacteria; phylum Actinomycetota; class Acidimicrobiia; order Acidimicrobiales; family JAHEJN01; genus JAHEJN01. Next base: position 87,869 of record CAWBCM010000018.1, on the reverse strand, counting down.
AATCCGCTGCTGCCGGGACGCGATCTGGCAGTGATCGTCGCCGACTCCCGGGCCCGGGTGGCCGTGGTGTCCGACGCGCGGGCGGGGTCGATCCCCGATCTGTCGGCCGGCAGCCCCGAGGTGACCACGGTGATCACCACCGGTGACGTGGTCGACGACAACCTCGGGTGGTCGGACTTCCTCGCTGGCGGCGTCGGCGTCGACTCGTCTGCGTACCCCACCTGGACCGAGTCGCCCGGCTTCTGGTTGTGCACCTCGGGGTCGACGGGACGACCGAAGCTGGCCATGCATCGTCACGACGACATCCGGGTCACCTGCGAGACCTACGGCCGGCACGTCCTGGGCATCGGACCCGACGACCGGTGCTACTCCGTCGGCCCGATGTTCCACGCGTATGGCCTCGGGAACTCTCTCTCGTTCCCCTTCGGCGTGGGCGCGTCGACCGTGCTCGAACCCACCCGGCCGCCCACGCCGCAGCTGGTGGCCGACATCGTCACCACCGAGCACCCCACGCTGTTCTTCTGCATCCCCACCTTCTACGCCGCGCTCAACGCGTCCGACCTGCCGGCCGAGACGTTCGCGTCGGTGCGCTACGGGGCATCGGCGGCCGAGCCGCTTCCCGCCGAGACCTTCGAGCGGTTCAGGGAGCGGTTCGGCGTCACGGTGCTCGACGGCATCGGATCGACCGAGATGCTGCACATCTACCTCTCGAATCGGCCCGATGCGCTCGAGCCGGGCACCAGTGGCGTACCGGTTCCGGGCTACGAGTGTCGGGTGGTCGACGAGAACGGCAACGACCAACCCGACGGGGAACCGGGACAGTTGTTGGTGAAGGGTGATTCGGCCGCCACCGGCTACTGGTGTCGCAACGACACCAACCGGGCCACCTTCGAGGGTTCGTGGATGCGCACGGGCGACCTCTACCGCCGCGATTCGACCGGCTTCCACACGTACCTGGGGCGGGTCGACGACATGCTCCGCGTGGGCGGCGAATGGGTGTCGCCGGCCGAGGTCGAGGGGGTGCTCATCGAGCACCCCGGTGTCCTCGAAGCCGCGGTGGTGGGCGAACGCGATGACGCCGGCATCCTGCGGCCGGTTGCGTACGTGATCGCGTCCGAGGTCGACCCTGCCGATGCCGAAGCGCTCACCGAGTTCTGTCGGCAACGGCTGGCGGGCTACAAGCGGCCCCGTCGCTACGAGATGGTCGACAGCCTGCCCAAGACCGCCACCGGCAAGATCCAGCGCTACAAGCTGCGGGCGGAATGAGTCTCTACCAGACGTAGAACCCCCTGCCGGTCTTCTGGCCGAGGTGACCGGCGGCCACCATGTCGCGCAACAATTGTGGTGGCTCGAACCGTTCGCCGATCTCACGGGCCAGGTGCTCGGCGATGCCGAGGCGCACGTCGAGACCCACCAGGTCGGTGAGGCGCAGCGGCCCCATCGGGAACCGGTAGCCCAACACCATTCCCCGGTCGATGTCCTCGGCGGAGGCCACGCCCTCCTCCACCATGCGAATCGCCTCGAGCCCGATGATGAGGCCGAGCCGGCTGGTGGCGAAGCCGGGAGCGTCGCGCACGACGATCGACTCCTTGCCGAGGCGCTCCACCCACGCCTGGGCCGCGGCAACCGTCTCGGCAGTGGTGCCCGCGCCGGTGACCAGCTCAACGAGCGCGCTGCGGGGTACGGGGTTGAAGAAGTGCATGCCGATGAATCGCTCGGCGTGATCGAGGCCGGCCGCCAGGGCGTCGATCGACAGGGAGCTGGTGTTGGTGGCGAGCATCGTGGTCGACGGGAAGTGGGCCTCGAGCGAACCGAGGACCCGGGCCTTGAGCTCAGCGTCCTCGGGGACGGCCTCGATCACCAGCACGGCATCGGTGGTGGCGGCGAGACCGTCGGAGACGTCGAGACGGTCGAGTAGCGGGGCGGCGGTCGCGTCGGGGTCGGCGTCGTGCTTGAACCGGCGCCGGAGCCCGTCGGCCACCCGGGAGCGGGCCGCCTCGGCTCGTTCGGCGCCCGACTCGACGATCACCGCCGACGCGCCGGCTTCGAGCATCGACTGCGCGATCCCGGCACCCATGGTGCCGCCCCCGACGATCACCACCGTGTCCCCCATGTCGCCATTGTCGCTCACCTTCTGCGCCCTCGCCGAGATCGACCCGGGGGACCTTTGGCACTTGCCGCCCTCGGCGGTCCACCCACACGATCGAGGGGCTCTCTGCAAGCGATGCGCGGACAGGATCAGGATGGCGACGGTCAAGCTCGCAGCAGTCTCGAAACGGTTCGACGGCACGACCGTCGCCGTCGACGATCTCGACCTCGACGTCGCCGACGGCGAGTTCATGGTGCTCCTCGGACCGTCGGGCTGCGGCAAGTCGACCGTGCTGCGTCTGATTGCCGGGCTCGAACGACCCGACGACGGCGAGATCAGCATCGGTGAACGGGTGGTCAACGACATCGATGCCAAGGAGCGCGACATCGCCATGGTGTTCCAGAGCTATGCGCTCTATCCGCACATGTCGGTCCGGCGGAACATCGGCTTCCCACTCAAGCCGCGGGGTATCGCTCGCCCCGACCGTGACAAGGAGGCCGAACGGGTGGCGGGCCAGCTCGGCCTCACCGACGTGCTCGACCGCAAGCCCGGCCAGCTCTCGGGCGGGCAACGCCAACGGGTCGCGTTGGCTCGGGCGATGGTTCGTCGACCGAGCGTGTTCCTGATGGACGAGCCGCTGTCGAACCTGGACGCCAAGCTCCGGATCGAGACCCGGGCCGATCTGGTCGGATTGCACGAGCAACTCGAGGCGACGGTCGTGTACGTCACCCACGACCAGGTCGAGGCGCTGACCATGGCCGATCGCATCGCCGTGCTCGACAACGGCCGCCTGCAGCAGCTGGGTACGGCAGAGGACATCTATGACCGGCCCGCGAACCTGTTCGTTGCCGGATTCGTCGGCACGCCGCCGATGAACCTGTGGTCGGCAACGATCGTCGACGACACAGCCGTCGAGGTCGCCGGCGTGCACATCGCCGATGCGTCGTTTCGCCGCGTCTGGTCGGGCGGCCCCGCCGTCGTGGCCGGCATCCGACCGGAGGCGGTGGAGCTCGCCGACTCCGGCGTGGCCGCCACCGTGGGTTGGATCGAAGACCTCGGCCACGAGCATCTCATCGGCGCCACGACCGCGGCCGGGGAAGCCGCCTGCCTGCGCTTCACCGCGCGGGGCAAGCCGCCGAGGACCGGCGACAACGTCCACCTTCGAGCCGACCCCGATCAGCTCCACTGGTTCGATCCCGTCACCGAACAGCGGATCCCGTGGCCATGACCACGTCACGTCGGCGCGACACACGCGTGGCGGCGCTGCTGGTGGCGCCGGCGCTGGTGGTTCTGGCCGTATTCGTCCTCTACCCGCTCCTGCGCACGGCGTGGCTCGGGTTCTTCGTCCAGGACCCATTCGGGCGGAACAGCCGCTGGGTGGCCCTCGACCAGTACCGCGACATCGCCGGCTCCGACTCGTTCCTCAACAGCCTCGGCGTGACGGCCCGCTTCGTTGCGTTCACCGTGCCGACGGCGCTGGTACTCGGGCTGCTGCTCGCCACCCTGGCCAACCAGCAGCTCCGTGGCATCCGAATCTTCCGCATCGTGTTCGCCAGCACCATCGCCACGTCGGTGGCCGTCGCATCGATGCTCTGGCTCGTGCTGCTCGAACCGTCGACCGGCATCGTCAATCAGGTGCTCGAGGCCGCCGGCCGTGAACCGGTGAACCTGCTCAACGACCCGGACACCGCGTTGGCGACGGTGGCGCTCACGACGGTCTGGCAGAGCCTCGGACTCGTCTTCATAGTGACGATCGCCGCGATGCAGTCGATTCCCGAAGTGTTGTACGAGAGCGCAAAGGTCGACGGTCACGGCAGCGTTTCGCGGTTCCTGCGGATCACCCTTCCCCTGCTCGGACCCCAGCTCGTCTTCTTGACCATCGTCCTGACGATCGGGGCCTTCCAGTCCTTCGGCCAGATCGACATCCTCACCGAGGGCGGGCCCCAGGACTCGACGAACGTGATGGTGTACTCGATCGTGCGGCAACTGCCCCTCGACCGTGGCGCGGCGTCGGTCGAGGCCGTTCTCCTGTTCCTGATCGTGGGAGCGCTGAGCTTCCTCCAGTTCCACTGGCTCGATCGGCGGGTGCACTATGGCGGCTGACGCGTGGCGGATCGACCTGGCCGGCGGCTCGAAGCTCCTGGCTCGCTACCTGCTCCTGACGGTGGTGGCCGCAATCGTGTTGTTCCCTGTCTACGCGGCGGTGATGGTGGCGCAGAAGTCGCTCACCGAGCTGGGCAGTCTCGACGTTCTGGTACCCGATCGTGTCGATCTCGGCAACGTTCCCACTGCAATCGGCGATGCCCGAATGGGCCGCTACCTGGTCAACTCCACCATCGTCTCGATCGCCATCGTCATCGGACAGGTCACCACCTCGGTGCTCGCCGGTTATGCGCTCGCGTTCATCGACTTCACCGGTCGCCGTGCCCTTCTCGCCGCAATCGCCGCGTCGCTGATCATCCCGTTCGAGGTCACGGTGGTCGTGAACTTCGAGACCGTTCAGAAGCTCGGCGGCGTCGACACGTACTGGGCGCTCATCCTGCCCTTCGTCGCCTTTCCGCTCGGCATCTTCCTGATGCGTCAGGCTTTCCTCGGGATCCCCCGTGATCTCCTCGACGCCGCAGTGGTCGACGGCTACGGCCACTTCGGCGTCCTGCGAAATGTTGCCCTCCCGCTCGTGCGCTCGACGGTGGCCGCGCTTTCCCTCTTCTCGTTCCTGCTCGCGTGGAACCAGTACCTGTGGCCCCTGCTCGTCACCAACCGAGACGACCGCCGGACCGTGCAGATCGGTCTCAAGCAACTGACCGGCTCGGTCGGGCCCGACCTCGGGGTGATCATGACCGCGACGCTGCTCGCCACGATCCCCATCCTCGTGTTGCTCGTCGTCTTCGAACGCCAGCTCATCCGCGGTCTGACCGTGGGTTCGGTGAAGGGGTGAAGCCATGACCATCTATCGTCCGTCGCGTGCTCGGGTGTTCGCCGCAGGTCTGGTCGCAATGGTGCTCGCAGGCGCGTGTGCCCGAGACCAGGCGCCGGAGGGAACCGACGCGCTGACACCCGACGGCACCGCCGATGCACCCGTGACCCAGGATCAGCAGTCGGACGACCAGCCGATCGAAGCAACAGGAGGACAGGCGGTCTGCCCGACGGAGGCACTCGCCGCCGCCGAGGGCCCGGTGGAGATCGAGTTCTGGCATGCGATGTCGGCGACGACAGGAGTGGTGCTCGACGAGCTCGTCGGCGCGTACAACGACAGCCAGGCCGACGTGCACGTCAACGCCGTGTACCAGGGCGGCTACGACGACAACTTCAACAAGTACATCAGCACGCTGCGCAGCGGCGGCACGCTGCCCTCGATGATCCAGCTCAACGAGACGTCGATGCAGCAGATGGTCGACAGCCAGAGCATCATCGCCGTGCAGCACTGTGTGATGTCCGCAGGCTACGACCTGAGCGACTATCCGGCTCGGCTCCTCGAGCAGTACCGCGTCGGCGGTGAGCTGGTCACGATGCCGTTCCAGCTGGCCAATCCCGTGCTGTTCTATGACGGCAACGACTTCGTCGCAGCGGGGCTCGATCCCGACGAGCCGCCGGTCGACCTGGTCGAGCTCGCCGCGGTCAGTCGTGCCCTCGTCGACACGGGTACGGTGCCCACCGCTTTGACCCTCGACGTCGACGCCTGGCCGTTCGAGCAGTGGGTGAACACCGCAGGAGCGGCGCTCGTCGACAACGACAACGGCCGAACGGCCAGGGCCGAGAACCCGGAGCTCGACTCGGATGCCGTGACAGACGTCCTCGAGTGGCTCGACGGCATGCACGACGCCGGACTGCTCGAGGTGACCGGACGGGGTGGCGACCAGGCAGTGCTCGCCAAGTTCATCGCCGTGGGCCTCGGCAACGCCACGATGACGATCGCATCGTCGGCCAGCCTCGGCGAGATCTACAACCAGCTCGAGCGTGCCCCCGGCGTCGACCTGCGCGTGGGGCCGTTTCCCGGGCTCTCGGGGCAGCCGACCGCAGTGGGAGGCGGCTCGCTGTATCTGGTGAACGAGACCGACGACGCCGAGCGGGCCGCCGTGTGGGACTTCATGACCTGGCTCGACGAACCCGCGCAGCAGGTTCGGTGGTCGGCGGGCACCGGGTACATCCCGACGCGGTCCTCGGCCATCGACGACCCAGAGCTCCAGGCGTTGTGGGCCGAGCGCCCGGGATTCCGAGTCGCCTTCGATCAGCTCTCCCGGCCCGGCGATCTGCCAGGAGGAGGCGGGCCGGTGATCGGCGACCACCTGGGGTTCCGGGACGCCATCGAGGACGGCCTCGAGGCCCTGTACGCAGGCGACGACCCGGTCGAGGTTCAGGCCGAGATGCAGTCGAAGGCCGACGAGGCGATCGACGACTACAACCGCCGCATCGGCGGCTGATCGAGCCGACCGGTCAGCCGAGCGCTCGTTCGATGTCGGCGCGAATCGCGGTCGCATCGCGGTTGCGCAGCCCTTCGACGACGATGTCGTCTCCGGCGTGCAGCACCACCTGGGCCCGCCAGAAGAGCGGCCCGGTGCGAACGTCGACGGAGAGCACCCGATCGAGCGGGATCGACGTGGTGTCCTGGCCGACGAGCTTGGGCCGTTTGATGACGACCGCGCTGTCGGTGATCTCGACCGTTGTGGGCCGAAGGCCGATCGTCTTGTAGGCACTCATTCGATCACTCCTGTGTCGGGCCGGCCGGGGTCCATCGCGCGGCGGTGAGGGTGCGGCCGTGGGCGAGGATCCAGATGGAGGAGCCGTCGACCACGAGGTCGCTCGGATCATCGGCGTCGGCGGGCAGGAGGTACTCGAGCTCGCCCGTACCGATCCGACGAATGCCGTCCCGTTGGAGGACTTCCTCGACCACCGCCCACTGGGCGGCATTGTTGACGTGGCCGAAGGGATCGAGGTCGGCGCGGCGATACTCCCATGATCGACGGGGTGCGTCCTCGGGCGGACGGGTGGGCAGGCTCAGCTTCGACGAAACCGTTCGTTCTCCCGCCGACTCTCCGTAGTGCGCGTGGAAGTCCGGGCCGAGACGGGCCGGACGACCCGATTCGATGTCGATCTGCACCCACAGGCTCACCGCCTCGATGTGGCCGCCGTGCTCGCCGTGGATGTCGGTTCGGCGCTCGGCCCAGCTGCGGCCGGCGCCGGTACAGAACGTCGTGAGGCGGATCCGCTCACCCGCGATCGCCGGCTGATCGACGACGATCATCGTCCGTCGCACCAGCCAGCCGAGTGGGTTCTCGAGGGCGGCATCGGCCGCGTCGTCGCCGGCCACGTCCTGGAGACAGCGAGCGATCGCGTCGAGCCGCAGCTCGCCGGCAGGATCGACGTCTCCCAGTCGAACGGTGCGTGCTGCGGTGAATCGACGCCCACCGGCGGGAAGCGGCAGCATTCGCACCGCCGGTCGTTCACTCATCGAGACCACTCGGGTTGCCGCATCGTGCCAGCCTACGGACCGGACCAGCGGGGCCGGGTACGACGGATGGGATGCAGTCGCAGCAGCTCCCGCACGCGATCGAGATCGACCACGGCGGTGGTGGCGGCCGGTTGGCAGGTGGGACACCAGGCCGTCCGCCTCCGCCACGGTGTGGCGGTGTCGGGTTGGCGCTGCACCAGATCTCCACAGATCGGGCACCGTCGTTGCCGAGGCGACGCGATCCATGTGTCGCCCCGCTCGACGCGGCGGCCGGTGGTGTTGCGTCCGCTGCGGGAGGCATTCCATCGGATGAGGTCGGCGCCCAGCACCACGAGCTGGTCGAGCTCACCGATGCATCCGACGGCCTGATGGGGGGAGATGCCGCCGATGAAGGGCACTTCGATTGCGTACTCGTTGCCGAACCCGGCCACGACGGTCTGGTCGAGCAGGGCGCCCGCCAACGCCCGATCGGGCTCTGCCCGGAGACGGTCGACGGCCGCGGCGACATCGAAATCGCCGATCACATCGGGCCCGAGGTGGCCGACCAGCTCCGACTCGCGCTCGGTCGGGATGATCGCGACCACCGGCAGATCGACACCGGTGAGAACCGTTCCGTTGTCGAACACGAGCTCGACATGGCGGCGCCACTCGGGCACGTCGAGGGCTCGGTCGAGGCGGATGGCGCCATCCATGCGGAGGTGGACGTGCAGGGTGGTGCCCGATCCCGCCGGGCCGTTCACCCATCGCAGGAGCAGGTGCTTGCCGTGGGCGTCGGTCGAGGCGAGCGTGGCGCCGACGAGGTCGGCGAGCGCCAGCTTCGGATGACGAAACGTCGAGCGGGTGACCGCGGCACCCGTGAGCCGAGTAGCGAGTCGATCGGCCAGTTTCCGTATGGTGTCACCCTCGGGCACGTCGTCATCCTCGCCTAGCGCCCGGACACACCGAAATCGGTGGTGAGCGTCGGGTGAATGGGTGGCAGCGAAGGGCGATGCAAAGCTGGTGATGTGGAAGGCGACGAAGGCACCGACGACCTGAGGCCAACTTCTCCGCCCTCTGGCGGCGCGCGACGGCGCTGGTGGGAAGCGACGGCAGCGGTGGTCGTGGTGGTGCTCGGTGTCGGCGTGTACTGGGCCTCGAAGGGAGGCGACGGCGCCGAGGTCGTCTCGACCGGCGACGCCGCTTCACCCGAAGCGACAGCTGATCACGACGGCGCCTACCTGCTCACCGAAGGCACCGTCGACGGCGTGTCGGTTCCGATCGTGGCCGGCAGCGAACCGACCCTCGTGATCGACGGCGACCAGTGGGGCGGAACGGCGGCGTGCAACTCCTTCGGCGGCACCGCGACCATCGACGACGCCGGGGCCGTCGGCATCGAGGGCTTTGCATGGACGGCGATGGGCTGTGAGCCTGCGCTCATGGAGTCGGAGAGCGCCTACCTGGGTGCGCTCAGCCGGGTCGAGGCGATCCTCCGTGACGAGGACCTCCTCACGCTGTCGGGCGGCGGTGTCATGCTGAGCTTCGAACGCCAGGCTCGGGCCGAGGAGGAGGGCGGTCCGTTCACCGACATCGACTGGCAGCTCGACACGATCGTCGAGGGGGACACCGCACGGCATTCGCCACCACCGTGGGGATCACTGCTGTTGGGCAGTGACGGGTCGCTGTACGCCGACGGGCCCTGTGTGGTCCTGACCGGCAGCTACGGGTTCGACGGCATCGAACTGCGGCCGACGGAGATGGCGGCGGACTACGCCGCGTCGTGCGGAGGCGAGCCCGGTCCCGACGACAACGCCATCATCAGCATCATCGAGGGCGCGCGTCCGGTCGTGACCGATGGCGGTCGACGTCTCACCCTCAGCCAGGGCACCGACCAGCTCATCTACGTCCGCGACGACCAGGCCGAAGAGGCGGCCGCCCCGCCGACGCCACTCGACATGGGACTCGCCTCGGTGGTCGCCGTGACCGACGACCTGACGCTCGTGCAACTGTCGGGCGACGGGACCACCGTCGAGCGCTCGGTCGAGCTCGCGGACTCGATCCCCGGCGTGCTCGCCGTCGATTCGGTGAGCTATGACTCGAGTCGAGACGTTGCCTACGTCGGCGTTCGTCGATCGGGCCGCGACAGCCTCGACTGCATCGGCTCGGTCGTCCAGATCGACTGGACCGGTGCGGCTCGCACGATCGCCGACGGACGGCTACCTGTCATCGACGCCGACTCGACCAGGCTCGCCCACCTGCAGACCTCGGTGGTGGACGGCGATTGCCTGTTCACCGAGGTGGTGACCCACTCACTCGGTGAATCGAGGGAGGTCGCGATCGACGACATCGAGGATGTTGCGTCCGGTGCGAGCCCCGACGCCCACCTCACGTGGGACGGAGACCTGCTGGTCGCGTCGAGCGGTGGTCGATCGTTCTCCCTCGAGGCCGGCGAGGCCGGCGCTTTCGCCACCGACGTACGTATGGCCACTCGCATCGGCGGAGGATTCATCGGCCAGATCGGATGCTGTGTGCCACCGATGAGCCTCGTCACCGCCAACAGCCTGGCCGGACCATGGCAGGAAGTGGCCGCACTCGACGCGCCCATCGAGTCGCTGCGTGCCGTCGAGGGGGCTGCGCTCCTCGTCGATGCCGAGGGCACGCTTCTCGGCTACTCCAGGGAGCGGGGCCTCGTCGCGATGGGCACCGGCTTCGTCGCCGCCGACGGAGTGCCCATGTGAACACGGTCCGTCGACTGATCACGGTCGCGGTACTCGCGGCCCTGCTCCTGGCCGTGGTCCGTGACCGCGACAGCTTCCCCTTGTCGACCTACCCGATGTACGCCTTCGAACGACCCGATGTGGTCGCCTTTCCCACCGCGGTGGGCGTCGATCACGATGGTGCTCGCCACCGCCTCGACCTCGACCTGATCGGCGCCAGTGACGATCCGCTGATCGTCGCGTCGCTGGTGCGACAGGCCGTTCGGGGCGGCGAAGCTGCCGCCCTCTGCGACCAGATCGCCGCTCGGTCGGCACGGCGAGAGCTCGACTTCACGACGATCGAGATCGTCACCGAACGCCACGACGTCGTGGCCCGAGCCACCGGCGAGCCCTCGCTGACGTCGTCGGATCTGCACGCATCGTGTGCGGTGGAGCAACAGCGGTGATCCCGACGCCGGTGGCGCGCGCCGACCGGTGGCTGCTCGAGCCGGCCCCGGCCGAGCGACTGGCCGCCCTCCGTGTGCTCGTGGGCGCGTTCACCACCCTCTACCTCGTGGTTCGCCTGCCCCGGTTCCTCGATCTGGCCGACGGACGGCCGAGTCCCTTCGACCCGGTGGGTGTGCTGTGGTTCCTCGACGATCCGCTCCGACCGGTTCTCGTCCACACGATGATCGTGACGGCCATCGCCGGGGCGGTCGCACTCGCGTTCGGGGCCGGTCATCGAGTAACCGGACCTGCGGTCTCGATCATGCTCCTGGCCCTCACGACCTACCGCAGCTCGTGGGGCCAGCTCCTGCACTTCGAGAACCTCATGGTGTTGCACGTCCTGGTGGTGGGTCTCAGTCCTTCGGCCGACGCGTGGTCGATCGACGCCCGTCGTCGTCGAGTCGCCCGCTCCGATCCGAGCGTGCGCTACGGCTGGCCTCTACGGATCGCGGCACTGGTCACCGTCACCACCTACGTGATCGCCGGCGTCGCCAAGCTCCGGTACGGGGGCCTCGGTTGGCTCGACGGCGACACGTTGCGCAACCACATCGCCTACACCGCCGCCCGCCTCGACGTGTTCGGCGAGTCGACGTCGCCGATTGCCGGACCGCTCGTGGCCCGGGGCTGGATCTTCACCCCGCTGGCCGTGGCCGGGGTGGCCATCGAGTTGGCGGCACCCGTCGCGTTGGCCGGTGGGCGCTGGCGCAACGGGTGGGTCGGGTCTGCGGTGGCCATGCACGCATGCATCGCCGCGACGATGTACATCGTGTTCCCCTACCCGCTCTTCGCCGTGGCGTTCGCGCCGATGTTCGACCTCGAACGCGGGGTCGAGTGGGTCAGCCGACGGCGCGTTCCATCTCGGCTTTCACCTCGGCCGTCAGCAGCGGGATGACCTCGAGGGTCTCGAAGTTCTCCGCAGCCTGACTGGGCCGGCTGGCGCCGGTGATGACCGACGACACCATCGGGTGTCGGGTGACCCACGCAAGGGCGAGCTGAGCCATCGAGCACCCGAGCCGATCGGCGATGGGACGAAGCTTCTCGATGCGGCCGATGACCGACGCGTCGTCGGCCATCGCCTTGAACCACTCGTACCCGTCGAGCGCGGCCCGCGAGCCTTCAGGGATGCCGTCGCGGTACTTGCCGGTGAGCAGACCTGCGGCCAGCGGACTGAAGGTGGTGTTGCCGTAGCCGGTCTCGACATGCAGGCGGTCGTACTCCTTCTCCACCCGTCGCCGCTCGAGCAGGTTGTACTGCGACTGCTCGGTCACCGGCTTGTGGAGGTGATGGCGCTCGGCGATGTCGATGGCATGACGGATCTCATCGGCGGACCACTCGCTCGTACCCCAGTACTGCGCCTTGCCCGCGGCGATCATGTCGCTCATCGCCCAGACCGTCTCCTCCATCGGCGTGTCGGGGTCGGCGCGATGGCAGTACACGACGTCGACGAAGTCGAGGCCGAACCGCTCCAGGGATCCGTCGATGCCCTGCATCAGGTACTTGCGATTCAGGGTGTTGCGCATGTTCGGATCGTCGCCGTGGATGCCCCAGAACAACTTGGTGGTGACGACGTAGGACCAGCGGGGCCAACCGAGCTCACGCAGCGCCGCCCCCATCATCTCCTCGCTGCGACCGCCGGCGTAGACCTCGGCGTTGTCGAAGAAGTTGCAGCCGGCGTCGTGGGCCACCTGCATGCATTCGAGCGCCGTGTCGGTCGCCATCTGGCCGTCGAAGGTGACCCAGCTGCCGAATCCGAGCACGCTCACCTTCACACCGCTGGCGCCGAGGCGCCGATATTCCATCTTCTCGTTCGTGATCGTCATGGCGCCGACCCTACCGAGGCCGACTGCCGGAACCAGATCGCCCGATCTCAGGTTTGGAGGTGCGGGACGAGGCGGTCGACGACCTGGTCGAGGATCGCACGAGAGGTCCCGAAGTTGAGCCGCACATGACCCTCACCTCCGGTGCCGAAGATCGCGCCCTCGGACAGCGAGACGGCCGCCAATTCCAACAGCGCCTCGGCGGGGGCCTCGCCGAGACCACAGGCCGAGACGTCGAGCCACATCAGATAGGTGGCCTCGGGCAGGCAGAGACCCACCGCCGGCGCCTCGGCGGCCAGGCGCTCGACGAGTCGCCTCCGGTTGGCGTCGAGATAGTCGACCAGCGCGTCGGTCCAGTCCCCGCCGTGGGTCCACGCGGCCACCGTTGCGTCCATTCCGGGCCGGTTGGGGCGGCCCAGCAGGAGCCCGCCGAAACGCTCGTCCCACTGCGCCTTCACCGCCGGGTCACCGGCGACGGCAACCGCGCAGCGCAGGCCCGACATGGCGAAGGTCTTGCCGGTGGAGGTCGCGACGATCGTCCGCTCGGCCGCGCCGCGGACCGTGAGAATCGGTGTGAAATCGGCGCCGGGATACACGAGGTCGGCATGGATCTCGTCGGACACGATCGACACGTCGTGGGCGGCGCACACCTCCACCAGCTCCTGCAGCCAGCCGGCCGACATCACCCGCCCGGTGGGGTTGTGCGGATGACACAGCACGAGCACGCTGGCGTGGGGCGCGGCGGCGAGCAGGGCGCGTAGATCGTCGAGATCGAGATCCCATCGTCCCGACTCGTCTCGACGCATGTTCCAGTCGAGCTGCTCGCGGCCCAGCGTGCTCGCGATCTGGTGGAACGGGAAGTACACGGGCGGCGTGATGATCACGCCGTCGCCGGGCTCGCTGAACATCGCCGTGCCGGCCCACACCGCCTGGATGCTGTCGACGGTGAGCGTGACGAGGTCGGGATCGACCTGCCAGCCATGGCGTCGGGCCGCCCAACCCGAGAACGCCCGGTTCACCTCGGGAGCGGTGCGGCAGTATCCCCACGCCCCGAGATCGGCCACCCGGTGCAGCGCCGCGGCGATCTCCGACGGGCGATCGAAGTCGTGCTCGGCGACCCAGGCGCCCAGGACATCGGGGCCATGATCGCTCCATTTCTTCTGGCCGCCGGCCCGTTTCGCCTCGACGTCGACCGAATCGAACCGTGGGTCATGGTGCATTGGGGCAAAGTAGCGGGTGTGATCCGCCCCTTCGAACCCGGTGACCGGGTACAACCTCCAGATCCGCACGACCAACGCCGACGCCGTCGCCTTCGACGAGGCCCTCGGTTTCATCCAGGACCCGGTGCTCTCCATGGGCAAGCGGCTGGTGGTCGACGACTGACCGGCCGACACCACGGCGAAGTTCTGTCCGTCATGCGGTCTTGCCCCGACGGCGAGCAGCGACGAACCTGATTGAACACGGAGACGTTGGGGGACCAGACGTGGACGACCACCCAGAGCCAGCGGCCAACGCCAACGACGAGCCGTTCCGGTTCTTCGACAACCGCGAGAAGTACCTCCTCTTCGTCACGACCACGAGCGAGAAGGCCGTCACCGCGGAGCGGGCGGGACGCCAGCTGGCCCACATCGAGCCCGAGCCGCCCGCGTTGCGGATCTTCGATGCGGGCACGGGCAACGGCGACGTGCTCAGCCGCGTGCTGCGCGAAGCCCACGCCCGCTTCCCCACCGTGCCCATGCTGGCAGTGGGCAAGGAGATCAGTCTCGAGGACACCCGAATGTGTCTCGAACGGTTGGCCGACCGATTCGCGGAACATCCCGAGCTCGTCTGCGTGATCACCAATCTCACCTATCGAGAAGCGCCGACCCTCGAGCCTCGCAAACCCGAGCTGATCGACGAGCTCCAGTGGTGGGACGTCCCACTGAAGGGCACGACGGGCCACGAACTGAGCCACGAGATCGAAAAGCTCGACCCCATCCTCCAGCAGGGTTGGCAGACCGTCTCGTCACCGACCACCGGCAATCCGCTCTACGCCCGACCATCGGTCATGGTGCTCTATCGGGAAGATCATCGGTTCACGCTCGACGACGTGATCCCTGTCAAGGGCCGGTACACCCATGGCTACGACCTGATCCTGGCCGCTCAGCCCTATCGCAGCCGCGCCTCTGCCGAGTTCAAGGTCGACAAGATCCTGGCCCCCCTCGCCGAGAACCTGCGCGACCAGGGTCGCATGATCGTCATCCAGTCGACCGGACACGATCCGGGCATGGAGATCATCCGCTCACTGTGGCCCGACGAACAACCCTTCGCCACGCCGCGGCACACCCTGGTGAAGCGACTCGATCACCTCCTGAACCTGGAGGGTCAGCGGTTCCGATTCGAGGGTGACGGCGACGAGGCGTCGCTGTTCACCTATCACCTCCACGCGCTGCCCGACGAGGTGGGCGGGAGTCGAATCGGCACCTCGACGTTGCTCGCCGCCTGGAACGCGGCCGTCTACGTGGCCCAGATCGACGACGAGCGCCTCGACCCAGCCTGCGGTCGGGCGACTACGTCGAGGGAACCGTCGCCACCCTCCAACGTCACGGAGGACTCTGGTTCCAGGACGAGTCGTTCGTCGTCGTGCGATCGGCCACGGCCTAGCTCGTACGAGCAGCCACCCTCTAACGTCGACCCGTGACCAACCGACCCGCCCTCCCCGACGGTCTCGTCGCCGTCGTGAAGCACGATTGCCCCACCTGTCAGATCGTGGCTCCCGTCCTCACCGCCCTGGGTGACCGGCGCAAGGACGTGACCGTCTACAGCCAGGACGACCCCGCCTTCCCCACCGATGCGCCGTGGGTCCTCGACGACACGGACCTCGCCGTCTCGTGGCACCACGGGATCGAAACCGTCCCCACCCTGCTCCGCGTCGTCGACGGCGCGGAGACCGATCGCATCGTCGGCTGGAGCGCCGAGCAGTGGCGGTTTTTCGTGGGCGATCCGACCCTCGCCGAGCGCGAGATCGCCGACGGCATGACCGACTTCTCGCCCGGGTGCGGTTCGCTCAGCGTCGATCCCTCGCTCACCGACGAGCTGCTTGCCCGATTCGGCGGAACCGGTCTCCGCAGTCGTCGGGTGGAGTTCGCCGACCTCGAAGACGAGGCCGAGGCCATGTTCGATCGGGGCTGGACCGACGGTCTTCCGGTGGTTGCCCCCACCGAGACCCGAGTGGCCCGCATGCTCGAGGGCACCAGCAGGAGTCCTGACGACGTGGTGGCCGTCGTGCCCCCCAACCTGGCGGAGTGCACGGTCGAGAAGGTGGCCGTCAACGCGGTGATGGCGGGATGCAAGCCCGAGTACCTCCCCGTCGTGCTCACCGCTCTCGAAGCCGTCTGCAGCGACGAGTTCAACATGCACGGTGTGCTGGCCACCACGATGGGCGTCGGCCCGGTCTTCGTCGTCAACGGGCCGATCCGCCATCGCATCGCCATGAATTCCGGCGTCAACGTCTTCGGCCAGGGCAATCGGGCCAACAGCACCATCGGCAGAGCCGTCCAGCTGGTGGTCAAGAACGTGGGCGGCGGCGAGCCCGGCGGGGTCGACCGCGCCACGCACGGCTCGCCGAGCAAGCTCGGTTTCTGCTTCGCCGAGGACGAAGAGGGCTCGGCGTGGGAGCCGCTCTCGGTCGAACGCGGCTTCGCTCCTGGCGTCGACACCGTCACCGCCTACTGCGGCGAGGGTCCCCACATCGTCATCGACCAGGTTTCGCGTACTCCCGAGTCGCTCACCAAGCTGTTGGCCCAGTCGTTGCTCACCGCCAACGGGCCGCGCATGTTCATGGGGGTCGACGCCATGCTGGTCGTGTCGCCCGAACACATGAGCCGGTTCGCCGACGCCGGCTGGTCGAAGCAGCACGTGCGCGACGAGCTCGACCGGTACCTCACCGTCGATGCCGACACGGTGCTCCGGGGGGCCGACGGAATCGAGGAGGGGCTACCCGAGGCTTTCGCCGGACACCGGGTTCCGAAGTTCAATCCGGTGGGCGGCCTCCAGATCGTGCATGCGGGCGGGCCGGCGGGTCTGTGGTCGGCCATCATCGGCGGCTGGGTCACCGGTGAGAAAGGCAGTATTGCCGTCACCCGAGAGATCCGGCCGTGACGATGCAACGCTGCAAGAGAGGCAGTATTGCCGTCACCCGAGAGATCCGCCGTGACGATGCAACGCTGCAAGAGAGGCAGTATTGCCGTCACCCGAGAGGTCACGCCGTGACCTGGTGGCCCGGGCACGAGTAGGGTCGCCACCGATGGTCACCGTGCTCGATCCCACCAACGAAACCACGCCCGCCACCCGCGAGCGGGTACCTCGGCCCGAGTCGCTGGCCGGGCTCACCGTCGGATTGCTCGACATCTCCAAGCCACGGGGCAGCGTCTTCCTCGATCAGGTCGACGCCCGGCTCTCCGCCATGGGCGCCACCACCCGCCGGTTCGAGAAGCCCACGTTCTCGAAGCCCGCTCCGGTCGACCTCCGCCACGAGATCGCCACCTCGTGTCATGCGGTCATCGAGGCGCTCGCCGATTGAGGTTCGTGTACGACGTGCAGTGTGCACGACATCAGCGATTTCGAACGAAGGGGAATACCGGGAGTCTTCGTCGCCTCCGACCCGTTCCGCGATGCGGCCGAGATCCAGTCCGCGGCACTGGGGCTCGACACCGCCCGGGTGTTCGTGCCGCACCCCATCCAGGACCGAACCGACGCCGAGATGACCGCACTGGCCGACCGCGCCATCGAGGCCATCGTCGTCGCGCTCACCGGTCCCGGCTGAGCCCTCGATGAGCGAACCGGGCGCCCGCGTCGGCCGAACCATCGCCGACTCGACCCCGTTCTGGCCATCGGCCGCCCGACCACCCGAGGGAGCGCCGAACATCCTGGTGGTGCTGTTCGACGATGTCGGCTTCAGCGACTTCGGCTGCTTCGGCGGCGATGCGGCCACGCCCACGATCGACCGGTTCGCGGATCGCGGACTGCGCTACACGGGCTTCCACACCACCGCGATGTGCTCCACCACACGAGCTGCGCTGCTCACCGGGCGCAATCACCACGCAGTGGGCATGGGCTGTCTGGCCAACTTCGACAGCGGCTATCCGGGCTATCGCGGCAAGATCGCCCGGTCGGCGGGAACGCTGGCCGAGATGTTGCGACCCCACGGCTATCGCAACTACATGACCGGGAAGTGGCACGTGACGCCCCTGTACGAGACCGGCCCGGTCGGCCCCGTCGACGGCTGGCCGCTCGGGCGCGGCTTCGATCGGTTCTACGGCTTCCTCGACGCCGAGACCGATCAGTACGCACCCGAGCTCGTGCGCGACAACACCCACGTGAGCCCGCCGGGAACCTTCGCCACCGGCTACCACCTCACCGCCGATCTGGTCGACGAGACCATCCGCATGATCGCCGAACACCTCGAGGGGGCGCCCGGCACACCCTGGTTCAGCTACCTCGCCCTCGGCGCCTGTCACGCGCCTCACCAGGTGCCCAGCGACCTCATCGACGGGTACGAACCGATGTTCGCGTCCGGCTGGGACGCCACACGCAACCGCCGCCTCGCCCGCATGATCGACCTCGGGATCGTGCCGGCGGGCACGCCGCTTCCTCCCCGCAACGACGGCGTCGAGGCGTGGGACGACCTCGACCCCGGCCGCCGCCGTCTGGGTGCTCGTCTCATGGCCGCCTACACCGCGATGCTGCACCACGCCGACGCGCACCTGGCCCGCCTCGCCGACTTCCTCGATCGAACCGGTCAACTCGACGACACGCTCGTGCTGGTGCTCTCCGACAACGGCGCCAGCCAGGAGGGCGGACCCCTCGGGTTCGTCAATGCCATGGGTCCGTTCAACGGTGTCGAGGAGTCGATCGACGACAAGCTGGCGCGCCTCGACGACATCGGTGGCCCCGACACCCACTCCAACTTCCCGTGGGGCTGGGCGATGGCGGCCAACACGCCGCTGAAGCGGTACAAACAGAACACCCACGGCGGCGGGATCCGCGACCCGCTGGTGGTGTCGTGGCCCAACGGCATCGGCCGACACGGCGAGCTGCGCCACCACTTCTGCCACGCGTCCGACGTCGTCCCCACCTTGCTCGACGTGGTCGGCATCGACCCACCTGCCGAAGTCAACGGGGTCGCACAACAACCGCTCACCGGCACCAGCTTCGCCGCCACGCTCACCGACTCGGGGGCCATCACCGCCAAGACCGTGCAGTACTTCGAGATGTTCGGCCACCGCGGCCTGTGGGTCGATGGATGGAAGGCCGTCGCCTATCACCCGCTGTTCTCCTCGTTCGATGACGACGTCTGGGAGCTGTACCACCTCGACGACGACATGAACGAAGTCCACGATCTCGCCGCCTCCGAGCCCGATCGACTGGCGGCCATGGTCGACACGTGGTGGGCCGAGGCCGAAGCCAATCAGGTGCTGCCGCTCGACGATCGTTTCGGTGAGCGGTTCGCGGAGACGGCCGACCGGGTGCACGGCCACCGTCGTCGCTACGAGTTCTGGAAGGGCATGGGCCACATCCCCACCGATGTCGCCCCCGACGTACGCAGCCGCAGTTACCGGATCACCGCCGAGGTCACCATCCCCGATGAGGGCGCAACGGGGGTGCTGGTCGCCCACGGCGACGCCACGTCGGGTTACAGCCTGTACCTCGGTGACGACGGCCACCTCGTGCACGACCTGAACATCGGCGGATCGCATCAACTGGTGCGTTCCCCGTCCCCGGTTCCGCCCGGACGTCACGATCTCGTTTTCGATCTCGCCCGAGGCGAGGTGACGGGCAATCGGGCACCGGGAGTCGGACGGCTGCTCGTCGACGGCGTCGAGGTCGCACGGATGGAGACCGTCAACATCTTCTGGCTGCTCGTCTCGTTCTCGGGGCTCGACATCGGACTCGACCGGGGCTCACCGGTCTCGCACTACGTTGCGCCCTTCGCATTCACCGGCGAGCTCCGTCGGGTGACGGTCGAGATGACCGACGACCAGCTGCTCGACGAGGCCGCGGCGGGCCGAGCCCAGCTCGCGAGAGTGACGATCGATCTCACCCCCCTCGTGGCCCGCTGGCCCGACCCGGCGGCCGCCTCCATCGGCGCCCGCACCGTCGATGGCGTCGTCGGCCGGGGAGGCGACACCGCTCGGGTGAGCCGCGTCGCCTCGGTCTCGAAGCTCTTCGTGTCGCTCGCCTGTCTCGTCGCCGTGGAGGAGGGCACGATCGAGCTCGACGAACCAGCCGGCCGACCCGGGGCGACCATACGTCACCTGCTCGCCCATGCGGCCGGCTACGACTTCGACCGACCGGAGTTCGTCGCCGCCGTCGGCGCCCGCCGCGTGTACTCGAACATCGACATCGAGGTGCTGGCCGAGCACGTGAGCCGTCGGGCCGGCATGCCCTTCGCCGAGTACCAACGCGAGGCGGTGTTCATGCCGTTGGGGCTGGCGGCCACGAGGCTGCGCGGTTCGCCTGCCTTCGACATCCACAGCAGCGTCGACGATCTGCTCACCCTCGCCGGCGAGCTGTTGGCGCCGACACTGATCGCACCGTCGACGCTCGCCGAGGCGGTCACCGAGCAGTTCCCCGGGCTCTCCGGTGTGCTCCCCGGATGGGGTCGGTTCGATCCGCTGCCGTGGGGTCTCGGCTTCGAGATCAAAGGCGACAAGTCACCGCACTGGTCGGGCCGGCGGACCTCACCGCAGACCTTCGGCCATTTCGGGGGCAGCGGCACCTATCTGTTCGTCGATCCCGTGGCCGGGCTCGCGGGAGCCGCCATCAGCGGCACCGACTTCGACAAGTGGGCGGTCGCCGCCTGGCCAGGGGCCAACGACGAGCTGTTCGATCAGGTGGTCTCGGAGGCGGCGGCCGAGGGCCGGTAGAACACCGCCAGCTGGCCGAACGCGGCGGCCACTCCGCCGAGGGCGGCGATGAGCAGGCCGGGCCACCCGTCGAGATCGTCGGCCAGTCCGATCGCCTCGTCGAGCGACCAGTCGCCCGGACCGACGGTGGCCACGACGACAGCGAACACCGCGATGACGAACACGTACTCCCACCCCTCGTCGAGAATGAAGAAGCCGTTCCGGGCGTGGGTGGTGATCGCCGCGACCACCATGAGCGCGACGAAGGCGGCGGCCGACAACGAGGTGACCAACCCGAACGCCATCAGGACACCGGCGCCGGTTTCGGTGAGGCCGGCCAGCACGGCGTTCAGGCGACCCGGTCGCATGCCGATGCTGTGGAACCAGCGGGCCGTCCCGTCGAGGGACTGGAGCTTGCGCAGGCCGTGAGCGGCCAACATGGCGCCCAGCGCAAGCCGTGCGAGCAACACGACCAGGTCGACGGAGTCGGGATTCACGCCCGTGATCGTAGGGCTCGCTTCGACCAAACCAGCCTCTACCCTCGGGGCATGGCCGAAGCGGTGATCGTCGACGTCGTGCGCAGCGCCGGCGGCAAGCGCAACGGGGCGCTCTCGGCGTGGCATCCCGTCGATCTCGCGGCGCAGATGCTCGAGGCCCTTCAGGTCCGCAACGATCTCGATCCCGCCCTGGTCGACGACGTGATCATGGGCTGCGTGAGCCAGGTGGGCGGTCAGGCCTTCAATGTCTCGCGCAATGCGGTGCTCGCCGCCGGGTGGCCCGAGTCGGTCCCCGGAACCACCGTCGATCGTCAGTGCGGCTCGTCGCAGCAGGCCTTGCACTTCGCAGCCCAGGGCGTGATGGCCGGTGCCTACGACGTCGTGATCGCGGCGGGCGTCGAAGTGATGAGCCAGGTCGTCATGGGCGCATCGGCGGGTGACGGGACCTTCGGGCGGCCCTTCGGGGACACCATGCAGGCCCGCTACCGCGACCGGGGTGGGCTGGTGCCGCAGGGGATCTCGGCCGAGCTCATCGCCGACGAGTGGGGGCTCGAGCGAACCGACCTCGACACCTACGCCGCGCGCAGTCACCAACTCGCCGCCCAGGCCACCGCCGAAGGTCGCTTCGACAACGAGATCGTGCCCGTCGCTCGCCGTGTCCGCGATCGCGACGGTGGCCGTGTCGTCGACGACCCCGGCATGGCCACCACCGACGAAGGCATACGCGACGACACCACGGTCGCGGGTCTGGCCGAGCTGCGGCCCGCCTTCACCGAGGGTGGGAAGATCACTGCGGGCAACTCGTCGCAGATCTGCGACGGCGCGTCCGGAGTCCTCGTCATGAGTGTCGAGACGGCCCAACGGCACGGCCTCACCCCCCGGGCCCGGTTCCACGCCTTCGCCCTGGCCGGCGCCGATCCCCGTCTGATGCTCACGGCGCCCATTCCGGCCACCCACAAGGTTCTGGCCAACGCGGGTCTGTCGATCGACGACATCGATCTGGTCGAGATCAACGAGGCGTTCGCCCCGGTGGTGCTCGCCTGGCAGAACGAGCTGCACGCCGACATGACGAAGGTCAACGTGAACGGCGGTGCCATCGCGCTCGGCCACCCGCTCGGCGCTTCGGGCACCAAGCTCATGGCCACCCTCGTCAACGAGCTCGAACGCACCGGCGGTCGCTTCGGCCTGCAAACCATGTGCGAAGGCGGCGGTATGGCCAATGCCACCATCATCGAGCGCCTCTCGTGATCGACACCCTCTTCCGGATCGCGGTGGCCGTCGCCGTCGCCTACGGAATCATCCGACTCGGCATGTTCATGCTCGGCAACCTGTCACGGCCGATCCCCGAGCCGCCGCCGGCCGGTGAGCTTCGACGGGTCAAGATCCACTACCGGTGTTCGGTGTGCGGCACCGAGTTGTTCATCCGGACGGCGCCCGACGAGGATCCACCCCCGCCGCGTCACTGCCTGGAGGACATGGATCTGGTCGCACCCATCGAGTGACCGATCTTTTCCACAGTTTTGGGTAAATACCGCGGTGCACGAGGGTCGTGGTCACCGATTATCCCACACTCTGAGTTATCCACAGCTAGGGGATAACGCTGTGTGTAATTACACCGATGTGAGTTGGTCGGCGCGGTCTCAGTGGAACTGAGTGGCGGTGATGATGCCGCCGAGGACGAAACCGAGACCGAGCAGCAGGTACCAGTTGCTCGTGTCGCCGGGGACCCAGCCGACGTAGTTGGCCAGGATGATCAGGACGCCGATGATGAGCAGCCCGAACATGATCACCGGCACCCAAGGGGCGCTGACCTTCTGCTGGGAGTAGACGCCCGGCGGCGTGTACCGGGTGCTCTGGGGCTGAGTGCCCTTGGCGGTCACCCGACCGCCCTCGACGCGCTTCTTCGGTGGCTTCCCCATGGCCTGCACACGATACCTTCCGCGCCCGGTGGTGACGTGTCGCTAGCCTCACCACGGTGCCGGCCCGCATCCTCGTGATCGACAACTACGACTCGTTCGTCTACAACCTGGTGCAGTACCTGGGCGAGCTGGGAGCCGAGCCGGTCGTGTTCCGCAACGACGAGATCGACGTCGACTCGGCGGCCCGTCTCGATCCCGCCGGTGTGCTGATCAGTCCGGGTCCGGGCGAGCCCGCCGGCGCCGGAAGGTCGAACGAGCTCATCGAGTACTTCGCCGGCCGGCGACCGGTGTTCGGTGTCTGCCTCGGCCACCAGTGCATCGGTCAGGTGTTCGGCGCCACCATCGGCCGAGCATCGGTCCTGATGCACGGCAAGACCTCACTCATCGAACACGAGGGGGTCGGCGTGTTCGACGGACTCCCCTCTCCGCTCGAGGCAACGCGGTACCACTCACTGGTGATCGAGCCCGACAGCGTCCCCGACGTGCTCGAGGTCACGGCCCGCACCGCCGACGGCACCATCATGGGCGTGCGCCACCGCGACGTCGATGTCGAGGGTGTCCAGTTCCACCCCGAGTCCATCCTCACCGCCTCGGGTCACGACCTGTTGCGCAACTTCCTCCGCCGCGCCGTCGGCTGAGTCGCGCCTAGGGGGTGGGCGTCGGTGGCACGGGAGTAGGCGGAACCGGCGTCGGGGTGGGAGGAACCGGCGTGGGCGTCGGTGGCGGCTCGACTCCGATGAAGATGGTGACGGTCTGGCCCGCCTCGAGCTCGGTGAACGGTGGCGGGTCCTGGTCGACGACCCGCCCGATGAGGTTGGGGTCGGTGGTCTCGAGATCGCCCGACTGGACGTTGAGTCCCAGGGCAGCCAGCTGTTCGCCGGCGTCCTCGGGAGTGAGCTGGGCCAGGTTCGGCACCTGCACGACCGGCAGGCCGGTGGAGATGTAGATCGTGACCGTGTCGCCGTCCTGGCCCACTTCACCCGCCGGTGGATCGGTTCGTGTCACCAGGCCCGCGGCGACGGTGTCGGAGGGCTCTTCGGCCTCGGTGACCCGGAAGCCGTCGTCGTTCAGCGCCTGGGTGGCGGCGGCGGGGGTGAAGCCCTCGACGTTCGGGATGGGGATCTCATCGGGCCCGAGCGCGACGTCGAGGATCACGGTGTCGCCGGGCCGGGCCTCGGTGCCGGCCTCGGGGTCCTGGGCCAGAACCGTGCCCGCTTCCTCCTCGGTGTCCTCGATCTCGCGCACCTCGACGACGAAACCCTGCTGCTCGAGCTCGGCACGCGCCTGGTCGAGGGTCTTGCCGACCACGAGCGCCACCGGGCGGGGTTCGGCTCCCGTGCTCACCGTGAGCGTCACGGTCTCGCCCACCTCGAGCTCTTCACCGGCCGGTGGATCCTGGGCGAAGACGATGCCTTCGGCGATGTCCTCGTTCGCCTCCTCGACGAAGTCGACCTCGAAGCCGAGCTGCTGCAGCGTGCGGGTGGCGTCGGCGAGGGTCATGTTCACCACGTCGGGAATCGCTTCGAGGACCGGCACCTCCTCGACCGGGTCGTCGGACAGCAGGTTCATGGCCAGGAGCACGCCGCCGACGATGACCGCGAGCAACGCGATACCACCGAGGATCCCGTAGACGACGCGCCGCCCGGTGTCGTCGTAGTACTCGGGTTCGGCTGTCGCCGGCGACGCGGGATGGATCGGAGCCTGCGCCATGGTGGTCATCGGTTGGGCCATGGTGGCGTCGGGCGGAGGCAGGACGATCGGAGCGGGAGTGGCGGCAGCCGGCGCCGCGGGAGGAACCAACTGCGCGCCCTCGCGGTACCGGCGCAGATCGGCTCGGAGGTCCTCGGCGGTGGGATACCGAGCCGACGGTTCCTTGGCCAGGCACTTCATGATGATCGCCTCGAGCGCGACCGGAGCGGTGACCCCGAGCTCCTCGAACGACGGCGGCTTGTCCTGTACGTGCTGATAGGCGATCGCCACGGGCGACTCGCCGACGAACGGTGGGCGGCCGGCAACGGCCTCGTAGAGCACCACGCCCAGCGAGTAGATGTCGCTGCGAGGATCGACCGTCTTGCCCTGCGCCTGCTCGGGCGAGAAGTAGCTGGCGGTACCCATCACCGTGCCGGCCTGCGTGAGGTTCTCCTGCACGCCCTCGGCGACCGCGGTGGCAATGCCGAAATCGGCCACCTTCACCTGGCCGTCGTTGGAGATCAACAGATTGCCCGCCTTGAGATCGCGGTGCACGATGCCCTCGCGATGGGCCACCGAGAGCGCCGACGCCGCATCGATGCCGATGTCGGCCACCCGATCGGGATGCAGCCGGCCCTCCGCCCGCAGGATCTCGGCCAGGCTGCGACCGTCGATGAACTCCATGACGATGTAGTAGGTGCTGCCCTCTTGACCCCAGTCGAACACCCCGACGATGTTGGGATGGCCGAGGTTCGCCGCGGCCTGCGCCTCTCGACGGAAGCGCTCGACGAAGGCCGGATCGGCGGCGAACTGGGCGAACATGACCTTCACGGCGACCGGCCGGTCGAGGACCTGATCGCGAGCCAACACGACATCGGACATGCCACCGCGCGCGAAGTCGGCGGTGCAGCTCGTAGCGGCCGCCGAAGACGGTTGGACCCTGATCGGACATCGGAGGGATTGTACGGCCCACGGGGTGCCGCCTGGTGCCACCGGGATATTCCCCGAGCTCAGCCGCCCTGTTCTTCGCCCTCGCCTTCGATGGCGCTGACGCCCTCGAGCGGCTGGAGGGCGGCCGCCATCACCTGCTGGGCGATGGGAGCGGCCACCGTGCCGCCGGTGATCTGACCTTGTCCGGGCACGGCCTCGACCATCACCGCCACCGCGATCGTGGCCGGCTGCCCCGGAGGGCCGGCAAAGCCGATGATCCAGGCATGGGTGTCCTGGGTGTCGGCGAAGGTCTGGGCCGTACCGGTCTTGCCGCCGACGGTGAAGCCCGGGATCTGCAGCCCGGTCGCGGTGCCCGACGTGGCCACGTCGATCATCAGTCGCTGCATCGTGTCGGCGTCGCGACGACGGAGCGCGACCTTCCAGACCGTGGGCTCGTACTCGTCGACCAGCTCGCCGTCGCGGTTGCGGATCTCGTCCATCACGTGAGGCTTCATGATCACCCCACCGTTGGCGACCGCCGCCGCCACCAGCGCCATCTGGAGCGGTGTGGACGTGACATCGCTCTGCCCGATCGAGGCCTGGGCCAGCCCCGGAGTGTTCTCCACGATGGGTACGTCGGGATTCTTGGTGCTCGACGACAACACCGCACCGAAATCGACGGGGAAATTCGAGTCGACGGGTGCGGTGAGGTCGATCGGCGGTACCTCGTCGAAACCGAAAGCCTGGGCCTGACCGATCATGATCTCGGGTCCGAGATACTCGGCACCGAGCTCGGCGAAGGCCGTGTTGCACGACACCCGCAGGGCCTGGGCGAGGTCGCCACCGCAGGTCGACCCACCGAAGTTGGCGATCGTCGACGTGGTGAGCGGCGGTGTGTAGCCGTTCGACGCCGCAAAAACCGGCTCGGTGGGCGTGGCCACGCCCGAGGCCAACGCGGCCGATGCCGTCACGACCTTGAACGTCGAACCGGGTGGGAACGTCTGGCGATAGGCCTTGGGCAGGTCCGGTGCGGTCGGATCCTGAGCTCGCAACGCCTCCCACGCCACCGTCGCCGCATCGAGGTCGATCGTGCTGACCAGGTTCGGGTCATACGACGGATACGACCACATGGCGATGATCGACCCGTCGCGGGGATCGAGCGCGACGACCGACCCGTTGCGCTCGCCGAGCGCCTCCCGGGCAACACGCTGCACGTCGTCGCGCACCGTCAGTTGCAGGTTGCCCGTCGGGTCCTGCCCGCCGAGCAGGGCACCGAGGTCACCGTACTTCTGCTGATCGGTCTGACCGGCCAGCAGGTCGTTGTAGATCGCCTCGACACCCGTGGCACCGAAGTTGAACGTCTGCACCCCGGTGATGTGGGCGTACAGGTCGCCCTCGGGGTACTGCCGTTCGCGGCCGAGCTCGTTGCCCTCGACCTCGACCGAGCGGGCGACGATCACCCCGTCGGCGGTGGCGATGATGCCGCGGTCTCGACCGAAGTCGCGGATGATCGCCCGCGTGTTGTTGGGGTTGGCCTCCAGCCGGTCGGCGCCGAAGAGCTGGAGCCAGTTGAGCTGGGCGAACAGCGCCACGAAGCACACCACCAGGGCCAGCCCGACCTTGCGGATCTGATCGTTCACGACGCGGCCCCCGTCTCGGCGCGCGCGCGGCGTGAGCGGCCGCCGGGGCGATCGCCGAGTTGACGAGCCGTCGAGTCGTGGGAGACGCGAAGCAGCAGCGCCAACAGGATGTAGTTGGCCAGCAACGACGACCCGCCGTAGCTCACGAAGGGAAGCGTCACGCCGGTCAGCGGAAGCAGCCGGATGACCCCGGCGATGATGATGAACGCCTGCACCCCGAGCAGCGTGGTGATGCCCGCGGCCAGCAGCTTCTCGAACGGGTGATCGGCCCGCAGCGCGATGCGCAACCCGGCGCCGATCATCAGGAGGAAGGTCATGAGGATGGCAGTCGACCCGAACAGGCCGAGCTCCTCGCCGATGGCCGCGAAGATGAAATCGGTCTCGGCCAGGGGAATCACATCGGGTCGCCCGAGGCCCGGACCGGTTCCCGTGAGTCCGCCGTTGGCCAGCGAGAACGAGGCCTGGATCACCTGGAAGCCGGTGTCGGTCGGATCGGCCCACGGATCGAGCCACGTGTCGACCCGTTCCTGTACGTGGGTGAACTGCGTCCAGGCGAAGGTGGCGCCGCTGAAGAACAACACGACGCTCACCAGCAGGTAGCTGGCACGCTCGGTGGCCATCCACAGCATCGACACGAACAACGCGAAGAAGAGCAGCGACGACCCGAGATCCTTCTCGGCCACCATCACGATCACCGAGGCACCCCACGCCAGGAGCACGGGTCCGAGGTGTTGCGGTTCCGGGAAATGCAACGGACCGAGACGTCGGGTCGACATCGCCAACAGCTCGCGTTTGTCGACCAGGTAGCCCGCGAAGAACGTGGCCAGGGCGACCTTGGCGAACTCACCGGGCTGGAAGTTGATCGGTCCGAGACTCACCCAGATGCGAGCACCGTTGATGGTCTGACCGAGACCGGGGGCAAGTGGCAACACCAGCAGACCGATGCCGATGACCATGAACGTGTACCGGTAGCGCTCGAGCACCCGGGCGCTACGGATGACCAACAGGGTCGCGACGAAGGCCCCGACACCGACCATGGTCCACACGGCTTGCAGTCCGGCGAGGTCGCGATCGAGTCGGGCGATGAAGACGTAGCCGAGGCCGTTCAACAGACCGGCCAGCGGCAACAGCAGCGGCTCGGCCAGCGGCGCGAGTCGGCGCAGCGCCACGTGGGCGAGGACCAGCAACCCGAAGATGATCCCGAGGAAGGGCACCAGGTTGGGGGGAAGCTCGGCGTCGGTGGCCAGGCTGGCCAGCGCGTAGGCACCGGCGATCACCACCGATACGAGAATCAGCAGGCTGAGCTCGGTGTTGCGCAGCGAGTTGGTCATTCGTCGGGTTCGGGTTCGACGGCTGCTTCGGCGAGACGGCCGGCGAGGCCGTCGACGTACTCGAGTGCACCCTCGACGCTCGCGTAGTCGGGATTGCCCTGCACTTCCTCCAGCAGGAGTGGCGTGAGGTCGCCGACGTCGACCTCGGTCACCAGCTCGACGGTCGGGTCGAACCAGAGCACGCCGCCGGGTCGGCCTTGGAAGATGACCACCGAGTCGTCGTCGACGCCGACGAAGTAGCTCGACCGGGAGTACAGGCCGACGGCGACGATGACGACCGTGATGACCACCGCGAGCGATACCAGCCAGCCGAGGGTTCGGATGGGGGTTCGGGAACGACCGGGGTCGATGTCGTCGTCGTCGATCTCGGTCGCCGAGGCAAGCAGCCGGGCCGGAATGCCGGCGGCGTCGAGTACGGCATGTTCGGCGGTGTCGCCGTCGCGGGCGGAGGTGAACCCGGCGAGGTCGGACCGGCCTTGGCGGACCTGCGGGGCACCGATGATGCGCTGGTCGTCTGCGGTCGGACCCTCGATGACATCGGCCACGACCACGGTGATGTTGTCCCGGCCGCCACCGACATTGGCCAGGCGCACCAGCTCCTCGGCAACCTCAACGGGGTCGCCGAGGCGACGCAGCACCGAAGCGATCTGGTCGATGCTCACCTCGTTGAACAAGCCGTCGCTGCACAGCAGCAGGCGGTCGCCGTCGCGAGCCGGGAGCTCCCAGTAGTCCACGTCGATCTCGCCGCTCACACCCAGCGCACGGGTCAGGATGTTGCGCTGCGGATGCACCGCCGCCTCTTCCTCGGTGAGGCGGCCGTCGCGCACCAGGTCTTCCACCAGGCTGTGATCTCGGGTGATCTGTCGCAGCTCGTCGCCCGCCCACAGGTACACGCGGGAGTCACCCACGTTGGCCACCGCGAGCCACTGCTCGTCGGCGTCGGGTCCGTCGATGGCCGCCACGGCGGACAGCGTGGTGCCCATGCCTCGGAGGTCGAGCGAGGTGTGCGAGCGGGTGATGACGGCCCGGTTGGCGGCCTGCACGCCGTCGAGCAGTCGCTCGGTGGTCGTCCGGCCGTCGGCGTCGAGCACCTCTTCGCGCATCGTCTCGATGGCCACCGCGGAGGCGACCTCACCACCCTGATGGCCGCCCATCCCGTCGGCGACGACGAACAAGCCGTTCGTGGCGTGCCACCGGTCCTGGTTGGCCGAACGGACCTGACCGGTATCGGACGCGCCGGCCCAGCGGAAGGTGATCACGTGAGCTCCAGAACGGTCGAACCGATCTGCAATCGGTCACCGGTCTGCATGACCATGGGTCCGCTGACGCGATGTCGATTCAGGTAGGTGCCGTTGGTCGACCCCAGGTCTTCCACCATGAAGTTGCCTTCCCGGCGGAAGATCCGCGCGTGGATCTGCGACGCGTAGGTGTCGTCGAGGGTGACCTGGCAGCCGGCCGCCCGCCCGACGGTGAGCTCGTCCCCGAGGGGGAACTCGCGCCCGGCGAGCTCGGCCGGTTCGAGTACGACGAGACGGCCGACCACGGCCCCGGTGGCCCGTTTGGCCCGCGCCGCAACCGATCCTCGGCGCTTTCCCTGGGGCCGCTGACGGCGCGGGGGCCGCTTCTTCGGCGCTCGCACCTGGATCCAGACCGCCCACAACACGCGAAGGAAGAACAGGTAGAGCAGAGCCAGCAGGCACAGCTTCAGCAGCGCGAGGAGTTGTTCGGACACCCTCAGCTGGCCTCGAAGGTGATGACCGTGTTCCCGAGCATGATCTGGTCGCCGTCGGTGAGCAGGTGTTGTGACACCTTGGCCCGGTTCACCTTGGTGCCGTTGGTGGAGCCGAGATCGACGAGCTGGTACCCGGTGGCGGTCGGCCGGACCTCGGCGTGATGGCGGCTCACGTTGGGATCGGCCAGCACGATCGTGCAGTCGGGCAGCCGGCCCATGAGGATGACGGCATCGGCCAGCGGAACCCGATCGCCGGTGGGAAGCACCAACGAGCCGGCGTTGCCGCCGACGCCTTCGCGGAAGTTGGCCGTGAGCTGGAACGAACCGGTGGGATAGTCGTCGGCCTTGTGCAGCTCCACCCCGACGGGACCCATGAAGTGGTAGCCCTGGTCACGGGCGTGCTCGCGGGCGGCCTCGCCCAATTCGCGGCGCAGCGACCCCTCGACCTCCTGGAACCGCTCGAAGTCCTCGGCCGAGAGGAAGACGTCGAAGTGGTTGGGGGTCAGCGCCTCGCCCGACACGCCGACGCTGCGATTGTCGTCCATGGCCCGCACCAGCTTGCGGGCCATCTCGACCGGCTTGATCCCGCTGCGGAACACGCGGGCGAAGGTGCCCTCGACCATGCGCTCGAGCCGCGTCTCGAAGTTGCGGATTCCCATGCCCGAAGGTTAGGCGGGTGCGCCCCCCACTGGCGGCCGGTAGCATTTCCAGGCCACGCGCGAGTGGCGGAATTGGCAGACGCGCAGGATTCAGGTTCCTGTGTCCGAAAGGACGTGGGGGTTCAAGTCCCCCCTCGCGCACCACGAGAATGCCGCACTGAACCCCGGCTTCCTTCCGAGGAATTCGGGGTTCAGTCGGTGCTGCTAACCCGTGCGGAGCGCGTCGACGGGTTCGATCGATGCGGCCCGCACGGCGGGGTAGGCGCCGGCGAGCAGGCCGACCACCACGCCCAGCAGCGGCGTGAGTGGCGGCAGCCACGACTGCAACACGGGCTCCCAGTCGCGCAGGGCCGCCACCGCCACCACCGTGAGGACGCCGAGGCTCGTACCGACGACGCCGGCGAGCAGCCCGAGCGCGGCCGATTCGGTGAGGAACTGCACGGCGATGTGACGGCGTGTGGCTCCGAGCGCACGACGCAGCCCGATCTCGCTGGTTCGTTCGAGCACCGACACGAGGGTGACATTGGCGATGCCGATGGCGCCGACCAGCAACGTCATGCCGCCCAGGATGAGGAACAACGCGTTCACGTCCTCACCGACCTGTCGGCGCAGATCCCGAGGGTCGGGCGGAACCCGCACCTCCACCAGGTCGGGGTTGTTCGGAACCAGCGCGAGCGCAGCCTGGCCGCCGATGAGCTGAGCGGCGCCGAGATCGGTCTCGATGTGGACCGACGCGGGCGCCTCGAGGTCGAGTCGGGCCCGTGCGAACCCGTCGGGGACGACGATGGCGTTGAGTACCGCCGGCTCGCGTTCCACATCGGCGAGGATGCCGATCACCACCACCGGGAGGTCGCCGATGAAGATCGCCGGTTGGTTGTCGACGCGTGTGATCGACAGCCGGTCGGCGGCGCCGGGGCCGAGCACCGCGACCGAGCTGGCCAGTTGGTTGTGCGACTGGTCGAACCACCGACCGGTGGAGATCGACGCGCCGATGGCGGCGAAGATGCCGCCGTCGCTGGCCACCACCGGTATCTGGAACTCGGTGGTGCCGGTGGGATCGACCACCGGCACCGACCGCGTGGCGCGACCGGCGGTGTCGACATCGGAGAGCGTGCCGGCGGCCTCGACGCCGTTGAGACGAACCAGGCGCGACTGCGCGTCCCACGGCAGGGGGCTGGTCTGCTCGGTTCCTCCGAAGAACAGACGATCGTTCGCCGGCGAAACGACCACCTCGGTTGCGCTCAGGGTGTCGAGGCTCGACACGATCCGACTGCCCGCGGTCTTGGCCAGGCCGAGGGTGGCGACGAGGGCCGCGACGCCGACGATCGTACCGAGCGCCGTGAGCGCGGTTCGACCGGGTCGGGCCGCCAACCCGGCGCTGACCTCGCGGGCCAGATCGCGCAGCGACAACTCGGGTGGGTGGAACGAGTCGCCTCGACGTCGCCTGATCATGCGTCGCTTCTGACTCGGCCGTCGACGATGGTGATCTGGCGGTGGGCGCGGGCCGCGACGCTGCGGTCGTGGGTGACCACCGCCACGGTCAGCCCCTGGTCGTGCAGATCGCCGAACAGCGCCAGGATCGAGTCGGACGTCTCGGTGTCGAGATTGCCCGTCGGCTCGTCGGCCAACAGCAGCGACGGCGTGGCCATGACGGCCCGGGCAATCGCCACCCGTTGGCGCTCACCACCGGAGAGGGTCGTGGGGTACGAGTCGAGCCGGTGACCGAGACCGACCCGTTCGAGCGCCTCGACGGCCCGCTCCCGACGGCCTCGACGAGGAGCGGTCGGCGAGTACAGCTCGGCCAGTTCGACGTTCTCGGTGGTGGTGCGGTGCGCCAAGAGGTGAAAGCCCTGGAACACGAAGCCGATTCGCTCGCACCGCAACGCGGCACGATCGTTGTCGGAGAGCTCGGCGGTGTCGAGCCCGTCGAGTCGGTAGGTCCCCGTGGTGGGGGTGTCGAGCAGACCGAGAATGTGGAGCAGCGTCGACTTGCCGGATCCCGACGGACCCACCATCGACACGTACTCGCCCGCCTCGATCGTGAGATCGATGTCGTTGAGTACCTCGACCACCGGAGGTCCGGGGAAGAATCGGCTCAGGTCGGTGAGTTGCACGACCGGGGCCACCGGGTCGGTGAGATCGACGGGCGCGCTCATCGACCGACGACGACGAGATCACCGGGTTCGATCGTGTCGTCGACGGGGGTGATCTCGACGAAACCGGTGGTCTGGAGTCCGGTGGTGACCACGACCGATCGCGTGACCCCCGGCTCGGTCTCCAGCTCCACGCGGACCGACCCGTCGCCACCGGCAGAGAGCGCGGCCAGCGGAACAGTGAGGACCTCGCCGCCGGTCGAGACGATGGGGATCGTGACCCGCAGGTTCAGATCGGCGACATCACCCTCGGGTTCACCGGTGGGCTGCAACGCGACGAAATAGCGGCTCTCGGAGGCCCTGCCCCCCGGCTCGGTGGCGATCTCGGTGATCTCGGCCTCGAAGCTGATCCCGAGCGACTCGTCGTCGACCACGGCGAGATCACCCACGTTCAGCAGGGGACGATCGGCGGCCGACACCGACGAACTGATGGTGATGTCGGCACCGGAGATGGTCATGACCGGGCCGCTGACGATGTCGCCCCTGGCCACCGACAGCCGCTGCACCCGTCGGGGGAGGATCTCGAAGAACAAGATGTCCGAGCGCGGCAACCGCACACCGGTCGCGGCCTCGAGGTCGGCGAGCGCCGCCGCAGCCTCGTCGACCTGCGCCTGGGCCGCCGCCACGGCGGCGATCTGCCCCGAGGTGTCGGGCGCGGCCGTGGACTCGTTGTACAGGGCCTGGGCGATCCGCAGCTCGGTCTCCGCGTCGGCAACGAAGCCGGCCTGTTCCCTGGCGACGCGGTCGACGACGGCCGTGGTCGACACCACCAACGCGTCGGCCGCCTCGAGGTCGGCGGCCGCCAGCGTGACGTCGTCGACCAGCACCGCGAGCTCCGCCGGCGTGGGCGGCAGCCCCGTGTCGGGATGGGTACCGGCCTGGGCCTGAGCGAGCCGGGCTCGAGCCGTCTCGTCGGCCGCGGCTGCAGCGAGCGCCTCGGCTCGGGCCGCCGCCACGTCGGCCGCGGCCTGGGCGTTCGCCTCGACCGATGACGCGCGGGCGAGCTCCAACGCGGCACGGGCCCGATCGAGGCTCGCCTGGTTCTGCAGACGGCTCGACTCGGGTAGCGGCGCCGACACCTGCGTGAGCACCTGGCGGGCCGACCGCAGACCCTCCTCCGCCGCCGCGAGGCCGTCCCGGGCGGCGTCGAGTTGTTGGCGCTCCTCATCGGTGATGCCGGCCGGGGTGTACCCGAGCTGGGTGTACAGCTCCCCCACGGCGGCTTCGGTCGCCTCGTCGTACACCCGGTCGACCGGCCCGGGGTCGAAGTCGAGGTCGACCAGCGCCGCCTCGAGTTGTTCGACGTCGTCGCCGACCGAGCCCGGGCCGAGCGAGCGGAACATCGGCAGGACTCCGGGCAACGCGATCACCGGTCGTTCGCCCACCTCGATGAGCACGGTTCCGGCCTCGACCAGGTCGCCCACGTCGACCGGAGTGCCGGTGACCACCGGCGTGGTGCCGGTCTCCGCGCCGACCGACGAGTCGAGCTCGACGTCGACGGAGCCTTCGAGCTCGACGTCGCCGCGGATCACGACGGTCGAAGCGAGCTCTCGCAGCTCGACGGGCACGGTGATCAACGACGGTTCCGGGGTCTCGACGCCCACCAGCGCATCCTCGGGCGAGGAGATGGTTCTCCCGGCGAGCCATCCGGCCACGGCGGCGGCGACGGCCAGCGCCACCACTCCCGCCAGCATCCAGACACGGTTCCGGTTGGCGTCAGCCACCCACACCGTCCTTGGCGAGCAGGTCCTGGATGGTGCCGAGGTTCTCCTCGATGAATTGATCCTGGTACTCGGCGAAGACTTCGGTGAACAGCTCGTCCTGGTCGAAACCGCCACAGTCGAACGATGCGACGGCGACGGCGAGCTCGTAGGTGCGAACCTCGTCGAGCAGGTCGGGATCCATCTGCGGCGGCGAGCTGAACAGCTCCTCCATCTCCTCGGGGCTCATCGCCTCGATCTCGGCCTGGCTCATGCCGGCGGTGGGATCCTGGGAGGCCCACAGCGGCTCCATGCGGGAGCTCAGCTCGTCGTAGATGTCCTCCATCGAACCGAAGGCGTAGCCGGCGTCGGCCATGCACGCGGCCCAATCGGACTGCCAGGCAACGACTCGCGGGTCGGCCTGGACCCGCTGGTACAGGTCCTCGAACTCGTCGCTCAGGGCCATGTACACCGACTCGAGACCATCGGAGGTCGACTGGTACGCCTCGCCCTCGCAACCCTGGGGTTGGAACAGCTCCGGGTTCTCCTCGAGCATGGCGTTGATCTCGTCTTCGGTCATCGACTCGTCGATCTCCGGGGGCTGGCCGTAGAGCGCGCCGTAGAACGCCTCGCGTGCGCTGTCGGTGAGCCCCTCGACGTACTCCTGATTCGGGTCGACGAACTCGTCGGCCGGTGCCGTCATGGCCTGCTCGTCGAAGGTCGAGAACCCGAATCCGTAGGTCTCGGCGTACTCACGCGACGTCGGATCGAGGTCGTCGCCCGGCCCGAAGAAGGCGAACTGCCCGTAGTCGACCGGGGTGTACTCGAAGCCCTGGGCCGCCATGCACTCGGCGATCAGCTCCTGCCGTTCGCGTTCCTCCTGCTCGAACCGCGCCTGGGATGCCTCGGCATCCTCGATGTCGCCGAACCCGAACAACAGGTCGGCGATCTCCTCGACGGTCGGGTCGCCCGAGTCGTCGGCCACCGCGGTGGGGGTGGTTTCGGCATCGTCGTTCGTGCCCGCTTCGAGCGGCGCATCGGCGGCCTCGTCGGGGCTGGACGCCTTGTCCCCACACCCGGCCAGAAGGAACACGACCGCGACCGGGATCGCCGTCGCCAGGAATCGCTTCGACACGGAGCCTCCTCCAGCATCACCACCGTTGGCTACGCGAGTCTTGCACGGAGTGCGGTCGCGCAACGGTCGGTCCGCTCCTAGCCGGTGACGAGAGCCGAGCCCATCTCCGCCAGTTCGATGTCGACGGGCTCGGGCAGGCCGCTCACGCCGACCGCCCCGATCACCGTGCCGTCGACCACGATCGGCACGCCGCCTCCCCAGGTGACGTAGCGGAGCTCGCCGAAGTTGGTCATCGGAAAGCCCTCGTCCCGCGACTCGGCGCCCACACTGGCCGAGGGCATCCGCTGTCGAGCCGCCGTGTAGGCCTTGTTCATGGCGATGGTGATCGACGGCAGCGGGCAGCCATCGGTACGCAGCAGCGCAACCAGCTCGCCATGGGAGTCGACCACCACGACCGCGGCGCCCAGATCGTCGGCGTCGAGCCGGGACGCGATCGCGTCGACGATCATGCGGGCGTCGTGATGGGAGATCTCGGGGTGAGTGCGCATCTGTGCGGTCCTTTCGGGGCGAGCTAACGTCACCGTATGGGAGAGATGATCGAATTCGCAGTGAACGGAACCAGTGCCGGCGGGTATCTCGCGGTGCCCGAGTCGGGTTCGGGGCCCGGCGTGCTCGTGCTCCAGGAGTGGTGGGGGCTGGTGCCCCAGATCAAGGGCGTGTGTGATCGGTTGGCGGCCGAGGGCTTCGTCGCTCTCGCCCCCGATCTCTACCACGGGGAGATCGCCGCGCACGACGAGATGGACAAGGCCGGCGATCTCATGACCTCGCTGCCCGCCGATCGGGCCGCCCGCGACATGTCGGGCGCCATCACCTTCCTGCTCGATCACGACGCCGTCACCGGCACCAAGGCCGGCGTGGTCGGCTTCTGCATGGGCGGCCTGCTGGCCCTCATGATCACCGCCATCGAGGGTGACCGCATCGGTGCGGCTGCGCCGTTCTACGGAGCGCCGCTCGGCGACGACGGCCCCGACTGGTCGGGCCTGACGGCCAAGGTCGAGGGCCACTTCGCCGCCAACGACGACTTCTTCCCGCCCGATGCGGTGAATGCCCTCGGTGCGACACTTCGCGGGATGGGCAAAGACGTCACCTTCCACGTCTATGACGGCACCGGCCACGGGTTCACCAACGAAGAGAACCCACTCGGCAGCTACGACGCCGCGGCCACCGCCACGGCGTGGAACCGGGCCGTGGAGTTGTTGCGCTCCACTCTCTGAGATGGCCGCCGGCGGAACCGGCTCGCCAGGGGGAACCGTCGACTAGCGGAACAGGCCGAAGGTGTCGGCGCCGTTGGCGTTCCAGTCGCCCACCAGCACCTGGTCGGTCGGCTCTCCGAAGGAGAACGTGGTGTCGGCGGGACCGCTGATGGTGCTGTTGCGGACGAAGAACTTGGCGCCGCGGCGCACCGCGAAGGTGTCGTTGCGGTTGCCGTTCCAATCGCCGACGAACATCTCGTCACCGGCCTTGCCATACCCGAACACGGTCGTCGCCGGGCCCGACACGAGGTCGTTGCGGAGGAAGATGATGTTGCCGCGTCGCACGGCGAAGGTGTCCTTGCCGTCGCCATTCCAGTCACCGACGAACACCTCGTCGCCCGCCTTGCCGAATCCGAGCGTGAGGTGAGCGGGCCCGGAGAAGGTGTCGTTGCGCAGGAAGAACAGGTTGCCGCGTCGGACCGCAGGGGTGTCGGTGCCGTTGCCGTCCCAGTCGCCGATGAACAGCTCGTCGCCGGCCCGGCCGTAGGAGAACTTCCGGGCCACAGGGCCCATGGTGATGGAGTCACGCAGCTCGAAGGTGTTGCCGCTGCGCACGCCGATGTCGTCGAGGCCGTTGCCGTCCCAGTCCATGGCGACCGGCTCGTCGCCGGGGAACCCGAACAGCAGGGTGGACTCGGCCGATCCGTTCAGATCGTTCGACAGGTAGAAGGTGGCGCCCGGGACGGTCTGGATCGCCGCCGGGTTCATGTCGACGTCGAGCTGGAGATCGGAGCATCCGTTGAGGGGAATCCAGAGCAGCCGCCGCACCGAACCACCCTGGATGATCAGCACCTGATAGTGCTGGTCACCGGCGAGCGCAGTGGCACGGAATCCGCCCGAGCGGATGTCGCCGATGCTCATGCCCTTGAGGCCGACTCCGGTCACCTGACCGAGCGAGAACACCAGCACCGAACTGGGGGTGACGGGGTTTCCGTTGCGGAACACGTTTGCGTCGATGGTGCCGGTACGACCGACCACGCCGTTGGCCGCGAGCCCGCAGTTGAGGGGGAGGCGCAGGTTGATGCCGGGGCCCGCCGGGGCGTCGTGTTCCATGGCCATGCCGTAGCGGGTCTTCACCGTCTTGCCGGGAGGATCGGTGAACGCCGAACGGGGATAGACCTCGATGAAGACCCGGGTGGTGTTGGCCGGTACCTGAACACTCCAGGTCTTGGTGAGGCCGCCGCCCGAGGTTGCGCCGTCGGGACCCAGTTGGGTGTTGACGGTGAGCGCGTACTCGTAGGCGGCGGACGGGTCGGCGCAGCCCTGGGCGTCGATCTGGGTGCCACCTGCGAAGAGATCGATGCCGATCATCGCATGGATGAAGCGCCCGTCCTCACCCTGGATGGTGCCCGAGACGGTCTTGGTGCTCGGGGAACACGCCGCGGACGCAGGGGCCGCGACCAGCGCGACCGACGAGAGGACGAGAACGAGGACGGCGAGAATGGCGTTGAAGCGTGACATCAGAGGTAACCATCGGTCGTTGATCGGGCGGCGTTGACCGGCATGGGCGAACAGTGAACCGTTCGACCTAGCCCTTCATGATGGTCGCTAGTGTGCGCCATCATGCATCACCCCTCCGAAATCCTCGGGTTCCTCTCGCTCGAACCGCACGGGCCCGATGTCTTCGTGGGCGAGAGTCCTGAGTATCCGTGGGGTCCCCGGGTCTACGGCGGGCTCGTGGTGGCCCAGGCCCTGTGGGCGGCCGCCACGACGGTCGACATCGAGTACCGCCCCCAC
This sequence comes from uncultured Acidimicrobiales bacterium, assembly GCA_963787285.1. Lineage (GTDB taxonomy): Bacteria > Actinomycetota > Acidimicrobiia > Acidimicrobiales > JAHEJN01 > JAHEJN01. Next base: position 49,074 of record CAWBCM010000018.1, on the reverse strand, counting down.
TCGTTGCACGCCTACTTCATCCGGGGCGGCACCCACACCGAACCGATCCGCTATGAGATCGATCGCATACGCAACGGCCGGTCCTTCGTGACCCGCAGCGTGGTCGCCCGCCAGTCGAGCGGTGCCATCTTCAACCTCTCGGCGTCGTTCCACGTCGACGAACCCCAGACCGACGTGCAGACGGTCACCATGCCCGACGTGCCGGCGCCCGACGAGCTCGAGGGTTCCCACTGGTCAGCGGTCTACGACCGGCGGGAGGTTCCCTGCGAGGGCTACCGCTACCTGGCATGGATCAGAACTCGAGGCACCCCGGCGACCGCAGTGGGAGCGGCCTGTGCGCTGGCCTACGTGTCCGACGATTTCCCGATGGACGCGATCGGGCGCAGCCACCCCGTGCGCTCCCTGGGCGACGAGTACCGCGATCGATTCATGGGTGCCACCCTCGATCACGCCATGTGGTTCCATCGACCGCTGCCCCTCGACGAGTGGATGCTGTTCGACATGCGGGCCCGCGGGCTGGCCGGAGGTCGAGGCATGGCCTTCGGTGAGGTCTTCTCCGCCGGGGGCATCCACCTCGCCTCGCTCGCGCAGGAGGGCCTGTTGCGCGAGCTGACCCGCTAGAGCGGGTAGCGCTTCAGGCAGGTACCGATCACCTCGTACAGGCCGCCACCATCGATGCGCCGGGCAACCGTGCAGTTCGGCGGATTGCCGGTGGCCCCCCACCAGTCGACCACAGTCATCCCCATGGTGAGCTCCGATGCGATCTCGACCGCGACATGACACTCACGCGTCTCGAACAACTCCGGGCGCAGCAGGTACACGATGGTGCACGGATCGTGCAGAGGGCCGCCGTCGGTGCCGTACCGCTCCATGTCGAACCGCTCGTAGAACTCGAGCATGGCCACCGTGGCCCGGGCGACGCGGGTGTCGACGGTGCGCAGGTCGGCCATCCACTCCCGACTCATCAACGCGCTGTGGGTGGCATCGAGGGGAATCATGGTGAGTGGGATGCCGCTGGAGAACACCACGTGGGCCGCGTGGGGATCGACATAGATGTTGAACTCGGCCGCAGGTGTGGTGTTGCCGCCCTCGAAGAAGCCGCCTCCCATCAACACGATCTCGCGGATCTTGCGGGAAATGGCCGGCTCTTTCACCAACGCCATGGCGATGTTGGTGAGCGGTCCGACCGGACAGATGGTGATCGAGGCGTCGGGAGCAGCCATCAGCGTGTCGACCAGCCAGTCGACCGCGTGTTGAGCCTGCAGGGCCATGGTGGGCTCGGGCAGATCGGGGCCGTCGAGACCGCTCACCCCGTGCACCTCCTCGGCGGTGCGCAGCGGGCGCACCATGGGGCGGCTGCAGCCGGCGAAGACCGGGACGTCGGTACGCCCGGCCAGCTCGCACACCATCCGCGCGTTGACCTCGGTACGCGCGAGTGGGACGTTGCCGGCCACCGTCGTGATTCCGAGCACCTCGAACTCGGGCGAAGCCAGGGCCACCAGCAGGGCCACCGCATCGTCCTGGCCGGGGTCGGTGTCGATGATCAGGGGGCGGGGCACGTCGGTCATGGCTTGCAGTCTGCCAGGCCATCGGCGACCGCTCGGTGCCGTGCGGCTCAGAAGCCGCCGTTCGGCTCGGCCCCTCCGCCGCCGCGATTGGGTGCCATGTCCTTGAACTGGGTGTAACGGGGGCGAAACGCCAACCGGCACAGGCCAGTGGGGCCGTTGCGATGCTTGCTCACGAGCACCTCGGCGCTGCCGACGTCGGCAGAGTCGGGGTTGTACACCTCATCGCGGTACAGGAACATGACGACGTCGGCGTCTTGTTCGATGGCCCCCGATTCGCGCAGATCGGACAGCATGGGCCGCTTGTCCTGCCGCGACTCGAGGCCACGCGACAGCTGCGAGAGCGCCATGACCGGGCACTCGAGCTCGCGGGCGAGGATCTTGAGGCCACGGCTGATCTCGGACACCTCGACCTGCCGGTTCTCCGCCGAGCTCCGACCGGTCATCAGCTGGATGTAGTCGACAACGACGAGGCCGAGGTCGCCGACCCGGCTCTTCAGCCGCCGGGCCTTGGCCCGGATGTCCATGATGGTGAGGTTGGGGTTGTCGTCGATCCAGATGGGCGCCTCGGCCAGACGGCCGACCGCGTTGGAGATCTTGGTCCAATCGGCGACGTCGAGCTTGCCGGTGCGTACGCGGGACGGCGTCGACTTCGGATTCGGACACCAACATGCGCTGGCTGATCTCGAGCTGGCTCATCTCGAGCGAGAAGAACAACACCGGCCGACTGCTGTGCAGCGCAGCGTTGGCTGCCGCGCCGAGGGCGAAGCTCGTCTTGCCCATGGCGGGCCGAGCGCCGACCACCACCAGTGAGCTGGGTTGGAGCCCCGACAGCAGCTCGTCGAGGTCGCGATAGCCCGTGGGCGTGCCGGTGATGGTCTCGCCCTGTTCGTACAGCTCCTCGAGCCGGTCGAGGTTGCCCTTGAGCAGGTCGTGGATACCCGACATGGAGTCGACCACCCGGCCCTGGGCCACGTCGTACATCATCGCTTCGGCCGAGTCGACGGCCTTGGTGACGTCGTCAGGCGTGGAGAAGCCCAGCTCGGCGATCTCGCCGGCCACTCCGATGAGCCGGCGCAACACCGCGTGGTCGTAGACGATCTCGGCGTACTTCTTGGCGTTGGTCGCGGCCGGGGTCGACATCTGGAGATCGACGAGGGCTCCGGCCCCACCGATCGACTCGAGCAGACCCGCCCGGCCCAGCTCGTCGGCGACCGTGACGGTGTCGGCCGGCTCGCCGGCGCCGTACAGCGACACGATGGCCTCGAATATGTGGCCGTGCGAGGGACGGTAGAAGTGCTCGGCGATGACCACGTCGACCGCATCGCTCACCGCGTCGCGCGTCAACAGCATGGCTCCGAGCAGCGAGCGCTCGGCTTCGAGGTTCTGAGGGGGAACGCGCGTGCTTCGGTTCGAGCCACCCTCGGCGGGGCGTGGCTCGAGGGGCGTTGGAGCGAAGTCGGTCATCGGCTCAATCGTGGTCGGGTGGCGGGAGCGGGCGAACCGGAGCCTTGCACATGACGATCATGCAGAGGCGGTGTGACAGCGAGATCGTCTCTTCGGAAGCGCAGTACGACTCTGCCTCGGATCACCGGTGGATTGCCAGAGGAAAACCCCAGGTAAACGGGGGAAACCCCTGGGGTTAACTCGGGGTTCCTCTGGGGATATCCCTCCGCTTGTCCCCAGGCATGTGCACAGCGGCACCGACGGGAGGTGCAGAACCGGTGGGCGAACGCGTGGGAACCCCGGCCATGACGGCCGGGGTTCCCACGTTCCCCTCCAGAGGACATTCCCGTACCGACCGCGGGCCGGTCGGGTCGGGTCAGACGGCGACGACCTCGACGGTCACGTTCACGACGACCTCGGGATGCACGCGAGCGATCGCCGTGTGGGTGCCGAGGGTCTTGATCGGATCGGACTCGATGACCTTGCGGTCGAGGACGACGTTGGCCTGCTCGGCCAGCGCCGTGACGATGTCGTTGGTGGTCACCGAGCCGAACAGCTTGCCCTCGTCGCCGGCGTTGGCGCCGATGCGAATGACCTTGTCGGCCAGGCGATCGGCGATGGTCTGGGCATCGGCGATCTCCTTTGCCTGGCGGAGCTCGCGGGTACGACGCATGGCCACCGACTGCTCGATCGACCCGGGTGTGGCCTTGAAGGCCAGCCCCTTGGCGATCAGGAAGTTGCGGGCGAACCCGTCGGCGACATCGAGAACGTCGCCCTTGTGACCGACGTCGGCGACGTCGGAACGCAGTACGACCTTCATTCCTCGCTCCCCTCGTCGAGCTCGGGCGAATCGTCGGCATCGGGGCCGGCGCCATCGACCGCGGTGGGCGGCGGCGCAGTCGGACGCGGGGCCGGACCCTCGGCGCGCGGGCCGCGGTCGTCGCGGCGTCCGCCTCCGCCACCGCGCTGGGTGGTGATGCGGTTCGCGTACGGCAACAGGGCCATCTCCCGTGCGTTCTTGATCGCCCGGGCGATTTCCGACTGCTGCTGGGCGTCGTTGCCCGACACGCGCCGGGCCCGGATCTTGGCCCGATCCGACATGAACCGGCGCAGCAGGTTGACGTCTTTGTAGTCGACGTAGTCGACCCGCTCCTGGGTGAGGACGCTGATCTTCTTCTTCGAACGGCGGGCGTTGTCCTTGTTCTTCATACGGCGGGCTTGCTTCGCCATTAGAACGGCTCCTCATCGGGGTTGTAGGCGGGGGGCTCGGTGCTGGGTACCGACCGCATGCCGCCACCCTGTGAGCCACCGGAGCTGTCGCTGCGCTCGTTGCGGCTGATCTCGGCCGAGGCCCAACGAAGGCTCGGGGAGACCTCGTCGGCGACGATCTCGACCTTCGATCGCTTCTCGCCGCCCTGACCTTCCCAGGTGCGGTAGTCGAGGCGGCCGTACACCACCACGCGGCTGCCCTTGCTGAGCGACTCGCTCACGTTCTCGGCGAGTTGCCGCCAGCAGGCGACGTCGAAGAAGTGCGCTGTCTCGTTGCCATCGCGGTCCTTCTGGTTCCAGGCGATGCCGAAGTTGCACACGGCGGCGCCCGAAGGAGTGAATCGGAGCTCGGGATCGCGGGTCACGTTGCCGACGATCACGACGTTGTTGTCGAATGCCATGGTTTCCCCCTAGGCGGTGGCTGCGGCCGGCGCGTCGCCGAAGAGACCACGGCGGGTCGCTTCGCTGTCGGGCAGGCGCAGCATCTTGTGACGGACGACGTCGTCCGCGAGTCGGAGCTGACGCTCGAGGCCGGACAGGTCCTGGCCGTCGGTCACCAACTCGAGGACCAGGTAGTAGCCCTCGTTCTTGTGGTTGATCTCGTAGGCGAACTTGCGCTTGCCCCAGCGATCGACCGTGGGCACGGTGCCGCCACCATCGGTGACGGTTTTGGTGACCAGGTCGACAATCGTTTCTACGGCGCTCTCTTCGAGCTCACCCTCGACGATGATCATGAGTTCATAGGCCCGCATGGGCGTAGTACCTCCCTGTGGATCCTGCCTGCGAGAGGCGAGGAGCCCCGGCGGTCGGGGCAGGGTCTTTGACTGACCCCGCAACGCTAGCGGCAGGCGAGCGTGCCTGCGACGTGAACGCAGTATTACCGCAGGGTGTGACGCGCCCGTTTCGGGTGGACTCGCGCCTACCTTCTGAGCCCATGGACAGCACCCCCTCACCCCGCCCGGGCCGCAAGCGCCTTCCTCTCGCCGCCGGCGCATTGGTCGTCATCGCTGCCGCCCTCTTCGCCGGGTGGTACTTCTTGATCCGCGACACCTCACCGGCGGGCGTGAACACCGCCGAGCAGGCCGAGGCCCGCGATGCGGCCATCGCCGAGGCCGCCGAAGGGGCCGGGGCCGACACGGCCGCCGGCATCGACGGCATCTGGACCGTCGACACCAGCATCGGTACCTTCGACGACTTCTCGTCGACTTTCGCCGGATTCCGCATCGACGAGGAGCTGGCCTCGATCGGGGCCAAGACGGTGGTCGGCCGCACCCCCGATGTGAGCGGCACCCTCGAGATCGACGGCACCACCATCACCGCCACCGACATCCTCGTCGACATGACCACGCTCACGACCGACTCGGCCAGCCGCAACAGTCAGATCCGCCGCCAGGCCGTCGAGACCAACACCTTCCCCGAGGCCACCTTCGTGCTCACCTCACCCATCGACCTCGGCGCGGTGCCGGCCGACGGCGAGCCGGTGGTGGTCACCGCGACCGGCGACCTCACCGTCCACGGTGTGACCAACAGCGTGGAGGTCCCGCTCACCGCCGAGCTCAACTCGGGCGTGATCGTCGTGGTCGGCGAGATCAACCTCCTCCTCTCCGACTACGACATCGACAAGCCTCAGGCTGCAGTGGTGCTCAGCGTGGCCGATAATGCCGACATGGAGCTCCAGCTGTTCTTCACCCGATGACCGAGCCCGACGGCGTCGACTTCGCCTCGGCCCTGGCCCGGCTGCGCGTGATCTGTGCGGAGCTGCCCGAGGTGAACGACCGGCTGAGTCACGGCTCACCGACCTTTTTCGTGCGTGACAAGAAGACGATCTGCAACCTGCACGACGTGGGCCATCATCACGAGGCCGTGTCGATGTGGGCCAACGCCCCCGAGGGGGTGCAGGCGCAGTTGGTCGAGACCGAGCCCGATCGGTTCTTCGTTCCGCCCTATGTCGGCCACCGTGGATGGATCGGCGTGCGTCTCGACATCGATGTGGATTGGGGCGAGATCGCCGCGATCGTCACCGACGCCTACCGGCTGGTCGCTCCCAAGTCGCTCGTCGCCGAGCTCGATTCTCGTTCCTAGCCGCTCACGCTACGATTCGAGCTTCTGGAGAGGTGGCCGAGTCAGGTTGAAGGCGCTTCCCTGCTAAGGAAGTAACTGCCGTAAGGTGGTTCGAGGGTTCAAATCCCTCCCTCTCCGCTCCAGCCCACCTGCGGGACAGGACTCCGCATGCGCCTCCGAACAGCCCTTCTCGTCGTCGCCCTCGTGACTGCGCTCCTGGCCGTGGCGCCGCCGTCATCGGCCCAGGACACGGCATCGGTGGGCTCACCCGACCTCCCCGGCGTGTACCGCGGCGACATCGCCCTTTTGCGGAGCTCCAACACGTCGGGACCCGCCGACGCGCTCTTCAGCTACGGCGACCCCGGCGACGTCCCTCTGGTCGGCGACTGGAACGGCGACGGCATCGACACCCTCGGCATCCGCCGCGGCAACGCCTTCTACCTGCGCAACTCCAATACCGGCGGACCGGCCGATCTCACCTTCGCCTACGGACGCGCCGGCGACACCGTCGTCACCGGCGACTGGAACGGCAACGGCATCGACACCATCGGCATCCGCCGCGGCAACGCCTATTTCCTGCGCAACACCAACACCACCGGTCCGGCCGACATCGTCATCGGCTACGGGAGCGCCACCGACACGCCGGTGGTCGGCGACTGGAACGGCAACGGCCAGGACACCTTCGGGGTTCGGCGGGGCAACGCCTTCTATCTCCGGAACTCGCTCTCCACCGGGGTGGCCGACATCGTCCTGGGGTACGGCACCGCCGCCGACACGCCCGTGGTCGGCGACTGGAACGGCAACGGCATCGACACCTTCGGCGTCCGGCGCGGCAATCAGTATCTGCTGCGCAACACGAACACGTCCGGTCCGGCCGACGTGTCGTTCGCCTTCGGCAACGGTGGCGCCGACGAACTGCCCATCACGGGTCGTTGGGGCCCGGTGCGCTCGCCCTCCCCCACGGCGGACCCACTCATCCGCGTGAGCGTCGTGGCCGACGGGCTGTCCATTCCCTGGGGCCTCGACATCGCGCCCGACGGCGTCGTCGTGGTGGCCGAGCGTGCCGGCACGATCAGCGTCGTCGTCGGTGGAGTCCGGCGGGCGCTGGTGGCCGACATGAGTGACCTGTTCCGCGGGAGCGAGACCGGGCTCATGGGCCTCGAGCTCGACCCCGGTTTCGCCACGAACCGACGCTTCTACACGTGCCAGGGTCACGTCGGTCCCCAGATCCAGGTGATCGCCTGGACGGTCGACTCGGCGTGGACCACCGCCACCCGGGTGACCGATCCCCTCGTCGCCGGCCTTCCCGTCTCGACCGGACGCCACGGGGGCTGTCGACTCGAGTTCGATCAGGGCGGCCAGCTGCTGGTCGGCACCGGTGACGCCGCTGTGGGTTCGCTTCCGCAGAACCTCGCCTCGCTCGGCGGCAAGGTGTTGCGGGTCGATCCCACCACCGGTCAGGGCTCGGCCGGGAATCCCTTCGCCGGTTCGGCCAACGCCGACACCCGCCGCATCCTCACCTTCGGACATCGCAACGTGCAGGGGCTGGCCGTGCGCCCCACCGACGGCCGGGCCTTCAGCATCGAGCACGGGTCGTTCCGCGACGACGAGATCAACCTCCTCGTGCCAGGCGGCAACTACGGCTGGAGCCCCGTGCCCGGCTACAACGAGTCGGTCCCCATGACCGACTTCGGCCGGTTTCCCAACGCCATCGGCGCCGTCTGGACGTCGGGGCCGACCACGCTGGCCACCAGCGGCGGCGCGTTCATCGACGGCGAGGAATGGGGGGCCTTCGACGGCGCCCTCGCCGTGGCATCGCTCAAGAACTCGACGCTGCGGCTGTTCTTCTTCGACGGCGCCGGGCGCCTCACCCGCCAGGTCGTCGTCGCCGAACTCAACGGCACCTACGGCCGGCTCCGATCGGTCGAGCTCGGACCCGACCGGGCTCTGTATGTGACGACCGCCAACGGCAGCAACGACAAGATCCTGCGCGTCAGTCCGGCGTAGTCGGCACCGAGTCCCGGGAATTCAGGGTTTTCCACGTGACCGATGACACGTTGGGTAATATTACGTTTGTGTTTCGATAGTGACGAGGGGTGACTACCTTTCCGGGGTCAATGTCCCATTGCCACCCGCGCTCCCCGCGCGACCGGCAGGAGGAATCCCCCCATGTCCACCCTCAACCCCACCATGGCGCGTGTCGCCGGCACCATTGCCGCCCTCGTGCTCATCGCCATCGCCACGATCGGCGTGTTCGTCGACCGGAACGGGTCCGACGCATCCGTCACCGGACCGAGCGCGGTCACGACGACCCAGGCGCCTCGGATCGGCGCCACCGCTCCCGTCGCTCCGATCGCCTCGGTGGAGATCGGTGCCGAACCGACCGGTCTGAACCTCGATCCCTTCACTGCCGACGTGGTCCTCGCGGCCTACACCGATCTGACCCCGGCCGAGTGGGCCGACGGCGTTCTCGCCGGATTCGCCCCCGAACCCACCCCCGCACCCGTCGCACCCTCACCGGTGGCCGTGGCCCCGACCCCGGCTCCGGCCCCGGCTCCGGCCCCCGTGGAGGCACCCGCCGCGCCGGCGTCGACGGCCACCCAGTCGGCGGTTGCGCCGACCCCGACCACTGCGGTGCAGGCGGCTCCCTTCGACGGTCCCATCGTCGCCGAGTCGGTGGGCCCCGCTCCCACCGAGCCCGCCGTCGCCACCGACGGATGGGCCGCGTTGCGGAACTGTGAATCGGGCGGCAACTACCAGATCAACACCGGCAACGGTTTCTACGGTGCCTACCAGTTCACCATCGGTACCTGGAACGCCGTGGCCCAGATCATCGACCCCGCCTACGTGGGCGTTCGCCCCGACCAGGCTCCCCCTGCGGTCCAGGACCGCATGGCCTCGGCTCTGCGCTACGAGATCGCCTGGGGCGGGTGGCAGCACTGGCCCGTCTGTGGCCGGTTCATCGCCTGACCCGAAGCGTGGGCCGGGTCGTTGGGTTTCCGCCCGCGGCCCGGCCACGTAGACTCGGCCTTCGCAACCAGCGCTCGTAGCTCAATTGGATAGAGCATCTGACTACGGATCAGAAGGTTGGGGGTTCGAGTCCCTCCGAGCGCGCTGGGTATGTGCAGGTCAGAGCCACCTTTCGGGGTGGCTCTTCTGTTCCCCTGGCCTCCGTGAGAAGATTTTGAGAAGATGAGATCTTCTCAGGAGGTCGAGCGGTGCCGAAGTTCAATGGCGTCTACAAGGACACCAAGGGCCACTGGTACTTCAAGGCGTCGACCCACAAGGACCCGCTGACCGGCAAGTGGGCGCAAGTGACCCGTCGAGGGTTCGCCACGGCCGCCGATGCGTCGGAGGCTCGTGAGGTGTTGCTCCGGGAAGCGGCTGCGCAGCCGTCGGCGACGGTGTCAGGGCTCACGGTGCGGGCATTGGTCGAGCAGTACCTCGACGAGTGCGAGGCGAGCGAGCGGCTCGCAGCCAAGAGCCTGTTCGACTACCGCCACTATCTCGACGACTACATCGACCCGTGGATCGGCTCGCTGAAGGTGCGTGAGCTCACGGCCGACGCGGTGGCGTCGTGGCAGCACACGCTCGCCACAAAGGGCGGCACCAAGAGCGGCCGAGGTCTGTCGCCGAACACGATCCGATTGGCTCGGGCACCCTTGAACGGTGCCCTGAAGCAGGCAGTGGCCATGGGCCTGTTGCCGGCAAACCCCCTTGCGTCGGTCCCCCGCCCGAAGCCGCGACGCGCAGTGCCCAAGCACTGGTCACCCGACGAGGCCCGCCACTTCCTGGCGTTGCACGAGGGCGATCGCCTGTGGCCGGTGTGGGCGTTCCTGCTCGGCTCGGGCGTACGCGTCGGCGAGCTGGTGTTCCTGCGATGGCCGAACGTCGACCTCGAGGCGGGCCTGGTGCGGGTGAACGAGTTCGCCACCGTGCTCGGCTACGACGTGCATCGATCGACGGGCAAGAGCCGCGAGGCGATCCGGACCGTCGACATCGACCCACACCTGGTCGAGGTGTTGCGGCTCCAACGGCGGTTGCAGGCCGAGGAGGAGCTGCGGGCCGCCGAGTACGAGGCGACCGACTACGTCTTCACCAAGGAGCGGGGCGGCACCTACCACCCCCAGTACCTGTCGAGGTTGCTCGGCAAGATCAGCACCGAGGTCGGCCTGCCCCGGTTGACCGCGCACGGCCTGCGCCACACCAGCGCCACGCTCATGCTGGCGAGCGGCGTTCCTCCGAAGGTCGCCGCCGAGCGTCTCGGCCACGCCGACACGACGCTGTTCTCGAACCTCTACAGCCATGTCACCCCAACCATGCAGCGAGAGGCGGCCGAGCGAATCGGTGACCTGCTGTTCGCAGACCGGTAGCCGAACCTTGGAACCCCACGGTTCCGGCTCCGCCAAGTCACCACGACGAGCTCGGTCTAACGAAGACGCTCCACTCGCCCTTCGCCGACAAGTGCCTCGACGTCGGTTGGATCAAAGCGGATGAACTTGCCCACTCGGTGAAAGGTGATGCGTCTCTCCGCCACGAGGCGACGGACGAACCGTGGCGTCACTCCCAGGCGAACTGCTGTGTCGTTGATCGTCAGAAGCGGCCTTGGACCTAGTGGGTGTTCAGCTACGACGAGTTTCTGTTACATGCCCATGGCAGGCGGCTTCCGCACCGCCCGCGCGACAAACGAGGATTCACCGACGGCTGCACCACCACAATCAGAGCCAGTCATCCCGCGGATCCGGCCACCATTCGCTGCGAGGTCGCCAGCACATCGATCGCCATGCTCCTCCCCGCAACACCCCCTTCGGACAGATCGTCGAGAGCTCCCCGATCACCCTCGCCGTGAGGCTCGAGTCCACTGCCGCTCGCACTGCACCAAACCGCCCCGAAATGACCGGCACAGACTTGCTACTTCCGCAAACAGCGGACGTAGCGAGACCCCCAAAGCCAGGCGCGCACGCGCAACTGGCAAGTCTGTGCCACACATCCGAACCGAGGTCGGTGCAGAGCTCGGTGCAGCCCGTCGAGAGAATGCGATCGACCGACCGGTGCTCTAGATCCGCTCCACGATGAGGAGGAAGTCGATCTTGCGCGTCGCCCCATAGATCTGTGCAAGAGTCGTCTTCTTGACGTTGGGGATGATCGAGACGACCTCTCCGCCGAGCTGATTCAGGAACGTTTCCAACTTGGCCGCATCGGCTTCCATGTCGATGTCGAGACGATGCACTTTGTAGCCCAAGACGCACCTCCCGTCGGTGTTCGATCGATATCTCTCGAACAGAACCCGTTTCTGCTCTGGGCTGCCATCATCACCCCCCGACTAGATGGCGGGACAGAGGCCAAAGCCTCTCAGCGCGTCGCGGTCGGCCCGAATGACCTCGACGATCTCATCGAGGGTGACCCGTCGACCTTCCCGGCGACGGACCTCAGCGTCGAAACGCGTCAGTGCAGCCTCGAACGGGGTCGGCTCGCTGCCTCTGACATCGTTCGTGCCGGTCATACTCTCTCCCTCGCACCCGCTCAATCAAGTTACAACACCGTAGTTCTCGTGAACAGTTGAGGTCCACATTCGCTCGGCAGAGCGAATCCTTCCGCCGGCCCATGAGAAGATTCGTGAGAAGATCCCATGGGTCAAAGCGGTTTGCCCGGTCGCCAGCGGTCAACTCACGCCGCGCGTTTGCCCAGCTCAACGGCCATATCGGGCACTTCCGGCTACCACCGGTCAACTGCGGCAAACACCCCAGATCCACCTACGGATCAGAAGGTTGGGGGTTCGAGTCCCTCCGAGCGCGCTGGATCAGTGCAGGGCAAGAAGGTGGGCCCGGATCGGCGTCGTGGTACGACTCGGAGACCGAGTCCATGTGGGTAGTCTCCTCGGGCAAGTATCTCCAGATCCCGCTCAACCCCGAACGCTGGATCGAGCGCGCGTGAGATCGTCAGCCGCGACCTCACCCAGGCCGAATGGGAGCGCTTCGTGCCCGGCGACGAGCCACTTCGATCGGCCTGCCCCTGACCAACCCTGCGTGCGCCGCCAGGGAGATCCCGGTCGATCCCTCGCTCATCGCCGCCTCGGCGTGTGCGGTCGCATTCGGTTACTCCCGCGCCTTTCTGCGGTTCGGTCTTCCGAGTTGTGGACTGATCCGCTTCTTCCTCGGTGGGTTGGACGAATCGAGGCCGGGGTAGGGCGTGGCGATGTTCTGCGGCGGTTGGTCATAGGTGGCAGCACTCTCGGACCCGCTCCACACGACGACCTGGGGGAAGGCGATGGTGATGTCCTCGGCCGCGAGCGCTTGGTGAACCGCGATCATCAGATCGGTTCGGGTGGCCAGTTCGGAAGGCACATCGCTCGAGTGCCAGTAGAGGATGGAGAACCCGATACTGGATTCGCCGAAGCCCGTGAGGTTGAGCATCGGGGCCGGCTCGTCCAGAATCCGCGGCACCCGGTCGACCGCTGACTGCAGGGCAGCGCGAGCCCGTTGCAGGTCGGTGTCGAACGCGACGCCGACTTCGAGCGTGCTCCGTCGAATCGGTTCGCGTGTCAGGTTGACAATGGTCGAGGAGAGGACGTTTGCGTTGGGGATGCGCACCTGCGTCCCCTCGAGCGACCGCAGGAGCGTCGTTCGGGAGTCGATGTCGGCCACGATCCCGATGCGGCCATCGAGCTCGACAGTGTCGCCAATCGTGAATGGACGTCGAGCCTGCAGGATGATCGAACTGACGAAGTTCTCGACCACGCTCTGGAGCGCCAGCGCAAGAACGAGGCCGCCGAGGCCGAGCGCTCCGAGAAGGGGCCCTACCCGGACCCCGAGCGTCGTGAGCGCGTAGAAGAGACCGATCAGGAAGATGGCATAGCTCGCAAGGCGCGCCAGCATGATCGACGCGAAACCGGACCCGATTCCGTGGGCGATCACTCTTCGCAGAAGCTGCGACGTGATCACAGCCGCCACGATTCCACCGATCAGAATCGCTGATGCGCGAATCCAATCGCCACTGGTCAGGGAGTCGTCGATCAAGACGTCGGTGCCCTCTTGCACTGCACGAAGCGCCATCCCGAGTCTCATTTCGGACCAATTGTGGCATCAATGACCTCGGAGGGTCCTTCGGATCAGAAGTTCAGGGGTTCCTCTCTCCGGGTCCTTCGGTTCGAGTGCAGCCCCGTGCATGCGAGTGATGGTCGAAGGGATGGCACTCATCGTGCGATCGCCGGTGGAGTTGTCGGGAAGGTGACGGGTGAGCCGGACTTTGCCGACGTGACCGGGGGGAGCCTCATGTTCTGGCGCGGCACCGTTACTGCGGATCCGCACACAGGAATCCCCTCGACCTTCCACGCGCTGTTGCGCATCTGGCCGCGTCGCTGAAGGTCGGGATGGGCGGTCCGCTCGTGCTGCGGCGGTAGACGCCACGATGACCTCGACGAGAATCGCGGGTCTCACCGGTCAACAACGGTCACCACCCAAGATCCACCTACGGATCAGAACGTTGGGGGTTCGAGTCCCTCCGAGCGCGCTGAGGCGAGACCGCTCCCCGGTGTGGGTCAAAGCGGACAGGGTGTTCGCCCGTCGTAGCTCACGTTCTGCCACGACGTGAATCGTCGGTAGTTGCTGTAGGTTGCGCCGTTCAGTGGGAAGTCGGCCACGTAGCACGAGTAGCGGACATATCGGCGGTAGTAGGTGAGGTAGAACTTGCCGTTGATGCAGTCTCGGTACTTCAGATAGCTGGTGTACCCGCCGATCTTCCAGTAGCCCCGCTTGAGGAACGATCCGAAGGGCAGGTAACCCCGGAACTGACTGTTGGCGATGTTGCCGGCGGGGTCCAGTGACCCGCCACCGACGTATCCGACCGCCGAGTGGTTGTTCGTGCAGGGCCCGGGTGCTTCGTAGGTTCGGTACCAAAAAGTACCCGGGGTGAGGCTTTGCGCCTCGGCGGCCGGTGCCGACGCTGTCACGAACGATGATGCGAGCAGGGCACACGCAAGCAGACTGGGGATGAGCTTTCGCGACGTAGGGGTGAGGTGCTTGGGCAATGGGTCACCTTCTTCAGTTCGGATTCCGTCGATCTGACGTGTTCGCGAAATGTAAGCCCGAGCGTTCCCGTGTTCAAGAAGAATCGATCAGTGCGCTCAGCCGTCGGCTCGGGTGAGGATGTACACCGCCTCGACGTCGCCCAGTGACCACTTGGTCTCGTCCAGCGGGTGCAGCCGATCGAAGCCGAGCTTCTCCTGGATGATCGCTGCGTGCGTCTCCCAGGCCGCCGGTGTCGCTCCCCCCGACGGCAAGGATGCGTCGGGGCCGACGGCGAAGTAGTCGACGGGCACGTTCGATCCCCACCACCCGACGATCTCGTCGATGTTGGCGACGTCGGTGCCGCTGAAGTGGACGAGACGGCTGTCGATCTCGGGATCGAAGCGCTCCAGGAGCGGAAGAAGATAGGCCATGGTCGTCTCGGGTCGCGGGTACTGCACGAGGAACCGTTCGAAGGCCGCGTGGTCCATCCGGAAGATGCGAACGCTCGCCGGCTCTTGTTTCGCCTCGGCCACACCCACGGTGAACAGCGCGCCGTCGACGCCGGTGGTCTGGAACTCGGGTGGGATCTCGCCGATCACCTCGGCCGTCATAGCACGCGCGTGTCGACGAGGTCGGCCACCGCGGCCACCGCCGACGTGAGGCGACCCTTGGCCACCGCCAAGCCGTCACCGGTGGGATGGGTGGCCGACACGCCGAGCACGAGACGGTCGCCCCGATCGCCGGCACTCCAGGCCGCACGCAGCGCCACGATCGACGACGACGGCGCGGTCGACTGCTCGGGGTATTCGACGGTGGTGACCAGCTCGAAGCCGAGCCGATCGAGTCGGGCGAACACACGCCGGGTTGCAGCGTCGTCGCCGGCGTCGGCGCCGGTCCACCCGCCGCGGAGCCGCGCGTACTTCTCGAGTACGGCATCCGACTCGACGACGGCGTGGAACCAGCGCAGCCGCCGCACCGCCGCCGGGGCCGGCGTCGCCTCGCCGCAGCTCTTCACCCGGCGTCGGTGCACGGCCACCCAGTCGGCGGTGGTCGACAACGTCGACGACGCCGGCCGGTCGGGTTCGAAGAGCCGCGCCAGCGCGGTGGGCGTGAACTGCGAGTCGCGGCCCCGCAGTGCGAGCTCGGCGCCGATGACCTCGATGACCGACTCACCGAGCTCGCGCCCAGGCGAACCGATCGACAGAGCGTTCGCATCCTCGTCGAGCTCGAGTGAGGCCAGCCGGAGCAGCGTCGTGCCGTCGGTCGCGTCCGATTCGATCGGTGTCCAGTCGCCGGCCAACGAGACGCTGTGGCCGAACCGACGGAAGTCGATCACCCCGTCGACGTGACGGACCGTGCCCGAGTCCTCGAACTGACCGATGGCGAATCCCTCACCCGCGTTCATCTGGACGCTCAACACCCGCAGACCCTGGGGGGTGACACCCACCTTCCACACCAGATCCACTGCCGCGCCGGACTTGGCGGGCGGATCATGGACGAACGAACCGACGATCATGAGCGGATCGACCGATCCGGTCACCGTCGTGGCGATCGTCTCGATCTGATGGCCGTCGGCGGTCATGCCCGATGCCTGCCGGCCGGTGACGGCCAGCGACCCGCTAAACTGCAGGTCGACCACCACCGGGTTGGTCTTGGCCCGCGAGTACACACTCACGCGACCCGATGCGAACGTGGAACTGCCCTTGGGCACTTCGCGGAGGTCACGATCGGTTTGCACGTCGAACCACAGGCTGAACGGGCGACGCACGTCGGGCGCAATCGCCTCGTCTGGCACGTAGGCGACCCCGACGTTGGTCATCATCACCCGTTCCCGGGCATGCGCCTTGGCTGCATTGGCCCGGTACAGGATCTCCGCCTCGGCCATCAACGCGTCGGCCTCGGCCGCTTCCTCCACGTGCATCTCGTAGCTCTCCGCTGCGGCCTCGGTCTTCACGGCACCGAGGTCGACGGCCAGGCCCATCGCCAGATCGCTGACTCCGAGCTGATGCGGGACCTCGGCATGGCCGGCGAGGCTCCACGACCAGCCTTCCCTCACGTGATCGCGAGCCACCGCCGCCAGTGACAGCGCCGCGCCGTCGTCGTCACGCTTGGTGGCGTCGGATCCCTTGCGGCGGGCAGGCAGGATGCGAACCACGCCGGTGAAGCCCTCGATCTCGGCTTCGGTCTGTAGGAACTGACCGTTGGGCACCAGCACGTCGACCTGTTCGGGCATGCCCGGATCGTCGATGCCCTGGGTGAGCGAGATGCGATCCATGTGCTGGGCCTCGAAGAACGCCTCGGGCACGAAGTCGGGACGCACGGCGCAGAACCGTGGGTCGACTCCCGGGCCGAGCATCGCCCGCACCTGCGCTTCGATGTCGGCGTCGGGGTCGGTCGGGAGGTAGAAGAACGGTGGCGTGGTGACGAGACCGCAGTCGATCAGCCTCGATCCCGTCGCCGACCGGACGCCGCCGGCGAGGACGTACTTCACCCGCTCCTGGAGCTCGTGGAGCCGATCGAATCCCATGCGCTTGGGCTGCGCCGCGTCGATGGCCCTGATCGGTTCGCCGCCGCCGAAGTCACCACTCAGCGTGAACCCCGACTCCACCTCGGCGTCCATCAGACTCGACAGCACCGAGCTCACCTCGTCGAGCGCGGCCCGCTCGTCGGCGCACGGGTCGGCGCCCGGGTCGAGGCCGTCACCGCCGCAGGCGATCAGCTGGCACTGGAACTGCAGCACCTGGGCAAGGAACACGTCGAGCGGTCGCTGCGCCATACGCCACCCCCAGTAGCGCTGGGGCGTGGTCTCGACCAGCTCGCGGCGGGCGATCCACATGTCGACCCACGACGTGACGGCGCCCGACCGATCGAACACCGCCAGCGCGACTTCGTCACCGTTGATGCCCTCGGCCGACCGGCACCACACCGGCGTGCGCAGACCCGCTCCCGAGATCATCGACGGGACGGCCTTGCGTTCCTCCTCGTAGTAGGCCGTGGCGATCTGTGACCGGTGGTGCACCGGAGTGAATGGCACCAGGCGACTGGTGGGGAGGGCGAGGTGCAGTTGCCTGACGCGGTAGCGAGTGCCCTCGACGGCCACCGACCGATCGGTCTCGGTGGCACACGCGTCCTCGCAGAGCTGGCCGAAGCGCTCCTCCTCACCGCAGAGCGCCTCGGTGGGGGCAACCGTGAGCACGTAGTACGGACGGCCGGTCAGACCCGTGACCGGATCGAGCGGGGTGTCGGGTGGGCACGGCGAGAAGTCGGCCACTCCGCCGCCGGGTGCGGCGCCGGGATCGAAGTCGCCTGCGGAGCGGGCGATGAGCTCGGCGATCGAGAGCTCGATCTGTTGGGGCAGGTAGATGACCTTGCCCGACGGCGCCACCGCCAGGCCTCCCTCGATGCGGAAGCGGTCGGAGCCGCCGAGCGCGACGTCGAATCCGTGCACGAGCCCGTGGCCGAAGGCCTGGTTCGAGAGGGCGACCAGTGAGCGCACATACTCCTGGTCGCGTCGGAACCCCTCGGCGCGCAGGAACTTGCCGTCGAAGTACCAGAGGCGCGTCAGCACCGTGGCCGGGTCGATGACGCTGATGCCGGGGTGGGCACCGAACAGCTCCATGGGCGTACTCAGGTCAGTGGTCGACATGGCTCACTCCTCGTCGTCGTCGCCGTCGGTGGCGACGATCATCAGTGCGGCATCGGCTCCGGCGACCACCGGCGGGTCGCCGAGGACTCCCGACAGGACTCGCCCGGTGGCGCCGAGGATCGGCTCGGGTCCGGTTCCCCTGGCCACGATGCGGATGGGTCGAGACCTCGGTGCGCCCGACAGGCCAATCGAGACGGTCACGCCGTCGTCGTCGAGCGTGGTCTCATTGATGTTGGCCTGGTTCCATCCGTCGCTGCGCAACACCGAGACGGTGAAGGCATCGGCGGTCACCGTGGTGGCGTCGAGGGGATGGGTGAACTCGACGGTCACGGTGCGGCCGGCGATGGCCGCCGTGTCGAGCGCCTGGGGGGCGTCGGGAGCTGTCGGGTCGGGATCGCCAGAATCGGGGTCGCCGGGATCCGGGTCGGGATCGGTCGGCGTCGCCACCCCGTGGGCGTGGCACAGGAGCTCCTGGATGGTGCGAGTCCGCACGTGCGACGGCCGGACCTGATTGTCGACCGTCGAGTCGGCGCCGACGAGCCCGCCGGTTGCATCCAGGTGCACGACGAGCTCGGCCAGCGGTACGCAGCCGTCGCCGGTCACCGGCATGAAGCCTGCACCCTCCTGCGGGGCGAGGTCCATCGTGTCCTCGGCCGCCAGACGCCGGAACCACAGCAGGCACAGCGCCGGACGGTCGCCTGCGGCGGCGGCTTCGATGTCGGTGTGGGCCGCGGTCACCAGCGGGTCGGTGGCAGCTAGCTGCCCCACGAATTGCCGCAGCCTCGGGTACCAGGGCGGAGGTTCGGAGGGCGAGGCGCCGGCGACGATCCGCGGATGGCCCCGCTCGATGGCCCGCGAGTACGCAGTGTCGAAGCTGGCCTCGTCGCACGGCTCACTGATCGAGGGCACCGGCCGGTCGAGGCAGCTGTCGTGGCACAGCTCGACATGCACCGTGAAGCTCACCCCGCCCGTGGCGAGGTCGGTCACCTCCAGGTCGTCTGGCCGCCGCTGCGCGAACCACGCGCCGATGTCGACGCACAACGGCTGGCTCACCGACAGCTCACGTCCGTGGGCGTCGATGGCGAGCCCTGGCTGCACCACCAACTCGTTCGACTCGGGGCGGAGGTCGACGCGCAGCCCCCACACCGTGCCGATACCGTGCAACCAGGCGTTGTGCAGCCACATCTTCCCGCGGTGATATGCCTGCTCGGCCTCGAGATCGGCGACGCCGAGCAGCATGCCGAAGTGGTAGCGATTCGACACGAACGGGTTCACCGCCGAGCGCGACATCGCCACAGTTCGCCTCGGCGATCAACAGGTCAGGACTCGCCATGACAACTCCTCCTCGTCGGTCCGGGGCTCACAGCTCGGCGCTCGATCGCCCGCCGGGCCCGTCGCCTCGCACGTAGTGCCGCTGCCGGTCGGCCGCCGTGCGGTCCAACGCCACGAGCATCGCCGCTCGCTGCGCTCGTTCGAGCTCGATTGCCCACACCGAACGCACATTCACCTCGCGAGCGGTCAGGGCGGCGGCGAAGGCGTCCTCGGCTCCGCCGAGCTCGGTGAGCAGCGCCGTCCTTGCCGCATTGTCGGCGAGCTCGTCGAGGGCGAGCTTGGCGGCAGCGAGGTCCTCGACCGCCTGCCACAGGCTGGCCGGCATCTCGACCTCCCACTCGTCGAGCGCACGCTTGTCGGCCGCGGTGTAGGCCGCCCGTGCCGCGGCCACCGACGTCTCGACTGCGAGGTCGTCGCGAGCGTCGTCGATCGCCACCGTGTCGTCGGGGTCGGCCACGAGTTGATCGAGAAGCACCTCGTCGAGGGGCACCCGGTCAGCTGCCAGATTGTCCAGCGCGACCGCCAGGGCCGTCTCGTGATCCTTCGCGTCGGTGAGGTTCGGGTGGTTGGCCGGATCGAGCGCATCGTCTTGCAGAGCCGAGAGATCGGGGTGCGCGGTGACCTTGGCCAGCATCTGCTCTGCCCACTCGAGACGACCGGTGGCGCCGGCCAGATAGTCGGCCAAGGCCGACTCGGCAGCCGCGTGGCGCGCCTTGCCTGCCGCGACCGCCGCATCGAGTGGCGCGGTGAGAAGCACCAGCCCGGCCGCCCGAGCGTCGGCACGGGCGGCCGAGGCCCCGGCCCGTGCGGCCAGCGCCTGCGCCTCGGCGAAGCGTTCCTCGATGCGCTGGCGGAGATCGCCGTCGATCAAGGCATCGAGACGACCGTCGGCCGCGGCGAACTCGGCGCCGACGAGCACACCCGCCGCCGCGTCGCGAACCGACGAGCCGAGCGACGTGAACCTGTCTCGGAGCACGGTGGTGCGATCGGTCACGAGTTTCGCTTCGTCGACTCGCGCCGCACCGGCGACGACCCCGGCTTCGGTCCGGGACGCGAGTTCGCCGAGCCGTTTCACGAGCTCGCGCTGCTCCGCCACCTTCGTCTCCAGATGGCGCAGCTCCACCGCAAGTGCGGCTTCGGTGATCTGCAGCTCACGCAGGGCGTCTTCGTGGGTCTCGGCATCGGCAGGGCTGGCCACTGCGGCCAGCGCGGCGCGGGCCGTGATCTGGTTGGCGTGGTTCTCGTCGAGAAGCACTCTTGTCGTGTCGAGGTCGACCAGCAGCCCAGCCGAGGCATCGTCACCCTGGAGCGCGGTACGCGCGTCGGCCAGTGCGTCGGTCACCGCCGACGCCGACCCCTCGAGAAGGCCCTGTTGGGTGGTGGCTCGATCGTGAAGATTGGTGGACATGTCAGGTCCCTCCGTGTCGGGAAGCGAACGGTTCGTCGGATTCGGTTGCGCGTGGGCGAGGTCGTCCGGGGAACGAGCGGCCGGCCTTCCGGTACTCCTCCTCGACAGCGTCGATCAGGAAGAGCTGGTCGATGGGTCCCCCGGTGGCAGCGGCTCGGAACGCCGCGGCCATCGTCGCGTTCCGCACCAGTCCGCCGGTAATGCCATACAGCTCGGCGAGCTGATCGATATCGACATCGGCGGCGTACGGTGCGCGCTCGGGAAGGTGTCCGGCCCAGAGCCGACGGCGTTCGGCGGGCCCGGGTTCGTCGAACTCGACGACGACGTCGAGGCGCCGAACGAAGGCGTCGTCGATGTTGCCTCGAAGATTGGTGGCCAGCACCACGAGTCCATCGAACGCGTCGATGCGTCCGAGCAGATGTGCGGTCTCCAGGTTTGCCCAACGACCCTGCGCGTCGCCACCATCGGTGCGGCGACCAAAGATCGCGTCGGCCTCGTCGAAGAACAACATCGCCTGGCAGCGGTCGGCGGCGGCGAACACCTCGCTGATGTTCTTCTCGGTCTCGCCGAGCCACTTGCTCACCAACGCCGAGAGGTCGACCACCAACAAGTCGAGGCCGAGGCTCGACGCCACGATCTCGGCCGACAGCGTCTTGCCGGTCCCCGGTGGACCGGCGAACATGGCTCGCACGCCACGTCCACCGCGGGCATCGAATCCCCAGTCGTGCAGCACCTGCACCTGACCCTCGACCCGCTCGACGATCGAGCGAAGAAGGCGGTCGTTGTTCTCGGTGGTGACGAGCTCGTCCCAGCTCGCGGAGGGGTGCACCAGGTGGATGCTCGGCGGCAAGTCGGTGTCGGTACGGCGTCGCACCTGACGCATCACCGAGTCGACGCTGAGGTGCGACTGTCCGGCGTGCGCCGCCGCTCGCGCGTCGTCGACGGCACGGGTGGCACGAAGCTGATCGACTCGCAACACGCTGGCCAGGTGGCGGGCTCCTCCGTTGAGCTCGGGCAGCAAGCCCTCCCACATGCGGATCGACTCACCGAGCGCCCGGTCACCGAGGTCGAACACCACCACCGGCCGATCGTCGAGATGGAGCCGCACTGCGTTGACCACACAGACCACGACCGTGCCGGGATGATCAGGAAGCGGTGGTGACTCGGCGCACCCGACCACGACGGGTACGGCGCCGCGGGCGATTGCGTGGATCGACAGAAGCGAGGCCTGGTCGCGCGTCGAGGTGCTCGCGTCGACGAACACGCCGGCGGTGCCGCCGTGGGCGAGGGTGCCGGCGACGATCGCCGCCAGCTCGGTCGGGGGCCGGCCGTCGCCGGCGGTGACAAGCACCAGCCGCGGTTCGTTCGTCAGGGCAGCGAGGAAGACACCGGAGGCGAGATGGTCGCTGTGCAGCGGGGGCGGCACGGTCGGCCGGATGCTCGACGGCCAGTGATCGAGGCCACGAATCGCGTTCCAGATCCCATCGGCCAGGTGCAGACTCCGACGGGGCAGCGGGCTCGACCCCTCGGCCATGACGATGCCGTGACGATGCAACGGACCGACAGTGAGCGCGTGGCGAAGATGACCTCTCCCCACCGTGTCGAGTGCGAGTACCCGCGCGGTCGACTCGAGGGTCAGCCGCGACTCGCCGCGGGGGTGTGCCACCGCGGCGAGAAGACAGAACGTCTCGTGCTCCTCCGGCAGGCCCAGGAGGGCCACGAGATCACGTTCGAACGGCGAGAGTCCGTACGCGACCCGCAGCCGTTCGAGCGGCGCGTCGTCTATGAGGTCGAGGCTCGCGACAAGGTCGAGCGCCGCGGCGCGAAGCGTCGGGTCGTCGGCCGCCGCCGCGAACTGGGTCGCCACCAGACCGAGAGCGGATCGGCAACCGACGGTGGGCGACACGACGTGCGAGTGCTCAGACATGGCGGAACCTCACGACGGCTCCCCGCCACGGCACGAAGCCAGGGTCGAGATCGAGGCCGGCCATCCGGAGACGGAGGTCGACGTCGTCGAGGGCGAAGGTGGCTTCCACCCAGCCGGGGAGCCGGTCGATGGTGACCCTTCGAGCGAACACCCATCCGAGATCCGAGTCGTCGAGGCGGGCCTCGACCCATCCGCGTACGAGCGTCGCGAGGGCAGCCACCTGGGCGGCCGAGTCAGGCGCCAACTCGTCGAGCGTCAACTCCGGTTCGTCGGCGACCGCCGGCAGACCGGCAACGGCGCGAACCGCGGCGTCGTCGATCGGCACCTCGGCCACCGCCGCGACGATGCGGGCAACGGCCTCACGCGGATCGATCCGAGCGAGGGTCCCACGGGCGATCCGATCGGTCAGGTCGAGTGCGGTGGCTGCGTGGAAGAGGTAGAAGACGCCACCGTGGTCGCTCGATTCGGTCGACTCGGGCGACTCGGGCGGCTCGGTGAACGGGTCATCGTTCGCGGCATGCGGGTCGGCCGGCTCCGAGGAATCGGACTCGCAGTCGGCGGGTGAGTCGACGTTCGGCGCCGTGCGATCCGACCGGACGCCGTCGACCTTCGCCAACGGCCCGGCCACCGCCGTGTCCGCACGTCGCCGCACGTCATCGGGGCGACCGCCGGTCGATCGTTGGAGCGCTGCTGCGATCACACGGTCGACAAAGGCACGATCTCGAGCCTGGCTGGGTCGTGCGCACGCGACGGCCAACTGCCCGAGCAGTGTCCGCTCGTCGTCGCGGGCGACGTCCCACACGTGGGCGGGAACCACACCGGCGGCCGCGACGACGGCAGGCCCGTCGCCGCCGGCGGCGCGTGCGCCTTGTCTCGCCGCGACCTGCATCGGCGCCAACGCAGCCATGGCCCTGGCGATGCGAATCCAGTGGGTCGGCGCCAACACCGAGACGAGTTCGGCGGGCGCAGCCGCGACCACTGCCGCGATCAGCGCCGGCTGTGCCTCGAGCATGGCGGCAATGTCATCGCCATCGGGCGGACTCGTGCGAGTGGCCGTCAGACCGAGACTCGACCACGCCCAGGCGCGCCTGGTCGATCCCCGAGCGATCGATCGCACCATGTCGACCATCGCGTCGAGGTCGCGCCGGTAGACCACGACGCCGTCGGCGGTGTCGACGATCGGGTCACCGACCTCGGCGACGCGCTGCTCTATCGCCGCCAACAGCAGGCGAGCCCATTCGGCGGCGAGACTCGAAGTGGTGCGGTCACCCGGGAGGCACACGGGCACCGACATCTCGGGAATGCACACGGCGTGGGCGGTGCCCAGCCGGGTGCCCGTCATGGCATCGGCCAGGGCCCGATCGGTCATTTCGGCGAGGGCCTCGTCGAGCAGGGGAACGACCGCCGGATCGACGTCGAGGTAGCGGGTGTGCAGGTGGTCGACGGTGAGCTCGGCCATGTCATCCCACCCTCGCCGTGGTGCCGACGCGACTGGCCTCGACAGCGACACCGGAGTGTCGCCCGCCGACGATCGCTCCTCGACCCAGGAGCGACTGCCCGGTCATCGCGGCCTCGAAGCCACCTGTACGACCGACGACCGACGACAACCCGAGGTGGAGACCCCGGCCGACGCGCATGCCGGCGTCGACCGTGCACAGCGTGTAGGCCGTGTGTGCCGGACGCTCGGTGTCGAGAATGTGGCGGATGACCGCGTCTTGCTCACCTCCGAGCGGCTGGGGAATCAGCACGGTGAAACGATGGGCGTGACTGGCATAGCTCGAGGTGGCGTCGTCGGCGGGGTCGAGTGGCCGCGACCCCAGCTCGCCGACCGTTCCCCCGACCCGGAACCCCGCGCCGAGCACCGAGCGGCTCGACAACGACGGATCATTTCCGACCAGTGGCCCGCCGATGCCCCGCAACCGGAAGTGCTCGACGATGATCGGCGTCACCCACAGGCGGTCGTCGCCTTCGCCGGCGTCGCCGGCGAGGAAGATCTCGATGTAGCGACCGAGCGCCCACACCGTTCCCCGGCGACGATAGAGCGGAATGATCTCGGTCAGCAAACGCCGCCGCGCGGCCTCGGCCCAGCGATCGTCGAGCACCAGTCCCACGAACGACGCCAGCCAGTCGAGTGCCTCGGCAGGGGTGCCGTGAGGGTCGACCAAGATGTCGCGACAGCGTGAGCGAACGTCGAGGTCATGCACGAACCCGTCGGTCATTGCGAGGTAACGGCGCAGGAAGTCGGCCTGGTCGGCATCGGCCGAGAACACCTCGGGCAGGCGTCGCATGAGCGAGTGCGAGTGTCGCTCGATGCGCAGTTCCCGAACTCGGGGCGTGCGGCGGCTGTTGCCCCGGAGATACAGCGTGACCCAGAGGTACCGTCCGGCTGCAGCACCGACGGGCGCCTCGAAACTCTCGTACCTTCCGTCGTTGCTCGTCCAAGCGGTCAGCGGCGTGTCCCGCCGGTGCAGCGGTCGGGCGCCGAACCCGCTCCTCACCATCGTCGGAGGCAACGGGGGCGAGACCGACGTCGCGGGGACGCAGGCGCTCGGCTCGGCCACCACCTGGGGCATGGCGGTCTCGAACTCGTCGTCGGTCGTGACCGTGCCGACCAGGCAGGTGGTGTCGTCGGGGATGCACGCCTCGAGGAAGAGCCGACCCCACACGTTGCGGGCCACACCACTGTCGAGTCGATAGGTGACGCACGAACCCTCGGTGGCGTAGGTGACGGCGCCGATCACGGCCAGCCGGAAGCCTCCGGCGCTGAAGTAGCCCACACGGCCGTCGGCGGTCACCACGATGCCGTTTCCGTCGTATCCCGTCGCGTCGAGTGGGTGCGCCCGCGTCCAGCCAAGGGTCGCCGGCGCCAACCGGCGAAGCGACGCACGCGCCGTGGCGTCGACGCACGGCGCGAGAACCACCACCCCGTCGTGGTCGACGGCGATGTCCGACACCGGCCCGACCTGTCGCGGCGGACGGCCATTTGTCACCAGCCAACCCACGCCCGATGCCTCGTGGAACAACAGCACCGGGGTGCCGTCGGGCAGCACCGCCACTCGCGAGGGTGAGGCACCCCGAGGAAGGTCGGCCACCGCCGCCGGCAGATCGACCTCGGCGGGACCGCTGTCCGGCGGTCAGTCGGATCAGGCCCGACGGGCCTTCGAGTACCGCCCAGATGGTCGAACCGTGGGCGGCGAGGCCGCGTGGGCGCCGGTCGGGATGCCGTGGCGTGGCGACGCGAATCGAGCGGAGCAGACGCCGGCTCCAGAGGTCGATCACCGAGATGGTGGCCGTGGCACGATCGGCGACGAAGAGACGATCGTCGTCGTCGATCGCGATGCCCACGGCATCGCTGAGCGGACGCTCGGGCACCGAGCGGAAGTCGGGTCCCGATGACGTCCCGGCCGGCGAGCCGATCAGCTCGACGGGTGCCGGAAGGGTCACGTAGTCGAGGCCGGCAACGGTCGGACCGACCATCAGCCGATCGATCCGGTCGGCGCCGAGTCGATACACGCGACACAGCCGATCGACGGCCAGCCCTCGACCGGGGCACGGTCGCCCCTCGGGAGCCGGCACCAGAGCGGGCGGCGTCCAGGTGAGCATCAGCTCACCACTGGCACCCTCGACCGCCGTGCGGTCGTGGCTCGACCGCGCCCATTGGTCACAGCTGGCAACGAGCGAGGCCGGTCGCGAGGTCACCATCTCAACAGACCTCCATCGGCGATCGCACCGGTACGGCGGGGCCGTCGGGGGCCGGGGGATCGAGGGCTTCGGCGGGTTCGAGCGCCGGACCCTCGACCACGGTGATGGCCGCCAGCTCGGGAACCTCCCAGGCTCGCAGGACGACGGAGCGGTCATCGGGTTCGACCCACGACTCGTCGGCGGCCTCCTCCGCGAGGCGGAGCCCGAGCAGGCACGGCGAACCCGGCACCGTCCCCGGCACCAGGAACTCGACGCCGTCGACCTGCAACGCGGCCGCCTCGAGCTCGGGTGCGAACACGCGCCGGCCGAGCGGCCAGCCCCGTCCGTCGGGGCCGTAGGGCGGTAGCGGGGCGAGGAACTGCCGCAGCACCAACTCGACCCATCGTCGCACGGCCTCGGTGCCGTGTCCGGGCTTCACCGACACGCCGACCGACACGGCGATGCGACGATACGTGGGCGGGATCACGTGCAATTCGCTGGTCACCAGGCGACGGGCGTCGAGGTGCGCGGCAGACCGCTGTCGAGCATCGCCCGATCGGGTCGCGGCGCACTCGGGTGCTCGCGATCGCGTTCGGGCCACACGACGACCGACACGACACCGGGCGCCTCGATCTCGGGGGTGAGCGGGTGGAAGAGCCGGAGCGTCTCGGCCCGGGCCACCCCCGCGCCGGGCGTCGCCTCGGCGAGCTCACGAAAGTCCGAAACCGTAACCGCCCGATCGTGGCGGCGGAACTCCTCGGGGATGCGCGCGACACCGTCGGTGAGAGCCTCGGCGTCGGCGCCACCCCTGGTGGGCAACACGTTGGTGACCGCGGCACCTCGGCTTCCCCACCACCTTCGAGATGGTTGCCGGGCCGACATTGCCCGCCGCTCCCCCGCCGTGGCGGTAGTGCTTCACACGTACTCGCTCGCCGATCTGCCACACCCGGCCTCGTCGGCCGTCACCGCAGGTGACCGTGCCGGCCTCGGCATCGACGACGAAGTGGCGGTCGTCGACCGTCGAGGAGCGAAACGACTCGACCTGGGTCCAGGGAACCCACCGTCGGGCCCCGTGTTCCTCGACCTCGACGTCGGCATCGCCGAGCACGTTCGGATTCACGAGCGACCGGGTCTGACCGGGCTCGCCGGTCCCGATGCCGAGGAACTCGGCGCGGGCCGAGAGCGCCTGCTCGACTCGGGCGGCATTGACGTCGAGCCACTCGATCGCCGGCAGGTCACCGCCGGTCGGCCGGAACACCCGCAGCCACGCGAACAAGCCCTCGGCAAGGTCGTCGTTCTCGATCAGCGGGGGCTGATCACCGGCGCCCACGGCATCGGGATCGGCTGGCTCGTACAGACCGATGTCGTCGAGGGCGGCCGGCAATCGCAGCTCGATCACTCCGGCCCGCGTGAGACCCGCCGACGTGTCACCGACCACCTCGAGCGATCGCCACACGGGGTCGGCGCTGGCGGGAACCGGGGCGTCGGGCACCGCCGTGGTGGTGCAGATCTGCCACTGCATCGGCGGCGTGATGGTGCCTCCCCCGGCGCCGTCACACGGGGTCTCGGCTCGCACCGCCATCGACGGCACGTCGGCGGTCGGGACGATCCCGATCGACAGGCGACCCCCGGCCATCACCGTGAGATCCGGCTGCTCGCTGGTGAGGGCGACGTAGATCGTCCCGTCGATCGACATGGCCGGATCGAGCACATCGCGGCCGGGCTTCATCGGTGAGATCGCTCCGAACGACGTGCGGTATTCGGCGATGGCGGCGGTCGAAGCGCCGACCGAAACCGCAGCACGGCTCACGAACTCGGCCGTGTCGGCGTCGAGTGCCTCGTCGACCACTTCACGTATCGCTGCGAGGGCGGTCACCGGCCACACGCTCACCTCGTCGAGGGTCTGGAACGCGACGTCGCCGGCGAGCAGCCGCTGGTTGCGATCGACCGCGGCGTCGACGACATCGGAGCTGAACCGCACGATTCCCGTCGCCGGGGTCGCCGGCCGCAGCGGCACGTGCAACAGGTCGAGGAACGCCAGCTTGGTGGCGTCGGGAATCTGGTTGAACCGGTACAGGAGGTTCTCGCCGAGGAACGCGAACAACTCGAGCAGGGTGATGCCGGGATCGCTCGGGTGGTGGTCGGTCCACTCGGGTGCGTAGACGGGAATGCGGGCGATCAGCTCGTCGCGGAGCTGCGCATAGGAACGGTCGTCGAGGATCGGGGAGCGCAAGGGCATCGTCATCGCTCCAGGTAGAAGGGGTAGACGAGCAGTCCTTCGCTCTGGTCGAGGCGATGCTCGTACCGGATCGTGAGGTGCACGAGTGACGGTTCGTCGCCGGGGGTGGCCGTCACTGATCGCAGTCGAATGCGGGGCTCGTAGCTCTCGAGCGCCCGCTGGACGACCCGTTCGAGTCGGGCCCGGGTCGCGACGTTGTTGGGCTCCATCAGGAACTGACGGAGTCCACAACCGAACTGGGGTCGCATCAGGCGCTCGCCGGGTTCGGTGCGCAGGATCAGCTCCATCGACTCACGCACCTTCTCGGCGCCGGCCCGATACGCCAGATCGGCACGCACCGGACCCGGGCGCACCGGGAAGCCCACGCCTCGGCCGAGGTGCTCGACGACGGTGCTCATGCCGGAACCGGTTCCTGGGCCGCAACCACCGGTGGCTTCACCTGGTCTCGGGTCACCGGCTCGCGGTGGGTGAAGGGCACCGAGAACGAGGGCGAACCGTCGCTGCTCGCGCCGGCTCCCGACCGCTTGGCCACCCCGAACAGGGCGTTGGTGGTGAACTTCGGGGCGGGATCGCCGAGGACGGCATCGCCGACCTGCCACTCGGGGGTCGCGGCGAGTCGTGGGTCGTTGTAGCCGTCGGTCAGTGCCGCCTTCAGGGCATCGCGGCTGTCGGGGTGGACCCGCGCGTCGACATCCACGTCGATGTCGAGCTCGACCGCCAACTCGAGGGTCATGTCGACCGACGCATCGAAGGCGGCGCTCAGTTCGGCCTCGAACGACGGCGGGATGCAGAACTTCAGTTTCAGCATCCAGAACAGGTTGAAGACGAGCATCACGATCGGGAGCACCAGGTTCAACAGGAACAGGGCCACGATCGTGATGAGCGGGATGGAGAAGAAGCAGATCTCCTCGGCCGGCTCGGTCGTCCCCGCACCGGGCATCGGGAACGCTCCGCCCTTCGCGAAGTCGAGGCCCGAATTCTCGGGGGCAGTCATCCTCACCGACGGCATGGCGGCGCTCGCCTCGAGGTCCTCGAAGTTGGGCAGCCGGATCTCGAGTGGTCGTTGTGCGCTGCCGTCGGGGTCGTAGAACGACGCCAACCGGAAGGGTTCGGTCGGCTCCGACCAGACGATCGGTCCGGGACAGTTCCCGCAGTCGAGCCGGGCGAACACGCGGATCTCGTAGGTGTCGAGCTCGTTGAAGCGGCTCGATCCGCCGACGGTCATCTCGTCGCTCGCGGTGGGCACCGTGGCGTAGAACACCGTGCCGTCGTGGGCGGCGTGGTTGGGATCGTTCGGATCGGGAGCGAGTCGCCGCATCGAGTAGGACCGCTCGACGACCTCCACGGGGTCGGGCGCCATCGGGATCCACTCGCCGAAGGACCCCTCACCCGTGGGCACCCACGCTGCGGTCTCGTGTTCGACGCCGGCCTCGGCGGCCCACACCAGCAGCTTGCGCTTGGCCAACTCGGCGTCTCCCGCCGCCTGCTTGGCGGCCATCGAGACCGAACCGACGCGATCGCGATGGCCCGACGAGAACGGGTGCAGCAGCCGTGAGCGCCGCTTCGCCGCCGCCAGGGCCCGTTCGGCGTTCGCCTGGGAGCGCGTCTGGTTGAACGACCGCAGGAGTTTGGCCCCCTCGGCCTTCGCCTCGCTTGGCACGGTCAGGTTGCGTCGGCGGATCACCAGGCCGACCTCGCCGATCTTGGCCGGGTCGACCTTGGGAAAACCCGGTCGGTCGCAGTGCAATCCGACCGCCACGAGGTAGAAGCGCTGATGGGCGGGAAGGAAGAGCTTGCGTCGACTCGACGGCCGGTGCCGGATCGACGCGATGGAGCGCTTCGGTCCGTCGGAGACGAACGTGAGATTGGGCACCGGTTCGATCTCCTGGACCACGTCGCGCCCGGCATCGAAGGCCACCGATCGCTGTGGATCGGCGAGGAACTCCTCGATGAAGTCGGTCGACTGGAACTTGTGGAGGGCCGGACGAGGGGCCTCCTCGGCCCGCTCGGGTTCGAGGCCGTCCAGTCGCTCCCACCGGTACCACGGCGCGACGATGCGCCAGTGGTCGATCTCGGTGGTCGCGGTGGCGGTGCTCACCAGACGTTCCCTGCGCCGGGGGTGTACATGGGCGAGACGACGCCGCCACTTTTGGCGATGAGGGTGTCGCAGGTGACGATTCCGTTGAACTGACTCATGGCGGCGTCGACGGTCACCATGGCGGCGGTGACGTCGACGGTCGATGCGGCCTCGATGGTGACACCGCCGGCAGCGGTGAGCTCGATGCGGGCGCCGCTCGAGGCCGATATCTCCACGTTCATGCCGGCGTCGTCCATCACCAGTTCGTGGCCGCCGGGGGTGGTCACCCGCACAGCGACGGCGCCGTCGGTGTCGTCGAACTCGAGCCGACTGCCCGAGCGGGTCTGGATGATGCGCTTGTCGTTGGCGTCGGTGAACTCCTCGGGCGCCGGTGCGTTGCCGTTCCACACCGCACCGACGACGTAGGGGTGGTCGATGTGCCCGGCGAGGAAGCCCACGATCACCGTCGAACCGATCTCGGGCAGCATCTGGTAGCCCTGATCGGCATCCGCGTACGGCGTGATCAGCACCGCCCAACCGGTTGGCGCCTCGTCGCTCTCGGTGGTGGTCAGCCACGGGAACGACACCTCGATGCGCTGACGGCTCTCGGGGTCGCCCGCGAGCGCGGTGACCACCGCCGCGTGCAGGCCGTGGTAGAGACCGGCGTCGAGGGCGCCGCCCGTGTGGCTGTCGAGCATGGTCATTCGGCCACCGCCGGTCGTTCGGCCCGGAAGTGCGTGCGATAGCCCGTCTCGGGGTCGTAGGTGTGACGGCAGTGGGTCACGCGGTAGCCCGCACCCTCGAACGGTCGGCCCACCCGCCGCAGATCGAGCTTGGTGCCCGGCACCAGATCGGGGCTGCCCGACGTGGTGCCGTCGACGGTGACGAAGCTGCGGGCCCGCCGCCGCATCTCGGCCTCGGCGTAGGCGGTGGCGGCGTCCGCCGACAGCACGTCGCGTCTCGCCCGGGTCATGGCCGATTCGGCGAAGGTCTGGGGCACGACGTCGGGGCCGATCCGACCCTCGGCCACCTCGGCGGCCACTACGTCGCCGGTCGCGGTCTCGGCGATCGCCTCGACGCCGGCGTCGTCCCACCCGCGGTAGGTCACCTCGGTCCGCTGGTGGGCGAGGTCGACGCGGGCCTGCACCGCGACCAACTCGTTCCCCTGCACGAGGACGAGTTCGACGCCGTCTCGTTGCTCGCGGTCGGCGAAGTGGATCGTGTCGTCGCTGTCGATCCAGATCTCGGCGTTGAGGCGAAGCGCCCGTTGGCGCAGGAACGACAGGTCGGATTCCTCCCACTGCTGCACCAGCGGGTACGTCGGGCCCTCGGCGACCGCCGCCGAGTCGAGCCCGTGGGCGGTGGCGATCTCGGCGACGATGTCGGCGTCGGTGGCGTCGGTGTAGGTCGCGGTGCGCTCGGTCATCCGCAGCCGCATCAGCGCGTCCTCGGCGAACACGCTCACGAACGGCGCCGCTCCCTCTTCGAACGACACCTCGATCGCCGAGATCGTGCCCGCGAACACCTTCCGTTCGCCGCCCGGCGGCCCGAGGGTGACCTCGATGGGTTTGCCGATGTCGACGATGGCGCCGTCCAGGTAGGAGAGCTGCTCGGTCGAGCCGTCGCTCTCGGGTCCGACCGCATGGAAGTGGGCAACCAGGGTTCGCAGTCCGAGGGTTCCCTCCTCCACGTCGAGACGCAGCAGGTCGCGGGCCAGCGCACCCTCGGTCTGCGAATCGACGGCCAGCACGGGGGCGTGCGAGGCGTAGGGGTGGACGGCGACGTCGGTCACGGCGTCACCCCCGTGGCGGTCCGAGCCCGGTCGCGGCGAAGGCGTTCCATGGCCGCGGCGATGCGGGCCCGCTCCTCCCACTCACTTCCCTGTGGTGGCGAGTCGCCGGCGGACGTCGAGGTCGAGGTGGTCGTGACCTCGGAGGTCACCCGGCCGACGTGCACGCTCATCGTCGGCCTCCGGTCGGGGCGAGCGGGTCGCAGCGGTGGCACCCACGGCTCGCGTCGCGCCGGTGTTGCTCGCGATCGGTGACGTGACGGGTGGGCGAGGTCGTCAACCGTTCCCAGGGTGCGGTCCGCCCGCTGCGGGCGGTCACCTCGATCGGGGTCGAGCGGCCGACCACGACGTAGCCGTCGCGGCTCGAGCCGGGCGGCGTCACCTGCTCGCGCAGTGGGACTCCCCGACCGAAGGTCGTGCTGCGGCGGTCGGCCAGGGGCGGCAGCGCCGCCGGGGCGGCGGGGCCGACCGATGCCGACGTCGCGGCCGCCGACGACGCGATCGGGCGTCGGTCGCCTCCGCTCGGCGCCGCCGCCGGCGGAGCCGAGGACGCACCGAAGCTGGCCCGAGCCTCCGAGGTGGCGGTCGATGCCTCGATGGTCTTGGCCTGCTCGGAGGCGGCGGTCACCCCGCCCGCCGCGGCCAGCGCCCGACCCTGGGTGCGCGCCGCGGCCCCGGACGAGGTCATGGTCGCGGTCGTCGATGCCTCCACGCCCAGTCGGGCACCGACCGACACGTCGAGACCGGCCTGGAAGCCCGCCGAGACCCCGAGCCCACCGCCGATCGACAACGACGAGTCGAATCCGATGCTCGCGCCGGCTTCGAGCTCGATGCCTTCGGCCAGGGCGTCGAGGGCGCCGCCCAGGGCCCGCCACGCCGCGGGAGCGAGCCCGTTGCGGGCGAGGAAATCAGCCGGGGTCTCGCCGTCGAGTGCCGAAGCCAGACGGTCGACGGGTCCTCCGCCGTTGGTGCCCGGTGCGCCGGCATCGGCTCCACCCTCGCCAGCGGCTGCGGCGCCGCCGCCGTCGTTGGCTCCCGGTCCGCGCTCGAGGGCCTCGAACTTCGGATCCTGTTCCTTGATCTGCACGCTGAGCTTCGCCCGCAGCGGCACCCCGTCGCTGGAGAAGAACGACAGCTCTTCGCTCAGGCTCGACATCACCCCCTTCAGCTCGAAGGTGCCCCAGCGGAAGTTCAGCCGCGGCGGCGCCTGCTTCGACTCCTCGCCCCCCGGCAACACGAACTGCGCAACCTGCATGGTGCGGCTGCGCACGTCGACCGGATCGGCGCTGGTGCCCTCGTCGGCGGTGTCGAACTCGAGATCGAGGCTGAGGGTCGTGCTCGACGTGCCGTTGTACTGCTGGGTCTGGCGGGCCCGCGACTGGCCACCGTCAATGCTGTTGGCCATCTGGAGCGACATGGTCATGGGGTTGAACTGCACTGCGATCGTCTCGGTGGCCTTCCCCTTCTTGTCGAGCACCTGGAGCTCGGCCTTCTCGAGCGCGGTCACGTCGTACCCTCCAGGTAGAGGCCCTCGTGGGAGAGGTGAAGCTCTTCGATGGCGATGTCACCGGTCTTGGCGTTGAGCTGTGGACCCACGATCTTCGACGGCACCGCTCGCAGGAACCGCCACGCCGCCATGGTCGAGCCGGCCTGGTCCTGCACCTTGACCGTGCCGTTGTAGCGGCGCACCGGGCGCACGCCCGACACGATGTCGTGCAGCCACTGCCAGAGCTCCTGCTCGGCGTCGCCCGAGGCCGGACCGAACATGCCGCGTTTGCACACGAGCGGCTGGAACTTGGCCCGGCCGATGCGCCGGGTGACGGCATCGTTGCGGCCGCCCTCCTCCAGATCCGTGACGTCCATCTCCACCTCGAGCCCGGTGACCTCCTGGAATCCGCCATCACCGAGACGCTGCGGCCCGGTGCCGCTGGCCCGATCGAAGCTCACCTCGAACCGGAACGTGGTCAACAAGACGTCAGTCACGATGCACCCCGGGCCGGCCAATCGATTCGCACGCCGTGAGCGTCGGTTCGACTCGTCACCCCCGCGTCACCGGACCGGCTCGTGGGTCGAGGGAGTCAGTTCCCGGCGCGGTTGGCGTGCCACGGCATCGACGACGGAGCCACGTCGGACCGTGACAGCGCATCGGTCTCCACCAGTACCAGCCCCGACTCGTTCGGGTTGCGCTCGTAGTAGGTCACCCACCCCCGATAGAACCGGTCGTCGGGTGTGGCGTTGAAGCCGAACCCGGATCGGCGGTCGGCGTACGCCCGCCAGGCGAACATCTCGTTCTCGTTCATGTAGTCCTCGAACGCCGTCGGCGGCAGCACCTCGCCGGGCAGCGCCCTGGTCGGTTGCTTCGGGATCCGAATCTGGGCCTCGGGGCTGTAGGTGTCCTGGGAACGAATGGCCGCGGCGGTGTTGTAGTCGGCGCCGCTGACCCACACGTGGCCCGGTGGCGCCTCCATTCCGGCGTGGAGGAAGAATCGGGGCTCGTCCGACCAGAATCGGAACCAGTGGAGTCGGCTGACACCGGCGCCGAAGCGAGCGTAGACCGCCCGGTTCCCGCGGGCGAAGGTCCGGATGGCTGTTGGCTGCTCGTGCCGCTGTGGCGCAAGCACCGTTCCCGGCGCCGAGATCACGTCGTGCGAGCCGCGTCCCTCTCCGCGGTGAGCCCACTTCTCCCCCAGCTGTGCGGTGGTGGTCGTGACGATGCGATTGGCGGCCGCGTTCATGATCCGGGTCAGGTCGGTCGAGTCCTGCCATCGCTCCTGTACGTGTCCGTCGTCGTCGAGCACCCCGACCCGCATCTGCCAGTTGCGCTCGCCGAAGCCGCTGCCACTCGCTGGATCCTGACGGATGGGCGCCCACGACAGATCGCTGATCTCGGCGGAATAGTCGTCGTAGTCGTTCACATGGGTGCTGACCCAGAGCATGAGCGTCGTCCAGAACGTCCGTTGGAGCGATTCGGGCCATTGATCGACGGCCGGGATGTAGAACTGCTCGACGGCCGTGGCGTTCCGCACCTCGTCGGTGAGGGTCCGGGGGCGTTGGTCCTCGGGGACGTCGTCGTGCACCCGCCGCTGGATTCCCGGCTCGACCTGTTCGGGTGTCAGTTGCTGTCCGCCCACGATCGCCCGGTACGGCGGCCGAAGCCCCTTCTCCTGCCACCAGGTCAGGTCTCGCCAGAACAGGTAGAAGTCGCGACGATCGGTGTCGCGGCTGTCGTTGACCGCGTCGGCGATGAAAGGGCTGGCCAGGTTCCAGGCCTCCAGGGCGAGTCCGAACCACGCGACACCGCGAGCACGCGGTGTGCCGCCTCCCGAGCTCTGGACGATTCGATTGACCTCGGCCTGGCGTCTCAAGCGGCGGGCGGCGTTGCGCCAGCCTCGCCGCTGCTGGCGGCGGCTCTGCGGCCCGCCGAGCTCCTCGGCCATGATCCGCCGGGCCGTGCCGGGATCGACCTGGAACAGCAGACGCCTGACCTCGTGGCGTGCGTAGCCACCGCGCTGGGCCTGCCGCAGCTGCGAAGCCAGCTGGCCTGCGGCCTCGGCCGACCGGGCGAGGCGTTGGAGCTCCGATTGTCCGAGCGTCGTCTCGCTCGCGGAGACCTGTCGAAGCGCCGCTTCGTTGGCCGCCAGGCGTTGCGTGGCGTTGGCGTTCCTGGTCGCCGAGGTGAGCTCGTTGGTGGACGTCTCCATCCTGGCCTCGACCAGCCCGCGCAGGCGGGCGACCTCGGCTCGGAGCCCACTCATGATCTGCTCCCGTGACACCTGCTCCCCCGCTCGGTAGGTCGGTGTCGATTCGATCGCCGTGATGGCCCGCTCCATGTTCCGGATGCGCGTGCGGGTGCTGCGGGTCACTTCGTCGGCGGTCCACTCCGAGGCGCGTTGGCCCTGCACCCGACCGGTGCCACTCACGGTGATCTGCTGGTCCGCTCGACCCTGCGCCTCGGTGAGAGCGACCACCCGGACGCCGGCTCGTTGCAGCGCCCGCACCAGGGTCATGTTGATCTCGCCGCGACTGCCGGTCTGCGCGACGACGGTGAGTTCGTTCGAGCCGACCCCCATCGCCCGCAGCAGGGTCTGGAGGCCCTGCACGTCGGACCGGGTGCTGACCGCCCCGAGGTGATGCAGACCCGACAGGGTCCGCGATTGCCCGACGAAGTCACGGAACGCCTGGTCACCCATCGCCCGTTGCAACCGAAGGATGTCGCGACCGCGCATGTCGCCGGACACCAACATGTCGGGCCCACCCTGGGTTGTGCGGATGCGGGTCATGAGGCTGGCCCCGTCGGCGAAGCGGGTCGCTCGACTCCAGTCGTTGGCCTGGAGCGCCTGCACGAACGACCGCATCTGTCCGCTGTCGACCACGGTGTTGAAGACGACGCCGCCGATGCGGAGCTCGGATCGCATCGTCGCCGCCCCGCCAGGACCGGGAACCTCGGTCACCTGCAGTTGGGTGGGGGTCCACGACGGCCCGAAGCCGGCAGCAGAGTGCTGTGCGGTTCGGAGCTCGGTGAGGACTCGACCGAGCGGGCCGGCGGTGGTGTTCTGCATGCCGGGGTTGACATGCACGTCGGCCGCTCGGACCACTCCGGCCCGGACGAGAGAGGTGAGGTTTGCCACGTGATCGGCGTGTGTGTGCGACGGGATGATCTGGTTGATCGTGGCCATCCCGAAGCGGGCTGCCACTGCCTGAAGGCTCGACACCTGTACGGCGCTGGCGGAGCCCGTCCGGTTGCCGCCCACGTCGACCATCGCCGCCACGCCGTGTGAGGTGTGCACCAGATGGGCCCCGGCGTGTCCCATCGCCGGCATGCGCACCACCGGTCCTCGTTGCGGCGTGGCGGCTCCACCCCCTCGGGAGCGGCCGTTTCGCATGAAGCCGGCCGCGGGCACCATGAAGAGGTGGGGTTGGGACGACCCGGGGACGCTCCCCACCAGAATCACGGCCCTCGTGGTGTCGGTCTCGGTCGTCCAGTCCCAGTCCGAGAGGTCCTCGGGCAACCCGTCGTCGACGGCAGTGGCGTCGACGTTGCCAGCGGGCCCGCTCGACGACGTGTCGTTGGCCGGCGTCGTGTCGGCAGCGCCGCAGGCGGCGAGGATGTCGGTGTCCCCGTCGGAAAGGGTCGTCGGGGCAGCTGGGACCGTGGGGCCGTCGTCGTCGCCACATCGCTGGAGGCTCAGTCCAGCCTGTCGGCGCGGCCTCGGTGCCTCGCCACGGCCCTCGAGGTGCCGGCCTGCCTCCACGGCCATGCGGGTGGCGTCGGATTCGTGGGCGCCCACCGCTCCCGATTCCGACGCTCCTGAGATCTGTTGTCGAGTGTGGGCGATCTCGTGTGCGAGCAGAGCGTCACCTCTTGGGGTTCCCGGCTGGTACTGGCCCGCACCGAAGCCGATGTGGTTCCCGACGGTGAACGCTCTGGCACTCGTCTGTCGGGCGATGCTGCGAGCGGCCTCGTCGGTGTGCACCCGCACGTTCGACAGGTCGACACCGAAGGCGCGTTCCTGCGGCGATTCGAAGCGAACCAGCCAGGTGCTCGCCGGCACCGAGAGCACCGGTCACCGCCTCCGACGAGCGGGCGGCGTCGAGGGAGCGCAGGAGGTCACGTCCGCCCGCCGGGGTCAACTGCGCGACGACGGGGTCGGCTCGGCCGTCGCGCCACGAAGCTGCGGCCACCGCCGCCCGCGCCGCGATGGCCTCGATCCAGCCGTCGGCGCTCTGGCGTCGTGGGCTCGCTGTACAATCGGGCGGCGCGGGCGATGTGGTCGATCGGCTGACCCCGGTAGTGCGCGACGTAGCGCTCGAGGTACGGGCAGTCGTCGGCGGTGAGACCTGACGGTGCGAGCGTGTCGGAGACCGCGTTTCGCACCGAGACTTCGAGCCGGTCGAAGAAGCTCGTCCGGTCGAGTTGCCAGACCTCGGCACGCGCTCCGTCCTCCACCAGAGCAGCCGCCTCGACGCTCGATACCTCCTCGGTCGGCTCGGTCCTCGTCGCCGGCAGCGCCGATGGCGACTCGACCGCGACCTCGCCCGTGCTCACCGCACCGATTCCCGGATCACCGACGGCCAGATCTTCCTCGCGCAAGACCGACTGCGATCGCCCGGCTTCGGGCCCTGAGGATCGGACATGGCGATCAGCGTGCGCGACCACCGTCACCGAAACGTCAAACCGCCGACCGGTTCGTGCTGACGGTGACGCCGCCGTGACGCCGACGAGCAACGGTGGATGCGATCAGCGCCGGCGGTCGCGGTTCCGTCGATCCAGGAGGCCCGGTGAGAAGCTCCAGACACGGCGGTGAGCGGCTTCCACCCGGGCAGCGACAGCGGGCCGAACGGGCGCTCGACACCGACCTGTCGGAGGTCGTCGTGCACCGCGACAAGGGCAACCTCAGCACGCCGACCGCTCTGGCGGAGACCCACGGAAACCAGATCTCCTTCGCCTCCGGCCAGTATCGGCCGGGCACGCTTCGCGGCGATGCTTTGTTGGCCCACGAGCTCGCCCACGTCGCCCAACAGCGCGACCCGACCGGTACCCCTGTGGCAGAGCACGCTGCCGAGCGAGATGCCGACCGCTCGGCGGCGGGGGTGCTCGGCGCCTTCGCCGGAGCGACGGCCGCAGGCATGGCCCGACCGGCGGTGCGCGGTGGGTTGCAGCTGTCGCGCTGCGACCCGACCGAGTCGCCGGCCGCCGGCGGTCAGGGCGTCCACTACGACGAGGTCGTCAGCATGGAAGGGCACCTGTCGACCGAGGAACTGAAGAAACGCTATCCCGAGCTCACCGAGTACGACGATGCCGACCGGGCCGACATCGAGGCCCATCTCACTGCGCTCAACGCGGGCGGTGTTTACGTCTTCTTCGGTCACGGGGGCCAGGAGACCTCCGGTACGACGGTGGGCATCATGGCCGATGACGGCGTCGTGCGCGGCCAAGCGATCGAAGACGCTTTGGGTGCCGACAGCTCGCCTCCGACCATGGTCGTGCTCGGAGGCTGTGCCACGTCCGACCTGATGGCTCACATCCGCGGCGGTGGCGTGCCGGTGGCCGCTGGCATCACCGAGAACGTCAGCAACGTCGCAGGGGCCGCAGCCGTGCAGCGGTTCATGGACGAGCTCGGCGACGGCAAGACCTTTGCGGAGGCCGCCCGCGCGGCGAACGATCTCATGAGCCGGGTCGGCATCCTGAACATGAGCATGGCGCAGTTCGAGGTGCGCTACGCCGAGGGCTACTCCGCATCGATGACGTTGCAGGAAGCCCGCGATCACCACCGCGGCTCGCCCTGAGCGTGATCAGCGCAGCGATGCACTCACGCCCGTATCGGCGGCGAGGGCCAGCTCGACCACGATGTACTCCACCGGCTCGGCGGGGGCCACGCCCACCAGACACACCAGGCGGCCGTTGTCGAGGTCGCTGCGGGTCATGGTGGTGTCGTCGCAGCGCACGAAGAACGCCTCCTTGGCCGACGCCCCCGCGAAGGCACCCGCTTCGAAGAGACGCCCGAGGAACGTGTGCACGAGCCGTCGCACCTCGGCCCACAGCTCGCGGTTGCTCGGTTCGAACACGGCCCACTGCATCTCCCGTTGCAGCGAGAGTCGCAGCACCGTCATGAGTCTGGCAACGCTCAGTTGTCGCAGTTCGTTGCGCCGCGACAGCGTCCGGGCGCCCGTGAGCTCGATGCCGTCGCGCCGGGCCTCGAACACGTTCACCCCGTTCACGTGCAGTTCGTCGTGGTGGTCGGGTCGAACCTCGATCGTGGGCCGGACCGCCCCTTCGGCAATCTGGTTGGCCGGACCGAAGTGCACCCCGAGGCGGAGCTCCCGATCGGCGATGATCCCGGCCGCGAACGCCGACGGGTTGAGTCGGACGAGGCCGTTGCGTCCATCATCGACCGGCGCGGTGTCGAGCCATGGGTGGTAGGCCGCTGCGAACGGCGACTCGAACGCCGTGCGCCATGTCATGATCCGGCGGTGGTCGAGCCCCGGCGGCACGTCGAGCAGCACGGTGAGATCACGCCGCGCCTCGGCGAAGGCGACCAGCTCCGACTGAGCCGACACGATGCGTCGGCGTTCGAGGCTGTCGAGAGGATCGAGCCGCAAACCGTCGAGTCCGATCGGTGGGGGTGGCGGTTCGAATGTCGGGGGCAACGGTACGTGTTCGGCGAAGTCGGGACCGCACAGCGTGGGAGGGTCGGTCACGTCGTCGAGTGCAGGAACCGGAAGCGGATCGTAGAGATCGGGTGCGACGAGCAGACCGATGTCGTCGTGGTCGACCAGACAGTGCACGCCCCCACCCACGTTTTCGTCACCCGGTACCCACGAGTGATCCCAGAAGTCCTCGGGAACGATCGTGTCCCATTGGTCGACGAAGGGATCGAGCTGGGTCGGCGGCCCTCCGTCGTCGATCAACGCCACGGGGTCGAGCGAGGGATCGACCCCGTCGATGGTGCCGTTCGACCACTCGACGCCCGGCCACACGAGCCCCGACTCGACCGCGATCACTCGCGCCAGCCAACGCGGATGGTCGACCCGCATGCCGATGTCGTCGAGCACCTCCTGGCGGGTGAAGCTCGGGTCGACATCGAACACCTCGAGCGAGGCCGTCACGACCTCGATGTTGTCGGGTGTAGCGGCAAGAGGCGCCTCGAGCACGAGTCGACGGTGCACACCGTGGCCGACCGGGTCGTCTTCGAGGGTCGACGCGTCGACGTAGCGGAGCTCACGCACGTCGCCCGACAGCGTGGAGCGCACCAGCGAACCCTGCGGCACCCACTCGCGCCGATCGACCACGAGCGTGCGCAGATCGATCGTCTCGGCAGCCACGGGACGGGCGGCGAATCGCAACGTGGCCCGGAGCCCTCGACCCCACGTTCCCTCCGAACGAGCGAACAATCGCACATCCTCTCCGCTCCGAAGGGCGACCGTGCCCAGTACACCCGACCAGTGACGCGCCAGGTCGGCCGGCGGGCGGGCGTCGTCGTGCACGACTCGCACCACGTAGGCCTCGCGTCCTCCTTGGGCGAAGAACGAGGCGACGGCATACGGCAGCCGACCCGGACCATCGAAACCGCCGAAGTGGTGGCGATACTCGTCCCAGCTCGACACCCGCACCGGCACCGATCTCTGGCGGGGCGCAGTGGCCAGCCAGGTCGCCACGTCGACGTCGGGTTCGAGCGGCACCGCCGGCAGCCACGCCGGCCCTCGTGGGGCCACCCCCACGAAGGCGGCGATGTCGCGGCGTACGCCGGTGATCTCGCGCACCGGCGACGGCGAGGTGACGAACACGCCCGGCGCGCCGAGCCGCTCGGTGGCCGCCGCGAGCGCCATGTCAGCTGTACTCGATGCCCTCGTGGCAGAGGGTCAGCTCTTCCATGGCCACCTCGGTGCCTCCCTTGGCCGCCAGCGTCGGCCCGGACCACTTCTTGGGCTGGGCCTTCTGGAGCTTCCAGGTGCTCACCGCGGACCGGGCCTCGTCGAGCAGGGTGATGGTGACGATCCGAGGATCGATGTCGCCCTCGCGCACGTTCTTGAGCCAGCTGAACAGATCGCCCGAACCGACGAGACCGCGTTTGAGCACCACGTCTTCGACGGTGAAGGTGTTCTGCACCTTGCGCACGGTGTTCACCTTCTCGTTTCCGTTGCGGTAGTCGGCGTACTGCACCTCGAAACCGAGGCCGCTCACGTCACTGAAACCGCCCACGACCTGCCCCTCGTCGCCCGAGCCCTGGTCGCCGCCGAGCGAGACCAGGAAGTTGAAGGCACCGTAGGGATTGTCCCGTTGCGTTGGCATGACTCATGTCCTCCGATCAGACCTTCGAATCGGCGGTCCACTGGCCGATTCGGAAGATCACGTACTCCGCGGGCTTGGTGGGGGCGACGCCGATCAGGCAGATCAGCCGACCGTTGTCGAGGTCGTTCTGGGTCATCGTGGTGCGGTCGCAGCGCACGAAGTAGGCCTCCTCCGGCTTGGCGCCGAGCAGCGCTCCGTTGAGCCACTGCACGTAGAGGAAGTCCTCGACCGTCTGGCGGATGTTGCGCCAGAGTCGCTCGTTGTTCGGCTCGAACACCGCCCACTGCATGGCCTTGTCGATGGAGTGCTCGAGAAAGATGAACAACCGCCGCACGTTCACGTACTTCCACTCGGGATCCGAGGTCATGGTGCGGGCGCCCCACACCCGGTTGCCCCGGCCCTCGAAGAAGCGCAGGGCATTGATGCCCTCGGGGTTGAGCACGTCGTTGCGGGCAGTGTTGATGTTCGCCTCGAACTTGGTGAGGCCGCGCACCACCTCGTTGGCCGGTGCCTTGAACACGCCGCGGGTGATGTCGTTGCGGGCGTAGATGCCCGTGACGAAGCCCGAGGGAGGCAACACGATGCGACGAGGTGGTGCGCCCTGGGCCGGGCGTTCGAGCGGATCGAAGACCTCGATCCACGGGTGGTACAACGCGGCCCGGTGGCTGTCGAAGAAACCACGGAACGAACGCACCTCGGTCATCGAGCTCGCACGGGGCGCATCGACGACGGCGATTCGGTAACGCAGTTCCTCGGCGTGGCCGATCAGCGCACCGGCGGCGGCCTTGCACAGGTCTTCGTCCGCGTAGGTCCCGCCATCGGGCAGCGCCACGATGGCAATGTCGTCGATCTCACCCAACGCCTCGAGACCCGTCGCCTTTTCGGTGGCGATGTCGGGGCTTGCCTTGTCGCCGAGGAGTCTCGCCGGCGCCACGACGTCGCCGTCGTTTCCACCCGTGAGCCGGGCTCCCTCCTGCTGCGTCTCGAGCGCCAGCATCAACGACACCGCTCGTCCGGGCGTCACCGTTTCGGCCGTGCTCAGGTAGACCACGGCGTTCTCGTCTTCGGGATCGTCGGCCTGCATGATCTTCGCGATCCAGCGTCGCTGGGACGGGTGCGTGGCCAGGTCGTTGTACACGTCGGCACGATCGTCGCCGGCCCGCACGATCACCTGGAGCGTCACCTCCTTGATGACACAACCGGGATCGGTGGTCGCAGGCGTACCGTCGAACTTCAAGAACGATTGCTCGGCCAGGCCGTTGATGTCGGTGCTGGTCGGATCGACCGACACCACGGCCATCAGACCCGGCGACAGATCATCGGTCGCACCAGGAATGGTCCCGCCCGCTGGAGTGATCTCGACCACCGCACCGTGGCTGAGACCCTTGGCCTGGATCCCGAACGCCGGACCGCTCGGAGGGGTGGGTGGTCCGTGGTCGTAAGCGACGTTGCCCTTCCTCTGGGCCCGCACCGTGACCGACGCATTGCCGTAGGCACCGGGCCAGCGGGCCGACCACGTGGCCGAGTCGCCCGCGCCGAATGGCAGCGGGAGCCGCGCCAGCCCGGTATCGCCGCCCCCGATCTCCTGGAACACCCGCGACACGTACAGCCGTTTTCCGCCGTTGAGGAAGAAGGCTCGGGCGGCGTGGGCGGTGTAGCACTCGCTCGGCGACCCGTCGCCGCGGTCTATGGCGAGTGGCGTGAGACCTCCGTAGACCTGTTCGAACTCGGTGAAGCTGGTGATGAGGCGCGGCTCGACCGTGGACGGCCCATCCGTGTAGCGCACGGGTCCGTATCGGGTCATGCCCGCGAAACCGGTGGTGCTCGTGGGTACGCCTTCGATCGACTTCGATCGAAAACTCACCTCTTCCACGTACACGCCAGGGGCCAGGTATTCGGGCATGAGCGTCTGCTCCTCGTTAGCTGATTCGGATGACGGTCGAGGTCTCGCGCCCGAGCGGGAGACCTATCGGGGGTGGTGGGACGAGC
The DNA here is from genome assembly GCA_963787285.1 of uncultured Acidimicrobiales bacterium. Lineage (GTDB taxonomy): Bacteria > Actinomycetota > Acidimicrobiia > Acidimicrobiales > JAHEJN01 > JAHEJN01. The sequence goes on along the minus strand of CAWBCM010000018.1, from coordinate 4,849 downwards.
GGGGTGAACTGGGCCTGTCCGGGGAGGAATCGGCGCCCGTTGAGGCTCGGTTCGATCGCGGGACTCGGCGACAGCGATATCGCCTCGACGGGCAGGTCCCAGAGCGGATCGATCTCGGCGAGGCTCGGATCGAGCGGATTCGGGATGGTCGGGGGAAGCACGGCGGCAATCGTGAGGGTGACGCGCAGCGGATCGGCCGGGACCACGATGTCGTCGACGGTGTTGGCCACCACGAGAACGAACTCGCCCCGATCGTCTCCATGAGCCCAACCCACGGTGCCGCCGTTGTCGTTACGCGCCCGTATCCGCGCCCAGCGCACCGGTACCAGTACCGGAGGGGTCGCCGTCGTGTCGAGGCGTACGAGTTGCCCGCGAAGCACCGTCGAGCCGCGTGCGATCGGCGCGGCGGCTCCGGGGAAGCACCAGAGCGGGAACGCCCGACGCCAGCCCGGGTGGGGACTGCCTGCGGCGTCGCCGTCGGTGACGGTCTGCTCGGTGGCGATGGTCACCTCGACGCGTCGCGGCACGATTCGGCGTCCTTCGGCGCGGCGCTGTCCCGACGGCCCCGAACGCTCGTCAACCACCCGCAACCGTACGTCGGTCGGGAAGCCCCGGCGGTAGACCTCGGCGAATCGGCCGGAGCGGTGACGGGTCATCGATGGCAGGTAGGAGGTGAGACTCTGTCCTGGTCGCCACGCCCGCCATTGATCGATCGGCGCGCCGAACCGCTCGATTCGGACGTCGACTCCCGAGTCGAGGCGCTGATCCGAGGTCGCGTCGCGCAGCTCCACGCCGAGGGCCAGGTGGTCGACCCGCTCGTCGTACCGCGTCGGCGTGTAGACGTTCACGGCACCGGGACCGCCGATGGGGTCATGCCGCTCACCGACGTGAGCACGTCGGGATGATCGGGCTCGTCGGGAGCGTCGATCCGCGTGACCCGCGCCAGGTACGACACACTCAACCGGAAGTCGGCGGGGAGCGTGTCAAAAGTGCGCAGCACGTCCTCGGTCACGAGGTCCTCGTTGATGATCTGGATGGCGTCGCGCGCTTCCCAGCCCCCGAGGGGATGCAAGCGCGGCCCCGACAGGATCGGGTACTGCTCGAGGCACTGCATGGTGGCACCGAGGATGCGCATCTCGGCCTCGGCATCGGAGTCGAACGGGGTCAACAGGAAGTGCACGTCGAGGGGCAGATGGATCGTCTGGTCGTGGTGGGCAACCGCCGCCCACGGGGCGCGCATCGTACGGTTCACGTCGACCCGGTAACAGAAGATGGCCAGCGACGGGAACCGGATGAGGCTCCCGGCCGTCGTCCCCAGCTTCCCGAAGTCCTCGGTCTGCACGATCTTCACCGATGGCAGGGCACGGAACGACGTGGGGTCGAGCGCGTCGAGGTCGGTGAAGCACCGGGTGAGCAGTTCTCTCAGGCTGAGGGCCACTGCCGCGATGGACGTCGAGTTCGCCACGGCGTGACTGTCGGGCCGGGGCGTCACCCCCGCGTCACCGCCGCCTCGTGACGTCGCGGTGACGCGCCGTGATACACGCTGACACCGTGCAGCTCAACTCGTGGTTCGATCGCGTGCCGAGGGAGTCGTTCGTGATCGGTTGGCGTCGAGTTCCTGCCTTCCGCTCGATCGGGATCGCCGGATTCCACGTGGCCGTCGCGATTGCCGTCCTCGTCGGGTTGCGGGAAGGTCTCCCCCTCGTGACGACTCTGGGACTGACAACGGTTGCGGCGTTCTCGTTCTTCGGATGGGGTCTCCTGCGCCGGGTGCTCGCCGGCCGGGAGGCGCTGGTGCTGCTCGAACACGTGTGGGTGGCCTTCGGCGCCGTGGCCTTGTACCTGTGGTCGACAGGCGGTCCGATCGTTGCCGGTCTCGACGTGTTGGCCGTGGCGTTGTGCCCGTTCCTGCTCTTCGGGCGGCTGGGCTGCCTCACGGTCGGGTGCTGTCACGGCACCCCCTCGTCGGTTGGCACCACCTACCCGGCGTGGAACCATCACCCGCCATGGCTACAAGGGGTCCGCCTGTTCCCGGTACCTCTCGTCGAGGCGATGGGACTGGCTTTGATCGGCCTCGCCGGGTTCGTGCTCGCCGGTTCCGCGCCGGGAAAGGCAACCGTCTGGTTCCTCTTCGCCTACGCATCCCTGCGTTTCGGGACCGAGGCGCTCCGAGGCGACCACCGCCCGTCGATCGGACCGTGGTCGGTTCCCCGCATCATGTGCCTCGTGCAGTCGCTTGCCGCGATCGTGGCGGCCGAAGCCTGGCTGGTCCCAGGCGAGCCGGGCCGGGCCACCGTCATCGGAGCGGCGGTCCTCGCCGTAACCGCCGTGGCCGGCGCCAGTTTGACCGCGGTGCGCAGCCGAGATCCGCTCGTCGACCGCGAAACCCTCGGCGAGGTGTGGTCGGCCATCGAAGCGGCGGCCGGGATGGCCGGACCTGAGCCCGTCACAACGGCGACCCGATCGGGTACATGGGTGGCGGTCAGTACCCACGACGAAGGCGTTCACGTATCGCTCTCCCACCCGGACCATCCGACCGACGTGCTGGGCTGGGCGCTGGCGGGCGACGACTCGAACGCACACAACGGCATCACCCATGTCCACCTCGAGTGGCGCAGACTCCCCGGTGTCCGTGCTTCGGTGCCGCCCGTGCTCGCCTCCACCCCGGGTGGCGTGACAACGTCGCCGAGCCCCGACCCGGCCGGCTACTTCACGCGAGCCATCTGACGTCTCGCCGATCCGGCCGGAAGAAGCTTCCTCTTTCGCGGGGAAGACGAGTGCGCTAGCGTCTCGGTTGTCGGCGGTGGCGGGCGGCAGAGCTCACCTCCGGCACATAGCCCCCAGGCGTAGCCAGATGAGCCTCAACCTCGAAATCTTGGGACGTTTTGGCGTCCACGACGAAGAAACGGGAGAGGTCGAAGTCGCGCCCGCCGGCCAACGCGTGCTGGCCCTTGTTGCACTGCGGGGCGGGCACGCTCACCGCTCGACTGTGGCCGGAACTCTGTGGCCCGACCGCTCCCAAACTCGGGCCCTGGCCAACCTTCGCTCGGCGCTGTGGCGTCTGCCCGATCACGTGCGTTCGTCGGTGAGGGTTCAGGGTCTGTCGCTCGAGCTCGGCCCGGTGTGGCACGTCGACTTCGACCTTGCCACCGATGCCGCCTCGCAGCTCCGCGAGCTGGGATGTCGCCCGAACATCGACCGCCGGCTGTTCGAGGGGGACCTCCTGCCGACCTGGGACAGCGAATGGCTCACCGTGCCGCGGGAGCGTCATCGCCAGCTCCGCCTCCATGCCCTCGAAGATCTGGCCCATGCCGAGATCGACGACGGTCGACCACTCGACGCCGTCGACACGGCCATGCAGGCCGTGGCGGCAGAACCCCTGCGCGAGTCCGCTCAGATGCTGGTGCTGCGGGCTCACCTTGCCGCCGGCAATCGCGTGATGGCTCTTCGACACTTTCGCGAGTTCGCCTCACTCCTGCGGTCCGAGCTCGGCCTCGAGCCCAGCCAAGCGATGCAGTCCCTGGTCTCTGGCCCCGACTGGTGACGGTGCGGTGACATCGAACCAGTGAAATGAGCGGGTGGTTCGAGCCCGCCCCGTCGATGCGACCATCGTGATCCATCTGTGGATCGAGCCCCACGATCACCTGTTGCGTGGTCGCGTCATCACCATTCCCGGTAGCGCCGAGACGGTCGCTCACGGAGTCGACGGGATCGGCGAGAAGGTCGTCGCCGCCATCGAGGCCTTCGAGCGCTCCGCCTCCCCGTGAGCCGGCTGCTCGCGACGCGTAGCGCGACGCCGATCGAGCGCGTGCAGAGACGTTGCCGCGGCGGCCCGTCGTACAGGCTGCGAACAGACCCATGTGAACGGAGTGACGGCGATGACCAACGTGCGACTCAATCTTCTCGGTGGCTTCGAGCTCACCCTCGGCGACGAGCCCGTCACCCTCCAGCCGGCGATGGAACGCCTGCTCGCGCTGGTGGCACTGGCGCCGCGGGGCGTCGACCGCCTCTTCGCCGCGCTGCAGCTCTGGCCCGACAGCTGCGAGGACCGCGCCAAGGCCAACCTCCGCTCCACGTTGTGGCGGCTGCGAAAGCTCCCGCTGGAGGTCCTCGGCGTGACCGGCTCGCGGCTACGACTCGCCGATCACGTCTGGATCGACGTGCGCCACGGGGTGGAGGAGATGGCGCGCGGTGGCGACGCCCTCCTCGAGAGTGCGCTGCCCTTCCGAGCGCTGCTGAGTGACCTCCTTCCCGACTGGTACGACGACTGGCTGATCATCGAACGCGAGCAGCTCCGCCAGCTGACGTTGTCGGTACTCGAATCCCATGCCCAGGCGGCACTCGATCGGGGCGACACGGCGACCGCAATCCAGCTGGCACTGAGCGCCGCTGCGGTCGACCCGCTGCGAGAGAGCGCCCATCGAATCGTGATCAGTGCACACGTTGCGGAGGGAAACCATTGGGAGGCTCGGCGCAATCTCGCCGCCTACCGCGATCTGCTCGCGGCGGGGACCCACCTCGAACCGTCGCCCGCCCTCGAGCGGCTGCTTGATCCACCCGCGGTGGCAGTCTGATTGTCCCGGGCGCTTTGTTGGACAGCGGCAACGGTCAGCCGGTCACCTACACCGCAGCGTCAGCCCTTCCGCTGCCCCCGCTCCACGCAGGGGACCTGCGCAGTAGCCAGATCCTCGCAGTGTGCTCATCCCTGGCTTCTCTTCCGTGTTCACGACGCGGGCTGATCATCGACGTGGGTGGCAACGCAAATCCCTACGACGGTCCCATGGTGGTGCCGGTCGACGTCGTCAGATGCGGGCTGGCCCGCTCACCCCACCGGTGGCGGGTTCGCGGC
>CAWBCM010000017.1:0-66147 GCA_963787285.1 uncultured Acidimicrobiales bacterium | reverse complement strand
GTCTCTGGAAGGTGTGGGCCTAGCCGACCGACTGCGAGACCACGCGTAGATAGTGTGGGGCACGTGCGGCAACGAGCCACTTCGATCGGCCTGCCCCTGACCGACCCTGAGTGCGACGCCAGGGAGATTCCGGTCCGTCCCTCGCTCATCGCCGCCTCGGGGCGTGTGCGGTCGCATTCAGTTGCTCCCGCTCCTTTCTGCGGTTCGGTCTTCCGAGCTGCGGACTGATCCGCTTCTTCTTCGGCGGGTTGGACGAATCGAGGCCGGGGTAGGGCGTGGCGATGTTCTGCGGCGGTTGGTCATAAGTGGCAGCACTCTCGGACCCGCTCCACACCACGACCTGGGGGAAGGCGATGGTGATGTCCTGGGCCGCGAGCGCTTGGTGAACCGCGATCATCAGATCGGCACCGGAGCTCATTTGGATTGGAGCCCGCCACGTCAGGACAGAGTGTGGGCGTTCGGGCCAAGCGCGCGGAGGCGACACCGCTCCCCAGTGTGGGTCACAGCGGACAGAAGGGCAGGTAACCCCGGAATTGGCTGTTGGCGATGTCGCTGGCGGGGTTCAGCGACCCGCCGCTGACGTATCCGACCGCCGAGTGGTTGTTCGTGCAGCGTCCGGGTGCTTCGTAGGTTCGGTAACAAAGAGTCCCCGGGGTGAGGCTTTTTCCGTCGATCTGACGTGTTCGCGAAATGTGAGCCCGAGCGTTGCGTTGTTCAAGAACTTTCGATCCCTTCAGGACAGGTCGGGCAGGCTCGTCGAGCGACCCCGAAAGTGAGGGGCCGCGTCGACCCGAAAGGCCGATCGGCACGGACACCTGCCGGTTCGAACTGCGTTACGTTCACGTCCATGCCCGGCGAGACCGATCTCGAGATGATGCTCGCAGGGTTGACGGTCACCCGTCGCCCTTCGACCTATGCGATCGTGTCGATCGGCACCGTGGCAGAACCACCAACGATCGGTCGAGGCATCGAGGCGATACTGGCCGAGGCCGAAGGCACGACGGTCGTGTGCACCCTCGATGCCACGCGTCGCAACCGGTGGCCGATCGACTTCGAGGCGGTCTGGCTGACCCTCGACGTGCACAGTTCCCTCGAAGCCGTCGGGCTGACAGCAGCCGTCTCGACCGCGCTCGGAGCGGCATCGATTCCGTGCAACGTTCTCGCCGGGTTCTTCCACGATCATCTCCTCGTTCCGGCAGCCCGGGCCGAGGAGGCGCTCCGGTGCCTCGACGCGCTACGGAATAGCGTTGCGAATCCGGGCAGTCCGATCGAGGAGGATCAGAATGCCTGAGTCGCTGACCTTGGTGCGTGGGGTGGTCAACAACAACGTGCAGAGCTTCACCAATGTCCGCACGGGTCCGGCAACCGACGAACCGATTGCCTTCAGGATGGACCGCGGCTCGATATGCACGGTGCTCGGAGAGGTCGCGGGCAAGCCGTACCGAGGCAAGCCGTGGTACGAGGTCGAACAGGACGGCCAACTCGGCTACAGCGCAGCCTTCAACATCGACGTGGTGGTGAGGCAGGGACGGGTCAACGAGAACGTGCAGAGCTTCACCAACGTTCGCACCGGCGCCACGACCAGCGAACCGGTTGCCTTCAAGATGGACCGCGGCTCGACATGCATGGTGCTCGGAGAGGTGCGAGGCAAGCTGTACAAGGGCAAGCCTTGGTACCTGGTCGAACAGGACGGCCAGCGCGGGTATGCCGTCGCCCACAACATCGACATCGTGCCGATGCACACGGCCCCCCTCGAGATGCCTCACGGCAAGGAAGTACAGGCGGCACAGGGCATAAGCCCGGGCAGTGGCTTTTCCATGAAGGTCACCGAGCACATCACCTACGGCGAGATCGCCATGCTCGAAGAGGAGCGGCGCTTCCAGAACCAGGGGCAGTGCGACATCTGCCTCGAGCTCTGCCTCTTCGTCGAGAGAGCGCGCGCGAACTTCGGGAACAACCCGGTCACGATCACCAGCGGACATCGGCCTCCGGAGGTCAATCGTCGGGTGAAGGGCGCCGAGGGCTCCGAACACCTCTACCGCCCCGGGGAAGGTGCCATCGACTTCGTCATCGAGAACGTGGACATCAACCGTGTGCAGAAGTACTGCGACGACAACTGGCCGTACTCGGTCGGATTCGGCGCGCCGAAGGGATTCATCCACCTCGGGATCAGGGCGGGCCGTCCCCGGGTCAGGTGGCCCTACTAGGGGTGCGGTACGCGGCACGATGCCGCTGGACACCGTGGCGTCGTTCCCCGGCTCGGGACTCGACCACCAGCAACTCGCCGCACTTGATCTGGAGGATCCGACCCGATTGACCGGTCGAGCAAGAACTGGAAGTCGTCGGTGCCGCTCGCCGCGAAGAAGACGGTTCCGGCCGTGCTCGGCTCCGGGACGCCGACGAGGTCGGTCGGAACGGGAAGCGCACCGGGCTCCAGCCTGTCCGCGATCAGTACGGTCGCCCCGATGGCGCCGACCTGCTCGGCAAAGCCGTCTCTGTCGCGACCGATTGCCTCGGTTCTACGGGAACCCACGACGTCACCATCGGGAACGCCCGTTGGCGTTGTGTCGTGCACCCGGTGAAACTCGGACCCACCGTCGTGCTGATGCGTCGGGTCGCCGACGAGTCGGCCGAGGCCGCGCCGCTCGTCGACGTCGGCCTCACGCCGAGGCAGACCGACGTGGCGATCGCCCTGGCCCGAACCGGTGGCACCAATTCCCAGCTCGCCCGCGAGCTCGGCATGTCCGAGGGCACCGTCAAGAAGCACCTGGAGACGGTGTTCCGCGTGCTCGCGGTCGACAATCGTGCTGCGGCGGTGGCCGCACTCCGCTCCATGATGGGTTGACCGCACAGGAGCGGAGTCTGCCTCAGCCGGCTCACCCCACCGGTGGCGGGTTCGCGGCGAGAATGTCGATGTAGGTGGTGCCGAACTCGACCGCCGGTTCGACCGAGGTGCCTTCGCCCCATTCGTTCCACGTGGTGATGAGCTGCCAGGCCGCATTGGAGTCGTTCATGGTCTGCACTTCGTTGTTGAACCGGCTGGGCGAGCGGTCGAGCCGTGGGGGCTGGCCCGCCAGCCAGAACCCCGGCGAGATGCTCACCGAGTACGGGTACAGGTCCACGTACTGCTCGGCCGGTCCGTAGTAGTGCCATGAGTCGGGCTGGTCGGCCACGTCGCGGTAACCCGAGAACACCTTGAGCGCCGTGTAGAGGCCGGAGCCGAAGGCTGTCTCGGCATCACGCCATCGCTGGGTCATGTCGGCTCCGTCGCCGCCGTCGCTGTACACGAAGACCACCGGGTCACCGTCGACTCGCAGATAAGCGGGGTGGCTGAAGTACCTCGAGGCCAGGTAGTCGAGGTCGGCGCTGATCTCCGCAGCCGTGGGGTCGCCGTAGCCCTCGGCCTCGTAGTAGATGGCCCACTTCATGTCGGGGTTGGGCGAATCGGGGGCCACCGTCGTGGCGAGCAAGGTCGGGAGCGGATCGTCGGTGTGATGGCCGGGGCCCCACCACGAGGTGATGAACGCGTCGATGTGGGCGCGGCCGGCCAGGTCGAGCTGGGTGCGGATCGTGGCCTCGTCGGAGGAGTTGTAGAGACCCAGCGTGGGCGTGTAGTTCGTGAACGGGGAGAAGCCCTGGAGCCACGCGAACGGGAACCAGGGGTACATGAACGCGGCGCGGATCGACGTGACCAGCGGGTCGAAGCGTCGCACTGCGAACGTGTCGCGGCCGTCGCCGTCCCAGTCGCCAGGGTGGAGCTCGTCGGCGGCTTTGCCGAACGCGAAGGAGAACTCGGCCGGTGCGGTGGCGAAGTCGTTGCGGACATAGACGAGCTTGTCGCGCCGCACCGCGAACGTGTCGCGGCCATCGCCGTCCCAGTCGCCGACCTGTACCTGGTCGCCTGCTCTGCCGTAGCCGAACACACCGTCGGCCACGCCGGTGGTGACGGAGTTGCGCACGAAGTAGACGTTGCCACGGCGGACCGCGAACGTGTCGACCCCGTCACCGTCGAAGTCGCCCACATGCACCTCGTCGGTGGCCTTGCCGAACCCGATGGCGAAATCGGCGGGACCCGACGCCACCCGGTTCTTGATGAGGAACACATTGCCTCGCCGCACTGCGAACGTGTCGACGCCGTCACCGTCGAAGTCACCGACGAAGATCTCGTCGCCTGCCTTGCCGAATGCGATCTGCGCCGTGTTGCCGGTCGGGATGTCGAGAAGGGTGATGACCTTGCCCCTCCGATGGGCGATGTCATCGGTGCCGTCGCCGTTCCAGTCGCCGACGAAGAAGTCGGCGCCGTGCATCGGCCCGAAGTCGACCTCGAACTGTGCGGGTCCTCCGGCGAGGCTGTCGGTGAAGTACCAGCGGCTCGCGTTCACCGCGCCGACGGGGTCGGGCCCGACGGAGATCAGGGTCGCGGCAACCATGGCGGCCATCAGCCCGCCCATCAGGTTGCGGCGAAGTCGCACCCGGCCGACCTTAGTGGCGGGGATCGGCTCCGACCGTTCGGCAGACGGGGTTGTGTCCGTTCGCGTCGGGGAAAGAGCCGGGTACGACGTGGTTGTCAGCCGGCGTCGCCGCCGAAGCTGAGCTGGCTCAGCATCAGGCCGGCCGCGCCCTCCGTGTAGGTGGCGTCGAATATCAGCCCGTAGCCCTCGGGCGGTGCGTAGATGAACTGGCACTGCACGCCACCGCTGCCGACGGCCATGCAGGTGTCGAGGACGGCCTGCATGTTGTCGGTGGTGATGCTGGGGTAGCCGTCCTCGCTGAACCACTCCTGTGCGGTGGCGACGACACCCGGGGTTGCCAGGGTCTGCATCTGCGCCCAGTTCGCGGTGCGCCACGCCTCGCCGAAGGCCAAGAGCAGCGCAGCCGGATCATCGATGGTGGCCGATGCGGAGGTGGAGTCGACGGCGGGCCGCTCGACGGGAGCGGCCGAAACGGGCGCCGTGGTCTGCTCGGCGGCCCTGGTCTCGACGCCGTCGTCGCTGGAACCGCCGAAGACCAGGGCGGCGACCGCCAGAACGGCACTCAGGAGTACGAAGCCCATCGCAGCGAGGACCACTCGGATCGCGCGGCGAATCGTGGTGTTCTCCGGAGGCATGGGCGGCGTGGGAATGGGCTCGGGCAGGCGGTCCGTCGAGATGGCTGGCGGTACTTCGAGACTCATGGCGACCTCCGGTCGCGGCGCTGCAACCTGCAGTGCGGGATCCCTGCGTTCGCGGGATCTCACGAGATCGTGCGGCTTAACTTCATTCGAATCAAGTTTTATCGGCGGTGATAGTTTGTCCCAATCAAGTTTCCGTCATAGGGTGTCGAAAGTGAACGCTCCCGGAGTGCGATCAGCGGGCCGCCCGAGTCGCCGACCCGAGGTGCTCGCCGCGGCACTGCGGCTCTACGGCACCGATGGCGTTCTCAACGTCACCCCGACCGACATCGCCCGAGCGGTGGCCATGACCTCGACCGCGGTGCGGTACCACTTCGCCACCACCGACGATCTCCTGCACACGCTCGCCGATGGGTTCCTCGACGAGCTCGAACGCACGATGGCGACCCACCCCGCCGAACCGATGTGGCCCGAGGGCGTCGAACGACTGGTGACCGACTTCGTGGCGGTCGTCTTGGCGCACCGTGACGTCGCCGTTCTGATCCGTCGGGACACCTACCTGGCCACGCACGAAGCGTTCGGCGAGCGCCTGGATCGGGCCACGCAGCGACTCCGCCGAGCGATCACCGGTCCCGAACCGACCGGCGCCGCAACCATCGCCGCCATCGCCGCGACCGGTGGCCTGTGGCGTCCCATCGAGATCCTCCCTGCCGAAGACGTCGCGAACCACCTCGAGGAGATCGTCCGCGTCGTCCTGAGCGGCCACCCCAGATACGAACCCACGACGACCCGACATCGAGAGCCCCGGCGGGTTCCCGGCCGCGCCCGACCGAGCAGAGGCGGCGCCGCCGGATGGAACACCTACGACTAGCGTGAATCGTGTTGGCCTCGCTCCCCGAGCGGCCACACGGAACACCCATTACTGTTCCTCCATGCGGAATGTCGGGCGGTCGTGGTTTCGATTGGGCCTTCTGGTGCCGGCCTTTGCTCTGACGGCAACGCTCGTGCCGCCGGCCGGAGCCGGAGTCGATGGCTTCGACGAGCTGACCCCCGGTGGTTGGACGGGCTCCGCCGAGGCCGGCGGCCGAACCGAGGCGACTGCCGCCGGCGGCAAGATCACCATCAACGGCACCTTCGCCGTCGACCTCGCGATGCAGGTTCCGCTCTCGGGCTCCACCACCGGTCAATGGGAGCTCACCGACGGTGTGACGGGATGGACTCTCACCTTCGCCACGCCTGCTGGACAACTCAACGGGGAGGTCGGCCTGCTGCACTCGGCTGCGGGCCCCATCACCGGCACCCGAAGCGAGCTCAACCTGGGCGCATCCACGATCCAGTCGACCGGCACCTTCATCGAGGCCGACGCCGGCTTCAGCATGCCGATCGAGGCCTCCGACCCCTTCGGTCCCATTGCGCTGCAAGTGTCGGGCATTCTGTGCAACGACGCGTGGGGTGAGTGGATCATGTCGTGGAACACGATGCTCGGAGCCGAGCAGTTCTCCCCCACCTTCGCCGGAAACTGGCACGCCCTGCTCCTACCGCCCGATGACGACCAGGAGGCCCGCGAGCAGATCGAGGAGGTGATCCCGGAGATCGTCGCCCTTCGACAGCAGATGGAGACGGTGTGGCTACAGCCCCAAATTCAAGGGGTGCCCGTGGTCCCCTGGGACACGGTCTGGGATCTCGTGACGAGGGCCGTGGTCCTCGTCAATCAACTGAACAACCTGACGCTGTGTGAACGGGCCCAGTTCGGCGACGACGTCATCGCGGAGTACGTCAACGCCCTGACGAACATGATGCTCACGCTCGGTAATCTCACCATGGACAACCAGATCCTCGCCGACGGCAAGGTCGACCTCCGCGATCTCGTCCAGCTCGTGGCGATTCTGTCGAGTGGCGGGGCGATCGGCGAGGGCGCGGTGAACGCCGAGGGCGCCGACTTCATGGAGCAGCGCATGCAAAGCGATGCCCGGGCAGCCGCCGACCATCCCGACGCGCAGGAGGGTGACGACGTCCTCGCTCGCCATCGTGATCAGCCTGCTGGGAGGGGCCGGATGAGACGACTGATCCCTCTTCTCCTCGCTCTTGCGGTCTTCGGCTGGGGCTGCGGCGGGAACGACACGGAGTTGCCGGCCACGACGACGCCACCGACTCCGAGCGCGACCACACCTACCGAGGCGACTCCCACGGCCACGGCCCCGGCCGCCGACACCGCCGCTGCGCCAACGCCGACTGCTGCCGCCACCCCCTCCGTCGACTTCCCGGCGTTCGCCGCCGATCTGGATCTTCCCGGACTCGAGCAGACCACCGAGACGCAGGGCGGCGGACGGAGGCCGGTGCTCGAGTGGGCATCGATCGAGGGAGCCGACTACTACATCGTGGCCCTGTTCTCCCCCGCCGAGAAGATCTACTGGGGCTGGCGCACCTCCGACACCTCGGTCCCGGTCGGGGGCGCACCGAAGCTCGACGAAGATGCCCTCGGACCAGCCGTTTCGAACGGCATGACGTGGTCGGTCATCGCCTTCGGTGCCGACGGCAACCCCATGGCGGCCAGCGCCAGGCGGCCGATCTCACCCTGATGACATCGTCACCGACCGCACGCCTCGCAGGGCGCGACGCTCAGAGCTGAACCCAGCCGGTGGGGTTCCCGCAGTTCCAGTCGCCGAGCCGCCCGCGGCCGAAGTCGGTGACCCAGCGGTCGGGCTGCACCACGACCGCCGAGGGATCGGGGTCGAGCCAAGCCCCCCACCAGGCGAAGGTGGAGTTGGGGATCACGTGGTGGTCACACCACGACATCAGGATCATGTCGTCGACGGCGCGATTGCCCGCCACGATGGTCGTCGGGAGATCGATGCGCAGGTGCTCACGACACCACTCCGGGTCGTCGGAGAACACCAGGGCGCGATCGACCTCGGGGATCTGCTCGAGCGCCCGGTGATACCACTCGGGTTCGAGATCGAGGCGGCGGAGGACCTGTTGTCCGGGCTGGGCGTACTCGCCACGACGCACCGACAGGCTCACCGTCGTGCCGTCGAGGACCGCCGCGTACTTCTCGCGCAACGGCTGCGCACGGCGGGGCGGGAGTCGGAACATGTCGAGCAACCGAGCCCGGTGGCGCACGAAGTACCGCTCGTCGGAGAACAGCCCGTCGAGCATGCGATCGTGGCCCGGAACGTGGCGCAGGGGTCGGTTCGTCGGTGTGTGATCGCGCTCGCGGATCACGTAGGTCGACGGGCCGAAGTAGGCGAAGGGACCGGTGGCCAGTCGGGGGAAGGCTCGGGTCACGGTGTTCCAACCCGTGTGCTCGACCGCACTGATATTGGTTCGCTGCCAGTACCCGAAGACCGGCCGCAGATCGTGATCCCATGCGTGGGCCAAGGTGGCGGCCGTGGTCAGCATCTGATTGCCGAGCCGCCCACGGAAGATGCAGCCGACGCGTGATCGGCGGAGGCGCCTCATCGCAACCGACACCGGCGACCGATGCGGCCGTGGCCTCGGCGAGGGGTCGAGTCGTGGAAGTCTCTCCTCATGTCCATGTCGTCAGGGCCCAACGATCGACCGGCCGGCACAGCGGTGTTCACCATGGCCCGCAACGAGTCGGTGTTCCTTCCCATCTGGGTGGAGTACTACCGGCGATTCTTCCCTGCCGAGCGTGTGCATGTCTTCGACCATCTCGGCACCGACGGTAGCGCCGAGGCGGTGCGCGATCGCTACGGGTGCACGCTGCACCGCGAGGATCACGCGGCCTACGACGACTTCGAGTGGTACACCCGCCGCATCGAGGAGCTCCAGGCCGAACTGCTCCGCCGGAATCGTGTGGTGATCTTCGCCGAGTCCGACGAGATCATCTGGCACCCGGCCGGATTGTCGAGCTTCGCCGACCTCCTCGACGGCCCCGCCGTGCGCTGCACCGGCTATCAGCTCTGGCACGACCGCGAGACCGAGGCGCCCATCGACCTCACGCGGCCGATCCTGGCCCAGAGGTCGCTGTGGTTCCGACGGCTCAACTTCGACAAGGCGACCGTGGTGACCCGGCCGGTCCGAGTACGAACACGGGTTCCACCAGGCGCACGGTTCGTTTCCCCGAGACGAAGAGCTGCTCCTGGTCCATCTCCACACGATGGACGCCGGCGTTGCATTGACCAAGAAGCTCCGAATCTCCACCTACGCCGACTACGACGAGAGCACCCGGTCGCGCAACCTCGGCTGGCACAACCGACTCGACGCCGTCGAGTTCGAGAACTGGTGGCAGAACCTGGCCGACCAACACCGAATCGAGCCGATACCCCCGAGCCTGCGCGCCTCGATCGCGCTCTGACCGACGGCTAGGCCAGATCGGCCAGGAACGTGTCGAGGATCGTGGCCAGAGCATTCCAGTCGGCGTCGCTCACTGCGACGAGTTGCACGAGGACGAGGAAGGACCCGTCCGCCGGCTCGGCCACGAGGTTCACGAACACGCTCCGTTCGGCGCCACAGTCGATGTACAGGTCGAAGGCACCGCGGTAGACGCCGTCGTCGTAGGGTCGCGTGCTCTCGAGGACGCACTCGTCACCGAACGACGACGCCTCCAGGACCTCCTCGGGCGACTCGAAGGGGAGCCGGTCGGACGCGCCGATGAACACGCCGGGCGTCCCCCATCCCGCGTTGAACGCCGCAACGTCGGTGGAGACGCTCAACGCCGGTCCGATCAGATCGTCGCCATCGACGAAGTCCCCACCCGACCACGGTCGTCCGTCGACGTCGGTCCACACGGCGGGCGCCGACACGGTGATCAGGCCCTGGTCGTCCCCGACCTCGACGAAGGCGTCGTAGCCCGGATCCCCGGGCGGGAGCTCGGCCACACCGCGAATCTCGCCCAGCGCTCCCACCGACTGCGGCGGCGGCACTTCGAGCGTGGGCTTGGGTGCGGTGCCGCTCGGGCTGGGCGCGGGCGTGGGGAGGGCGGCGGGCGTGGTCGGCTCGGGTTCCGGGGACACCGATGTGGTCGGCTCGGGAACCTCGGTGCCGACCGAGCTCTCGACGGGCAACGTGACCTCCGCCGAACAACCCGCCCCCAACGAAGCCACCGTCAGGACCACTGCCGCGACCATGCCCCGGCTCGACGTCATGCGTTTTCGACCACCATTGCGAGCTCACCGATGCTGGTCGACACTAGCGGAGCGCCATGGCCACCCTTCGGTCAGTCGCAGAACAAATGGACGTCCGCGGCGATGCGGTCGACCATCGCCACGGTGGTGTCGAGGTCGGGATGGCGCACGACGATGATCCCGTCGGACAAGACGGTTGCCCGCCAGTCCCGCCGCGGCGCCCCCAGCGCAACGAGATCGACGTTGACCACGTGTTCGCCCATCGTGGCCATCATGGCGCCGAGTCCCTCGATTCGGGTGACCACGCCCGAACCCTGGGCCCGCTTGATCACCTGACCGACGTTGTACCGGCGTTCGGTCGGGGTTGACCGAAGGTGCCGTAGCAGACGGCCTCGGCCCAGCCGGTGTAGAGATCGGTGTCGCACGCGTAGTTCATCATGTCGGTCAGGCGACCCCCGGGCGATCGGGCGCCGATCTCCCCGAAGACGACCTCGCCGTTCGCCGTGCGATACCACTCCATGTGGGTGAACCCGCTCTGCACGCCCATCGCCTCGATCACCTTGCGCCCCAGCGCCACCCCGTCGGCGATGAACGGGTCGGTCAGGTCCCGCCAGGCGATCACCTGCGGGCTGATCCACTCGACCTGCTTGCCGATGAGCGGATTCGGGCGGTACTCGCACACGTTCTCGAAGGCGATGGATCCGGCGGCGCAGACCGTGTCGTAGGTGAACTCGTCGCCGGAGATGAACTCCTCGACGCTCACCTCGGGCACGTGACCCAACCCGGCGAGCACCTCCTCGAGCTCGGCCTCGTTCTCGATCCGGTGGGTGTCCATGGCCCCTGCACCGGCGATCGGCTTGATGATGACCGGATACCCGATGCCGGCCGCCGCCTCCCGGCAGGCGTCACGAGTCGACGCCCGCACGGAGCGGGGGGTGCGCAGGCCGGCGGCCTCGACCATCTTCTTCATCTCGCCCTTGTCTCGGAACGGAACGGTCTGCTCGACGGTCATTCCCGGGACGCCGATGGCCTCCCGAAGGCGCGCGGCCATGACCATGGTCGGCTCCCACAGCGTCTCGACCAGATCGACGTTGCGGCCCGAGAGCCGGCCGAGCACCGTGGCGATCGCCGCGTCTTCGTCGGCCCACGACCCGATCTCGATGTAGCTGGACAGCGCGGCCTTCGCCCGTTCGGGCAGGGAGTCGACGGGTTGATCGCCGACGCCGATCACCCGGGCCCCGACGGCGGCCAGGCCCGAGACGAACAACGGGATGTCGGTCGGATAGCCCGGTGAGAGGAACACCACATCCATCAGCCGCACTCCACTCTGATCGTCGAGACGATGTCGCGGAGGGCGGCGTCGACCTCGCCGGTGTCGGCCCCCCGGACGATCACGTAGCCGTCACCCTCGTAGGTGTCAGCGGCGTGGCTGCCGATCTCGGGCAACCGCGACTCGACGACCAGGGCATGGGTGTCGGGACTCACGCGATCGATCCCGGTGATCGACGTGATGGTCCGGCCCGCACCCTGGGCTCGAAGGTACGCCGCACCGACGGCATAGCGGCGTTCCGGGGGATCGAACTGGCCGTGCACCACCAGTCGGGCCCACGCCGCGTACATGTCGGTGTCGTGGGCCCACGACATCAGCGACGCGATCTGCGCCCCCGGTGGCCGCGCACCCACTTCGGATATCGCCAGCGAACCGTCGACCCGTCGGAACCATTCGAGGTGTGACAGCCCGGTGGTCAGCCCCAACGCCTTGACGGCGCGCGTGCCGACGTCGCGAATGTCGGCGAACTCGTCGCCGGTGATCTCCCGAGGCAGCACGATGCACCACTGGATCCACGGGTTCTCGAGCACGGTCAGCGGCGTCGGGTCGTAGCGGCCGATCGAGTGCCACACGAGCTCGCCGTCGACCAGCACGCTCTCGAAGGAGAACTCCTGACCGACGAGGAACTCCTCCAGCAACACGGGCGCGTCCTGCGACGGCGGGCGGTGCGCCAACCACCGCTCCATCGTCTCTGCGTCGTCGATGCGGAAGGTGTTGCGAGCTCCCATTCCGGCGAGCGGTTTCACGACCACCGGCGGTTGCCAGCGCCCGATGATGTCACGCGCCTGCGCCGCCGAGTCGACCCGGGCATTGCGGGCGCACGGAATGCCGGCCGCCTCGAAGGCCGCCTTCATGCGAGCCTTGTCGCGGAAGTTCTCGGCCACCTCGACACCCATGCCGGGAAGGTCGAGCCGTTCTCGGACCTCGGCCATCGGCACCTGCAGGTTCTCGAGGATCGCCGTGAGCACGTCGACACCGCGGGCGGAGTGCAGCGCCGCCACCGCGGTGGCGAGCTGGTCGACGTCGAGGCAGTCGTCGACCCGCCAGTGGGCCGACGAGTCCGTCACGGATGTGGTCGGGGAATCGTTCGAGCGGATCGCTGCTCACGACGGCGACATCGGCGCCCGGGACCTGCACCATCGCACCGAGGAAACGGTTGGTCGCATCGAGCACGTACGGGGCAACGAACACGACATTCACCACGGTGAGCGACCGTACTGCACCCGTCACCGCGACGTCGACCGGACGACGGCGGCCGCGGTAGCGGGTACAACTGTGGGGTGAACGTGATCCTGCTCGAGCCGAGCTTTCCCGACAACCAGAAGCAGTTCGCACGGGCGCTGGCCGAGGCCGGCGCAACCGTCATCGGTATCGGCGAGCGACCCAAGGAGGGTCTCGACGACGATGTCGCCGGGTGGTTGACGCACTACGAGCAGGTCGGCTCGGTGGTCGACGACGACTCCGTCGAGCGGGCCGTTCGGTGGATCCAGGACCGTCTGTGGGTCGACCGGCTCGAGGCGACCGTCGAGGCCCACATCATGACCGCCGCCCGTGTCCGGGAGGCCTGCGGCATCCCCGGCACCTCGGTGCGCACCGCCCACCTCTGCCGTGACAAGCCGGCGATGAAGGAAGTGCTGCGCGGCGCCGGCGTCCCGTGCGCGCAATCGACCGGGGCGGCCACCGCCGACGAGGTGCGCACCTTTGCCGCCGAGGTCGGGCTATCCCGCTGATCATCAAGCCACCCGACGGTGCCGGCGCATCGGGAACGCACCGCGTCGACGACGACGACGACCTCGAGCGAGCCATCGCCGGCAGTGGCCTGGCTCATGGCGCCACCGTGGCCGTCGAGGAGTTCATCGAGGGCCACGAAGGTTTCTACGACACGATCACCGTCGACGGCGAGGTCGTCCACGAGTTCGTCAGCCACTACTACCCGAACGTCCTCGAGGCCATGCGGACGCGCTGGATCTCGCCCCAGTTCATCGCGACCAACCGTGTCGACTCCGCCCCCGGCTACGACGAGGTCAAGGCGATGGGTCGACGGGTCATCGATGCCCTCGGCATCGGGACCTCGGCGACCCACATGGAGTGGTTCGCCGGGCCGAAGGGTCTGAAGTTCTCCGAGATCGGCTGCCGCCCTCCCGGCGTGAGGGCGTGGGACCTCTACGGCGCCGGCAACGACATCGACATCTACCGCGAGTGGGCCGAGGCCATCGTGCACGGGCGCCCTCGTCAGACTGCCGTCGCGTCGGTTCTCGGCAGGCATCATCGCCCTCCGGCCCGAAGCCGACGGGTCGATCTCGGGCTACTCGGGCATCGACGAGATCCAGGAGCGCTACGGCGACCTCATCATCGACGCCCACCTCCCCGAGGTCGGCACCCCGACCCAGCCGGTGGCCGCCGGCTACATGGCCAATGCCTGGATTCGGGCTCGCCATCCCGACTTCGATCGCCTGCGCGATGTGCTCGACGACATCGGCCGCAAGGTGAAGGTGCACGCCGCATGAGCCGAGGCGGTCCTCGCGCCGCGGCTCGACCTCGACCCTGCCATGACGCCGTTGGTACTCGATCGTCTGGTGTTCGACCGCGGCTTCCCCCTCCTCGCCGAGGGAGCGACCACGTTCGCCTATCGCGGCGACGTCGAGTCGGTCCGCCTGGTGCACTTCGGGATCGGCCTGCCCGAAGACCTGCACTTCGAGCGTCTCGGCGAGTCGACGTGGTGGCTGCTTGCGCTCGGGCTGCCCGAGGGAACCCGACTCGAGTACCAGCTCGAGATCTGCGAGAACGGCAACCACCGGGTGATCGAGGATCCCCTCAACCCGTACGAGGCACGCAATCCCTTCGGACAGAACTCGGTCTGTCGCTCGCACGGCTACGAGGTGCCGCCGTGGGCGTTGCACGACGCATCGGCCGAGCCCGGATCACACCGTTCACTGACCATTCCGAGTGCCGCGCTCGGTCGACCGGTACCGGTCACGGTGTACCTGCCCGCGTCGTTCCGCACGGATCCCGAGCACCGGTATCCGCTGATGGTCCTGCACGACGGCACCGACTACCTCCACTACGCCGCCGCGTCCACCGTGCTCGACAACCTCATCCACCGAGGTCTGGTACCCGAGCTCGTGGTTGCGTTCTGCGATCCCCACGATCGGCTCGTCGAGTACGCCGACGACGAACGCCATGCCCGATTCGTGGCCGAGGAGCTCGTGCCGTACCTCGAGGCGCACCTCCCGTTGCTCGAGGGACGCGACGCCCGGTGCCTGGGCGGCGCCAGCTTCGGCGCCGTCGCCACGCTGTCGACCGCCGCCCGCTACCCCGACAGCTTCGGGCGGCTGATGTTGCAGTCGGGCTCCTTCGCCGGCGTCGGCGTCGGCTGCCTCGACCGCACCGACGCGATCTGGGTGCCCGTGGGTGACTTCGTCCGGCGTTATGTTGCCGATCCCGTCGCCGTCGCCGACCGGGTCTTCATGAGCTGTGGGGTGTTCGAACCGCTGATCTGCGAGAACCGCGCGTTGCGGCCCATCCTGAAGGACACCGGCATGCAAGTCGATCGCCGGTGAGGCCCTCGACGGCCACACGTGGGGATGTTGGCGCGACATGCTCGGCGTGGCCCTTCCGTGGCTGTTCGCCGACGCGTTCCGCCCTCGCGAGGTACGGCCATTCGAGCGGCCCCCGCCCTCTGCTACCTTGCCTGCGACCGACTCAGGGGATTCACATGGCTGATGTGCGGCGCGTCATCGGGTTGTCGCTCGGCGCCGACCTGTGCTGGCCGATCTGTTACGAAGCAGATGCTCGATCGCCTCGACCTCGCCGTGGCCATCGAACGGCGACGCCATCCGCTTCGACGTCGAACGGGTCACGATCGAACCGTTCTACCTTCGCCAACCGGTTCGCTACGACCTGGTCATCGACCGCCTCACGCACTGGTACGGCACCAGCCGCGAGTGGATCAAGAAGGCCGTTCTGATGGACGACCTGTACGTGTTCAACAACCCGTGGTCGATCCAGTCGAACGAGAAGCACACGTCGTACTGCGCCATGATGCGCCTCGGCATGCCGATCCCGACCACGTGGATGGTGCCGCCGAAGAGCTACGACTCACAGGCCGACCTCGAGGTCACCCTCGAGCGCTACGCCCAGATGTTCGACCTCGACGAGCTGGGCGACAAGGTCGGCTACCCGATGTACATCAAGCCGTACGACGGCGGCGGCTGGGCCGGGGTGAGCCGGATCGACGACGCCGAGGACCTCCAGCGGCTCTACGACGAGAGCGGCACCTACCTGATGCATCTGCAGCAGGCCGTCGATCCCCACGACCTGTTCATCCGCTGCGTCGGGCTCGGCCCGCAGGTGCGCGTGGTGCGCTACGACCCCGGCGCACCGCTGCACGATCGCTACACGTCCGACGACGGCGCCCTTCCCGACGACCAGCGCCAGCATCTGATCGACACGACGCTCACGATCAACTCGTTCTTCGGCTGGGACTTCAACTCGTGCGAGGCGCTGCGCCAGGACGGCCGCTGGTTCCCGATCGACTTCGCCAACCCGTGCCCCGACTCGCAGGTCACCTCGCTGCACTACCACTTCCCCTGGTTGATCGGCGCCAACCTCCGCTGGTCGCTCTTCTGCGCCGCCACGCAAGCGGCCGATGCGACCCAACCTCGACTGGCAGCCCTACTTCGACATCGCCGACACCGACGCTCCCGTACGAGGAGAAGCTGAGGGGCTACGCCGCGATCGCCCGCGAGCGTCTCCAGGCCGACGAGTTCGAGGCGTTCTGCGCCGAGCACCTCGTCGCATCTCGATCAGGTGCTCTGGGACTTCTTCGGCACCGACACCGCGCACGACGCGGTCCGGCAGAAGGTCGCCGCGATGTACCCCGAGCACGAGGTCGACGAGTTCACCGAGATGTTCTGGTCGCGCATCCAGCAGTGGCGCGAGGACGCGAGCGCCCATGACCAAGCTCACCGACCGGTGGCATTCGGTCCACCTCGACCGCACCGTCGAGGTCGCCCGCTGGGGCGATATCGGCCGCCCGGTGCTCGTCTTTCCCGACCGCCGGCGGCGACGCCGAGGAGATCGAGCGCTTCCACGTGGTCGAAGCCTGTTCCGACCTCATCGCCGAGGGGCGGATCAAGATCTACTCCTGCGACAGCGTCAACGGGCGGGCGATGCTGACCCACGAGGGCGACAGTCGGCACCTGAGCTGGATCCTGCGCCGCTTCGTCGAGTTCGTCGGCCACGAGCTGGTGCCCGCCATCCGCGCCGACTGCCACAGCGACACCATCGAGATCATCGCCGCCGGAGCGTCGATCGGTGCCTACAACGCCCTGGCGTCCTTGTGCCGCTATCCCGACGTCTTCACCACGGCCATCTGCATGAGCGGCACCTACGACCTCGGCCGCTTCCTGAACGGCCCGTCCGACGAGAACTTCCTCTGGGCCTCACCGGTGCACTACCTCGGCGCCGTCGATGGCGACCAGCTCGATCGCCTGCGCCAACGATCCGTTGTCCTCGCCTGCGGCGGCGGGGCCAACGAGGACATCGGCGAGACCTGGCAGGCCGCCCACGTGCTGGGCGAGGCGGGTGTCCCGAACCGGGTCGACCCGTGGGGGCCAGAATGGCCCCACGACTGGCAGACCTGGCGCGCCATGCTGCCGGGATACCTGGCGGAGCTGACATGACGGCCCAGGGGAGGATCTGACGTGGGAGCCCAGACGGCCACCGGAGTCGCCCAGCGCCGGGCCGCGGTGAACTGGATGCTGCGCGATGTGCACGCCCTCGAGCACCTCCTCGACCACGAGATGTTCGAGACCGGGAACCCGCGCATCGGCGCCGAACAGGAGTTCTTCCTGGTCGATCGGGGCTGGCAACCATCGCCGACCGCCCTCGAGATGCTCGAGGTCATCGCCGATCCGCACTTCACGACCGAGATCGGTGCGTTCAACCTCGAGGTGAATCTCGACCCGCAACCCTTTGCCGGATCGTGCTTCAGCGACATGCACGCTCAGCTCGACGAGCTGCTCGCACTTGCTCGTCGAGCGGGCCATCGACTCGAGCAGGAGATCGTGCTCACCGGCATCCTGCCGACCCTTCGCATGAGCAGTCTCGCGCTGTCGAACATGGTGCAGAATCCCCGGTACCTCGCGCTCAACCAGGCACTGCTCGACCTGCGCGGCGAAGACCTCCACGTCCAGATCTCGGGCGCCGACGAGCTGCACGTACGTCAGGACTCGGTGATGGCCGAAGCCTGCAACGCGAGCTTCCAGGTCCACCTCCAGGTGGCGCCGGCGGAGTTCGCCAACCTCTACAACGTGGCCCAGTTGCTGGCCGGCCCGACCTTGGCGTGTGCCACCAACTCGCCGATCCTGTTCGGCAAGCAGCTGTGGGCCGAGACCCGGATACCGCTGTTCGAACAGTCCGTCGACACCCGTCGGTCGAGCCACAGCCTCCGGCAACGCTCCGGACGGGTCACCTTCGGCACCGACTGGGTCCACGAGTCGGTGGCCGAGCTGTTCAAGGAGGACATCACCCGTTTCCGGCCGTTGCTGGCGCCCGACGCCCACGAGGATCCCTTCGAGGTGCTCGCCCGGGGCGAGATCCCCGACCTCGCGGCAGTGCGGCTGCACACCGGCACGGTGTGGCGATGGAATCGGGCCTGCTACGGAGTCATGGACGGCGTGCCGCATCTGCGGATCGAGAATCGCGTGCTGCCGTCAGGTCCGACCACCGCCGACGAGATGGCCAACGCGGCGCTGTGGCTCGGCCTGATGCGGGGCATCGGCGCCCAGCATCCCGAGGTCAGCCGCATGACGGAGTTCGCCACGACGCGGTACAACTTCGTCAACGCGGCCCGCGAGGGGCTGTCGTCGTCGCTCACCTGGATCGACGGCCAGGAGCGGCCGGCACCCGAGCTCCTCCTCGACGTGCTCCTGCCCGTCGCCGCCGAGGGGCTCGATGCCGCTGGGGTGTCCCCGGCCGACCGCGACCACTACCTGGGCATCGTCGAACGCCGGGTCAAGTCGGGGTACACGGGCTCGCGCTGGCAGGTCTCATCGATGCTGTCGATGCGCCAGCAGGGTTCGCTCGGGCAGCGACTCAACAGCCTCACTGCGGCCATCGCCGCCCGCCAACAGGTCGGGAACCCGGTGTCGGAATGGTCGGCGGCCAGCCTCGAGGAGGGCGGCAGCTGGCAGTACAACTTCCAATCCATCGAGCAGATCATGGTGAGCGAGCTCGTCACGGTCGCCGAGGACGATCCGCTGGATCTGGCGGCCAACCTCATGGTCTGGCACCGGCTCCGTCAGGTGCTGGTGGAGGACGACAAGGACGGGATCATCGGCATCCTCTCGTACCGCCGCCTGCTGCGGGTGATGGCCGACGACGGCGCCCGCTGGGCCGAGCTGTGCGTGGGTGACGTGATGCAGCGCGACCCGGTGTGCGTGGCACCGTCGATGCCACCGCTGCGAGCGCTCGAGATCATGCGATCGTTCGGGATCGGCGCCCTCCCCGTGGTCGACGACGGCGTGCTCGTCGGGCTGGTCACCGAGCACGATTTCATGAACGTCGCGGGCATCCTGATGCTCCAACAGCTCGAGCAGCCGTCGGCCGACGACGAACCATGACGGCTGAATCGACATCGCTCCGTCGACCGGGTAGCTTGCGCGCAGCCCACGGTTCGAATCCCCGTCGCTGGATGCTCGAGTGTCAACCGAATGGCCAGATATCAGCAAGAACCATCTAGGGTCTCGACGCCCACGTGGGGCTCGATGCTCATGACCGATCGTCGCCGCCTTCTGATCGGTGGCGTCGCCGGCGTCGCAGCATGGGTGGCTCCGTCGGTCACGGGGCTCGATGCCGCCGCGGCGATGGTGAGCTGCATGCCAGGCACACTCGACTGGGATTCGCTGGTGACCGGCTCCACCTACACAACGTCGGTCGTGAACGGCGTCTCGGTGACGCTGACCGTGGCCCCGCTCGCCGGCACCACCCTCCTGGCGACGAACCGGACGATTCGCGCGTCGCCGAACGGTTCGTTCAATCAGAAGGCACTGCAGTTCCAGCAGCTTCCCAACGCGATCGGCATCGGCCAGAACGTCACCTTCACGTTCAGCGCACCCGTGTCGAACGTCGTCTTCACGTTCTACGACATCGACAACCTGGTCGGCGGCTGGGGTGATCGCATCCTGATGCTCACCACTGGTTACACGTCGACCATTCCCGCCGGCAGTACCGTCATCGGCAATGGCACCGCTGGCAACCTCTTCCGCAACAGCCTGCTCAACACCAATTTCGGCGACACCGACAACAGGGGCAACCTGACTCTCACCTACGCCGGACCGATCACGTCGTTCGCCTTCCGCTACACCAATGCGGTGAGCACCGGCGGAGCCAATCAACGCATCGGCCTGTCCGACATGAGCTGGACCTGCTGAAGGTCACGGTCACCGCCACAGCGTGATGTGCACCGAAGGGCGAAACCGCGAGATGTCGGCGCCCGATCCATTGAGCATGGCCTGGGTCGCCCGCGGCGTCGTGATGAAGCGGCCGAGCTCGGCCGCCGCCGACGCCTGATCGGTTCCCTTCAGGGTCATCGCGCTCCACGTTCCCCCGCTCTGGGTTCCGGGCCCCTCGACGCGCACCAGCCGACCATCGGCCAGATCCTGGTTGACCGAGAACTCGACGGCCAGGCCGATTCCGCGACCGCGACGCGTCTCCTCGAGCGCGGCCGCGTGGCTCTGGAAGATGCGCTGGTTCGCCTCGGGCACCCGATGCGCCGCAACCATCGCCGTCACCACTCCCCGACCGTCGGCCGCTTCGGGCCCGAGCAACCAGATCTGCTTCGAGAGCTGAGCTGCGCTCAGCCGCTGCCGAGCCAGAGGATGGGTCGGCCCGGCCACGGCCACCACCTGGTACTTCAGGAAGGGCTTTTGACCGATCGCTTCGTCGAGCGACTGCATCGTCGGGCCGATGGCCATGTCGGCGGACCGGCCAGCCAACAAGGCCGCGAAGTGCCCGGGGGGACGCACGCTCATCTCGACGTCGAGGTCGTCGGATCTGGTCGAGAACAGTCCGATCAACCCCGGGGCGGCGTACTCGCCGAAGAGACTCGACACGGCCAGGCGCAGCACCCGTCGCCCCTGGCCCGCCTCGCTCACCTCGCGCACGGTCTGATCCTGCAGCCCGAGGATCTCGTGGGCCCGGGTGGCCAGGCGGAGGCCGCCGGGCGTGAAGGCGAGGCCCGACTTCGACCGGGTGAACAGCTTGTCGCCGAGCTCTTTGCGGAGCTGGGCCACGTGTCCCGACACCGCCGCATCGGACACGCCGAGCTCGCCGGCCGCGTCCTTCACCGTTCCCAGACGAACGACCGTGCTGAACGCACGCAGTTGTGCAGGAGTCACCAACCCAACTTAACCAACCGCTTAGGTTGGTGTTGACGCGCGCCCCGCCGGCGACCCAAGGTGGCGACACCACGGAAGTAGGGGGAAGCCATGCAGGTGCCAGCACCGTTCGAGTACGAACGTGCCACCAGCGTCGATCACGCGATCGCGCTGTTGGAGAGGCTCGGGAGCGAGGCCCGGCTCGTCGCCGGCGGCCACAGCCTCCTGCCGATGATGAAGCTGCGGTTCGCCACGCCCGAGTACCTGATCGACATCAACGATCTGCACGACGAGCTCGGCTACATCCGGGTCGAGGGCGACGAGTTCCGCATCGGTGCCATGACCCGGCATCGTGAGCTGCTCGAGTCCGACGAGCTGGCGGCCGCCTTCCCGATCTTTCGCGACGCCGAGAAGGTGATCGCCGATCCGGTCGTACGCAACCGTGGCACCCTCGGCGGCTCGCTCTGCCAGGCCGATCCGGCCGAGGACCTGTCGGCGGTGTGCACCACCCTCGACGCCAGCTGTGTCATCCGCTCCTCCGACGGCGAACGGGTGCTGACCATGCACGAATTCCATCGCGGGCCCTACGAGACCGCGGTCGAGGACGCCGAGATGCTCACCGAGATCCGCATTCCGATCCGCCCGAACGGTTCGAGCGCCTACGAGAAGGTCGAACGGCGCGCCGGTGACTGGGCGATCGTTTCCGCGGGTGCGGCCGTGTGGATGGACGGCGACACCATCAGCGACGCCCGGGTCGGCCTGGCCGCCGTCGGCCCGAACACCACCGGCATCGGAGCGATCTCCGAGGCGCTTCGCGGCCAGGTGCCCTCCGAAGAGCTGTACGCCGCTGCCGGCGCCCTCGCCGCCGAGGCGTCGCGACCGAGCGCCGACTCCCGAGGCACGGTGGCCTACAAGCGCCACCTGGCCGACGAGCTCACCCGCCGGGCCTTGCGACGCTCGGTGGCCCGAATCACCGGAACCAACGGTCAGGAGGCCTGACATGCACGTAACCATGACCGTGAACGGTGAGGAAGTCACCAGCGAGATCGAGGGGCGACTGCTCCTCGTGCACTTCATCCGCGATCACCTCGGCCTCACCGGCACCCACTGGGGCTGCGACACCAGCAACTGCGGCACCTGTGTGGTGCTCATGGACGACGAACCCGTGAAGTCGTGCACCGTGCTGGCCGCCATGGCCGGCGGGCGCGAGGTCCGCACCGTCGAGGGCCTCGAGGTCGACGGCGTCCTCGATCCGGTGCAGGAGGGATTCATGCAGTGCCATGGCCTCCAGTGCGGCTTCTGCACCCCGGGGATGATGATGACCGCTCGAGCCCTGCTCGACCGACAATCCCGACCCCACCGAGCACGAGATCCGCGAAGCCATCTCGGGTCAGATCTGTCGGTGCACCGGGTACTCCACCATCGTGCGCTCCATCCAGTGGGCGGCCAACGCCGAGATCCGAATCCCCCGTCGACCGTCGGAGGTGCCTCATGACCGTCACCGACAACCCCGTCGCGTCGTTCCACGACAACGACCAGCATCCGGTGGGCTACGGCCGCATGCTGCGCAAGGAAGACCCGCGCTTCATCCGCGGCAAGGGCAACTTCGTCGACGACATCCAGCTGCCGGGCATGCTGCACCTGGCCATCCTGCGCTCGCCCGTACGCCCACGCCAAGATCCTGGGCATCGACGTCTCGGCCGCCCAGGCCCATCCCAACGTGGTCAGGCCGTCATCACCGGTGCCGACCTCGCCGAGCAGGGGCTGGCCTGGATGCCGACCCTGTCGAACGACGTGCAGGCCGTGCTGGCCACCGACAAGGTGCGCTTCCAGGACCAGGAGGTGGCGTTCGTCGTGGCCGAGGACCGCTACTCGGCGCGCGACGCGCTCGAGCTCATCGATGTCGACTACGACGCCCTCGACCCGGTCATCGACGTCCGCAAGGCGCTCGACCCCGATGCACCGGTCATCCGCGACGACCTCGAGGGCAAGACCGACAACCACTGCTTCGACTGGGAGACCGGCGACGCCGCCGCCACCGAGGCCGTGTTCGCCAAGGCCGACGTCGTCGTCACCGAGGACATCGTCTACCCCCGCGTGCACCCGGCGCCGATGGAGACCTGCGGCGCGGTGGCCGACGTCGACAAGATCAGCGGCCAGCTCACCCTGTGGTGCACCAGCCAGGCACCGCACGCTCACCGCACGGTGTACGCGCTCGTGGCCGGACTGCCCGAGCACAAGATCCGGGTCATCGCGCCCGACATCGGCGGCGGCTTCGGCAACAAGGTGCCGATCTACCCCGGCTACGTCTGCGCGATCGTGGCCTCGCTCGTCATCGGCAAGCCGGTCAAGTGGATGGAGGACCGCACCGAGAACCTGGTGAGCACCGGCTTCGCCCGCGACTACGTGATGCGGGGTGAGATCGCCGCCACCACCGACGGCAAGATCCTGGCCATCCGCACCAACGTGCTGGCCGACCACGGCGCGTTCAACGGCACTGCGGCCCCGATCAAGTACCCCGCCGGCTTCTTCGGCGTGTTCACCGGCAGCTACGACCTCGAGGCGGCCTACTGCAACATGACCGCGGTGTACACCAACAAGGCACCCGGCGGTGTGGCCTACGCGTGTTCGTTCCGCATCACCGAGGCCGTCTACCTGGTCGAGCGCATCGTCGACTGTCTCGCCTATGAGCTCGACATGGACCCGGCCGAGCTGCGGATCAAGAACTTCATCCAGCCCGACCAGTTCCCCTACACGACCAAGACCGGCTGGGTGTACGACTCGGGCGACTACGAACCGGCCATGCGCAAGGCCATGGACATGATCGGCTACGACGACCTGCGCCGTGAGCAGGCCGAGAAGCGCGAGCGCGGCGAGCTCATGGGCATCGGCATCGCCTTCTTCACCGAAGCGGTGGGCGCCGGTCCGCGCAAGGACATGGACATCCTCGGCCTGGGCATGGCCGACGGCTGTGAGCTGCGCATCCATCCCACCGGCAAGGGAGTGATCCGCCTCTCGGTGAAGACCCAGGGTCAGGGTCACGAGACGACCTTCGCCCAGATCGTGTCCGAGGAGATCGGAATCCCGCCCGAGGACCTCGAGGTGGTGCACGGCGACACCGACAACACCCCCTTCGGTCTCGGCACCTACGGCAGCCGGTCGACGCCGGTGTCGGGTGCCGCCGCAGCGCTGGTGGCCCGCAAGGTTCGTGACAAGGCCCAGATCATCGCCTCGGGGATGCTCGAGGTGTCGGTGGCCGACCTCGAGTGGATGAAGGGCTCGTTCCAGGTCAAGGGCGATCCCGAGAAGTCGGTGACCATCCAGGACATCGCCATGAAGGCGCACGGCGCCGGCGATCTGCCCGAGGGCATCGAGGGCGGGCTCGAAGCACAGATCTGCTACAACCCCGAGAACCTCACCTATCCCTTCGGGGCCTACATCTGCGTGGTCGACATCGATCCGGGTACCGCTCACGTGAAGGTGCGCCGATTCGTCGCGGTCGACGACTGCGGCACCCAGATCAACCCCATGATCATCGAGGGCCAGGTGCACGGGGGGCTCACCGATGGCGTGGGCATGGCACTCATGGAGATCATCGAGTTCGACGAGCTCGGCAACTGCCTCGGCGGTTCGTTCATGGACTACCTGATCCCGACCGCCCTGGAAGTGCCCGACTGGGAGACCGGCCACACGGTGACGCCGTCGCCCCATCACCCGATCGGCGCCAAGGGCATCGGCGAGTCGGCCACCGTCGGTTCGCCGCCGGCCGTGGTGAACGCGGTGATCGACGCCCTCAAGCCCTTCGGTGTCCGTCACGCCGACATGCCGCTCACGCCCAGCCGGGTGTGGGAGACCATGCAGGGCAACCACACCCCGCCCATCTGAGGCCCAGGAGCCCGTCACCATGGCGCAGTCGATTGCCGCTCGAGCAAGCGAGTTGATCACCAGTCGAGTCCCGTTCGTGCAGGCCACCGTCGTCCGGGCCCAGTGCCCGACGTCGGCTCGACCCGGTGACGGGGCGATCGTCCTGGCCGACGGTTCGATCGAGGGATTCGTCGGCGGCCAGTGCGCCGAGGAGTCGGTACGCACGGCGGCCATGAAGGTGATCGACACGGCCGACACACTTCTGCTGAGAATTCTGCCCGACGGCGACGAGGTGTTCCCCGACTCGCCCGGTTCCCAGACCGTCGTCAATCCGTGCCTGTCGGGCGGGGCCATCGAGGTGTTCCTCGAGCCGCGCCTTCCCGCGCCCGTCCTCACCGTGGCCGGCAACACGCCCATCGCCCAGGCGTTGGCCGAGCTGGCGGCTCCGCTCGGCTTCGCGGTGCGTACCGATGTCCCCGGCGAGTTCGACGACGCCGCGACCGCGGTCATCGTGTCGAGCCACGGCCGCAACGAGGAGGCCGTCCTTCGCGCCGCGCTCGATGCCGGCGCCGGCTTCATCGGGCTGGTGGCCAGTCACAGGCGGGGCTCGGCGGTGATCGATGCCATGGAGCTCACCGTCGACGAGCGAGCACGCGTGCACACGCCCGTCGGTATCGAGATCGGCGCCCGCACCGCCCACGAGATCGCGCTCTCGATCATGGCCCAGGTGGTTGCCGCGGTTCGCATGCAGGGGCTGGTCGCGCCTCCGTCGTCGCGTCGCGTCGAGCCGCCGACCGAAGCCGTCGATCCGGTGTGCGGCATGACGGTGGTGGTCAGGCCCGACACTCCGCACCTGCATGCCGACGGCACCGACTTCTGGTTCTGCAATCCGGGCTGTCGCACCCGGTACGCCGACGACCTCGACGTGGCCGGCTGAACGTGTTCATCACCGGACTCGTGTTGGCCGCCGGCGCCTCACAACGCCTCGGACAGCCGAAGCAACTCCTGCCCTACCGCGGCACGACACTGCTCGGCACCACGTTGGCCGTGGCCCGTTCCTGCCGGCTCGACCAGCTGATCGTCACCCTCGGCGGCGCCTCGCCGGAGGTACGCGACCAGGTCGACCTCGACGGCTTCGAAGTAGTCGAGAACCTCCATCACGCCGCGGGCTGCTCATCGTCGATCGTCGCCGCACTCGACGCCGTCGACCCCCGAAGTGACGGCGTCGTGCTGCTCCTCGGCGACCAGCCCGATGTCGACCCGGCGGTCGTGCGCGGCCTGGTCGGCATGACGGCCCACCCGGCCGCTCCCCCGCTGGCGGTGTGCCGCTACCGCAACGGCCGCGGCCATCCGTTCTGGTTTCACCGCCGCGTCTTCGACGACCTCCGACGCCTGCACGGCGACAAGGGTGTCTGGAAGCTGCTCGAGGCTCAGCCCGACCGAGTGGCCGAGCATCCTGTCGACGACGAAGTACCCCTCGATGTCGACACCTGGGACGACTACCTCGCCCTTCTCGATGCCGAGGAGATCCACCCGTGAGCGGGCCCTTCACCGACGTGGCCGACGTTCGGGCGCGCTTCGACACGGTCGACTACCTGGCCGATGAGGGCCTTGCAACCGCCTTGTACCTCGCCGCGACGTTGGGTCAGCCACTGCTGCTCGAAGGCGAGCCCGGCGTGGGGAAGACCACCGCGGCCAAGGCGATGGCGGCCGCCATGGGCGCACCGTTCGTGCGCCTTCAGTGCTACGAGGGTCTCACCTCCGGCGAAGCGCTCTACGAGTGGAACTACCAGCGTCAGCTTCTTGCCATACGGCTCGGCGAGGCGCACGGGACCCGGCTGGAGGAGGCCGACCTGTTCACCGAGGAGTTCCTCCTCGAGCGGCCGATCCTGCGGTGCGTACGCCACCCCGGACCGATCGCACCGGTGTTGCTGATCGACGAGATCGACCGAGCCGACGACGAGTTCGAAGCCATGCTGTTCGAGTTCCTCGGCGAGAAGTCGGTGACTGTTCCCGAGCTCGGTACCTTCACCGCCGCAATGGCACCCATCGTGATTCTCACCTCCAACCGCAGTCGCGAGCTCCACGATGCCCTCAAGCGTCGATGTCTCTACCACTGGATCGAGTACCCGTCACCGGCGCACGCCGCTGACATCGTTCGTCGGAACGTGCCGTCGGGCACCGACGCGCTCGATCGGAGCCGCCACCGACTTCGTCGGCCGGGTGCGCGACCTCGATCTCGACAAGGCACCCGGACTGGCCGAGGCCATCGACTGGGTGTCGGCCCTCGTCACCCTCGGCACCGCTGATCTCGTGCGCGCCGACGTGTTGCGCACCCTCGGCGCCGTGGTCAAGACTCCCGACGATCTCGAAACCGTTCGCGACGCCCTCGACGATCTCGGCTACCGCGAAGCTGCGGGATGATCCTCGCGCTCCGTCGGCGCCTCCATGGCTGAGCCGATGCTGCTGCGCGGCGTCGACCGCGCCGCGTTCGCCGTGTCGTTCTCCGAGCGACTCCGACGGGCAGGCGTCGCGGTGGCCATCAATCGTGCCGAGACGTTCACCCGGGCGCTCGACGCCTGCATGCCGACCGACACCACCGCGCTCTACTGGCTGGCCCGCACGACGCTCATCGACGATCACCGCGATCTCCCGGTGTTCGACCGGGTTTTCGTCGCGGTGTTCGCCGACGCTGTTCTGCCCCTCGATCCCAACGCCCGGCGCAATAGTCCTCCTGGTCCAGCGCCACCGCCTGCGGCCGACGAGGCCCACGCACGCGTGCCCGCCGACGCGGCCGAGGAGGTCGATGGCGAGGGGTTGCCATGGGCCACGCTTCCCACCGTCCGCGACGACGCCGACGATGCGCCCGACGACGGAATCGTCGTACCCGAGCGGCTCCCGAGCCACCTCGACCACCTCGCCGACGTGCCCTTCGAGGAGCTCAGCGACGCCGACCTGGCGCTCGTCGGACGCTGGCTCGAGCACGCTTTCCTCCGTTGGCCCACCCGGCGAACCCGTCGGCAACGACCCGCGTCCACCGGTGCCACGCTCGCGCTGCGTCGCACACTGGTGGCGGCCCGACACTCGGGCTACGAGGCGGTTCGTCTCGTCTGGAACGAACCGCTCGTGAAGCCTCGTCGACTGGTGATGATCTGCGACGTGAGCCAGTCGATGCAGGCCCACACCAACGCCTACCTCCACCTCCTCCGGGCCGTCACCCTGCATGCCGATGCCGAGACCTTTGCGTTCTCCACCGATCTGACCCGCCTCACCACGGCGCTCCGGGTCAAATCGGCCGAGGCGGCCATCGAACAGGCCAACCGTCTCCTCGACGACCGCTTCGGGGGCACCCGCATCGCCGCCAACATCGACGCCCTGCTCCGCAGCCATCACGGCACGTGCGTTCGCGGCGCCGTCGTGGTCATCGCCTCCGACGGCTGGGACAGCGACGCACCCGAGGCGATGGCAAAGGCCATGGCCCGCCTGCATCGACGATCACACCGTGTCGTGTGGCTGAACCCGCGCATGGCGGCCGCGAGCTACGAGCCGAAGGTCGGGTCGATGGCCGCGGCGCTCCCCTACTGCCACGAGACCTTCCCGGGCAACACCCTCCGGGCTCTCGCCGATGCATTCACCTCGTTCGTCGGGACCTAGCGCCGTGCCCGAAGCTGCAATTCGAACCGAGGCGCTGGTCAAGGACTACGGCACCGCTCGGGGCCTCGACGGTCTCGATCTCGAGGTGTTCACCGGTGAGGTGTTCGGGTTCCTCGGCCCCAATGGTGCCGGCAAGACCACGGCGATTCGCCTGTTCCTCGATCTGATCCGACCGACCAGCGGCGCAATCGAGGTTCTGGGCCTCGATCCTCGGTCAGAGGGAGTCGAGCTGCGGCGGCGACTGGGTTACCTGCCCGGTGACTTCGTGGTCGACGGCCGCCAGAACGGGCGTGAGATCCTCACCTACCTGGGCAACCTCCGGGGTGGCGTCACGGCGACCCGCATCGATGATCTGGCCGAGAGGCTGGGGCTCGACACGACTCGCGAGGTGAAGACGCTCTCGCGCTGGCAACCGCCAGAAGATCGGGGTGATCCAGGCGTTCATGCACGAGCCCGAGCTCCTCGTCCTCGACGAGCCGACCAGTGGACTCGACCCATTCCTCCAGGCCGAGTTCGTTGCCTTGACGCGCGAGGTCGCGGTGGAGGGACGGACGGTGTTCATGTCGTCGCACGTCATGAGCGAGGTGCAACGGTGCGCCCACCGGGTCGGAGTCATCCGCGCCGGGCGCCTGGTCGCCGTCGAGAGCATCCACGAGCTCGGACAGCGATCGGTGAGACACGTGGAGGTCCTGTTCGATCATCCTGTGCCCATCGCGGAGCTCGCGGCTGTGGCGGGCGTCAGTGACGCCGCGATCGACGGATCGCTCTTCACCTGCCGCCTCGACGGTCGGGCCGACGACTTCCTCAAGGCCATCGTTCGCCACGGCGTCGTCACGATCTCCGCCGAGGAGCCCGACCTCACCGAGCTGTTCTTTCATTCGTACGGGCGAGACGCCGATGGCGACTGACCCCTTCACCAAATGGTTGTGGGATCGTCGACGGTCGATCGCCACGTGGACCGTCGCCGTCGCTGCCGTCGGTGGCATGTATGCCGCGTTCTGGCCGACGATCGACAACCCCGCCATGCGCGACGCCATCGACAACTACCCCGGCGGGCTGCTCGAGGCACTGAACTACACCGACATCGCCACTCCCTCCGGGTACCTGAGCGCCACGGTGTACGGCCTCGTCGTCGCCGTACTCGTGATCGTCTACGCGGTGTCGGCGGGGGCTCGTTTGATCGCCGGAGACGAGGAGGCAGGGACCCTCGACCTCGTCCTGGCTCACCCGGTGAGTCGACCTCGGGTGGCACTCCAGCGCGGCGCGGCACTGGTGGTCAGCCTGGTGATGATCTCTCTGGGTCTCCTGATCGTGATCGTCGCACTGGTGAAGCCCTTCGACCTGACCGGCATCTCCATCGGTGACCTCCTCGCCATGCACCTGCATCTCGTGTTGTTCGGCATGGTGTTCGGGGCCCTCGCCTACGCAGTGGGCGCCATCACCGGCCGCCGCGGCCCGGCCATCGGTGCCGGCGCCGCACTCGGCGTGTTCGGCTTCGCGGCCAACGGAATCCTCCCTCAGGTCGACGGGCTGGAGTGGACCGACCGATTGTCGCCGTTCGCATGGCTCAACGGCGGCTCGCCGCTGAGCAACGGACTCCAGGTCGTCGATCTGTCGATCATGGTCGGGCTCGTCGTCGGGCTGGTCGCCGTCGGCACGTTCGGGTTCGCTCGGCGCGACGTGGGCGTGTGAGCGACAACGATTGCGCGCCGGTCCCGGGTTCGTTGGTGCCAGACTCGACGTCGTGCGAGCGCCGGGGAGTCGACTAGTGGTGGCCGTGGTTCTGCTGTCGGCCTGCGCGGCTCCGACGACCGCCCTACCGGTCAACCTCCCGGAGCCGGTTGCCGTCGCTGGTTCACCGGAGCCCACCGCGGCCCCGACCTCGACACCCCCCGCGCCCGAGGAACCCACGCCGACGCCGCAGCCACCACCGAAGGCGATCCTCACCACCACGGGGATCCCGGTGATCGTGCTCGCCTCGGTCGGCGACAACCACGCGGTGCGCACACCCTGCGGCAACGAGGCCATCGTCATCGGCGGCGAGCCCATCACCGCACCTCTGGTGGTCCTCGATCCCGGCCATGGCGGCGACGCCGATCCGGGCGCCGTCGGAGCCAACGGTGTGACCGAAGGAGCACTGAACCTCGAGGTCGCGACCGCAGCGCAGCAGGAGCTCACCGCTCGTGGCTTCGCAACCGCGCTCACCCGCACCGGTGACTACCTCGTGCCCCTCGACGTTCGAGCGGCCTTCGCCGACGATCTCGACGCCGCCCTCATGGTGTCGATCCACCACAACGCCCCGGCCGGCAACGCCTCCGACACACCCGGTACCGAAGTGTTCGTCCAGTCCGGTTCCGACGAGTCGGCTCGCCTCGGGGGACTGCTCTACGAGGAGGTGAGCGACGCTCTCGGCGGGCTCGACGTGGCGTGGACCACCGCACCCGATGCCGGTGTGCTGCGGACGCTGCTCGAGGACGGTCGGGACGCATACGGCATCATCCGACGGCCGGCCACCCCGACCGCCATCATCGAGATGGGCTACATCGCCAACCCGGCCGAAGCCGAGCTCTTCGCCACCGAGGAGTACATCGTGACCGCTACCGAGGCACTGACCGATGCGATCGAGGCGTACCTCACCACCGATCGAGCGGGCACTGGTTTCGGCCGTCCGCCTCGGGTGTTCCGACCCGATCGCGCTCCTGGGGCCGACGTGTGCACCGACCCACCCCTGCGATGATGCTGACCCTCGCTGACTACGACATCGATGCTGCCCACGGCTTCGCTCCCGGCGTCGACCCGCTCGAGCGTCTACCGGGCGACTTCGAGATTCTCGACCAGGTGGCGGCCGATCTGTCGACCCTCATGCGCAACGGTCGGATCGTCGACGCCGTACGCGGCCTCGGTGATCTCGACGTCGACTCGTTGACCTCGACCCTCGAACGGGAACGGGCGCTGCTGTTGACGACCGTCCTCGCCAATGCCTACGTCTGGTCGGCCGACCGCCCCCGGCTGCGTATCCCCGGGCCCCTTGCGTTGCCGCTGTGCACGCTGGCCGACGCCATGGGACGGCCACCGATCGTGCATTACGGATGCATGTCACTTCGGAACTGGCGTCGAGTCGACCGCTCGCTTCCGCTCAGCCCCGACAACGCGGCGATGCTCGCCTCGTTCCACGGTGGGGTCGACGAGACCTGGTTCTTCGTCTCCGCGCTCGGTGTGGAGCTGGCCGGCGCGCCGCTGTTGCCGCTCATCAGCGACGTGGTCACGAGCTCGACCGACGGCTCCGATGCCGACCTCGCCGAAGGCCTCCACTCGATCGCCGCGGCCATGGGTCCGGTGTACGTGGCCACCGACCGGACCTACGAGTGGTGCGACCCCTACGTCTTCTACCACCGCATCCGCCCGTACGTGGCGGGCTGGCCCGAGCCCGGCGTCGTGTACGAGGGGATCTCCGACGAGCCCCGCCGTTACATCGGTGGCTCGGCCGCGCAGAGCTCGCTGATACAGGCGATGGACGCCCTGGTGTCGGTGCACCACCCCACCGGCACCACGGGCGCGTACCTGGCGAAGATGCGCACCTACATGCCGCCACCGCACCGGCGATTCGTCGAGGACGTCACCGCGCAGTCCCGGGTACGTGAGCGGGCGACCTGCGGCGGGTCCGACCTGGCCGCGGCCTTCGACGACGTCGTCCACGAGATCGAACGCTTCCGCGGCCTCCACATGAGGCTCGCCCACGACTACATCGCCGTACCGTCGGGCATGGACGCGAACGCCAAGGGCACCGGCGGGACCGACTTCGGCGAGTTCCTGCGCCAGACCCGTGCCGACACGATCCGTACGAGGATCCGCCGCGACTGACCACACCGCAGCGCACCACCCCGCCCACTGGTGTCGTCGGTCCGGGAGGTCGTTTTGCTCAGCATGCTGGTGGCGGCGCAGTCACCCGAAACCGCCGCGGCTCACACGTGACCGTGGGCCACCCAGCCACCGTCGATCACGAGGGTGACGCCCGTGGCGTACCGGGCCTCGTCGGACGCCATCCAGGCCACCGCTGCGGCAATGTCTTCGACCGTGCCGAGCTCGTGCATCGGTATGCGGCGGCGGAGCTGGCCCTCGTCGAGGCGGCCGTCGTCGATCACGCCTTGCACCATGTCGGTTCGGATGTAGCCCGGAGCGACGCAGTTCACCCGTATACCGTGGTCGGCCAGGTCGAGCGCCATCACCTTGGTGAGATGGGCCACCGCCGCCTTCGACGCGCAGTAGCCAGCCCGCTGCGGGAAGGCATTCACACCGGCGATCGAGCCGATGTTGACGATTGCACCGCGGGTTCCCGACGCGACCATGTGACGGGCCGCCGCCTGGCCGCAGACGAACACCCCGCGAAGGTTGACGTCGAGCACCCGGTCGAAGTCGGCGACGGCCATGTGCAGGAACGACTCGACGTGGGCGACTCCGGCATTGCCAACCAGCAGCGTCACCGGTCCGAGGCGGTCCTCGATCGCGGTCATCGCCGCCTCGACGGATTCGGCGTCGCTCACCTGCAGGGCGAGCGCGATGGCATCGACGCCGTGTTCGGCTCGGATGGCCGCGGCCACGTACTCGGCATTGGCGGCGGTCGTGGCACCACAGGCCACCGCCAGCCCCTCACGGGCGAGCCGGTGTGCGATCGCGGCCCCGATGCCCCGACTCGCTCCGGTGACCACCGCCACGCCGCTACTTCGATTCTCTGTCACGGGTGCACGCTCCTGGTTAGGGATGTGACCGCAGTGTTCCAGACGTCGGACGATTCCCTGACCGTTTTGCTGCTGACCTGCCGTTTCGGCGGGTTCGCTGTCACACCTGTTGGGTAGTTTCGGAGGTATGGATCGGGTCCGAGATGACCATTCGGCAGCAGCCTTCGGGCTCGTTGCGACCGGACTCGAACAGTTGTCGGCGGTCGGGGTCTCCCCGGCCGATCCGACCGATGCGGTTGCGTGGATTCACGCCATCGAGACCATCCACCGTCGGGTCGAGCAACTCCGGGTCGACCTCCTCGCCGCCATCGACGCCGGCAACCTGCACGCCGGCGACGGCCACTTCTCGGCGAAGCGCATGGTCGAGCACCACGCGGGCCTGTCGTCGGCCGAATCGAGTCGACGAGATCGAAATCGGCGCATGCTCGGGCAGCTCGGCGAGGTCGCGGCGGCATTCTCGTCGGGACAGCTGGGCCTGGCCCACATGTCGACGCTCGCCAAGGTGTTTGCCAATGCCCGAGTCGCGCGATCACATGGTCCCGGCGCAGTCCTGGTTCCTCGATCAGGCGGCGTCGCTGTCGTTTCGCGACTTCGATCAGGTGGTGCGCGAGTGGGAGCGGCTGGTCGATGCGGACGGCGCAGCCGATCGCAACCAACGAAACCACGAGGCCCGCAACGCCACCCTCCTACACCCGGGCCGAGTACGAGGCCGACTGGGAGAAAGCCCGAGCTGAACACGGCGACCAGGCCACGGCTGGCCATCTCCCTCGCACGACCGCCCAGCGGCGCCACGACGCGCTCGTGCAGATCTTCCACGATGCCGCCAACTCCACCGTCGGGTCGGTGTCGGTGCCCACCCACAACATCGTCTGGTCGGCCGAGGAACTTCGAAGCAGTGGCCACCGCGCTCGAATTCGACGCCGCGCCCCGGCTGGAGGCGGCCACCCATCGCTGCTCCACATTCAACGGCGTTCCGGTCGATCCCACCGAGGCGATGGTGGTCGGGCTGTGGGCCAGGGTCCGACGGGTGGTGGTCGATGCACGAGGCGTCACCATCGACCTCGGCACTGCTCGATACTTCACGGGCTCGGCCCGTCACGCCGTGCTGGTCACGAATCCCCGATGCATCTGGCCGGGCTGTGACACACCCGCCGATTCCTGTGAAGTCGACCACTTGCACGAACATCAACACGGCGGAAGAACCCACGCCGGCAACGGGGCACCACTCTGCGGACGTCACAACCGACACAAGCACAACCACCGCTTCCAGATCCAACGCGAACCGACCGGCGGCTACACCGTCCTGCGCCCCGACGGCACCCCACTGGCGTGACCCATTGTGGAAAGCTGAGGCCATGACCGAACTCTCCGCGCTCTTCATCAACTGCTCCATCAAGGCCGACGCCACCGGCTCCCACACGCAGCGCCTCATCGACCGCGCCGCAGGCGTCATGCGCGACGAAGGGGTGACCGTCGAGACCCTGTACGCCCTCGATCACCGAATCGCCTTCGGCATGGAGGAGGATCTCGGCGACACCTTCGGCTTCACCGACGAGTGGCCGTCGATCCAGGAGAAGATCATGGCGGCCGACATCCTGGTTCTCGGGTCGCCCATCTGGCTCGGTGTCATGTCGAGCGTGGCCGCCCTGGTGATCGAGCGCATGTACGCGTACAGCGGCAACACGAACGAGAAGGGCCAATACCTCTACTACGGCAAGACGGCCGGCTGCATCGTCACGGGCAACGAGGACGGCGTGAAGGCGGTGTCACGTGACGTGCTCTATGCCATGCAGCACATCGGCTACACCATCCCGCCCCAGGCCGACTGCGGCTGGATCGGTGAGATCGGCCCGGGGGCCAGCTACGGCGACCCGGGAGAGAAGGGCGACCCGCCCACCGGCTACGAGAGCGAGTTCACGAACAAGAACACCACCTTCATGGTGTGGAACCTCATCCACACCGCCCGCATGCTCAAGGATTCGGGCGGCA
Source organism: uncultured Acidimicrobiales bacterium (assembly GCA_963787285.1). Lineage (GTDB taxonomy): Bacteria > Actinomycetota > Acidimicrobiia > Acidimicrobiales > JAHEJN01 > JAHEJN01. The sequence goes on along the minus strand of CAWBCM010000017.1, from coordinate 30,997 downwards.
TACCCGCGGTGGGCAACACCCGAGCCCACTGGCGCGAGGTTTCCAACGCAGCCGACCAATCGATCGCGCCGGTGGGCTGATCCCGACGGTGAAGGCTCTTCTCGCGCGAATCGATCGATTCCAGCAGGGTTTCCGTCCGACCGCATTCACCTACGGCGTCATCAAGAAGTTCGGCGACGACCGGGGCAGTCGACTGGCTGCGGTTGTGGCCTACTACGGCTTCTTCAGCGTCTTCCCTGCGCTGCTCGCCATGGTGTCGCTCACCGGGTTCGCCCTCGACAGCAAGCCCGAGTGGCGCGCCGACATCGTCGACTCGACGTTGAGCGGATTCCCGGTGGTCGGACCCACCATCTCGGGGGAGTCACTCGGGGGGTCGGGCTTCGCACTCGTCATCGGCCTCGGCACCGCCCTGTGGGCGGGCATCGGTGCGATGACCGCCGCCCAGTACGCGCTCAACGAGGTCTGGGACATTCCCGTCGAAGATCGACCAAACGCTGCGAAAGCCCGGCTGCGTGGTCTGCTCATGCTCGTGGTGTTCGGGGCCGGCCTGGTGGGCGCCACGGTGCTCACCAACGTCGTCGCCCGCCTCGGCCTCCCGAATGTGGCACGCGTCGCCATCACCGTGGGCAACATCGCGGTGAACGTCGGCGTGGCGTGGCTGGCGTTCCAGATCCTCACCGCCCGATCGCTGACCTGGCGGGATCACTGGCCCGGTGCGCTGTTCGCCGGAGTCGGCACGTTTCTGCTCCAGAATCTCGGATCGGTGCTGGTGGCGCGCTACGTCGAGAATGCCAGCGACACCTACGGCACCTTCGCCGTGGTGATCGGTCTGCTCACATGGTTTCATCTCCTGGCCCGGGTGAACCTCTACGGGGCCGAGATCAACGTGGTCCGGAATCGAGGTTGCTGGCCGCGATCACTCCTGGAGAAGCGCTGACGCAAGCCCCGCCGGATCGGCCACGCTCACCCACAGCGCGGAGTGCGCACGCGGACCGATGATCCGTGGGATCTTCTCGATGAACGCGATGCAGAGGCCGGCCCGGCTGTTGGTGCCGAAGGTGATGCCGTCGTCGGTGAAGCTGAGGCGCAACCCCACGGCGGTGTACCACCGATGGGGCCCGGTGATCTCGGTGTGGTCGATGTTGGCGAGGGGCGTCTCGACCCGCCACCGTCCAAACGTCGCCACCAGGCTGTCGTCGAGCACCGCTACCCCGTCGCTCTCGCCGACACGAAGCGCCACGAACATGGGTTTCCAGCGGTTGTCGAACCGGTACGGAAAGAACGATCCGCCGAGATCGGAGGCAGGGACGAAGCGGGTCATGACGCCGTCACCTCGTCGAGCCACTCGACGAGGCGGACCCGCTCGGCCGGATCGGGCTTGGTCTTGGGCAGGTACCAGCTGCGGCGGGGACGGCGGTCGTGCCAGAACTGGCCCGGATCTTCGTCGCCGCCACCGGTGGCGGCCAGGTAGACCATCGTGTCGGCGCCCTGCTCGGCGTCGCGGAGGATGGGCCCCATGATCTTGCCGAACCGCGGCAGTGAAGTCTCGACGCCAGGAGTGTCGACCCAGCCGGGGTGCATGGCGTGCATCACGATCTGCGGCGCCCACGACGGCCCGAGCTCGGCAACCAGCTCGACCTGCGCTCGTTTGGCGCGGGCGTAGGCAACCGAACCGCGGTAGCGATCCTCACTCATCTCGAGGCGCTTCACCACCAGTGGCTCGGTGTACATGCCGCCCGACGACATCCAGATGACGCGGGCACCGAGGGCGAGCGAGGGTCGAAGGAGCTTGGTGAGCAGGTACGGACCGACCAGGTGGGACGCGAGCGTGAGCTCCATGCCCGATGGGTTGATACGACGCTCGGCGGTCAGGGCACCTGCATTGTGCAGGAGCATGTCGATAGCGCCGCCGGCGGCAACTTCGGTGGCGAAGTCGCGAATCTGATCGAAGTCGCCCGTGTCGAGCGCCATCCCCGTCGCGGCGTCGCGTCCCGAGTCGGCGCTGATGTCGTCGGCCACCGACTGGGCCCGGTCGAGCGCCCGGGAAGTGACGATCACGTCGGCACCGAGCGCGACCACCCCGTCGGCCACGGCGCGACCGATACCGCTCGTCGCACCGGTGATGACCGCTCGCTGACCGCTGAGGTCGGGTAGCTCGGCCGTCCAATCGAGCACCCGAGGGCGCACGACCGCGCCGATCTTGGAGAAGCTGCCGACGACGGTGCCCTCCAGCACGGCGTCGGCAGCGCGACCGAGAAGTTTTTGCATGCCCTGACGTTAGTCAGTGGCACCACTGTTCAGACCGGGTCGCAAATCTTGTCGTCGGTTCGAAACTTCACGGTGTTCGCACATGGGAGGATTGGGCCGCGCCGAGGTATCGAATCGGCGACCGATCCCGAACAGGAGCATCCATGATCACGACGTGGCTGGCATTGCCGCACGCCCTCACCCTCACCGTCGCCCAGTTCGAGGGTCAGTCCTCCACGACGATCATCTCCGACGAGCTCGGCCTGTGGGATTGGCTCGGCGCAGCGATCATCTTCGTCAGCGGCGTGATCATCGCCAACATCGCCTCGCGCATCGTGCGACACGCGCTGCGGGGGACCAACCGCTCCGCAGTGGCCCGCCTGGTCGGCCGTTTCGTGAGTTTCGTGATCATGGTGATCGCCTTCGTCTATTCGCTGAACAGCATCGACGTACAGATCGGTCCACTGCTGGGCTTCATCGGAGTCGGCGGTATCGCCCTCGCCTTCGCCCTCCAGGAGATCCTCGGGAACTTCATCGCCGGAATCCTCCTCCAGCTGCGAACCCCGTTCTGGATCGGTGATCAGATCCGCACGAACGACGTCGAGGGCACGGTCGAGGACATCGGCCTACGCGACGTGACCATCCGTACCTTCGACGGGCGCCGCGTCGTCGTGCCGAGCTCGGCGGTCCTGAAGAACGTGATCGACAACGACACCGCCTTCGACCACCGACGCTCCGAGATCCCTGTGGGTGTGGCCTACGACTCGCCGGTCGCTCGAGCCCGGCAGATCATCCTCGAGGCCGCTCGAACATCGAGTCTGGTACTCCCCCAACCCGAGCCGGCCGCCTACGTGACCGAGCTGGGAGCGAGTGCGATCGTGTTCTCCCTCCACATCTGGCACAAGCCCGAGCGCGCCGAGGAGTGGAAGGTGATCGACGATGTAATCGAACGGGTCAAGACGGCCCTCGACGACGCCGACATCGGCATTCCGTTCGATCAGCTCACCCTCCATGTCGCCGAGCCGGTCCGGGTGCTCGGTGCCGACCGCATCGAGCCGGCCTGACCGCGTCGTTCACCGCTCGACGCGCACGTCGAGCAGCGCCTGGCGCCCTTCGACGGTCACCGCACGGATGGCCCGCTCGAGGGCGCCGGGAAGATCATCGCTCGACTCGACGCGTTCGGCATGGGCCCGACTGGCCTGGGCGATCAGGACGAAGTCGGGACTGGGCGACAACGTCGTGAGGGGCACGTCGTCGCCCTTGGCCGCATAACCCTGCGGGTAGAGCCCTCGGACCGACTGGCTCACCGCGCCGTAGCCGGAGTTGTCGAGCACAACGACGAGCACCGGGATCTCGTAGGCCTCGGCCACCTGGTGGCACGCCACCGGGTTGGCGAACATGTAGGAGCCGTCGCCCATCGTGGCGACGACGAGCCGATCGGGATCGCCGAGCTTCATGCCCATGGCGCAGGGGAAGCTCCAGCCCAACCCACCCGAGTGGGGCTCCTGACGCCACGCTCCGTGCTCGGTGAGGCCGAGGGGCTCCATCGGCGCGCCGAGCTCCGACAGGACGGTGACCCGGTGGCCGCGGACGGCCTCGCCGATGCAGGTCGAAACGTAGTCCTTCGACATCGGTGTCGCCGCTCCCTCGGCGGCGGTGGCGACCACATGCCGGCGATGGGCGGCGACGTGGTCGTCGATGGCGGCCCGGCGCGTTGCTCTGGCCTCGACGTGGCGATCGCCGATCGCGCCGAGGGCGGTCTCGAGCAGCTCGAGTCCGGGTCCCACCTCGGTGGTGACGGCGAGGCTGGTGCGGAAGTTGCGCACGGGAAAGCGGCTGTAGAGCGGGTTCGGCCCGAGCTGGATGACCTGACAGCCATCGGCGGGCTCGTGAATGGCGGGCGCCCACGGCGCAAGGCTGTCGATCACCAGTACGACGTCGGCCTCGGCGATCCACGGCATGGGATCGTGGCCGACGTAGGTGGGGTGCTCGGCCGAGATGGCGTTGGCCACCGCCCAGTACTGGCACACGGGAATCGACCAGGTGTCGCACAGGCGGGCGAGCGCATCGAATCCGGCCTGGGTACCGGCGCCGCGTTGGGCGAAGACCACCGGCCGCTCGGCGCCGGCGAGCAGGGCCGCCGCCCGGGTGATCACGTCGTCGCCGGCGACGGTGGTGGCCGGCCACATGGCGATGTCGGCCTGCAGCACCGCCGGCGGGCACGGCTCACACAGCACTTCCCGCGGCAGACTCAGGTACACCGGACCCTTGGGTGTGGAGTTGGCGATGGCGTGAGCGCGGTCGAGAAGCTCGCCCACCTGCTCGGGGAAGCGCAGCTCGTAGTCCCACTTGGTCGCCTCTCGCACCAGGGCGGCCTGGTCGCGCATCTCCTGACCCCAGCCGATGGGCACGGTGCGGGCACCGAATCGCCCCCGCTCGACCGTTGGTGTTCGGCCCGACATGAGGATGACCGGTACGTGATCGGTGGCGGCGTTGATGGCACCGATCGAACCGTTGGCCAGGCCGACGTTGGTGTGGAGGATCACCGCCTGCGATCGACCGGTGGCGAAGTAGTAGCCGTGGGCCATGCCCATGGCCACGTGCTCGTGCCCGACGGTCATCGCAACGGGAAGATCGACATCGTGGGCATGGGCCTCGGCGAGGCCTTCGATGATGGGAGGGAAGTCGGTGCCGGCGTTGGTGAACACGACGTCGACGCCGAGTTGTCGGAGCCGGGCGAAGACGGCGCCACCCGAGGTGAAGGCGAGGTCGTCGGTCACCGCAGTTGCCTAGCCCAATCCGATCGGCACTGTCCAAACGATGTCCACATGTCAGACATCTGTCCGAATCTCCTGGCTCCTGGTGAGGTCGTGTGGTAGCTTTTCGACGTCGCCACGAGGGGATTCTGGCGGCTCGTCTCCAGGGGGACCCATGAGAAAACGTTCGTTGCTGTTCATTGCACTCTTCGCATTGTTCGCGCTCGTTGCCGCCGCGTGCGGCAGTGACAGTGAAGACACGGCCACACCGGCCGAGGAGCCCGCCGCCGAGGAACCGGCCGCCGAGGAGCCCGCCGCCGAGGAACCGGCCGCCGAAGAGCCCGCCGCCGAGGAACCGGCCGCCGAAGAGCCCGCCGAGGAACCCAGCGGTGAGCCCATCAAGATCGGGCTGCTCACCTCGTTCAACGGGCCGTTCACACCGTGGGGCATCCAGGCCCGTGACGGCATGAAGCTGGCCGCCGAGGAGATCAACGCCGCGGGCGGCGTCGACGGGCGCATGATCGAGATCGTCGAGGCCGACGACCAGTCCAACGCCGAAGAGGCCACCGCCGGCTTCGAGCGCCTCGTCGAAGACGGTGTCGTCGCCATCGGCGGACCCATCTCCAGCGACGTCGGCACCGCCACCAGCCTGTTGGCCGAGGAGCTCGGGATACCGCTGTTCCTGGTGAAGGCCGGCTCGGGTGCCATCCTCACCCAGGACAGCCGCTACACCTTCCGCACCTGCATTCCCGCCGCGCCGATGGTGGCCGAGCCGATCCGGCAGTACGTCGAGGCCGAAGGCCTCACCAGCGTGGGCGCCATCATCGCCGACTACGGCTGGGGACAGTCGATCAAGTCCGCCCTCGAAGAGCAGTTCGCCGACCTCGAAGGGGTGACGCTCCAGATCGAGGTTGCCCCGGTGCCCGAGCAGGACTTCACCACCTACCTGCGCAGCCTCGAAGGCATCAATCCCCAGCTGATCGTCGCCACGGGCCACCCGCCAGGATCCGGTGGCATCACCGTGCAGTCGGCCGACCTCGGATTCGAGGTGCCCATCACCGGTGCCTACACTCCGCCGGCGCTCGTGGTCGGCGGAGCCGGCGACGCCGCCATCGGTCGCTATGCCGACTTCGCCTGCGCCGACTACACCAGCGAGGGCTATCAGGATCTCGCTCGCCGCTACCTGGCGATTTCCGACAACGAGTTCATGTCCGACGACGCCGTCTCCGGCTTCGGCATCGTCACCATGGTGGCCGACGCCGTCGCCAACGTCGGTGACGATCCGACGGCCGTGGCCGAGTATCTGCACGGTCAGACCTACGACCTCGAGGGCTACGCCTTCCAGATGGGCTGGACCGAATGGGGCGAGATGGCCACGGCACAGCCGCTGTTCACCCAGATCGGCCCGGGTCCGGCGCCCGAGGGAGTCAACGAGGCCGGCGACTGGTACCCGGAGTTCTTGTTCAAACCCGAGCCGCTCGAGCCATTCGTCCCCTGATGGTTTCGCAGTCGATCAGGTGAGCCTTCTCGTTCTCGACCGCGTCGAGAAGCGATTCGGGGGTCTGCCCGCCGTCGACGGAGTCAGCCTGGGAGTCGACGAGGGTGAGATTCTCGCCCTCGTCGGCCCCAACGGTGCGGGCAAGAGCACGTTGCTCAAGGCCATAAGCGGCATGCAACCGCCCAGTGCGGGCCGCATCACCTTCGACGGTAGGGAACTGGCCGGTCTCAAGGCGCACACGGTGCGCAAACGGGGCGTCGCCATGGTGCTGCAGACCCCACGCATCTTCGACTCCATGACGGTGCTCGACAACACCATGCTCGGGGCGATGTTCGGCACGACCACCGGGCGTATCGGTGAGGCCGAAGCGGCCCGGCGGGCCACCGAAGCGCTCGGATTCGTCGGTCTCGACGACCGCGCCGGCTTCGCGGTCGGGTCGCTCAACCTGCACGAGCAGCGATTCCTCGAGCTGGCCAGGGCCCTGGCGGGACAACCTCGACTCGTACTGCTCGACGAGGTGATGGCCGGGCTCAACGACACCGAGCTGGCCGCGTCGATCGACATCGTGCGCACCGCTCGCGACGAGCTCGGCGTCACTGTGATCTGGGTAGAGCACGTGATGAACGCCGTCATGAGCCTCGCCGAGCGCATCGTCGTGCTCGACTTCGGTCGCGTGCTGGCCGACGGAGCCCCCGGCGACGTGATGCGTTCGCCCGAGGTGATCACCGCGTATCTCGGTGAGGGGGCCACGATCGATGGCTGAGCCACTGCTTCAGGTGCGCGGGGTCAGCGCCGGATACTCGGGCCAGGACGTGGTCCACGAGGTCGACTTCAGCGTCGACGAGGGCGAGGCCGTTGCGATCATCGGCTCCAACGGCGCCGGCAAGACCACCCTGTTCCGAGCCGTCTGTGGGATGAAGGACAACAGCGCAGGCACGATCGTGTTCGCCGGCGACGACATCACCACCACCAGCGCCCATCAGCTGGCCAGGGCCGGTTTGGCCTACGTGCCGGCCGAGCGCCACCTGTTCCCCGAAATGTCGGTGCGGGAAAACCTGCTGCTCGGCGCCTATCCCAACCGACCGAATCCCGAACGAATGGCGGTCGTGTTCGAGCTCTTTCCCCGCCTCGCCGAACGGGAACGCCAACACGCCGGCACGATGAGCGGCGGCGAGCAGCAGATGGTGGCCGTCGGTCGCGCCCTGATGTCGGAGCCCAGGCTGCTCATGCTCGACGAACCCACCACGGGGCTGGCCCCGAAGCTCGCCGGCGAGGCCTACCGCGCCCTCGCTGCGCTGCGCCAACAGGGACTCACCGTGCTGGTGGCCGAGCAGCAGGTTCCCCTGGCGCTGGGGCTGGCCGATCGGGGCTACGTGCTGGAGAATGGTCGCATTCAGCTCTCGGGTACCTCCGACGAGCTCGCGAGCAACCCCGATGTCCGACGCGCCTACCTCGGCGTGGCCTGAGGAGAACGATGAAGGCTGCGATTCTCGATGGCATCGTGCTCGGCCTGCAGTACGGCATGCTCGGTGTCGGCCTGTCCCTCGTGTACGGCCTCGGCGGTGTGCTCAATCTCGCTCACGGACAGCTCGCGGTGCTGGGCGCCATCATCACCACGTTGTCGTTCGACGCCGGCCTGCCGCTCGTACCCGCCATCGGCGTGGGTCTGGTGAGCGCCGGAATCGCCGGATTGCTGCTCGATCTCACCCTGATGCAGCCCGTGTACCGGCTGCGCGGTGAACCGCGAGTGCTGCTCGGCCTGTTGCTCATGCTCGGCGTCGGCTTCGTGATCGACGGCTTCTTGGTATGGCGCTACCCCATCGAGAGCCTCAGCATCCGGATCGGCGGTGACCCCATCCCGATCCTGGGCGTTCGCATGCGCACCGGCAGTCTCCTCGCCTCCGGTATCACCATTGCCGTGGGCGCCGTCCTGGTGGCGTTCTTCCGGCTCACCACCATGGGTCGAGCGGTGCGATCGGTGATCCAGGACGAGGAGGGTGCCCGCCTCTGCGGCATCAACCCTGCCCGGGTCCGCACCTTCATCTTCGCCCTCAGTGGCGTCCTGGCCTGTCTGGTGGCGGTCACCCGCTCGATGACCGCTCCGGTCACGGTCACCAACGGCATCGACTTCACCACGCTGGCCCTCATCGTCGCCGTGGTCGGTGGCCTGGGGAGCGTTTCGGGTGCCTTCCTGGCCGGCGTGGTGCTGGGCATCGTCAACACCATCAGCTCCTTCTACATCGGCACCTACATCACCACCATCATGTTGCTGCTCGCCGCGGCGCTCACCATCGTGATCCGCCCGAGTGGCATCCTCGGGGGCCGAACATGACCGTCACCGCCGACGTCGAGTCGCGCGCGCCCGGTGTTGCGGCCGCGACCCGGCCGTCGGCGATTCGGGCCTACGCCCCGATCGTGGTGACCGTGGCGCTGCTGGCGCTGGTTCCGCTGCGGTACCACGACTCGCGCTCGATGATGGGCGTGGTCATCGGCATGCTGTTGTTCACCGCCTACACCATCTCGTTCAACATCATCTTCGGCAGCACCGGACAGCTCTTCCTGTGCGTCGGGGCGCTGGCGGGCATCGGTGGTTTCGGCTCGGCGATCCTCACCGACCGCGTGGGAATCCCCATGGTGATCAGCATCGTGCTCGCCGGCTTGATCTCCGCGGCGGTGGGCGGCTTGTTGAGCTGGATCGCCGTCAGCCGGTCGCTCGACGTGATCTTCACGGGCATCGTCACCCTCGCGTTCTCGTTGTCGTTCCAGAGCCTGATCCTCGGACGTCGCGACCTCACCGGGGGTGAATCGGGCCTGCGGGTCGAAGCAGGGAAGGACACGTTCCTCTCCGATCAGGTGTCGCCGTACTACGTGTTCCTCGCGTTGGTCTTCGCCTATCTCGTCCTCTACCGCTACCTACAGCGTTCCCACGTCGGCTGGGCGTTCCGGGCCCTACGGGACGACGAGGTCGCGGCCGAGCTCTCGGGCATCGACGTGACCCGCTACCGGGTGTACGCAGGCATGATCGGCTCGTTCATGCTCGGCATCGCCGGGGCGTTCTACGCCCACTCCGAGGGTTTCATCGGACCGTCGACCTATGCCTTCGGCCACGTCGACGTGCGCACGATCGTCATGCTGTCCTTCGGTGGCATCGGCTCACTGCTGGCTCCGGTGCTGGGAGCCGTGGCCGTCACCGCCGTCGACGAGTGGCTCGTCGACTACAGCCAGCTCCAGGTGATGCTCTATGGCATCGTGATCGTCGCTCTGTTCCTGTTCTTCCGGCGGGGCGTGATCCCCAGTCTCGAATCGGCGACCGCCCGCTTCCGCTCGCGCCGTCGAGACGCCTGATTCACGGTGACTGCGCTCGCCACCCGCCCCGAGCCGATCGACATAGAGCCCGCGGCCACCGCAGTCGTCATCGTCGACATGCAGAACGCGTTCGCCTCGACCGGTGGCATGTTCGACATCGCCGGCCACGACATCTCGGGCGCGGCACCCGCCGTCGAGGCCACGGGGCTCGTCGCCGACGCCGCGCGCGCGGCCGGTTCCCCCGTCGTGTATCTCCAGATGGGCTACTCCGCCGACCTCGCAACCGGGGGCGGTCCCGAATCGCCGAACTACCAGAAGGAGCTGGCGCTGGTGGTCATGCGCCAGCGTCCCGAGCTGTCCGGCACGTTGCTGGTCGAAGGCACCTGGGACTGGCAGATCGTCGACGCACTCGCTCCCGAGCCTGGCGATCTGGTCGTGGCCAAGACTCGCTACGACGGCTTCATCCGTACCGACCTGGCCGAAGAACTACGCGCCCGCCAGGTCCGAAATCTGCTGTTCTGCGGCATCGCCACCAACGTGTGTGTCGAGAGCACGGCGCGGTCGGCGTTCTTCAACGAGTTCTGGCCCATCCTGGTGACCGACGCCATGAACCATGCCGGCCCCGACTTCATGCGCGCGGCAACCGAGTGGAGCTTCGAGCACGTGTTCGGCTGGTTGTGCACGGCGCAGGGCGCCGTGGAGTTCCTCGGCTAACCCGCCGGGGCCAGCTCGGGCTCGGTGGACTCGTCGGCCGCGGCGTCGTCGGCCGGTGCATCGGGCACCAGGTCGAGGAGGATCCAGTGCATGCCCTCGGCCAGACCGGCGAGCTGCTTGCCGCAGTTCTGCCACATGCTGGGACCCGAGGTGATGTGCTGGGTACCGGCGTGCACGTCGCGCAGCATGGTCTCGATGGGCCCCCGGCGCAGGGCGGTGGTACCGCCGGCGAGGTAGACGAAGTTGGCCACCTCGAGCAGGGTCGAGGTGATGTGGCCGAGCGCGAGGCGGATGTTGGTGTCCTGCTCGACGGAGATCTCGCCACCGGCGTTGAACGTCTCTTCGACGTCACGCCACGACTCCATCACGAACGCGCGGGCGGCCCGGAACTTGGCCTCGGCCACGGCGAAGTCGTGATGGAACTTGTCGGAGTCGACCTGGGAACCGGCCCGACCCGTCTTCGACTGGGCCAGCCCCTTGAGCTCGTCGAGCAGGCGACGGCCCACGCCCATGGCCCAACCCGAGTGGCACACCACGGCGAAGGCGATGATGCCGAGCTTGTAGATGTCGCCGCGACTGCCGTCACGGGTGAAGGCGAAGTGGGTGTATTCCTCGGGCACGAACACGTTTTCGATCTCGTAGTCGATGCTGCCGGTGCCCTTCAGACCCAGGACGTCCCACGACTCCTGATGGAGGACGGCTTGTTCGACGGGCACGACGAAGATACGGGGCTCCCCCGTCTCCTCGATGATGCCGAGGGTGTGGATGTAGTTGCCGTGCTTGAGTCCCGACGCAAAGCTCCACTCGCCGGTGAGCATGTAACCGCCGTCGACGGTCTTGGCGAAACCGGGGCGGGTGCCCTGGCCTGCGATCACCGTGCGGTGGTCGGGCGGGTACAGGGCTTCGACCGCGCTCTCGCCCATGTAGGCAGCACCGACGCCGGTGGACAGGCACGACGCCATCTGCACCCACCCCGCCGACGCGTCGCCGTACGAGCTGATCTCGAGCACTTCGAGCGACTTGATGGGCGTGAGCTCGGAACCACCGAGATCCTCGGGCACCCACATCTTGAACATGCCGTTGAGGTGGAATGCTTCGACGACCTCGGGGGCCAGCTCGCCACGAGTATCGGAGTAGGACTGGTTCTCCGCGATGAGCGGCAGGAGCTCGATCGCCCGCTCGGCGAGTGGCGAGTGCGCTTCGAATGTGTGGCTCGGTGCCATGGAAAGATCTCCCTCTGGGGTCGTTCGCCCGATGGTAATTCAGAAAGGATGTGAAGGAAAGCAAAAACTGAACAAGTGTTCACATAGCGGACAAGAGGGGTGGTTCAGCCACTCAGAGCGGCCGTCACCCGCGCCGCAATGACTCTCATGAGGTCCACGTAGGTGGTGGCATCTTCGGTGAATGCCTCCACCGGCAGCCCAACCACCTCCACTCCGGTCCTGTCGGCCAGTACCTCGGCATCGTCGCTCGACACGTTCACGTCGACGAAGATCGCCGGGACCCCCGTTGCCTCGATGGCGTCGACCAGGTCGGCGAGCGCCGCCGGATTGGCGGCTCCGAGGGAGGACCCACCCTCGATCACTGCGCCGATCACGGTGAAGCCGTAGCGGTCGGCGAAATACCCGAGTGACTCGTGGCCGGTGACCAGCAACCTGCGGTCGGCCGGGATGGCGCTCACCAAGGCAGCGATCTCTGCGTCGAGCGCGGTCAGCCGATCGATGTAGACGTTCATGCACTGCTCGATGGCCGGCCGCTGGAAGCCGGCAGCGACCAGAGCGTCGAGCAACGACGGCATCGCCGAAGCCACTCGGAGCGGATCGAGCCACACGTGGGGATCATCACCTTCACCGTCGCCCACTCCACCGAGCAGCGCGAGCGTGTCGACGTGGTCGGCCATAGCGAAGACCGGGACGTCATCGACCGCATTCAACGTGTCGCTGAGAGAGCCTTCGAGTCCCAGGCCATTGGTGACGATGAGGGCGGCGTCGTCGAGCGCACCGCGATCAGCGAGGGAGGCCTCGTAGCCGTGCGGGTCCGCTCCCGACGGGAGCAACTGCACGACGGGTCCGGCGCCGCAGACGACGTTGCCGACGACATCGGCCCAGATGTCGGTGGTGACCACGATCGACGGCGGTTCCTCGAGTGGCCGACCGGGGGATTCCGACGATCCGCACGCTGTCGCCATGAGGGTGACGAGGCCGACGGCCAGGGCGCGAGTGTGCACCCTCGCCACGATAATGAGAACGATTCTCATCTGCAATGCAGGGTCCGATGGGATCGTCGGCGCGGGCTAACGTTCGGCCATGGCGCCTCCCGATGCCCCGATGAGCGCATTCGGGCCCGACTTCACCTTCGCCTTCGACGACTGGCTTCACCATCCCAGCGGCCTCGGCTCGATTCCGAAACACCACCACGGCACCGAGGTGGCCGTGATCGGCGCCGGCATCGGCGGGTTGGTCACCGCCTACGAGCTGCTGCGCCTCGGCTTGCGTCCGGTGGTCTACGAGGCGGGCCGTCTCGGCGGTCGGCTCCGTTCCGAACCCTTTGCCGGGGCGCCCGAGGTGATCGCCGAACTGGGCGGCATGCGTTTCCCGGAGTCCGGACGGGCGTTCTTCCACTACGCCGATCTCGTCGGGCTCGAGACCGCGCCGTTTCCGAACCCGCTGACCCCGGCGGCACCGACGACCCTGATCGATCTCGCGGGCGAGCAGCACTACGCGAAGACCCCCGACGATCTGCCGCCGTTGTTCCGGGAGATCGCCGATGCCTGGAACACCGCGCTGGAGGAGGAGGTGGGCATCGGTGAGCTGAAGCAGGCCGTGCGGCGGCGAGACGCCGCCGCGTTGAAGATGCTCTGGAACCCGATCGTCGCCGCATGGGACGGTCGAACCTTCTATGACTTCGTGGCCACGAGCAAGGCGTTCTCCAAACTGGATTTCCGGCATCGCGAGGTGTTCGGTCAGGTGGGGTTCGGCACGGGAGGGTGGGACTCCGACTTCGCCAATTCCATGCTCGAGATCTTCCGCGTGGTGCTGAACGAGTTCGAGTCCGACCAGCGTCTCGTGGTGGGCGGCGCCGAACAGCTCCCACGCCGTCTGTGGGACCACGCACCCGTCTCGACCGTCGGGTGGCCCCCGGGAACGTCACTGTCGAGCCTGCACGGCGGCGCGCCCCGACCGGGAGTGGCACGAATCGATCGATCGCCCGACGGCTCCCTGCTCATCACCGATCGCGACGGTGCCGTCGGTGACTACCCGGCGGCGGTGGTGGCCATGCAGAGCTGGCTGCTCACCACCAACCTCGTCGTCGAGGAGACGCTGTTCAGCCAGCCCGTGTGGATGGCCCTCGACCGCACTCGGTACGCGCAGTCGTCGAAGACCTTCGTGATGGTCGATCGACCGTTCTGGCACGACATCGACCCGGTCACCGGACGCGCGGCCATGAGCATGACGCTCACCGATCGCAACACCCGTGGCACCTACCTCTTCGACAACGGACCCGACCGACCGGCGGTGATCTGCCTCTCCTACGCATGGATGAGCGATGCGATGAAGGTGCTGGCGAAGTCGGCCGCCGAGCGGGCGGCGTTGGCCCTCGACACGCTCGAGACCATCTACCCGAACGTGGCCATCCGCAGCCATGTGATCGGGGAGCCCCTCACCGTGTCCTGGGAGGCCGACCCCGACTTCCTCGGCGCATTCAAGGGGGCGCTGCCCGGTCACTATCGCTACAACCAGCGTATGTACGGCCACTTCCTCCAGGACGACCTGCCGGCCGCCCAGCGAGGGGTCTTCCTCGCTGGCGACGACATCTCGTTCACGCCCGGATGGGCCGAGGGGGCGGTGCAGACCGCGCTCAATGCCGTGTGGGGCGTGATGCACCACTTCGATGGCGGATGCCCTGCGGAGAACCCGGGACCGGGCGACGCCTACCCCGAATGGGGTCCGATCGAGCTGGCGGACTGAGTTGGACCCCGCCGAGTACTCCACCCTCGACGCCGCCCAGTTGGCGACCCTGGTCCGAGCGGGCGAGGTCACGCCCGAGGAACTCCGGTCGGCGGCGACGGACCGCCACGCCGAAATCGACCCCGAGATCAACTCGGTGGTCGAGTGGTATGACGATCCCACCCCCTGCGCCACGTCGACGGGCCCGCTCGCCGGTGTGCCGTTCCTGCGCAAGGACTACGGGTCGGCCGAAGCGGGACGGCTGGTCGAGATGGGTTCGCGTCTGGCGGCCGGGAACCGGGCCGCGACCACCGGCGTGTTCATCGAGCGTCTCCAGCAGGCAGGAGTGCAGATTCTCGGCCGCTCGGCGGTTCCCGAGTTCATCGCCGCGGGCTCCACGGAGTCGGCGGCCAACGGCATCACTCGCAATCCGCTGAACCCGGCGTACTCGGCCGGCGGTTCCTCCGGTGGGGCGGCGGCGGCCGTGGCCGCCGGGATCGTTCCCATCGCCCATGCCAGCGACTGCGCCGGGTCGATCCGTATTCCGTCGGCGGCCTGCGGGCTCATCGGCCTCAAGCCGAGCCGACGACGGGTGCCGTGGGAGACGGGCGGATGGGGTGGCATCGCCGAGGAGTTCGTGATCACCCGGACCGTCGGCGACGCTCGGCTCTGCCTGTCGGTCCTGGGCGTCGGCCCCCACGCCGCGAGCCCCGGTCGGCCCCTGTCGATCGCCCTCAACCACGACCACTGGGCGGGGGAACCCGTCGATCCCGACGTCGTGGCCGTTGTCGACGACCTCGCCACCCGCCTCACCCAGCTCGGTCATCGTGTGCGCCCGGTAGAGGCGCCCGTCGACATCGAGCAGCTCATGAGCACCTGGTACACCACCTTCTGGCGCTGGGTGGCGGCCGACGTCGACGCGCTCTGCGCGGCCACCGGCCGGCCCGCCGACTCCACCACGCTGGAACCCATGACCCTCCAGGCGCTCGGCGAGGTCGCCCTTCTCGGCGTGGCCGACATCACCCGCTCGCAGGTGACGATGGGCGAGGTGACGCACCAGCTGGCCACCGCCATGGCCCCCTACGACGTACTCCTCACACCGACCCTCGGACGGGCCACCATTCCGCTCCACACCATCGCGGGTCCGGTCGACGATCTCGACACCTACACCGCGGTCGATGTGGCGACGTTCCCCTACAACTACCTGTTCAACGTGGCCGGTTGGCCGTCGTTGAGCGTGCCCGCAGGCACGGGGCCCACCGGCCTACCCATTGGCGCCCAGCTGTCGGCGCCATGGGGCAACGAGCACCTGCTGCTCGATCTCGCGCAGTCACTCGGGCACTGAACCACTACTCGGTCACGGCTTCGGCCATCGCATCGAGCATCGTGGCGACCTCGTCGTCGGTGATCACGAGCGGCGGGCAGATGGCCAGTGCGGTGCCGATCGGACGCACGATCACGCCCTTGTCGAGCAGCGATCCACGCACCGCGACGGCGTCACGGCCCAGTTCGGCGGCCCAAACGCCACCGACACCGCGATAGCTCTCGATCGCGCCGTCGGCGGCCATCGCCGACAGACCGGCCTCGAACAAGGTGCCGAGATGCAGCGCCCGCTCGACCAGGCCGTCGGACTCGAGGAGATCGATGTTGGCCACCACGGCCGCCGCGCCGGCGGGATGGCCGGAGTACGTATAGCCGTGGCGCAGCATTCCTGCGCTCTCGAGCACCTCGGCCACCCCTCGGCTCATCGCCACCCCCGACACCGGCTGGTAGCCCGAGGTGACGCCCTTGGCGAAGGTGAACAGATCGGGCGTGACACCGTAGGTCTGGGAACCGAACCAGCTACCCGTTCGACCGAACCCACAGATCACCTCGTCGAACACCAGCAGCGCACCGTTGGCGTCACACAGGCGCCGGAGGCCTTCGAGGTATCCGTCGACCGGCGGGAACACGCCGCCCGCGCCCTGCACCGGCTCGGTGATCACCGCGGCGATGCGCTCACCGTGTTCGGCGAACACGGTGGCGGCGGCCTCGATGTCGTCGGGGGGCACTTCGACGAAGTGGGGGACCAGATCGCCCCATCCTTCGCGATTCGGTTCGATGCCCTGCGAGCTGGTGCCGCCGAAGTTGGTGCCGTGGTAGCCCCGGGTGCGACGCACGATGATCTGGCGGTCGGTCTCCCCGTTGATCTGCGCCACCCGCCGCACGAGCTTCAACACGGTGTCGACGGCCTCGGAGCCCGAGCAACCGAGGAACACCCGGCCGTCGGGAAACGGGCTGCGGGCGATGATGGCCGTGGCGGCGGCACGCGCGGCGTCGTTGGTGAAGGGATCGAAGGTGTTGTACGTGTCGAGAGTGCGGAGCTGATCGGCCACCGCGTCGATGATCTCGTTGCGGCCGTGACCCACCTGGCAGTACCAGAGACTGGCCAGTCCGTCGATGTACCCCTTGCCCGTGTCGTCGTAGAGCATCGAGCCTTCAGCGCGAACGATGTCGATGAAGGCGTCCTCGTCCTTGGCGGGGTCGGCGAAGGGATGGAAGAACGCGTGACTCATGGCTGCCCCCAGAACGGTCAGGTGGAACGAACGAAGACCGGGTCGTCGTTGGTGGAACGATCGGGGTCGTACCGATAGCCCATGCCGTCGAAGTCGGCGAGGGCCCTGACGCTGCGGACCCGATTGCGGATGATCCAGGCGGCCATCGTGCCTCTCGCCCGCTTGGCGAAGAAGCCGACGGTCCTCGGCGGAGCACCGGCCTTGCTGTCGAGGAAGGTCGGGGTGACCACCCGGGCGCCGAGACCGGCCGGATCGACCGCTCCGAAGTACTCGTTCGATGCCAGATTCACCAACGCAAGCGACCCGGGGCTGGCCTCGAGATCGACCGCCAGTGTTCGGGTGATGGTGTCGCCCCAGTAGTCGTAGAGGGTGTCGCCGGCGGCGGTCTTCAGCTTGGAACCCATCTCGAGACGGTAGGGCTGGATCAGATCGAGCGGCCGCAGTACCCCGTAGAGACCCGAGAGGATGCGCAGGGTCTTCTGGGCATGGGTGAAGTCACGGGCGTCGAAGGACCGGGCCGCGTCGAGACCGAGATAGGTGTCGCCGTTGAAGGCCAGAACGGCCGGCCGGGCGTTCGCGGGGGTGAACGGCGCCGACCAGTCGTGGAACCGCTCGAAGTTCAGCTCGGCCAGCGAAGGCGAGATGCTCATCATGTCGGCCAACTCGTCGGGTGACTTCTCGCGCATCACCTGCACGAGCTCGGCTGCTCGGTCGACCAGCATGGGCACGCTGTGCTTCCTGGTGGCGAGCGGTGACTCGAAATCGAGCGACTTGGCGGGGGAAACGACGATCAGCACGTGTTCTGTCTATCTCAAGCGGGCGGATCTCGATACTCGACGCCGGGCAGAATGCACAGCATCTCGTACACGAGGTTGGCCGCCGTGAGCGCGGTGGCGCCGGAGGTGTCGTAGATCGGAGCGACCTCGACCAGGTCGCAGCCCACGACGTCGAGGCCGCGGCAACCGCGGATGATCTCGAGGGCCTGGGGCATGGTGAGCCCGGCGACCTCGGGGGTTCCGGTACCGGGAGCGAACGCGGGGTCGAGACCGTCGATGTCGAAGCTCAGGTACACCGGCCCCCGACCGACCTTGGCCCGCACCTCGTCCATGAGCGGTGTCAGCGAGCGGTGCCAGCACTCCTCGATCTGCACCACCCGGAAGCCCTGGGCGCGGGACCAATCGAAATCGTCGGCGGTGTAGCCGGTACCGCGCATGCCGATCTGGACCACCCGATCGCCGTCGAGCAGGCCCTCCTCGACCGCCCGACGGAAGGGAGTGCCGTGGGTGATGCGCTCGCCGAACATGGTGTCGTTGATGTCGGTGTGGGCGTCGACGTGCACCATGCCCACCGGGCCGTGCTTGTCCGCCATCGCCCGCAGGATGGGCAGCGCGATGGTGTGATCGCCTCCGAGGGTCGCGGGTACCACGTCGTCGGCGAGCAGGGCACGGTAGTGGGCCTCGATACGAACGACCGAGTCGGCCAGGTTGAACGGGTTGGTGGCGACGTCGCCGAGATCGTCGATACGCAGACTGTCGAAGGGCGCGGCGCGGGTGGCCATGTTGTAGGGGCGCAGCAACACCGACTCGTCCCGTATGCCCCGAGGACCGAAACGCGCGCCCGGCCGGTTCGACGTGCCGAGGTCGAAGGGCACGCCGATCACGCCGACGTCGACGTCGGCCGGCGCCGAGGTGCCCGGCAGGCGCATGAACGTCGCAATTCCCCCGAAGCGCGGCATCTCGTTGCCACCGAGGGGCTGGGGATTGGTCATTGCGACCCCCGGAGTGCGGCACCGGTCGTGTACTTCGCGGGGGGCACGCCGACCTCGAGCTCGAGTCGCCGCACGCGCTCGAGGGTCTGCTGGCTGACCGTTCGGTGGGACGCTATGAGATCAGCCACTACGGCGAGCACGGCCACCTGCACCGCGGCCGCGATGAGGATCGACCCGAGGATGATCGACTGGACGTGACCGCTGCGGTCGCCGTTGAGAATCCAGTCCCAGAGGAAGGGCTGGAAGCAGATGAGGGCTCCGAGCAGCATCAACGCCGAGATGGCGCCGAAGAACCGCATCGGTCGGTAGGCGGCGAACACGCGGGTGATCGTGCCGGCGTTGGTCTTGATGTAGCTGGCCGAGGACCCGAACAGCCGTGAGTCGCGCAGCTTCGGGTTGGTGTCGACCTGCACGTTCTCGATCGCGGTTCCGATGCGGCCGGCCTGGATGATCGACTCGATGGTGTAGGTGTAGCGATTCACCACGAGCAGGCGCAGTGCGGCATCGCGGCTGTAGGCACGGAAGCCGGTTGTGGTGTCGGGGATGTCGGTGTCGCTGGCCCGCCGCACCACCCAGCTGCCGAGACCCTGGAGCCGCTTCTTGGTCCACGAGAACTCGTCGATCTCGTTGATCTTGCGGTTACCGACGACCAGATCGGCCCGGCCGGCCAGGATCGGCTCGACCAGTGCCGGGATGGCCGAGGCGTCGTACTGGTTGTCGGCATCGGTGTTCACGATCACGTCGGCCCCGAGCTTGAGCGCGGCATCGAGGCCGGCCTGGAAGGCGGTGGCCAACCCGCGATTCTGCGGCAGCCGCAGGATGTGGTCGACACCGAGCTCGGCCGCCACGAGCGACGTGCGGTCGCGGGAGCCGTCGTCGATGATCATGTGCTCGACGGTGTCGAAACCGGCCACCTCGCGGGGCAGCTCGGGCAGGCTCACCGGCAGCTGGTCCTCCTCGTCGAGGCACGGCACCTGGATGATCAGCTTCACGGTGGCGACTGTAGTGGTGGGCGGCGCTCAGGACGTGAGGGCGGCACCGAGCTCGGACGCACCGACCGAGTCGGCCGCCGCCGCCAGCAGCGCGACGGTGTTGTCGTCGACCGGAATACCGGCAGTCCTGGCGAGGCGTGACCGTTGTTCGGGCTGACCGGGCAGCAGGATCTCGTCGAACCCCTCACGCAGGCGGGCCGTGACGGCGTAGTCGAGAAAAGCCTGTGCTTCTCGGCGGAAGGCCGTGGCATCACCGATCGCAGCCGGGTCGATGGCGATCGTGAGCATGTTGTTGATGATCGAATCGTCGCGCTCGTTCTCGGGCTGGATGGTGGGGCCACCGATGAGGGCGGCGCCGAGCAGCTCGCACATCATCGCCAAGCCCGACCCCTTGTGGTCACCCATGGCGACGAGGGCGCCCTGAGGGGGATGGGCGAACATGCCCGACGGGTCGGTGGTCACCCGACCCTCGGCGTCGAGCAGCACCCCCTCGGCCACCGGGCGACCTTCCTCGAAGGCCACGCGCGCCTTGCCGAGGGCGATGACGCTGGTGGCCATGTCGAGCATGGCCATGGGCTCGGCGCCCGAACCGGGAACGGCCACACAGATCGGATTGGTGGCGAAACGACTGTCGGCTCCGCCGTAGGGCGCAACGAGGGCCGAGTGTCGGGCCACGTTCACGAAGTGAATGGCCACGTGACCCGCCGCGGCGATCTGCTCACCCCAGTGACCGATTCGGCCGAGGTGGAAGCTGTTGCGCAGCCCGACCAACGCCAGACCGTGCTCGGCGACCCGCCCGATCGCGGTATCGACGGCAACCTGGCCCACGGCCGCCCCGAAGCCCCGACCGCCGTCGAAGACGACGACGGCCCCACTGTCGCGCACGACGGTGGGCTGTTGGTTCACGACGAGGCGACCGGCCAGGACGTTCTCGACGTAGAGGGGCAACATGCCCACCCCATGACTGTCGTGACCGGCCAGGTTGGCTCCGACCAGCTGGACCGCGACGAGGGAGGCCTCGCGGGCGGTGCTACCGGCCGAGACCACCACCCCCTGGACGAAGCGATGCAGGTCGTGAGCAGAGAATATGGGCACGGCCGAAACCTAGCTCCCCAGCGCCGACGGCGAGCCCCGGCGACCCCAGAGCAACGATGCCAGCGCGGCCGCGCCGAAAATCAGGTAGGCCGCGCCGAGCGGCGTCGCCGATCCGTCGACGGTGGCGCTCACCAGCGAGGCGAGCACCGCGCCACCGATCGTCGACAGCGTTCCGATGATGCCCGAGCCGGTGCCGGCGAAGCGGCCGAGTGGTTGCATGGCAAGGCTGTTGGCCGTGGGCAGCATCACCGAATGGAACGCGTTGAGCACCACCAGCAGACCGATCCACGGCCAGAACGCCGGGGAACCGCCCGCGGCCGCAGTGAGCACGTAGAACAGCGCGGCGACGGCAACGTACCCCACCGTGATGGCCATGATCACTCGTTCGGCACCCATCCTCGGAATGAGACGCGACACGAGCAGGTTCGCGGCCGCCATCACGAGCGCGCCCCCGGCGAAGAAGAAGGCGAACTGGTCCCCGCGGCCGAACACGTCGTCGAAGATCAGCTCCGAGCTACCGAGGTAGGTGACGAACGCGCCCAGCTCGAACATCACCAACAGGCCGTGTCCCATCGCCCAGCGCGACCCCACCACGATCCCGGCGCTGCGACGGGTGCGCTCGAAGGTGAGGGGGATGCGGTCGGCCGGCGCAAGCGTCTCCTCGAAGCGGTACGACCACAGCCCGAGAAGGACGCCCACCAGCGCCATGAAGACGAAGATCGCCTCCCATGGACCGAGAACGAGGATCGCCTGGCCGAACAGGGGCGCCACCGCCGGGGCCAGCATGAAGAACATCATGACCAAGGCCATCACCCGGGCCATGGCGTCGCCGTGCCAGCGATCGCGCGCCACCGCCATGGCCATGGCGCGCGGTGTCGACGCCCCGAGACCCATGACGAATCGCAACACCATGGCCACCTCGAGGGTGGGGGCGACCACCACGCCGAGGGCGGCGAGGACGAAGATCGCCAGCCCGACGAAGATCACCGGTCGACGGCCGAAACGATCGGCGAAGGGCCCACACAGCAGCTGCCCCAGGCCCAGACCGATGAGGTAGAACGTGACCAGCAACGAGACCTGGGTGGCGTCGGGATCGAGGTCGAACGCAGTACGGATGTCTCCGAGGGCCGGCAACAACACGTCGATGCCGATGGCGGTGATGCCCGTGAGGGCGCCGAGGAACGCGATCGTCTCGCGCTCGCCCTGTCGGGGCTCGGCGACGCTGGTGCTAGGCGGAGCGGGGAGCAAGAATCTCGTTGCGGAGCTCGCCGATACCGGCAACGGTCGTGACGAGTGTGTCGCCGGCCGCCATGAACTCGGGGGGCGTGCGGGCCCGGCCGACGCCGCTCGGTGTACCGGTGGCGATGATGTCGCCCGGATCGAGCGTCATGACCTTCGACAGGTCGACGACGATGTCGATCGGGCTGAACACCAGCTCCCGGGTGTTGGAAGACTGCTTCACCACACCGCTGAGCTCGGTGGAGATGTCGAGGCCCAGGCCGTCGCCGATCTCGTCGGTGGTGACCAGGCACGGACCGACCGGGGTGGAGCCCTCGAAGGTCTTGCCGGCGAGAAACTGAGAGGTTCGCATCTGCCAGTCGCGCATCGACACGTCGTTGAGCACGGTGAACCCGGCGATGGCGGCGGCCGCTTCACGGTCGCCGGCGTTGCGGACCGATCGGCCGATGACGATGGCCAGCTCCCCCTCCCAGTCGACCTGGGTCGAGACGGCGGGATCGGGCAACACGATCGGATCGTTCGGACCGATGAGGGCACGGCGGTACTTGGCGAAGTACGTGGGGTGCGAGGGCGTGTCGCGGCCGGTCTCGGCGACGTGGTCGGCGTAGTTGAGTCCGACGCACACGATCTTGTCGGGACTCGGGACCACCGGCGCCAGATCGCACTGGTCGTAGCCGACCGTGGTGCCCGTCGCCGAACGAGCGGCGTCGAGACCGCCTGCGGCCAGCAACGCACCCACGTCGTCGAAGTCGAGAAGGGTGACCACACCGTCGTCGACTCGACCGGCTCGGTGGACTCCTTCGACCCTCACGGTCACGAGCTTCATGCTGATACTCCTGGCGGCGACGATCGCGGGGCCGCGATCCCGGCGTGACCCTATGCGCCCGTCGGCGTATTTCGACAGTCCGCCCAGCGGAAAGTGTGCGTTGGCCACCCCGGCCACTCGCCCGAAGTGCTCGGAGATCCACGGTCGTGGAATACTTGGCGCCGACTCAAGGGGAGAGCCATATGACTTCGAGGGAATCGACGTGGCGGGCCGCGGGGCTGCAGCTCGGCAAGCAGTGGAAGCTGGTTGCCCTGGCCGTGGTGGCGGTCACCGCCGTCTTGTTGATCGGACTGTCGCAGGTGGAGTTCGCCACCGGCCAGGACAGCTACCTCAACAAGGACTCGCAGGCCGCCATCGACAACGTCGAGTTCCAGGGCCAGTTCGGTGGCGAGACCGTCGTGCTGTTGTTCACCGCCGACGACGACCACGACGTCTCCGATCTGTTCTCGGGCGCCAACCTCGCCGAGCTCGAACGGCTCACCGCCGAGCTCGAGGCCATCCCCGAGTCGTTTGCGGTCATCACCCCGAGGGTCAGCCTCCAGTGGAGCGACGCACTCATCAAGGGTCCCGGCCGAGAGGCGCTGCTGAATGCCGCCTCCCGCGATCCCGACCCCGACGGCGTGACCGCTCGCAATGCCGACGTCCAGATCAGCCTGGCCCGCCTCGGCGCGGTGACCGACCAGGAGATCGGGAACCCCGACTGGGCCGATCTGCTCATCTTCGGCAACGACGGGTTCGCGCTGAACGACGGCGAGATCGCGGCACCACCCGACGCCGATCGCGCCATCCGGCTCTCGCTCGCCAGCACCTTCCCCACCCAGAAGGTGGCCGTCGGTGGCGTGGTGCTGCCGGGCAACGCCACCCTCGACGAACAGTCGGCCGGCACCGAAAAGGTGCTCGAGGTGCTCGACACCGCCGAACTCGAGGGCTTCGAGCTGATCACCACCGGCTCGCCCGTGTACCTGCGGGAGATCAACGACTACCTGAAGGGGGGCCTGGTCACCCTGGGTCTGGCCGCCATCGCGGTGATGGCGTTGATCCTTGTCTTCCTCTTCCGGGTTCGGTGGCGCCTGTTGCCCCTGCTGAGCGTCGTGATGGGCGTGATCTGGACGTTCTCGGTCCTCGGCCTGATCGGCATCGACCTGTCGCTGGTCACCATCTCGGGCCTGCCGATCCTCATCGGTCTGGGTATCGACTTCTCCATCCAGATCCACAACCGCATCGAGGAGGAGTCCGCCCTCGATCGCGATCCGCACCCCATCTCCGAGACCCTCGCCAACGTCGGACCGGCTCTGGTGGTGGCCACCGTCGGTGCAGCCCTCGCCTTCCTGGCGCTCCAGATCTCCCAGGTGCCGATGATCCGCGACTTCGGCGTGATGCTGGCGATCGGCGTGGTGCTCTTGCTGGTCGGCGGCATCATCCTGCCCACCACGGTTCTCGGAGTGCGTGAGTACCTGCACCGCACCGACACCCGCAAGACATCGGTGGTCGAACGCATCGTCGTCTTCCTCGGATCGGTGCCGTCGAAAGTCGGGCCCATCCTGGTGATCGCCGCCGTCGGCCTCTTCGCCGTCGGTGTGGCCGTGGAGGGCCAGACCAAGATCGAGTCCGATCCCATCAAGTGGATCGATCAGGGCTCCGACGTCGTCGCCGACGTCAACACCCTCGAGCAACGAACCGGCTTCTCGACCACCCTCGGCATTCTGGTGGAGGCCAACAACATCCTCGATCAGAGCGTGAACGATGTGATCTGGGACTTCACCCTCGATGCCGAACAGCGACCCGACGTCGTCACCACCTCGAGCGTGGTGAACACCATGGGCAAGATCCTCTTGATACCCGGGGCCACCGCTCTCGCTCCCACGTCGTCCGAGCTGCAAGCGGCGATCGACGTCATGCCGCCGGCCATCGCGCGGGCGCTGCTCAACGACGACGGCACCGCGACTCAGGTCAATCTTCGACTGGCCCCGGCCAGCCTCGAACGACGCGCCGTGATCGTGGCCGAGCTCGAAGCCGATCTCGAGAGCCGCATCGCGTCGCTCGACCTTCCGGCCGACAGCATTCTCAACCAGGGTCTCGACGCCGGCGACCCGCCGGTGCGGGCGGTTCCCGCCGGTCTGGCCGTGGTGGGTGTCGGGCTGCTCGAGAACCTGTCGGCCAATCGCGCCATCCTCACCTACCTGGGCCTGGCCATCGTGGCCCTCTGGTTGCTGGTGCGCTACCGGTCGGTGACCCGCGCCGCCCTGGCCCTGGTGCCGGTGAGTCTCGCGGTCGGGATCTCCTCGATCATCGTGGGTCTGCTCGGCATCACCCTGAGCCCGCTCACGACCGTGGGCGGTCCGCTGGTGATCGCAACCTGTTCGGAGTTCGCCGTCCTGATCCTGGCGCGTTACGTCGAGGAGCGACAACGTGGCCTCGAGCCGCGCGCGGCGAGCGACACCGCATCGGGTCGAACCGGTCGGGCCTTCTTCACCTCGGCCGCCACGACCATCGGTGGCTTCGCGGTGTTGATGGTGTCGCCGTTGCCCCTGTTGCGAGACTTCGGCGTCATCGTCACCCTGAACGTCGCCATCGCCCTGCTGGCCGCGCTCGTCATCATGCCGCCGCTCGTGGTCTGGGCCGACGAGAAGGGCTGGCTCGGCGTGCAACAACAGCCGGGCGCCGTGCGACTCGCAGCCAACGACCGCACGCAGCTCATCGGCGCCGCCATTGGCGCCGTGGCGGTGATCGCCACCGGGATCGGCCTGTACGCCGCGGCCGAGACGTCGAGCGGCACGGCCCAGGAGCTCGCGTTCACCGCAGTACCGCTCCCGACGCCCACCCCGGCGCCCACGCCCACGCCGGCGCCCGAGCCGGCCGACGGCGGCGAGGCGACGGCCATCGACGTCACTCAATTCGGCACCGACCGACCGGAAGGCCTGGTCGGCGGCATCCTGTTCGACCTCCTCACCGACGAGGGCGTCGATCCCCAGCTCGCCGTGTGTACCGCCGAGACGCTGCTCTCGCGGACGACCGAAGGTGACCTCATCGCGTCGGGCCTGGCCACCTTCAGCGACGAGTCACTGGTCCCGGTGATTGCGGCGGGCCTCGATTGCGGCGTCACCCAGGAGCAGATCGACGCAACAGTCGCCACCGCACGCGCCGGCTGACTCGGGTGCCATGACGCTCGACATCGACTTCGACGCCGACGAGCTCGCAGCGTGCGTCTCGTGCGGGCTGTGCCTGCCCCATTGCCCCACCTATCGCGTCACCGGTGACGACACGGCGTCGCCGCGAGGCCGGATCTCACTGATGCGCATGCTCGACGAGGGCGTCGCCCCGCTCGACGACCACGTCATCGAGTCGATGTCGTCGTGTATCCAGTGTCGCGGTTGCGAGACGGCGTGCCCCAGTGGCGTGCCGTTCGGTCACCTGATGGAGGCCACCCGTGAGGCGATGGTGAGGGCCGGCGCCATCACGCCGTGGTGGCAGCGCTTGGCTTTTCGGACTCTGGGGCGGCATCGCCTGCTCCTCGCGGGGTCGTCGATGCTGGCCGTGGCGCAACGGCTGCGGCTCGTGCCGTCGAGACGCCTCGGTCTGCCCGCCCGTCTCCCTGTTCGGCGCAAGCCGTACCGCGTCTCGGGGACCGACGTGTACCTGTTCACCGGATGCGTGATGGATGCCTGGCAGCGCGACACCCATCTCGCGGTGCAACGGGTGATCGAGGCGACCGGGACCGGCGTCACCCCCACCGCGGATCGAGCGCCATGCTGTGGCGCCTTGCACAGCCACGCCGGCCTCGGCGACCCGGCGCGATCACTGGCCCGCCAGGTGATCGACGACCTGAGCGGTGACGAACCGATCATCGTCGACTCCGCCGGCTGCGGTGCTGCACTGAAGGACTACGGCCATCTGCTCGGCACACCCGAGGCCGTCGCCTTCTCGGCCCGGGTCGTCGACGTGAGCGAGTGGCTCGCCGATCACCTCCACGAGCTGCCCGCTCCGGCCGAGCGGCTCGATCTGCGGGTCGCCGTACAGGACCCCTGCCATCTCCGGCACGTGCAGCGCGCCCACCTTCCCGTCCGGGCGGTACTGGCACCCCATGTTCGCGAGGTCGTCGAGCTCGACGACGACGGTCTGTGTTGTGGAGCCGGAGGCGCCTACTCGGTACTCGAGCCCGAGCTGGCGGGCAAGGTCCGCGATCGCAAGCTGGGGTCCATCGAACGAGCCGGCCCCGACGTCGTCGCCAGCGCCAACCCGGGGTGTCTGCTGCACCTGTCGGCCACGGGGCTCGACGTGCGCCACCCCATCGAGCTGGTCGCCGAGGCCCTGAACCTCGGCTGAGGCCACCGCATCCGCCCGAATCAACTGCTCGGTGAGCATCGGACCGGTACGGTTGCCCCTCATGCGCTGGTCGAAGCTCTTCATTCCCACCCTCCGCGACGCTCCTGGCGACGCCGACGCCGCCAGTCATCGACTGCTGGTCCGGGGCGGGTTCATCCGCCAGCTCCACGCCGGGCACTACTCGCTGCTGCCGCTCGGGCTACGGGTGCACGACAAGGTCGAGCGGATCGTGCGGGAAGAGATGGACGCCATCGGCGCCCAGGAGTTCCTGCTTCCCGCCCTGCACCCGGCATCGGTGTGGGAGAAGTCGGGCCGCTGGCAGCTGATGGGCGACGAGATGTTCCGACTCACCGACCGCAAGGGCGCCGACCTCGCGCTGGGCATGACCCACGAGGAGGTCATCGCCGGCCTGGCCACCGAGGTGAGCTCGTACCGGATGCTCCCCCAGCTCTGGTATCAGATCCAGTGGAAGTTCCGAGACGAACCGCGTCCCAAGTCCGGCTTGTTGCACGTGCGCGAGTTCGCGATGAAGGACTCGTACTCCTTCGACATCGACGAGGCCGGTCCACTGTTTTTGAGCTATGCTCAAGTAGTTGATCAATATCAGTCTCCATGAACTTTTCAGCTTCTTTGTCGTCATCCTCTCGAAACACGTCATAAGCTCCTTTTTTTAGAAGTTGGTCTATCTCCTTTGCCTGAGCTTCACGATTGCTTTTCTTTGAACTTTTAGTACCTTCTTCATTTTCTTCAGCCTGCTCGCGATTCTGAGACATCACAGCTCTCTCTAATCCAAGTTTGAGACTAGCACTATGAAACATATGCATTTCATATGTCTTGGCCGTCAGGAATCTAAAAAGAAGTGTTAGACAAATCAAATCAGTTTATCAAAAGTGTTATTTGTGTCGTACCGATAGACTTTGACCGCTTTTGTTTGTCCAATTCGATGTGCCCTTGCCATTGCTAAGTAAAACAAAAGATTTCGCAATATGAGACATCTGCATTCAAAGCAAGATCTGAGCTGGAGAACAACAAATGTTACCTTGCATATCATTCTGAGGATTCCAATCCGAGTCAAAAATTATAACTATATCAGCGACTGTAAGGTTCAGACCGAGACCTCCGGCCCTGGTGCTCAACAGCATGACAAATCTGTTACATTCCTTTTTCTTGAATCTTTCAACGGCATGTAAACGAGATGAAGACGAAGTGGAGCCGTCAAGGCGTTCATATCTATATTTCTTGATCCTCAGCAAGTCCTCTAGCAAATCGAGAACACGGACCATTTGACTGAAAATAAGGACTTTGTGACCACCAGCGAAAAGTTTATGTAATAGCTTTTCCATCAAAACCATTTTCCCCGAAGATTTGACCAGTTGTTCCGCATAGATTTTACGTGGAATCCAACAATTCGATTCCATTTTCTTTCGCTTTAGCTTTTGCGATGCTTCGTTAAGGATGCGCTCTTCTGCCCCTTTAATCAAAAACGGATGATTACAGCATTTTCGAAGCTCCATCATTACGTTCATTAGGCTAGGAGCATTATTTGACTTCGCACCTTTGAAGAGAAATGAAGTATTACGTTCGTAAATGGCCTTATAGAATGTTTTTTGAATCGGTGTAAGCGAAACTTCCAGAATAGTTTCCTCTTTGTTGGGGAGAGACTTTTCGACGTCTTCCTTAACACGACGGAGAAGATAAGGCTTTAGTAAGCGCATGCAGCTCATTGACCTGTTGAGCATCAGTCATTTCACCAAATTTTGCAAGAAAGTCGTCGCGATCGTAAAAAATTTGTGGGTTCGCAAAATGTAGCAACGCCCAGAGCTCTTCGGTTGCATTGGCGATAGGAGTTCCAGTCAACAAGACACAGTGGTCTCGAGGAAAAGTAGATAGCTCAAGAAATAGGCGCGCTTTGTAATTCTTTAACCTATGCGCTTCATCGACTATCAAAGTTTTCCAACGAATCTTTGAAAGCACTGCAATATCTTTCAAGACGACTTCATAAGTCGTAATCAGCACGTGGAACTTCGTCACTTGTAATTTTTTTAGTTTCGCCGCATCTGCTTTCGGAACGAATTGATCATTAAAGTAAAATTCTTGCTTTACTAGAAAGTCGCGTGCGTCTGCTGATCCGTGATATAAGATGACATTCATATCAGGTGCCCACGAACGCAATTCAGATTGCCATTGATCAATCAACGAAAGAGGAGCCACAATTAAAAAAGGGCCCCGTATTTGTGCTGCGGGTTGAGATTGCAGCTCTTGCAAGAATGCAGCGGATTGAATAGTCTGTAAGTAGTAACGAGTAGATTATAATGAGAGCCGGTAACATGAGACACAAATTCAATCATATAGAAAGTAAATTACCTTACTGGAAAGTTGAGATCACGCTGAAAGAATAGAAAGGATGTAAGAACATATGAGTGCCAAATTGTTGTTGCGAAAAATAGAAAATTACGAAACATACCCGAGTCCCATCTCGTCGGCAAGAATACAAGATCTACGATTCCACCAATTGAACAACAACCAATTGAGGCCCTCCAATTGATAACTTCTCAACCGAAAGCCGGACTCAGATTCTGCTGTAGTGTTTAACTCTATGTTTTCGTTGTCAACTGCATCAGTGTCAAATTTGCCACTGGCCGCGGTTTCTTAGAAACACCATACGAATGGGACTCTTGCAGTTTTTTAAAGTCCTTCATGTGTGGATGTGGACGATTGAAACATTGTCTTGCGTATTCTAAGTCGGGAGGGATTTGGCGGTACCAAAAGTCTTCTACTTCCTCAACGGCATCATATTTGATATCACGCCAATACTCCCAAGTAATATCTGCATAAGGCAACCCCTTCCATTTCACAACATAACGAACATTATCTTCAGGATCGAATGGTACTTCCCAGTCATCTGCTGCTAGTGATGCCAGCTTGAAACAGTTCCATCTGAGTCGATCGAGCCAGACTGAAGATGTTGTCTCATTTCTTCTTTTCTGTATCTTCCATTCCCTCATTTCGCATGTTTATTGCACGTTGTCTGGCTAGTACTTGCATATCCATTTCATTCTCATCACACGCCAGAATTCGCTCGACCATCAAACACTGGGGAGAGAAAAACTCCTCGACTTGGTCACCTACTTTTCCTGATTCTAAATTATTGTCTTGTAACGCCATGTTCTCGGAACTATTGTGGTGGATTCGAGCAGTGGCCTGTCGTTCTTCTTCCAGAAGTTGCTTCCATAGTAGCACCATATAAAGTTTCTTGTTGCTGATAAAATCGTCGAATTTTATTCTTCGCCGTACTGTTGCCGGATGGATCAAGTCGTTCAATATCGGAAGCACGTTCCCAAGAACAATGATAAAATGATCTTCCGCGCCATTTTACCAAAAGTACTTCTTCCGTATC
The DNA here is from genome assembly GCA_963787285.1 of uncultured Acidimicrobiales bacterium. GTDB lineage: Bacteria > Actinomycetota > Acidimicrobiia > Acidimicrobiales > JAHEJN01 > JAHEJN01. The sequence goes on along the minus strand of CAWBCM010000017.1, from coordinate 334 downwards.
CTTACTTATGGTACTTACAGCCGAATCACAGTCACTCGCAGCAACGGCATATCCCGATACGTTTGCTGCTGTTGCGATTGATTGAATTACGGGACATTGTTGAGGATTGATACGTGAAACTTCTATTCGACGACTGGCATCGGTGGTGTATTCGTATGACTGCAAAATTACCTGTTGAATTTTAATGGCAGTATGCAAATCCAGTACTGGACGATGCGCTGCTCGCAACCATCATCCTCACGTTCGGACCCTTCGTGCGGCGGGGGTAGGCACCAATCTCGACTTCCAACCACAGATTTTCTCCATCACCCAAACATGATTGAAACATTCACGA
>CAWBCM010000016.1:0-23190 GCA_963787285.1 uncultured Acidimicrobiales bacterium | reverse complement strand
GAACGGAGGCCGTTCCTTCGACGGGATGCCGAACGGATGGGCGATCGCATCCGCGATCATCGCGGCGGCCGACTCGACGTCGCCTTCCGCCAGGCGGAGCAGCGCCAAACCCGGATGTGGCGACCACGCATGCTCGTGGGCCGCCATGAACGCCTCTTCGGCACCGGCAAGATCACCCTTGCGCAAGCGGATGTTGCCCAGCTCGACGAGCGGCCAGCCGAACTCGCGCCGCATCCACGGGCGCAGCTCCTCACAGGCCTCGAGGGCCTCCTTCTCCGCCTCGTCGCACGTCCCCGAAATCCGCAACAGCTCGGCACGGTGCACCCGGCATCGTCCGCTGATCCCGCCGATGGCGGCGCCGTGTCTCCAGCGGTCCATCACCTCGGTCCACTCGATGGCCCGGGCGTGCAGTGCCATCCCCTGCGCGGCGCAGATCAGCTCGCAGTACATCATCCCCGTGGTGAGGGCATCGGCCGCCCCCGACATCAGATCGATCGCGATCTCGTCGAGCAGCGCGAGCCCCTCGTCGACATCACCGTCGAAGATCTTGACGCGGGCCGAGCACACCCGCCCGATCACCACAGCAGGAACAACCCCGAGACGGCCTCCGAGCTCGATCGCCGCGGCCGACACCTCGCGTGCCGCATCCATGTCGCCACACATGAATCGCTCGTAGGTGCGTACCATCGCGATCACCGCATGGGCCGGCACCTCTTCGTGTCCTTCGAGCAGCCGCTCGGCGCAGCGCAGCCAGCCCCGAACCGGTGCCATCAACCCGGTGTCCATCATGAGGAACATGGCGACCATGGCCGCGGCCATCGCCGCTCCCGCCACGTCGCCCTCGGCGACCAGGAGCGCGTGAAGGTCTTCCCACGCCGAGACCGAGCCCTCGAAGTCGCCGTTGCCGTACCGCGCTCGAGCCCGGAGTTCGAGACCTTCAGCGCTCAGTGCCTCGGGGCCGCGCTGGTCGAGCAGGTCCAGGGCGCGTTGCCACTCGCCCCGGTCTACTGCGACTTGTGCCTCCCCCAATCCGCCCATTGTCGCATTGTGACACCGATTGTCACGCCTCTCTGCTATCGCCACCGCTCGCTTCGACGACCTCGCCGAGGCGACCAACCGAAAGGCACCCAAATGGATCCCACCGAGCAACTCGAGAACATCCTGCCGACGCTCTGCGCGACGGTCGACCGCATCCAGACGATGCAGATGCACGACCCCACGCCGTGCAGCGAGTTCAACGTTCACGACGTGCTCAACCACATGATGGTGGGCGGCACCTCGTTCGCCGGTGCGTTTCGCGGGGAGGAGCCACAGGAGTGGAGCCCGCCGGGCGTGTACGGCTGGGTGCCGGGCGCCGAGTTCCGCGAGGTCATGGACGACCTCCTCGACGCAATCAAGTCCCCAGGAGCGCTCGACCGGACGATCGCCACCCCCATGGGCGAGATGCCGGGCGAGGCACTCGCTCGATTCGTCGCCTTCGACGGACTGATGCACGCCTGGGATCTCGCCTCGTCCACCGGGCAGACGTTCGAGCTTCCCCCAGAGGTGATCGCATCGGTCGACGAGTTCGCCCGTGCCGCGCTGAGCCCCGAGATGCGTGACGGCGACACCTTCAAAGACGCGACGACCGCACCCGAGGACGCCAGCCAACTGGAGCGCCTCGTTGCGTTCAGCGGTCGTTCCCTCTGAGCGACACGCCGCCACGACCCTTCGCCAACCAACCCAAAGGACGGACACCATGCACACTGCCACCACCGACATCCCGGTGAAGATCGACGCCCCGGGCGCCCATGCCCGCCATCTCGGCGGTTTCGGTACCGCCTCGGGCGAGCTCGCCGCCGAGTACTTCACCCTCGGAGCCGGAGCCGACCTCGCGCCACTGCTCGAAGGACTCGACCACGACTCGTGTCATGCCGCCCACTGGGGTTTCATGGTCAAGGGCGACGTCGTGGTCACCTACGGCGACGGCACCGACGAGCGCTGCACGTCCGGCGACGTGTTCTACTGGCCCCCGGGCCACAGCGTTCGTGTGGAGAGCGACGCCGAACTGGTCATGTTCAGCCCCCAAGCCGAACACGCGGCCGTCCTCGATCACATCCTCGCCAAGATGGCCACCGACCTGAGGAGTGTCGTCGCGGGCGCCGCTGTCACATCCTGGACGTAGCTTCGGTCATCACCTCCCCCGCCTGACACAACAACCGGGCGCGGAAGGTAGTTGACCATGAGACATGACCATGATCTGCTGGACCACATGGCAAAGGAGATCCGGGCCAGCGACTTCAAGGCGACCTGCCTGGCATTGCTCGACGAGGTGGCCGAGACCCGCCAGGAGTTCGTGGTCACCAAGCGCGGGCGGCCCGTGGCCAAGCTCGTACCCATCGACGAGCCGGCGCCGCTCGCCGGTTCGGTGACGGTGTTGGTCGACGACGACGAGCTGCTCTTCTCCACCGGTGAGAGCTGGGACCTCTCGTGACGACCCTGGCCCTCGACACCCACGCACTCCTCTGGATGTTCGGCGACCGGCGCCGCCTGTCGAAGCGCGCCGCTTCGGCCATCGATGACGCCGAACGCATTCTGGTCAGCCCGCTGTGTTTCTGGGAAGTCGGAATGCTCGGCGCCAAGGGTCGCATCGTCCTCGACCGGCCTGCCTCCCAGTGGGCCAACGACGTTCTTGCCGAGCCGAACGTCGAGCTCCTCGATCTCGATGCGGCAGCCGCGATTCGCGCCAGCGAACTGGAAGGATTCCACGGCGATCCGGTCGACCGGCTCATCGTGGCGTCGGCCCTTGCCGAACGAGCCTGCCTCGTCACCAAGGATCAGCAGATACACGACTGGGCGACCGCGAGCTCCGAGCTCGACTGCGTCTGGTGACCCTTCAGCCCGCTGCCAGGACCAAGTGCCCTGGCTGCGATCGACCAGGCTCGTATCCTGATGAGCGACCGATGGAGGGAACCCATGTCCACCGACCATGAGCCCGCAGAGATCGACGAGCGCACCGGGCTCGAGGTGATCGACCGCGCCGGGTGCGTGAAGCTGCTCGAGGCCACGCCGCTCGGGCGCATCGGGTTCCTCAGCGACGGCGAGCAGGTGATCCTGCCGGTGAACTACCTGTGGTTCGAGGACTCGGTGGTCATCCGCACCCTCGAAGGCCAGAAGCTCGATGCGGCGATCTTCGCCCAGAAGGTCGCCTTCCAGATCGACGGCTGGGAGGGCCACGACCGCTCCGGCTGGAGCGTGCTCGTCAAGGGCACCGCCCACAAGGTCGACGAATGGGCCGAGATCGAGATCCTCGAACGCGAGGGCCTTGTGCCCTGGGCCAAGAGCCAGTGGCGGCCCAACTGGGTACGCATCGACCCCGTCGAGATCACCGGCCGCCGCCTCAGCTGAGCTCCCCGCTCACGTTGCCCCCGCCGAGGTCGGCTCGGTGGAACGCAGCGCTTCGACGAGCAGCCATGCCGACAGGGCTGCCGCCACCCACAACGACAGGGTGTTGGTTGCGTCCTCGGTCGCGCTCAGCGCATCGGCGGGCGAGGCGAGGTGATAGAGCGCGTGGGGCAGCGCGAACGCCAGGTACCCCGTCATCGCCACGACGATCACGTCGCGGCGCATGAGCACGGCAGCGAGCAGAGCCAGGAGACCGGCCGCGAACAACCCCGCCCCGGCGTCGGTCGCCAGATGTTCGTTGTACGGCGGCACCGCGGCCACCAGGCGAGGCGACCACCCCGGGAAGTTCTCGTACCAGCTCGAAGGAGCCAGCACCGCCCACAGCCCCGCGAACAGATTGGGGACGGCCAGCACCACCAGAACCACTCGTGTCCAACGACGACTCATCACGGCACCTCCCGGTCGCACCTTGCGGCGGAATCCGGCGGCGGTGCGGACCTGTCGGGCCCCAGCCTGGCATGAAATCGCCGCACCTCATCACTCGACCGAGCTCAGCTGGCGCTCACGTTGGGGGTTGGGGGCAACCGACTCGGTGTCGCACCGGGCGGTCTGGCCGGTGAGCAGCTCGTAGGTGGCGGCCAGCACGTCGAGATCGCGATCGCCGATGATCGCCCGGGGCAGAACCCAGCAGCCGTGGTCGGCGATGCCCCAGGTGATGATCTCGGCGGCGTGCTCGGTGCCCTGCTCGTGCCATTCGACGTCGCGGTCGTGCCAGACGGTCACGCCCCGCTCGGCCATGAACTCGGCCCGGGTGGCCTGGTCGATGTTCTGGGCGGCCCACACATGGGCCAGCTCGTGCACCATGGTCGCCCGGCGGTGGGCCTCGTTGGTGGTGCAGATCAACACCAGGTGGGTGCCCTCGCCGGAGATGTGCAGCCCGGCGTTGCCCTTGCACGGCTCGGGGTCGGTGGCGAAGCGCACCTCGAGGTTCTCCAGGGTGAGGCCGGCGGCCTCGAACTGGCCGGCCGCCCACTCCCAGCGCTCCTGGTCGCCGGCCAGGCCCTCGTAGACCACCGTGGGGGCGGTGTCGGCGGCAACCGGCTCCGGTGTCGGCGGGGTCGGTTCGGTGCTGAGGCCGGTGGCCAGCATGATCGTGGCCCAGACGCTGAGGGCGATCCGGACGGCGGTTTGGAGGAGCAGGTTCGAGGTCATGCTCGAACCCTGAATGGGCGCCTACAAAGCCCTGTCCGAACAACGGCCGCTCGCTACAAAGCGCCGTCAAAGGCCACGGGCCGCCCTTTTGAAGGTCCTTTGACGCGCTGGTGCATAGTGGTTGCCATGCCCGAGAACGCGCAGAGCCGGATGACCGCGGCGGCCGACGCAGCGCCGACAGCTCTGGAGATTCAGGTGTTGGGCCCGTTGGAGGTTCGGCGCAACGGGGCGTCGGTGGCGGTGGGTGGTCCGAAGCAGCGGAGCATTCTGGCGATGCTGATCGCCAATCAGGGCCGGCCGGTGAGTCTGGATCGCATCGTCGACGACCTCTACGACGACGACTCGGCCGGTGGAGCGCGCCGGTCGGTGCAGACGTTCATCTCGCTGATCCGCAAGGAAGTGGGCGACATCATCGCCAAGGACCGGGGCGGGTACGTGTTGGCGGTGCCGCCCGAGTCGGTGGATGCGTTCCGTTTCGAGGAGCAGGTGCGCGCCGCCCTCGACGTGAGCACCGACGATCCCGAGGTCGCCGCGACGGCCCTGCGGGACGCGTTGTCGATGTGGCGGGGGCTGCCGTATGCCGATGTCGAGGCCCGTTCGGCGTTCGACGCAGAGATCACCCGGCTGGGCGAGCTGCGTTTGTCGGCGATCGAGGCCCGCATCGATGCCGATCTGGCGGCGGGTCGTCACGCGGAGTTGGTGGGGGAGCTCGACGGGCTGACGGTGGAGTATCCGCTGCGGGAGCATCTGCGGGCCCAGCAGATGTTGGCGCTTGTATCGCTGTGGGCGTCAGACCGAGGCGTTGCGCTCGTTCGAGAGGGCGAGGAACTTCCTGGCCGAGGAGATCGGGGTCGATCCGTCACCGGAGCTGCGCGAGCTCGAGCAGCGGATTCTCGATCACGACCCGGCGTTGGGTCTGCCGGTCACGCCGTCGGTGACCGAGCGGGTGGTGATGGCGGTCGAGGTGGCCGATCCGGCCACGTTGATGCGTCTCGATCCGGCCGAGCGCACTGCCCAGGTGCAGGCGATGTCAGAAGCGATCGCCGCCTCCGTCGAGCGCCACCGGGGCGAGGGCTTCGCCCAGCGCGGCGCGGCAATGTACGCGGCGTTCGCGTCGGTCGACGACGCAATCGCCGCAGTGAACGAGGTGATCGTCGCCCCCGGCCCCACGCGGCCGCGCATCGCTCTCGATCGGGGTGACGTCGAGATCCACGAGTCCGGGCGATGTCACCGGGCCTCCGGTGCGGCGAACCGCCGGGCTCATCGCCGCCGCGCACCCGGGCCAGGTGTTGTTGTCGGCTGACGCCCACGCGGCGCTGACCGCAGCAGACGTGGCGGGTTGGGCGGCGAAGTCGCTCGGGTCACACCCGGTCTACGGCATCGACGGCGCCCAACGCCTCTATCAGCTCCTCGTCGGCGGCACCGACACCGACTATCCGCCACCGCGGATCGACGCGAACCCGCCGGCCTTGCCGGTCGACCGCCGGGCCATCGCCGGCTACGAGCTGCGCCGCCCGATCTCGACCGACCTCACCGGCACGACCTATGCGGCGTATCAGCCGTCGGTCGGTCGCCAGGTGGCGGTCACGGTGATCGACCCGGCGTGGGCCAACGAAGCCGACTTCATCCGCCGCTTCGAGGTCGAGACCCAGCTCGTCACCCGCCTCCAGCACCCGCACATCGTGCCGGTGCTCGACTACTGGCGCGACCCCACCGGCGCCTATCTCGTCATGCCGAGAGTCGGCAGCACCACCCTGGCGCAAATGCTCGACCAAGGCGGCCTCGACGACGCCGAACAACGTCGCAAGATGGTCGGCCAGCTGGGTGCCGCGCTGGCGTACGCGCACGAGGCGGGAATCGTCCACGGCGGTGTCTCGCCCGACGCGGTTCTGGTCGACTCGTCGGGCAACGCCTATCTCACCGGTATCGGCTTCGTCCTCCGCCTCACCGGCGCTCCCCGGCCCAGGTCGCGCTTCACCGCACCCGAAACTCTCGATGGTGGGCCCGTCGATGCGGCGGCCGACGTGTTCGCTCTGGGCGTGTTGGTCGGCGAGCTGTTGGACGGCGTCGATGCGGTGGCGGCCCAGGCCGCTGCGACCGATCCCGCCGATCGGTTCGCCTCTGTCGCCGAGCTGATCACCCAGCTCGGCGGGGCCTCGGCGGAGAGCGCAGCCGAACCTGCCTTCACCGACACCCGCAACCCGTACAAGGGGTTGGAGGCGTTCAGCGAGAGCGACTCTGGCGACTTCTTCGGCCGCACCCAGGCGGTGGCCGACCTGGTCGCCCAGGTGGCCGCGCACCGGCTCGTCGCCGTGGTCGGCCCGTCGGGTTCCGGGAAGTCGTCGCTGGTGCGAGCGGGCCTCATCCCGGCCGTGCGATCGGGCGATCTCGACGGTTCGCAGCAGTGGCTGGTCACCGCCATGCTGCCGGGCAGCTATCCGTTCGAAGAGCTCGAATCGGCCCTGGCTCGTGTGGCGGTGAAGGACCCCGGCGGCCTGATGGACGAGCTCGCGCGTGACGAGCGCGGGTTGGTTCGGGTGATCAAGCGGGTGTTGCCCGCCGACACCCGTCTGCTGTTGGTCATCGATCAGTTCGAGGAGGTGTTCACGCTCACTCGCAGCACCGAGACCCGCGACCGGTTCCTCCGGGCTCTGGTGGCCGTGGCGGCCGACGACCGGGCCGACGTGCGGGTGGTGGTCACGCTGCGGGCCGACTTCTTCGACCGGCCCCTTCAGCACCCCGAGTTCGGTGCGCTGCTCACCGCAGGGATGTTCCCGATCACGACACCGTCGGCCGATGATCTGGCCGAGGCGGTCCGCCGTCCGGCCGAAACCGTTGGCGTCGGCTTCGAAACGGGCCTGGTCGAACAGATCGTCAGCGACGTGGCCGACGCGCCCGGCAGCCTGCCGCTCCTGCAGTACGCGCTCACCGAGCTGTTCGCCGCCCGGACCAGTGACGTGTTGACCCACGACCACTACCGAGCCACCGGGGGAGTGCTGGGCGCGCTCGGCACCCGCGCCGACGCCATCCACGACCAGCTCGACCCGAGGCAACGGGCGCTGGCGCGGCAGGTGTTCCTCCGAATGGTGACCGTGCAGGCATCGGGTGAGTCGACCCGGCGCCGCGCCCGCCTACCCGAGCTCAACGCCATCGCCGACCCCGCCGAGGTCAACGTCATCCTCACTGCGTTCGGTGATGCCCGTCTGCTGACCTTCGACCGCGACCCCCTCACCCGCAGCCCCAGCGCCGAGGTGGCCCACGAAGCCATGCTCACCCGCTGGCCCCGCCTGGCCGACTGGATCGTCGCCGCCCGCGAAGACCTGCTCCTGCACCGGCGCGTCGCCGACTCGGTCACCGAATGGGCCAACCACGATCGTGCCGACGACTACCTCCTCACCGGCGGGCGCCTCGCCCAGTTCCAGACCTGGGCCGCCACCACCGACCTCACCCTCACCACCGAGGAAACCACCTACCTCGACCACAGCACCCGACGCGACGACCACCAACGGGCTACCCGCCGTCGGCGCCGCAACCTCGTCACCACCGGCTTCGCGATCGTCGCCGTGGTGGCCACACTCGCCGGCATTCTCGCCTTCATCAGCCGCCAGGACGCCGCCGACAAGGCCGACCAGGCCAACGTGGCCACCCTCATCAGCCGCTCCGAGGCGGCCAGAGCCGATGAGCCGACGGTTTCGGTGCTCCTCGCCCTCGAAGCCCACCGGCGGGCACCCGGTCCCGAAACCGAAGGAGCGGTTCTGACCGCCATGAGCCGGCTCGGCCCCCTGGTCAGAACCTTTCCGCCCTTCCCCCCGGTCGACGACTCGGGCGGGCCCCCGAAGCGTGAGAGCAGTTGGGGCAGCGCCGACGGGTTCTCGCAGTCGTCGCAGATCGACGGGCGCGCGGTTCGCCTCAGTCTGGTGACCGGCGAGATCTTCGACATCGGCGAGCTGCCCGAACCCGATGCGCAGTGGGTCGGCGATCAGGACGCCGACCGAGGATTCGCCCATTCGCTGGACTCGTCTCGGTTCTGGCTCGGCCCCTATGCCGGCCCGTGGGACACCGTGGTCGAGCCGGCGCAGCCGATGGCGCTGCTGGACGAGGCACTCGCCTCGAACCGAGTCGTGATGGCAACGCAGGTGGGCGCCTACATGGGAAATGGGTTCTGGGATGTCGCCGGAGACGAGACCACCACGGTGATGCTGATCGACGCGACCACCGGCGAACAGGTCGGGCCGGGCATCGACGGCGTGCGCGCATTGAATCAGGTCGCAACGGCGATGAGCTCTGATGCCGCGATGATCGCCGTGGGCATGCGGAGCAGCGGCGGAGACGACAGTGGTTTCGTGGTCGTTCTCGACGCCGAGACGGGGACGGAGCTCTCCCGGATCGACGTGCCGGCGCTGATTGCCCGAATGGTGTTCGACACCGCGGCCGGTGAGCTGATCGTGGCCACCGACACCGCCCGGGTGGTCACCATCGACGTCGAGTCGGGCGAGATCGTCGCCGACGTGGCGACCAGCATCGGTTCGGAGATCGTCGGTCTCGGGCTGCGCTCCGACGGCGGCGTCGTCGTCGTCGGTCTCGGCCTGGCCGAGATCGTCGACCGTCGGCGGGGACCGACGGGCGAGCCGAGCATCGAGCTCCTCGGCGGAGGTTCTGTCGTGCGACCCGACGACACACTCGTCGTGACCGAAGCGTCGGGGCAGATCGAGGTCTACGACTTCGGCAGCGGGGCACTCGTGGAACAACGGGTCGGTGATAGGTCCCGATGGCTACGTCGCAGCGATCGGGTCGGGCCGAGCGCTGGTCGACACCAATGGCCGTTTCGAGCTGGTGGACTTGGCCACCAACGAACGGGCCGAGGTGGAAAGCGTGCCGGAGGAGTTCTACTTGCCCGTCTCAATCCGTGCCGAGGGGACCGGCGGCATCATCATCGGACCCGACGGCTACCGCCTCGGGCGGTTCGAGTCGGGGCAACTCGTCGAGCAGGTCGCAATGGCGCCCGCTGACTTCCAGCTCTTCCGAGGCGAGATCGATGACCAACTCGATCTTGGGGCCGGCGTGTTCCTGCGGCCCGACGGCGGCTTCGAGGTGCAGGTCGAGAATGTTGCGCCGGGCCAGGTCGCGGTGACGCTGCGACTCGACGTCGAAGCCGAGCCGGCCGCCTATCCGGCGCCCGACGGTGGCGTCTACGTCACGTTCGGCGACGGAACCTTCCGGCACTACGACCCGACCGGCTCTGTGGTCTCCGAGATCGATACGGGCATCTTCAATCTCTACCTGGCGGCGCTCGACGATGTGTCCGGCCGCATCGCCTTCGCGGCGGGCACGGTCATCGGCCCCCACAGCGCCGTCGTCATCGACCCGGCAACGGGCGAGATGCACAACATTCCCGACATCGGCGGGGTGGCGAACATCGAGTTCGCCCGCGACGGCGAGCTGCTGGCGATGATGGGCTTCGACGGTTCGGTTCGTCTGTGGAACGTGGAGCAACAGGAGTTCGCCGGTGTGATCTGGGACGGAACGGGAGCAAGGTTCAACGAGGCCTTGCACTACGACGAGAGCACCGACTCCCTCTGGGTGCCGTCCTCGGGTCAGCTGCTCCGGCTGCCCTTGAACCCCGCCCGTTGGGTGGAGCGGGCCTGTGAGTTCGTGGGTGGCGACTTCACCCAGGCGGAGTGGGACGAGTACGTGCCCGGCGGCGGAACGGTGCAGTCGGCCTGCGCCTGACAGACTCGCGGCATGGGCTCGTTCACCATCGCCGCTATCCAGGCCGCGCCGGTCTTCCTCGACGCCGACGCCTCGACCGACAAGGCGTGCGCGCTCATCGCCGAAGCGGGCGACGCCGGCGCAGTCGCTCGCCGCCTTCGGCGAGACCTGGCTGCCCGGGTACCCCCGCTGGGTGAACGCCGAGGCGCCCATCGCCGTCAAGCGGGCGCTCGGCGGCCGGTACCTCGGCGCCGCCATCGACGTGCCCGGCCCCCAGACCGACCGACTGTGCGCGGCGGCCAAGGAGGCCGGCACCGACGTGGTGATCGGCGTGGTCGAGCGTGACGCCCGCACCGGCGGCACCGTCTACGCCACGTTGCTCTTCATCGGCAGCGACGGCAGCCTTCTCGGCAAGCACCGCAAGCTGAAGCCCACCAGCGGCGAGCGCACCACCTGGGGTGAGGGCGACGGCACCGGGCTGGTGGCCCACCAACGGCCCTACGCCCGCATCAGCGGACTCAACTGCTGGGAGCACAACATGGTGCTGCCCGGCTACGCGCTGATGGCGGCCGGCACGCAGGTGCACGTGGCCGCCTTCCCCGGCTACGAGTCGACCCGTCAGCGCATCCTCGCCCAGGCCTTCGCCTCCCAGGGCGCCTGCTATGTGATCGTGGCCGGCGGCATGATCGGCCCCGACGACGTGACCGACGACCCCGACCTGCGCGACGTGATCGCCACCCTGCCCCCGATGACCGGCGACAGCTACATCATCGACCCCCGCGGCGACGTCATCGCCGGGCCTGCAGTGGGGGAGACGATCCTCAGCGCCGAGGCGTCGCTCGACACCGTGCGCGAGGCCAAGGCCCTCTGCGACGTGGCCGGCCACTACTCCCGCCCCGACGTTCTGCGCCTGGTGGTGAACCGCAGCCCATCCGAGCGACTCACCGACACCATCGGCTGAGCCCGCCCGGGCCCAACGACCCTGGCCACCGGGCGGCACCGGTGCAATCCTCCGAGAAGGACCGAAGGGAGGCCCGCCATGGCCCGACGTGAACAGACCCTCTACCGCGACACCAGCGACCAGAAGATCGCCGGCGTGTGCAGCGGCTTGGCCCACTACTTCGACGTCGACACCGCGCTCGATGCGGGTCATCTTCATCGCCTTCCTGGTGTTCGGCGGTGGTTCGGCGGTGGCCTATCTGCTGCTGTGGTGGCTGCTCGACCCCGCACCCGAGGGCTACTGGGACGACGACACCGACGACCTGCAATGATCCACTCATGAACGTCGACGAATTCCAGACTCTTCTCGAACCCGTCATTGCCACCGTTTCCGGGCGCGAGCTCGACGAATCGCTGGCCGCCGACCTGAATCGGCACTTTCCCTCCGACGGCGAGACGTTCGTCGCCATCGAGAAGGCGTGCCACGACGCCATCGCCGAAGGCTGGATGTGCGACCAGGGCACCGAGGGACGCCGCTTCGGGCGAGTGATCGAGCCCGACGAGACCACCGCTGGGCTCAGCGTCGATGTGGTGGCCCTCACCGACGTGGTCGGCCCGCATCACCGTCACCCCACCGGCGAGATCTGCATGGTGATGCCCGTCGACGACCGCGCCCAGTTCGACGGCAACGAGCGGGGCTGGTGCGTCTACGAACCCGAATCGGCGCACTATCCGACGGTGGCCGACGGCTCGGCGCTCGTGCTCTACATGCTGCCGGGCGGCGAGATCGACTACACCGGCGACTGAACCCGAGCCGCCGGGTCGGACACGAAAGGTCATTGGTCCACTCCGCATCGGGTGACAGGCTGTCATGATCGAGCCATGGTCGACGGCTCCGAGGTGCGCATGGAGCAACTCGAGGGTCGCGTCGCGTACCTCGAGGGCGAAGTCGACCGCCTGCGGCAGAGCCTCGGCGCCATGCCGCCGCCTCCACCACCACCGCCGCGTTCCACCCTTCCTGCGTCCGCCCAGCCGGCCACCGATGCGCGCAACCGGCCGAGCGAACCGAGGCCTTCGCCCTCGAGAGCGAGACCGTGCTCAAGTGGGGTGGCGTGGGCCTGGTGGTCCTGGCCGTCGGGTTCGCGGTCAGTACCGCCATCCGGCGCGGATGGATCGGTCCCGAGCTGCAGCTGGTCGGTGCCGTCGGTGTGTCGGTGGCACTCATCGTCGTGGGCCTGCGTCTGCGCCCCGACCGACCACCGTGGACCCACGCCCTGTGCTCGGGCGGCGTCGCCGCACTGTTCACCACCGTGGCCTCGAACCTGTTCCTCGACCAGACCAGCGACAACGTCGCCTTCACCTGCACGGTGGTGATCGGTCTGGGCGGGTACGCCCTGGCCCGCCACGTGCCCTCCGAATGGGTCGGGGCGGTGACCCTCGTCGGCGGCCTGGTCGGCTGGCTCGTCATCGCCGACGACGAACCCCCGTTCCACGCCACGCTCGGTTGGGTCGTGGTGACGATTGCCGTTGCCGTGGCGCTGGCCGTCGAACAGAAGTGGTTCGGGCTGCGCTTCCTGGCCCACGGCCTGGGCCTGATCGGTGCCATGGCGCTGGCCGGCGATTCCGACACGGGCTCCGAACAGCTTCTCGTTCTCACTGCGGCGCTTCCGCTCTACCTCTCGCTGGTGCGCCTCCCCAGCATCGGCGACATGACCAGCGACTGGCAGAAGCTCGAGACGCAGCTGGTGATGTTCGTCGCCCCCTGGGCCCTCGCCGTGCTCGAGATCGTCTTCGAGATCGAGGACGACACCGTGATCGGAGCGGTGGGCATCGCCGTGGCGGTCTCCACGTTCATCGTGGCGACGGCGCTACGTCAGTGGATCCACCGGCTGCACTTCATCTCGCTGCTCGTCAGCGCCAGCGTTGCCCTGTCGATCGGTCTGGCGTTCCTGCTCTCGACGACGGCGGTGTTCGTGGGCCTGGCGGTGCAGGGCGTGGGGCTGGTTGTCTTCGGCCGCACGCTGGGCGGAAGCCTGCGGGTGTCGATCAACGCCGCGGCGCTGATGCTCATCTCCGCCGTCTTCGTCGTGGTCCAGATGGTCGAGGCGTGGTCCGACGACGCCTCCATCGGCGACGACGTCGGCCACCTGGCGATCATCGTCGCCATCGCCGTGGCCGGTTGGCTGACGAGCGAACGGGCCACCCAGCAGTTGGCCGCCGCGGCGGTGCTCGGCCTGACGCTGGTGTGGCTGGGTTCGGTGCTGGTCCACCTGCCCCAGGGCCAGGCCGCGGTCTCGCTCTCGTGGGCCGTCGTCGGCACGGCCGTGCTCGTGGCCGGAGCGGTCCGCAAGGTGCCCGAGCTCGGCGCGGTCGGCCTCGGTGTGATCGCCCTCACGGTCGCCAAACTCCTCACGGTCGATCTCCGCGAGGTCGACGCTCTCTGGCGCGCCGCGCTGTTCTTCGCCATCGGTCTCGGCATCATGCGCCTCGGCTTCCTGCTGCCTCGCCTCACCGGTGTCGTGGACGAACAGCACCCCGCCGACCGGGTTGATGCCGGCAGCTAGGGCGCGATCTCGACCGTTTCGCTGGCCCCCGCCGCAGTGCCATCGGCCGCGCTCGCGTACACGCTCAGCATCATCGGTTCGTAAAGGATCGGCCCCTCGGTGTCGGGCGCCGGCTCGGTGTCGCTGCCGCCGAGCCACACCTCGGTGTCGGGTCCGGTCCATGCCCAGTATCCGCTTCCATCGGTGGTCTGGAGGATGACGACATAGGAGGCGGCTCCGTCGACGGGCTCCCACGCCAGCAGCGGCTTGGCGCCGTTTCCGCTGGCCGGGGTGGTGATGGTGATGGCGCTCACGTCCGCCACACCGTCGAGCTCGCCGGCGGTGACCTCAGGTGCGGTTTCGACCGGGGCGTCGTCGGTCGTCGGCTCGGCGGACGTGGGATCGGCCGCCGTATCGACCGGGGCGCCATCGGGCTCGTCACTGCCACCGCACGCCGCGGTGGTCGTCAGCACGAGCGCGATCACCACCGATATCCACAATGAGGGCCGCCGTCGGCCGATCACGACGCCGCCTTGTAGGCGGCGAACGCCTCGTTGTACAGATCGGTGGCTCCCATCGCCTTGGCGGCCAAGGCGATGGCGAACATGTCGGCGGCATTGGCGTCGGTCTTGGCCACATCGAGCACACCCTGCAGGATCGGTGTGAGCTGCGCCCCCAGTGCCGTGCCCGACGCTCCGCTCCCGGTACCGAGGACGCCGGCGGCCACCGCCGCGAGCACCGCGGCCTGCCAGTCGAACGCGTCGAAGACGCCGGCGTTGCCGATCATCGCCTCGACTATGCGGACGATCATGCCGCTGAGCACCGTGTTGTACGACCCTGGCGATGCCCGCCCGCAGTCCTCGTTGCGTTCGAGTGAGTACGTGAACTGCTCGGCTTGGTGCAACAGGTCGAACAGCTTCGCCGAGTCGAACGTGCCGGCGGCCGCCGCGAGCTCGAACTCGTCGGCCGCGGTCAACAGATCGTTCAGCGTGGAATTCTGGACCTCGGTGAGACTGGCGCCGTCACCGGTCCGGATCGCGCTCCACATCGCGAACTGGGCGGTGAGGGTTGCGCTGCCGCCGAGAATGTCGTTGGCGGCGGCGATGGCCGAAGCGAAGTCGCCGCTCACCGAGACGCAGCTCGCGGAACGGATGTCGAGGCTGAGCGTGCCCAGCTCGCCCGGGCCGAGGGTGAGGTCGATCGGAACTGTCAGACCCTGCGTGGTGACCTGACCGAAGATGGTCAAGCCTGCTCCCTGAACCGTTGGCGCAACCGGGGTGCCGGCGAACTGGCCGGCGTAGGAGACTTGGAACGAGCCCGTGGTATCGGCGTCGATGGTGGAGTCGGCCGAGCCATCGGCGAAGAAGTTGCCGGTGGGGCTCCCCGCCGCCCAGGTGACGTCGAAGCCTCCCGACGCCAGTGAGTTCGCATCGATTCCCTCGCCGGTGAGTTTGGTGCGGTAGTGCACCGTGCCGCTCCAGTGGCCGTCGGAGAACGCCTTGTCGTCGGCCTGGCCCACCCCGAGGGCTGGAACCGCAATGGCGGCGGTGATCAGTGCGGTGACGAGGACCGAGGAAAAGAGGAGGAAAGCTCTTCGGCGCACGCTCAGACGGCGACTGGCTCGCACGATGCCGAGACCTCCTACCTGATGGGTCGGTGTCGACCGTAAACCTCAACCACGCTGCCTGTCACGCACATCCTGGCCGGTCGAATGACCCGTGAACCAGGCGTAGGCCGCAAGGGCGATGGCGGTGCCGGTGAGCGTGTCGAGTACGTAGTGATTGCCGGTGGAGATCACCGCCACCATCACGAGCGCGCCCGGAACCAGCGAGATCACCCTGGTGAGCTGGGTACGCATGGTCGACGACAGCGCCATGCACGCGATCAGCGTCCACCCGGCATGGAAGCTGGGGAAGGCCGCATAGGGGTTGGTCCAGCTCAACGGGTACGAAAGGTAGTGGCGACGGGCGGCATCGCTCACGGTTCCCTCGAAGCCGGGCATGAAGCGCGGCGGTGCCATCGGCAAGAGGGCGAAGAAGAGAAGGCCGATCGCCCCGGACAGGAACATCGCATTGCGCAGCTGCCGGTACTGCCCGTGGCCACGGTGGAACAGGAACCACAACACGGCGATCAGCAACGGCCAGTGCAACCACACATAGCTGGCGTTACCGAGAAAGCGCAGCAGGTCGTTGTCGACCGTGAACTCCTGCAGCTCGCGTTCGATGTCGAACCCGAGATCGTGCTCGATCTCGAGCAGGCGTTCCGCATTGCGCAAGGCGGTACTCCGGGATCCCTCGACCACCAGACGGCCGCCGAAGTACCCGACAGCGCCGGCGCTCAGGATGGCGACCTCACGGACGACACGTCCCTCGCGAGAAACCGGCACCGGCGTCGCATCGTGCGACGGCCGCGGCAACGCCGTTCTCATCGCTCCACGATCTCACGATCCAGGGGGTGGGGAAAGGGTCGAAGGTCAAACCTGCGATCGCGTCTCAAGTCAGAGGCGTCATCGCCGATCGGACACCCGCGTGCTGCCGACGCTCGGCGGCCCGTAGGCTGCAAGCTTCCGTGCCATCCCCCTGGAGACTCGTGCACCTTTCCGAAACACTGGTCGTGCCCCACTGGCGCAACGTGCTCCGCCACGCCGTTCCCAACGTGCTCGAGGGCAAGCTCATCCCGGCGGCATTGTTCATCGTCGTGCTCCAGATCGCCGGCACCCAGCCCGCGCTGCTGGGCGCGCTGGCCTTCGCCCTGGCCGCCATGGGTTTCCGGATCGTACGCAAGAAGCCGATCTCGGGCCTGCTGTGGCTGACCACGCTGGCGCTGTTGGCTCGAACCATCGCTGCCCTCGCCACGGGAAGCGTCGTCGTCTACTTCCTCCAGCCCACCATTGCCACCTGTCTGGTCGGGCTGGCCTTCTTCGTGTCGGCCCTGATCGGGCGACCCCTGGTCGAACGCCTCACGCTCGACTTCTGCCCCCTCGACGACGCCACCCGGGCCAACCCGGTGATGCGTCGATTCTTTCGCGACGTGTCGCTGTGGTGGGCCTTCACCAGCATGGTCAACTTCGCCATCACGCTCTGGTTGCTGCTCACGCACTCGCCGACGACGTTCGTGATGGTGAAGTCGGTACTCGGGCCCGCGACCACCAGCGTCACCTTCATCGTCGCCTTCTTCTGGCTCCGGTCGCTCCTCAGCCGCTCCGGTACGCAGTTGCAGTTCGCCGATCGGCACACGGGCCTCGCGCCGGTGCCGGTTCCGGTGTGATCCCTCGTCCCGGGCCAGTCTTGCGCTGACAGGTATCGAAATGGTATGAAATGTGCTTCGGGAACGGAGCCCGCGTTCCCCCGTCGACGAGGCCAACGAACCAAGTGATCGTGCGAAGACTCGGGGTTGTGGCAGCCATCGTGGTGCTGGCGGCTGCGTGCAGCGGCGGCGGGGACGAGGCGACGCCCGAGGCCACGGCGACGCCGGTTGCCCTCGAGCCGACTCCCACCGTCGAACCGGTCGAAGATCCGACCGCCACGGCGTTGCCCGAGCCCACACCGGTTCCCTCCGACCCCGAGGCGGCCGAAGCAGCCTGGCGCAGCTTCTGGGAAGCGGTCGCGGTGCCCGACGACGACACCGACGGGCTCGCTGCAGCCCTCGCCTGGGGATCACAGCGCGCCATCGACCAGGTGCGCTCGTTCCCGTGGGGGTCCACCGATCGCGACGTCGAGACCTTTCCGGTGCTCGAGGCCACCGGGGATGCCTTCGCCGTGAACGACTGCATGTTCTTCTCGCCCGGTTTCGGCAACGAGGGTGGGGGAGTGTGGTGGGCCGGCACCGTCGAACAGGTCGACGGAGCATGGACCGTCACCGCCGCCGACCGCGTGAGCAACTTCGACCCCTGCGTCCCCGCCGAGCTCGCCGACGCAGCCATAGCCGGCTACGAGGCCTACCTGGATGCCGTGCCCGTCTTCTGGGACCCAGCCGACCCGGACGGCCCTGCTTGCTCGCGAACAATAACCGGTCACCAGTTGGAGCGTCATCGCTGGCCTTCTTGCTCAGGCGGCTGGACGAAGGGTTGGGTCGTTCAGGGGACGACCGACGACGTCACCCCGAAGTTGTCGGGTCCGTCAGCAGACCGAGTTGGTGATCCTGGACTGCCACGAGGCAGACCCAGATCGAGGCGCCTTCGACCTCACCACGGGCGAGCGTCTCGATGAGCTTGATTCCGCCATCGAGACCTGGGCAGACGGACATGGTCCACGGTCGAATGAGCTCGAGGAGGGTCATGGAAGGCTAGTGAATGCAAGGTCCAGAACGGATTTCGAGTGCGACTTCGCACCCACAGACGACTGGGCTTGCCGGCGGTATGAGGCTCTGCGCCTTGCTGTCGTCTGCACTGGCGCTCGTGAGGCGCCGCGCGATCGTGCGCTGGCTCGGCGCGATGTGCATGCGATGGCGGGAGCTGGGACGGAATGGCGGCAAGTCGTCATCACTGCGATGACGGTGATGGCGGTGGTGGTGGCGGGGGCGGGCCTGGCGGGGGGTCGGGCGGTGGGACTCCGTACTCGACGTGGGTCGGGTACTACAACTGCCCGGGGCAGTACTGGGAGCAGGGGGCCTACGTGGTGCTGCATCCGGAGGTCTACGGCTTCGATGAGCAGGGGATCGAGTGGGAGTACAACGTGGTGCTGTGCTTCGACGCCAGCGGAACCATCGTCTCCCAGTGGGACTACCTGCCGATCCAGGTGAACGACCCTGCGGCCGATGCGGCCGCCGCCCGCGACGACTTGCTCGCCCAGCTGGCGGTTCGGGTCGTCGCCCCCACCCCGGAGATCGCGGCGAGCCCGCCCGTCGATGCCACCCATCTCGTCGGGGTGTGGACGTGGTTCTGGGTCGACCCCGCCAGCTACCAATCGCTGGCCGACACTGCCAGCGACCCGGCCGGTCTCACCGTCACCCTCACGGCCATCCCCCAAGACCTTCGCTTCCATCCCGGTGACGGCGACATCGTGGGCCACGACACCACGGTGAGCTGTCAGGGGCCGGGGCTCGTATGGCAACCGGGCATGGACGACACGGCCACCGACTGCCGGCACCTCTACGACCATCCGTCGAGCAGGACGAGCGCGGGAACCTTCGACGTGTACGCCGAATCCGACTGGGAGTTCGTCTGGGAAGCCAGCGGCCCTCTCGCCCAGTGGCTGCCGGCGACAACGGGCACCCTTGGGGTGACCACCACCGCCTCGCCGCCGACACCGGTGACGGTCACCGAGATCCAGGCCGTCATCGGCGGTTGAACCGCCGACCAGGTCAGACGAACAGGTCCGGATCGAGGCCGTCGACGGCCATCACCGCATTGCTGTAGCGGGGGTCGTCGGTGACCTCGCGGCCGAACCACGGCGGTGGCTCGAACGCCGCCATCGACTCGTCGCTGTCGAACTCCACCTCCACCATCGTCAGCCCGTCGAGATGATCGGCGAACACGTCGACCTCGGCGATCTGCCCACCGAAGGGCACCTGGTGGCGGGTCTTGCGTACCCGCCGCTCCTCGGTGCGTTCCCAGAGGGCGTCGAACTGCGGGCGGTCGATGGGCCATTCGAGCTCGACTCGCACGCCGCCCGTGCCCCCCTTGAGGTTGAGCGTGCACCCCTTGGCGCCGGCGTCGCGCACTCGAACCGACACCGAGCGATCGATGGCGATGTAGCCCTGGCGGTACTCGGTGCCGGCGTCGGGCAGCTCGGGCAGCTCGGCCACCAGGAACTTGCGTTCTCGTTCGAGGATGTCCCCGGCGCCGTGGCCGTGCATGACGGCCGCCTGGCGCTCCGATTCCGACGCGGCGGCGGCCAGTTCGGCGATACCGCCGGTGCGACGCTCGGGGCCGAGACGGCGAGCGTTGTCCCAGTAGGTGCGCATCCGGGCAACGAAGGCCTTCGGCGACTCGGCGTACACCGTCGCCCCGAGCCGGAAGGCCCGTTCCCGGAGGTCGAGCTGTTCTTTCCTGGCCAGATCGATCGCCTGTTTCGTGGCGAACGTGCCGCCGAAGCGTTCGGGGTCGGACTCGAGGCGTCCGATCAGAACGGCGAGGTCGTGGTCGTCGCCGAGGGCCTCGGCCAGGTCGTCGAGCCGGTCGACGAGCGGCCCGATGACGCTCGGGGCCGTCGGTGCCAGCAGCCGCATCTGGTGCCACAGGTTCTTCTCGGCCTTGCGCCACTCGTGTATGGCGATGTCGGTTGTCTCGTCGAGCGCCGCGCGGCGGGCTCGTCTGCCGCGGGCGTAGGTTCGACCGAGTCCTCCGCCGATCGGGTCGAAGCTGTCGGGCACGTCCCATCGGTCGATCCGTCGTCTCGCCTTCTTCAGCAGTTCGCGTGCGGTGACGATTCGCGGATCGCCGCCTTGGATCGACCGGGTGGCCCGTTCGGCCATGGCGGCCTGCGCCGAGCGGAGATCGAGCAGGTCGTGCTCGGCCCGCAGCTGATGGAGGTCGTCGAAGGTCCCGAGCACGGCATGAGCGTCGCGAATCGACGACAGCTCTCTGCCCGCCTCTGCCACGGTGGTGTTGAACCGACGGAACTCCTTGCCGAGGGCGGGGCGCACCAGGCGGGCCAGGCTACGCAGCGCCTTGCAGTGCTTGCGCACCGAGTGCACCGACGCCTCGATGGCCGCAGCGTCGGCTTCGGCGATCCCCTCGAGCTCGGAAAGGGCGAGATCGAGCCGTTCGGCCGCCACACGACGGATCTCCGAGCCGAGGTCGTTGCGCGGATCGATTCGGTACGCCATTCGTTTCTCCGATGGCCGCCACAATTGGCCCGTCGAGGCAACCACTTCGGACGCTACCAGTCGTGATGACCAGACCAGCCGGCGGGGGTTGCGTCGGCAGAGATGACTTCCGACCTTGGTCGCCGCCGCAAAGGCGTCGTACCCTGCGGCCATGAAGAACCGCGATGGCATCAAGGCAGTGATGACCCCCGACCCGTCCACCATCGAGCGCGACGAACCCATCTCCGAGGCGTACCTGCTACTCCGCCGTGCTCCCTTCCATCATCTCGTCGTCACCGAGAACGACGAAGCGGTGGGCGTCTTGTCCAACTCCGACATCCTGCGGTTGGTGTACGACGTCGACGGAGTCGACGAGCGTTCGTTGAGCACCTATCTCGACCACCAGTTCACGATCGACGATGCCATGAGTGTCGACCTCCGCACTCTGCCGCTCACCGCTACCGTCCGCGACGCCGCCGCCATGCTCTCCGACGGCTCGTACCACTCGGTCGTCGTCGTCGACGAACGAGGCAAGCTGGCCGGCATCGTGACCACCACCGATCTGGCCCGGTACCTGCGCGACGAGCTCTGAGCCGACGCGCGGTCGATCCCGGCAGGCTCCCCTTCCAGGGATTGGGCAACGACGGCATCGCCATACGGCGCGGCAACCTCTTGTGGTCGGGCGACGGCCTGAAGGGGCTTTGGCCCCTACCGGGCCGACGGCGCGGCGGCGACGCTGACCTCGGTGACAACGCGAGGAGACCGAGAGATGGGTGTCGACCCGACCAACATGGAAGCGCAGCATTCACTGCTGCTCCACGGCATCGTTCGGCGTCTCGAGAGCGAGTTCGGCGACGAGTTCACCCACGAGACCATCGAGCACTACGTCGAGGACTCGTACCAGCACCTCGCTTCACGGGCCAAGGTCCTCACCCACATTCCCACCTTCGTCGACAGGTTCAGCCGGCAACGTCTTCGCTCATTGGCCAAGAACCGCGGCACCATCGACGACCACCCACCCGTCGTGCTGTTCGTGAAAACTTCAATCATATCAACAAAGGCGCACGCTAAAGGTGGTTCAAAATGCAAACACTCACGAATCAATTCCCGCCACTGGAGCAAGTAACGCGCCCCACGGTTCCAACCGCTGACGCTGCGCACTACCTGAACGAACAGCCGCAAACCTTGCGGGCGTGGGCGTGCCTTGAAAATGGCGCACTTCGCCCGGTGCGTATATCTGGCCGCCTTGCGTGGCCGGTTGCTGCAATCCGTGCCTTGTTGAATGGCGAGGTGACAAAATGACAAACCCGGACAGCCGCCAAGCATCATCCGGGTTAAGACAAACATCATTCTTGCCTGAACCGGATTAAACCCCTCAACAAAACTGGGAATTAGACTGCTCCTATGGGGTTAAGGGATTAGCCAGATTTAGGGTCAATGTTTATAAAGATCGCGGAACCTACGCCGCTTGCTTGCGGGCGCTATCTTCCAAAATTCCTGATATGGACGATCTCAACCTACCGCCAATTGTGCGTGAACTTAGTGAAAAGCCGCGTGGATTAGTGCTAGTCACTGGTCCAACAGGTTCAGGGAAAACGACAACCTTAGCGGCAATGATCCAAACGATCAACAAAACCCGCGCTGAACATATTCTCACCGTTGAAGATCCGATTGAGTTCGTGTATGAATCTGTAAAAAGCGTAATTCACCAGCGTCAAGTGGGTGAAGATACCAAGACCTTTGCGAATGCCCTAAAAGCGGCTTTGCGGGAAGATCCAGATGTAATCCTTGTAGGGGAAATGCGGGACTTAGAAACGATTCAGTTAGCCGTATCCGCCGCCGAAACAGGTCACTTGGTATTTGGTACATTGCACACTAGTTCGGCTTCTCAGACCGTCGATCGCATGGTGGATGTATTTCCGCCAGAGCAGCAGGGACAAATTCGCGTCCAGCTTTCTAACTCCCTTGTCGCTGTATTGAGTCAAACCCTTGTATCTCGTCATAATCCTCAACCTGGGCAATTTGGACGGGTGATGGCACAGGAAATTATGGTGGTTACACCTGCGATTTCCAACCTGATTCGTGAAGGTAAAACCGCCCAAATGTATGGCTTTATCCAAACGGGTGGTAAAGAATCGATGCAAACTCTTGAGTCAGTACTCGCGAAGTTATATATGGATGGCGATATTACCTTTGAAGCGGCGATGTCGAACCTGGCCTGTTCGGGGTGCAGGCGCAATTTGTCTCTTTGCTCCTGCGGCAAGCGTCCGTATACGGCAAATCCCCTTGCAATTCGACAATGCTGAGATTCATCGTCAACGCAGCTCGCACCACGCTGAATATGCGCGGCGCTGGCCATCCGAGACGGGTCGCGACCATCTGGCACAGGGCAGCCGCTTGCAACGAGTGCGTGAGCCCATAGGTCCTGAAACGCGAGGACTCCTGACGCACCGACATATAAATCGCAACGTCGCCGTCCTGCGCCACCAAGTCCATGATTTCCTTCGCAAACGCGTCGCATCGAGCCGGGAACCCCGTTTGATCCAGGCTCTTGAGCAAGTCGTTCCAAGACCCAGATGACATGACGCCAGCGGGCGATTGCGGAGGGCGGCTGCGTCGCGGCCTCGACCTTGCGTCCCGCTGCCAGGGACTTCAT
>CAWBCM010000015.1:0-65505 GCA_963787285.1 uncultured Acidimicrobiales bacterium | reverse complement strand
CCTGGCCGAGGCGGAGGGCTTCTCCACGCACGCCGAGAGCGTTCGGATGCGGCGACCATGACCCGCGCCCGGGTTCGCGCCGATCTTGCCATGGTGCCCGGCTACCACTCGCCGCAGGTCGAGGTCGACGTCCGGCTCAACACCAACGAGTCGCCGCTGCCCCCTCCGCCCGAGTTCACCGAGGAGCTCGTGGCCGAGATCGCCCGGATCCAGTGGCATCGCTATCCCGATCGTGGGGCCACGGCCCTGCGTGGGGCCATAGCCGAACACCACGGTGTCGACGCCTCGATGGTTCTGGCCGCCAACGGCTCCAACGAGGTGCTGCAGACGATTCTCCTCGCCTACGGCGGTGCCGGACGGGCGGCGCTCACCTTCGAGCCCACCTACGCCATGCACGGCCAGATCGCACGGACCACCGGTACGGCGGTGATCGAGGGGGATCGTCGCGACGACTTCGGCATCGATGTCGACCTCCTCCACCGACTGGTGGCCGAACACCAGCCCGCAGTCGTGTTCCTGTGCTCGCCCAACAACCCCACGGGCACCGTCGATCCGCCCGAGACAGTGCTCGCCGCGCTCGACGCCACCGACGGGTACGGCGGCCTCGTCGTTGTCGACGAGGCGTACGGTCAGTTCGCTCCACGCTCGGCCATCGAGCTGGTGCACGACGACCGTTCGCTGGTCGTCACCCGCACCTACTCCAAGACCTGGGCCATGGCGGCGGCCCGCCTCGGCTACCTCATCGGCCCATCGTGGCTCGTGTCCGAGCTCGAGAAGGTGGTCCTGCCGTACCACCTCGACACCATGAGCCAGGCCGCCGGCGTTGTCGCCCTTCGCTTCGAGCCGGCCATGCGCCAGCGCGTCGCCCTCCTCGTGGAGGAGCGGGGCCGACTCGCCTCGGGCCTCAGCGGATTCGATCTCGACGTGTTCCCCTCCGACGCCAACTTCGTGCTCGTCCGGCCCCGGAAGCTGTCGGGTGACCAAGTCTGGAATGCCCTGCTCGATGCCTCGGTGCTCGTGCGCAACTGCTCGTCGTGGCCCCGCCTCGACGACTGTCTGCGCATCACCGTCGGGGCTCCCGAAGAGAACGACCGCCTACTCGCCGCCCTCGAGGAGATCCTGTGACCACCACCCGCCGTGCCACCCGTTCACGTGTCACCAAGGAGACCTCGATCTCCATCAGCCTCGACCTCGACGGTTCCGGCACGGTCGAGGTCGCCACCGGATTGCCCTTCTTCGATCACATGCTCGCTCAGATCGGCAAGCACGGCGGCTTCGACCTGGAGGTGCAGGCCGAGGGCGACATCGAGATCGACGCCCATCACACCGTCGAGGACACCGGCATCCTGCTCGGGGCGGCGCTGAAGGAGGCACTGGGCGACAAAGCCGGCGTCCGCCGGTTCGCCTCGATCCGCGTGCCCCTCGACGAGGCCGCCGTCGACTGCGTACTCGACCTGTCCGGGCGTCCCTTCCTCGTGTACGACATCGACCCGCCGGGGCAGAAGATCCTGGGCGACCCGCCCTTCGATCCGCAGTTGATGGAGGAGTTCTGGCGGGCAGTCGCCGATGCGGCCGGGCTCACCCTTCACTTGAGTCTCATACGCGGCAAGAACACTCATCACATCATCGAGGCCTCGTGCAAGGCGGTGGCCCGGGCGCTC
Organism: uncultured Acidimicrobiales bacterium; assembly: GCA_963787285.1. Taxonomy (GTDB): domain Bacteria; phylum Actinomycetota; class Acidimicrobiia; order Acidimicrobiales; family JAHEJN01; genus JAHEJN01. The sequence continues at coordinate 63,844 of CAWBCM010000015.1, read as the reverse complement.
CGTGACGCAGTTCGCGTCGAGAATCCCGGGGGGTCGGTGCCCTCGACCAAGGGCACCCTGTGAGCGACGACCGTCCGCTCGTCGCCGTCCTCGACTACGGCATCGGGAATCTCCGGTCGGCCGAAAAGGGCCTCCAGCGAGCCGGCGCCGATGCCCGCCTCACCGCCGACCATGGTCTCATTGCCGCCGCCGACGCCGTGGTCATGCCCGGTGTCGGAGCCTTCGCCGCGTGCATGGACGCCCTGCGCGGCACTGGTCTCGCCGACATCGCGGTCGAGTCGATCGAATCGGGCCGACCGTTCCTCGGCATCTGCGTCGGAATGCAGATGCTGTACGAGGGATCCGACGAGAACACGGGAGTTCCGGGCCTCGGCGTGCTGCCCGGTCACATCCACCTGCTGCCCGACACCGTGCGGCGCCCCCAGATGCAATGGAACCCCCTGCGTGTCGTCCGGAACACCCCGATCCTCGACGGGCTCGATGGCGCCTGGATGTACTTCGTGCACTCGTATGCCGCCGAGGCCACCGACGACGTGGTCGCCGTCTGCGACTACGGCGGCGCGGTCACCGCCGCCGTCTCGCGTCGAAACGTGTTCGCCACGCAGTTCCATCCGGAGAAATCCGGCGTCAACGGGCTGGCGTTGCTCGCGAACTTCGTCACCAGTCTCACGCCGGCGCCCGCATGACCTTCGAGCTGTTCCCCGCGATCGACCTTCGGGGCGGTCGATGTGTTCGCCTCTACAAGGGCGACTTCGACGCCGAGACGGTGTACGGCGACGATCCCGTGGCCCAGGCCGTCACCTTCGCCGCAGAGGGTGCCTCGTGGATTCACGTGGTCGACCTCGATGCCGCTCGTACCGGAGAGGCAGTCAACCACAGCGTCATCGCCGCCATCGCCGCGGCGGTCGACGTGCCGGTCCAGGCGGGCGGAGGGGTTCGGTCTCGTACTGCCGCCGACGCGCTGTTCGCCGTCGGAGTCGATCGACTGGTCATCGGGACCGCCGCCCTCGAAGAGCCACAACTGGTGCGTGACATCATTGCCGCAGGAGGCCGGGTCGCCGTTGGCCTCGACGCCCGTCAGGGCGACGTCGCCATCCGAGGCTGGGTGCAGAGCAGCGGTCGGCGAGTGGCCGAGGTGGCCAACGACTTCGCCGAAGCCGGAGTCGAGGCGGTCATCGTCACCGAGATCGAGCGCGACGGCACCCTTGCCGGACCCGACATCGACGGCCTGCAGGCCCTGCTCGCCCAGACCGCGATCCCCGTCGTAGCGAGCGGTGGGGTCGGGTCGTTGGCCGATCTGGTCGCGCTGGCGCAACTGGAGGTGAGCGGGCGTCGACTGGCCGGCGTGATCGCCGGACGAGCCATCTACGACGGTGCCTTCACCGTGCGCCAGGGCATGCACGTGCTCCGTGACCTCCCGGCGGCGAGAGGCGGGTCATGACCGTTCGCGCCATCCGCGTGATCCCCTGCCTCGACGTCGATGCCGGTCGAGTGGTGAAGGGCGTCAACTTCGTCGATCTCGTCGACGCCGGTGATCCCGTCGAGCTCGCCGCTCGGTACGACGCAGAGGGCGCAGACGAGCTGGTCTTCCTCGACATCACCGCGTCGTCGGATCGCCGCGACACCATAATCGACGTGGTTCGCCGCACCGCCGAAGAGGTGTTCATTCCCTTCACCATCGGCGGAGGCATTCGCACCGTCGACGACGCCAGACGGCTCCTCCGGGCCGGCGCCGACAAGGTCTCGGTGAACACGGCGGCCGTCGAGCGCCCCGAGCTCGTGGCGGAGATCGCGGCCGAGTTCGGCTCGCAGTGCGCCACCGTGGCCATCGACGCCCGGCGCAGGGCCGACGGTGGTTTCGAGGTCTTCACCCACGGCGGCCGCACACCCACCGGTCTCGACGCCATCGAGTGGGCCCAGAGCGTCGAGCAGCTCGGCGCCGGCGAGATCCTCCTGACCTCGATGGATCGCGACGGCACCCGCGATGGCTTCGACACCGAGCTCACCCGGGCGATCAGCGCGGCGACCAACATCCCGATCATCGCCTCCGGCGGTGTGGGCACCCTCGACCATCTGGTCGACGGGGTCACGGAGGGCCATGCCGATGCGGTGCTCGCGGCGTCGATCTTCCACTTCCGCGAGCACACCGTCGCCGACGCCAAGCGCCACCTGGCCGCACGGGGGATCACGGTGCGGCCCGCCGACGACGAACCGCTACGGTTCGATTCGTGAGCGACGACAAACTGCCCATCAAGATGCTGAACGATCGCATCCTGGTGCGCCTCGGCGACGCCGAAGGCGAACGTCGCTCCTCGGGTGGAATCCTCATCCCGGCCACCGCACAGGTGAGCAAGCGACTGGCATGGGCCGAGGTGGTCGCCGCCGGACCGAACGTGCGCACCATGGAGATCGGCGATCAGGTGCTGTTCAATCCCGAGGACCGGTACGAGGTCGAGGTTCGCGGCGAGGAATTCATCATCCTGCGCGAACGCGACGTCCACGCGCTCGCGGCCGAGCGGCTCGAAGAGGCCGGCACCGGTCTCTACCTGTAGATCATCGTGCCGCAACCGACCTGCGCCGAGTTCCGCGCCCTGGCGAGGGACTACACGGTGGTGCCGGTGTGGCGCGAGCTGGTGGCCGATCTCACCACGCCGGTTGCGGCCTTCGCCCGCATCGTCGGCGACGACGCCGGTTTCCTTCTGGAGTCCGTGGAGAACGGCGAGCGCTGGAGTCGGTTCTCGTTCATCGGCCGCAAGCCACTGGCCACCTTGACGGCCAGGGGCGCCACGGTCGCACTCGAGGGTGAGCTCCATCCCGACGTTCCCCTCGATCGGGGAATCCTGGCCGCGCTCGAGTCGATGCTCGAGCGCTATCGATCCCCGGCGCTGGCCGACCTCCCGCCTCTCCACGGCGGGCTCATGGGTTACCTGGGATACGACGTCGTTCGCGAGGTCGAGCACCTGCCCGATGGGCCGCCCGATGATCAGGGGTTGCCCGACGCCGTCCTCTCGGTGATCGGTCAGCTCGCCGTCTTCGATCACTGGCGCCAGCGCGTCAGCCTCATCGACAACGTCGTCATTCCGCCGGGGGCATCGGACGCGCAACTCGAATCGCTCTACGACGGGGCGCTCGAGCGCCTCGCGACCCTTGCCTCCGACGGTGCCCGTCCCATCGCCGAACCGTTCCTCGAGCCCCCGTCGCCCGACGACCCGTTGCCCGAGGTCTCGTCGTCGATGTCGCGCTCGCAGTACTGCCGAGCAGTCGATGCGGCCAAGGAGTACATCCGGGCCGGCGACATCTTCCAGGTGGTGCTCGCCCAGCGCATCGACTTCGAGCTCGAGGCCGACCCCTTCGACCTGTACCGGGTGCTGCGCCAGGTGAATCCCAGTCCGTACATGTACTTCCACCGCCATCCCGAGGTCACGCTCGTCGGGTCCTCGCCCGAGCCCATGGTGCAGCTCCTCGACGACCGGGTCATCTCCCGCCCGATCGCCGGTACCCGCCGCCGCGGGGCAACCGACGAGGAGGATCGTCGCCTGGGTGCCGAGCTGCGTCGAGCACCCGAAGGAGCGGGCCGAGCACGTCATGCTCGTCGATCTCGCCCGCAACGACATCGGCCGGGTGGTCGAGTTCGGCTCGGTCGTCGTCGACGAGCTCATGAGCCTCGAGCGCTACAGCCACGTCATGCACCTGACGTCGCAGGTGTCGGGCCGAGCTGCGCGCCGACAAGTCGCCCATCGACGTCCTGCGGGCGACCCTGCCCGCCGGCACGGTCTCGGGCGCACCCAAGGTGCGGGCCATGCAGATCATCGACGAGCTCGAACCGGTCAAACGTGGCCCGTACGCCGGCGTGGTCGGCTACCTCGACTTCTCGGGCAACATCGACACCGCCATCGCCATCCGTACGATGGTGGTGAACGGTACGACGGCCTCGGTACAGGCGGGGGCGGGCATCGTCGCCGACAGTGTTCCCGAGCACGAGTACGACGAGTGTCACAACAAGGCCAGGGCGCTACTGTCGGCAGTGGCCGCCGCTCGAGCAATGACGGCGCGACGCCGGGAGGCGGAAACCCCATGACCGAGCTTCAGAGTGCTGCGATCGAACGCGATGTCGTCATCGCCGAAGGCCCCGAGACGGCGGCCTACCTCCACGGTCAGCTCAGCCAGGACATCGCCGGCCTCGGCGTCGGTGAGTCGGCGTGGTCGCTGCTGCTCGAACCACAGGGCAAGGTCGTCGCGCTGCTGCGAGTCACGCGGTCCTCCGATGATCGATTCCTACTCGACGTCGATTCGGGATGGGGCGAGGCCGTGATCACCCGCCTCACCCGTTTCAAGCTTCGCACCAAGTGCGAGCTCACCCTCCAGACCTGGCCCGGCGTCGCCTGGCGGGGCCCGGGCGCGGCCTCGGTCGCCGCCGATGCCCCGATCGTGGCTCCGGCCGGATGGAGCGGCATCGAGGGCACCGACGTGGTCGGGCCCGACGTGGTCGCGCAACCGTCGATCGACGCCGACCACTACGAGACGCTGCGGATTGCCGCCCGCTGGCCGGCCATGGGTGCCGAGCTCGACTCGTCGACCATCCCCGCGGCCGCCGGCATCGTCGACCAGTCGGTGAGCTTCACCAAGGGCTGTTACACGGGCCAGGAGCTCGTGGCCCGGATCGAGAGTCGAGGCAGCAACACTCCGACTCGCCTGGTGCGGGTGCACGCCGAGCCGCCGGTCCGCCTGACGGCGGGCGATCGACTCACCGTCGCCGGCGACGCCGCCGGCGTGATCACCTCGGCGTCGGCCACCGAGCCGATCGCCCTGGCCTACGTGAAGCGAGCGGTCGAGGTCCCCGGTCGGGCCGAGGTGGAGGAGCGGGCTCCGGTCGAGCTCGTCCCTTAGCATCCGTGTAGTGACCACGCGCGAAACGCACTACGACACGCTCGGCTGTCGTCCCGATGCCTCGGCGCGCGAACTGCGCCAGGCGTACCTGGCGTTGGCTCGCTTGCATCATCCCGACTATCACGTGAACGACTCGCCCGGACGGCGTCGGGTGGCCGAATCGACCATGCAGAAGGTGAACGAGGCGTGGCGGGTCCTCGGCGACACGGGCCGCCGCCAGCGGTACGACAGCACCCTGAACGGCACGAGGACCCGGAACGGTCGAGGTGCCGCTGCCGGGCGCACCCACGACGCATGGCACCCGTACGACGACGGACCCGATTTCGAGATCATCGACTTCGACGACACGCCCATCGAGGGCTCGCGCAGCATTCCGCCTCTGCTCGCCATGGCGCCACTTCTCCTCATACTGTTCGCCGCCGTGCTGCTGGGCGGCGCCCTGCTCCTGAACGCCAAGATCCTGATCGCCGCGAGCGCCGTGGCGGCGTGTCTCGGTGTGGTCGGCTTCGTGATCGTCCCCCTGGTGGCGCTTGCACGCAGTCACCGCGACCCGAGGCTCGATTGAGCCACGGGGTACCTTCGACCCGTGGCGACCTATCTCGATCGCATCCTCGATCATCATCGGCGTCGGGCGGCCGCCGACACGCGTCCGGTCGAGGGGCTGCTCGCCGAGGCGGCTGCGATGGAGTCGACGAGGGGGTTCGGTCGGCGCCTGGCCGAGACCCACGGGCTGGCCGTGATCGCCGAGGTCAAGCGGCGGTCACCGAGCAAGGGTGCGCTGATGGCCGACCTCGACCCTGCCGCCCTCGCGCAGGCGTATGCGAGCGGTGGCGCATCGTGTCTGTCGGTTCTCACCGACGAGCCGCACTTCGGAGGATCGTCAGCGGACCTGCGGGCCGCGCGTTCGGCCGTCGCCCTGCCGGTGCTCCGCAAGGACTTCACCGTCGATCCCCGCGACGTGATCGACGCTCGCCTGATGGGCGCCGACGCCGTTCTGCTGATTGCCGCCGCCCTCGACGATGCCGAGCTGGCCCAGCTGCACTCTCTGGCGTTTTCCCTCGGCCTCGATGCGTTGGTGGAGATCCACGACGAAGCCGAGCTTCACCGCGCCGTCGCCATCGGTGCGACGCTCGTGGGCGTGAACCAGCGCGATCTGGTGACCTTCGAAGTCGATCAGAGCAGGGCGGTGCGGCTGGCCCCGCTCATGCCGCCGGGTGTGGTTCGGGTGGCCGAGTCCGGCATCCGCGGTCCCGATGATGCGGCTGCGCTCCACCGCGCCGGGTACCACGCCGTGCTGGTGGGGGAGTCGCTGGTGACTTCGGGCGACCCCGAGACCGCCACACGGCGCCTTCGCTCGGCCTGAGGGGTTCGGGCACCACTGGGTGTTCCCAGTATCGTGCTCTTGTGTTCGTCAAGATCTGCGGCATCACCTCCGAAGAAGATGCGCTGCTTGCCGTCGCCATGGGGGCCGATGCGGTCGGGTTCGTCTTTGCTCCCTCCGCCCGCCAGATCGCCCCGGTTCGAGCCGGCGACATCGCCAAGCGGCTGCCGTCGGAGGTGCTCACCGTGGGCGTGTTCCGCGACGAGTCGCCCGAACGGGTGGTCGAGCTCACGAACAAGGCGGGCCTGCGCGCCGCCCAGCTGCACGGTCACGAGTCGATGGCCGATGTCGCCCACGTCCGTGAACACGTTCCTTTCGTGATCAAGGCGTTCGCCGCGGGGAGCGGTCCTCTCGATCACGCGGCCGAGTACGCCGCCGACGCCGTGCTGGTCGATTCCGCCAGCCCCGGGTCGGGCCGGGTGTTCGACTGGTCGCTCGCCGAGGGCGCCCCGCAGCGGCTCAAGCGCATGATCCTGGCCGGCGGTCTCGATCCCGACAACGTCGCCGAGGCCATCCGCAAGGTTCGGCCGTGGGGCGTCGACGTGTCCACCGGAGTCGAGTCGGCTCCGGGTCGCAAGGATGCTCGGCTCGTTCGCGCCTTCATCGCCCGGGCCCGCTCCGTCGAGGTCTCCCGGGCAGTCGGCCCCACCGGCGGCGAACCACCACTCGACAGCGACGCCCCGTACGACTGGCAAGAGGACGGCTGAGATGGCAATGACCGACCCGACCACGCGGGGGTGGTTCGGCGACTTCGGCGGACGTTTCGTTCCCGAGACGCTCATGCCTGCGCTTCTCGAACTGGAGACCGCGTTTCGCGAGGCGTGGGACGATCCGGTCTTCCGTGCCGAGCTCGACGACCTGCTCACCCACTACGCCGGTCGCCCGTCGCCGCTCACCACGTGCGATCGGCTGAGCGAGGAGCTCGGCGTCGAGGTGGTCCTCAAGCGCGAGGATCTCAACCACACCGGCAGCCACAAGATCAACAACGTGCTGGGTCAGGCGCTGTTGGCCCGGCGCATGGGCAAGACCCGTCTGGTCGCCGAGACCGGTGCCGGTCAGCACGGGGTCGCCACCGCCACCGCCGCGGCGCTCATGGGCATGGAGTGCATCGTCTACATGGGCGAGGTCGACATGGCCCGCCAGGAGCTCAACGTCTTCCGCATGCGGCTCCTCGGAGCCGAGGTCACCGCCGCCATGAGCGGGAGCCGGACCCTGAAGGACGCCGTCAACGAGGCAATGCGTCATTGGGTGGCGGTAGTGGAGGACACCCACTACTGCCTCGGCTCGGTGATGGGTCCGCACCCGTATCCGTGGATGGTCCGCGAATTCCATCGCGTCATCGGCGACGAAGCCCGTGCGCAGTGCCTCGCCCGGCTCGGGCGACTGCCCGACGTCGTGGCGGCGTGCGTGGGCGGTGGCTCGAACACGGCGGGGATCTTCTCCGGGTTCGCCGACACCGACGCCGACCTGGTGGGAGTCGAACCGGCCGGAGGCGCGGCCGTCACCCGGGCGGTTCCCGGCGTCGTGCACGGATCGCGCTCGTATCTCATGCAGGACGAACACGGTCAGGTACTCGAGGCCGAATCGATCTCGGCCGGACTCGACTATCCCGGTGTCGGGCCCGAACACTCCCACTTGGCGGCAATCGGCCGGGCTCGCTACGAGACCGTCACCGATGCAGAGGTGATCGAGGCCTTCCAGCTCCTGAGTCGGACCGAGGGCATCATCCCTGCCCTCGAACCGGCCCATGCCCTCGCCTGGATCTCACGGGCCCGAGCCGAGCTCGCAGGAAAGCTCGTGCTGTTGAACCTCTCCGGGCGCGGCGACAAGGACGTCGGCCAGATGATGGGGATCCTGGGGTGACCGGCGCCTTCGAAGCGGCGTTGCGCTCGGCCCGCAGCGCCGACCGGAAGGTCATCGTTCCCTACATCACCGGTGGTCTCGGTCACGATTGGCTCGACGCAGTCCGGGCCGCGGTCGACGCGGGTGCTGACGCAGTGGAGATCGGTATTCCGTTCTCCGACCCGGTCATGGACGGGCCGACGATCCAGGCGGCCAGCGATCTCGCGCTCAAGGCCGGCACGACGCCGGTGTCGGTGTTCGCCCAGCTGCGTCATGCCGATGTCGGCGTACCGCTCGCCGTGATGACCTACTACAACATCGTCCACCACATGGGTCTCGAGCGGTTCGCGTCGACGGCCGTCGACAGCGGCGTCGTCGGCGCCATCCTTCCCGACGTGCCCCTCGAGGAGAGCGAGCCGTGGTGCGAGGTGGCCGACCGGATCGGCGTCGAGACCATCATGTTGGCGGCGCCCACCGCCGACGACGAACGCCTGGCTCGCATCGTGGCCCGGGCCCGAGGGTTCGTCTACGCCGTGGGCCTCCTGGGTGTCACGGGCGTCCGGGATCGCCTGGCGGCGAGCTCGCTGGAGATCGCCGGTCGGCTGAAGGCGATCACCGACAAGCCGGTGCTGGTGGGGGTGGGTGTGAGCACTCCCGCGCAGGCGGCCGAGGTGTGCACGGTGGCCGATGGCGTGGTCGTGGGCTCGGCCGTGGTCCAGCGTCTGCTCGACGGTGAGGGCCCCAACGGCGTCGGAGAGTTCGTCGGTGCCGTTCGCGCCGCGCTCGATGCCTGAGGTCCGCGCCGGCGGAATCGTTTCCGAGCCGAACGGGTTCTGAGCTCGTGAGCGACTTCTTTCTCGACCTGCTGTTGCCGAAGACCGACCGGGTGGTCTTCATCCAGTGGGCGGTCATGGGCGTCGTCTGGGTGGTTGCCATCACCGCGGTATGGCGTCAACCGAAAGAGATCCGGCAGTTCGTTCTCGGTCTGGTGATGGTCAACCTCGGTTGGTTCGGCGTCCGGACCATCCACTGAGGAGTCGTTCGTTTCATGGCTGACTACGACGTGGTGGTGATCGGCGGCGGCGCCGGTGGACTGAGCGCGGCCCGAACGGCGAAATGGGCCGGCCGATCGGTCGCGATGGTGACCGACGGCCCCATCGGCGGTGACTGCACGTTCACCGGTTGCGTCCCGTCCAAGACGCTGCTCGAGTCGGCGGCAAAGGGGGCGAGCTTCGACGAGGCCATGAAGGCCGTCCGCGAGGTCGTCGCCCACATCGCCGCCACCGAGTCGGCCACCGTTCTGCGCAGCGAGGGCATCGACGTGATCGAGGGCCGTGGTCGCCTTGCCGGTGGCGGCGCCGTGACGGTCGATTCCCGGCGCATCACCGCCGGGGACATCGTGGTGGCCACGGGAGCCCGGCCCGGGCTGCCGCCGGTCGCCGGACTGGCCGGCGTTGGTCCGCTCACCAGCGAGAACCTCTGGGATCTCGAGCGTCGACCGGACTCGCTCGCCATCCTGGGCGGCGGTCCGATCGGGTGCGAGATGGCCCAGGCGATGGCTCGCCTCGGCGTTTCGGTCACCCTCTACGAGATGACCGACCGGCTCCTGGGTCGAGAAGAGCCGGAGGCATCAGCCATCGTCGAGGCCGCGCTCGTCGCCGATGGCGTCGATGTGTGCACGGGCGCCGCGGTCTCGGCCTCCGCCCGGTCCGCGGACGGTGTGGCCATCACCGTCGGCGGCGAGACGGTCGTGGTCTCCGACGTCCTGGTGGCCACGGGTCGAGTGCCGAACACCGCCGATCTCGGCTTGGACGTGGCCGGCGTGAAGGTCGAGTCAGGCGGCCACATCGCCACCAACGACCGCCTGGCCACCTCGGCGCCCCATGTCTGGGCGGTCGGCGACGTCACCTCGAAGTTGCCGTTCACCCACGCCGCCGACGAGATGGGTCGGCTGGCCGGCTGGAACATCACCCAGCGATTCGGGCGACATCGCTTCGACCCGGGGGCCATCCCGTGGGTGACCTTCACCGACCCCGAGGTGGCCCACGTCGGCGTGATCGAGCGCGACGCGCCCCGAGGGGCCCGTGTGGTCGAACTGCCGATGGGGGAGAACGATCGTGCGGTCACCGCTGGTCGGGTCGAGGGATTCGTGAAGATCATCGTCGCACCGCGCACCGTGCTGAGGAACGCAGCCGGTGGGAAGGTCGTGGGCGCGACCATCGTGGGCGGTCGAGCCGGTGAGATGATCCACGAGCCCACTCTGGCCATCCGCACCAACATGTTCGCGGGTCGCCTGGCCCAAACGGTGCACGCCTACCCGACATGGTCGATCGGTATCCAGAAGGCCGTCGCCCAGCTGTTCGTGGAGGTCGAGGGTCGGAGGGCTCGCCCGGCGCGTCGGGGTGACCAGGCCGCCTTCAGTCCGATCGGCCATGGGCGCTCGTGATGCCCGCAGCCTCGATGTCGGTGCGCATTCGGCCCCGTGCCCGATGAAGGCGACTCATGATCGTTCCGACCGGGACGCCGAGGATGTCGGCGCTCTCCTGGTAGGACAGCCCGCCGAGGTCGACGAGCTCGATGACCCTGCGGAACTTCTCGGGCAATCGGTCGTAGGCGGCTTCGACCGCAGCGTCGAAGGTGGAGTCGAGCACCTCGTCGTCGACTCCTCGTCGCTCGTCGGAGGTGTCGGCCAGCCGATCCATGGTGGCGTCGGGATCGCGAAGCAGCTCGGGTCGCTTGCGACGGACGCGGTTGATCTGGGCGTTGCGCAGAATCGTGAGCAGCCACGCCCGGGGGTAACGGCCGTCGAAGCGGTCGATGGCCCGGTAGGCCCGCAGGAGCGTGTCCTGCACGACGTCCTCGGCATCGGCGCGGTTCCGCGTGATCGACATGGCCACCCGGAAGAGCACGTCGAGCTCGGGCACCACGTACTGCTGGAACGCCTCATCGGAGCTCGGTTGCTGCTGCGGCTGGTCGGTCACAGGTCGCCGATCGTATCCATGTCGGGCGGGGGACGGGGGACGGGGGAATGGTGGCCCAGAAACCCGTGTTCCGACTACGTGCGCTATCTCCGACACTTTCGTACCCGCCGGCGCGTCGATCCGATCGTCGACGACGAGATCACCGAGTCGTTCCGGGTGCTCGTGCACCGTCACCTCGACGAGTGCCCCGACTGCACGGAGGCCATTGCCACCCGGCGGGCGATGAAAGAGACCTTGGCGAGGTACGGCCACGATCGCGAAGTGGTCGAACGTCTCGAGCGGTTCGTACGTGATCGCGGCTACGCGCGGTAGTCGCGGGCCGGGCCGAGCCGGCCCGATGGTGGCGGTCGCCGGATACCCTCAGCACCCGTGGAATCCGCCGGCCCCGTGTTCGATGTCGTGGGTGGTCAACCCTGGTTCGATGCCCTGGTCGACCGGTTCTACGACGGTGTCGTGGGTGATTCGCTGCTGCGTCCGCTGTATCCCGATGACCTCACCGACTCCAAACAACATCTGGCCCGGTTCCTCGCCCAGTACTGGGGTGGGCCCACCACCTACAGCGACGAGCGCGGTCATCCGCGGTTGCGCATGCGTCACATGCCGTTCGCGATCCGCAAGGCCGAACGTGACGCCTGGTACGCGCACATGGCGGCGGCGGTGCGCTCGGGTGGCCTCTCCGAGGAGATCGAGGAGGCCATGCTCGGCTACTTCGACAACGCCGCCACGCACCTGATCAACGCGACCGGCTGACCACCACCGGGCGCGATTTGGCGCCCATGCGCGCAAATCGTTGGATTTCGGGCTATTTTCACAACGCATCACACGGATGTAGTTTCCATCGTTTCCGCGGTGGACGTGTGGGGATCAGTCGCTTAGCCATCTGGCACTACCAAGGAGAAACACCATGAACAAGAGCGAACTCGTAGCAGCAATCGCTGAGCGGGCCGACATCTCGAAGACCGATGCCGATGCAGCCGTCGAGCGCGCTGTGCGACGTCATGGAAGATGTGGTGGCCAAGGGCGGCGGCAAGATCAGCGTTTCCGGGTATTTCTCGGTCGAGCGCACCAATCGTGCCGCTCGCATGGGCCGCAACCCCCAGACCGGCGAGTCGATTCACATCGCCGCCAGCAAGGGCATCAAGATGAGCGCCGGAGCCAAGCTGAAGAACGCCGCCAAGAGCGCCTGAACCTGCTTCTACCGACCGCGATCTCGGGGGCCGTCACCGCACGGCCCCCGAGTCGCGTCCGTGGTCGGTGGGTTCCCCCGCCCCGTCGGTGCAGGAGCAGTAGGGTCGGCCCGTTGCATCCGACTCGCTCCTGAGGCGCCAGGTATGACCGAGTTCCCCCATCCGACCGAAGTGATTCCCCATCGAGCGCCGTTCCTGTTCCTCGATGCGGTCACCCTGCTCGATCCGGGCGTGGCCGCAGAGGGATACTGGCAGCTCACGGGCGACGAAGCCTTCTTCGCCGGCCATTTCCCCGGGCGGCCGACCTTGCCCGGAGTCCTGCAGTGCGAGTCGATCGCTCAGCTGGGTGCGTATTCGGTGCTCCTCCATGCGCAGATGGACGGCAAGCTCGCACTGTTCGGCGGTCTCGACAAGGCCCGGTTCCGACGCCAGGTGCTTCCCGGCGATCGCCTCGACCTGCGAGTCGACGTCGGGCGGATGTCGGCTCGCGCCGGCAAGGCGTCGGGGCGGGCGTCGGTGAACGGGGAACTGGCCTGTTCCTGCGAGCTGATGTTCGTGATGGTCGACCTCTGACCGGTGCCGGTGGCCGACCGGCCGGATTCAGTCGGTCGGAGGCGGGCCGATCACCAGCGTGCCGTTGTGGCCGCCGAAACCGAAGGAGTTCGACAGGGTCGGACCCGGTTCCCAGGCGAGGGGCTCACCGACGACCAGGTTGATCGGCGGGAGCTCCGGGTCCATGGTGACGTGACCGTCGGTCGGGGGGATCAGACGATGTTGCATCGACAGCACCACGGCCACCGCCTCGATGGCGCCGGCTGCTCCCAGGGCATGGCCGGTGATGCCCTTGGTCGAGGTGACCGGTGGCCCGGGCGTGCCGAACACCTTGGCCACCGCTTCGGCCTCGGCGGCATCGTTGAGCGGTGTCGAGGTGCCGTGGGCGTTGATGTGCACGATGTCGGCTGCAGTGAGGCCGGCGTCGTCCAGCGCGACCTCCATGCACCGGATGGCACCGGATCCCCCGGGTGCCGGAGCGGTGATGTGATACGCATCGGCGGTGTTGGCCGATCCGAGGATCTCGGCCAGGATCGTCGCCCCGCGTTCGCGAGCCAGTTCGAGCTCCTCGAGGACGAGGATTCCGGCGGCCTCGGCCTGGACGAAGCCGTCGCGGTCGGCATCGAAGGGGCGGGAGATGCCGCTGTTCGAGAGGGCCGTCATGTTCCGGAAGCCGGCCTGGCCGACGGGGGTATTGGCCGCTTCGGATCCGCCGGCGATGACGGCATCGGCCCGGCCCCACCGAATGAGGTCGGCGGCGTTGCCGATCGCGTGGGTGCCTGCGGCGCAGGCGGTCACCGTGGTCTCGCACGGGCCCTGGAAGCCGTAACGCATCGAGATCGACGCTGCGCCGGCGTTGCCCATCATCATCGGGACCAGAAACGGCGAAACGCGCCGTGCGCCTTTGGTGTTGTAGACGTTCACCTGCTCTTCGAGCGATCGCAGGCCGCCGATGCCGGTGGCGACGAGCGACCCGATGCGCGCCGGATCGGCGGTGAGGGGACCGCTCTGGTCGAGGGCCTCACCGGCCGCGGCCAGCGCGTACTGCTGGAACGGATCGGCGCGTCGCGACTCCTTGGGGCTGTCGAAGTACCGCGACGCATCGAAGTCGACCACCGAACGGTCGCTTCCGGGCGTCTGGGTGCCGAGCAGGCCTTCCCAGAATGCGTCGACTCCGATGCCGCACGACGCAACGACTCCGGTGCCGGTGACGACGACGCGGCGACGGGTCACGGCAGCTTCGAGGTGATGAGATCGTAGGCCGCGCCGATGGTCTCGATGCCTTCGAGCTCTTCCTCTTCGACGCTCACGTCGAACTCTTCCTCGAGGGCCATGACCAGCTCGACCAGGTCGAGGCTGTCGGCGTCGAGATCGTCGGCGAAGTTGGCTTCCTTGGTGACCTGGGATGCATCGACCGAGAGAACTTCGACGGCGCACTTCTGGAAACGGGTGAAGAGCTCATCGCTCATGGTGGTACTCCGTGTTGTGTTCGTGTTTGCGGATGGTACGGGAATGAATGTACGGGCGTCAGCCTGCCATGCCGAGGCCACCGTCGACGGGAATCACCGCGCCGGTGATGTAGGCCGCGCCGTCGGACACGAGGAAAGCGACGGTCGCGGCGATCTCCTCGGGGGTACCGGTGCGACCGAGTGGCACCGAGTCGGTGATGGCACTTCGTTGCTTGTCGGTGAGCTCTCCCAGCATGTCGGTGCTGATCGGGCCCGGGGCGACGACGTTGACGGTGATGTTGCGGGAGGCGAACTCCTTGGCGAGCGAGCGGCTGAGGCCCACCAGCCCGGCCTTGGAGGCCGCGTAGTTCGCCTGACCGGCCTGGCCGATCGAGCCCACGACCGAGGAGATGAACACGATGCGTCCGAACCGACCACGCATCATCGACTTCACGGCCCGCTTGGCGACCCGGAAACCGGCGGTGAGATTCGTGTCGATCACTGCGGTGAAGTCCTCGTCGGACATGCGAAGGACGAGGCCGTCTCGGGTGATTCCGGCGTTCGACACCAGGATGTCGACGGGGCCGAGCTTCTCCTCGATCTCGGAGAACGCGGCGTCGACGGCCGCGTTGTCGGTGATGTCGCAGCGGATGCCCAGCACCCCACCGGCGGCGAGCTCGGCGGGGATCTCGCCTCGGGCGGTGACGGCCACCCGGTATCCGGCGTCGACGAGTGCCCGAGCACAGGCGGCGCCGATGCCCCTCGATCCGCCGGTCACGAGCGCCACGCGGGCGGGGGCGGCGTCGGCGGTCATGGACCCCATCGAAGGAGGGCGCTGGCGTAGGTCATTCCCGCGCCGAAGCCGGCCATGAGCACGGTGTCGCCGTTGGCGATGGCGCCGATGCGGAGTCCCTCGTCGATGGTGAGCGGAATCGATGCCGACGACGTGTTGCCGGTGTCGTGGATGATCTTGACGGCCTTGGCGGGGTCGGCGCCGATTCGCCGGCAGGCGGCATCGATGATGCGCACGTTGGCCTGATGGAACACGAAAGAGTCGACGTCGTCGACGGTGACCCCGGCGCGATCGAGGGTGATGCCCACGGTCTCCTCGATGGCGAGCACGGCCTGACGGAAGACTTCCTTGCCCTCCATCTCGATGTGGCTCTGCATGTCGGTGCACCGCAGGATGCTGCCCGCCGAGCCCTTCGAACCGGTGTGCCAGCCGAGCAGGCTGTCGTTGGCGTCGGTCGTGGCCTCGAGCACGACGGCTCCTGCGCCATCGCCGAAGAGGATCGCGGTCGAGCGGTCGTCCCAGTCGACGATCCGACTCAGCGTCTCGGCCCCGATCACCAGCACCTTGTCGATGCCGCGGCCGATGTAGCCGTACCCGGCGATCAGTGCGTACATGAAGCCCGAACACGCAGCGTTGAGGTCGACCGCGCCGGAACGATGGGCCCCGAGGGCGTCCTGGACGAGGCAACCACCGATCGGGAACAGGTTGTCGGGGGTGGTCGTGGCGAACAAGATGAGATCGAGGTCGGCCGGATCGACACCGGCCATGGCCAGGGCCTTCTGGCTGGCCTCGAGACCCAGCTGGGTGGTCGACTCACCGATGTGGCGCTGGTGGATGCCGGTGCGGTCGACGATCCAGTCGTGGGAGGTGTCGAGGGTCTTCTCGAGGTCGAAGTTGGTGATCACCCGGTCGGGCAGCGACGTTCCGATGCCGGTGATGCGGGCGCCGGTCACGATGGGTCGCCGAGGGAGCGGAGCCAGGCCACCGGCTGACGCGGTTTGACCCGCTCGTCGGCGACGGCCAGGTATCCCATCAGCTCACCGTCGAAGGCCGAGCGGACCTCGTCGTCGCCCACGTGACCGAGGAGATGTCCTGCGGTGATCGTGGAGCCGAGCGGGAGATCGTCGACGGGTCGGAAGATCCCGGCCGAGTGGGTGACCACCAGCCGCTCGGTGGCGTAGAGTGACTCGCCGTCGTGGCCGGTGGCGGCTCCTCCGTGGGGCGAGGCCAGCGATTCGAGCAGCGTGTCGACATCGGCGGGAGTGTTCACCTTGAGCGTCTGGGCATGGGTGAGGGTTCGCTTGGCCATGCCCGTGAGCACTGCGCCCGGGCCGAGCTCGACGAAGGTGATGAAGCCGTCCTCCTCCATGTTGTGCATGGTCTGGCGCCATCGGACCGGGCTGCACAGCTGGGAGTTGAGGAGGCCGTCCCAGTGTTGGGAGCCGTCGTGGGCCGATGCGTCGACGTTGGCGTACACCGGCTGATCGGGAGCCCGGTACTCGATGCGGTCGAGCGCTTTGGCCAGCCGATCACGGGCCGAGGCCATGAACGGCGTGTGGAAGGCACCACCGACTGCCAGCGGCATGACCTTCTTGGCACCCATGCCGACCGCGACCTCGGACGCCTCGGCGATCGCATCGGGGTCACCGGCAATCACCACTTGTCCGGGCGCGTTGAAGTTCGCGACCCACACTTCGCCCGCCACCCGCATGCAGGCGGCGTCGACCCTGTCGTCGTCGAGGCCCAGAACGGCGGCCATGGTGCCCTTCCGCTCGTCGGCCGCGCTCTGCATGGCCTCGCCGCGTTCGGTGACGAGCCGGACGGCGTCGTCGAACTCGACCACCCCGGACGCTGTCAGGGCGCTGTACTCGCCGAGGCTGTGACCCGCGTATCCGTTCGACTCGACGCCCACCCGGGTGACGGCGTCGAAGGCGACGAGGCTGAGGACGAAGGTCGCCAGTTGCGAGTTCCGGGTCTCCTTGAGGGCGTCGGCATCGGCTTCGAGAAGCAGCTGTCCCAGGTCGCGACCCGCGGCGCGCGAGGCGTCGTCGACGATTTCCCACGAGGGATGGTCGACCCATGCCGCCCCCATGCCTGGTTTCTGTGAACCCTGCCCGGGGAATGTGTAGGCGATCATCGTGACTTCGGTCTCCTCGCGCGCGCGCGATGTGCTCGTGGGTCATCTGACCGTCGCAGACGCCGGGAGGTTTCATCGCGGCCGTCGGCGACTGCGCTCACGGCCGCTCGGGCCCGTACTTGGCGTCGTTGTGTCGAATGGCCGCCTCGCGTGCCGTGGCGACGATGGCGATGAACGCGGCCCATCGGGCGAGGCGGGAGAGCAGTCGACGAGGTTGCACGTCACGAGGGTACGCTTTTGCGTCGTTGCCCGCCCGGGTGGCGGAATTGGCAGACGCAGGGGACTCAAAATCCCCCGATCTTCGGATCGTGCGGGTTCAAGTCCCGCCCCGGGCACCCCGTCCCCTTCGAAATCGGTTTCCCGGGCCTCACATTTGGGCCTCGGTAAACCAATTTCGGAGGAATCAGGGGTGGCCGTCGAAGCGGTTCAGGTGGTCGTCGACGAAAGCCCGGAGGGCGCCGACGTCGACCCCTCGACACGACAGCTTGTGCAACCAGGCGGTGGCGACGATCTCGTCGGCTTCGAGGTCCTCCGACGGCGCCACCACCACGAGTTCGCCGGCAACCGACTCGAGCGCGGCGCGGTCGGTCTCGGCCACTGGCCCGTACTGCACCAGTACGCCACCGGCTTCCAGGAGTGCAACCTGGATCGGGCGGGGGAGGGGCTGGGCCTGGGCGCCTCCCTGCGGCACGACGCCCACGTGCGGCCCCGACGTCGGCGGGTCGCTGAGGTAGACGATGGTCTCGGGGTCGAGTAGATGCAGCCCCGACTGGGGGTCGAGCGCCTCCCGGATGGGGTTGGAGCAGCCGACGTTCTCGGTGCCGGCGCCGGCACAGGCACTCACGACGAGACACGCCGCCAGGACACTGGTGACGAGGGAGAACCGCGTACGCACGCCTCCAGGGTGCCCGAGTTCGGCCCTCTACACTTCACCGCATGTCCCGTGCCCAGATCGAAAGGCGGCTCATCGATCTCAGCGATCGACTGAACCGCCTGCGCGACGACCTGCGGATCGCCGACGAGCAGCTCGAACAGCTGGCGTCCGAGGCCGACGACGCCCGCATACGGGCTCTGGTGTCGGAGACGCCGCTCGCCGACAAGGAGCATCGGGTGGCCGACCGTCACGCCAAGGCCATGCAGAAGCACCGCAGCGCGGTGTTGGCCGACATCGAGCGTCTCGAGCGCGTCCAGGACGACCTCCTCGATCAGCTCCTCGCCGGCGGCTGATCGTGGGCGACGGCAGCGGGACACCGACCCGTCCACTCCGGCTGGTCGTGGCCGAGGACGAGCCGATCATCCGCCTCGATCTGGTCGAGTGCCTGATCGACGAGGGCTACGACGTCGTCGCCAGCACCGGGCGGGGTGACGAGGTCCTGGGTCTGGTGGAGCAGCATCGACCCGATCTGGTGATCCTCGACGTGCGCATGCCGGGTATCGACGGCATCGAGGCCGCCGATCTGCTCACCGAGCGGCGCCTGGCCGGTGTTGTCATCCTCACGGCCTACAGCCAGCGCGATCTCATCGCCCGGGCCACCGATGCCGGGGCGCTCGGCTACCTCGTGAAGCCGTGGCAGCGCCACGATCTCATCCCGGCCATCGAGATCGCCCACGCCCGCTTCCTCGAGACGCTCGCCCTCGCCGACGAGGCAGCCGAGCTCGGTGAACGACTCGAAGCGCGCAAGATCATCGACCGGGCCAAGGGTGCTCTGATGGACGAGCACGGCATGAGCGAGGCCCAGGCCTTTCGTTTCGTGCAGACCACGGCGATGACCGCCCGCCGATCCATGCGCGATATCGCCGCCGAGGTGCTCGATGGCACCCTGACGCCCGATACGGAGGCCACCGACTGAGCGTCGCGGACTCGTCGCGTGACCCCCGGTCGCGCGTAGGGTCACGACCGTGACCACGCTCATGCTCATCGACGGGAACTCCCTCACCTATCGCGCCTTCTTCGCCCTGCCGACCGATCTGGCCACGGCGTCGGGTCAGGTCACCAACGCCGTGTTCGGCTTCACCTCGATGCTCATCAACCTGGTGCGCGATCACCAACCCGATCGCATCGCCGTGGCCTTCGACCGTCCCGAGCCGACATTCCGCCACGAACGACTCGACACCTACAAGGCCGGCCGCAAGGAGACGCCCGACATCCTCCGCCAGCAGATGGGGCTCGTGCGTCAGGTGGTCGAGGTGCTCGAGCTTCCCATCATCGAGAAATCCGGCGTCGAGGCCGACGACATCATCGCGACCCTCGCCACCCGAGCCCGGGACAACGGCGACGACTGCATCGTGGTCACCGGCGATCGCGACGCCTACCAGCTCGTCGAGGACCCCCACATCAAGGTGCTCTACAACAAACGTGGCGTCAGCGACTACGCGTTCTACGACGAGGCCGGCATCTTCGAGCGGACCGGCGTCAGGCCTTCCGACTACGTGCAGTACGCGGCCCTTCGCGGCGACAAGAGCGACAATCTGCCTGGCGTGCCGGGAGTCGGCGAGAAGACGGCGGCCAAGCTGGTGAACACCTACGGCGGAATCGACGGCATCTACCAGCACGTCGACGAACAGACCCCGAAACTTCGCGAGAACCTGGCCGCCAACCAGGACGCCGTGCGGCTGAACACCGAGCTGATGGTCCTGCTGCGCGACGTCGACCTCGACTTCGACTACATCGAGCTCGAGCGGGGCACACCCGATCCCGAGGCCGTGCGCCAGCTGTTCGACTTCCTCGAATTCCAGACCCTCCACGCCCGCCTGGCCGAGGCCTGGGGATCCGACGTCGGTGCCGGCCCGGCCGACGAGGTGATCGAGGCGGAGACCACCGAGATCGACACGCCGGCCGCGGCGACAGTCGTGCTCGAGAGTCTTGCGTCCAGCGACCAGCCGTTGGCCGTCGCCGCCGTGTGGGCCGACGACGCCGAGCGGGTGCTCGACGGCCTCGCGGTCGTCATCGAGGCGAGTGAGGGCGAGGTGGCCTGGTTCTCCGCCGAGCTCCTCGCCGACGCGGGCGGTGGTGGGCGCCTGTCGTCGCGGTTGGCTCCGGGCGGGCGGCGCCTGGCCGGGCACGGGATCAAGCCGCTCGTGCGTCACTTCCTCGCCGCCGAGATCCCCGTGGCCGATCTGGCCATCGACACGAGGCTCGCCGCCTATCTGCTCGATCCGGCCGAGGCCCGGTACCTGCTGGCCGATCTGCTCCGGCGCTACGCGCACAAGGCCCTTCCCGACGACGACGCGGCCGGGGACTCCTCGGGTCAGCTCTCGTTGGGTGACGAACCCGTGGTTCGCTCGCAGGTCGCCGCACGAGAGGCGTTGGCCGTCGCCTTTCTGGTCGACCCCCTCGAGGCCGCCCTCTCGGCGCAGGGTCTCGAAGATCTGAACCGTGACATCGAGCTTCCGCTGGTCACCGTTCTGGCCCGCATGGAGATGATCGGCGTCGGCGTCGACGTGGGCGAGCTCACGGCGCTGCGCGACGAGTTGCGGTCGAAGGCCGAGGAACTGCGTGCGGCCATCGTCGACGACGCCGGCCACGACTTCAACGTCAACTCCACCAAGCAACTGCGGGAGGTGCTGTTCGACGAGCTGGGCCTCACTCCGCAGAAGAAGACCAAGACCGGCTACAGCACCGACGCGCAGACGCTCGAGAAGATGCGCGACGACCATCCCATCGTCGACCACCTGCTCCAATACCGCGAGGTCGAGAAGCTGCGATCGACCTACGGCGAGGGGCTACTGGCCGAGGTCGGCCCCGGTGATCGCATCCGCGCCACGTTCAACCAGACGGTGGCCCGGACCGGACGGTTGAGTTCCGATGCGCCGAACCTGCACAACATCCCCGTGCGGTCCGAGACCGGTCGGGCCTTCCGCAAGGTGTTCGTAGCGGCCGAGGGCTACGAGCTGCTGGTGGCCGACTACAACCAGATCGAGCTGCGGTGCATCGCCCACCTGGCCGAGGATCCCGGGCTGATCGCGGCGTTCGAGGCGGGCGACGACATCCACAACGCCACGGCATCGAGGATCTTCGAAGTCGACCCGGGCGAGGTGACCACCGAGCAGCGCTCGAAAGCCAAGATGGTTTCGTACGGTCTGGCCTACGGCATGGAGGCGTACGGGCTCGGCCAACGACTCAACATCCCCACCGACGAGGCGGCCAAGATCCTCGACGCCTACTTCGTCGCGTTCCCGGCCGTGAAGCAGTACATGGACGACACCGTGGCCCTCGCCCGCGAACGGGGCTACACCGAGACCTTGTTCGGGCGGCGCCGGCAGATCCCCGAGCTGTCGTCGAGCAACTTCCGAATCCGCCAGGCCGGCGAGCGTCAGGCCATGAATGCGGGTATCCAGGGCCTGGCCGCCGACATCTTCAAGGTGGCACTGGTGAAGCTCGATCGGGCGCTCGTCGAGCACGATCGCTCCAGCCGGCTGATCCTCCAGGTGCACGACGAGGTGATCCTCGAGGTCACGCCCGACGAGCACGACGCCATGGCCGAGCTCGTACCCGACGTGATGGGCTCGGCCTTCGATCTTCGGGTTCCGCTCGAGGTGAACCTGAGCTTCGGGCCCACCTGGGCCGACGCAAAGTAGACCGATCGGATCAAAAGCGGCGATTGGGCCTTGGGGAGACGTGGGTAAATCCCCGATGTAGTTCATGTCGCGGCCGTCCGGGCACGACACGATCAGGCTGCTAGGACCGAGAGCAGATCCGTCCCACTCACGAGGTGGTCATGTCTCTCCTGTCCCGATTCCGTGTCGTCTGTGCGCTTGCCATGGCGGCCTCGCTGCTGCCCCTCGTCGGGGAGTCAGTCGCTTCGGCTGCGCCCGGCGACGTGGTCATCAACGAGGTCCGAATCGATCAGCCGGGCTCCGACAACGACGAGTACGTCGAGCTCGCGGGACGCCGGGGGCGAGTCTCGACGGTCTGTCGTTCCTGGTGATCGGTGACGGCGCAGCCACCGCCGGCAGCGGCGTGGTCGAGAACCTCACCCCCCTCGACGGGTTCGTGCTCGGCACCGGTGGCTTCCTGGTGCTCGGCGAGGTCACGCTGACGCTCGGCGTCGCCGACCAGATCGTGAGCCTCAACTTCGAGAACAGCGACAACCTCACCCTGCTGGTCGTGGACGGATTCAGCGGCGCCCTCGGCGACGATCTCGACACCGACGACGACGGCATGCTCGACGCCACGCCCTGGGTCGAGGTGGTCGACTCGGTCGCATTGGTCGAATCTCTCGCCTCCAGCGGCACGGAGCGCTACTACTCGACGACCGTGGTCGGACCGGACGGCACGACGGTGCCGGGACATGCCTTCCGATGCGCCGCCGGATTCGTCATGGGTCCGTTCGATCCCGTAGGGGGTGCCGACACTCCTGGGGCAGCGAACCCGTGTCCTCCGGAGCCGGTCACGGCGTCGATCAGCGAGATCAGGATCGACCAACCGGGTACCGACTTCGACGAGTACTTCGAGCTGTCGGGCACGCCGGGTGACGTTCTCGACGGCCTGTCCTACCTGGTCATCGGCGACGGGTCGACGGGCTCGGGAACCGTCGAGGAGTGGACGCCGCTCGACGGAGTGGTCATCCCCGCCTCGGGGTTCCTCCTGGCCGGTGACGGACTGCTCACCCTCGCCACGCCCGACGTGTTGGTCGATCTGAACTTCGAGAACTCCGACAACGTCACCCACCTGCTCGTGCGCGACTACACGGGTACGGCGAGCACCGACCTCGACATCGACGACGACGGCGTCATCGACGCCGCTCCCTGGAGCGAGGTCCTCGACTCGGTCGGCGTCGTGGCCAGCGTTGGTTCCGGCGACCTGCTCTACAGCTCCACGCTCGTCGGTCCTGACGGTTCGTCGGCGCCCGGCCACGTGTACGTGTGCGACGGCGCATGGCAGATCGGCGGGCTCGACCCCGCCGGTGGCGACGACACTCCCGGCGCCGCCAATGGGTGTGACGCCGGGTCCACCGTCGATCCCTTCGGCGTGTGTCTCGACGGTGCGGCAACGCGCATCTCCGCTGTTCAGGGATCGGGATCCGCCAGCCCGCTCGCCGGCCAGGTCGTCGTGATCGAAGGCGTGGTGACGGCCGACTTCCAGGACACCCTGTCGCTCCTGTTCGTGCAGGAGGAAGACGTCGATGTCGACACCGATCCGGCGAGCTCCGAAGGCATAGCGGTGTTCACCGGATCGTCGCCCGTTCCGGTCGCCGTCGGCGATGTCGTCCGCGTGCAAGGGACGGTGGCCGAGCACTTCGATGTCACCGAGATCTCATCGGTCGAGCGCGTCGAGGTGTGCGACGGCGGCTCCGCGACGGCCACGCCCGTGGCCATCACCCTGCCCGACGTCGACGCTCGTGACCTCGAGGCCTACGAGGGCATGATCGCCACCTTCCCCCAGACGCTCACGGTGAGCGACACGTTCGGTCTGGGCCGATTCGGTGAGATCGTCCTGTCGGCCGCCGGCCGTCAGTACAGCCCGACCCACGTGTTCGCCCCGACCCCGGGCCTCGGCGAGGACCTCGACGGTGATCTGGTGCCCGATTCGCTCGAGCCGGGACGGATCCTGCTCGACGACCTGAGCAACGGATCGATCGTCTACGGGCCGGGCGATCTGCCGCCGTACGTGAACGCTGACGGCACGCGTCGGGTCGGCGACACGGTGACAGGGCTGACCGCCATCGTCGATTACGGGTTCGACGAGTACCGGCTGCGGCCCGTGGGTGATGTGCCCTTCGCCGACGTCAATGCCCGGACTGCTGCGCCGAATCCCGGCGGCGACGTCACCGTCGCCAGCTTCAACGTGCTCAACTTCTTCGACACCCCCGACTCCGGTGTCGCCGAGTGCGGCCCGGCCGCAGATCAGGACTGCCGGGGCGCCGACAGCGACGCGGAACTGCAGCGCCAGCAGAGCAAGATCACCGCAGCGATCACCGAGATGAACGCCGACGTGGTCGGTCTCATCGAGATCGAGAACGACGACACGTCGCTCGACCTGCTGGTGGCTGGCCTTTCCGGTTACTCCGCGATCGACACGGGCCCCATCGGCATCGATGCCATCAAGGTGGCCTTCGTCTACACGCCCGACACGGTGGCGCCGGTCGGGTCGCCGGCCATCCTCGATGCGGCGGTCGACGCCGATTTCGACGATACGAAGAACCGCCCGGCGCTGGCCCAGACCTTCGAACACCTCGCCACCGGCGATCGCTTCACCGTGGTGGTGAACCATCTCAAGTCCAAAGGCAGCTCTTGCGACGACGTGGGCGACCCCGACAGCGGCAACGGTTCGGGCAACTGCGACGGTGTGCGAACCAGAGCCGCTGACGCGCTCGCGAACTGGCTGGAGACCGATCCGACCGGCGAGGGAGACGGAGATGTCCTGATCATCGGCGACCTCAATGCCTACGCGCAGGAGGCGCCGATCACGACGCTCGAAGCGGCCGGGTACACCGATCTGCTCGAGGCGTTCGTTCCCTTCGACGACCGCTACAGCTTCGTCTTCCGGGGCAGTGCCGGCTATCTCGACCACGCCCTGGCCAACGAGTCGCAGTTGGCCAACGTCGTCGGCGCAGCCGTGTGGCACATCAATGCCGATGAACCCCGGTTCGCCGACTACAACGATGCCATCCTCGACCCCACCGAGTTCAGTGGCGATCTGAACCCGGCGGCAGCGTTCTGGCCCGATGCCCACCGCTCGTCCGACCACGACCCCGTTCTCGTCGGTCTCGACATGATGGCGGTCGAAACCACGTCTCGCGACGACCTGGCGGCCTTGGCCGACGCGGTCGAGAAAAGGGCGAACGGCGACCGGCAGGCGATGAGCGCAGCCCGTCTCCTCCGCCGCACGCTTGAAGAGCGGTATTGGCTCGGCGGCGACACGCTGAGCGCCAAGGGCAGCCAGGCATTGAGGACGCACGCAACCGTTGCGTTCAGGCTGCAGCGCAGTGGCCTCGACGATGCGGTGGTCGACGCATGGCTCGCCGATCTCTATGCGATCGACCGAAGCCTGACGACCGGCGCCGTCGAGGCGGCCATCGACGCGCCGGTCGACCACACCGGGTCAAGCTCGCTGTGCTCGGCGTGGCGATCGGCGATCGCCTGCAGGGATCCGGGTCCACCTCGGCGGCGATCAAGGTACTCGCGCTTGCCTGGCTGTGGGCGAGCTGGGCCTAGATCCGCCGGACGAGAAGAGCGGGGTGATGAGCCGGAGGCACCGGCTCATCGCTCCGTTAGCCTGTAGCAGTCCCTGTTCAACGACTCCTCCACCGCGGCGCAACCAGCGTCGACACGAGGAAAATCCAAAGGTTTCTCTGTGTCCGACATCACCACCCCGCCCGAAGCCGAAGCTCCCGAAGCCGAAGCGCCCGAGGCGGCCCCTCCCGCCGCTCCTGCCGAGACGCAGGCCGTTGTCACCCAAGCCGTCGAAGGCATGGGAACGTTCAACGACGACGGCACCTACACCCCTCGTGAGATCATCGGCACCGATCTCGGCGGCCAGACCCTCGACGAGGCCTACGACGCCACGATGGTGTCGGTCGAAGACGGCCAGATGGTCGAGGGCACGGTCGTCAAGATCGATCTCGACGAGGTCCTCCTCGACATCGGTTTCAAGTCCGAGGGAGTCATTCCCAGCCGCGAGCTGAGCATCCGCAACGACATCGACCCCAACGAGGTCGTCAGCCTCGGCGAGAAGGTCGAAGCCCTGGTGCTGCAGAAAGAGGACAAGGACGGCCGTCTGGTCCTTTCCAAGAAGCGGGCCCAGTACGAGCGGGCCTGGGGCAAGATCGAGCAGATCAAGGAAGAAGAGGGCATGGTCAAGGGCCCGGTCATCGAAGTCGTCAAGGGCGGCCTCATCGTCGACATCGGCCTGCGCGGCTTCCTGCCCGCGTCGCTGGTCGAGCTGCGTCGAGTCCGCGATCTCCAGCCCTACGTCGGCCGCGAGCATCGAGGCCAAGATCATCGAGCTCGACAAGAACCGCAACAACGTCGTGCTGTCCCGTCGGGCATGGCTGGAAGAGACCCAGAAGGAACAGCGCGAGGAGTTCCTCGACAACCTCAAGCCGGGCGAGCGTCGCGGGGCATCGTGTCGTCGGTCGTCAACTTCGGCGCCTTCGTCGACCTCGGCGGCATGGACGGTCTCGTCCACGTTTCCGAGCTGTCGTGGAAGCACGTCGACCACCCGAGCGACGTGGTCGAAGTCGGCGACGAGATCGATGTCGAGGTGCTCGAGGTCGATCTCGACCGCGAACGCATCAGCCTCTCGCTGAAGGCCACCCAGCAGGATCCGTGGCAGGAGTTCGCGTCGGCCCACCAGGTCGGCGAGCTCGTCTACGGCCGTGTCACCAAGCTCGTCCCGTTCGGCTCCTTCGTCCAGGTCGGCGACAGCATCGAGGGTCTGGTCCACATCTCGGAGATGTCGGCCCATCACGTCGAGCTGCCCGAACAGGTCGTCACCCCCGGCGAAGAGCTGTGGGTGAAGATCATCGACCTCGATCTCCAGCGCCGTCGCATCAGCCTGTCGATCAAGCAGGCGGCCGAGGGCGGCATCGTGGCCGCCGAGTACCAGGAGCACTTCGGTGAGCACGCCTTCGACGACCGAGGGCAACTACATCGGTGGCACCGCCGACGGTGGCGACTACAACGCCGAAGAGGCCTGGGCCGAGTACTACGAAGAGGCCAAGTCGGGTCAGTCCGGCGCCGAAGCCGAGGCACCCGCCGGGGCGGAGGCTCCGGCCGAGGTCGAGGTCGAGGCGGTGGCGGAGGCTCCGGCCGAGGTCGAGGTCGAGGCACCCGCCGGGGCGGAGGCTCCGGCCGAGGTCGAGGCGAGGCGGTGGCGGAGGCTCCGGCCGAGGTCGAGGCCATCGTCGACGATGCCGACGACGATGCCGAGCCCGCCGACGCCTGAGCGCCCACCTTTCGATTCGTTACGCGTAACACCCCGGCTCGTGGAGCCGGGGTGCCTCGCGTCCAGGGTGGAGGGAACGGATCAGCGCAGGTCGATGATGCCCATGCGGACGGCCTTGAGGACCGCCTGGGTGCGGTCGCGGGCATCGAGCTTGCTGTAGATCGAGGCGAGATGGTTCTTCACCGTCTTCTGCGAGATGAACAACTGCTCGGCCACCTCGGGTGTGGAGCAGCCGTCGGCGATCAGCTGGAGCACTTCGGTCTCTCGCTTGGAGATCGACCGAGTGGTCGTGGCGGTGACCACCGAGGAGGACCCCCCGTGGCCGTTGATGCCGTGGTCGTCGGCACCGAGTGAACCGTTGGTGTGCATGAGGCCACGCGCCTCGGCGAGGAGGGCGGGCTTGAGCTCCTTGGACACCACGGTCTCGCCTCGCCGTACCCGCTGGAGGCTGGCGAGCAGGTCGTCGACACTGGCCGACTTCAAGAGGTAGCCGGTGGCTCCGGCGCGGAATGCTCCGGTGAGAACCGACGTCTCCCGCTCGTTCGTGAGGATCAGCACCCGCGTGCTCGGCTCGTTGTGGGTGATCCGGCGACAGGTGTCGATGCCGCTGAGAATGGGCAGTCGGGCCTCGATGATGGCGATCTCGGGCTGCAGATCGGCGACCGCGCGCACACAGGCCTCGCCGTCGGCCAGTTGAGCAACGACCTCGATGCCCCGCTCGGCCAATGCGTGCGCGAGGGCTTGGCGCACCATTGTCTGGTCATCTGCGAGCAACACACGAGTCATGCCGACACGTTCCTTTGCGAGGTCTTGCGAAGTGATGTCCAATCCATCGGCACGTTTTGGGCCCACATTTAGGTCGAATCTCCCGATTCATCTCGTGGTCGGTCGTCCCGATGGCCCATGGGCGGGTTCGGATAGCGTCCAGAGATGCTCGAAGTGGGCCTCACAGGAGGTATCGGAAGCGGGAAATCGACCGTCGCGGCCGGGCTGGTCGACCGCGGTGCGGTACTGATCGACGCCGATCAGATCGTGCGGGAGATGCAGGCACCGGGTGAGCCGGTCTTCGATGCGATCGTCGAGCGCTTCGGCCCCGAGGTGGTGCGCGGTGACGGCAGTCTCGACCGCGGCGCAGTTGCCTCGATCGTGTTCGCCGACTCCGAGGAACTGGCCGCGCTGAACTCCATCGTGCATCCGGCGGTCGGCGCCGAGATCGAACGGCGCCGCGACGTCCATACGGGCACCGACGCCATCGTGATCTTCGACATTCCCCTGCTCATCGACGCCAACGGCGAGCGCAAGTCGCACTACGACCATTTGGCTGCGGTCATCGTTGTCGACGCCGATCCCGACACGGCCATCCATCGCCTCGTCGACCATCGGGGATTCGACATCGACGACGCCCGGGCTCGCGTCGCCAACCAGGCACCGCGCTCGGCCCGCCTCGGCCACGCCGACTTCATCATCGACAACTCCGGCCCGTTGGAGGCCCTCGACGCCCAGCTCGACGCCTGCTGGGCATGGCTCCAGTCGCTCTGACCTCCACCAGAACTGTCAGAGGGGGTCGGTAGGCTCCTGGAATGGCCGAACGCCTGCATGTTCCCTTCCGCGTCGTGGCCGATTTCGAGCCTGCCGGCGACCAACCCGAGGCCATAACGGCGCTCGCGGCCGGGATCGAGCGTGGCGAGGAGTTCCAGACCTTGCTGGGAATCACCGGCAGCGGCAAGAGCGCCACCATCGCCTGGACCATCGAAAAGGTGCAGCGCCCCACCCTGGTGATCGCACCCAACAAATCGTTGGCCGCACAGCTGGCCAACGAGCTGCGCGAGTTCTTCCCCGACAACCGGGTCGAGTACTTCGTGAGCTACTACGACTACTACCAGCCCGAGGCCTACATGCCCTCGAGTGACACCTACATCGAGAAGGACTCGTCGGTGAACGACGAGATCGACCGCCTTCGTCACAGCGCCTCGTCGGCGCTGCTCACTCGCAGCGACGTCATCGTCGTCGCCTCCGTGTCGTGCATCTACGGCTTGGGGTCGCCGAAGGAATACGCCGACAAGATGTTGGTCGTCCGCCCCGGCGAGACCCACGATCAGCGCGACATCCTTCGCACGCTCATCGACATGCAGTACGAGCGCAACGACATGAACCTGGTTCGGGGCAAGTTCCGAGTTCGCGGCGATGTCATCGAACTGCACCCCGCGTACGACGAGAACGCCGTTCGCATCGAGATGTTCGGCGACGACGTCGAGGCGATCACCGAGGTCGACACGGTCACCGGAGAGCGCGTTCGCCAGCTCCAGGAGCTCGTCGTGTACCCCGCGACGCACTACGTGGCCAGCGACGAACGGATGGCAGTGGCCATCGGGCGTATCGAGACCGAGCTCCGCGATCAGCTGGCCGACTTCGAAGAGGCGGGAAAGCTGCTCGAGGCTCAGCGGCTGCGCATGCGCACCGAGTACGACCTCGAGATGATGCAGGAGCTCGGGTACTGCAACGGCATCGAGAACTACTCGGCCCCCATCGACGGTCGCGCCGCGGGCGAGGCTCCCTACACCCTCCTCGACTTCTTCCCGGACGACTTCATCACGGTCATCGACGAGTCGCACGTGGCGGTGCCCCAGCTGCACGGCCAGTTCGAGGGCGACCGCTCCCGCAAGCTGACGCTGATCGAGCACGGCTTCCGTCTGCCGTCGGCCGCCGACAACCGCCCCCTGCGGTTCGAGGAGATCATGGAACGGCTGGGGCAGGTGGTGTTTCTCAGCGCCACGCCCGGCAAGTACGAGATGGAGGTGTCGTCGCAGGTGGTCGAGCAGATCGTCCGGCCCACCGGGTTGATCGACCCCGAGGTCGTGGTGAAACCCACGAAGGGACAGATCGACGATCTCATGGAGAACATCCGGCTCGAGGTCGAGCACGAACGACGGGTGCTGGTCACCACGCTCACCAAGAAGATGGCCGAAGACCTCACCGACTACCTGCTCGAGTTGGGCGTTCGGGTGCGGTACCTGCACAGCGAGGTCGACACGATCCAGCGCATCGAGCTGCTGCGCGACCTCCGTCTCGGTGAGTTCGACGTGCTGGTGGGCATCAACCTGCTGCGGGAGGGGCTCGATCTGCCCGAGGTGTCGTTGGTCGCCATTCTCGATGCCGACAAGGAGGGCTTCCTCCGTAGCGAGACGTCGCTCATCCAGACCATCGGTCGCGCCGCGCGCAACGTGAACGGCCGCGTGGTCATGTACGCCGACCGGGTCACCGACTCGATGCAGCGGGCCATCTCGGAGACGAACCGCCGGCGCGGACTCCAGAAGATCTACAACGAAGCCCACGGCATCGATCCACAGACCATTCGCAAGGCCGTCACCGACATCCTGGCGTACCTGCGCCCGGCGTCCGAGCGGGCACCGGTCCCGGGCGACGGCCAGCGATCGCGCAGTCGCGACGACCAGCGCCGTAGAGTGCCCGAGTCGCTCGGCGAGCTGCCGGCCGACCAGATCGCCCGTCTCATCGCCACTCTCGAAGAAGAAATGCACGAGGCCTCGTCCGACCTGCGCTTCGAGTACGCAGCCCGATTGCGCGACGAGATCAAAGACCTGAAACGCGAACTCCGAGAGGTTGGTTGATGTCGAAGATCAAGAAGGTGATCACCGCCGGCGCGGCTACTGCCGCTGCGGTCGGTGGCGCCAAGGCGGCAATGAAACGTCGCCGCAGTGCCCGTACCGAGAACGGCCAGCCGGTGTCGTCCACCGATCGAACGGGTCGCAACAAGATGGTGGTCGGCCTGGGTGGCCGCACCGGTGCGGGGGTGGCGGCGCACAAGGCCCGCCGGGTGTTCGCTTCGGCCGCACGGCGTGAGGAGCTCGACCGAGCCCACGAGGTCAAGACGGCCAAGCAGGTGGTCGAGACGCTGGGGGCGATGAAGGGCGCGCTGATGAAGGTCGGCCAGATGGCCAGCTTCCTCGATCAGGGCATGCCCGACCACGTTCGAGAGGTACTGGCCGAGCTCCAGCAGAACGCCCCGCCCATGAGCCACGACCTGGTGGCCGAGGTCATGACGAACGAGCTCGGCGAGCGGCCCGAGAAGACCTTCGCCGAATGGGACCCCGAGCCCATCGCCGCCGCGTCGATCGGTCAGGTGCACCGGGCCATGACCCACGACGGTCGAGCGGTCGCGGTGAAAGTGCAGTACCCGGGCGTCGACGACGCCATCCGCAGCGATCTCGCCAACGCCGACGCCCTCTTCATCGGGTTCCAGACCTTCTTCCCGTCGCTCGACCCCCAGTCGATCGCCGCCGAGTTGCGCGAACGCATCACCGAGGAGCTCGACTACGTCCACGAGGCGGCCAACCAGCGTCTCTTCGCCGACTACTACCGGGGTCACCCCTACATCCACATCCCCGAGGTGATCGACGAGCACTGCTCGGCTCGGGTACTCACCACCGAGCTGGCCGAAGGTGCCCGCTTCGCCGAGGCGTCGCAATGGAGCCAGGGCGAGCTCAACCTCGCGGCCGAGACCATGTACCGGTTCTCTTTCGGCGGTATCTACCGCCTCGGTGCCTTCAACGGCGATCCCCACCCCGGCAACTACCTGTTCCGGCCCGGTGGCCACGTGGTCTTCCTCGACTTCGGTCTGGTGAAGCGGTTCAGTGCCGACGCCCTGGCCGGCTTCCGTCGCCTCATCGAGGCCATGGTGGTCGACGAGAGTGCCTCCGAGTTCCGGGCCGCGGTCGAAGACCTCGGCCTGCTCGTTCCCGGGCAGGAGTTCACCGACGACCACGTCATGGATTACTTCTCCCACTTCTACGACTTCGTGAAGGTCGACGGCGAGTACACGCTCACAAAGCAGTACGCCGCCGAGACGGTCCGGCACATCCTCGAGCCGGTCGGTCCGTATTCCGAGATTCGGCGCAACGCCAACGTGCCGCCCGACTACGTGATCCTGCAACGCATCAACCTCGGGCTGTTGGCCCTGTTCGGTGAGCTCAATGCCACCGGCAACTGGCGCCGCATCGCCGAGGAGCTGTGGCCGTGGAAGAACGGTGAGCCGTCGACACCGATGGGTGAGGAGATCGCCCGGTGGACGCCCGGACCGCTCCCGTCCGAAGTGCTGGCGCAGCTGGGCGAATGACGGTCCGATAGAACACGTGTTCGGTTCATCCGACTGGATAGAGTGAGCGGCAATGTCGGACCGCCTCATCATTCAAGGAGCGCGCGAGCACAACCTGTGCGACATCTCGCTCGATCTTCCCCGCGACCGCCTCATCGTCTTCACCGGCCTCTCGGGTTCGGGAAAGTCGTCGCTCGCCTTCGACACCATCTACGCCGAGGGTCAGCGCCGCTACGTCGAATCGTTGTCGGCCTATGCGCGGCAATTCCTCGGCCAGATGGACAAGCCCGACGTCGACTTCATCGAGGGGCTGAGCCCGGCCATCTCGATCGACCAGAAGTCGGCCAGCCGAAACCCGCGCTCCACGGTGGGAACCATCACCGAGGTGTACGACTACCTCCGGCTGCTGTACGCCCGGATCGGCGTGCCCCACGATCCCGAGACCGGCGAGCCGTTGGTGAAGCAGACGCCGCAACAGATCGTCGATCAGGTGCTCGATCTTCCCGAGGGCACCCGTTTCCAGGTGCTGGCGCCGGTGGTGCGGGGTCGCAAGGGAACCTACGAGACGCTGCTGGCCCAGCTGGCCGGCATGGGTTTCGTGCGGGCTCGCGTCGACGGTGAGGACATCGACCTCGGTGCCATCACGTCGGCCGAGGTGGCGCGTGAGGTGGTCGACCTCGGCCGCTACGAACAGCACGACATCGAGGTCGTGGTCGATCGGCTGGTGTTGCGCGATGGTATCGAGCGTCGACTCACCGAGTCGATGGAGGCGGCACTGCACCTGGCCGAGGGAATGGCCCAGGTCGAGATCGTGCCGGGTCCCGACGAGCCCGACGCCGAGGTCAGGGTGCTCACCTTCAGCCAGCACCTGTCGCGCCCGAGTGACGGCAAGTCGTTCGAGGCACTGGCCCCCCGCAACTTCTCGTTCAACTCGCCGTACGGCGCGTGCACGGTCTGCGACGGGCTGGGAACGACCTACGAGGTCGACCCCGAGCTCGTGGTCCCCAATCCCGAGCTCACCCTCGACGAAGGGGCGATCGCTCCCTGGGCGGGGGGTCGCAGCCAGTATTTCGCCCGGTTGATCGAGGCGGTGGCCGAGGACAACGACATCGATCCGCACACGCCCTGGAGCCAGCTGTCGGCCAAGCACCGCAAGCTGTTGCTCGACGGCGGCACCAAGAGCAAGGTCACCGTGCGGTACAAGAACCGCTACGGCCGCACCCGTTCGTACAACGCCCGCTACGAGGGGGTCCTGCCGTATCTGCGGCGTCGTCACAGCGAGTCCGAGTCCGACTCGCAGCGCGAGCAGATCGAGGGGTACATGCGAGAGGTGCACTGTCGTACCTGTGGCGGAGCCCGGCTGAACCCGCTGTCGCTGGCGGTCACCATCGACGGCCACAACCTTCACGAGCTGTGCGCCATGAGCATTCGCGACTGCGCCGAGATGCTGGGGAGCCTGCACCTGTCCGAGCGCGATTCGATCATCGCGGCCGAGGTGCTCAAGGAGATCAACGCTCGGCTCGGGTTCCTGCTCGCAGTTGGCCTCAACTACTTGTCGTTGCATCGCTCGGCGGCAACGCTGGCCGGCGGCGAAGCCCAGCGCATCCGACTGGCCAGCCAGATCGGCAGCGGTCTGGTGGGCGTCTTGTACGTGCTCGACGAGCCATCGATCGGTCTCCATCAGCGGGACAACGCCCGGCTGATCGAGACGCTCATACGCCTGCGCGACCTGGGCAACACCGTCATCGTCGTCGAGCACGACGAGGAGACCATTGCCGTCGCCGATCACGTCGTCGACATCGGGCCCGGCGCCGGTGAGCACGGCGGCCGGGTGGTGCATTCGGGAACCTTCGCCACGCTCAAGAAGAACAAGGACTCGCTCACGGGCCAGTACCTGTCCGGCAAGCGGAGCATCCCGGTGCCCGAGCTGCGCCGCAAGCCGGGCGAAGAGTGGATCACCGTCCGCGGTGCCCGCGAGCACAACCTCCAGAACATCGATGTCGACCTCCCCCTCGGCTGCCTGGTGGGCATAACGGGAGTGTCGGGTTCGGGCAAGTCGACCCTGATCAACGACATCCTGCACAAGGCGCTCATGCAGAAGATCTACAAGTCGCGTACCCCGCCGGGGCTGCACACTGCGGTCGACGGCATCGAGGCGATCGACAAGGTCATCAACATCGACCAGGCTCCCATCGGCCGCACGCCCCGCTCGAACGCCGCCACCTACACGGGCGTTTTCGACCACATCCGCAAGCTCTTCGCCAAGACCAACGAGGCCAAGGTGCGCGGCTACATGCCCGGCCGGTTCTCTTTCAACGTCCGGGGCGGCCGCTGCGAGGCGTGTGCCGGCGACGGAACCATCAAGATCGAGATGCACTTCCTGCCCGATGTCTATGTGCCGTGCGAGGTGTGTCGGGGTGCCCGGTACAACCGCGACACTCTGGACATCCTGTGGAAGGGCCGCAGCATCGCCGACATCTTGAACATGCCGTGTGAGGAAGCGCTCGAGTTCTTCTCGGCTCAGCCGAACATCTCCCGGCACATGCAGACCCTGGTCGACGTCGGGCTGGGGTACATCCGGTTGGGTCAGCCGGCGCCCACCCTGTCGGGGGGCGAGGCGCAGCGGGTGAAGTTGGCGTCGGAGCTGGCCAAGCGCAGCACCGGGCACACGATGTACATCCTCGACGAGCCCACCACGGGCCTGCACTTCGAGGACATCCGCAAGTTGTTGGGCGTGCTCAGCCGTCTGGTCGATCAGGGCAACACCGTCGTGGTGATCGAGCACAACCTCGACGTGATCAAGACCGCCGACTGGCTGGTCGATCTCGGCCCCGAGGGTGGTGACGGCGGCGGCACCGTGGTGGTCGAAGGGCCGCCCGAGCTGGTGGCCAAGACCAAGGAAAGCCACACCGGCCACTTCCTCAAGCCCCTCCTCAACATCTGACCCTCAAGTTGGTGGTCAGCGGCGCAGCGGCTCGATCACCTCGATGTAGTCGGCCAGGCGACCGGCGATTTCCATGGCGGCTTCCGGGTCGTCGACCTCGATGGTGTCCCACACCTCCGAGATCCGACGCCAGTTGTCGGCGCCGAGGAACTCGCCGGCCACCGGCTCGTCGCCGAGCGCGGTCCGGAATCGCTCGCCGATGACGTCGAGGACCGATTGATTCTCGGCCGACCTGGAGTGCTCGGCGTGAAAACCGATCTCGAGGAACCAGTGGTTGCGGTCCCGGCCGAGATGGTGACCACGGATCCACTGTGCCTCGTAGTGCTCGCGGGTCGACTCGTCGAACCACACCTTGATGCCACCCCGATGGGTGCGGGTGCGGAGCTCGCCGAGGGCGGGGTCGACGAAGCCCTCGAGGGCATCGCGAACCTCGTCGAACAGCAGTGGCTCGCCGGCCATGCCCGGCAGTTCCTCAGGGGGCGGCGAGCGCGGCCTCGATGGCGGCGGTGCCATCGACGAGCGCGGCTCGCTGGGGATCGGTGAGGGTGGCGAACACCGGTTCCAGTATGTCTGCGGTGAGCGCTTCGGCCCGGTTCCACCGCTCGCGATGGTCCTCGGTCACCACCGGAGGGTCGGCGGCCCAGCCGAAATTCGCGACGTCGTCGGGGCGCTTGATCGCGTGGGCGACGTGGCTCGGGAGCCCGCAGACCGCAAGAGCTGCGAGGTGGGCCGAGCCTCGCAGTTCGCGGAGAACGGTGACCTGGTGCAGCGCCGCCGCAGGAGCATCGTCGGGCACCGGTTCGGCTCGGAAACCGGCGAACAGTGCGAGCGCCTCGGCGGGCGCGGCGCCAATGACCGTCGCCGCCGCATCGACGAAGGCGTCGAGCCCGGCGGCCGCGGTCAGCGTGGCGCGACCGAGATCGTGGTTGCACGCGAGATAGGCCCGTGAGGCGTCGCGCGGCGGCACCTTCTCCCGAGCGGAGTTCCACATCTTGGCGATGAGACCGGGGTGGAAGTACCCGAAGGCACTGTGCACGACTTCGGCCTCGCAATCACCCAGCACGCCGCCCCGGCCGACCACGTAGAACCGGAAGCCGTCGAGGCCGAGATCCTTGCCTCTGGCGAGCGTGTCGGGATGGAACATGAACGCCGAGCCCAGCGTGTATATCGGCAAGGCGACGGCATCGATCACTTCTCGTTCGTTCATCGCTCCATCCTCCCCGATTTCGCGGGCGGGGGAGGGGCGTAGGCTGCTGGCGTGGTTCAGCGTCCCCCGACCGGCACCATTCCGGAGACTCCCGGCAGCTATCAGTTCAAGGACGCCGAGGGCCGGGTCATCTATGTCGGCAAGGCCAAATCGCTGCGCAGCCGGCTGAACAACTACTTCGGCAGGCCCCACAGCCTGCCGCTGCGCACCCGCCAGATGGTGGAGACGGCCGAGACGGTCGAATGGGTGCAGGTCGACACCGAGGTCGATGCCCTGTTGTTGGAGTACGCGCTGATCCAGCGGCATCAGCCCCGTTTCAACGTGCGGTATCGCGACGACAAGAGCTACCCGTTCCTGGCGGTGACCACCGCCGACGAGTGGCCCCGGGCCATGGTTATCCGGGGCAAGCACAAGAAGGGCAATCGCTATTTCGGGCCCTTCGGCCACGCCTACGCGATCCGCGAGACCCTCGACCTGTTGTTGCGGACCTTTCCCATCCGCACGTGCAGCGACGGCAAGTTCGACCGGCACGCCAAGCTGGGCAAACCCTGCCTGCTGTTCCACATCGAGAAGTGCGCCGGACCGTGCGTGGGCGAGGTCGACGACCTCGACTACAAGGTGATGGTCGCGGAGCTGCTGGCCTTCCTCGAAGGCGACACCGACGAGGTCGTCAGCCGGCTCGAGGGCGAGATGGCCCGGGCCGCCGAGAACCTGGAGTTCGAGCTCGCCGCCCGGCATCGCGACCGCCTGGCCAGCGTTCGCAAGGCCATCGAGAAGCAGCAGATGGTGGGCGCCCGCAGCGAGGACTTCGACGTGATCGGCATGCACGACGACGAGCTCGAAGCTGCCGTCCAGGTGTTCTACGTCCGCAAGGGCCGGGTCATGGGTCGACGGGGCTTCATCGTCGACAAGGCCGAGGAGCTCGACCCGTGCCGAGCTGGTGAGCCGGGCGCTCGAGCGTCTGTACTTCGGCGACAATCCGCTCGGTCACCCCAAGACGGGTCTATGTGCCCGAGCTGCCCGACAACCAGGAGCTCTACGAGGAGTGGCTGAGCGAGACGCGAGGCTCGGCGGTGGAGATCGCCGTGCCCCAGCGCGGCGACAAGCGCCAGTTGCTCGAAACGGTCACCCAGAACGCCACCCAGGCCTTCACCCGCCATCGATTGAAGCGTTCGAGCGATCACAACTCGCGCTCGAGGGCACTGAACGAGCTCCAGCAACGGCTCGGGCTCGACGGAGGCCCCGCTGCGCATCGAGTGCTACGACATGAGCCACCTCCAGGGCACCGACTACGTGGGGTCGATGGTGGTGATGGAAGACGCCCTCCCGAAGAAGAACGAGTACCGCCGATTCAAGATCAAGACGGTCGACGGAAACGACGACTTCGCGGCAATGGAAGAGGTACTGCGGCGGCGACTCACCGCCTATCTCATCGATCGTGAGAAGCCGATCGAGGAACGAGGCAAGTTCTCCTACCCGCCGCAGCTGTTGCTCGTCGACGGCGGCAAAGGACAGCTCGGCGTGGCGGTCAAGGTGCTCGACGAGCTGGGGCTCACCGACGAGATCCCGGTGGCGTCGCTGGCCAAGCAGTTCGAGGAGGTCTACATCCCTCAGCGCAGCGAAGCGATACGCATTCCCCGCCAGAGCGAGGCGCTGTACCTGCTGCAGCGGATTCGCGACGAGAGCCACCGCTTCGCCATCACCTACCACCGGCAGCTGCGCGACAAACGCATGACCAAGTCGGTGCTCGACGACATCCCTGGACTGGGCCCGACCCGCAGGAAACGACTCGTCAAAGAGCTCGGTGGGGTTCGGGCGGTGCAGCGGGCCGAGCTGGCGGAGCTGAAGGACCTGAGCTGGCTTCCCGACGCAGTGGCCCAGACGGTGTACGACCACTTCCGTCCGAACGGGTCGTGACCTGTGGCCAGCGACGAGCGGTGGGAACGCCACGCCGACTGGTGGCAGCGCGAGTTCACCGACGGCGCCGACCCCGAGTACACCGAGCAGATCATCCCAATGGCCGTCGACTTGTTGGCCGGGTTCGACCGGGTGCTCGACGTGGGCACCGGTGAAGGTCAGATCGCCCGCATCCTCCAGCGCGCGGGGGCCGACGTGACCGGCATCGACGTGGCCGCAGCACAGATCTCCGAGGCGCGCGCCCGTGGGGGAGGGCCGCTCTATGTGCGAGGCGTGGCCCACGATCTCCCCTTCGACGACGCAGTCGTTCGACGGGGCCATCGCCTGCCTGGTGTTCGAGCACATCGACGAGCTCGACGGGTCGCTGGCCGAGGTGGCCCGGGTGTTGCGGCCCGGCGCCCGCTTCGCCCTGTTCCTGAATCACCCGCTGCTGCAGACGCCGGGCAGTGGCTGGATCGACGATCACATGATCGAGCCTCCCGAGCAGTACTGGCGTATCGGGCCCTACCTGGTGGAGACGGCCACCATCGAGCAGGTGCAGAAGGGGGTGTTCATTCGGTTCGTGCACCGTCCACTGAACCGGTACGTGAACGGGATGACCGACGTCGGTCTGCGTCTCGTGCGCATGCTCGAACCGGCGCCGCCTCCCGGATTCCTGGCCAAGGCTGATGAATACGTCGAGGCGTCGACGATTCCGCGCCTGATGGTGCTGGTCGCCGAGCGCGAGGACTGACCCGTCGTCCTGCTGTAGCAACTAAGGTCGGCGCCGACATGCGCGAACTCGTTGTCTTCACCGGTCTTTCGGGCGCCGGCCGATCATTGGCGGGCGACACACTCGAGGATCTCGGCTGGAAGGTGATCGACAACCTTCCGCCTGCGCTCATCCCACCGCTGCTCGAAGAGGCGGCCAAGCCCGAGTCGGGACTCGATCGGGTCGCGTTGGTGCTCGGGGCGGCACCCGACCAGTCGCAGGTCGGCCCGGCGGTCGAGCTGCTCCGTTCCACCGAGGGTCCGGTGCGGGTCGTGTTCCTCGAGGCTCGCCCCCGTGTACTCGTGCAGCGATACGAGAGCGTGCGCCGCCGCCACCCCCTCGACGACGGCCGTGGCCTCGAGGCGGCCATCAAAGCCGAGGCCCAGGCGCTCGAGACGGTGCGGGCCCACGCCGACCTGGTGATCGACACCAGCGACTTCAACGTGCACGCTCTCCGGGCGCGGCTGCAACAGGCGTTCGACACCACCAATCCCGGCCTGAACGCCCGAGTGATGTCCTTTGGCTACAAGCACGGCCTGCCTCTCGACGTCGACCTGGTCTTCGACTGTCGGTTCCTGCCCAACCCGCACTGGGACGACGAGCTGCGGCCCTTCACCGGATTGCAGCAGCCCGTGGCCGACTTTCTGGCCCGACAAGAGCTCACCGGTGAGTTCCTCGAGCGTCTCGACGAGATGCTCGACCTGCTGTTGCCGGCCTATCTCGACGAGGGCAAGTCGTACCTCACGCTGGCTTTCGGATGCACCGGCGGCCGGCACCGGTCGGTGTGGATGGCCGAGCAGGTGGCCGAGCGCCTGCGGGCGAAAGGACTTTCGCCTACGGTTGCCCATCGCGATGTCGGCGAATAGCGGGCGTTATCGCCCAGGTGACCCCGTAGAGTCGGCCCGGCGGGTGCCAGTGGCGCCACCATTCAACAGATCACTCGAAGAAGGCTCAGGAGCAAGCACATGACCATTCGTGTCGGCATCAACGGATTCGGACGTATCGGGCGCAACCTCTTCAGGGCCGCCAAACAGCAAGGAGCCGACATCGACTTCGTCGCGGTGAACGATCTCGGCTCGCTCGAGACCATGGCCCACCTGCTCCAGTACGACTCGGTGATGGGCCGGTTCCCGTCGAAGGTCGGGGTGACCGCCCACGGGCTGACGGTCGACGGCGACGTGCTCCAGGTGCTCAGTGAGCGCGACCCGAAGGCGTTGCCGTGGGGCGATCTCGGTGTCGACGTGGTGGTCGAGTCCACCGGCATCTTCAACTCCCGCGACAAGGCCGCCATGCACCTCGAAGGCGGTGCGCCGTTCGTGATCGGCTCGGCCCCGGTGTCGGGTGCCGACTACACGTTCGTCTACGGGGTGAACCACCAGGACTTCGATCCCGAGACCCACAAGGTCGTTTCGAACGCGAGCTGCACCACCAACTGCTTTGTTCCCATGGTGAAGGTGCTCGACGACAGCTTCGGCATCGAGAAGGGCCTGATGACCACGGTGCACGGCTACACCGGCGACCAGAACATCGTCGATGGCCCGCACAAGGATCTCCGCCGCGCTCGCGCCGCCGCCATCAACATCATCCCCACCTCCACCGGCGCCGCACGGGCCACCAGCCTGGTGCTGGCCGCCATGGATGGAAAGCTCGACGGCACCGCCTTGCGGGTGCCCGTCGTCGACGGTTCGCTCACCGATTTCACCGCAGTGCTGTCGAACGACACGACGGCCGACGAGATCAACGCCGCGTTCGAGGCGGCCGCCACCGAGGGCCCGATGGCGAGTGTGCTCGACTACAGCACCGCTCCGCTGGTGAGTACCGACATCGTCGGGTCGCCGGCATCGTGCACGTTCGACTCGGGGCTCACGATGGCCATGGGCAACCTGGTCAAGGTCTCGGGCTGGTACGACAACGAGTGGGGCTACTCCAACCGGCTGGTCGACATGATCGGCGTGGTCGGCGGCGCCGGCTGAGGCGAACACTCCCGTGACCGGTCACATACCTCGCCTCGAGGATCTCGGCGACGTCAGTGGCAAGCGCGTGCTGGTGCGCGCCGATTTCAATGTTCCCCTCGACGGCGAGAGCATCACCGACGACCTTCGCGTGCGGGCGGCGCTGCCCACCCTCGCCTGGCTCGTCGACCGCGGGGCCGTCGTCACGGCGTGCAGTCATCTGGGCCGTCCCAAGGGCGAACCCGATCCCCGATACTCGATCCAGCCGGTGCGGCACCTCCTGGCCCAGTTGGCCCCCGACGTGCAACTGCTCGAGAACCTGCGATTCCACCCTGGCGAGACGGCCAACGACCCGGCCTTCGTCCGTGACCTGATCGCCGGACAAGACCTCTACGTGAACGATGCCTTCGGAGCGTCTCACCGGGCCCACGCCAGCATCGTGGGCCCGCCGCAGTTCCTCCCATCGGCCATGGGCCGCCTGCTGGAGCGCGAGGTCGAGGTGCTCCTCGGTGTCCGCAACGATCCGAAGCGGCCCTTCGTCGGCATCCTCGGCGGGGCCAAGGTGGGCGACAAGCTCGGTGTGATCGAGGCGCTGCTCGAGGTGTGCGACACGCTCATCGTCGGCGGCGGAATGTGCTACACGTTCCTTGCGGCCCAGGGTCACTCGATCGGCGACTCCTTGTTCCAATCCCAGTACCTCGACCGCTGCCAGGCCCTTCTCGACTCGGGAGCGCCCATCCGCTTGCCTCACGATCTCACCGCCATGGGCCCCGACGGCGTTCTGTTCGACCCGGCCGCCGGGGGCGACGTGCGTCAGATCGGCGTCGACGTGCCCGACGGCTGGCAAGGGCTCGACATCGGGCCCGGCACCGCAGCCGAGTTCACCGACATCATTCTCGGAGCTCGCACCGTGCTGTGGAATGGCCCGATGGGTGCCTTCGAGGATCCCCGCTTCGCCGCCGGTACCAAGACGGTGGCCCATGCGATGGCGGAGTCGAAGGCGTTCACGATCGTCGGTGGCGGTGACAGCGCCGCGGCGGTGGCTCAGTTCGGTCTGGCCGACGACATCGACCATGTGTCCACCGGGGGTGGAGCGTCACTCGAGCTGATCGAACAGGGCGACCTACCCGGACTCGAAGCACTACGAGGAGCACCCAATGCCACGTAAGCCACTCATCTCGGGTAACTGGAAGATGAACCTCAACCACTTCGAGGCGATTCAGCTCATCCAGAAGCTCGGCTATGCGCTCGACCGCGACGACTTCGACGCGTGCGACGTCTCGGTGCATCCGCCCTTCACCGACCTTCGGTCGGTGCAGACCGTGCTCGATGCCGATCGGATCCCGATTGCGTTGGGTGCCCAGAACTGCCACTCCGAGACCAGCGGCGCGTTCACGGGCGAGGTGTCGCCGGCCATGCTGGCCAAGCTCGACGTGAGCTACGTGATCGCCGGGCACAGCGAACGCCGGCAGATCTTCGATGAATCCGATGAGACGGTGAACGCCAAGGTTCGAGCCATCCTGGCCAACGGAATGACGCCGATCATGGCGTGCGGTGAGACGCTCGACGAACGTGAGGCGGGCCAGGCCGAGACGAAGGTGCAATCACAGGTTGTTGCGAGCTTGGCTCAGATCACCGCCGATCAGGTTGGCGATCTGGTGATCGCGTACGAACCCATCTGGGCCATTGGCACCGGGGTAACGGCGTCGTCGACCGACGCCGAGGCGATGTGTGCCCACATCCGCCGAGTGGTGGCCGACAAGTGGGGCGGGGCGGCCGCGGAGTCGGTGCGCATCCAGTACGGCGGGTCGGTCAAGGGCGGGAACGCGGCCGAGCTCATGAGCCAACCCAATATCGACGGTGCGCTGGTGGGCGGGGCGAGCCTCGATGCCGACGAGTTCGCTCGCATCGTTCAGCATCGCCTTCTGTGACCGACGCGACGTAGTCGGCACCGTGCGCCGCTAGCCTTTCCGACGTGATTGTCGTCGTTCTCATCGTCCAAGTGGTCTCGTCCCTCGCGCTGTTGGGCCTGGTGCTGCTGCACAGCGGCAAGGGTGGTGGGCTCTCCGACATGTTCGGCGGTGGCATGGGCGCGGCGGCCGCCGGCTCCACGGTGGTCGAGAAGAACCTCGATCGCATCACCGTGCTGGTGGCGATCGTATTCGCCTTCAGCACCCTTGCTCTTGCGTTGATGCTCGACGAGTAGAGATCGTGTGTGGTCTAGGCCACCGACATGACGAGGTTGAAGTAGCGCCAGTTCTCGTTGCCCGGGTCGGTGACGCACGCGGTGATCTCGACCCGCGCGTCGCATTCGGTGTGCGGCACGGTGAGCGACACGGTGAGTGGACCATCGGTGAGGGCGTCGCTGCAGTAGATGCGGGTGCCGTCGAGGTGGATCATGAGCATGTCTTCGGCGGCGCCGGAGTTCTCCCAACCACCGGTCAGGACGAGTAGCCCGGTGATCGTCAGGGTTGTGTGCGTGGCCAGGCCCGGTAGGTCGAAGACGGTGCC
Source organism: uncultured Acidimicrobiales bacterium (assembly GCA_963787285.1). GTDB lineage: Bacteria > Actinomycetota > Acidimicrobiia > Acidimicrobiales > JAHEJN01 > JAHEJN01. The sequence continues at coordinate 20,355 of CAWBCM010000015.1, read as the reverse complement.
GCGGGTGGTGGTGCGAGGCATGTCGGCGCAGTTGTACCCGCCGGCACCGCGGTTGTTGCAGGCGAGACCGAGAATCGGGTTGAACTGGGTGCCGAAGTTGATGCTGGTCGTGGTGCCCGGGCACGAGACAAGGGCCGCGGCACTGTCCATGCCGATGACCGACGGCGCGATCCACGCAGCAGTACCCGCCGCCGCCGCTCGTCGAATCAATTCGCGTCTGTGAAGACTCATTCGCTGACACCTTGCCGGATGCCCACATCCGGTGCAACTCGTTCGTCGGCACCGTACTCGCGATCGGGCGAAGAGGTGCTATCAAACGCGTGTTGGTGCACCAGGGCGATCCTGTAGGATGGCCCACCGCTCGGCTCGCCGGGCAGCCACGTCGGAGTGGCGGAATTGGCAGACGCGCCAGCTTGAGGGGCTGGTGCCCTTAGGGGCGTGGGGGTTCAAGTCCCCCCTCCGACACGAACAGGTGTTCGATAGAGTGCAGTCGGGTTCGAGCCCCTTGCTTCCACTTGTCTTGGAATCACATCGTTTGCCCAGCGCCGAGTGCCTTGCTCATCGTCATCTGGCCGACCTGATCGCGCTCATGCGAACCCTCGCGCAGCGGGCTCTTGTGGCCGTTGAGGAGGTCTCGTCGTGTCCGCTTCTACCCTGGATGGAGAGCACGGCGCCCTGAGGTCGGCAGTGGAAAGGCGGTCGGTTGCGAAGTGAGCACACGAAGTCAGTCTGGGTCGGGCAACCGTGGCGCGTCGTGCTCCGAGACCTGGAACTGGACGAGCAGGCCGTCCTACGTCGTGCCGGTCAGCCTTCACGTCTGTTCGAAGGCGACGGCTCCTGGATATCGGTGGACGACTACTACGCGTTGTTCGATGCGGTGGACGCAGAGGCCGACGACCCCACGATTGCGGTCCGGGGAGGCACCGCGCTGTCGGCCGAGCTGTTCGACCCGGCATACTTCGCAGCGATCTGCTCGCCGGACCTGAATGCCGCCTTGACCCGTCTGGGCGAGCACATGCGACTCGTGGGTCCCTTCAGTCTCGAGGTCGAGGTCACGGCCTTCGAAACAAGCGTTCGGTACCGATGCAAGCACCGGCCGGACGTGGCGCGAGGGCTCGGGATTTCCCAGTTGGCGTTCCTGGTCGCGTTGGCTCGTCGCGCCACACGACATCGGGTTGTGCCGAAACGTGTCACTGTTGCCGGGCCGGTGGACGACCTCGGCGGGTGCGAGGAGTTCTTCGGATGCGTTCTGGTCGGTGGGGAGGTGTACTCGGTCGTGTTCGACGCGTTCGATGCGAAGCGACCGTTCCTCACCCACAACGAGGAGATGTGGGAGGCCTTCGAGCCTGGCCTGCGGAGGCGGATGGCCGAAGCGGGTGAGCGTCGTTCGACGACCGAGGAGGTCGAGCAGGCGCTGTTCGAGCTCCTCCCCAGTGGTCGGAGTGGAATGACCGACGTCGCGAGAGAGCTCGGGATCGGGAGCAGGACGCTGCAGCGGCGCCTCGCGTCGGAGGGGACGAGCTGGCTCCACGTGCTCAATCAGACTCGGGAGCGACTGGCCCGCCACTACTTCCAGTCGACCGATCTGAGCCCCACACAGGTCAGCTTCCTGCTCGGCTTCGAGGACCCCAACTCACTCTTCCGTGCTTTCCAGCGGTGGACGGGCACCACGCCTGAGGTGTGGCGCGCCGAAGCTCGGACTGCGGGGTAACCAGGCCTTCCGCTGAAGAAGTGGCTGCATGATCCCGTCTCAGGTTGACGTATCCGGCGAGCGGGTTGACGCATTCGGCGAGTGTCACTTCGCCTGTGGATACCCACACTTGACCGCATGACAACCGACCAGACCCCGGTGATCCGACGTCACGCTGCGCACGGCGGACCGGCCAGGCGGATCCTCTTCGTGGTCTCCAATCCTGCCGAGCTCAAGGGCTTCCCGGTCGGGTTCTTCGCCGAGGAGCTGACCCGGCCCTTCTTCGACTTCGTCCACGCCGGCTACGAGGTGGAGCTTCGATCTCCCAGGGGTGGCAAGGTCGAGTTCGACGGGTTCTCGGACCCGGAGAACCCGGCGACCGCCTACCCGAACGACCTGATCACCATCGGGTTCAGTCACCACAAGACGTTCGGCGCACTGATGGCCGACACCAAGTCGATCGACGACGTCGACGTGGCCGCCTACGACGCCGTCTGCGTCGCCGGTGGCGGCGGCCCGCTGGTGACCTTCAAGGACGATGAACAGCTCCACCGCCTCATCGCCGACTTCTACGAGCAGGGCAAGATCGTCGGCCTCGTCTGCCACGGAACGTGCCTGATGCTCTGGATCACGTTGAGCGACGGCACGCTGTTGGCCGACGGCAAGACCTGGACCGGCTACCCCGACAGCGAGGAAGTCATGATGAACGAGGCTGCCGGGATGACGGTCAACGAGTACACGATCGAGACCGAGGCTCGGAAGAACCCGAACACCACCTTCGAGTCGGCTGGGCCGCTCGAGCCGTTCGCGATCAGGGACGGTCGCCTGGTCACCGCCCAGCAGCAGCACAGCTCCGCCCTCTTCTCGCAGCTGGTCATCGAAGCCCTCTCGGAGGTCGAGTGATGAATGTCTCGTTCTGGGTCGACCCCGCCTGCCCGTGGTGCTGGATGACGGCGCGTTGGGCGGTCGACGTCGTCACTCCGGGTCGCGATCTCACGATCAGCTGGGAACCGATCAGCCTCCTGTTCAAGAATGAGCCGGCGGAGGACAGCGAGTACTACGTTGCGAATCAGTTCACGCATCGCCTCCTTCGCGTCATGCAGGCCGTGAAGGACGGGGAGGGGGACGATGCGGCACGACTCCTGTACTGGCAGTACGGCGCCGTACTCCACCACGACCGGGCCGCCGGCACGGTCGATGCGGCGAAGGTGCTCAGCGCTGGTGCAGAACCGTTCCTGGAAGCTGCAGGTCTCCCGTGGAAGTACGCCGAGGCGTACGACGACGAGTCTTGGGACGAGACCATCCGGACAAGGATGGAGATCGGGCTCGACCTCGTCGGTCACGACGTTGGCACGCCGATCATCGCCTTCGACACGCCCGCTGGTCCCAAGGGTGTGTTCGGGCCGATCCTGAGCCGCATGCCCCAGGGTGCCGACGGTGTCGAGCTCTGGGACGCCATGGTCACGTTTGCGATCCACGACGGGTTCTGGGAACTCAAGCGAACCCGTACCGAAGACCCCGTCTTCCCGTCGCGGCCCTGATCCGTCAGGCTGCTCGAGGCCACGCCGGTGAAGACGCAGCTCGACGCCAACGTTTTCAAGGAGGCGACTGATGGCACCGCGCGGCTGCGATAGGTCTCGGGTGTCGACGATCGGGAGCTGTTGGCGAACCGCTACTCGGCCGAACAGGACGAGCGGTTCGTCGCCGCCATGCGCGCCCAGCTCGGCCTCCGAGTCGATCGAGACCCGAACACGAGACGATTTGTCGGCGTTGGACCTCTGCGGCAGCTCTCCGAGCGCGCACCGAGTCCTAACCTGGCTCTTATCTGCGACTTGTAGTCTCAGTTGTGTGACCGAATCCGACCTGACCCCGAACGTGGACGATGTCCCGCGCCGCTCCGATTTCGTGCGGCGGCGGCTCCAGGTGATCGACGCGTTCCTCGACCTCGTGCTCGAGGGTGACCCGTCGCCGGACCCGGCGACAGTCGCCGAACGCGCCGGTGTCTCCCGGGCTTCGGTGTTCCGCTACTTCGAGACGCTCGACGAGCTGCGAATCGAGGCGATGGGTCGGGTCCTGGAGCGCTTCCTCGATCTCTTCGAGCTCGGTGAACCCTCGCCCTCGTCGACGGAGCATCGAGTCGCCGCCTTCGTCGACTCCCGCCTTCGACTCCACGAGACGCTTCATCCGCTCGCGCTCCTGCAACGCCGCCACGCCGCCGGCAGCGACGATGTGGCTGCCCTGATCGACACGAGTCGGAACCTGCTTGCCGATCAGGTCCGGTCGTACTTCCGCCTCGACCTCGAACCCCTGGGCGAGGCCGGTCGCGACGACGTCGTCACGACGATCGCCGCGCTCACGTCGATCGAGTCCTGGCACCAGTCGAGCCACAGCCACGGCCGCACGCCGGCCCAGATCCGTCGGGCCTGGATCTCGGCGATCACTGCCGTGATCGCCGGGACCGGCTCACCCCCTGAAGGAGATATCTCATGACCCCCCTCACCACCATCCGACCCCGGCGCCCGCGTCGTCGACTCGCCGGCGCGCGACTGCTCGCGGGCGCCGTGCTCGTCTCGGCCTGCAGCGAGGGCGACGACGCTGTCACCGGCTCCGACACGACGGTCACGACGGATTCCCCGTCCTCGACCGGCGCGCCGTCGACCGAGGCTCCGACGACGACCGTCGCGCCGACGGCTGATGACACCGGGGTCGGCGTCGACTGCGCGTCGGTGCCGACCGGGGTGACCGAGTTCGTGCTCGACGCCGGTGGGGCCGAGCACGACGTGCGGGTCTACGTCCCGACGACCTACGACGGCAGCTCCGAGCTCCCGCTCGTCATGAACTTCCACGGCTTCGGCTCCACCGGCGACCAGCAGGCCACCTTCACCGGCTACGAGGAGCTGGCCGAGGAGGAGGGCTTCATCGTCGTCCATCCGACCGCCGTCCCGTCGAGCACCGACCAGCAGGGTCGCAACGCGTGGGAGACGGTCGCCACCGACGACCCGGCCAAGGACGACGTCGCGTTCACGAACGAACTCCTCGATCTGATGATCGAGGACTACTGCGTCGACGAGACCCGGGTGTACGCGACCGGGATGTCGGGCGGCGGGCGTGTTCACCAGCCAGCTCGTGTGCGAGATGTCCGACCGTCTCGCCGCCGCCGTGTCGGTCGCCGCGATCTACTTCCCGGCGTCGTGCGACCCGGCCGAGCCGGTGCCGTTCATGGCCATCCACGGCACCGACGACCCGACCGTCCCGTTCGACGGCGACCTCTCCGGCAGCAGCTTCGAAGGCGAAGCGTTCGTCCAGGTGCTGTTCTCCACGCCCATCCCCGACCAGTTCGCCCAGTTCGCGGCGGTGATGGGGTGTGACCCCGACGGCGAGCGGGTCCAGACGTCGACCGACGTCGTCACCACCACGTACACCGGCTGCGACGGCGACGTGCCGCTCGTGTTCCACGAGGTCGTCGGTGGTGGTCACGCCTGGCCGAGCTCACCGCTCACCGAGCCGGACTCGCCAGTGGTCGAGCAGCTGACCGCGCTGCAGGGCTACTCCACCTTCGACATCGACGCCACCGCCGACGCCTGGGCGTTCTTCGAACAGCACACCCGGACCGCATGAGCGCCCGAGCACGACGAGAGAGCAACACCATGAGCATCATCGACCGACTCACCATCACCGACCCTGCCACCAGACCGCTCCGTCGCCGGACGAAGGCGCCGGCGATCGGACTGGCCGTCGCGATGCTGCTGGCGGCGTGCTCGTCCGACTCGTCCGACACCGAGCCGAGCACGATGGCCGGCGAACCGCAGGCCGAGACCGACGTCGACATCGACCCCGGCGACGAGCATGAGGCCGACGACGCCGTCGAGACCGACGACGACAGCGGCGCCGACGACGACCCGGCTGCATCGCCGGCCGACTCGGCGGATCCCGACACCGTTCCGGGGATCTACGACGATCGGATCCTCGGGGCCGACATCTGGGACGACGAACTCCGGATCCTTTCGGCCAACATGGGCTTCGACGGTGTGATCGGCTGGCCCGACGAGGAGTTCGACACGATCCTGGCCGGCGGCGGTTCGTACTTCCAGCCCGACTGTTCCGACGATCCGATCATCAGTGGGGCGACCGCCACCACGGTCGAGAATTTCTTCCGCGGCGTCGCCGACGACACTCCCGACTACGACGACGGCCTCCCGATCGTGTTCACGTGGCCCGTGTTGACCTCCACGGTGCACCCCGAGGACTTCCTGTTCACCGTGAACAACGGTGACCAGGTCGTGCCGAACTCGGTCGGCATGGTCCCGAACTACGAACTCAACGAGCGGAACACGATCGTGGCGTTCGGTGATTTCGGGAACCGGCTCGAGGGTGAGGAGGCGCTCTACGTGGAGCGACTCGAGATCGTCGACGACGGTACGCCCCTCACCTTTCTCGGACCCGACGGCGAGCAGAGCGGTGTCGGGCTCACCTGGGACGGGGGCGGGAGCCCCTACGACACCGGCCCGACACTCGTGGGCGCCAAGCTGAACGCGGTCGGCGACGAGGCCGTCGGCGAGGGCGGCGTCCAGGTCCTCGACCAGCCGCTGATCCCGAACGACGAGTTCGCCCTCTACGGCGGCGGTGACTACCGGCTCCGGATGCTGACCTCGGGCGGCTACACCCCGACCGGCATCACCGGGCTCACCCCCGACGCCTACGAGGACCACTTCGTCGTCCACGCCACGGCGGCCGACGGGTCGACGGTGCTCCTCACTGAAGTCGGCGTCGACTACGAGGTCGCGGGCGGCACGCTGCGCGTGCTCGGACTGGCCGACCTGGGCCGGCCCGAGGGAGGACCCGTCGCGTACGACTTCTGCTACGCCGAGGACGTCGACAACCAGATCGACATCATTCTCGCCGGCGACGAAGCCGCTGCCCGCTCGATCACGCACGTCGAAGTGCCGGCCGAGGGCGACTACCTGCCGCTGTACAACCCCGGCGGTCCCGGCCCCGAACCGTTCCCCGACGTTCGCTACACCGCGCCCAGCCCGCCCGATCTCGAGCCGGTGATCATCGCGCTCGACGACCCGATGCGGGTCAGCAACGTCGACTCGTCGGTCAACGCCTCGGCGACGTTGGCCGCCGACGGGGAGATCGTGATCACCGTCTCCCGGCCTCTACCCGGAGGGCCTCACCTACGACCCGGTCGGTGACCGCTTCATCATCGGCTCACTGCTCGGAGGCCAGCTCGCTCGCCGTCGACGGCGACGGTTCGATCACCGAGGTGGCCGCGAGCTCCGGGCTCCAACCTCACCGGCGTCGAGGCCGACGTGGCCGGAACCGACTGCTCGTCGCGGTGACCGGCTTCCCCGTTGGGCACGGCGCAACTCTCGGTCCACGACCTGACCTCCGGCGAGCAGCTGGAACTCGTCGACTTCGCGTCGGTCCAGCCCGACGACCGACGCTTCGCCAACGGCATCGCCGTCGACGACGACGGGACCATCTACGTGACCGACACCGGTGCCGGCGTGATCTACGCCGTCGACTCCTCCTACACCCCGTCGGTGTTCGCCGAGAACGACGCCTTCGAGCCCGACCGAACGGGCCCCACCGCGTCCGGACTCAACGGCATCGTCCACGTCGACGGCGCCCTCATCGTCGGTCACTGCCCCGACCGGGCAGCTCTTCCGAGTGCCGCTGTCCGACCCGAGCCAGGCCGACGGTGATCCCGACCGGTGTCGACGGCATGACGGATCGACGGTCTGCACCTGAGCGACGACGGTTCGATGCTCGCCGTGGTGTCGAACCTCGGGGTCGGTCCACCTCTTCGAGTCGACCGACGGCTGGTCGACGGCGTCGGAGGTCGACCGATTCGACGTGGGTGACGTTCCCGACGAGCGTGACCGACCGGGACGGCAACTTCTTCGTCCTCAACGCACACCTCGACCACCCCGACCCCCCGGTCGACACCTTCGAGATCGTGCCCGTGGTGGCTGACTGAGCCAGCGAGACGCCGGACGAACGTACGGTTCGGCGACTCGCTGGCGACAGCGTGTTGCGCTGGCCCGTTGGACGGTCGTGTCCTCACCGGTCGGATCTCTCGCAGCGTCGTCGGTCCGGCGTCGGGTGGGTCCGGCCGGGGGACCGTGTGGTTCCGGGCGGACCATCGCCACCCGTGGGTGCCGGAAACTTGGCCGGGGTGTCTGAGCAGGGAGGGATGCACCGGCGTCAAGCCGCTCGATCAAGGCTGATCCAGCCGGATTCAGTGTTTGGAGTTAGGGTGCAAGACGCCCCTCCGACACGAACACGCGTTCGACTATTAGGGGCACCGGTCCTTGGACCGGGAGCGCTTAGCTCGAGCAATTCACGTCGGGACGCCTCTTTGCTCCTGAGGTGACCCTCAGCGCTGGGAGCGACGATGTCCCCGCTGCGTGCCGTGTATCCCTCTCTCGCTTACTCCGGTCAGAGCCCGAACTGGGCTCGCATGCCGGCGACGAACTGCTCGTCTTGCTCGGCCGAGTAGCGGTTCGCGAGGAGCTGTGCTGCGGCTTCGCCGGAGATGTAGCGGATCTGATCGGTGCCGTCGGTCGCCGCGTCGAAGATCACCTCGGCGACCTCGTGCGGTTCCTGGTTGTCGTCGGAGGCCTCCTCCTGCAGTGCGGCGGCGGCCATGTCGACGAGGGGTTGGTAGTCGGGGAACTCGGGGTCGTGGGTGAACACGAACGATCGTCCGCCGAAGTCGGTGTTCACGCCACCGGGTTCGATCAGCTTGACCCGGATGCCGAGCGTGGCCAGTTCGAAGTGGAGCGCCTCGGACAGGCCTTCGACGGCCCATTTCGAGCCGTGGTAGAGGCTGCCGAGCGGGAAGGTCATGCGACCACCGACCGAGGAGATGTTGATGATGACTCCGCTGCGCTGCGCTCGCATCGACGGCAGCACGGCTTTGACGGTCTCGACGAGACCGAAGACGTTGACGTCGAACTGGCGGCGAAGTACCGACATCGGCGTGGCTTCGAGCGGGCCGTAGGCGCCGTAGCCGGCGTTGTTGAGCAGGACGTCGATGGCGCCGAAGCGCTCGATGCCGTTGGCTACTGCTTCGGTGATTGACTCGCTGTCGAGCAGGTCAAGCGCCGTCACGAGCACGTTGTCTCGGCCGGCGCAGTTCGACGCCGTCGTCGATGTTGCGCATGGTTGCGACGACGTTCCATCCGCGATCGGCGAACAGGGTGGCAGTGGCCTTGCCGATGCCGGAACTCGCACCGGTGATGAGAATCGTCTGGCTCACCGGGCACCTCCGCGGGCGCCGTCGTTGCTGGCGGTCGCGTGGCGGGCGGTTGGTGGCGGCGTCGGTCGAGGAGTGCCTCGGCGATGAGCTTGCCGAGTTGATCGCAGGCCTTCGGGCTGTCGCCCGAGTAGAGCTTCCGGTCGACGTGCGTCGTGCCGTCCAGCTTGTCGTTGACGATCCGGATGCCTTGTGCCTCCAGCTTCTCGCACTGCAGCCACGGCAGGTCGCCGGGCAGGTAGCCGAGTCGAGGGAGATCGCTGGTCGAACCTGTCGGGGAACGCCGCCATCTCGTAGCCGGCGTAGGGGTGCGGGCCGTCGTGGTCGACGGCTGCGGCCAGCATTGCGGCCGGACCGTGGCAGACCGCCACCAGGTAGCGGTCGGATGCTTCGATCCACCGGATCAAGGCACCGACGTTCGGGTCCTCGGGCAACCCGACCATCGCCCCGTGGCCGCCGGGGAGAAAGAGCGCTACGTACGGCGAATCATCGCTGAGTGCACCGCTGGACATCAGATCCCGCAACGACAGCGGCTGGTCGAACGCGGCGCGGTGCTTCGCGAGGAACTCGAGCACGGCCTCGTCCTTGCTCGGCGCCGACCACTCCTCGATGACTGCGGGCGCTCCCGTCGGCGTCACGACGTCGAAGTCGAACCCCGCTGCGGTGAGGTGCATGAGCGGGACGGCCGTCTCCTGGGCGTTCTGCCCGGTCGAGAACAGGTTGCCGTTCGTCATCTCGAAGTAGCGCTCCTCGGTGCACAGCACGAGGATCCTGTGGTCGCCGTCGTGGGCTCGACCGGCGAAGTCGAGCGGCTCGAAGTCGCTCTTCTTCGGAACGCCGAGGAGCCGCCCGAGCGGGGAGGGGATGTAGCCACGACCGGTCTCGTCGGGGGTGGGTGCCATGCCGAACAGTCGCTTGATCGGATTCATTGCTGGTGACTCCTGACTCGTGGGTGACCGGCCGAAGGCCGATCCGTCTCCGACAAGTCTGGTCGCCGACGTACGGGCCCGGACTTGCCGAACCCGCCAATCGGCTTGCTCGACACGTCAACTTCCGTGGCGCGGCGGCTCGAGCACGTCCGCCCACGGTCGCGCCCGACGCCGTCAGCGGGTGGAACGCACCTCGGCCCGCCACGACTCAGGAGTCGTGCCGGTCCAGCGGTGGAAGGCGCGGAACAGCGAGTTCGGATCCGCGAACCCGAGCAGGAAGCTGACCTCGGTCGCGTTCAGCTCCGTCGACTCGAAGTAGTGCCTGGCCAGTCGTTCCCGCGTCGAATTGAGCACATCGAGCCAGCTCGTGCCCTCAGCCGCCAGACGCCGCTGAAGCGTTCGCCCGCCGATGCCGAGCTCGCTCGCCACATCGCTCATCGCGGCGCGCCCGCTCGGCAACAGCACGAACAACGCTTCCTCCACCTCGTCGCGGACCGACCGGTACTCGCCGGCCTCGGCTGCCCGACGCCGAAGACCGGGCTGGAACGTCTCCCACATCTCGTCGTTGCGGGTGAGAAACGGCCGCGACGCATCGAACGCATCGAACGAAACCTCGAAGACGTCACCGCCGACGCACCTCACAGCCGAAGAACTCGGCACACCCGCCCAGGTCGTCGGTCGAGCCGATCACCGTGACGCGTCTCGGCACGATCTCGTGCCGCGTCGCCCGGCGAGCCAGCGCCACCATGAACGCGAGCTGCGACAGCCCGAGCACCCTCGCCACGTCGGGCCGCTGCTTGCAGCGGTACCTGGCGGTCGTCTCCGCCGTGGCGACCTCGAACATCGAGGAGGAACGGGCCGACGAGCTGCATGTGCTCGCCCAGCCGGGTGAGGGCCGTCGTGAGGTCCGGTGAGCAGATCGCCGCGAAGTACGCAGGGTCGAACAACTCGGCCGACAACACCGCGCCGGCACGAACCGCCACGTCGGGGCCACCCGCCTCGGCCTCGGTCGCGTCGAAGCAGATCGTACAAGTCGTCGACCGAGACCCACGATCCGTCCCCATCGAACAACCTTGACGGCTGCCCCGCCCGGCCGAGCACCATTCTGGCATCCAACCCCAGGTCGCGGAGCATGACACGCCACGGCTGCCCCACCCACACCGGCTTGTCGTGACTTCGGCGCATGGTCATCCCCGAGATGCGCGCTTCTGATGGCGCGGATTCCAGCGTAGACACCGCAGGCCTGCGGGTGCCGGAACTCGGCCGTGAGCCTCTGACCAGACGAAACGCCTAGGCAGCGACGAGGTCGCCGGTCCAGGGGGCGCGTGGACTCGGGGTTAAAGTCGCCCCTCCGACACAAGCGTTAGTACACGCTGCACAGCGCTGGCATGGCCGGGCGGATCTCCGTAGGCGTCTTGATTCACGTTGTGATCGTCGCGGCGGAGGTCTCGGCGCTCGTTGTCGTGTACCGACTCGCCAGGAAGAACAACGTCGCTCGCCCGCCCGAGATGGAGAGCGCATAGGGTCTGGCTCGCCTGCGCGATGGTGGAGTCCACCGATGGGGAGTCTGCAGCTTGCGGTCTGGATTTCGGGATCAGTCCTGGTGGAACTCACCGCACCACAATCCGAAGCGGAGAACCGCTTTCGCATGTGACCATTGCTTCCCATCCGGAGCTGTCGCCTAACTCCGAGCTGCCGTGCGGGTGAACCCCCCAATGTGCACTGGAGCCACAGCCAACTCTGCATCTGGGTCGGCAAAGGAGCGGATCGTGTCGACTGTCGAGGGACCTTCCCCGAAATACGGGCTCCGACCGCCGACCCCAGGTAGGGCTCAACGCGGCGCCGCCGACGTGTTCAGCGACCAACTTCATGTGAAAGTCCATCGACGCTGAGTCGGCGTGCACTTGGATGATCGACATGGTGCCTGCATCCTCGTCGCCATAGATGTTGAAAGAGATCATGCGTGGCTCGTTGGTCTCGATGAACTCAACGGCCTCGGCCAACGACTGGCGAGCTTCGTCGAAGCGCCCTTCGCTCACTTCGTAGGTACCGACATAGATGAATGGTGCGGACATGGTCCCGATCTCCCTTGACGTTGTTTCCCTTGGCCGCGACTGAACGCGGTGGTTGTTGAGTGAATGATCAGACTTGGTGGCGGGCCGCAATCGAGCCGACGGCGGCGGGCTACTCGACGAGTTCGTCGAGGAGTGCCAGCGACGCGTTCTGGCGCGCCTCGTCGGTGAAGTGCGCCGGCGAGCTGCTCGACGAGGGGCCCGACCATCTTGTTTTCCCTTGGACCCGTAGGTCTTTCCGTTCTCGAAAGTGCCGTCGTCGTCCAGAGCGACATTCAGAGGTAGCGCCTCGCTCCGACCGGAACCGTGGTCGGCTCCGATGTACTTGCCCACTCGGCGCATGATCGCGGTCCGCGACCTTGAACGCGCCGGTCACGTTCCGGTCGGCTGCTGTCCCCAGGTTGGCACCGGGCGAGACGGTGTAGAACCGGGTCGATCCCTAGTGTCGTCGGGCCATTGCGGCGGACCACCAGGCCGAGAACACCTTGGTGGTCGAGTACTGGCGCTGGCCGTTGTAGCTCCGCCCGGCCCGACGCGGTGGCGAAGTTCTTCATCGCCTCGGCATCGGTGGTGCCGAATTCGGATGGCTCGCCGAGGGCGAAGTCGTAGACGGACATGCCCATCATCTTCGGCATGTCGTTGTTGGCGGCCTCGGAACCGACGAGTACGACGGACGCGTCTGTCGAGCAGCCCGGCCTCGAGGAGCTCGGTCGTGATGATGTGGTGTCCGACGAGCGAGGAGGCGAAGCACATCTCGATGCCGTCATCGGTGCGGTCGAGCCGGCTCGGCACCATCCCCGTGTTCAGCAACACCACGTCGAACGAGCGCCCGCGGGCGACCAACTCGGCGGCGGCCTTGCGAGACGACTCGATGACGCCGACGTCGACGACGAGGGTGTCGAACACGTCGGCCCCGGTCCGCTCCCGCAGTTCCTTCGCGGCGGCGTCGGCCTTGTCTTGGGTGCGGCAGGCGAGCGTGACCGAGCCGTACCCCAACTCGGCCAGTTGTGCCGCGGCCTCGAAGCCGAGACCGGAGTTCGCACCGGTGACCAGTGCTACTTGCTTGCCGTACTCACTCATGTCTGTTCCCTCGTCTCGTCGTGATGCGGATGTTTGGTACCGGACCATATCAAACTGTCGCCCGTTTGCAACCGATCCGGTACCATTCCTGCGCTAGCGTGGACGACGTGACCTCCGAGACCCGCGCTCCGGGACGTCCCCGCCTGTTCGACGAGGAGACGGTGCTGGACCGCGTCACCGAGCTGTTCTGGAAACAGGGCTACACCCAGACCAGCGTGGCAGACCTCGTCGAGGCGACCGGCGTCCACAAGCCAAGCCTGTATCGAACGTTCGGCTCCAAGGACGACCTGTTCGCCCTCGTCCTTCGTCGCTACGCGGACACGCAGATCGGACTTCCTCGCCGAACAAGTCGCTGCCAGCGGACCAGGCATCGAGGGCATCCACGAGTTCTTGTCGGCGCTCCAGCAGCAACCTCGCCGACGACGGCTCACGGCGCGGGTGCCTCCTGATCGCATCGTCCTCCGAGCGGCGCGGCACCACCCCCGGCTTCGAGGACTTCGGTGCCGCGTACCGGCAGGCGTTCCGAGCGGCTCTGCAGCCGCTCGCGGCCAGGGCCGGCGGGTCACCCTCGGTCACCGACCAGCGCGCTCAGGTCCTCGCGACCTTGTTGCTCGGTCTCGACGTGACCGCCCGCGGCGGCGCATCAACGCCCGAACTCGATGAAACGTTCGCGGCGATCCGCCATGTCGTCGACACGTGGCGCACGGACGAACCCACCTGACCCCGGCCCGGCCGGCTTCGTAGGCTCGGCACTTGGACGAGTAGCGGCCCCAGATGCCGGCAGAGTGGGTCGAGGTCGGGAGTGGCCGGCAGGAGTCGTTCGTGCGTGCCCTAAGCGGTCATCTCATCGATGGTGCGTCGCTCGTTGTCTGGAGTTGACCCGGGATCGAGAGCGAATTATGAGCCTGCGATCAGGCGTTACGCGTCAGGCCGCAGCCAGCTCAGTGGCCCAGCGGGCGCGTGACTTTGGGTTTGGCTCGCCCCTCCGACACTCGAACAAGTGTCCGATCATCCCTGAAGTCGCGAACGAACCGTCGATGGTGGGTATCACGGATTCGAGGTGTTGGGTGCGAACGCCGGGGTGTCGCAGTAAGTTCCGCTGAACCCAGATCGATGGGCGTGCTCGCCACCTCGCTGACGGGAAGAAGCCCGAGTCGGCAGCCTCCGGTTGTCATCGAGTCGCAATTCAAGGTGTCGGTTTAGCGTCTCGTTTGTTGTCGGATTCGGGTTGGTGGGCTGCCGAGGTGGCGGTCGACGTACTTGGAGAAGCTGGCTGGATCGGTGAAGCCGAATGCTGAGCTGATCTGTTTGATCGGGGCGTCGGTGTCGGTGAGTAGTCGGCTGATGTCGAGGTCGACGCGGTCGTCGAGGACGGCCTTGGCCGAACGCCCCACGGCGGTGTGGCACACGCGGTCGAGGGTGCGTGTGCTGTAGCCGAGCTCTCGGGCGAACCAGGCGATGGTGGGTCGGGTTCGGAAGTTGTCCTCGACGAGCTGGGAGAACTGCAAGAAGGCTTCGGGGAAGTCGCCGCGCGGTGTGTTCGGTCGGCTGTCGAAGGAGGCGAACCAGAAGCGTGGCGAGCAGGTTCTCGATGAGCATGACCGACAAGACGGAGCCGTCGAATCGGTCTTGTTCGGTGCGAATGTCGGCAACGGTCGAGGTGATCTCATCGAAGTCGTCATCGGTGAAGTCCCACACCATCGATGGGCCAGTGCCGGGGAACCACTGGCCGCTCGGCGTGGCCGTGCGGAAGACGCCGGAGCGGTACACAACGACGCTGGCCTCGAAGTCAGGCTCGAACTGGTACTCGTGAGTCTGACCGGGATGGATGTGCAGCACGCGCCCTGGGTGCATGGGGATCGGCTCGAGGTCGACGTGATGGACGCCCTCACCGTTTTCGCACACGACGAGCTGATGGAAGTCGTGCGTGTGTCGGCCGCCGAGGTTCGCGTTCTTTCTGCGTCGTCGGATTTCGCTGCGACTGATCACCTCAACCGGGAGGAGTGGATGGGGTCGTGGCCTGAAGGTTGCGACGGGTGGCTTGCTTCCCGTTTCGGCGTTCGGGTGGTCCGCGGGCACGTTTCGATCCTAGGAAGCGGTGTCTAAATTCGGCAAGTGGTTGTCCAACGAAGACGTCGGTCCGGCCGGATCCGTATCGGTAGACAGTCTTGGTAGACCCAGCGGACTCTCAACGGTGTTGAGGTCGGGCCCACGGGCCAAGAGGAGCATGAGGACATGGCAGTCATCGAAACCATCACGCTTCGTTTGCGGGCGGACGGCGTCGCCGGACGCCTTCGTCGAGGCGAACGCTCGGATCGAAGCCGAGTACCTACCCGCGCAGCCGGGCTACAACCCGGGGTCGAGGGTGACGACCCTCGACGACGATGGTGAGTGGACCATCTCACTGCGTTGGGACAGCGCCCGCGACGCCGACGCGTCGATGGAATCGTTCATGGACGCACCGACGACGCAGGACTTCCTGTCGCTGCGTGGACTCCTCAACGATGTCCATGGAGCGGACGGTCGAGATCGCATCGGCGGCATCGCCGGGACTGGCCAACGCCCAGCGCCTCTACCTGGAAGGGATCCGCGACGGCGACGTCAGGCATGCGGTCGAGACCTACACCGGCGACCGCTACACCCAGCACTCGACCGGGGTACGCGACGGTGTCGAGGGCTTCGTCGAGTTCTTCGAACCGTTCGTCGAACGCAATCCCGTGCGCGACATCGAGCTGGTGCGCTCGCTGGTCGATGGCCGTTTCGTGTTCATCCAGGCAGCCCAGAGTCTGAACAACGGCCGAGGCACGTCTGGGTGACAACCGACCTGTTCGACACCGACGGCAACGGCAAGATCGTCGAGCACTGGGACGTCATCCATGAACTCGGAGGATCAAACCCGGGCGGGACACACCCAAATCGACGGCGCACTGGAAATCACCGATCTGCACCTCACCGAGGCCAACAAGGACGTCGTCTGGCGTCTGTTGACCGAGGCCTTCGCCGAAACCCCGACCGCAGGGTTCGACGAATTCATCTCCGACGAGGTGTACATCAACCACAACCCGGATGCCCCCGACGGCCTCGCTGCGTTGATCGAGATGGACCGATCCGGAAGGGCACGCGGCGAAGCCCTCTACTACGAGCAGGTCCACCGCATCATCGGTCAAGGCAACTTCGTGGTGTCGTTCGCCCATCAGATCTGGAACGGCATCGACTACGCCGCCTTCGACATCTTCCGCCTCGAGAACGGATTGATCGTCGAGCACTGGGACAACGTCGAAACCGTTCCAGACCCTTCGGAGAACCTCAACTCCGGGAAGTTCTAGCCATCCGACACGGGCTCCCGATGGGTCCGATTGTCATCACCCTCAAAAGGAATCACATGAATCGCATCCGAGCTGCAGGCGTCCCGACCTGGGTGACGATCTTCGCAATCCTCATCGCCGTCGGCGGAACTCTTCTGGGTTTGGCGTCGCTGCTGAACCCGAGCGAAGCCGACGTACCCACCTACTTCGAGCGTGCCTACGGCGGACGCAATATCGGCGTCGCGATCGTCTTGGGCGTGGCGGTTGTGCTTCGCGCCCGGGCCGCGTACATCGCCGGCCTTGTCGGAGGGCTCTTTCGCGACCTTGGCGACCTCATGCGCGGTATCGACGAGGAGGTCACCTCGATGGCCATCGTCGGAGCGGTGTTCATGTTCTTGGGTCTCGCTGCTCTCGGTGACATCACTCGGCGCGGCGGGCCGGACGCCATCGACCTCGAGAAGGCCTAGGAATCAGGTGAGCATCGGATCCGTGCTGCGTCGTCGGTGGTTCAAGATCGCGATGACCGACACGGCATTGCTCGTCGGCTTCGTCACAGAATTCCTCACTCGGGAAGGACCCGACTACGGGTTCCACTCCTGGGTCGGTATCGTGCTGGTGCCCTCGGCCCCATCACCGCCCATCTCGTGAGCAATACCGGTTGGATCAAGCGGGTGGTCGCCCGTGGTCGCGGCGACCGAGAATTCCCCCTCGCGGTCCTCAACGCCGTGCTGGGAATCCTGGCCTCAGTGTGCATCGTCACCGGCTTCCCGGTCTGGCTCGAGTGGTCAGAAGCCGAGCTCGGGCCGTCACTCACACCATCACCGGCTTTCTCAGCATCATCGTGATGTTCGTACACCTCTGGCGGAACCGCAGCCGGATCCGCCAACTCGCCTTCCGATAACGAGAACAGCTGTCTCCTTTGGTGCGGGCACCCCTAGGCCATGTCGTTGCTGTCAACTCCAGCCATGGCGGGATGTCCGAACAACGGTCCGCACCCTGCCGAAACCCATTCGTGACCTGTGGCCAGGCGAAACCTTACGCTGCCACCAGTTCGTCACTCCAAGGCGTGTGTGTACTGGGGTGAAATACGCCATCAGGTGGACGTTGCGTGGGGAGATCACTCACGGGGAGCGTTCGGATTTCATCACTCCCACGGTGGCCGCCCGAGGCCATCACGACTTTGGGTTAACTCGCCCCTCCGACACAACGTTAGTACACGTCTCGTGCTTGGGCGTTCCGCTCGTGGGTTGCCTTTGAGTGCCGATGTGCTACATTGAAGCACATGTCTGAGGTTGGGATTCGTGCGTTGAAGCAGAATGCGTCGGCTGTGGTGGCTGAGGCTGCCGCTGGGGAGACGGTGACGATCACCGATCGTGGGCGTCCTGTTGCTCGGATGTCGGCGATTCCGAAGTCGCGTCTAGCGTGCGTTGATCGACGAAGGGCATGCTCGGCCGGCCCGTGGCAGGTTGATCGATCTGCCGGCCCCCGAGCCTGGGCCCGATCTGTCGAGCGCTGCTGTTGGAGATGCGAGACGACGAGCGGTACTGAGGTGGCGTTCTACGTTGACACGTCCGCGTTGGTCAAGCTGGTGGTTGCCGAGTCAGAGACGGCAGCGCTCCGGGCATGGTTGGAGGAGCCGGGTCGAGAGCTTGTCGCGTGCGATCTTGGCTCGGACCGAATTGATGCGGGCCGTTCGCAGGGCAGTGCCAGACCGGGTGCTGCGGGCGCGTGAAGTCTTGGATGCGGTCACGCTGGTCCACGTCACGCCGGCGGTGTTCGAGGATGCTGGCAGGCTTGACCCGTCTGGGCTGCGGTCGCTCGACGCGATTCATCTCGCTGCCGCGCTCGACCTTGGCGACGACCTCGACGGATTGATCACCTACGACGACCGTCTGGCAGATGGCAGCGGTCTCGAACGGTGTTGCCGTAGTGGCGCCACGATGATCTCAGGTGATGAGAGGCGGGGATGACAGAACACCACCTTGACGACACAGTGACCCATGCCTATTGGGATCGTGAGGTCGATATTCGATTGGAGATCGAGTCGGGCGACGTGGTTGTAGTCGAGTGCGCAGAACCGATCGGCCAGGTCACACCGGAATGGACCGACGACGATTTCGCTCTTGCTGACCCGAGCCTCGCGGATGCGCTGAGCGGAGCCGTCTACGTCAAGGGTGCATGCCCAGGCGACACACTTGAGATCGACATCTTGCAGATGGAACACAAGGGTTGGGGCTGGAGCGGCCTCATCCCAGACTTCGGATTGTTGGCCGACGATTTCGACTCGGCACACCTTCACCACTGGGAGCTCGACGGTTCGATCTGCAGGTTCGCGGACGGAATCGAACTTCCCGCCGAGCCATTTCCCGGAGTTATCGGTGTCGCCCCACGCGAAAAAGTGGCCGTCTCGACACGTTCCCGCCTCGCTCCAACGGCGGCAACCTCGACACGAGGGATCTCGTGGCCGGCTCGACTGCATGGCTCCCGATTCACGCCGACGGTGCACTCTTCTCGATCGGCGATTGTCATTCCGCCCAGGGAGACGGAGAGGTCTGCGGGTCCGGCGTGGAATCGCCCATGACGGCGACCATCCGGTTGTCGGTGCGCCGCTCACCTTGAGGTTGCCGAGTTCCAGGCCCGGAGAAGGAGCAGACCTGCGCTGTCGGACTCAGAAGTACACATCACCACTGCTCATGGCCCGGACCTCTACGAGAATGCCCGCGCTGCTGACCCGCTACATGATCGAGTGGCTCGGGGCGAACCGCGGGCCGAACCAGCCGATGCCTACCTGTTGTGCAGCACGGCGGCCAACCTGCGAATCAGCGAGATCGTCGACGCACCAAATTGGCTCGTGTCGCTGCACTTCCCCCTCGACATCTTCCGCTGACATCGGACCAAGCCAATCTGTGCTTTCGCAGTGGCGTTGAGTCGCCAATGACACCGAGCACCCCTAAGCGATGGCGCCATCGCGGTCGGGCGTCAGATCGGCGAACCAAACGCCGCCCGGGAAGAGATCGATGCACGCCGAGGCCGTCTCGACGGCCAGGCGGGTCTTGCCGCCACCGCCCACACCGACGATCGTCACCAGCCGATGCCGGGCCAACAGCGTGCGCAGCTCCCCGACTTCGTCTCGGCGGCCGATGAACTCCGTTGGCGTCGAGGGAAGGCTGTGGCGGGCGCGGATCAATGTCACCAGCGGCGGATGCTCGCCGGCGTCGAGCTGCCAGAGCCGCACCGGCTCGCTCAGGTCCCGGAGCTGGTGCTCGCCGAGGTCGACTCCGGACCGCACCCGCATCAGCCCCCGGGCGAGCTGGGAGATCACGACCTGGTCGGGATGCACGATCGAGTTGATCCGGGCCACACGGTTCACCGGAGGACCGAAGAAGTCACCGTCGCGCTCCCGACGCGGTGCCGGCGTCGAGTGAGGAACGAATGGGCGAAGCGGTCCGGTCGGCCCCCACCGGCCACAGCGCAGCGACACACTGCACGCTTCGTGTCGACCATGATGACGGCACGCTCCGCATCGAGGTCGCCGACAACGGCGACGGCTTCGACACGTCGATGCCAGCCGGGATGGGCCTGCGCAACATGGCCGATCGCGCCGGATCGGCCAACGGGGTCGCCACCATCTCCAGCTCGCCTGGCTCAGGCACCACCGTCGCACTGGAAGTGCCGGTGTGACCGTCGACGACATCCGACTGGTGATCGCCGACGACCACCCCGTCTACCGCGTACGGGCTCGCCCGGCGACCGTCCGAGATCGGCGGATTCGAGGTCGTCGGTGTCGCTGCCGACGGTGCCGAGGCCGTCGAGATCACCGCCCTGCTCGCACCCGACGTGGTCGTCATGGACATCCGCATGCCGAACCTCGACGGTATCGAGGCCACCCGCCGGATCACTGCGGCAAGTCCGAGCACGGGAGTCGTTGTGCTCAGCATGTTCGAGGAGGACGAACTCGTTTCCGCCGCGGTTCGCGCCGGGTAGCACGCGGCTACCTGTTCAAGGACGCCGACGA
>CAWBCM010000014.1:0-37628 GCA_963787285.1 uncultured Acidimicrobiales bacterium | reverse complement strand
GCAGCACCCTCTCGTCGGGCGTGTCGGGGTTGAGCGTCATCCGGAAGCTCGTGCCCATCTCGTGCTCGTGGCCGAGAACCGACACGATCTCGCCCGGCGTCTCGACCCGGCCGTCACACGACGAGGTCGCGATGCCGTCGGTCATGGCGCGAAGTCCGCCGGACGTCTGCCGCACAGGCGAGGAGGGCGTCGGCCAGGCCCCTCCGGGGCCGTAGGCCTCGAGGGCCTTGCCCATGGCGCGGCTCGATCGCACAGCGGACCGCTCTCGTCGGCGGTGCACGGGATCTCGGCCGGCGCCAGGAACTGGTTGACGGTGACCGGGGCGATGTCGGTCGTGTCTCGGCCCAGCGAACCCGCAGCTTCGAGTAGTCGGCCGGAGCGTCTTCCTCGAAGTGGTAGTGGATCTGGATCACGAAGAAGTCGCCGGCGTCCATGGCGAAGCCCGCACCCTCGCCGTAGTCGGTGAACACCTGTCCCGGAGCCCACGCCAGGAACCGCTTCTCCGACGGGAGCCCCGAGCTGCCGAAGCACGGCCAGCCGGTGCTGTCGTTCCGGTCGTCGAGCTCGTCGGCCGCGTGCCCGTGAGGATCTCGGGGAGGGTGAAGCCGATGGCGTGGTGCACCACCGTGGTCTGGTCGGGCGCGAACTCGACCGCCTCGATGTAGGCCCGCTCGGTGAGAGCAGGGTCGTACACGATGCAGCGGTACATGTCGGGTTGGCCGGCCTCGCCGTCGTAGGCCGAGGCCGACACCAGCTCGACGTCGGCGTCGGCGAGCGCCACCGTGCCCATGGCGGGAGCGATGGTGGTGGTGGGATCGACGTCGAGCGGGTCGCCGGCGCGATGCCAACGAACGATCGCGTCGATCTCGGCCGCATCGAGACTCCAGTTGTGCTGGAACTCGATGCTCTCGCTCGAGGCCGGCCACGGTGGCATCACCCGGGCGGCCACCGCCAGTGCGATGTCGTCGGCGGCCGCGACCACATCGGCGGCGGTGTCGACACGGAGATGGGGTGTACCCGGTCCGTCGCCGGTGTGGCAGCGGGCGCAGATCTCGGCGATCACGGGTTGGACCTCGGACGCGAACGACACCGACGGCTCGGCCGAGGCGGTGGGTACGGCCGACGACTCCGACGCCGCCGGTTCGGTCGGTTCGGCCGTACCGCGAGTGCGCACCGCAGGCCACGGCCAGACAGGACCATCGCAACCACCGCCGCCAGAGACCTCACGAGCGTCAGGCTAGTGGTCACGGCGATCCCGATATCGGCGGGGCTGTCACCGGGCAGACGTAGGGTCGGGCTCATGGACACCAGTACCGTTTCGGCCATCGACGATCGCATACTCGAACGGGTCCGAGCACTGCTCGCCAAGGCCGAGTCGACCGACTTCGCCGACGAGTCCGACGCCTTCACGGCCAAGGCGCAGGAACTCATGGCCCGTCACTCGATCGAAGAGGCCATGGTGGGCGACGCGGCATCGGGGGCGGGTGGCGGCCCCGACGCGACATCGATCACCGTGCCCGATCCCTACGCGGCCAGCAAGTTCCAGCTCCTGAGCCAGGTGGCGAGGGCCAACCGGTGCCAGGCCGTGTACGACAGCCGGGCCAGAGTCGCGACCATCGTCGGGTACCCCACCGAGCGGGCCGCGACCGAGGCGCTCTACACCTCCTTGCTGGTGCAGGGCACCACCGAGCTCCGCCGAGCCGGGTCGGTGATCGATGCCCGCGGGGTCAATCGCACCCGGTCGTTCCGCAATGCCTTCTGGGCCGGATTCGCCTTTCGCATCGGGCAGCGACTCGCCGAGGCCGCCCGCCGAGCCGAGACCGACATGGTGAGCGAGCGCGGCAGTGCGGTTCTGCCGGTGCTGGCCCGCCGGGCCGAAGACGTCGACCTGGCCGTTCACCGACTGTTTCCCCGACTGCGTCGCCTGCGCACGTCGGTTTCGAATGCGGCCGGCTTCCACGCCGGCGATGCTGCGGCCCAGCGGGCGAGCCTCCACCCGCCCCGACAAGTGCCGCCACCGGCGACCTGACATTTCGGTCGATTGGTATGGGAGTCGCAGCCGATGCACAGTACGGTCGGCACTCGACCGATCTGCCCGGAGGCAATTCATGACCGACGAATCTCGCGACCTTGGCTTCAACACGCGCACGCTCCACGCCGGATACGACCCCGACCCCACCACCGGTTCGCGGGCCGTGCCCATCTACCAGACCACTTCGTTCGTGTTCGACGACTCCGACCACGCCGCCCGCCTGTTCGGGCTCCAGGAGTTCGGCAACATCTACACCCGCATCATGAACCCCACCACCGACGTGCTCGAGCAGCGGGTCGCCTCACTCGAGGGTGGAGTGGCGGGCTTGGCCACCGCCAGCGGTCAGTCGGCTCAGTTCCTCACGGCGGCCACGCTGTGCCAGGTCGGCGACCACATCGTCAGCGCGGCCACCCTCTACGGCGGCACCTACACCCAGTTCGACCAGAGCTTCCGCAAGCTCGGATGGAACACCACCTTCGTCGAACCCGACGACCCCGCCAACTTCGAGGCGGCGATCACGCCCGACACCAAGTTCCTCTACGGCGAGACCATCTCGAATCCTCGCGGCAACGTGCTCGACATCGCCGCGGTGGCCGACATCGCCCATCGGCACAACCTGCCGCTGGTGATCGACAACACGTTCGGTACTCCCTACCTGTGCCGCCCCATCGAGCACGGAGCCGACATCGTCGTGCACTCGGCCACCAAGTTCATCGGCGGTCACGGCACCAGCATCGGCGGCCTCATCGTCGACGGTGGCAAGTTCGACTGGGCGGCCGGAAACTTCCCCCAGCTCAACGCGCCGAACCCCAGCTACCACGGCGCCGTGTTCACCGACGTGGTCGGGCCGATCGCGTTCATCATCGCCGCCCGCGTCCTCGGCCTGCGCGACTACGGCCCGGCCATGAGCCCGTTCAACGCCTTCCAGTTCCTCCAGGGGATCGAGACGTTGGGCCTGCGCATGGATCGCCATGTCACCAACGCTTTGGCCGTGGCCAATCACCTCGAGCAGCATCCGCTCGTGAAGTGGGTGGCCTATCCGGGGCTCGACTCGAGCCCGTACAAGGCCATGGCCGACAAGTACCTCCCCAAGGGCCCAGGTGCGATCTTCTCCTTCGGCATCGAGGGCGGCTTCGGTGCCGGCAAGAAGTTCATCGACTCGGTTCAGCTGTTCTCGCACCTGGCCAACGTGGGCGACGCCCGCAGCCTGGTGATCCACCCGGCCTCGACCACCCACCAGCAGCTCGGCGAGGCCGAACAGGCCGCCGCCGGCGTGGCCGCCGACATGGTCAGGGTGTCGATCGGTCTCGAGGACATCGACGACCTGCTCTGGGACCTCGACCAGGCCCTGACCGCCAGCCAGGGCTGAACCACTCGACTGGTACCGTCGCGTCCATGCAGGTGCACCTTCTGTATGGACGCGACGGCCTGGTCGTCGACTTCCCCGCCGACCTCGACGTCCACGTCGTGCGCAAGCCGCCGATGCCCCTGCTCGAGGACCCGCATGCCGCGGTGGCCCACGCGCTCGCCCATGGGGTCGAGTCGCCGCCGTTGGCGGCGTTGGCCACCGGGGCCCGCACCGCGTGCATCCTGGTGTGCGACATCACCCGGCCCGTGCCCAATCACCTGTTCCTGCGCCCGGTCATCGAGACGCTGCTCGACGCCGGAATGAGCGCCGCGAACATCACGGTGCTGATCGCCACCGGGCTCCATCGACCCAACGAGGGCGACGAGCTGGCCGAGGTCATCGGCGATCCGTGGGTGCTCGACACCGTGGCGGTCGAGAACCATTTCGCCCGTGACGACGTCGCCCACGTCGATCTCGGACTCACGGCGGGTCGTCGTACACCGGTGAAGCTCGACCGCCGACTGGTCGAGGCCGATCTCCGCATCGCCACCGGTCTGGTCGAGCCGCACTTCATGGCGGGGTGGTCGGGTGGTCGCAAGGTGATCGCTCCCGGCATCGCCCATGCCGACACCATCACCACCTTCCACAGCGCGCGCTTCATGGAAGACCCCGCCGCCACCAGCTGCGTGCTCACCGACAACCCATTGCACGAGGAGCAGCTCGCCATCGTCGAGATGATCGGCGGCGCTCATGCCCTCAACACGGTGATCGACGACGAACGGCGGCTCTCCTTCGTGAATTTCGGCGAGATCCTGGCCAGTCACGACGAGGCGGTCGCCCACGTCCGCCAGTTCGCCCAGGTGGACGTGCCTCGGAAGTTCTCGACCGTGGTCACCACCTGCGCCGGGTTCCCGCTCGACGGCACCTACTACCAGACCGTGAAGGGCATGGTTGCGGCCCTCGACATCCTGGCCCCGGGGGGCGATCTCATCATCGCGTCGTCGTGCAGCGAGGGCATGGGATCCTCGCACTTCGTCGACGCGCAACGCCGGTTGGTCGAGCGTGGCCCCGAGCAGTTCCTCGTCGACATCACCGCCAAGCGCTTCGCCGACATCGACGAGTGGCAGACCGAGAAGCTCCTCGCCCCGCTCCGTATCGGCTCGGTGAAGCTGTTCGCCGACGGGCTCGGTGCGACCGACCGCGCCCTCACCGGCGTCGACGTGATCCAGTCGGTGGAGGCGGCCGTTGCCGACAGCGTCCGCACGGCACGGCGACCGCCGCGTCGCCGTCGTACCCGAGGGTCCGTACGTGATTCCGGTGTACCGACCGTCGGCCGCCTGACCTGGTCGACGCCGGCTGACCAGCAGGTGGTCGACTCGGTGAACTCCCGTCGACTGAGCTGGACGCGTCGAGCGCCTCGCGCACTCAGGAAAGAGTCCAGAGCGGACAGGGCGAACATCGATCAACCAGCGTGCTCCTCCCGCTCGATCACCGATGGACCCGCTGCAAAGGAGCAACGAATGTCGGCAACGACCACGACCTCAGTCCACCAAGACGGTGTCTCGATGGCGCAGGCTTCTGGCCGTACTCGCGATCCGTCGCCCTGTCGATCTCCGGCGCGGCCCTGGCCGGCGGGCCGGCTGCGGCCAAGCCGAACAAGCCGAACCCGCCCGGCAACCCCGATCCGCCCGGACAGCTCATCGATCTCCAGCTGCTCGGCCTTCAACGACTACCACGGCCATCTCGAGGCGAACACGCCCGGCAACGTCGCACGGCGTTCGCCGCCGGTGGCGCCGAGTACCTCTCGGCCAAGCTCAACGAGCTGCGCGAGGGAACAAGTACAGCCTGACCGTCGCCGCCGGTGACCTCATCGGTGGCTCGCCGGCCTTCTCCGGTCTGTTCCACGACGAGCCGTCGGTCGAGTCGCTCAACGCGATGGAGCTCGACGTCTCCGGCGTCGGCAACCACGAGTTCGACGAGGGCGTGACCGAGCTGCTGCGCATGCAGAACGGTGGTTGTCATCCCGTCGACGGCTGCTACTTCCCCGACGAGCCCGTACCCCGGTGCCGACTTCCAGTGGCTGGCCGCGAACGTCGTCAACGAGGCCACCGGCGAGACGCCGCTGCCGCCCTACTGGATCGAGCGGGTCAAGAACGTCAAGGTCGGCTTCATCGGCATGACCCTCGAGGCGACCGACACGCTGGTCGCGGCCGCCGGCATCCAGGGCTGGGACTTCCTCGACGAGGCGGAGACTGCCAACGCGCTGGTGCCCGAGCTCCAGGCGCAGGGCGTCGAGGCGATCGTCGTGCTGCTGCACGAGGGTGGATCGCAGACACCGCCTCCCGGTGACGTCGACGCCTGCGTCGGCATCTCCGGTCCGATCGTGGCGATCAACGACGCACTCGATCCCGCGATCGACGTCATGATCACCGGCCACACCCACCTGCCGTACAACTGCGTGCTCGACGACTCCGCCGGAGAGCCGCGGATCGTGACGAGCGCCTATTCGTTCGGTCGTGTCGTGACCGAGGTCAACCTCGTCCTCGACAAGCGGACCCAGGACGTCCGCCGCGACCTCAGCACGTCGATGAACCACGTCGTCGACCAGTCGGCGCTGACGCCTGACCCGGAGCAGACAGCGATCATCGCGAAGTGGCAGCCGTCTGGTCGACGCCGCCGGTAGCACGCCGATCGGCACCATCACCGAGACCATCGTCCGTGGTGGCACTCCGCCTGGCTCCGATCGCGGCGTCGAGTCGCGCCGCCGGCAACCTCGTTGCCGATGCTCAGCTCTGGGCGACGTCGTCGAACGGTGCGCCGATATCGCGTTCATGAACCCCGGGGGTGTGCGCTCCGATCTCACCTTCCCGCAATCGGCGAGTGAGGGCGACGGTGTGGTCACCTTCGGCGAGGCGTTCACGTTCCAGCCGTTCGGCAACACCCTCATCACCTATGACGATGACCGGCGCCGAGATCATCGCGGTGCTCGAAGAGCAGTGCCAGCCGTTGGGCTCGAGTCGTCCGTTCCTGCACCTCGGTGTGTCGACCGGATTCACCTACGATCTCGGCCACGACGATCGCCGCAGGTGACTGCACGTCGGTCACCGTGAGCAACGTCCAGCTGAACGGTGTGGCGCTCGACCCGACGGCGATCTACCAGGTCACGGTGAACAACTTCCTCGCCGACGGCGGCGACAACTTCACCACGCTGGGCCTGGTCACCTCGCCTCGGCTCGACGGAGGCAACGACCTCCAAGCGCTCGTCAACTACCTGGGAACCTTCAGCCCGGTGGCTCCGCCGAGCACCGACCGGGTCAACGAGCTTCCCTGAGCCGATGCACTGACCCTCTGCCCCGGACCGCAAGCGGTCCGGGGCAGTCGGTCATTCCGTGGCGATCGCCTCGAGGATGTTGAGCTTGGCGGCACGCCACGCAGGGCGCCCCGAGGCGATCACCCCGGCGATCACCGCCAGCACCCCGATGACCGCGAACTGGACGTAGGGCACCTCGAACGCGCTGAAGCCCTCGTCCTCGAGTGCTTTCACGATCACCCAGCCGAAGAACACGCCGATGATGGCGCCGAGCAGCGCGCCGAACAACGCGATCAGCACCGACTCCCATCGCACGGCCGATCGCAGCTGGCGGCGGGTCATGCCGACGGCCCGGAGCAGACCCAGCTCTCTGGTTCGTTCCAGGGTCGACAGCGCCAGGGTGTTGGCGATGCCGAGCAGGGCGATCAGCACGGCCAGGGCAAGGAGTGCGTACACGAGCCCGAGGAGCTGGTCGATCTGGGCCGCGATGCCGTCCTTGTACTCCTCGAGGTTCTGCACCTCGGCGTTGGCGTAGTCGGAGGCGACGGCCTCGATGGCGGCGCGCGTCTGGTCGGGGTCGGCGCCCTCGGCCCGACCGACGTACACCTGGAAGTCGAAGGAGTCGCGGAAGTTCGCGTCGTAGGCCTCGTGGGAGATGAAGAAGTTCTCGGTGAGCTCGTCTTCGGTGAAGATGACCGAGACGGTGAGCAACTGGCTACCCGATTCCGGGAAGCGCACGGGCAGCCGGCTGCCGACCCCGAGTCCGCGATCATCGGCCCAGTCCTGGAACACGCCGATATCGCCCGGGCCCATCTCGCCGATCCGTCCTTCGACCACCCCCACGTCGACGAGCGACTCGATCGTGGACGTGTCGATGGCATAGATGCTCTGGGTCGACTCGTCGACCTCGACGAATCCGAACCGCACGCCCGATGCGGCCTCGACCTCGGGTAGCTCGTTGAGTCGGTCGGAGAGCTCGGGGCTCAGTCCGCCGAACCCGGCGCTGCCCGAGTCGACCACGAAGTCACCGATCAGGGAGCGGTCGATGATGTCGTTGACCGATGCCTTGGCCGACGAGGCGAAGATGGCGATGGCGCCGACCAGGCCCACCCCGATCATCAGCGCCGATGCGGTGGTCGCAGTGCGTTTGGGATTGCGTATGGCGTTCTCGACGGCCAGCTCGCCCGGCACCCCACGGATCGCGGCGATCGGGTAGCCGACAACTCGTGCGAAGGGGCGCGCGAGCATGGGTGACAGCGCAGCCACGCTGACGAACACCCCGGCGGCGCCGACCCCTATCAGCTCGAGCCGGGCACCGACGTCGGCGAACAGACCGGCGAGCAGGGCGGGGAGGGCGAGCGCGCCCACCACCACGCCGAAGGCGATCCGGGCCTTGCCCGTCGACGCGGTCGACGCGGTCGCCTCCCGGATGGCGGCCAACGGTGCCGTCGCCGAAGCCCGCCGTGACGGGATCAACGCAGCCAGCATGGTCACGCCGATTCCCACGATGAAGGCCGTCCACACCGTGGAAGCGGCGAAGACGACCCCACTCGTCGGGATCGAAACGCCCACCGCATCGAGCAGCCGCTGGAGGCCATCGGCGACGGCAAGGCCGCCGACCAGACCGACCGCAGACGCGACGATCCCGATCACGAGGGCCTCGAGCAGTACCGACCCGACGATCTGTCGCCGGCGGGCGCCGAGGGCCCGCAGCAGCGCCAGCTCGCGGGTGCGCTGGGCCACCAGGATCGAGAACGTGTTGTAGATGATGAACGATGAGACGAACACGGCGATGACGGCAAAGATCAGCATGAACGTGTTGAAGAACCCCAGCGCCCCGGCGATGTCGTCCTTGGCCTCCTCGGTCGCCTCGTTGCCGCTGATCACCTCGACGTCGGTGGGCAGGATGCCGTTGATCTTGATCCGGAGCTCGTCCTGGCTGATGCCCTCCGCCGCGGTCACCGAGATCGTGTCGACCCGGTCCGGTTCGCCGATGAGGGCCTGAGCAGTCGAGAACTCGAAGAGGGCGAGGCTGGCGCCGACGGCAGAGTCGGCGTCACCGAACCTCGCAATGCCGCTCACGACGAACTGGCCGGGGCCCGACTCGAGCAGAACGGTGATCGGGTCGCCGATCTCGAACCCGGCGTTGTCGGCCGACTGCTTGTCGATGACCACGTCGTTGGGGCTGGTCGGCTCGGTTCCCTCGACGAGCACCATGGGGTTGCCGACATCGCTCCACCCGAAGCCGAGCGTCGGCGGCCCGTTCCCCGGGTTGCCCATGGCATCGCCGTCCTTGTCGACCAGTTGGGCGTACCCGCCGACGTCGCCACCGGCCGATTCGACCTCCGGAAGGGCCCGCACCTCGTCGACGAGCGACTCGTCGATGGAGGCACGGATGTCGCCGAAGTCGGTCTCGACCACGTTGGTGCTCCGGACGACGGCATCGACGTCCTCGCCGATGGTCTCGAACAGGTCGTCGAACGACGCGCCGATGGTGTCGACCAGCACGAGCGAGCCCGACAGGAAGGCCACGGCCACCACGATCGCGATCGACATCGAGACGACGCGACCCTTCTTGGCGCGGAGGTTTCGCAGCGTGAGAGCGAACATCTCAGCCTCCCATGGCCTTGAGCCGGTCGAGGATCCGATCGGTCGTGGGATCGGTCATCTCGTCGACCATTCGACCGTCCTCGAGGAACAACACCCGATCGGAGATGGCCGCGGCCGACGCGTCGTGGGTCACCATCACGACGGTCTGTCCGAGATCGTCGACCGCCCGACGCAGGAAACCGAGCACCTCGCCGCCGCTCGTCGAGTCGAGGTTGCCCGTCGGTTCGTCGGCGAAGATGATCTCCGGTCGGTTGATGAGTGCTCTGGCCACCGCAACCCGTTGCTGTTGGCCACCCGACAGCTCGGACGGCCGGTGTTCGAGGCGGTCGCGGAGGCGCAGGGTGTCGATCACCTGGTCGAACCAGGCGGGGTCGACCGAACGGCGACCGAGTCGGAGCTGGAGGGTGATGTTCCTGGCCGCGTCGAGGGTGGGCACCAGGTTGAAGGCCTGGAACACGAACCCGATGCGTTCCCTCCGGAGGATGGTGAGATCGGAGTCGCCGAGATCGGCGAGGTCGGTGTCGCCGATGAACACATGGCCCGACGTGAGTGGATCGAGGCCGGCCATGCAGTGCAGGAGCGTCGACTTGCCCGATCCCGACGGACCCATGATCGCGGTGAATCCTCCGCGCGGAAACGAGCCCGAGACTCCGTCGAGGGCGCGCACCTCGGTGCTTCCCTTGCCGTAGGTCTTCACCGCGGCCTCGACGGTTGCTGCAGCCGATCGCCCGACTTCGCGCTGTGGGGCGCGTACTTCGGTCGTCATGTCGGCCTCCGAGACTCTCCATCCTCCTGAACGGATTGCCCCTCGACTCTGCGCAGGCCTGCTCCCCGCGGGGGCAGGGTCGAAGGTCACGTCGACCGGAACGCACTAGGTTTTCGCCATGGATGTCGTCGATCTCATACGAGCCAAGCGAGATGGTCATCGACTCACCGACGAGCAGATCCGATGGTTCATCGCCACCTACGCCGCGGGCGAGGTCATCGCCGACGAGCAGGCGGCCGCCATGGCCATGGCCATCTTCTTCCGAGGCATGGAGCCCGGCGAGCTGGCCGTGTGGACCCAGGCGATGATCGACTCGGGCGCCCGCCTCGATCTGTCGGGGTCGGGTCGACCGACCGTCGACAAACACTCCACCGGTGGCGTCGGCGACAAGATCACGCTGATCCTCGCTCCGCTCGTGATCGCATGCGGGGTCGCGGTGCCCCAGCTCTCGGGTCGGGGACTGGGTCACACCGGCGGCACGCTCGACAAGCTGGAGGCCATCCCCGGCTGGACGGCGTCGATCACCAACGAACAGAT
This sequence comes from uncultured Acidimicrobiales bacterium, assembly GCA_963787285.1. Lineage (GTDB taxonomy): Bacteria > Actinomycetota > Acidimicrobiia > Acidimicrobiales > JAHEJN01 > JAHEJN01. The sequence goes on along the minus strand of CAWBCM010000014.1, from coordinate 27,025 downwards.
GCACACCGTGCTCCGCGACATCGGCGGCTTCATCGCGGGCGCCACCGCCGACCTCGCTCCGGCCGATCGCAAGCTGTATGCGCTGCGCGACGTCACCGGCACCGTCGAGTCGATCCCGCTCATCGCCAGCAGCATCATGTCGAAGAAGATCGCCGAGGGCGCCGACAGCCTCGTGCTCGACGTGAAGACCGGGATCGGGTGCGTTCATGCGCGAGCGCGACCAGGCCGTCGATCTTGGCGCAAACCATGGTCGACCTCGGCAATGGCAACGGGGTCCACACCCGGGCGCTCGTCACCAACATGGACACCGTGCTCGGCGTGCACGGCCGGAAACGCCGTCGAGGTACAGGAGTCGCTCGACGTGCTCGCCGGCGGCGGACCGCCCGACACGATCGAGCTCACCCTTGCCCTGGCGCGCGAGATGCTCGACCTGGCCGACATCGACGTCGACCCGGAACCGAAGCTGCGTGACGGGTCGGCCATGGAGGTGTTCGAGGCCATGGTCGCCAGCCAGGGAGGCGATCTCTCGCAGCCGCTTGCCGGTGGCCGAACAACGCCACCTCGTCACCGCGGACCGTGGCGGTTTCCTCACTCGCCTCGACGCACTCGGCGTGGGGATCGCGGCCTGGCGTCTCGGGGCCGGTCGGGCCCGCAAGGAAGACCCGGTCAGCGCCATCGCCGGAGTCGTCTGCCTCAAGAAGGAAGGCGACGCCGTCGCCGAGGGTGACCCGGTGCTCGAGCTCCATCTCGACGACGTCACTCGCCTCGATCGGGCGCTCGACGCGCTCGACGGCGCCATCGTCGTCGGCGACCAGCCCGGAGACCTCAAGCCGCTCATCCTCGACCGGATCGTCTGACTCGATTCGCCCTCAACGACTACCCGGCGCCGATTCCTCGGCCGTAGTGTGCCGTGGTGACCCGCCGTCAGAACATCGTGCTCGTGACCACGCTGGTCACGGCAATGGCGGCGTCGACGTTCCAGTACTTCGCCCTCGCGGTGCTCTCGAGCGACATCATCGACGAGTTCGACATCTCCCGGGCCCACATCGGCTTTCTCGCCGCAGTGAACACCGGTGCCGGTGCCCTGCTCGCCACCCGCATCGGGAAGCTCACCGATCGCCTCGGCGGACGTCTCGCCGCCGTGGCCGTGTTGACCGTGAGCGGAGTCGGCCTGCTCGGAACCGCCGCCGCCACCAGCTTCTGGATGTTGATGGCGGCCTCGTTCGTCGCCGGGGCACCTCAGGCGGGCGGCAATCCGGCCACCAACAGGCTCATCGGCCAGCACATCGTTCCCGGCCGACGTGGTCTGGTCACCGGCTGGAAGCAGTCAGGCGTCCAGTTCGGCGCCTTCCTGGCCGGGCTCACCATGCCCGGTGCTTCGAATCTCTTCGGCTGGCGCGAGGCGTTCCTCGTCTATGCCGTCCTGATGCTCGGACTCGCGATCACCGCATTCGTCGGACTTCCTGCCGATCTCGAAGATCGGCACGACTCGACCGCCACCCAACGCGACGCGGTGACCGATCGGCGTCTGCCCGACATCATCCGGCGCCTCGCCGTGTACGGCTTCCTCCTCGGCGTGTTCGGCGGTGGTGTCAGCCGATTCCTTCCGTTGTTCGCCGAAGAGGAGCTCGGCTACTCCGAGACCGTTGCCGGCCTGGTCGCCGCGCTGTCGGGGCTCATGGGTATCGCGGCCCGTATCGTCTGGGGCATCCAGATCGAACGCGGCCGCGACCCGAGGCGGGGGCTGGTGGCGATCGCCCTCGGTGCGGGGTTGACGGCCACGATGCTCGTGGCGGCCACGTTCCTCTCTCCGGTCGTCTTCCTCTGTGCGGTGATGATCGCCTTCAGCTCGTCGGCGTGGAATGTCGTGGGCATGCTCGCCATCATCAACGACACGCCGGGCCGCGACACGGGCAAGGCCACCGGCTTGGTGATGCTCGGGTTCCTCGGTGGGCTCACGGTGGGCGCACCGCTGATGGGGTGGGTCGTCGACACCACCGAGAGCTACATCATCGGCTGGCTGATGCTCGGGGCCTTCGCATTGGCGGCCGCAGTGGTGCCGGGTGCCTCGCGTTCGAGTCGATCACCGACGAGGTCGACTGCGCTGGCCGGTTGAGCGCCCGGCAGCGAAATCGCTGACACACTACGGCCCGTGCTCGACGTCTTCCTCGACGTCATCGCGCCGGTGCTCGTGGTGGCGCTGGTCGGTGGCCAGCTCGCTCGGCGTTTCGGACTGCCCGTCGGGCCCCTCTCGAAGCTGAGCTTCTACCTCCTCGGGCCCTCACTCGTTTTCGACGCACTGTCGAAGATCGAAGTGACGGGAAGCGACGGCGCCCGCATCGCGGGCGTCGTGATCGTGTCGTATGTGGCCACGCTGGTGATCGGGTACGGCGGCGCCTCGTTGGCCCGCCTCGATCGTGGTCTGCGCAGCGCCGTTGGCCTCACCGCTGCGACCAGCAACGGTGGCAACATGGGCCTGCCGGTGGCATTGCTGGCCTTCGGCGACCCGGGCCTCGAGGTGGCGGTGCTGGCCTTCGTCGTGCTCTCGGTGGCATCGAACTCCCTCGGGATCGTCGTCGCCTCACTCGCCGGCGGATCGGCCAGGAGGGCGCTGGTCGCGCCGCTGCTCGTCCCGTCGTTGTGGGCCGCCGCGGCTGGTCTGGTCGTGAATGCCTACGACCTGGACGTGCCGACCACGATCGAGGCCAGCGCGGCCACCCTTCGAGGCGGGGCCATTCCGGTGATGCTGGTGGTGCTGGGCCTTCACCTGGGCACCCGCCCCCGGATTCGACCGCTGGCACCCCTGGGACTGTCGCTCGTGACGAGGCTCGCCATCGGTCCTCTCGCCTCGTGGGCGGCGGTGGAGGCTTTCGGCATCACCGGCGTCACGCGGGACACCCTGATCCTGCTCGGGGGCATGCCGACGGCGGTGGTGACGACGATCATCGCCACGCAGTACCGGGTTCGTCCCGACTTCGTGACCCAGGCGGTCATCTCCAGCACGTTGGTGAGCATCGCAACGGTCACGGTGTTGGTGACGTCGCTGTCGTGAGGCGGTTCAGCGTTTTCGCAGAGCGCGGTTGACCTCGGCGGCGGCGGCGAGGAGCTTGGGCAGGAACTGCTCGCGGACCTCCTCGAGGGTGGTACGACCGGCGTGGGTGGAGATGTTCATCGCCGCAGTGGCGCGACCGGTGGAGTCGTGCAAGGGCGCCGCCACTGAGCGCACCCCGATCTCGAGCTCCTGATCGACCAAGGCGTATCCCTGGGAGCGGACGCGTGCCAGCTCGGCGAGCAGATCGTCGCGCGACGTGATCGTGCGATCGGTGAGTGCGTCGAGGGTCGCCGGTAGACGCTTTTCGACCTCGGCGTTGCTCAACTCGGCCAACAACACCCGGCCCATCGACGTGCAGTGTGCGGGCAGCCGAGTGCCGAGACCGAGGGAGATGGTCATGATGCGCGCCGTGGGGACTCGGGCGATGTAGACCACGTCGGTGCCGTCGAGGACCGACACCGACACCGACTCCTTGGCCGCTTCGCTCAAGCTCTCGAGGAAGGGCTGGGCGATCTGTTGGACGTTCAACGACGACAGGTACGCATACCCGATTTCGAGTACCGCCGGCGTGAGGCTGAAGCGCTTGCCGTCGGTGGTTGCATAGCCGAGGTCGGTCAGGGTGAGCAGGAGGCGCCGGGCGGTGGCGCGGGTGAGACCCGTCCGCTTGGCGACCTCGGAGAGGGTCTGGTCGGGATTGTCCACGTCGAAGGATCGAATCACGGCCAGCCCGCGAGCCAGCGACTGGACGTGATTCGACTGGGACATCAGGTCATCCGACTGGCGCGGCGGCTGTTCACGGTGCAAACTTTCGTTCGCAAATCGCACCGCGTCAACTCGGGTTGTCCGGCGCTGACGTGCGAGCGGCCGCCGACGAGCACTCGTCGTGGCCCCGAATCTGTGCTATTCCGTGGAATGTGAGCAGTGTGTGGCCACCAGGGGCGACATGCCGACAAGGAGTCGAAATGACTGTTGAAGCGGACAAGGCGATTCGTCGCCACCATCACATCACCCTCTGTACGGGCGATGCGCAGGAGGACTACGACTTCCACACCAAGGTCTTGGGCCTCAAGTCGGTGAAGAAGACCGCGTTGTACGACGGCGTGGTGCCCATCTATCACCTGTACTACGGCAACGACATGGGCGACGAGTCCACCCTGGTCACCTGCTTTCCCATGCGCCAGTCCGGCCGCATGGGCACCAAGGGCACCGGCCAGATCAAGCGCCTGAGCCTCTCGGTTCCGGTCTCGGCCCTGCCCTACTGGCAGGCTCGGCTGACCGAGCACGGCTTCGCCGTCACCCAGAGCGGCCGCTTCGGCGAGTCGATTCTCCAGTTCCAGCATCCGTGTGGCATCGACTACGAGCTCGTCGGCGTGTCCGACGACACCCGCGAGCCGTACTCGGCCGGTGAGGTTCCCGTCGAGAACGCCATTCGCGGCACCCACGGCATCACCGTGTCGGCCCGCGAGGTCGGCCAGCAGTCCGAGTTCATGAACGTCGGGTGGAACGGACGCCAGACCGGCGAAGACGCCAACTTCGTGCGGTTCGAGGTCGGTGCCGGTGGCACCGGCGCCATCGTCGACTACGAGATCGAGCCCGACGTGGCCCAGGGTTCGTGGATCTTCGGCGAGGGCACCGTGCACCACGCCGCCTTCCAGGTCGACGACCTGGGCATCCAGGAAGAGGTCAAGGGCTATCTCGAGGGCCTCGGCTACACCGACGTCTCGGACCGCAAGGATCGCGGCTACTTCGACTCGGTGTACATGCGGACCCCGGCGGGAGCGTTGTTCGAGGCAACCGTGTCGAAGCCCGAAGGTTTCCAGATCGACGAGACCTACGAGAACCTGGGCAAGGAGTTCCAGGTTCCGCCGGTGTTCGCCGACAAGAAGGACTGGATCATGGAGTACCTCGACGAGCTCGTGTACTGAGTCCACCCCCTCGCACTTCCCCTCCTGGGTCAGAGCCCTGGTTCACCTCGAGCCGGGGCTCTGACGCGTCCGATGGGCTCATTTCCCAGAACATGTTTGCATAAGGATATCTTTATGTAGTTATATTTCCGGAATGGATGCCCTGCTCCACGCGGTGAAAGCCGCTTCCGATCCGACCCGGCTGCGCATCCTCGTCGTGCTCGCATCGAGCGAGCTGAGCGTCGGACAGATCTGCACGGTGCTCGGTCAGAGCCAGCCGAGAGTGAGCCGCCACCTGAAGATCCTCGCCGGATGCGGGCCTGGTCGATCGCCACGCCGAGGGCACCAGCGCCTACTACCGCCGAGCACGGAGCGGTCTCGGTCGTCAGGTGTATGACGCTCTCGTCGAGCTGGTCGACACGACCGACGGCGTGATCGAGGCCGACGCCGAGCGGTTGGCGGGTGTGCGCGCCGAGCGGGCCCAGCGCGCCGCCGAGTACTTCGAGGAGGTCGCCGGGAGATGGGACGAGCTCCGCGAGCGTCACGTCGCCGACTGGTACGTCGAACAGGCGCTGCTGCGGGCGGCAGCCGACATCGAGATCGCCGATCTCCTCGACATCGGAACGGGTACGGGTCGGATGCTCGAGTTGTTCGCCGGGCGCATCCAACGCGGTCTCGGTATCGACGCGAGTCAGAAGATGCTCACCGTGGCGCGATCACGGCTCAGCGGCAGTGGGATCGTGAACTGCGCAGTGCGACCGGGCAACGCCCACGACCTGGGAGTGGGCCGAGAGGCCTTCGACGTCGCACTGATCCATCATGTGTTGCACTTCCTCGACGAACCGGCCCGAGCCGTCGCCCAGGCCGCCGACGCCCTGCGCCCCGGTGGGCGACTCCTGATCGTCGATTTCGCGCCGCACCAGCTCGAGGCCCTGCGCAATGACGACGCCCACTTGTGGCTCGGATTCGACGACCACGAGGTGTCGACGTGGTGTTCGGACTCCGGACTCGACCAGCGCGAGACCCTGCACCTCGTACCCACCGAAGCCCACGGCACCGACGCCCTGACCGTCACCCTCTGGGTCGCCGAGCGACCGGGTGAGCACACCATCGACGAGCTGGCGCTGTGACGCGCCACCAAGGAGCGGCAATGTTCTCGTTCGAGTTCTTCCCCCCGGCCGACGGCACCGGCTACGAGCGGCTGTGCGCCACGGCCACCGCACTCACCGAGTTCGAGCCGTCGTTCTTCAGCGTCACCTACGGGGCCGGCGGCACCACGAGGGACCGCACCATCGGGGCGGTCGAGGCGCTGTCGGCCGCCGTCGACACGCCGATCGCGGGTCACATCACCTGCGTGGGCGGGACCGTCGCCGAGACCCACGGCGTGATCGATCGCTATGCCGCGGCCGGCGTGACGCACATCGTCGCGCTGCGCGGCGACCTGCCCGCCGACGGGGTGGCCGCCAACGGTTACGCCGACGCCACCTCGCTGGTCGCGGGCCTTCGCCGGCGGGCCGACACGGCTCGCTTCGAGATCTCGGTCGCGGCGTACCCCGAGGTTCATCCGCTCGCGGCCTCCGCCCGGGCCGACCTCGACAACCTCCGACGCAAACTCGACGCGGGCGCCGACCGGGCCATCACCCAGTTCTTCTTCGACACGGATGCGTTCCTGCGGTTCCGCGACACCGTGGCGGCCGCCGGGATCGTCCACCCCGTCGTGCCCGGCATTCTTCCCGTGGGCAGCGTCGCCGGCGCCCTCCGCTTCGCCGGGCGATGTGGAACCAAGGTTCCCGATTGGTTCCTGCCCCTTTTCGACGGGCTCGACGACGATCCCGAGACCCGGCAGACCGTCGCGGCAACCGTGACGATCGAACAGTGCGAGCGCCTCCGGGCCGAAGGCGTCGACTCGTTCCACTTCTACACCCTCAACAAGCCCGATCTGCCGATCGCCATCTGCCGAGCGCTCGCACAGACCCAGCCCAGCACCACACCGAAGGTCCATGCCTCATGAGTCCGTATCGCGCCTCGCGGCTCCACGCACTCCGTCACGCGCTCGACGAGCGCATCCTCGTGATCGACGGTGCGATGGGCACGAGCATCCAGGCCTATCCGTTGGGGGAAGTCGACTTCCGCGACGACCGCCTGGCCGACCATCCCGACGACCTCTTCGGCAACAACGACCTGCTCTGTCTCACCCGCCCCGACGTGATTCGTGAGATCCACCACAGCTTCCTGGCCGCCGGCGCCGACATCGTGTGCACGAACACCTTCAACGCCACGACGATCTCCCAGGCCGACTACGGCACGGCGTTCCTGGCCCGCGACCTGAACGTGGCCGGTGCCCGGCTCGCCCGCGACGCGGCCGACGCCGCCATGGCCGTCGACCCCGATCGCGTCTGCTGGGTGGCCGGTGTGCTCGGCCCCACCAACCGAACGGCCAGCATCTCACCCGACGTGGAGAACCCTGCCCACCGCAACGTCACCTACGACGACCTACGAGCGGCCTACGCCGAAGCGATCGACGGTCTGGTCGAGGGTGGGGCCGACCTGATCCTGGTCGAGACCATCTTCGACACGCTCAACGCCAAGGCGGCGCTGTTCGCCATCGCCGAGTATCGGGAGCGTCACAGTCTCGACCTGCCGGTGATGCTGTCGGGCACCGTCACCGACCAGAGCGGTCGCACCCTCACCGGCCAGACGATCGAGGCGTTCTGGAACTCGGTGCGCCACATCGAACCGCTGAGCGTCGGTTTGAACTGCGCTTTCGGCGCCAAGGGTCTACGCAGCCCGGTGACCGAGCTCTCACGGGTGGCCGACGTGCCGGTGTCGTGTCACCCCAACGCCGGAATGCCCAACGAGCTCGGTGAGTACGACCAGTCGGCGGAGCTCATGGCCGACCTCATCGGCGACTTCGCCGACAAGGGCATCGTGAACGTCGTCGGCGGGTGCTGCGGCACGACGCCCGAACACATCGCCGCCATTGCGACCGCGGTCGCCGCCAAGCCGGTGCGGATCGTGCCGGAGCGACCCGTCGCCACCCGCTTGGCGGGACTCGAGGCCATGACCATCGACGAGGCCAGCCTGTTGGTGAACGTCGGTGAGCGCACCAACGTCACGGGTTCGGCCCGCTTCGCCGATCTGATCCGCGACGACGACTACGCCGCCGCAGTCGAGGTCGCACGCGATCAGGTCGACAACGGCGCCCAGATCATCGACGTGAACATGGACGAGGGGATGCTCGACGGCGAGGCGGCCATGACGCGCTTCCTGAACCTCATCGCCGCCGAACCCGACATCAGCCGAGTTCCGGTGATGATCGACTCCTCGAAGTGGTCGGTGATCGAGGCGGGACTCAAGTGTGTACAGGGCAAGCCGGTGATCAACTCCATCAGCATGAAGGAGGGCGAGGCGGCGTTCATCGCGCAGGCTCGACTCGCCCGTCGCTACGGCGCGGCGGTCGTCGTGATGGCCTTCGACGAGGAAGGCCAGGCCGACACATACGAGCGCAAGGTGGCGATCTGTGCCCGGGCCTACGAAATCCTCACCGAGGAGGTCGGGATGGCCCCCGAGGACATCATCTTCGACCCGAACATCTTCGCGGTGGCCACCGGCATCGAGGAGCACGCGGAGTACGGACGAGCCTTCATCGAGGCGACACGCACGATCCGTGCCGAGCTCCCGCATGCTCGCGTGTCGGGTGGCCTGAGCAACCTCTCGTTCTCGTTCCGGGGCAACAACCCGCTGCGTGAGTCGATGCACACGGTGTTCCTCTACCACGCGGTGCAGGCGGGGCTCGGGCTGGTCATCGTGAATGCCGGCCGGCTGCCCACCTTCGAGGACGTGCCGGCCGATCTGCGGGAACGCATCGAGGACGTGCTCTTCAACCGGCGCCCCGATGCCACCGAACGCCTCATCGAAGTGGCGAGCGACGCCCAGTCGTCGGCCCGGGCCGCCGCGGTCGACCTGTCGTGGCGCGAGCTCCCGGTGGCCGAGCGGCTCGAACACGCCTTGGTGCACGGGCTCGACGAGTACGTCGTGGAGGACGCCGAAGAGGCACGGCTGGCCTCCAACCGCGCCCTCGAGGTGATCGAGGGTCCGCTCATGGACGGCATGGGAGTGGTCGGCGACCTCTTCGGCAGTGGCAAGATGTTCCTGCCCCAGGTGGTGAAGAGCGCACGCGTGATGAAGAAGGCCGTGGCCCACCTCGAGCCGTTCATGGAGGCCGAAGGCGGCCCTGACCGCACCGCAGGCAAGGTGGTGATGGCCACCGCGAAGGGCGACGTACACGACATCGGCAAGAACATCGTCGGGGTGGTGCTGCGGTGCAACAACTACGAGGTCATCGATCTCGGCGTGATGGTGGCTCCCACGACGATCCTCCAGACCGCCATCGACGTCGGCGCCGACATCATCGGCGTGTCGGGGCTCATCACGCCCAGCCTCGACGAGATGGTGCGGGTGGCCACCGACCTCCAGGCCGAGGGGTTCGACATCCCGCTGCTGATCGGCGGAGCAACAACGTCGAAGGTCCACACCGCGGTGAAGATCGACCAGCAGTACGACTCGCCGGTGGTGCACGTGCCCGACGCGTCCCGAGCCGTCGGCGTCGTCTCGGAGCTGCTCAGCGACCGTCGCGTCGAGTACGCCGCCGGCATCGCCGCCGAGTACGAGTCGATTCGCACCGCAAGGGCGAGCGGCACGAGATCACAGATCGTCGACCTGGAGACCGCTCGAGCCAATCGCGTTCCCATCGACTGGTCGTCGTTCTCGCCGGTCGAACCCACCTTCCACGGCGTACGCACCCTCGACGACATCACCGCAGCCATGTTGCGTGACTACATCGACTGGACCCCGTTCTTCCGCACCTGGGACCTGGCCGGCTCCTATCCCAAGATCCTCGACGACGACGTGGTCGGCGAGGCCGCGCGGGGGTTGTTCGCCGACGCCCAGCTGATGCTCGATCGCATCATCGACGAGCAATGGGTACGACCCCGAGCGGTCGTCGGGTTCTGGCCGGCCAGCGCCGACGGCGACGACATCGACGTGTACGGCGATGCCACCCGCTCACAACGCCTGGCCCGGCTCCACACCCTGCGCCAACAGGTGCCCCACGCCGACGCCCGCCCCAACTTCGCGCTCGCCGATTACGTCGCGACGACCGAGTCGGGAGTGAAGGATCACATCGGCGCCTTCGCGGTCACGACGGGGAGTGGCATCGACGAGATCGCGGCTCGGTTCGAGGCCGACGACGACGACTACTCGGCCATCATGGTGAAGGCGCTCGCCGATCGACTGGCCGAGGCGTGCGCGGAGTACCTGCACCATCGAGTCCGCACCCAGCTCTGGGGCTACCAGACCGACGAGTTCACCAGCGAGGAGATGATCCGGGAGCGGTACCAGGGAATTCGCCCCGCACCCGGGTATCCGGCTTGTCCCGACCACACCGAGAAGGGCACGATCTTCGGTCTCCTCGAGGCAACCGAACGCATCGGGGTCTCCCTCACCGAGTCCTTTGCCATGTTCCCCGCCGCCTCGGTGAGCGGCCTGTACTTCGCCCACCCCGACAGCCGGTACTTCGGCGTGCGTCGCGTCGGCGACGACCAGCTCGCCGACTACGCCGAGCGCAAGGGCCTGCCCGTCGACGAGGTGGCGCGCTGGCTGGCCCCGGTTCTGGCGAACTGACGGGTGCTCCCTGCCACGGAGGGCGGGTGGCGCTACCGTCGTCGAGAGCGCGGCGAGGAGGCCACACGATGTTCACCGATGTTCACGAGGGTCGGACGGCTGGTCGCCTCTTCGTCACTGTCGCCGTCCTCGCGATCGTGGCAACGGGCTGCTTCCGCATCGACATGCGGGTCGACGTCTCCGACGACGGCACGGGGGTCGTGCAGGTGGAGACGGCGGTGCAGCCCGACAAGATCGAGAGCCTGAGTGGCGTGTTCGGCGACCTCGGGGCCATCGGCGATGAGTCGGGCGAGCCACCGACCCGCGAGGAAATCTGCGCCGACTACCTCGACGATCAGGATCTGCCGTCCGACGTCGAGGTCGAGACCTTCGACGACGGCGACTTCTGCGGCGCTCGCTACACCCAGTCGTTCACGCCCGACACCTTGGGTGAGGTGCTGGGCGCCGATGGTGACTTCACGCTCGAAGCCGATGGTGACGGCTGGCGTTTCGAGGCGGTGACCACCGAGGACCAGGAGGCGAACGACGCCGAGTTCCTCGCACTGTTCGAGTCGGTGCTCGAAGACGCCGAGTTCGTCCTGCGGGTACGGCTCCCCGGCCGACAGGTCGAGCACAACGCCGACCGCATCGACCCCGACGGCTCCCTCGTGTGGGATCTCGACATCTTCGATCCTCCCGAGCGACTCTTCGCCCGAACCGTTCCCGGCGACCCCATCACCGGCTCGGGTGAGGAGAGCAGCTCGACGGTCGGGTTGATCGCACTGGCTGTGGTCGGCGGACTGGTCGTCCTCGGCGGTGCCTACGTGCTCGGCCGTCGGTCGCGGCAAGCCCGAACCGACTCCTTCTGGTTGAGCGAGCGGGCGGCTAGCGCCGCCGCCGCTCCACCAGAACGACGGTCAGGTGAGCGATGAGTCGTGGTCGGCCCAGTAGGGGGCGCGGAGGTCCTTCTTCAGGATCTTGCCTGCGCCGGACTTGGGCAGGGGCTCGGTGTGGAGGGTCACCGACCGGGGAACCTTGTACCCGCCGATCAGGGTGCGGCAGTGGGCGATGATGTCGTCGTCGGTCGTCTCATGGCCGGTCTTGACTGCGATTTCGGCATGCACCGCCTCGACCCAGCGCTCGTCGGGAATGCCGAACACGGCGACCTCGAGTACCGCCGGGTGACTCATGATCGCGCTCTCGACCTCGGTCGTGTAGACGTTCTCGCCCCCCGACACGATCATGTCCTTGGCCCGATCGACGATGAAGAGGTAGCCGGCGTCGTCGACCGAGGCGAGATCGCCGGTGCGATACCAGCCGTCATCGGTGAAGGCCCTGGCCGTCTCCTCCGGACGGTTCCAGTAGCCCGGCATCATGTTGGGGCCGCGCACCACGATCTCGCCGACTTCGTCGTGGCCGGCGAGGGTTCCGTCGGCGCGTTCGATGCGGACGTCGACCCCGATGCAGGGCTGCCCGGCGCTGGCCAGCCGAGCCTCGAAGACGGGATCACCCGAGACGCCTCGACGGTGATCGTCGGGAGTGAGCTGTGACACGTGGGGGCACATCTCGGTCATGCCGTAGGCCTGGTTCCACTCGCACGGCAGCTGGTCCATCGCCCGGCGCAGCAGGGGCACCGGCATGGGAGAGGCGGCGTAGATGCACAGCCGCCACGAGGAGAGATCGCGCTCGGCGGTGCCGGGGTGGTGCAGGAACATGTTGACCATCGTCGGAACGAGGACGCAGACGCTGATCGCGTGCTCCTCGATGAGACGACCGACGAGGTCGGGATCGAACCCGGGACAGATGATGTGCGTGCCGCCCACGAGGGTGAGCCCGTAGATGTTGGCCACACCGGCGGAATGGAACATCGGGGTGAGGTGCAGGAACCGATCGTCGGCGAAGAGGGGATTGGCCCACAACAGCTGCTTGGTGTTGGCAATCAGGTTGCCGTGGGTCTGCATCACGCCCTTGGGTCGCCCGGTGGTGCCGCCGGTATAGGTGATGCCGGCCACCGAGTCGGCGTCGAGGTCGGGAGGATCGGCGGGGAGGGGAGCAGCGGCGGCGAGCTGGTCCCAGCCGATGGCGTCGTCGGGTGCGGCACCGTCGTCGAGCCACACGAGGCGTTCGAGCAGCGGGCATCGATCGAGCAGGTCGACCGCCACCGGCCAGTGCTTCGCGTCGGCCAGCAGTATCCGTGCGCCCGAGTCGTTGACGATGAACTCGAGCTCGGCGGGGGCGAGTCGGAAGTTGAGATCGTTGAAGATCAGATTCGCGGTCGGGACGGCGAACCATGCCTCCAGGTGGCGGAACGAGTTGAGGGCCAGCCCGGCCACCCGTTCGCCCGCAGAGAGTCCGAGGCCGGCCAGTCCACCGCGGAGCCCGGCGACCCGCTCGGCCATCTGTCGATAGGTGAAGCGATGGGGACCGTCGATCACCGCCACTTTGTCGGCGCTGGTGAAGACCGCACGGCGCAGCGGTGTGTCGAGCGTCCCGTGACGGTGAGGGATCGCAATCGAAGGGGTTGGCACGACGCCGACCTCACAGACCCAGGAGTCGGGCCGCGTTGTCCTTCAGGATCTTCGGTCGGACGTCGGGCTTGATGTCGAGCTTCTCGAAATCGCTCAGCCACCGGTCGGGTGTGATGAGGGGGTAGTCGGATCCGAACAGCACCTTGTCCTGCAGGATGGAGTTCGCGTGCTGCACCAGCGATGGCGGGAAGTACTTCGGTGACCATCCCGACAGGTCGATGTACACGTTCGGCTTGTGTCGCGCCACCGACAGCGCCTCGTCCTGCCACGGAAAGGAGGGATGGGCGAGGATGATCGTGAGATCGGGGAAGTCGACGGCGACATCGTCGACGAGCATGGGGTTCGAGTACTTCAGCCGTATGCCGCCGCCGCCGGGCTCTCCAGCTCCGACGCCGGTGTGGCCGGTGTGGAACAGCACCGGGATGCCGAGCTCTTCCGCGGCGGCGTACAGCGGGTAGGCGAGGCGATCGTTGGGCCAGAACTCCTGTGACGACGGGTGGAGCTTGAGGCCGCGCATGCCCAGGTCGGTGACGAGTCGGTGCAGGATGCGCACGCCCGCCTTGCGCCGGTACGGGTCGACCGATGCGAAGGGGATGATCACGTCGGCGTGCTCGGCGGCCAGCTCGGCGATCTCCTCGTTGCCGGGCACCGGATCGTGGCCGGAGGCGGAGTACTCGTCGACGGTGAAGACCACGGCGAGCATCCGCCGCTCCGCGTAGTACGCCGCCATCTCGTGCACGTTGGTGATCACGCTGTTGCCGCCGAAGTACTGGTTCATGGCTTCGAGGCGTTCCGCATCGACGGGACCGCACACCGAGCCGTGCACGTGGGTGTGGATGTCGATGGCGTCGATGGCAGCGAGATCGATGGACATGGGCGGTCGCTCCTCTGTGGGCGGGCCGTGCGGTTGATTGACTTGTGGTCGCCGCGACGATAGCGTGCATCTAGCGCGCATATGTGCGCTAAGTGAACAAGTGCCGATCGGGGGAGCTTCTTCCAATTCGGCGTGTGGGTGGCTCGAATCGGACGAATGCCGCGAGTTGCGCAGACCAATTCCAACCAACGAGTCTGAGTTGACCAAGCTTCAACTGAGGGGGGCGTAATGGCCAAGGGAACGACGGGATCGAGTGCGCTGTGGAAGAAGTTGTTGCTTCTTCTGGCAGTGTTCTCCCTGATAGCAGGTGCGTGTAGCAGCGATGGCGACGGCGACGTTGCCACCGAGCCGGCCGCCGAGGAACCGGCCGCCGAAGAGCCGGCCGCCGAAGAGCCGGCCGCCGAGGAGCCGGCCGCCGAACCCCGAGCCCGCCGCTGCTTCCGGCGACATGATCGTCGAGCCGGGCGCGTGCGGTCTCAACAACGGCGAAGAGGCCACGGGTGATCCGATCAGGCTCGGTGGCGCCGCCACCAACATCCCCGGTGTCGACTTCACCTGGATCCCGAAGATGGCCGTCGATCTACTTCGACTGCGTCGAACGAGAACGGTGGCATCTACGGCCATCCGATCGAGTACTCCTTCGAGGACGGCGCACCCGATCCCGCCGTCTGGCAGAGCATCGCCACCAAGCTCGTCGAAGCACGACGGCGTGCTCGCCATCGTCGGCAACACCTCGCTCCTCGAGTGCGACGTCAACACCGACTACTACGCGGAGAAGGGCTACTCGCCGCATCATCGCCGGCGTGGCTCCGGGTTGCTTCCTGAACGACACGTGGTCGGCCGTCAACATGGGCCCGTACTACTCGAACCTCGGTGGTGCTCAGGCCGTCGTCCGTGCCGGCGCGGCCGGCAAGCTGGTCGTGGCCTCGCCCGATCAGCCGGGCATGGACTTCAACAACAGCTCCGTCGAGGACATGGCGAACGATCGCCGGTCTCGAGTACGAGGGCATCCTCGAAGCCGTGCCGATCGCCGACCCAGCCGGGTTCGCCCAGCGTCTCGTCGATGCCGCCGGCGAGGGTGGCGGCGTGGTGCTCGAACTTCACCGGTCCCACCGTGCTTGCCGCTGCTCGAGGCGATCAGCCAGCAGGGTCTGGTCGACTCGGTCATCTGGGCCAGCTCGACCCCGCCGAACGACCCGTCGGTGGCCCAGGCGCTCGCCGACTGCTGTGGCTCCGACTGGGACGGCAAGTTCCTGATCAACGCCGAGTTCAACGTGCTCGACTCCGGCCTGCCCGACAACAACACCATGGTCGAGCTCCACGATGCGGCCGGTGCCGACTTCCCCATCTCGGCCTTCAGCCAGATGGGCTACCTCGTCGGCAAGTTCACCACCGAGGCGCTCCTGCGCATGGGTGAGGGAGCGGAGTACAACGTCGAGACGGTGAACGCAGCCATTCGTGGACTCGTCAACGCCGAGAGCGACATGCTCTGCAAGCCGTGGTACTTCTCGAACAACCTCGGAACCGGCAACGTCTCGAACAACACCGACCGCACGGTGGTTCCCCAGGGTGGCGCCATGGTGCAGTTCGAGGACTGCTTCGAGATCCAGGAAACCGACAACAACCCGTTGGCCGCTATTCGCGCCGGCGAGGGCTGATCGTCACGTCGCTTTGACACCATGGGGCCGGCTGGCACACGTCGGCCGGCCCCATGGTGTCACGCAGTCACAACGGGGGGCGAATGCCTGACTTCAAACCATTCATCGTCATCGGCCTCGCTCTCGGCGGTGTCTATGCCATGAGCGGAGTGGGGCTCGTGGTCCTCTACCGCACCACCGGTGTGCTCAACCTCTTCTACGGGGCGGTCGGAGCCGTCGGTTCGCTCACCGCCTGGGAGCTGATCAACGAGCACGGCTGGAACAACTGGATCTCCTTCGGTGCGGCCGTTCTCCTCGGCGGCTGCCTCACCCTCCTGTACGGGTGGGTCCTCGGCCCACCACTCGCCAACCGTGACCCGCTGGTGAAGGCCGCGGCGTCGCTCGGTTTCGCCCTCATCCTCCTCGGGTTCATGCAGTGGTACTGGACCGCCGACGTGCGGTCGCTCAAGCTGCCCACCTCCGACTGGCAGTACGTCAACGGTTGGTTCCGCATCAACTGGACCCAGGGCCTGGGCATGTTGTTCCCCATCGCCATTGCCATCATCACGGTCGTCTTCCTCAACCAGACCAAGGTCGGCACGGCCATGCGGGCCCTGGCCGACAACCGCGACAACGCGGCCCTCCTCGGGATCCCCGTCCGCAAGGTCGAGGCCTGGGCCTGGTTCGGTTCGGGCATCCTCTTCGGCGTCGGCGGGCTGCTGCTCGCCAGCCTCGTCTCGATGGAGATCGCTGCGCTCGCGTTCACCTTGCCGGTCGCCGCTCTGGCGGCCGCCCTGATCGGCCGGGTCAACTCGTTGCCGGCCACCGTCATCTCGGCGTTCGTCATCGGTCTCGTCCAGTCGTCACTCGGTGCCATGGCATCGGTCGCTCAATACCGCAACACGACGCCGTTCATCGCCGCCATCATCGTGCTCCTGTACTTCGGCTGGCGGGGCGAGACCGAGGGGAGGGTCGCCTGATGAGCGAGACCGTCGACACCCGACTCCCGTCGATCATCACTGCCGCCACGCCGCAACGGATCGCGACGGTGATCGGTTTCCTGATCTTCGCGCTGCTCATCCTGCCCGCAGTGCTCAGCTCGTTCTGGATGAAGATCGTTCTGGAGATGGCGGCCTACTCGCTCGTCACCCTCGGTCTCGGCCTGCTGGTCGGACGGGTCGGTATCTATTCGCTCTGTCAGATCCCCCTCGTGGCCGCAGGTGCGTGGATCGCCCTGCGACTGCACTTCCTGTTCGACGAGAGCGTGCCCTTCCCGATCCTGCTCGTCCTGACCGGCCTTCTCACCGGGGTGTTGGGTGTGGTCATCGGCTTGCCCGCGCTGCGGCTCAGCGGGCTCTATCTCGCGCTGGTCACGCTGATGGCGGCGGGCGCGATCACGCTGGTGCTCGTGGCGGTGAAGTTCCCCAACGGTGGCGGCGGATTCTGGGGCTTCGACAAGCGCAGCGCCTCCGGGTTCAACGCCGTTCCCCGCCCGAGCATCGCCGAGGGTGACGTCGCCTACTTCCGCTACACGGTCATCGTCGCAGCCATCGTGTTCCTGGTCGCGGCATGGCACATAAAGGGGAAACCCGGACGCGCCTGGGCATCGCTGCGCCAGAGCGAGGTCACCGCCGTGGCCGCCGGGGTCAACACCACCCTCTACAAGCTGTGGGCGTTCGCCCTGTCGGCCGCCATCACCGGTGTGGCCGGGGGTGTCATCGTTGCGGCCAACGGAGTGACCACCAATCAGTTCCCCGTCGAGCAGTCGATCCTGCTCCTTGCCGTGGTGCTCCTCGGTGGCGTGTACAACCTCTGGGGGGCGCTGGTCGCGGCGTTCTTCCTTCGGGTGTTCCCGCAGATTCTCGACAAGGAGCTCGGACTTCCGGTCGAGTTGCTCACCGTCTTGTTCGGTATCGGCGTGATGCAGGTGCTCATCGTGCAACCCAAGGGTGTGGTCGAGGATCTCACCACCGTCGGTCGGCTGATCGGCACCAAGCTCCGACTCATCCGCCCCACGCCGTCGGTGAACCCATCGGAGACCGTCGCGTGATCGAGATCAAGTCGCTCACCGTTCGTTTCGGCGGCGTCGTGCCGATCAGCGACATGAACGTCACGATGGGTGTGGGAATCAACGGTCTGATCGGCCCGAACGGCGCAGGCAAGACCACCTTCTTCAACGTGTTGTCGGGATTCGTCCGACCCGCCGAGGGCAGCGTCACCGCCTTCGGCGACGATCTGTTGGCGATGCCCGACTTCCGAAGGGTTCGTTGGGGCCTGCGTCGCACGTTCCAGACCGAACAGGCCATTGCCGAGATGTCGGTGTTCGAGAACGTGCTCATGGTGCTCGAGCACTCCGGAGTGCCTGCCTCGGGACGACGCAAGGCCGTCGTCGAGGCGGTCGACTATGTCGGGCTCGGTGACCTGTTGAACCGACCCGTCGGCGGCCTGGGCGCGGCCGAGCGACGACTCGTCGAAGTCGCCAGAGCCGTGGTGGGTGAGCCCCGACTCGTGCTGCTCGACGAACCTGCTGCCGGGCTCCCCGAGGAGGAGACGGAGGCGCTCGGCGAGGTCATCAAGCAGATTCCCGAACGCACCGGGGCCCTCACCATCCTCGTCGACCACGACATGGAACTGGTCGGTGCCACCTGCGAGAACGTCGCCGTTCTCGACTTCGGTCACGTGATCGCCAGCGGGGCGACACGCGAGGTACTCGACGATCCGAAGGTCATGGCGGCCTATCTCGGAACCGAAGACGTGGAGGTGAACTGATGAGCGCCGACAGCCTCCAGATCACCGACCTGTCGGTGCCGCGGGGTGGCCGACCCGTGCTGCACGGGGTCACCCTCGAGGTGCCCGCCGGCGAGATCACCACGCTGCTGGGTCCCAACGGTGCCGGCAAGAGCACGCTCGTGCTCACCGTCGGCGGGGCCCTCTCACCCACCGGCGGGTCGGTCAAGCTCGGCGACGTCGAGCTTCGGGGCGCCAAGCCGGAAAAGATCCGTGCTGCGGGCGTCGCCGTCGTTCCCGAGGGCCGACGCCTCCTCCCCAACCTCACGGTCGAGGACAATCTCAAGGTCGCCACGTACAACCTCTCGGGCGATCAGGCCAAGGCCGGCATCGACGGTGCGCTCGAACTGTTCCCCGAGCTCGAGAAGCGCTGGGACACCACCGCCCGCTCGCTCTCGGGTGGTGAACAGCAGATGGTGGTACTCGCACAGGCCCTCGCCTCGCGTCCGAAGTTCATCCTCGTCGACGAGCTCTCGCTCGGCCTGGCGCCGGTGGTCGTGAAGCGACTCATGCCCACCATGGAAGCGGTGGCCGAGCGCGGTGCCGGCGTCCTGCTGATCGAGCAGTTCGCCCACGTTGCGCTGGCGCTCGCCAATCGGGCCTACGTGCTCGAAGGTGGAGAGGTGCAGTACTCGGGCACCGCCAAGGAGCTCAAGGAAGACCCCGATCTCCTCCAGAAGGCGTACCTGCTCGGCGCCTAGCGTCCTCGCACTCGGAGCCGAAGACCGCGTTTCGGGGTGCCAGTCCTGCTACCAATGGGTGTCGCTCGACGGAAGACCCGCCTGTGCCCCAAACCGCCATCTTCGCCATCGACCTCGTCGCCATCCTGGTCCTGACCTTCGGCCTCTACTTTCCTCGACATCGCCGTCGTGACCTGGTGGTGGCCTACGTCGCGGTGAACATCGGCGTGCTGGCGGTGGCCGAGGCCCTGTCGTCGGGCGCGGTCGGCATCGGACTCGGGCTCGGCCTGTTCGGGGTGTTGTCGATCATTCGCCTGCGCTCCGACGAGCTCGATCAGCAGGAGATCGCGGTACTACTTCTCGGCCCTGGCGCTCGGGCTCCTCGGTGGCGTCGAGATCACGTCGGATTGGCTGGCGCCGTCGCTCATGGTGGGCATCGTCGTGGCGATGTTCGTGGCCGATCATCCGCGGCTCTACCGCGGGTACCGCCGGAACAACATGACCCTCGATCGGGCCTTCACCGACGAGTCGGCCCTCATCGCCCATCTGCAGGACGTGCTCGGTGCCCGCGTCCACCACGTGGCGATCCGACGGGTCGACATGGTGGCGCAGACCACGACCGTCGAGGTCCGGTATCAGCTCGGCCTGGGTTGAGCAGGCTCAGCCCCTGTCGGCGGCCAGCGCCGTGCCGGTCCACTTCGTGTAGTCGGTGCGGACGACGAAACAGGTGACCTCGCGATCGCCCGCCTCCCAGCCTTCCTCCACCGGAGTGAAAGCGGTGAAATCGAGGTCGGGCGTCGAGTCGTAGGGAACGCCGATCGCGGCGTCGAACTCGGCGTAGCAGCGTTCGGCGGCCGCCTCGAAGATGGCGTCGTCGCCGGGGAACGCCCCGGGCGCCAGATCGAACTCCACGTACACCTGCGCATCGTGGGGCTCCGAGCAGGGCACGCCCTCGACGGATTCGACCAGCTCTTCGTCGCCCACGGGGAACTGGATGCAGTCGCCGATCTGGAAGCTGTAGACGCCGAGTCCGCCGGATTCGACGATGTCGCCGCTGTCGTCTCGTGTGGTGTCGTCGCCCATGGCTCCGACGCCGGCGAACACGGCAACCCCTGCGGCGATTGCCCCACCGATGATCCGTCGCATTTGCTGCGCTCCTCGTGACAGTGATTCTCGAGCACTTTCACATCGGTGCGCTCCGTCGATGGATCAAGCGACATGAGCATTTCGGCCCAGGGCGGCGCTGCCTCCTACGGATGGACCAGGATCTTCACATGGGCATCGCGGTTGTTCATCAGCTCCTCGATGCCGCCGGTGACGATGTCCTCCAGCGGGATACGGGCCGAGATGAGCGGCCGCACGTCGATCGCGCCGGAGGCCAGCGCCTCGATGACCTCGGCGTGATCGTTGCAGTAGGCGCAGCTCGCGGTGAGGTTCGACTCCTTGAACAGCATCGAGAACATGTCGAACTCCACGGGATGCTCCCACAGCGCGATGTTGACCACGCGACCTCTCGGCCGCACTGATGCCAGAGCGAGCTGGATGGTCTCGGCATGGCCACCGGCATCGAAGGCGACGTCGACGCCCTGCCCGTACCGGTCGGCGAGCACGGCCGCCACGTCGTCGGATCGAGGATCGAGTACCAGATCGGCGCCGAGCTCGGCGGCCTTGGCCTTGCGGGCTTCGGTCAGCTCGACCACCACGACTTCGCCGGCACCCTGCGCCTTCAGCGACAGCAGCGTGACCAGCCCGATCGGTCCGGCTCCGACGATGAGGCAGGTGTCCCCACCGCGGAGATCGGCCATCTTGGCCGCGTGCCATCCGACGGCGAGCGGTTCGATGAGTGCGGCGACATCGGTGGGTACGCCCTCGGGCAGGACGTGCACCATGTAGGCAGGTACCACCGAGTATTCGGAGAGACCGCCGCCGTAGCCGCTCAGACCGTGGAAGCCGAGCTGGGGACACAGGTTGTAGTAGCCGTCGGAGCAGGTGGGGCAGGTGTTGTCGCGGATGATCGGTTCGACGGCGACGTTGTCGCCGACGGCAATGCCATCGACGCCGTCGCCGACCTCGACCACCCGCCCGGCGTATTCGTGGCCCATCACGATGGGCACCGTCTCTCCGGTGATGGGATGGGGTTGACCCGGAGACGGGATGGTCTCGGGGCCGATGAGGTACTCGTGGACGTCGCTGCCGCAGATGCCGCACCACTCGGGGGCGATCTTCACGAAACCCGGCCTGCATTCGGGTTCGGGTATGTCGTCGACGCGTATGTCGCGGTTGCCGTGGTACCGCACAGCTCTCATCGTGGACTTCCTTCGGACGGGGGATGCTGGACGGGATCGAGCGTCAGCCAGGTTCGGAGCAACTCGGTGACCACGTCGGGCTGTTCGACGGTGGTCATGTGGCCGGAGTGCTCGATGACCGCGAACATCGCGTGGGGAAGATGCTCGAGCATGGCCTCGTGCTGGGAGACCGGGCTCCACTCGTCGGCGTCACCGACGGCGATGAGCGTGGGCACGGTGACCGATGCGAGGAGAGCGGTCTGGTCGCGACGGGTGCTGAGGGCGGTGATCTGCGCGGCATGGAGCTCAGGTGTGAACCGCTCGATCATGGCGCGCAGGGGAGCCATGAACGCGTCCTCGTCGCGTCGATCGCCGTGCACCATGGGAGCCAGCCACGCGTCGTTCAATGCGGCCACGCCGTGCTGTGCCGACAACTCGACGATCGCCCGCCGGCCTTGGAGCTCGCCAGGGGTGACGCCGTGGACACCCGTGTCGAACAGGGCCAGGCGTTCGATGCGCTCGGGCGCGTGTTCCCATGCCTCGAGCGCAACGCGACCCCCCATCGAGTGGCCGACGATCGAGACGGTGCCGGCGACCGACTCGAGGGAGCGACGTGCCATCGACTCCAGCGAGTCGGCGGGGCCGTAGGCGGCAACGACGACATCGGCGTCGTTGCCCAGCGCCTCGATCTGGTGGTGCCAGACGAACTCGTCGCAGAGCAGTCCCGGGAGGGCGAGAACGGTGGGACGGGTCAGGACCACACCTCGTCGGCGATGGCCACCGTGTGGGCGAGCTTGGCCCACTGCTCGGCTTCGGTCATCTCGTTGCCGTGGATGGTGCTCGAGAAACCGCACTGGGGGCTGAGGCAGAGCTGGTCGAGGGGCACGTACTGGGCGGCGTCCTCGATGCGCTGGGAGATGTCGGAGATCGGCTCGAGCTCGGGACGCTTGCTCGTGATGAGGCCGAGCACGACGGTCTTGTTCGCCGGCACGAAACGAAGCGGGGCGAAGTCACCGGATCGCTCGTCGTCGTACTCGAGGAAGTAGGCGTCGACGTCGAGCTCGCTGAAGAGGACCTCGGCCACCGGCTCGTAGCCCCCGCTGGCGAAGAACTTGCTGCGGAAGTTGCCGCGGCACAGGTGAATGCCGACGGTGAGATCGTCGGGCCGGCCCTCGAGAGCGGCATTGATGAGCGCCGCGTAGGTGCGCGGCAATTCGTTGGGGTCGTCGCCGCGGTCGACGGCTCCCTGGCGCATGACCGGGTCGCACAGGTAGGCGAGATTGGTGTCGTCGAGCTGGATGTAGCGGCAGCCGGCGGCGTAGAGCGCCGCGATCTCCTCGCGATAGACCTGGGCGAGATCGTCGAAGAACTCGTCCATGTCGGGGTACGACTCGATGTCGATGCCGGCCCGGCCACCTCGGAAGTGCACCATGGTGGGCGAGGGGATGGCCACCTTGGTCAGGCAATCCGGCGGGGTGTGGGCGGCGACGTACCGGTAGTCGGCCACCTGTACCGGCCGGTCGTGGGTGAGCTTGCCGGTGACCGTGATGCGGGGCGGGGCCTGGTGGACGGTCTCCACCGAGTCGGAACTGGCGGCGATGGTTCCCTCGACGGTCACGCCGCCGAGCTGCTCGAGGAAGTCGAGGTGGAACCAGACGCGCCGGAACTCACCGTCGCTGATCGAGCGCATCCCCGTGTCGACCAGCGGGGGATCATGGCATCGATCGCCGCGTCCTCGACGGCGCGCAGCCCGTGCTGGTCGATCTCGCCCCGTCCGTACTGATCGCGGGCGGATCGTAGTTCGGGTGGGCGGAGCAGACTGCCTACGTGATCGGCTCGAAACGGTGGGGCGATCTTGCTCATGGCTTCGGGTTCCTTGTCGCTGGAGTAGGGAGGTGGGACCTCAGGTCAGGTCGGACAGTTCGTCGGCGGCGGCCAGAAGCGCGGGCAACAGGTCGCGTTGGAGCTTCTCGATGGGCGAGGTGTGGGCGCTGACGGCGATGGCCACTGCGGCGACGACCTGACCGCGATGATCCCGAACCGGCGCGGCGATGGAGCGAACCCCCGACTCGATGAGGCCGTCGGCGGTGGCGAAGCCCGCGTCGAGGATTTCGCGCCGGTCGCGATCGCTCAGGAGTGCGGCCGCGGGACCATCGCGGTGAGCGAGGAGGACCCGGCCCATGGAAGTCTCGATCGCCGGGAGGCGCTGGCCGACCTGAACGGCCACGGTCAGGTACCGCGACCCCGGTGCGTTGGCCGTGGCGATGCTGACCACGTCGGTGCCGTCGAGGATGGCGACCGCCGAGTGCTCTTGCGTGCTCGCCGCCAGCTTCTCGACCACGTCGGCGGCTCGGCGGGCGATGCCCTGGCCGGCGACGAAGCCGGCCGACAGTCGCAACACGCGGGCGGTCAGCGTGAAGCTTCCGTTCGCGTTGTGAACGAAGCCGAGCTCCTGCAGGGTATGGAGGAGCCGGTACGTGGTGGGACGGGTGAGTCCGGTGGCCCGTGCTAGCTCGGCCGCACTCTGGGTGGGCTCGTTCTCGAAGGCGAGGAGGAGCCCGAGAGCACGCTCGACCGACTGCACCGTTGCCGTCACATGCCTCCCCCGATCGGAACGACCTCGATTCTCGCCCCATCGGCCAAATCGGTCAAGTGCCCGCATCATGAGACACCCTCACGAGAGGCCGAGGTGGGGAACTCGGAGCGCAGCGATGACGTTTCCCGTGTTCCGAACGAGTCCCCCACCCCATCCCGAAAGCAGATCGCCGTGTCCTTCCTGCGTCGCAACCTCAAGATCGTCGTCCCGTTCGTGCTGCTCGGCGCCGCGGGCATCGCGTGGCTGGCGTTCGGGTACTTCGGCGTGCAGTTCCTGTTCATCGACGACGAGGTGAACGAGGCCGGTCCGGTCTTCGACTCGGGTGCGGTGGCCGTGGTCGGCGGGACGGCTGGGGCCGATGCCGATATATCGGTCGAGGAACCGTCGGTCGAGGAACCGGCGGTCGAGGAACCGGCGGTCGAGGAACCGGCGGTCGAGGAACCGTCGGTCGAGGAACCGGCGGTCGAGGAACCGTCGGTCGAGGAACCGGTGATCGAGACACTGGTGACCGGGGACTTCATCGACCGAGCTCACCCCACATCGGGTGTCGCGTCGGTTCTGACCGACGGATCGCCGCAGCGGTTCCTGCGGTTCGACGACTTCGAGACCGACAATGGACCCGATCTCAACGTCTATCTCACCTCGGCCGACGCCACCGAGAACGAAGGCCTCTTCGACGACGACTTCATCGATCTCGGAAACCTGAAGGGCAACATCGGCTCGCAGAACTACGAGATCCCACCCGAGGTCGATCTCGACCTCTACGACACCGTCGTGATCTGGTGTGTCCGCTTCTCGGTGGCCTTCGGCGCGGCCGATCTCGGCTGAGTGCGCGCCCGACGGTTACCGTCGGGGGAGATGATCGAACGGCGCCCGGCAGTGGCCATCGACGTGGGAGGCACCAAGATCGCCGTTGCCGTCGTCGACGCCGACGGTGGGATCCTCGAGCGCGAGGTCGTCGCCACTCCGGCCGCCGCGACCGACGGCGCCACGTGGTCGGTGGTCGAGGCGATGGTGGCCGCGGTGGCCGGGCGTGCCATCGCCGGAGTGGGCATCGGTTCGGCCGGCCCGATCGATGCGACGGCCGGCACCGTCAGCCCGCTGAACATTCCGGAATGGCGGTCGTTCCCGATCGTCGATCGCGTCCGGGCCCTGGTGGGTGAGGTGCCCGTGCGGTTGGCCGGTGACGGCGTCGCCGCCGCGCTCGGCGAGCACTGGCGGGGCGCGTGCCGCGGGGTCGACGATGCCCTCGTCGCGGTCGTGTCCACGGGTGTGGGCGGCGGAGTCGTGTCCGGCGGTCGCGTGGTCACCGGACGCACCGGCAATGCCGGACATCTCGGCCACGTGGTGATCGAGTTCGACGGCGAGGCCTGTGTGTGCGGCGGCCGAGGCTGTGTGGAGATGTACTCGAGCGGCCCGTCCATGGTGCGCCACGCACTGTCGCACGGCTGGGTCCACGACGCTCCCGATGGAGAGGCGTTGTTCGCCTCCGCCCGCCTCGGCGATGGGGCGGCGCGGGCGGCGATCGATCGCGGCGCAGCGGCACTCGCGGCCATGATCGCCGGTCAGGGGGCCGCCTTCGATCTGCGTCATGCGGTGCTCGGCGGCGGAGTCCTCCGTTCCGCCGACGTGCTGTTGCCCCGTGTCGAGGCCCACCTTGCGCGGTTCGCCGCCCTGTCGTTCCTCGACGGCTTCGTCGTCACCGCGGCCGAGCTGGGTGGCGACGCGGGCCTGGTCGGCGCCGCCCGTCTGATCCATCAGCCCGAGTCGATCGGGTGGGCCATGGGTCGGCACCGGTCGAGCTGAGCCGTGGTCAGGACCCGCTGCTCTCCTCGGGCAGCACGCCCGACTCGATCACGTCGCGATACCAGAGGGCACTGCGCTTCGGAATCCGTTCGAGAGTGTCATAGCTCACCTCGACGATCCCGAACCGCTTCGCGTAGCCGTGGGCCCACTCGAAGTTGTCCAACAGTGACCAGGCGAAGTAGCCCTCGACCGGCACGCCGGCGCCGATCGCCGAGGCGACCTCGGCCAGGTGCGCGCGGTAGTAGTCGATGCGGTCCTGGTCGTCGACTCGGCCGTCGGCGGTGCGTTGGGTGTCGGGCATGGCGCAGCCGTTCTCGGTGATCAGGTACCTCGGGAACGCGTAGCGCTCGTGCAGCCAACGCAAGAGGCGACCGAACGACGCGGGGTGGATCTCCCATCCCATCTCGGTGAGGTCGCCCTCCCGAGTCGGTTCACGGCCCTCGACCGCGCTGATGACGTAGCGCGTGTAGTAGTTGATGCCCAACAGGTCGATCGGCTGCGAGACGACGGCCAGGTCGCCGTCGAGGATCTCGGCGCGGTCCCAGCCGTAGAAGTCGCCGGTGGCCTCGGGGTAGCCCCGGCCGGTGATGGCGTCGGCGTACCACCGGTTCTCGATGTCGTTGACGCGCTCGGCCGCCAGGCGATCGGCCTCGGAGTCGGTCTCGGGATCGGCGGGGGTGAAGTTCAGCACCACACCGACCTCGGCGCCGGGCGCACACGCCCTCAGCCGTTCGACGGCCAGGCCGTGGGCCAGCAGGAGATGGTGGCTGACCGCGAGCGCCTCGAGCATCGACGTGTGGCCCGGGGCGTGCTCGCCGCTCTGATACCCGTGGTGGGCCGACACGAACGGTTCGTTCAGCGTCATCCACGTACCGATGCGGTCACCGAGACGAGTGGCGACGGCTTCGGCGTAGTCGGCGAAGGCGTGGGCGGTGTCGCGGCTGAGCCACCCTCCGGTCTCGTCGAGGGCCTGTGGAAGATCCCAGTGGTAGAGGGTCGGTGTCGGCGTGATGCCCGCAGCCAGCAGGGCATCGACCAGGCGATCGTAGAAGTCGAGCCCCGCTTCGTTCACCGCGCCGACGCCCGAGGGCATCACTCGGGGCCAGGCGATCGAGAATCGGTAGGCGCCCAGGCCGAGGTCGCCCATGAGGGCGACGTCGTCGCCGAAGCGGTGGTAGTGGTCGCACGCGACGTCACCGTTGGAGCCGTCGGCTC
>CAWBCM010000013.1:0-225407 GCA_963787285.1 uncultured Acidimicrobiales bacterium | reverse complement strand
TCGACCCGACTTTTCGCCCGACGCGCTGTCGCGCCGAAGTTTTGCTCCCTATGACGACTCTGCCGACCTGACGACGATGCTCAAGGCGGACCTGATGGCCGAACGCAGGGCCATTGAGAGCTACCGCCAGTTCGTCGCACTGATCGGCGACAAGGATCGGGCCACTCGCTGCCTGCTCGAGGAGATCGTTGCCGAGGAGCGAGGGCACGTGCGCGAACTGAAGAGCTTGCTGGCCGACTAGCCCGGCGCCGGTGGCCGGCGCAGCACCGGGCCGCTGGGATCGCGGGGCCGGATTGGTGCGACTCCAGGCCACGAATCGCACAATAGGGCCAGCTTTGCACGGCTGATCGGCGTCCGGCCCCTCACGCGGCTCGTCATGGCCTGCGGCGTCCCGTCATCGTTCGAGGCTGTCCCGGGCATCGACACGCGCGCCCTTTGGCGCGACGCCCTGGCAACCGCGACCGCGGCCCACAAGCTGGCGGCCTGCCTCGCGGCTGTGGCGCAAGAAGCCTGTGTCTGCGGCCTGCTGCACACAACCGGGCACCAGATCCAGTGCCGCAGCTATCCCGATTCGGACGCGATCGGCAAGTCTGCGCGGCCGCTGGCCGAACTGAGTCAACCCCTCGCCCTGGCGCGCGAACCGGCACGGCCCTGGCGTGTCAGGTTTCTTCTGACGCGCAGTGCATCCATCCGCTGATGGTGCGACGCGATTGCCACTCCTAGAGTCCCGTCAACCATCCGGAGACCGCCCATGATCCACCCGACTGCCGATCCCTTCGCCGCCATGGTCGAGCCGGGCCTGTTCGCGCGAGCCGTGGCCGAATCGCTGCAACTCAGCCGGCTCCCCAAGCGGCAGTACTCGCCGTTGAGCGAACCCTCGCGGGCCGAGGGCCGGGACCGGTCGGACATCGATGACGACGCGGCGGAGGCCGCGCCTGCCGCTGACGCGTCGGATGCCAACGCCGCGAGCGTCGCCGGCCTGCCCTTGCATGGCGGCTGGGTCGGCGGCGTCGACGACGCGGAGCGCTTCGACTTCGTCGACACCGGCCCCGGCGAATTGACCTGCGTCGACCCCGTCCGCCGCGTGGGCTAACGCGCGGCGGGTCCTCGACCTGGTCCTTCGGCGCGCATCGCGGCCGCGATCTCGCGCTCGCGTCGGCGCGTCTGGCGCGCGACCCAGACGCTGTACGCGATGATGACCGTCGGTGACGGTGACGATCAGCAACGTCGCCGCCGCGTAGATGGTCGGGTTGATGCCGCGGCGCGCGTAACCGAAGATCACCTGCGGCAAGGTGTTGACGCCCGGCCCGGACAGGAATTCGGAGATCACCACATCGTCGAACGACAGCGTGAACGACAGCAGGAACGCCGCCAGGATGGCCTGCGCGATATTGGGCAGCGTGATCAGGAAGAACACCTGCCAGGGCCGCGCACCCAGGTCCATGGCGGCCTCCTCGATCGAGCGGTCCATCTCCATCAGGCGCGACTGGATCACGACCATCGCATAGGCCATGCCGAGCAGGGTATGGCCCAGGATGATGGTCAACATGCCGCGCGGCGGCCAGCCCAGGAAGTTCTGCGCCCCGACCATCAGCAGCAGCAGCGACAGGCCGATCACCACCTCGGGCATCACCAGCGGCGCATTGACCATGCCCGAGAACACGGTGCGCCCGGGAAAGCGCCGGTAGCGCACCAGCACGAAGGCGGCGAAGGTTCCCAGCACCGCCGACAACACGCCGGTGACGGTGGCGACCTTCACCGACAGCCAGAAGCCGTCGACGATGCGCGAGTCGCGCGTCAGCGCCTCGTACCAGCGCAGCGAGAAGCCGGTGAAGCGCGCGTCCTGCCGCGTGTCGTTGAACGAGAACAGGATCATGAAGAACAGCGGCAGGTACAGGAACAGGAACACCGCGCCGATCCAGAGCCTTGCTGATGTGCTTGTGCAACAGGGCTTTCATGGGCTGCCCTACTTGCGCGCCTCGGCCGACTCGCCGGTGTAGTGGTAGTAGATCGCCAGCGGAACCACGATGAAGCCGATCATCACCACCGCCAGCGCGGTCGCGCGCGGCCAGTTGTTGCTGGTGAACATCTCGTCCCAGACCACGCGGCCGATCATGATGTTCTCCGGGCCGCCGAGCAGCGACGGGATCACGAACTCGCCGACCGACGGAATGAACACCAGCATGAAACCGGCGACGATGCCGGACCGCGACAGCGGCACCGTCACCAGCCAGAAGGCCTTGAACGGCGATGCGCCCAGGTCGTAGGCCGCCTCGAGCAGGCGGAAGTCCATCTTCACCAGGTTCGCATACAGCGGCAGGATCATGAACGGCAGGTAGACATAGGTCATGCCCACCAGCATCGACACATCCGTGTAGAGCATGAAGATCGGCTCCTTGGTGATGCCCAGCCACATCAGCGTCTGGTTCACGATGCCCTGGTCGGCCAGGATGCCCTTCCAGGCATACACGCGCAGCAGGAACGAGGTCCAGAACGGCAACATCACCATCATCAGCAAGGCCGGCCGCACGCTGGGTCTGGGCGCGCGCGATGAAGTACGAGAACGGGTAGCCGATGACCAGGCACAGCACCGCGGTGCACAGCGCATACCAGATCGAGCGCAGATAGGCCTCGATGTAGATGGTGTCGAACAGGGCGCCGTCGTCGCCACGGCGGAAGATCGACCAGTAGTTCTCGTACTTCAGCGTCAGCAAGCCGGTCTGCGTGTCCCAGATCGGCTTGAACGGGTGGATGTCGTTGCCCATGTCCACGAAGCTGATGTACAGCAGGATCAGGAAGGGCAGCAGGAAGAACAGCACCAGCCACACGTACGGCACGCTGATGACGAAGCGCCGGCCGGGTGCATGGGAATCGCAGAGCTTGGCCATGGCCTCAGTGCGCCTCAGTCGCGCAACACGACGCCGGCGTCGTCGTTCCACCAGAAGTACACCTCGTCACCCCAGGTGATGTCGCCGTGGTCATGGCGCGAGGTGTTGGCCTCGGTGATGCGCACCAGCGATCCGTCCGCTGGCCGCCACGACATAGGTGTTGTAGGAGCCGAAGTAGGCGATCTCCTTGACCTTGCCGGTGAAGAGATTGCTGTCGACCGACGGCCGGCTCTTGCCGATGTCGATCTTCTCGGGCCGCACCGCGATCGCCAGCGGCATGTTCAAGGTGCCGCTGACGCCATGGCCGACATGGATCTCGCCGATTGCCGGTGGTCGCCGCGCAGCGATCGGCCTCGTCGACGCTGAGCCGGCCCTCGAACAGATTGACGTTGCCGATGAAGTCGGCCACGAAGCGGTTGGCCGGATGCTCGTACACCTCCTCCGGCGAGCCCGACCTGCAGCACCCGGCCCTTGCTCATGACCGCGATGCGGTTGGCCATGGTCATGGCCTCTTCCTGGTCGTGCGTCACCATGACGCAGGTCACGCTCGACCTGCTCGATGATGTTGACCAGTTCGAACTGCGTCTGTTCGCGCAGCTTCTTGTCCAGCGCGCCCAGCGGCTCGTCGAGCAGCAGCAACTTGGGCCGCTTGGCCAGGCTGCGCGCCAGCGCCACCCGCTGCTGCTGGCCGCCAGAGAGCTGGTGCGGCTTGCGCTTGGCGAACGGGCCCGAGCTGCACCAGATCGAGCATCTCGCCGACGCGCTGCTTGATCTCGGCCTTGGGCAGCCCTTCGCGCTTGAGTCCGAAGGCGATGTTCTCCCAGATGTCCAGGTGCGGAAACAGCGCATACGACTGGAACATCATGTTCATCGGCCGGTCGTAGGGCGGGAACTGGCGCGACGTCCTGCCCGCCCAGCAGCACGCGCCCGGAGGTCGGCTTCTCGAAACCGGCCAGCATGCGCAGCAAGGTCGACTTGCCGCAGCCCGAGCTGCCCAGCAGCGCAAAGATCTCGCCGCGTCCGATCGACAGCGACACATCGTCCACCGCCAGCGTTTCGTCGAATCGCTTCACCAGTTTCTCGGTGACGAGAAATCCATCTGCCGTGTCTTGTTCTGCCATCAGTCAGTCCTGCTCCCGCAATGCGCCGCCCAAACAAAACGGGCTGTTCATACCAGGTACAAACAGCCCGTCACGCGACAGCAGCGGTGCGCTACTTGCCCTTCTTGAAGCCGTTGTAGGCGTTGGCCATGGCTTCGCGCGCTTCGTTGGTGAAGCTGCTCGGCGGGATCATCTTCTCGAAGTAGTCCGGCTCGACGAAGATGGTCTTGTTGCCGGCGATGCTCGGGCTTGATCTTGTCCATTGCCGCCTTGTTGCCGGTCGGGATAGCTCATCTCGTTGGCCATCTCGGCGGCGTTCTCGGGCACGCAGGTAGAAGTCGATGAACGCATGCGCATTCTTCGGATGCTTGGCGTCCTTGGTGATGGCCATGGTGTCGAAGAAGATCAACGCGCCGGTGCTGGGCAGCAGCGCCTCGATCACGTCCTTGGACTTGTTCTCCTTGGCGCGCGCCGCGGCGATGTTGATGTCACCCGACCAGCCGATCGCCACGCAGGCCTTGCCGCTGGAGATGTCGTCGATCATGGTCGAGCTGAACAGGCGCACGTCCTTGCGCACCTTGGCCAGCATGTCGGCCGCCAGCCTTGTAGTCGGCCGGATCGTTGGAGTACGCGTCCTTGCCGATGTAGTGCAGCGCCACCGGGATGATCTCGGTCGGCGAATCCAGGTAGGCGATGCCGCAGGACTTGAGCTTGCTGGTGTACTTGGGATCGAACACCAGGTCCCAGGCGTTTTCCGGCATCGGCATCTTGCCCAGCGCCTTCTCGACCTTGGTCTTGTTGATGCCCACCGTCGTGAAGCCCCAGGCCCATGGCACCAGGTGCTTGTTGTCCGGGTCGGCCTTGGTCAGCGTCTTCATGATCGCCGGCTCCAGGTTGGCCAGATTCGGGATCTTGGACTTGTCCAGCGGCTGCATCAGGCCGCCTTCGATCTGCGGCTTGGCAAACACGGTGCCGGGCACCACGATGTCGTAACCCGAATTGCCCGCCACCAGCTTGGCATGCAGCGCCTCATTGGTCTCGAAGGTGTCGTAGTTGACCTTGATGCCGGTTTCCTTCTCGAACGCGGCGATCATGCCCTCGGGAATGTAGTCGGGCCAGTTGTAGATGTTGAGGACCTTCTCCTCCGCGGGCTCGGGCGCCGGGGCCGCTGCAGCGACGGGCGCGGGCGCGGGTGCCGGCGCTGCCTCCTTCTTGCCGCAGGCGGCCAGGAGAATGGCAGACAGTGCAAGCGCACCGATGATCTTGCTAGACAGCTTCATGGCTCTGGCTGCTCCAATCAATGAGGGCCTATGGATGCTCGGGAAGCACGCGGCCAGCCACGCTGACGCTGCATCGACAACAAATTATAGAAGCGCGTTCGCGCGGTCGATTGCGCGAATGCAGGACGGGCCATGGCTGCTGGGCATGCGCGCCCGGTCCGTCGTCCCGAGCCACAATCTGCCGTCCCCGCCGCGACCCCTCGTCGCCGCCCCTCAATCACTGCGACTGCGCGACGCATGTTCAGCCTGACCCGCCACATCATCCGCCGCGCCCGGCAGGAGCGCCTGCCCCAGGCGGCCGGCAGCCTGACGTTCACGAGCCTGCTGGCCGTGGTGCCGATCCTGGCGGTGAGCTTGGCCCTGTTCACGCGCTTCCCGCTGTTCAGCCGCTTCGAGGCCGCGCTCGAACAGCACTTGTTGAAGAGCCTGCTGCCGGCCGACATCGCGCGCACGGTACTCAGCACCTTGCACCAGTTCGCCGCCAACGCCAGCGGCCTGACCTGG
This sequence comes from uncultured Acidimicrobiales bacterium, assembly GCA_963787285.1. Classification (GTDB taxonomy): domain Bacteria; phylum Actinomycetota; class Acidimicrobiia; order Acidimicrobiales; family JAHEJN01; genus JAHEJN01. Next base: position 219,635 of record CAWBCM010000013.1, on the reverse strand, counting down.
GCCGGCTCGCTGTTCCTGCTGGCCACGGCGCTGGCGATGTTGCTGACGGTTGAGAACACGCTGAATCAGATCTGGAACGTCAAGCGCGACCGGCCCTTCCTCAAGCGCGTGGTCATGTACCTCCTGATCCTGGCCCTGGCACCCCCGTTGCTGGGCGTGAGCCTGTGGGCCGGCTCGGTCGTGCTGGGCGTGTCGATGGGTTGGCTCGGGCCGCTGCCGCCTTCGGCCCGCTTCGTGCTGGACCTGGGCCCGCTGCTGCTGGCCTGGGCCGGCGTGAGCTGCCTCTTCTACTATGTGCCCAACACGCCGGTGCGGCGCCGCGATGCGCTCGTGGGCGGCCTGCTCGCCAGCGCGGCGCTCGAGCTGGGCAAGCGCGGTTTTGCAGCCTACCTGATGCAGGTGCCGACCTACCGGGCCGTGTACGGCGCCTTCGCGGTGTTCCCGATGTTCCTGCTGTGGATCTACTTCTCGTGGCTGGTGACGCTGGCCGCGGCGCTCGTCGCCGCCAACCTGCGCGGGACAGGCAGGCGCTGAACGGGCCGTGACAATGACCGCGCCCAAGCTGATCCTCGACCATGTGTTCGACCACGAGGCCGCGCAGCCCGAGCGCGTGTTGCTGACGCAACCGGTCGGCGGCGGCCGCGTCATCGACTACTCATGGGGCCAGGCGCTGAGTGAAGCCCGGCGCATGGCCGCGCACCTGCAGGGCCTGGGCCTGCCGCGCGGCGCGCGAATCGCGATGCTGTCGAAGAACTGCGCGCATTTCGTGATCGCCGAACTGGCGATCTGGATGGCCGGCGGCACCACGGTGGCGATCTTCCCGACCGAAACTGCCGACACCGTGCGCCATGTGCTCGAGCACAGCCAGGCCAGCCTGCTGTTCATCGGCAAGCTCGACAATGGGCTCCCCGCCGGTCCGGTGCCTGAGGGCCTGCCGTGCATCGCCCTGCCCTTGGCGCCCGAGATCGCCCCAGCCACCGCGATCAAGCGCTGGGACGACATCGTCGCGCGCACCGAGCCGCTGGCCGGCCGGCCGCAGCGCGCTGCAGACGACATCGCGATGCTTCTCTACACCTCGGGCTCGACCGGCGAGCCCAAGGGCGTGATGCACAGCTTCGGCCGCATCACGCGCACCATCGAGTGCATGCTCGCCGACCCCGCGCGCAGGCTGCCGCCGGGCGTGCCGTGGCGCACGCTGTCGTACCTGCCGCTGGCCCATGTGTACGAGCGCGCGGTCGTGCAGTGCCGCAACCTGATGGCCGGCGACGGCCAGGTCTTCTTCAGCGAATCGCTCGCGACGTTCAGCGACGATGTCAGGCGCGCGCGGCCGACCGTGTTCGTTTCGGTGCCGCGTCTGTGGCTCAAGTTCCAGCAAGGCGTGCTGCAGGCGTTGCCGACCGAGCAGCTCGACGCGCTGCTGGCCGACCCGGCCACGGCCGCGGCCACCGGGCGCCGGGTGCTCGCCAGCCTGGGGCTGGACGAGGTGCACCTGGCGTCCGTGGGTGCCGCGCCGATGCCGCCCTCGCTGCTGGCCTGGTACCGGCGCCTGGGACTGCACATGGTCGAGGGCTACGGCATGAGCGAGGATTTCGCTTACTCGCACCGCACCAGACCGCGAGTTCAACGCCGAGGGCCATGTCGGCGTGGCCTGCCCCGGCGTGCAGGTGCGCATTGCCGAGGATGGCGAGGTGCTGATCAAGTCGCCGGGCCAGATGGTCGGCTACTACCGGCGACCCGACCTGAACGCACAGTGCTTCACCGCCGACGGCTTCTTTCGCACCGGCGACCGTGGCGAACTGGCACCCGACGGGCAGTTGAAGCTCACCGGCCGCGTCAAGGAGCTGTTCAAGACCTCCAAGGGCAAGTACGTGGCGCCGGCGCCGATCGAGACGCTGCTCAATGCGCACCCGATGGTCGAGCTCTCGATCGTGGCTGGCCTGGGCCAGCCGCAGCCCTATGCGCTGGTGATGCTGGCCGAGTCCCTTGCGGCCCCGACTCGGTGACGCGGCAGTACGCGAGCGCGTGACTGCCGAACTCGCTGCGTTGCTCGTCACGGTCAACGAGGGCGTGGCGCCGCACGAGCGACTGCAGTTGCTCGTGATCGCGCGCGAGCCCTGGTCGGTCGACAACGGCTGCCTGACACCGACGATGAAGATCCGGCGCAACCGCATCGAGGCCGTTGTGGCTGCGCAAGTCGATGCCTGGTTTGCACAGCCGGGGCCGGTCATCTGGGCCTGAGCGCCGCACGCGCACGGCCCGCGACTCAGGCGTCGCGCAGCGACTCGATCAGTGGACACTTGACTGCTCGGCGCGATGTCTGGCAGCGCACCACCAGATCGGCCAACGTGGCCTCGATGCGCCGCAGGTCCGACATCTTCGCGCGCACCGCGTCGAGTTTTCGCTCGGCAATCCCGCGCGCAGTTCCGCACTGCGTGCCGTCGTCGAGCCGCAGCAGGTCGGCGATCTCGGCCAGGCTGAAACCCAGTCGCTGCGCCGCCTTGATGAATCCGACGCGGGCCAGGTCGGCGTCGTCATAGTGCCGCACCGAGCCCTGGGCCTTGTCGGGCAACGGCATCAAGCCCTTGCGCTGGTAGTAGCGCACCGTTTCGACGTTGACGCCGGCATTTCGGGCCAGCGTACCGATCGTCATGGGCAGGACCGACATGGGCTTGACTCCGTACTTTGGTACGGACCTAAGCTTAGGCCATGAAGCCACCCACGTCGAATGCCGGGGCACGACCCCGGGACCAGCGCGCGCGGCTCACTGTGGGCCGGCGGTTTGGCGGCCATGCTGGCCTCGACCTGCTGCATCGGCCCGTTGCTGCTGCTCTCGCTCGGGTTCTCCGGCGCATGGATCAGCAACCTGACAGCGCTCGAGCCGTACCAGCCGATCTTTCTCGTCGTCGCGCTCGCTGCGATGACGCTGGCCTGGCGCAGGATCTGGCGGCCCGCGACCTGCGCGCCGGCCGCGCTGTGCGCACGGCCGGGCGTTGGCCGCTACTACAAGCTGGCGTTCGTTGCGGTTGCGGCGCTGATCGTGGTCGCGCTGCTCTTCCCGCTTGCAGCGCCGTGGTTCTACTGACCGGAGGCAAACCCGATGAGGCTCCTGACGATGATCTTCCTGGCCGCAGCGCTGCCGCTGTCGGCTGTCGCCGCGTCCAAGCAGGTCACGCTGGCGGTGCCGAGCATGAATTGCCCGGTGTGCCCGATCACGGTCAAACAGGCGTTGCAGAAAGTACCTGGGGTCAGCGCGACTGCGGTCGACTATGACAAGCGCGAAGCGCGGGTCACTTTCGATGACGCCAAGACCACGCTGAATGCGCTGACCGATGCGACGCGCGACGCCGGCTATCCGTCCCGCATCAAGGCCGCGCCGAAGTGAACGCAGTGTTGCGGGATTCGGCGCTGACCTGCCCTCACTGCGGGCATGTCGCAACCGAGATGATGCCCACCGAGGCCTGCCAATGGTTCTACGAATGCTCGGCGTGCCAGACCTTGCTGACGCCCCTGGCCGGCGATTGCTGTGTCTTCTGCTCTTACGGCAGCGTGCCGTGCCCGCCGATACAAGCCCAGGGCAAGGCGTGCGGCTGCGGGCCGTGACGCCGGCCGGTCAGCCGGCGTGGCGCCGCGCCACCCAGACGACGGCACCTTCGGCGCCGTAGCGCTCGCTGTGCTCGACCGCGCGGTCGAGCTCGAAGGTCTGGCCGGCCTGCAGGTGCTGGGTGTCGGCACCGACGCTGAGCCACATCTCGCCCTGCACCACCAGCGCGTTGAGCGCGAAAGGGTGCCCGTGCGACGGCAGCACCAGGCCGGGCGACCAGCGCCGCTCGATGACTTCGTCGAAACCCTGCGCCTTGGCGTCGGCCTCGAACTGCGCGAATGCTGAGGCTGGGTTGCGTCATGCGCCGAACTCCGTCATCAAGCTCGCCGGCCAGCGGCGCGGCGTCGATCAAGCCGTTGGCGTCGGCCACCTGGACGCCGTTGACCCAGACGCCGTGCACGCCGATCGCGTCGGTGGTCAGGCGCGGCGCGCCGCCGGGCAGGTCGAAGACGCGGCGCTTGGGGCCGCGGCCGACGCTGGCCGGGTCGAACAGCAGCAGGTCGGCGGCGTAGCCCTCGCGCAGCAGGCCGCGCTCGGGCATGCCGAACAGCGCCGCGCTCTGGTGCGTCAGGCGGCGCACCGCCTCGGGCAGGCTCATCGCGCCGCGCTCGCGCACCCAGTGGCCGAGCAGGTGCAGGCCGAAGCCGGCGTCGTTGAAGAAGGTCAGGTGCGCGCCGGCGTCGCTGAGCGAGACGATGCTGTGCGGGTGGTTCAGCATGCGGCCCACGGCCTCTTCGTCGCTGTTGAGCAGCTGCGCGGTGAAGACGGTGCGCAGGTCCTCGGCGAGCGCCAGGTCGAGCATCGACGTCGAGCGGGTCGCGGCCCTGCGTCGGCGGCGAGCTCGGCGATGCTGCGCTGCTCGAGCTCGCGGTGACGCGGGTCGCGTGGCCTCGACCACCTGCACCTTGTCCCACTCGCCGTTGAAGAGGCGGAACATCGCCGGCGCGGCCAGCTCGGCGCGCACGCCGTCGCGGAACGACGTGTCGGCGAGCACGGCGCGTCAGCGCCGCGCCCTGCACGCCCAGCGCCGGCTTCCAGCTCGCCAGGCCTTCGACCGGGTAGGGCGAGGCGAGCGTGAAGTCCATCGTCAGCGGGCAGCACGAGACCTGGCCGATCAGCCTGCGCCCGCGCTGCGTTGGCGGCGCTGATGGCGTCGAGGTCGTCGAACACCGCCTGCGGGTTGGTGCTGTTGTGCAGCAGCGCGGCGATCATCACCGGCCGGCCCGAGCGCGCGCTCATCTCCTCGAGCAGCGCCACCGGCATCTGCCCGCCCTTGGTGACCATGTAGACGCCGCCGCCCGCCTGCGCCCATGGCCTCGATCAGCGCCAGGTGTCTCGGCGTCGTCGGCCAGGCGCGAGGGCATCGGCACGCCGCCCTCGCCGTTGTGCGCCGGGCTGGTGCTGCTGGCCAGGCCGACCGCGCCGGCGGCCATCGCCTCGCGCACCAGCGCCGCCATCTGCGCGATCTCGTCCGGCGTGGCCGCGCGCTGCGCGGCGTCGGCGCCCATGACCCAGGTGCGCAGCGACGAGTGGCCGACATAGGCCGCGAGGTTGACCGCGCTGCCGCTGCGCGCGCAGCTGCGCCAGGTACTCGGCAAAGGTCTCGAAGTCCCAGCGATGCCCTGGCGCAGCACGTCGAGCGACATGCCTTCGACCTGCGTCAGGTTGCGCATCGTCAGCTCGCGGTCGGCCGGCCGGCACGGTGCGATCGTGAAGCCGCAGTTGCCGATCACCGCCGTCGTCACGCCGAGCGCCGGCGACGGGCGCACGTACGGGTCCCAGGTGATCTGGGCGTCGAAGTGGGTGTGGCTGTCGATGATGCCGGGCATCAGCGCCAGGCCGTTGGCGTCGATGACCTGCGTCGCGTCGACGCGTCAACGACGGGCCGATCGCGCGGATGCGGCCGTCGCGCACCGCCAGGTCGCCGACGGTCGGCTCGGCGCCGCTGCCGTCGAAGCAGCGTCGCGTTGCGGATCAGCAGGTCGTCCATGGCCGGCGCTCAGGCCGCCTTCAGCGCCGGTCGCCGCGAACATCGCCTCCATCGCCCGCCGCGTCCTGTAGGCGTGGGTCGACGTGTCCATCGCCACGTCGGCCCAGCTCAGGCTCTGGCCCTTCTTGACCGGGCGCATCAGCTTGACGTCGTGCGCCAGCCCCAGCGGCAGGCCGCCCATCGCCACCGACGTCGCCGCCGGCAGCAGCTTGCCCCAGACCGTGTAGCCGCCTTCGCCGTCGAGCATCTCGCCGGGCTGCAGGTCGCGCTTGGCGGTGGCCACCACGTCGGCGTTCCAGCCCGTGGCCACGCCGGTGGGCTCGCCGCGCAGCGCCACGCTGGCCACCGACACGCCGACCTCCAGGCCGATCAGGTGCCAGCGCTTGTAGAGCGTGAAGTAGCGCCCGCTCGGGTCGGTGTGGGCGTTGTATTCCTCGAAGCAGTTCTTGATGTAGTCGGTCTCGGCCTCGACCGTGACCCACACGCCCATGCGGATGTCGTAGGGAATCTTGCGGCCGTCGGCCTCGAGCGACGAGATCACCTCGACCATGCCCTTGCGCTCGAGCACGCCGCCTTCGCCGATCGGGCGCGTGACGAAGGGAATGTCCTCGACGCTGGCCGGCGGGTACAGCAGGCCGTTGCTCGGCACGCCCAGGCCGGTGGCATTGCTGACCGCGGTGCTTTCGATCGACGGCTTGCTGCCGTCGAGGAAGCTGTTGAACATCTTCGGGTTCAGGCCGCCGCGTGCGGCCTGCTCGGGCGTCAGGCCGTAGTAGCCCCAGACCGTGTCGGGCGTGCTCTGCGCGAAGTGCGGCAGCCACTTGTGGCCGCGCCCGGCCGCGACCACCGGAAAGCCGCAGGTGCGCGCCCAGTCGACCAGGTCGCAGATCAGCGCCGGCTGGTCGCCGAAGGCCAGCGAATAGACCACGCCGGCCTCGGCGGCGCGCTGGGCCAGCAGCGGGCCGCAGAAGGCATCGGCCTCGACGGTGACGTTGACCACGTGCTTCTTGTGCGCGAAGGCTTCGAGGCAATGCTCGACCGCGGCGATCGGATTGCCGGTGCATTCGACGATGACGTCGATCGCCGGATGCCGCACCAGCGCGCGCCAGTCGTCGCCGATATGCGTGCTGCCGCTGCTTCACCGCGTCGTCGAGCGTGGCGGCCTGCGTGCGCTGCGCTTCCCAGCCGACGCGGGCGAGGTTGGCGCGCGCGGCGTCGGGCGAGAGGTCGGCAATGCCCACCAGGTGCACGCCCGGCGTGCGCGGGATCTGCGCCAGGTACATCGAGCCGAACTTGCCGGCGCCGATCAGGCCGATGCGGATCGGCTTGTTGTCGGCCTGGCGTTGCTGGAGTTTGGTGTAGAGATTCATGTCATGCGGCCTTGCGCGGGCTGTCGATCGGTTCAGAGGACGTCACGAGTGCACTCGCCGGCATGCCGTCGTTCCATGGCAGCTCGACCGGGTAGTCGCTCAGCAGGCAGTCGTCGGGCAGGCAGTCGATCGGCGCGAAGTCGCGATGCGCGATGTACTCGGGGCGCTTGAAGCGGCGGATGTGGTTGCGAGACCGCGCACAGGCTGAGGTAGACGCTGACGCGGTTCCACGGCGACAGGTTGCTGGTCGAGGCGTGCACCAGGCAGGAGTGGAACAGGATCATCGAGCCGGCCGGTCCCTGGGGGCTGACGATGCCGCCCTGCTTGCCGCCTGCACGCTCGACGAGTTGCGCGATCAGGGCGTTGTCGACGGTCCACAGCGGGTAGCTCGTGGTCGAGACATCGTGCCGGGCGTCGACCACGCCCTTCTTGTGGCTGCCGGGGATGAACATCAGCGGGCCGTTGAATTCGTTGACATCGTCGAGAAAGATGGCGACGTTCATCGCCCGTTCGGTGGGCATCAGGTCGTCGTTCTTCCAGGTGCCGTAGTCCTGGTGCCACTGCCAGACGTCGCCCTCGAAGGCCAGCTTGCCGTTGATCTTGAACTGGTGCATGTAGAGCGCCTCACCCAGCAGGTCCTGGACCGGCTCGACCATGCGCGGGTGCCTAGCTAGGCGCGCGAAGGGCTCGCTCACCAAGTGCCCGGCGAAATTGGTGCGCACGGCGTCGCTATCCTTCTCGCGCACGTTGTAGGCCTCGCGGCGGCGGTACAACTCAGGCACGGCGTCGAGCATCGGTTGCATTTCCGCCGCGCTGAACAGGCCGGGAAAGAACAGGTAGCCGTCGCGGTCGAAGTCCGCGCGATGCTGGGCGCTGAGTTTCATCGTCGGTCTCCGATGCTGCTGTGGCAGAGCCTACATCTTCTACCAACCACGACAGCCGTCGCAAGCCGCAGAGCCCTGCCAGCACGCGCCGCGGATCGGGCTCCGCCCGGCCGCTGGCGTGGCCTTGCAGGCCGCATGGCCGCGAGACGCGGCCATCCTTCGGCCCGTCCAAACCGACGCAGGTCGGTTTGGAGCCGCGGGCTTCAGCCCCCTCGAGGGCGAGCGGCGAAGCCGCTACGGGGGTGGGCCCATTCAGCGGCGCGTCGACAACCAGATGCCGGGCAGGATGAGCATGGCGCCGAGCCAGTGGAAGGGCTCGATGCTCTCGCCGAGCACGGCCCAGCCGATGACCGCGCTGTACAGCGGGCTGAGGTAGAGCACCATGGCCACCCGCGATGCACCGAGCACGCGCTGCATGAACGAGTAGGCGCCGTACGCCGCGGCGCCGGGCAGCAGCGCCGCGGCAAGCACCAGGCCGACGCTCTGCATCGACAGCGTCGAGGGCAGCCAGAACACCGCCTCCCAGAGCGTGAACGGGATCAGCACGATCACGCCACCGCAGGCGATCAGGGTCAGGCGCGCCAGCGAACCGAAACTCGAGGGCCAGCCGCGGAGCAGCAGCGAGTAGACGGTCCAGGACAACACCGCGGCGGCGATCCAGAGGTCGCCCGGGTTGATGCCGACCTGCCCCAGCGCGGCCCACTCGCCCTTGACGACGATGTGCAGCATGCCCGCCAGCGCCAGCGCCACACCCAGGGCCTGGAACCTCGAGAAGCGCTCGTGCAGCCAGAGCGCCGAGGCCAGGGCGATCATCACCGGCGAGGTGGCGTAGAGCAGGCCGATGTTGACCGCCGAGGTGCTGCGCCCACCGATGTAGACGAAGGCGCCGCAGATCCACATGCCCAAGGCGCCGAGCACCAGGAAGTGCAGCGCCTCGGCGCGGATCAGATGCCGCTTGGCGACCAGCTCGCGCCAGCAGAATGCACTCAGCAGCAGCGCGGCCACCGTCCAGCGTGCCAGGGCCAGCATGTGCGGCGCAATCACGCCCGGGGCCCAGCGCGCCACCAGGTAGTTGACGCTCCACAGCGCGGGCGCGACGAAGATCAGCGCGCTGGCCAGGCGCAGTTCGGCGGCGTGGCTCGGGTGCAGCGCGGTCATGTTCCCTGCGCCACACTCGCCGCGAGGCACAGGTCTTCCCAGGCGCGCGCCTTGTCGCTCGGTGCGCGCAGCAGGTAGGCAGGGTGGTAGGTCACGACCACCGGCACGCCGCGCCAGTCATGCACGCTGCCGCGCAGCTTGCCCAGTGGCAGATCGCTGGCCAACAGCGCCTGCGCGGCAAAGCGGCCCAGGGCCAGGATGATGCGCGGTTGCACCAGCGCAATCTGGCGCTCGAGGAAAGGCGCGCATTGCGCCGTCTCGGCCGGGTCGGGGTTGCGGTTCTTCGGCGGCCGGCACTTCAGCGTGTTGGCGATGAAGACCTGGCGCTCGGGCGGGCCTTCGTCGCGGGTGAGGCCCACAGCGCGCAGCATGTTGTCGAGCAACTGACCGGCCGGGCCGACAAAGGGCTCGCCGCGTCGGTCTTCCTGCTCGCCCGGCGCTTCGCCAATGACCATCCAATGTGCGCTCGGGTGGCCGACGCCGAACACGGTCTGGTGGCGCGATTCGCACAGCGCGCAGGCGCGACACCCCGCCACGGCGTCGCGCAGTTCGGGCCAGCCCAGGGTGGCGATGTCGGCGCGCTGCGCGCCATCCGCCGCCGGCCCAGGCGCTGCCAACGGCGCGACCACCACCGGTGCCACGCGTCGAACGGCCGCAGCCGGCACGCCGGCCGTGCCGACGCTTGGCGCGGATGGCGCACCGACCACCGCCGCAGGCGGCGCAGGCTCGCTGGCAACCGGGGTGCCGAACAGGCGCACACCCATGGCCTGCAGCATTGCGCGCTGACGCTCACTCCAGCGCACGGCCCGCCTCGGTGGTCTGTTCGGCCAGGGCCAGGCGCATGACGCAGGCGTCCTCGCGCGTGCCGGCCGCAGCCGGGTAGTAGCCCCGGCGCCAGCCCACCGCCGCAAAGCCATAACGCTCGTACACCGCGCGTGCGCGCTGGTTGCTTTCCCGCACCTCGAGCCATAGAAACGCAGCACCGGCCTCGCGACTCATCGCCACCAGGCCGTCGAGCATGGCGCGGCCCAGACCCTGGTGCTGCCAGGCCGGCGCGACGGTCAGGTTCAACAGATGCATCTCCTGCACACCGGGCATCGCGACCCAGTAGGCGCGCAGCCCGCCCTGCGCATCGCACAGCAGGCGGGCGCTGTATCCCGCCGCCAGCGAATCGATGAAGTTGCCGCGCGTCCACGGAAACTCGTAGACCGCGTTCTCGATGGCCAGCACCGCATCCAGGTCGGCGACGGTCATCGCCGCGCTGTGCAAAGCGGCACTGTCGGCGGGCTGCGGCATGGCGCTCATCGGGCCGGCTCCGTGCTCACGCCGCCGCTTTGGCCGCGGCCACCGCCGCGCGCTCGGCGGTGGTCAGCGCGACCTTGTCGCGCAGGTACAGCGGCAACGCCAGCGCGGCGTCGACGGCGTCGCCGCGCTGCCAGGCGACGCGCGCCAGGCGCGCCAGCGCGGCCGCGCGCTCCGGGGTCGCCTCGACGCGCAGCGCAGGGCCCGTGGGCAGCCGCGACCCGAATGCCGCCAATGCCGTGCCGGCCACGCAGACCGGCGCCATGCGCTGCCAGGCCTCGAGCAGTGCGGGCAAGGAGTACAGGGCCGGTTCGTGCACCGCCAGCCAGCCCGCATCGACGCGACGGTACGCCGCCGCGTAGACCTCGTCCATGCGCGCGTCCATCGCCACCCAGACATCCGTCGCGCGGTGCTGCGCGAAGGCGTCATCGGCAACGATGGCCAGGCTGTCGAGCGGCAACACCGGCAGCGCCGCGCCAAACGCCAGCCCCTGTGCCACCGAACAGGCGGTGCGCAAGCCGGTGAAGGCACCCGGGCCGCGACCGAAGGCGATGGCATCGAGTTCGCGCAAGGCGACGCCCGCGCTGCTGCAGCAACTCGAAACTCAGCGGCAGCAGACGCGCCGAAGCCAGCGGCCCGCCGGCCTCGTCGGCGACCCATTGCCGCTCACCCACGACCACCGCCACACTGAGGCGTTCGGTGGCCGTGTCCAGTGCCAGCAAGCGCGGCCCGGGATGGCGCGCAGGGGTCGGGGAATCACGCATGCGATCAGTGTATGTCGCGACCTGCATGCGATCATTGAGGCGATGTCATTGCGCCCGTTCCTGCCCGTCCTCGGCCTGTGCAGCCAGTTGCTGCTGGTGGCCCCGGCGCTGGCCGCCGAGCCGCAGGGCCTTCCACCCGAGGTCGAACAGGCGATGCAGCGCGAGCGCGTGCCGCTGCACACGCTGTCGGTGCTGATCCAGGAAGCCGGCGGCGGCATCCCGCGGCTGTCATTGAACGCGCAACTGCCGGTCAACCCGGCGTCGCTGATCAAGCTGCTGACCACCTATGCCGCGCTCGACCAGCTCGGGCCCGCGTTCACCTGGAAGACGCCGGTCTGGTTGACGGGACGGCTGCAGGACGGCGTGCTCGAAGGCAACGTGCACATCCAGGGTCGCGGCGACCCCAAGCTTTCGCTCGAGCGGGTGTGGTCGCTGGTGCAGCGGCTGCGCCAGATGGGCGTGACCGAGATCCGTGGCGATGTCGTGCTCGACCAGGGCGCCTTCGTGCTGCCCGAGGGCTCGACCGCCGAGTTCGACAACGAGCCGCTTGAGGCCCTACAACGTGCGCTCGCAGGCACTGCTGCTGAACCAGCACACGATCATCTACACCTTCACGCCCGACGCCGCGCGTGGCGTCGCCGCGGTCTCGGCCGAGCCGGTGCTGCAAGGGTTGCAGGTCGACGCCACCGTGCCGCTCACGAACGGCCCCTGCAATGACTGGCGCGCCGCGCTCAAGGCCAGCGCCGGCGACGCCGAGCGCATGCGCTTTGCCGGCGGTTACGCAGCTGCCTGCGGTGAGCGCGTCTGGCCGCTGGCCTATGCCGATCCACGCAGCTACGCCGCGCGCCTGTGGGGCGCGCTCTGGCGCGACGCCGGCGGGCGCCTCACCGGCAGCGTGCGCGAGGGGCCGGCGCCCGACGGCGTGGCGCCGAGCCTGGAGCTCACGTCGCCGGCGCTGTCCGAAGTGGTGCGCGACATCAACAAGTTCAGCAACAACGTGATGGCCCAGCAGTTGTTGCTGACGCTGGCGCTGCAGCGCCCGGGCGCCGTCCGCGCCACGCCCGAGGCCGGCCGCGAGGTGTTGCGGCAATGGCTCAGCCAGCGCCTGGGCGAGTCGCTCGATGGCGTCGTGATCGACAACGGCTCGGGCCTGTCGCGCGAGACCCGCGTCAGCGCAGGCCTGCTGGCACGCCTGCTGCAGTCGGCCTGGGCCAGCCCGGTGATGCCCGAGTTGATGGCCTCGCTGCCCGTGACCGGCCTGGACGGCACACTGAAGCGCGCCCAGTCGAGTGCGGGCATGGCGCATCTGAAGACCGGCTCGCTGCGTGACGTCACCGGCGTGGCCGGCTTTGTGCTCGGCAGCAGCGGCAAGCGCTACGTGCTGGTGGCCGTGATCAACCACCCGAACGCCAATGCCGCCAAGCCGGCGCTCGACGCGCTGGTGCAGTGGACGATCGATGACGCCCCGCGCGCGCGCCGCCCGGCCGAACCGACCCGAAGGACCGCACAGTGATGGCCAGTTCGCCCTGGATCGAATGGACCGGCTACGCCGCAGCCAGCCTGACAACGGTAAGTTTCGTGCCGCAGGCTTGGCTGATGCTGCGCACGCGCAATGTGGCGGGCATCTCGACCGGCATGTACAGCGTGTTCACGCTCGGCACTGCGCTGTGGCTGGCCTGGGGCCTGCAGATCGGCGTCTGGCCGGTCGTCGTCGCCAACGCCATCACGCTGACGCTGGCGTCGTCGATCCTGGGCATGAAGCTCTGGATGTCGCGGCGGGGCTGAAACGCAAACCGGCGCCCGAAGGCGCCGGTGGTCGTGAGCGCCGTAGCGCTTACTGGTTGGCGGCCATCCAGCCGTAAGCCTTGAGTTGTGTGATCACGAAGTCGCCGAGCGCCCTATGCCCACCGGTGCTCGGGTGCAGGCCATCCGCAAACAACCACGTCGAAGCGCTGGCACCCGCTCTGAGGGTATTGAACGGCTGAGCCTGACCTGTCGTTGTTGTCGCTGCATTACAGAACAACGCGGATCCGCCAACCGCTGGCGGCACACGAGCAGGGTCGCATGCCGTGCTGGTGACGTTAGTGAAACCGTAGGTCGCTGGACTTGCGAGTGCGCTTGCAAAGAAACCTGCCACGTCGATGACGCGCACGTCGGTACCCGCCAGACCCGCGGCAACGGCGCTGTTGAATTCGACCGAAAGCTGCGCCAGCACCGCCCTGTTGCCCACCGGTAGACTGCTAAACGCTGGGCTGGCGGACAGGTCCGGCAGGCTCAACACAGCAACCCGCGTCGCGCCATTGGCAACCATCCGTGTGTTGATCAGCGCAGCCAATTCGGTGCCCGCCGTGCGCATGTTGGTGTTGGCGGTGTCGGGCGTCTGCAGTGCCTGACCCACGAGATCAAACTGGATCAGCGCATCGTTGCCACCGGCGAACACGAACACGACATCGTTCGAACTGAAGTTCGTGAACCTCGCAAGATGCGCGGAGACTTGCGTCACCAACGGATCCGTCAGTGCGCCGGCGGAGTTATTGATCCCGATCGGATTGGTAACTCGCGATCCACCCTGCCCATAGGCCGTGCAACTCTGGGCCAACGCCGGAGTGGCCGCCGCAGGGCATGGAATGCGCGTGGTAGCAAAGCCAAGCATGGCCTGCGTGATCGGCACGCCGTATCGCGCGGCAACCCATTCCACCCAAATCGTGGAAAGGTTGCTCAATGGACTGGTGGTCGATGTGTAGCCCGTGTGCGTATTGGTCGTGAAGCGGCCGCCGAAATACGGCGCGACCCCCGGTACCTGTGACGTGGCGATGGTGTACGTACCCAAGTCAGACAGGCTGTCGCCGAAGGAGACCACGCGCGTGGTCGTCGGCGCGGGGTCGCCGCCGCCGCAGGCGGCGAGCAATGCTGCGCCGGCAATCGCCGAAACGAGTGAGAGGTGCCATTGACGCCGATTGGCCATGGGGTGCTCCTAGGGTATGTGGAAGTGTTCGCCGCGGACACTATACGGTCGCAGCCTTGCGCCGCCCCGCCGGGTTAACCCACCTGGAGCACCCCTCCCTAGAAAAATCGGGGGGGGTCAGAACGGATTGTTCCGCGCTCGCGACTCGGCGAGCAGGCCCAGGCGCGATTGTGCAAACGGCGACAGGCGCAACTCGTCGGCCCAGAGCCAGGTGGTGCCCGTCGCCGCCGCGGCGCCGGTGGTGGCGTTAGCGGGGACCAAGGTCGCGGTGGTGCAATCCGGCAAGGGCGTCGTGCAGGCGGGCGTCACGACGTTGACCAGCCCAAAGCCGGGGGCGAACGTGACAAGGTTCTGCAGCTCGATGTCTGCATAGACGAGGCCGATCAGACGGCCATCGTTGATCAGTTCAACGCTCATGCGATTGTTGAAGGCCTCGATCAGCTGCGAGATCAGCGCCGAACGCGTCGGATCGCCGGTGCTGGTGTTCTGGCCCTGCGCGAACGGTGACAGGCCGATGTCAGGCACGGTCAGCACGACCACCGCCGGACCGCGCAGCGCCAGCTGGTTGATCTGCGCGCCCAGCGCCGCGCCGCGCACGCGCGCCTCGGCCAGCAGCGCGTCGCGGCCCGTGGTCGGGTACAGCGAGTACAGCTCGAGGATGTCGTTCATGCCGATCATGACCAATGCCAGATCGAACTCGCCCAGGGCATTGCCCTGCACCGCGGCGATTTGCGCGGCCAAGTCAGCGACCTTCTGGCCGTTGCGCGCCAGCACCTGGCCCGTCGCCGTGGTGGCCGTGCCCAGGCAGCGGTCGTATACCAGCCCGTAGCCGGCGGCCACCGTCTGCACCCACAGCGGATTGCGCAGGCAGTCGAGCGTGGTCGGATCCTCCGTGACCGTGCCATCGGCAGCCGTCACTTGTCTGAAGGCATTGATGCTGTACTTGCGGCCGTCGGCCTCGAGCGCGCTCAGGTCGTCGCCAAAGGCCAGCACGCGCGTCGGCACGAATGGCGTGATCTGGCCGCCGCCGCCGCAGGATGCCAGCAGGCCCGAACCCGTCAATGCGGCGGCCAGCAGCCAGCGGCTGGCGCCAGTGCAGGCAAAACTCTTGAAACTCATGCAATCTCCAACCGGATCATCAAGACAGTCATTGGGAACGCAGCGGGCCGTCAGGCCGTCGCCGCACGTTGCAGGCGGTCGCGCACGCCGGACCAATCGGCCCCGGCGGGCGGTTGCTCGACCCAGATCAGGGCCACGCCCAGCGCGTCGAGCTCGCGCAGTACCGCAAACAATTCAAACGCCGCCGCGCGCGGCGCGTCGGGCATGGTGCGCGCCACGATGCCGGCCTCCTTCGGGGCACGCACTGTGCGGGAATATACCGCCAGCCTCGGCGCGACCGCCCGGCCCGGTGGCGTCGCGTTGCGTCGGGCATCGCTCCACAGCGCCAGGGCCTCACCGAGCGCCGCTGCCGGCATCAGCCGCAATGTGGCACGCGGGGCGTAATGGGCGTCGAGCGTGCCCGACGCGCGTGGAGACTGCGCATCGCGGTCTCCCAGTGGCTCGCCCGCCGCCGCCGCCAAGGCGTCGCGCGTGAGGCTGCCGGGCCGCAGCAGCACCGGCGCGCCACGCGAGCAGTCGACGATGGCCGATTCGATGCCGACGGCGCAGGCGCCGCCATCGAGGACGGTCATCGCGTCGCCGAATTCGCTTTGCACATGGGCTGCGGTGGTCGGGCTGATGCGGCCGAAGCGGTTGGCGCTGGGCGCGGCCACGCCCTGCACGCCGCGCGCCGCCGCGGCCACGAGCAGGGCGTGGGCCAGCGGATGCGCCGGGCAGCGCAGGCCGACGCTGTCCTGGCCACCCGCCGCCGCGGCGGCCAGTCCCTCCTTGCGCGGCACGATCAGGGTCAGCGGTCCGGGCCAGAAGGCCCGCGCCAGCCGCTCGGCCAGGGGCGGCCAGTCGGCCGCGAAGTGGCGCGCCTGTTCGATGTCGGTGACATGCACGATCAGCGGGTGGTCGGTCGGCCGCCCCTTGGCGGCAAAGATCTTGGCCACGGCGGCATCGTCGTCCGCGCGCGCGCCCAGTCCGTAGACGGTCTCGGTCGGGAACGCCACCAACTCGCCCGCCGCCAAGCGGTCGGCAGCCAGCTCAACGGCCTGCGGGTCCGAGGCTTCGAGCCTCATGCCAGCCCCGCGGGCCTTGCGCAGTACGCAGCCATGGCCTGCTAGAAAGCCTCGAGGCCCAGCAGCACCGCGGCCTGCAAGGCCACTGAGCGCGTGGCCGCAGCGTCGGCTGCAATGACCGTGAGATGGCCCATCTTGCGGCCCGGCCGCGCGCTGGCCTTGCCGTACAGATGCAGGTGCACGCCCGGCAGCGCCAGCACCTCGGCCCAGGGCGGGTCGCGCAGGCGCCCGTCCGGATCGAACCACAGGTCGCCGAGCAGGTTGAGCATGACAGCCGGCGAATGCAGGCGCGGCGCCACCAGCGGCAGGCCGGCCAGGCAGCGCACCTGCAGTTCGAACTGCGAGACGTCGCAGGCATCGATGCTGTAGTGGCCCGAGTTGTGCGGCCGCGGCGCCATCTCGTTGGCCACCAGCGAACCGTCCTCGAGGACGAAGAACTCGACGCAGAGCACGCCGACGTAGTGCATTGCGGCGGCGAGCTGCGTCGCCGCGGCGACCGCCTGTTGCTGTTGCGCTGGCGTGATGTCGGGCGCGGGCACCTGCGTGACCGCGAGGATGCCGTCGCGGTGCAGGTTCTGCTGCACCGGCAGGTGCACGCAGTCGCCCGAGGCGCCGCGCGCCACGATGACGCTGAGCTCGCGGGCCAGCGCCAAGCGCTGCTCGAGCACGCAGGGCACGCGTCCCAGCGCCTCCCAGGCCGCGGCCAGCGCGGCGCGGTCGTCGACGCGCCGCTGGCCCTTGCCGTCGTAGCCCAGGCGCGCTGTCTTCAGGATGCCGGGCAGCAGCGACGCGGGCACGGCCGCGAGCTGCTCGGCGCTCTCGACGCGTGCAAACGGCGCGCAGGGCACGCCGCTGTCGACGAAGTGCTGCTTCTCGACCGCGCGGTCCTGGCAGACCGCCACGCATTCGGCCGACGGCGCCACCGGCCGCTGTGCGCCCAGCGTATAGAGCGCCGTGGCAGGCACGTTCTCGAACTCGGTGGTGATGGCCGAGCTGCGCTGCATCAGCTGCGCCAGGCCCGGCTCACCGAGGTAGTCGGCCCTGACGTGATAGTGCGCGACCAGACCCGCCGGACTGGTCGGGTCGGGGTCGAGCACGGCTGTGAAGTAGCCCATCGACTGCGCGGCCTGGACGAACATGCGCCCCAGCTGGCCGCCGCCCATCACGCCCAGCGTCGCCGGGCGGCCGTCGGCACCCAGCGTGCCAGGGAGAATTGGTTTCATTCGCGTCGTCCGTGCTGCCCACGCCGCACCCGCCACGGATGAACCCGCCGTAGCCAAGTTGCCGCCGCGGAGCCGGCTCTGCCGGGCCGCTGGCGGCGCCCCCTGGGGGGAGGCGCCGAAGGCGCTTCGGGGGGGATCATTTCAATGTCGCCGTCATGGCGCGTGCGGCTTCAGTCTGGCGCGCACGGTAGGCGTCGAGTCGCGCCTGCAAGGACTCATCGTCGCGCGCCAGCATCGCCACCGCAAACAGCGCCGCGTTGGCCGCGCCGGCGTCGCCGATGGCAAAGGTGGCCACGGGCACGCCCTTGGGCATCTGCACGATCGAATGCAGCGAATCGACGCCTTGGAGGTGCTTGCTGGGCACGGGCACGCCGAGCACCGGCAGGCTGGTCTTGGCCGCCAGCATGCCCGGCAGGTGCGCCGCGCCGCCGGCCCCGGCGATGATCGCGGCCAGGCCGCGAGCTCGCGCCTGTTCGGCGTAGGCGAACAGGTCGTCGGGCATGCGATGCGCCGAGATGACGCGGCATTCATGGGCGACGCCGAACTCGGCGAGAATGGCGGCTGCATGTTGCAGGGTCTGCCAGTCGCTGGCCGACCCCATGACCACGCCGACCAGGGGATGGGGCTGCGTCAAGGGCTGGCTCCAGGCTCGTGCTGCGGGAAGCCTTGAATTGTAGGCGGCACGCCACCACGTCGACCTGACCGTTCGGGCAAGCGCGCCCATCGACCGTCCCGCCGGGGGGCGCCAACACCGCGAGCTCGAGGGCTCGAATTCACATGACCGACATCACGATCACCAATTTCGAAGCCGAGCTCATCAACGCGTCGATGCAGCAGCCGATCCTGCTCGACATCTGGGCCCCGTGGTGCGGCCCCTGCAAGCAACTCGGGCCGGTGCTGGAGAAACTCGAGGTCGCCTACGCTGGGCGCTTCAAGCTGACCAAGCTCAACAGCGACGACCAGCCCGAGATCGCCGCCCAGCTGAGCCAGGCCTTCGGTGTGCGCTCGATCCCGTTCTGCGTCATGTTCGTCGGCGGCCAACCCGTGGATGGCTTCGTCGGCGCGCTGCCCGAGGCGCAGATTCGCACCTTCCTGGACAAGCATGTGCCGAGCACGGTCGAACTCGAAGCCGAAGCCGAGGTCGACGACGCCGAGGCGCTGATCGCCGAAGGCGATGCCGAGTCGGCGCTGGCCAAGCTGCAGCAGGCGGTCGCCATCGACCCGGCCAACGAGGCGGCGCGCTACGACTACGTCAAGCTGCTGCTGGCCCAGGGCCAGGTGGCGCAGGCCGAACAGGCCTTGGCCCCGGTGGCGAGCAAGGCGATCGTCGATGGGCGCATCGACGCGCTGGGTCGCTGGCTGGCCGCGCAGCAGGCGGCGGGATCGGCGCGCAGCGTGGACACGCTGACCGCCGCGATCGGCACCAACAAGCGCGACTTCGAGGCCCGCTTCGAGCTGGCGCAAGGCCACTTCGCCGCTGGCCGCTTCACGCAGGCGATGGACGAACTGCTCGAGATCGTGATGCGCGACAAGACCTGGAACCAGGAGGCCGCGCGCAAGACCTACGTGGCGATCCTGACCCTGATGAGCAAGCCCGCGCCCAAGCCCTCGGCCAACGAGCCGGCCAAGGGTGCGCTGGAGTTGACCGGCAAGTCCGCGCCTTCGACCGTCACGGACCCGGTCGTCGACCAGTACCGGCGCAAGCTGAGCATGGCGCTGTTCTGAGCGACTAGACCGTGGTCGGGTCGATCCCGGCCAGTGACTGATCCAGCAGCGCGGCGATTTGCCGCTGCTGCGCACAATGCGCCGCGTATTGCGACTGCGCAGTGTCGCGGTGGCGGGCCGCGGCGGCCAGGTCGCCCAACGCGGTACACACCTGCGCCAGGCGCGCCGTGGCCATCGCGCGGTCGTCGGTGTCGCAGGCTTGTGCCAGGGCCTGTTCGGCCGCGCCCACCAGCGCCTGCGCCTTGCGCGCGTTGCCGAGATGCCACTCGCACCAGGCACGGTCGGCCAGCAGGCCGGGCGCCAGCCGCGTCAGGCCCTCGGCCAGTGCGGCCTCGAAATGGAGTTCGAACAGGTCCAGGGCCTCGCGCCATTTGGCCTGCGCGGTGAGTACCTGGGCCCGCAGCATGGGCACCAGCGACCCCAGCGACGCGGTGCCGACGCCGGCGTCGTAATGGCCGATCGACTCGGCCCCCATCAAGGCGTGGCCCACGGCCTCGACATGCACAGCGTCCCCGCCCGCGTCGCCGAACAACAGCGCCAGCCTCGCCTGGCTGGCACGCATCCAGGCCTGGTTGTGCATCAACGCAGACAGGTGCGTCTCGTCCCCGTCGGCGATGGCATGGCGCCGCGAGGCCTCGTACCACGGTTGGGCGCGCGCGCCCTCGGCCGCGAAGTGATAGGCATAGCCGGCCACCAGCGCCGCGCGCGCACGTGCGCCGTGGTGCTCCGGCCCGGCCAGGTCCAACGACTCGCGCACCAAGGCCGCCATGCGCGGCATGTCGTCATCGGCAAAGGCCATGTTGGCGAGCCACGCCGCGGCCAGTGCCTGCAGGCGCGGCAATGTCCCGGCCCCCTGGGCCAGCGCGTGCGCTTGCTCGATGCTCGTCGGCGCTGCGCGCCCCAGCGCGCTGTAGTGGTCGTGCAAGCCCTCGGCCAGCGCCACCCAGGCGCGCAAGGTGGTGTTGGGCTGCCAGGCCAGCTGCGTATTCAACTCGTCGATCACGGTCTTGGCGGCTTCGAGCTGGCCCTGGCGCGCCAACAACGCAGCGCGTTCGGCGCGCAGGCACAGGGCTTCGACGGGGTTGGCCGCCGCAGCGATCGCGGCGTCGAGCCGCTGCAACAAGCGCGAGCGCGACGCCGTCATGTCAACCAGTGAGCCGCGTCAGCGCTTCGCGATACTTGGCCGCGGTGTGGGCCACGACATCGGCCGGCAACGAGGGCGCCGGCGCGCGCTTGTTCCACGGCGCGCCGTCGACGCGCGCACTCTCGAGCCAGTCGCGCACGAACTGCTTGTCGTAGCTCGGCGGATTGCGGCCCTCGGCCAGGGCCTGCGCGTAGCCCTCGAGCGGCCAGTAGCGCGACGAGTCGGGCGTCAGCACCTCGTCCATCAGGGTCAGCGTGCCGTCGGCATCGAGGCCGAACTCGAACTTGGTGTCGGCGATGATGATGCCCTTGGTGAGCGCGAACGCAGCCGCTTCGTCGTACAGGCGGATCGAGACCTCGCGCACCTGCGCGCGCAACGTCTGCGCCGACGATCTGCGCCATGCGTTCGAATGGGATGTTCTCGTCATGCTCGCCCATCTCGGCCTTGGTCGCCGGCGTGAAGATCGGCTGCCGGCAGCTTGCCCGCGTTGCGCAGGCCCGGCGGCAGCTTGACGCCGCAGACCTCGCCGCTGACCTGGTACTCCTTCCAGCCGCTGCCGGCCAGGTAGCCGCGCACCACGGCCTCGACCGGCAGGGGCTTGAGGCGCTTGACCAGCATCGAGCGGCCGCGCACCTGCGCGCGCTCGTCCGCCGTGACGACGCTTTCGGGGTCGTCGCCGGTGAGGTGATTCGGCACGACATGGGCCAGGCGTTCGAACCAGAACAGCGCCATGCGCGTGAGCAATTCGCCCTTGCCCGGGATCGGCTCGCCCATCACGACGTCGAACGCGCTCAGGCGGTCGCTGGCGACCATCAGCAGGCGATCCTCACCGACGGCGTAGTTGTCGCGCACCTTGCCCCGCGCGACCAATGGAAGCGACCGCAAGCTGCTCTGCAGCTGCGGCTGCGAGCGCAGCGACGACTGCGGCGATGCCGCCATCAGACGACGGTCTGCGCCAGGGCCCCGCTGGCGTAGCGCTGCGCCACCGCCGACAAGGTCTGGGGCTTGATCTTGGCGGCCTGGCCTTCGCAGCCGAACTGCTGGTAGCGCTGCTTGCAGATGCCCTTCGCGGCCTCGCGCGCGGGCTTGAGGTAGTCGCGCGGATCGAACTTGCTCGGGTTCTCGAACAGGTACTTGCGGATCGCCGCGGTCATGGCCAGGCGCACATCGGTGTCGATGTTGATCTTGCGCACGCCGTGCTTGATGGCCTCCTGGATCTCTTCGACCGGCACGCCGTAGGTCTCCTTCATGTCGCCGCCGAACTCGCGGATCACGGCCAGCAGGTCCTGCGGCACGCTCGAGCTGCCGTGCATCACCAGGTGCGTGTTCGGGATGCGCTTGTGGATGTCCTTGATGCGGTCGATGGCCAGGATGTCGCCGGTGGGCTTGCGGGTGAACTTGTAGGCGCCGTGGCTGGTGCCGATGGCGATCGCCAACGCGTCGAGCTGGGTCTTCTTGACGAAGTCCGCCGCCTGCTCGGGGTCGGTCAGCAATTGCTCGCGTGTCATCGTCGACTCGGTGCCATGGCCGTCTTCCTTGTCGCCGCGCATGGTTTCCAGCGAACCCAGGCAGCCGAGTTCGCCCTCGACCGTGACGCCGAGCTTGTGCGCCATGTCGACCACCTTGCGCGCCTGGTCCCGCAACGGCACCGGATCGCGGAGGTCGATCTCCCCGGCGACCGCCGGCTCGTGAATGATCACCTCACCTCTGGTCCCGTCGACGCGGAGCGCCACCTCCTCGGGCTCCGACTCGATCCGGTCCATGATGCCGGGAACGTTGAGCACGGCCGGCATGCCGAGCTCACGGGCGACGATCGCAGCGTGTGAGAGCGGGCCGCCGTCCTCCACCACGATGGCGCCGGCGAGCAGGAACAACGGCGCCCAGGACGCATCGGTCGAGCGGGCGACCAGGACATCGCCTCGGCGGAGAGAGCTGGCGCTGACCGAACGGACGACCCGGGCCGGGCCCTCGTAACGTCCCGGGCTGGCGCCCCACCCCTCGACCCGGACGCCCTCGATCTTCGCCGCTTCGGCAGCGTCCGGCGTCCCTTCGAACACCCGGGGGAGCGGACCATCGAGCTCGGCCTCGTCGAGGCGTCGCCGGCGGATCGCCACGACGTCGGTGGTCGGGCCGCCACCAGCCATCTGCGCCACGAGCTCGGCGTTCGAGAGGAAGCGGACGTCCTCGGGGTCGTCGAGCCGACCGGACTCCACCAGCCGTGCTCCGAACTCGAGGTTGAGCCGGCGGAGGGCTCCGCCGAGCTTCAACATCGCGGCCTTCGTGCGCTCGCGCCGATCGAGGAACTCGGCCGCGTCGGCGGACTCGCGGCGGAAGAACCGCCGACGGATGTCGAAGAGCTGACCGCTGTTCCATCGGGTGTAGGACCAGTCCGAGCTCCGTGTGAGTCGGTCTTCGATCTCGTCGCGTGCGGCACGTCGCTCGGCGTCGTCGTCGTGGGGGGGCGCGATGACCTCGTGACGGAACGTGAGCCACGCGAGGTCGGGCACCTCGGCCCAGGTCGGACCGCCGAAGTAGGACGTCGACCCGGCGCGACGAAGTGCCTCGCCGAAGTGCTCGATGAAGCCACGACCGCTCGGGAAGCGGACGAGCGCTAACTGGGCCTCGGACCAGACGTCGTTGCTCGTGGCCTCGCGGAGCTCCGGGCTCGCCTGTGACTCCTCCACGAGGTCACTCAATGCCAGTGCGATCAATGCCCGGCGCGTCCCACCGGTCCCCGAGGTCATGAGCTGCGCCGCTCGGCTGGCCTCGGCGTCACCGAGCTGCTTGCTGAGGAACACCTCGATGCTGCGGTAGCTGGCCGTGGCCATGGCCGCGATCGCGACCTCTGCGGTCACCACCCGGGTGGCGAGATGCAGCAGGCGCGACCGGTAGGCGAGCAGGCCGTCATCTTCGAGGAGGCGGAGCTCGGGTTCGATGTCGAGGAGTCGGTCCACGGCGAGCGTGACGACCTCGGACTCCTGGGCCGCCGTCTGCCGAGCGCGCAGCGTGCGCAAGCCCTGGGCAGCACCGGCCTTCGGTGGGGTCGGAGCGGGCGGTGCGTCCTCGGACCGCACGGCCTCACCGAAGTACTGGTGCTCGAGCTCCTCCGGCGACGCTCCGGGGATGGTGCTTGCGGCCTGCAGCATCCGGTCGAGGTTGAGCGCGGCGCGTCCCCGGAAGCGACCGATGAGGGCATGGGGCCCGGCGAGCCCGTCCGGGCACCCACCGAGACGGTGGAAGAGCCCCCGGAACCCGTTCTCGAGGGTCCAGGAGTTCACCGTCCAGTCGAGCGGCGGCACCACGCCGGGCAGGGACTCCCCTATGCCCGCGGTCGTGAAGCTCGCCATTGGTTCGACGTTGACGTCGAACCCGTCGTCGGTTCCGACTTCGATCGACTCGGTCGTGATCGGGCGAGCCTGGACCAGGTAGAGCTCGTCGTGGTCGACGGCCCACTCGATGTCTTGCGGCGAGCCGAGCTCGCGCTCGATGCGCAGCGCCTCGGCCACCACCTCACCGAAGACTGGTCTGACCTCCGCGAGCCGCTCGACGCTCTCGTCGTGGGGGACCACGAAGGCCTCGGGTGTGGCTTCGCCCGACACGAGCGCTTCGCCGAGGCCCTCGACGATCTCGATCCGCAGATGATCCGGTGAACCACCTGGATCGCTGGTGAAGATCACCCCCGCATGCGACGGGTCGAGCATCGTCATCAGGACGACGGCCATGGAGAGATCGTCCTCTGGGACGTTCCGGAATCGCCGGTAGCTCCTCGGCGCAGGGTGCCATAGCGACGCCCAGACCAGCCGGACCGCCCTACTCAGGTCGTCGGGACCCACGTCCAGCAGGGAGCGGTACTGGCCGGCGAACGACGCCGATGCCATGTCCTCCGCAGTCGCCGAGGAACGGACGGCGACCGTCGCTTCGCCACCGATCGGCGGTCCGAACGCAGCGATCGCCTCGACGATCGGTTCCGGCAACTCCACGGAGAGGAACGCGTCGTCGACGCGCTGTTGCTCGCGTTCGTGATCCTGCGGCAGCGGCAGCTCGCCCGTCCGGAGCTCTTCGAGCAACGCGGCGATCGAAGGCTCCGATGCGAACAGCCGGTAGGCCGCCGTCGTGACGATGCTCGTCTCGGGAACCCTGGCGCCCAGGGACACGAGGACGTCGAGGGACGAACCCTTCCCGCCCGCGCGCTCGTTTGCGAGCCCGCTGCCGTCGACACGGGCGACCAGATTCGGGTCAGCGGGCATCGCGGGACCCGGAGAGCTCGGCCCGGTAGCTGCTCAGCGCCGCGTTGCTCAGCTCCTCGATCGAGTCGCCGGTGACCGACGCGGTGTCGTCGAGCCACTCACGCAGATCCGGTCGGACCCGGATCGGTCGCTGCGTGGCCTTGTCACGGGCGATGACGCTGCCCACGCCGAGCACGAGAGCGAAGAGCACGGCGACACTCGGGCGGTCGATCCGGATGCCCTCGACGATGCCTGCGATGCAGAACACCGCGGCGGTCAGCACCAGTGTCCGCTGCGTCAGTCGTTCCAGCATGTCTCCCTCTCACCCTCTGCCTGCCGATACCGAAGCCGGCGATGAGGAGGACACCGCGATCGTCGCTCGGCGTACTTGACTCGTCGAGATCACCTCATCCGACTCACGAACTGCCCTTTCGGATGCCCCAGCGTGTCCGGCAAGACGCCTGAGACGGTGTTCCGAATCGCCGCCAGCCATTTCCTCTGACTATAGCTAGCCCAAACTGAGTGCTCAAGGTCACGAAGCCGAGCGATTTCGACCAAGGTGGGGCCGCGCAGCTGCGCACACGCTCTTCGAACGCGGCGGACACGCCGGCAAGGTCGCTCCCGTCGGCTCGCGGCGCGCAATATCGACAGCGCGCTTGGTGACCGATGTGACCGTCGGCCACCAAATGCGGACCGGTGGCGAATGAGGTGACTCACATGCGTCTCACGGCGACCATTGCCGCAGCCTCGGCCGAGGGGGCATCCGATATCGCCGACATTCCGCTCCTCGTCATGGTCCGCCGCGTTGGCAACTCCCGACGTGCCGCTATGTCAGATGCCGCTCGGGATGGCTCGGCGTGATGGTCAGGCAGCCCGGGAGCGCTGCGTCTATCGTCGTGCCATGGGCCTTGAGTGGGAGCAAGTCGTTGTCGCCACGCCTGACCCGGGTGCGCTGGGTCGGTGGTGGTGCGAAGCGCTCGGGTGGGTCGTCGTCGACGACGACCCACCGGTCTTTGAGATTCAGCCACGGCCAGATCGTCTTCCAGGGATCTTGTTCTTGGCCGTCGATGAACCCAAGCAGGGCAAGAACCGTCTGCACATCGATCTTCGTCCTGACGATCAGGCCGCCGAGGTTGACCGACTCATCGCGCTCGGAGCGTCTCGTCTTGACGTTGGGCAAGGCGACGTTCCGTGGGTGGTGTTGGCCGATCCGGAGGGCAACGAGTTCTGTGTCCTCCAGAGCCGTCGAGCAACGACGTAGGCACGCGGGAAAGCGCCTCGGGCGGCGAGGCGGTGGAACCGATCAACAACGCCTCGTCGCTGGTGATCTCCCCGCTGACCTTCATCGCCAACACCTTCGTACCGACCGACGACTTCCCAACCCCGCTACGCGTCTTCGCCGAGTGGAACCCGGTGTCAGCCGTGGCCCAGGCGGCCCGTGAGCACTTCGGGAACATCCCGGAGGGAACGCCGGAGCCCACGGCATGGCCACTCGAGCACGCCGCGCTCTACTCGCTCGGCTGGGTGGTGATCATCATCGCCGTGTTCGCTCCGCTCGCAGTGCGCAAGTACGAGCAGGCAGCATCGCGTGGCTCATTGAGCGCGGTCGGGCTGTTCTGCTCACCAGGGGAGCAGGCGTCGTGCACCTGTGTTCGGCCAGGCTGCGACGACACTCTCGATCGTCGCAATGGCGTCGTCGAGCGCGACCGTGCCCACCTCGGATTCTCGACTCCAACTGTCCCACGACCGGTACGCCTTGACGTGATGTCCCGCTGCGGTATGCACCTCGTCGACGTGAACCAGCAGACGCAGCGCCAGCGCACGAGCAGTCGTGCGCTGCGCCGACGCGACGACCACTGGGTCGACGGAACCGTCGATCTCGTCGAGCAATTCCCGACCGGCGGAGCTCAGTTCTCGCAGCTGCCACGGACTCCCTGACGAGGCGACGGCGTAGACCTCACTCCACAGGTGCCGGGCGATCAACGTGTCCTTCTTGCGGACGAGTTTCACCCGCAACACGTCACGCTCGATCGCGCCGAGCGCGTTGTAGATCTGGTTCGCCAGCGGGTGACTCCACCACGAGCCGCTCACCGGTTCGCCCACCGCCACCTGCGTCAGCGACGGAAGCGCCTGATCGTGCACCAGGATCAGCCCGTGCCGGTCCACTGCGTCGAGCAGTCGCACGGAAAGGTCGTCCCCCACGAAGTCAGTCTGCTTCACGTCCGGTGGCCAGCACAGATCAGGCGCCACGAAGCTGGAGCCAATTGTCAAACGACGGGCTCTGCGCAGTGTCCGTGTCGGCCGCTGATCAGCCAAACCGGCAGCTCAGCGCTACTCGATTCGCATCCCCGAGATCGCCCGGCTGATCACCAGCTGCTGGATCTGCTCGGTGCCTTCGAAGATGTCGTGGGTCTGATTTGGGGTTGTCCACTGGTGACCGGCTGTGGCCGTTTATGCCTGCTGACCTGCGGAAATGCTAACCGGTGCTGTCCGCTGGTTACCGCTGGGTATCCCTACTCTCGGGAGAAAGTAGGGATGAACGGGTGCGCGGCAGGACCGAGCATGTCACTTGGCGGGCCTCGTCATTGCCGAGCGGCACCGTCGACAAGCTCGCCGAGGACACGCCCCATGTAAGACAGCGCGGAGCGCTCGTCCAGCCGGCGGGCGGCTGCGTCGCTCCCGGGCCGCTGCCGCGTCCGGGTCAGCGCCCACGACCAAGACTGCGTCGGTGACGAGCACCTTGAATCCCGGGCCCTCGACGCCGAGCAGTCCGGTTGCGTCGAGGTGCCCGAGAATCACACCGGCATCGATCAGGCGACCGACGGCGGTCATCATGTTGACGAACTCGATGCCGACGATTGCGGTGCCGGCCATGTTGTCGACCTCGAGCAGCTCGTCGATGTAGCTCCGAAGGATCCGGAAGGCCTCGTGGCGGCGTCCCTGCCGAAACGCCGCTCGGGCCGACAGCGTCTCGTTGGGCGAGTTGGTCCTCGGGGGCAATTCGATGGCAGTCAACTCCTCCCAGTAGCGATCGGCCAGCTCATGGTCCCCTTGGAAGGCCGCGGACGCACCGAGCAGGTAGAGGGTCCAATTGAGGAATGAGGGCGGGCCCTCGGCCCGGAACAGCTCAGCCAGGGCTTCGTGTCTGGCCCGGGCCTCGGCGAACTGACCGGACGTCATCAACGCGGCCGCCGTGAATACCTCGAACACACGGGCGTACGACTCCTGACCAAGCCGCCGCATCTCGGCGACGACGAGCGGGCCCACCTCCAGCGTCGTGAAATCGTCGTCCTCGACACCGACGAGGTAGGCGTAACGAACGAAAAGGTGGTCGGGGGCTCCGCTGTCCTCGATGAGCTGACGGAAGTGCTCGCGGTCCTGGGTCATCGAGTAGTGCATCGCCGCCCACAGGAGACCGGTCGCAATGGTCTCCTCGTCGTCGGGAGGCGTGATCGCCAACAGACCCTCGGTCCAGTCGGCGATCTCGCCGAGGCCACGGCGGACGAACATCTGGAGGGCGATCGGCCGCAGCAACTCCGTGGTGAGGTCACGGTCTTCGACGGCCAAGGCCCAGTGGACAGCCGCGCGCACGTTCGGCCACAGCTCGGCCAGTCGCGCCGCGCCTTCGATCTCGTCGTTACTCACGAGCAGCCCGCCGAGCCGCGTGACCTCGTCGCGAACGAAGCCGGCGTGCCGTGCTGCCGTCCGATCGCTGGCGCCGGCCTCGGAGAGGTGCTCGGCGGCGAACTGCCGCATGGTCTCCAGCAAACGGAACCGACGGCCGTAGGCGCCCGATTCGACCACAACCATCGACCGCCCGACCAGGTCGCCCAGAAGGCCGCTCAGCTCTTCGACCGGCAGCTCGTCGTCGGCGGCGACGGCTTCGGCCGCCGCGAGGTCGAACGAGCCCGCGAAGCTCGACAGCCGCCGGAACAGGACTTGCTCGGGCGGTGTGAGCAGGTCATACGACCACTGGATCGTCGCCCGCAGCGTCCGATGGCGCTCGACACTCCTCCGACGGCCTCCGGTGAGAAGGCGCAACCGATCATCCAGGCGCGCGACCAAGTCGGCCGGCGACAGGCTCCGAACCCTGGATGCGGCGAGCTCGATGGCCAGCGGGACGCCGTCGAGACGCCGGCAGATCTCCTCCACCTCGTGGCGATCGGCATCGAGATCGAAGGAAGAGTCGGCGGAACGAGCCCGCTCGTCGAACAGCTCGACGGCCGGCCCCGCAGCGTCGAGAGGGCCGACGACGACGAGTCGCTCCTCAGCCACGCCGAGACCCTCGCGAGACGTCGCCAGCACCTTCACCTCTGGGCAGCCGCTGGCCATCGTCTGTGCCAGACTGGCGACGCCCTCGACGACGTGCTCGCAGTTGTCGAACAGCACCAGCGTCTGGCGGCGCTCGAGGTGGGCGACGATCGACTCGGTGAGCGTGTGGCCGGAGCTCTCGGTCACGTCGAGCAGGTCGGCGAGCGCCCGAGCGACATCAGCCGACGATGCGATCTCGGCCAGCTCGACCAACCAGGCCCCGTCGTGGAGGTCGACCTCGGCGATCCGGGCCGCGGCCAACGCCAGCCTGGTCTTGCCGATGCCGCCGGGGCCGACCAGGGTGACGATGGGGCTGGCGGCGATGGTCTGGGCGACGACGTCGAGCTCACGATCGCGCCCGAAGAGGCGGCCCGTTCGCCGAGGAAGGTTCCCGCGACGGGTCTCGTCGGTACGCAGCGGAGGGTGCTCGCCGTCGCCGAGCTGGAAGATGTTCAGGTCGGCACCGACGCCGTCGAATCGGAACGTGCCGAGATCGTGTAGGCCGCGACCGTCGACCAGCGCGGCCGTCACCGGCGAGACCAGCGTCTGGCCGCCGTGCCCTGCGGCCGCGATCCGTGCGGCCACATTGACCGCCGGCCCGAAGTAGTCGTTGGCCCGCTCCTCGGCCTCACCGGTGTGCAGGCCGATCCGGACCCTCAGCTCGATGTGGCCGGGCCACCTCTCGCGGGCCATGGCCTGTTGCAGGTCGGCGGCCCATCCGGCGGCGTCGCCGGCGCGGTGGAATGCCACGCCGAACGAGTCGCCACCGGTGGCGAAGACGTAGCCGTCGTGGTCGGCGGCGATGGCACGCACGATGTCGTCGTGGCGGGCAACGGCGCTGGCCATGTCCTGCCGGTGTGCGGCCCACAGCCGGGAGGACCCCTCGATGTCGCTGAAGCCGAAGGTCACGGTGCCGGTCGGTGGCATGAGCGCGGTGGTCGAGGCCGGCGCGATGTCGAGGCGGTCATCTTGGCCCAGAATCAGCGCCTCGAGCTCACGCAAGCGGGGTCCGGGCTCAACGCCCAGCTCCTCGATGAGGTGCTCGCGGGCGCGCCGGTAGGCGCCAAGTGCATCGGCCTGGCGTCCGCCGCGGTACAGGGCGGTCATCAGCAACGCCCAGAGGCCTTCGCGGAACGGATGCTGCGCCGTCAGCTCGGTCAGGACGGCCACGGCCTCGGCGGGGTCACGATCGACCAGCAGCGCGAGATCGCTCTCCACTGCGCCGAACCACTGCTCCAACAGCCCGTCCACGGTTCCCGTCAACCCGGGCGCGTCCAGCCCGGCAAGTGGAGTTCCCGTCCACTCCCGGAGGGCGGCGCCGACGTCGCGGGCTGCCAAGTGGCGCTGGAATCGTGTGACGTCGACCGATGCGGGGTCGACGACCAGGCGGTAGGCGGCCCCGGTCCGCTCGATCGAGTCCGGCCCGAGGCCCTTGCGAAGCCGGGTGACGTAGGACTGCAGCGTCTTCTCGGCCGTCCGGGGAGGGTCCTGGCCCCAGACCAGCTCGACGAGACGCGAGACCGGCAACGCCGAGCCCGCCGAGAGCGCGAGCGCGGCGAGCAGGGCTTGGCACTTGGCGGGGCCGATGTCGATCGGGTCCCCGTCGTCGGTGACGGCATCGACGCCGCCGAGAAGACGAATCTGCACTGCCGAGCCTCTCCGTTCACCGTCCTCGAGCAGCAAGCTTCCCATAACCGTGGCCATGCCGAGATCCTCGAACCGGTCGGTTGTGGGCCGGTTGAGCCTCGGTCGAGCCCGTCGGCCGCCACGTCGACCGCCCTCCTACCCGGCGACCGCCGAGCCTCGACCGGGGTGATGCACGGTCGACGCATGAACAACTACCAGAACCCCATCAACGGCCGCATCGAGGCCCACGGACTCGTCAAACACTACGGCGATGTCATCGCCCTCGATGGCCTCGACCTCACCGTGGGCGAGGGCACCGTCCTCGGTCTCCTCGGTCCCAATGGAGCCGGCAAGACGACCGCCGTCTCCATCTTGACGACACTGCTCGGGGCCGACGGCGGCCACGCGACGGTGGCGGGCGCGGACATCGCCACATCGCCGACCGAGGTCCGACGGCGCATCGGCCTGTCGGGCCAGTACGCGGCGGTGGACGAGAACCTGACCGGATACGAGAACCTCGACATGATCGGCCGCCTCTACCACCTCGGCAGGAAGAGGGCGGGGGTCAGAGCACGCGAGCTGCTCGAGCGCTTCTCGCTCTCCGATGCCGGCGACCGGCCGGTGAAGACCTACTCGGGAGGCATGCGGCGCCGCCTCGACCTGGCCGGTGCGCTGGTCGCCGAGCCACCGGTACTGTTCCTCGACGAGCCCACCACCGGACTCGACCCGCGCAGCCGCAACGAGCTGTGGGAGGTCATCCAGGAGCTGGTCGACACGGGGCCGGACCGTGTTGTTGACCACGCAGTACATGGAAGAGGCCGACCTGCTGGCCGACGACATCGTGGTGATCGATCAGGGTCGTCAGATCGCCCATGGGTCCGGCGACCAGCTGAAAGCGATGGTTGGTGGCGAACGGATCGAGATCTCCCTGGCCAGTGACACCAGCGTGGAAGTAGCGCGTGAGGTCCTGGCTCGGTTCTCCCTCGACGACCCGCGCGTGGTGGATCGAACCATCACGGCGCCGATCACGGGTGGGGCCACGACGCTCACCCAGGCGTTGCGCGCGCTCGACGCCGGAGGCGTCGCGTTGCGTGACGTCGGCCTGCGCCGACCGACCCTCGACGACGTGTTCCTCACCCTCACTGGCCGCGCTACCGAGGCGACGAGCACCGACCCGAACCGACCAGACGAACCCGGCAACGACCAACCGACCCAACTCGTGAAGGAGGCCGCGTGATGGAACGCATCAACCTTGCTCTCACCGACGGCGCAACCGTCGCCCGTCGCAACATCATCAAGATCACGCGCATGCCCGAGCTCCTCGTGGCCGTGGTGATCATGCCGCTCGTCTTCGTGCTGCTGTTCGCCTATGTCTTCGGGAGCGCAATCGACATCGAGGGCGGCTCCTACCGGGAGTTCCTCATCGGCGGAGCCTTCGTCATGATGCTCACCTTCGGGTCCACGTTCACCGGCCTCGGTCTGGCCGACGACATGCAGAAAGGCATCATCGACCGGTTCCGGTCGCTGCCCATGTCGCGCTCGGCCGTCGTGTTCGGCCGAACAGCAAGCGACGTCATCTACAACGTGCTGTCGACCATCGTGATGGTTGCCGCAGGCTACGCAGTGGGGTGGCGCATCAGCAACGGGATCGGCAACGCGCTGCTGGGCTTCGGACTGGTGTTGCTGTTCGCGTATGCGTTCTCGTGGATCATGGCCTACGTCGGCCTGAGCGTCGGCAGCGTGGAAGCGATCAACAACGCCTCGTCGCTGGTGATCTTCCCGCTGACCTTCATCGCCAACACCTTCGTACCGACCGACGACTTCCCAACCCCGCTACGCGTCTTCGCCGAGTGGAACCCGGTGTCAGCCGTGGCCCAGGCGGCCCGTGAGCACTTCGGGAACATCCCGGAGGGAACGCCGGAGCCCACGGCATGGCCGCTCGAGCACGCCGCGCTCTACTCGCTCGGCTGGGTGGTGATCATCATCGCCGTGTTCGCTCCGCTCGCAGTGCGCAAGTACGAGCAGGCCGCGTCAGGGCGTTGATCATTTCGTCGACCGGCTCCGACGGCACCTGCGCTGTGGCGGGTCGTCGGGGCCGACCTGCGGCACGCCATCGCCTTGTGTCGCCCCGCGATAGCCGGTCACCGAGGACCGATGCCCACCAAGAAGTAGTGAAGGACTAGGGATCGGGGCGCCGGTAGGGCCGTTGATGTCCTCTGAGCTGGTGAAACGTCTACCGATGATGTCCGCTGGTTACCGCTGGGTATCCCTACTTTTTCGAGAAAGTAGGGATGGATCCGCCATCAACTGGCGGCGGCGAGGACGAAGCGCACTCCCTCGGCGCGCAGCATCTCGAAGGTGTGCTCGAATCTCACATGCCTTCGACGTTCGCTTCGGACGAACCGGCATTGAAGTCAGGGGTCCGGTCGAAGAGCCCGAAGATCTCCTTGGTTAGCATGCTCCATGAGGTTTCGGCTCTTGGGGGCGCTGGTTGCTCGCGTTGGTGATGCCGACGTTCGCGTCACGGCCCGCCTACCGCGGCTGATCCTTGGTGTGCTGATCGTGAACGCGAACCGCGTTGTGTCGGTCGAGGAGTTGAGCGAGGCGCTCTGGGGCGAAGAGCCACCCGATGGTGGAGTCAAGACACTCCGGTACCACGTCTCTCAGCTCCGGAAATCTTTGCGGCCGGTGGACGGGGCGCGGCAGGCCGAGGTGATCGAGACAGCCGATCGGGGCTACCGCCTTGCTCTGTCGGCCGGAGACCTCGATGCGACGGTTTTCGAGCGGTTGGCGTCCGACGGTCGGGAGATGTTGGCGTCGGGCCAGGACGCTCGGGCGAGGAACGTCCTGGCTGAGGCACTGGCGCTGTGGCGCGGCGAGGCGTTGGAGGATTTCCGGTACGAGGAGTTCGCGCAGGGTGAGATCGCGCGGCTGGAGGAACTCCGATTGGTCTGTCTCGAGGATCGCATCGATGCCGATCTCGAACTCGGTCGCCACCGCGACCTGGTCGGTGAGCTGCAGCAGTTGACGGTTGAGTTCCCTCTGCGCGAGCGGTTCTGGGCCCAACTGATGTTGGCGCTTTACCGCGGTGATCAGCAGGCAGAGGCACTACGCGCGTACGGCTCGGCCCGAACGCTGCTGGGTGAGGAGTTGGGTATCGAACCAGGCGATGCGTTGCGTCGTCTCGAAACGCAGATCCTTCGCCATGAGTTGCCTGTCGTCGTACCAGCCGGCCCGGAGCGACCGACCAGCAATCTCCCCCAGCGGGTTGCGAGCTTCGTTGGCCGCGAGACCGAACTGGCGAGCGTGATGGCTCATCTGTCGACGAACCGGTTGGTCACCGTCACCGGATTCGGGGGAATGGGCAAGACATCCCTCGCCATGGAGGTCGGTCGCCGACTGATCGATCAGTTTCCCGATGGTGTCTGGTCGGTTGAGTTGGCCGACACCGCCGACGACGTCGGGGTGATCCGAATGATTGCAGAAGTGTTCGACGTCCCGGCCCATCCGACACGCCCGCTGCTCGGAGAGGTGGCAGCCGCGCTCGGGTCGTGCAGGTCGCTGCTGATTGTCGACAACTGCGAGCACCTGTCAGAGGCTGTCGCCGAAATAGTCTCCCGTCTGCTGGCCAGTGGCCCGGGACTGACGATTCTGGCCACGAGTCGAAGGTCATTGCGTGTTCCGGGCGAACAGGTCTGGCCGATCCCACCGCTTGGTCTCGATCTCGAAATCGAAACGGCCGACCCGACCGCACTGCTGGATTCGGATTGTGTGCGATTGTTCATCGAGCGGGCCCGCGAAACTCACCCTTGGTTCGAGGTCGACGATGTCGAACCGCGTGTGGTGGCATCGATTTGTCGACGCCTCGATGCGATGCCGCTCGCGATCGAAATGGCTGCATCCCGGCTGCGCTTGCTGTCACCAGTGGAGCTGTTGGCCCGTCTCGACGACCGACTTGGTGTGCTCACGTCCAATGTCGCCGGCGGCGCGGAGCGCCACTCGACGATTCGAGCGACGATCGAGTGGAGCTACGAACTTCTCGATGTCGATGCCCAGACGTTGTTCCGGCGTCTGGCCGTGTTCGACGGCGGATTCGACATGGAAGCGGCCGAAAGCGTCTGTTCGGGTGAGGGGATCAGCCGAGCCGACGTCGTAGATCTGATGGACAACCTCCTGGACGCATCGTTGCTCACGGTCACCCGGGAGCGACCGCGCCGCTACGGAATGCTCGTCTCATTGAGCGCCTACGCTCGCGAGCTGCTCGTCGCATCGGGCGAAGACGATGCACTCCGTCGACGCCATGCGCTGCACTTCGCCAGCCTGTGCCCTTCCGAGCCGGGATACGACTCACCCGATCACGGATCGACATTGGAGCGGCTCGCCGCCGATGCCACCAATTTCGAGCGGGCCCTCCAGTGGTCTGTCGAAACCCGCATTCCGGACCTCGCCTTGGCCCTCGGTGCAGCGCTGAGGTTGCATTGGCTGAACACGGCCCAGGGCCACGAGTTTCTCAGATGGTTCCCATCGATTCTCGAGCTGAGCGACGCCGCTCCGTCTCTGGCTCGAGCCGAGATTCAACAAGCGCTGGCCATTCGTCATGCCTACACGGGAAATCCACCGCGGGCGCTCGAACTGGCCGAACAGATGACCGCCGAGGCGCAGAGAGCAAACTCGCGCGAGCTCATGGCGCTCGCGGTGGTGGCCAGATCGGCCTATCTCGACGCGATCGGCGACGAACGAGGCGCTCTCCAGTTGACAGCTCGGGCGCTGGAGGAGCTCGTCGCGAAGAACGATCCCACCCGCCCCAGGCTGTTGATCGACCACGTCCGTGCGGCAGTAACACTGTGCGAGTTCGCCGAGGCCGACAGACTGCTTCCCGAACTCGACGCGATCACAACCGGGACCCATCTTCCTCAGATCCGGGCCTGGACCACCGAGTGTCGCGGTTTGCTCGCCCACCGACGCGGTGACCTCTCGGGCGCGCGCCAACTGCTCCGCGAGTCAACTGCCGCGCTGACCGCACTCGGCCGGCCCGCGCTGGCGCTCCACGGTCTCAGCGACATGGTGAGCATTGCTCTGGCCCTCGGCGACATCGACGAGGCTGACGCATGCGCGACCCGGGCACTCGACGCCGCACGAGGCCTTGGCCAAAGCATCGCCCAAGCTCTCTGCGACGTCGGCCGCTGCTCCATGGCAATGAATCGGGCAAAGGACGCGACCGAGCCACTGAGCGAGGCGCTCGAGATCTCGATCGGATGGAATGACACATGGAGTCTCGCCCTGGTGCTCGGCGCAACCGCCGAGCTCGCTGCTGCCTCCGGTGACACCGTTTCCGCCGTTGTGCTGGACGGTGCGAGCGAGGAACACAGGGATCACCACGGATTCTTGTGGCTACCGGACTGGGCACACCACCGCAAGGAGCGTTCAGCCCGGGCGAGCGCACTGGTCGGACATCGGGAATTCGAGCGGCTGACCACGCACGGCGCGTTGCTGGACGTGGCGACCGTGCGTGACCTGGCAGCCCAAGTGATCAGCACCGCCCGGGTCCATGACATCGACACCCAAGCGACCCGCACGATGTGAGCCTCAGCCGAACCTCACGTGTCCCTCACCACCAGTGATCACCATGTGCATCGAACCGGAATCTCAACAAGGAGAGCGCGATGCACAGCAGCCGAAAGACCAACAACAAGAACGAGAGGACGTGGAACCAGCGGGTGTTCGTCGGCCTGGCGGCGGGTGTTCTCACCGTTGCCGCGGGAGCATGCAGTTCTGACAGTCCAGAAACTGCGGAAACACCGGTCGCCACGACGCCAACCACCGCCATCACCGCGCCGACAACAACCGAGCCGGTTGCGACAACGGTCGAAGACCAGTCGGCCACCGATGTCTCCGATGAGCTCCGCGTCGTCGCCGACGAGTACCTCCGATCCTACGACGCTCGTGACAGCGAGGCATTTCTCGCGATCGTCACCGATGACTACCGATTTGTCTCCGATCAGGGTCAGGTCTCGCCGGCAGATCAGGCTCGAGACATCGACCGGGTTCTCGACGAAATCGACTGGGACATCGAGTTGCTCAGCGACTACGTCACGACAGGAACCGACCCCTACACGGTCGAGTTCGACAACAGAATCACTGCCGCCATCTACCCGTCGGCCGGCAGGGTCGGAACCAGCACCCTCACAATCGTCGACGACGATGGCACCCTCAAGGTGTCGAAGCACGTCCACACGGGCGAATCACTCGCCCCACCGAACTGAACGGGTCGAGCCGCTGGCGCTGCGCTCAGCGCGTCGCGGGTCAGCCGAAGAGTTAACGCTGCCGCCGGCTCGTCCGGCGGGTGGCGTGGCGTCCTATAAGTGCTGGTCAGACGGCGAACGGTGTGAATGGGATCCTGCACGTAAGAATGAAGCCCAGGCTGACACCACGGGCGACCGAAAGGCCCCGTTGACGCCGTCGGTGCAGTCGCCGGTGCAGACCTGCACCAACACGATCTGTCGCGTCCGGCGCTATGTGGCTCCTTCCCTCATCAAGTCCCAGACCCCACAAGGAGCAACACGACCGGACCCAGACGCGGCCACCGCAGCACTCGGGCCGGCGCTGAGAGCCCCGGCGTCAACCTGAACACCCCGAAACACCTCACATCATGGCCACAGACCATCCCACCGGTCTCTGATCACTGCGACACACACGAACGAGTTACCCTCGCCGGTTCCGGAACCCGACCTCGATGCCATGACCACCCCGACCGAACCCGCCAGCACCCCTTCGCCACACCCGACCCTGCACCAGATCACCCTGAAATGAGTGGCACAGACTTGCCAGTTGCGCTGTGCGCGCCTGGCATGGGGGGTCTCGCTACGTCCGCCTTTGCGGAAGTAGCAAGTCTGTGCCGGTCATTCGGGCGCAATTTGGTGCAGTCGTTCCGTGCTCGCGCGGACGTGAGAGATCGGCGCAAGCAGCGAAGATCCTTGTCGCGTCCGAGGCTCTCGGCCCGCCTTCCGTGGACATGGAAGTTGTCGCCAAATCGAATCGGGGAACGAACCAGCACGGCGCCCGGAGGGATCGCCAGGTACTCGCGCTATTCGACGTCGCCGGCACGGCGGCCCGGCTCGGCGTAACCGTGCGCTTCGTACGTCGACTGGTCGCTGAGGAACGCATCCCCTACATCAAGGTGGGGAAGTTCATCCGCTTCGACCCCGCCGAGATCGAGCGATGGATCGATGAGCGCCGAGTCAGATAGCGGCACCCGGACGGCATAGGACGGCGAACGGGCACGTGGTTATCGAGCGGCCTCAGCAGCGTCGAGCTCGCGCGAATTCGCCAGTAGTGCAGCGCCGAGCGTCGCGGTCGGACTCGTGATTATCGCGTGGGTGCCACTGCTGCGCCGCGCGATCGTACGTGCCGTACTGCGTGACCGACGGCTGCGAGGTCGAGTGGTGTTATCGACCGGGTCGGCGTTGGAGCCCTTGGTGTGGCGAGGAGAAACGACCCGACAAGAGCGCTCTGAGCGGATGACAGTTGCATTCCTCATGAGGCATATATAGGGTTTCGGCATGATCGGTGCACACGTTGTTCTCGACGCGGTGGGCGAACCGAACCGGCGACGCCTTCTCGAGTTGCTGCACCAACAGGATGAGTCCACGGTGTCCGAACTCGTGCGTGCGTCGGGGCTCAACCAGCCGCAGGTGTCCAAGCACCTGAAGGTTCTTGCAAGCGCGATGCTCGTTTCTGTTCGTGCTGAGGGTCGACACCGCCACTACCGACTCGACGGCGTCGGTTTGCAGGCAGCCCACGACTGGTTTGCCTCCTTCGACGACGTGTGGAAGGCCCGCTTCGACACCTTGGACGAACTCGTCTCGACCGATCCCGAATCCCCACCCACCTAAGGAGCCCTACCCATGACTGACCCCACCCTGCAACCCGACCTCGCGACACTCGACGCCCGACGCGGATCGGCTCAGTTCGAGCTGAGTGACGACTGCTTGTCCTATCAATGTGTCCGCACTTTTGGTGCGCCTCCCGACCGCGTCTTCCGAGCGTTCACCGACCCTGCCGACCTTCGTGTCTGGTTCCCGTCGGGCGCCCCGACCGGCTCAGAGCTGACCGTGTGCGAGTCCGACCCGGTCGAGGGCGGCCGCTACCACTACGAGATGGTGATCCCCGAACACGGACAGATGGCCTGGCACGGCACCTACACCGGTGTCGACCGACCAGATCGCCTCGATGCCGACGAGTGGTTCGTCATGGGCGAAGTAGATCCGACGGGCCCTCCGACCGCCCAGACACTGACGTTCGAACCCGTCGGTGACGGATTCACGAAGATGACCATGCAGGTCAACCTGCCTCATCCCGAGGACCCCGAGACGTTCATGGAACAGTCCGCCGCCGGTCTCACGTCCTCGCTGAACACCATGGATGAACTTGTATCGAGCTGACCGCAGGTCGATTGGCTGCTGGGAGTGTCCTTCCTAACGTCAGCGAAGGTCGAGTCGCATGAGGACGCGTGGGAAGCCGTTGAGTATCGAATCGGTGTCGGTGGCCTTCACGAAACCTGCCTTCTCGAAGAGAGCCATCGTGCCGACGTAGGCCATGGTCGAGTCGATCTTGGCTCCTCTGTTGTCGAGCGGATAACCCTCGATCGCGACCGCACCGTTCGCGCGAGCAAACTCGACCGCCCCGGCGAGCAAGTGGTGTGAAATGCCTTCCCTGCGGTGGCCGGGCCGCACCCGGATACACCACACCGACCAGACGTCGAGGTCGTCGACATGTGGAATCTTCCTGTTGCGGGCAAAGCTCGTCTCCGCTCGGGCATGCACGGCGGCCCAACCGACCACTTCGTCCTCGTCATAGGCGAGCACTCCAGGCGGAGGGCTTTGCTGCACCAGCTGTTGCACTCTTTCGCCCCGTGCTGGGCCCAGGAGCTCGCGGTTCTCTTTCGACGACGTGAGGCGATAGCTCAAACACCAACACACGTTTGCGTCGGGTCGTTTGGGTCCGAGAACGGTCTTCACGTCTTCGAAGACCGTCGCCGGCCGAACCTCGATCGACATACCAAGAGACTCTTCCAGCGGGCATCGAGCTCGTCAACATCGGTTGAACAGCGACGGGGTCCGCAGGTCGACACGCACGGCCACGCATATCAACACCGAGCGGAGGCCTCTCAGCTAGCGCAGAACCGGCACTTCGATCGGTCGACGATCCACTCGAAGGGACTCTCGGGCGCTCGATAGTCACGCCAAGAGTCCCCCGTCTGTCGGTCATGCGCTCACCGCGTCGCAGCCCATGACACAGACTCGACGTCGCTCGAACAGATTCGCCAGACGCCGCTGTCGACACGCCTCGGGAACCCAGCTGCTCCCCTGGCCCAGACTTGGCAAGCCCGCCATCGCGGTACAGACCTTCGGGTCGACGACCCGACGAGCCGATGGATGGCGATGTCCTACCCTCCAGCGCAACCAGTCCTTCTACGTCGTCGCCGAGATAGGTCCGTTGGCGTGCTGGGTTTCGGTGGCGACTCGTTCGCCAGGGCTTCGTCCCTATTCCTGGCGCACCCTCCATTCTCGTGCCGGGCGATCACAGTGCGTGTCGTTCCATCTGCTCGACCATTGGGCGCTCACGCAGGGCCATCACCATGCGCTGCTGTTGATGAACGACACGGTTCGATCGAACGCGGCTTGAGCTGCGGTCGGGTCATAGGCTGGGTGAGCGACTTCGCCGAACCAGTGGTTGGTCCCGGGGTATTCATGGCTGCGGTAGGTCAGCCCGCGCTGCGTGATGGCGTCTTCCATTTTGTGGCGGGCAGATGAAGTGACGAAGTCGTCGGCCTCGGCGAAGTGAGCCAGAAATGGTGCGGTGGCTCCTGTGAGGTCTCCGGCTCGTGCGGAGTAGTAGAGCACCGCGGCGCGGATCGTCGGCGGTGGATGCTGTGCGAGCCAAACCGCCCAGTGACCTCCCATGGAGAAGCCGACAACGGAGGACTCGGCCATGCTCGCTGCTTCGTGAGTGGTCAGTTCCGCTATGCCTCGTTGAAGTCTCCGGTACATCGGTTCGTTCCGTTTCCTGCGCCGTAGGGTCATTGCCTCTTGTTGGGTCGTCGCCGTGCGGCCGTCGAAGAGGTCAGCGCAGCCAGCCAGGAATCCGGCGTCGGCGAGCCGATCCGCGTAGTCGGTGAACGATCTCGTGAGCCCCCACCATGAGTGAATGATCATGACTGGCGGTCCCGAACCGCTGCGAGGAGCCGCAATGTAGGGCAGCGCTTCGCTCATTGGGCTCGCTCGACCACCCGATCGGCGTTTCTGGCCCATCGTTGGACGCGTAGCGCTCGGAGCGTGTTCCACCGACTCGCTCCACCGGTCTCTTCCATGTCGAACCAGACCTTGCCAGCGTGCTTGTTCTGGACAGGCCAGGTCCCGTCGGCGCGCCGGCGCTCGATGACGACGTCCACGGCGTCCCGACATCGACAATCCCAAGGAGCGTCGGTGGCCTGGAAGTGATCGAGGCCGCGGAGCACGTCGTAGTGCCACCGTGGCGGGAACGACAGCTTGGCGAACGCTGGATGCACGACGGAGCCATCGCGGTGTGACTTGTAGAGCCGATGGTCGAGAAAGAACTCATGCCCCCGTGCCATGGCGTGTGCGATGTCGTCGCGTTCGGGCTCGTGCCGGGCCGATTCGGCGAGGGCCTCGAGGGCGAGGATGGTCGTGTGGAACGAGCTGTGCCGGTCGCCGAAGCGCACGGTTCGACAGTTCCAGCCGCCATCGCTCAACTGGTTCGCCAGAAGCCAGGCGAGGGCAGTGTCGACGCGAGCGTCGTCGTATCCGAAATAGCTCGCCAATGTCAGATACATCGATGTCACGCACGCTTCGGGGGCATCGATCGACCTCGCCGGGGTGAGGCCGCCGTCGAAGTAGCGCGCACCGTCCCAGATGAGCTCGACTCCTCGCGACGCAGCCGGATGCCCGGGCGTCAGGCCGCAGTGTCGCAGCAGGAGCAGCGTGTAGGTGGTCGAGGTCCACTTCGGGCTGTAGAGACCGTCGGCCCAAGTGCCGGACCGGTCCTGACGCTCGAGCAGTTGCGCTCCCCATCCTGTCGTTGCGACCAACGTTCGTTCGGCTGCGACCTCGTTCGGCGGCGCGTCGAGGAGATCGCGTTTGGTCTGCCACCGAATCGCCGCATCGCCATCCAGCAGCCAGTCGTGGACTCGCTCCGAGACGACCTCGACGGTTTCGTCAGGCATCGGTGAACGGCTGACGAATGATCGTGCGGAGCCTATCTGTGGCGGCCTTGCGGGGATCGGAGAGATAGATCTCATGGTGGGTGCCGGTCAGCTCGCCGCCCTGTTCGGCGATGAAGGCGTGCAGTGATGCGATGGTTGGGGCCTCCTCGGCGTAGGCGCCGATGTGGAGGACCTGGGCGGCGTGGCCCTCGGCGAAGTGCTCGAACCGCACCCGCTCGCCGGCGAGCAGCTTCTTCTTCGCAGTGATGGCGGGGATCGTCTCGTCAACCATCGCTTCGGTGACCGCGTCGGGCAGACCGATCATCATCGTCCACAACCAGTTCGACTTGTCGGTCGGATCGAACTCGCTCATGTCCTCGGCCCACCACAGACCCTCGAGCGGCATCACCACATAGGTGTCACCGGTGGCCGCCTTGACTTGGGCCCGCAGCCCGTAGGCGATCGGATACAACGCTTCGACCGCATCGACGTACCCGACTGAAGTGTTCGGATCACCGGCCCCGTCAATCATCAGGAACGGTCGCGACGGCACGTCCACCACAGTGGGAGTCGCCCTGGCGCTGTAGTGGTCGGCGTAGGTCTTCTTCAGATCGATACTCACGGCTGGCCTCCCGGTGAAAAAGATCGCGACTGTTCGACGAACCGGTTGAGCGTTCGGCCGGTGATCGCACCGACCGTGGCCCCCATCGCCACCGCGGCGGGGATGGCGACCAGGATGTGAACCGCAGGCGGCCACTGATTCGGAACAACCGACAGCGCAACAACAGGAATGGTGACGCCGATCAGCCACGCGAGCGTCGTCGCCGGAATCCACCGTTTGGCGTCGGGAACGACCGATCGCAGCCGCCAGGATTGGAGCACGCCCATGGCGAGCAGGCCGATGATCCATCCCGGCACCGCCACGATGAGACCCTTCGCCCCGACCGCTCCCACCAGCGAGCTGCCGCCCATCCCGGCCAGCCACGCCAACCCGGCAGCGACTCCCGTGGCTTCCGCCCAGCAGGTGACGCCTGGGATCAGTTGTCGAAGAACGATGCCCTGCGCCCGCCCCAATACGAGCCCCTCCAACACACCAGCGGCCACCAACCCCGCAACGAGCACCAGCTCAGAAACGCCCAGCACGACCAGTGCGGCACCGGTTGCCGCTGGAGGAAGGAAACCGATGAGCTCGCCGATCACGCACGCCTTCACCCAGCCCCGGTTCCACCGGGCAATGGGTTGCTCGGAAGTATCCGTGGAGCTGGTGAACGGTGCAGCCCGCACGGGTCTACCCCGCCATCCGGGAGGCGGCGAAGGTCTTGGCCGCCTTCCTGATGAGTTTCGTGGCCC
This sequence comes from uncultured Acidimicrobiales bacterium, assembly GCA_963787285.1. GTDB lineage: Bacteria > Actinomycetota > Acidimicrobiia > Acidimicrobiales > JAHEJN01 > JAHEJN01. Next base: position 176,592 of record CAWBCM010000013.1, on the reverse strand, counting down.
AGCTGTAGTGGCTCGACGTGGCCGAAATCGCATAGCTCGCCACCGACGTAGACCCGGTCCAGGCGTACAGCTTCTTGGTGAACAGGTCGTCCTCGTTGTAGGCCTCGACCCGCTCCAACACCCTCGCGTGCGAGTAACGGAGATGCTTGACGACATCGTCCCACTCGTCGGCCTTGTGACGCTGGTAGATGACCTCGTTGAGTGCCGGGGTCTCCGCCCACGAGAAACCAGGCGCCGGCATCGTTGGCTTCTCGCCTCGAGCCCCGGCGGCTTCCCACTCCAGAAACATCTCGTGCCACGCATCGAGATGAGCCAGCACATCCTTCAACGACCACACCTCACAAACGCCCGGCCGCGCATCGTCTTCTTCACGAATCGTCGCCGCCGTCGCCCAGAGCCGGTCGAATTCCTCACTGGCCGCACAAACCAGCTCGCTTTTCGTCTGTGGCCGTCCCATCAACAAGAGACTGCCATCGCTAAGGGCCCAGGCTCCAGGGCCCAACGTCCCAGCGCCCGCCACAAGCGCGTGAGGCACCGATGGCCCTCCTCATCCACCCACGCCATCTTGACCCACACCGGAACGAACATCACCAGCAACCAGCAACCAGCACCACTCAGAATGTTCACGGCGCACGCCGACTCGAGTAGCGCATAGCCGGCAAACCGATCGGTCCTTCCGTGTCGTGAACTGAGCTGAGGGCGACCGATATCGTTCAGCAATCTGTTTCAGCTCGGAGAGAACAGCCGAAGCTGTCTCGCAGCGCCGAGCGCTTCGATCGAAGCGCTCAGCGGTCACGTCACACTTCATCCTCGGTGGCGTCACGATGCGCGATTCACCTCAGACGAGCTGGCCGATATCGAGCGCCGAGCCGGCAGACTGAGGCGTCTGGCGATAGTCGGCGGTGTCGTCGCGCGGCGCGTATCGCTCAGCGAATCGTGTCCGCACTCCCGGGGCAACGCCAGTCCTCGTTGAACACAACGGGGAGAAACGCTTCGCCCCACACGCTCAACAGCCAAGATGCCGGTCGATACCCTTGCCGGTTGCCGGTTCCGATTCACACGGACCGGGGGATCGCTAGCTAGGCGTCCATCAGGTTCCGGCCGGCGAAGAGAATGGCTTCGTTGTTCGGGCTGTACTGGTACGCAGTGGGCGTGTCGCTGATGTCGATTTCCTGAAGCTCCTTGGCGATGGGGTGGTCGCCGTCGATCTCAAGACTGACAGCGTCGGAGGCGCGGCTCTGGGCGAACTGGAGGGGATTGACGCAGATGTTGGTGACCAGGGGGACTCCGCCGTTGAGCGAGTAGGTGATGTAGCGCAGGCGCTTGCCGGGCTCGGTGGGCAGCATCTTGCCTTCCATGCTCAGGATCCTGGAGCCCTTCTCGGACAGGTCACAACGCAGCTTGTCTCCCGAGCGGGTGAACTCGATGTCGGCAATGAACTTCGGATAGCCAAAGAACTCCACGCCTCCCACCCGGGCGATCTCGGTTGTGACCGGAAGGTGCCACACGTAGAGGGAGAATTCCCGTTTAAGGATCTTTCTGAGTGCACCGGCGAAGGGGATGGACCGCTTCTGGAATTCGATGAGCACGCCGATGCTGAACTCGTTGTATGGATCCAGATCGGTCTTGCGGTATTCGAAGGCGGTGAAAGACAACAGGCACCTGCCTGGGAAGATCTCCACTGGGTGCATGTCCGGATGTGGCAGGTAGCTGCGCACCTTGTTCGTGGACGCTGTGAAGACAGCGTTCATGGAAAGATTGTCGTAGTAGAAGGACGGCACTTTGAAGACGTAGCCCTGCTTCTCGACTTCGTACTGCGAAATGTCGTTGAAGAATTCTCCGGTCATGGCTTCTTCCAGTCTCTTGCGGTGGGGTTGGTCGCTTCGTCGGGATGATGTGGCTGGCGATGGCCCCTCGACTACGAACTTCACACGGACCGCTGCGCCCGGGCAGTGCCGTAGGTCCCCATGACGAGTGCTGTCTGGTCCCGGGCTGACGTGGAGCAAGAGGGGATCCGTGACACGGGGGACTCCTGCGACGCCAGCGCCCGGCTCGAGCGAGCGCCAACGAGAGCAGCTGACACGACTGAGAGGGCCCCATTGTGTGAGCCATCTGGCTCAGATTCCGGGGCTCAGCTCACGACCACGGGTCGTTGTCAGCACCCCGCAGGGTCACGCGTCCGAAGCGATGCCGCGCAACCCGGGCTGCTCAAAGCGGTCCCCGCTGCGTGGCATCTGCCTGAAGAACTCGAGCATCCATTCACCGAGGGAGGCTGGTGGCCGGGGCGCTTCGGTCATCCATTTCGTGACTCATCCGACGGCGCTTGAGCCCGGCTTCATCCCGTACGCCCTCGCCGAACGCTCAATCCCCGAGGTCAGGTGGTACGAGGTCAGCGCAGTCTGGGAACGCGACGCCTGTCTCACACCGGTGCTGCAGACACCGGCGCCAGCCGCGCCGATCGTGATGATCTCAGCGCAGGCGTTGTGGACCATCGTGGCCTTTCCGACAGAGGCATCACTGTCGGAGGGCTTTGCCTTGAGCTACGAAGCCATCGGGTTCGACGTCGAGTTTCCGCATGAGGAGGTGGTCCCTGCTGCGGTCAACCCGTTCTTCGTCGAGTGGTTGGTTGCCCGCCCGCCACAAACTGACTGGGAAGGCCCCAGATCATTCACTCGGGACTCGTCGCTCGATCTAGACACTGGCCGACCGGTCATCGCTGCTGGTCATCAGAGCGGATGCCGTGCAACAGCGATTACGCGCCTCGTGGCGTCGATCCGATCCTGGCATCGTTGTTGCTCGGGGTGGCCCCTGAGAGCGTCGTCGTCGAACCCGACCGAGGCAAGCTACCGCAGTGAACCGGCCAGGTCCTCCCGCGACCGTCAGGGCCACGCATATCGACAAGCCGCTGGCGCCAGATACCCGCTCTTGATCCGGCATTCTGCTCGCCGTCCGCCGCGCCAGACCCGCACAAAACGCGCGCTCATAAGTCCGGTCGACAACGGCTACGACGCGTGGCGCTTCGGCCCAAGTCGCACGCCGCATACTCGCTACCTATTCACCGAGTGCGTCTCCGAGGATTCCGGCCAGCGCTTCGTCTGCTGCGCCGACAGCGTGTGCGTACACCCTCAGCGTCATCGCAGGATCGGCGTGGCCGAGGCGGTTGGCGACCGTGCGGACGTCCTGTCCCGAGGCGATGGCCTCGGTCGCCGACCAGTGCCGCAGGTCGTGCAGCCGCCAACGTGGATCAATGCCGGCCAGCTCTCGGGAGCGGCGCCACCACCAGCCGATGCGATCGGGGTTGGGTGGGTCGGCATCTGGCGTGAACAGCCATGTGGTGACGTCGCCGTACTTCGCCCGAGCGTCCTCGACCATCGCCAGCAACGCCGGGCTCAGGGTCACGACTCGGCGGCTGCCGGTCTTGGTCGGCTTGAGCCTGGGCGCTCGAACTCCCTCGGCATCGGTCGACACGATGATCTGACCATCGACCACCACCTTGTCGCCGACGAACTTGTCCCAGCGGAGCGCAGCCAGTTCGCTGCGACGGGCACCCATCTCGGCGCCGAGGCGGAAGGCCAGCGGGGCGAGCTCGTGAACCTCGGCGGCAGCGGCGATCACGGCCCGCACCTCGTCTTTGGTGAGCGTCCGCTGCTGCTGGCGCTTCGGGCTCTCGATCGGGGCGCTCGAGGCGGGGTTCGTGGCGATCCACTCCCACCGGACCGCCTGCTGTAGCGCTGACCGCAAGACGGTGTGCTGGTTGCGGATCGCTCCCTCCCCCACGCCGGCCTTTCGCAGACGGGCGACCCAACGGTCGACGTCGGACACGCCGATCGACGCGACCGACATGTTGCCGATCGGGTCGGCTGCGACCTGCTTCGCCCGGCTCGTCTGATCCCGAATCGTGAGGTCGGCCCAACCGGGGGTCTTGATGTCGATCCACTCGTCGAGCAGCTGTCGCAGCTTGCGGCCGCCGGCGTTGCGGGCCGGCTTCACGGTCAACTCGGCGGCCACCACCTTGGCGTCCTTCTTCGTGCCGTACACGGTCCGCGACACCTGGGTCGACTTCCCGTCGACGTCCTTGCCCGTGTAGCCGCGCACTTCCCAGACCCCGGGTCGCCGCTGTCGGATGGTCGCCATGAGGCTCGACCGTAGCGCGTTCATCCCTACCCCGGGTAGGGATGAGGGTAGGGATGGATCAGTTATCCACAGCTGGTGACCGCTGGTGACCCTTGGTCACCGATGTGACCGCTGACCACAAACCAGCAGGTCAAGCTACTCGATTCGCATCCCCGAGATGGCCCGGCTGATCACCAGCTGCTGGATCTGCTCGGTGCCTTCGAAGATGTCGTGGATCTTGGCGTCGCGGTGCCAGCGCTCGACCGGGTACTCACGGGTGTAGCCGTAGCCGCCCAGGATCTGGATGGCCCGTTCGGTGACCCAGGTGGCGGTGCGGCCGGCCTTGAGCTTGGCCATCGAACCCTCGGCGTTCACGAACTTGCTTCTGCTTGCCGAGCCAGGCGGCCCGCCAGATGAGCAGTCGGGAGGCCTCGATCTCGGTGGCCATGTCGGCCAGCATGAACGCGATCGCCTGGTTCTTGATGATCGGCCGACCGAACGCGTGCCGTTCCTTGGCGTAGTCGAGCGAGTACTCGTAGGCGGCACGGGCCACACCGATCGCCTGGGCGCCGACGGCGGGGCGGGTGGCCTCGAACGTCTGCATGGCGGCCTGGGCGTTGCCGTGCTTGCCCTCACGGACCCGGGCCAGACGCTCATCGAGCTTCTCCTTGCCGCCGAGCAGGCAGCGGCCGGGAATCCGGACGTCGTCGAGCACCACCTCGGCGGTGTGGCTGGCCCGGATGCCGTGCTTCTTGTACTTCTGGCCCATGCTGAGGCCCGGGCGTGTCCGGGCGGCACGATGAAGCTGGCGTGACCCTTCGAGCCGAGCTCGGGGTCGACCACCGCCGACCACGACGTGGATGTCGGCGATACCGCCGTTGGTGATCCAGGCCTTGGTGCCGTTGAGCACCCACTCGTCGGTGGCCTCGTCGTACTTGGCGCCGGGTGCGGTAGCCACCGACATCGGACCCGGCGTCGGGTTCGGAGGCGGCGAAGGCTCCGAGCTGGACGTTGTCGGCGTCGCCGTAGCACTGCGGCACCCACTCCATGACCTGTTCGCTGGTGCCCGATGCCGCGATACCGGCGGCGGCCAGACCCGAGCCCATGATGGCCATGCCGATGCCGGCGTCGCCCCAGAACAGCTCCTCGATGGCCACCGGCAGGGTGAGCCCGGTGGGGTCGTTCATCATGGCCTCGGCCATGAACTCCCAGCCGTAGAGCCCGATCTTGGCCGCTTCCTCGACCACGGGGTACGGGAATTCCTCGCGCTCGTCCCACTCGTGAGCCACCGGTCGGACCTCGTTCACGGCGAACTCATGGACCCACTTCTGGATCTGGAGTTGATCTTCGTTCAGCTCGGGTGAGAACTCGGCCATTGCGTTGTCCCTTCGTCTGATACGTCGGCCCGCCCACGTGGTTACCGACTGGTAACACCAAGTTACCTGCTGGTAACCCTCAGTGCCAAGCATCTCTCCACGACTGCAATCAACCCGTAACGGAGCCCACCCGACCCGATGACGCCTCGATGACGGCCCGTCGGCCAGACTCGGTCGGACAAGGTTCACCGAACGAGGAACGCCACATGTCGCGGATATCGACGGGTTTCGTATCGCTGGGGATCGCAGCGATGGTCCTCACCTCGGCCGCCATGGGGGCCGCAGCCCAGGGCGGCGACAGCAACTCCGCCATTGGAGAACTGCTCACCCAGGTGATGCCCGATGTGGGTCTCCAGCGCTATCTGCCCGACCAGGCCGAGGCACCGAATCAGTCGGCCGTCGACTCGGCCCGGGCCTTCGACAACTTCGACCTCACCGATGCGGCTCTCGACGCGTCGGGCATCATGCCGCTTCGGATCTCGACCGGAGTGATTGCCCCGTCACACAACATCGACGTCGTCGACGTCTACGACGAGGCCCTCAATGCCGTCGGTCCCGACTTCCGGTTGGCCGCTCCGATGGATGCCAACCAGTCGGCCGGGTTCTACGCGACCTACTCGCCGGAGGCGGCCGAGGCCCTGCTCCGTGAGGCGGGCTGGCTCGACGACGGCCCCTCGATCGACTTCGGAGCACCACCGGACCCGTTCGACATGCAGGGCGGCCAAGACCTCACCCCAACGGGCCAGGAGGAGCTCCGGGCAGTCATCGACCAGGCTTGGCCCGGCGAGCCACTGACCTTTCCGCCCTTCATTCGCCGGGCAATCGTCGGACCCGACTCCCCTCTCGGCTGCGGTCCCCACGACGGCTACGATGTGTTGTGCGACCCGAGCGACCCGGGCGGTTCGCAGTTCGGGTCCGAGCTCCGGTTCGTCGGCGTCCAGCTGCCAGAGCCGCTCGACACCATGGGCGATCCCTACGAGCTCGAGGTGGTGCTGCGACTCCTGGGAGTGAACCCCGACGTGTACCGCGGTTCCTTCGACGGCGACCTCTTCAACGAGGCCAATCACATCCTGGCCGTCCGTGAAGGCGGCACCCCGCAATTCGAGCGCCTCGACTACCTCAACCAGCAGTGGGGCCCGGGCAGCAACGCATCGCGGGCAGTGGTGAGCGACGACGCCGTGATCTTCCTGCTCGAGGACTCGCTGCCGGTCGACGGTTTCGGCATCGCCACATTCATGTCCACCGGCGTTCGCGCTGCGGGCAACGTGGCGTCGTTCGCCATTCCCCCGACGACCGAGCGGCTGTTTCCCTTCGACCCGCCCGTGGTGGCGCCGCCCGATTTCCCGCCCAGCACCTTTGCGATCACGCCCGATCGGCTGCTCCCCGGCTCGCCCGAGCTCGACACCTGGTTCGTTGCCGCCGACCCCGAGCCGGCTGAGGCCGAGGAGCCGACGCCCGTCGTGGAGGTCGAGAACGACAACACCCAGTCCGACGAGGACTCCGCGGTCGACCAGGCCGACGACGTTCAGGAGACCGCTGCGCCGGGGCCGGCCGCCGACTCCTCCGGGGACTCGAACGCCCGCGACATCATCCTCGTCGTCGTGGGTGGAGCGGCGGTCGCGGCCGGCGGCTACGGGCTGGCTACTCGCAAGAAGCTCGGCGCCGCAGGTGCCGGCGGCCCGTCGGCCGTCGTCGACGACGACTACCTGGTGGTGGGCGACCCGGAGGCCGACGCTCGACCGGGCGCCTACGTGCCGAACAACAGCGACGTCGACGCGGTCGACGGCGACGACCGCCCGATCTTCCTCGACCATCCCGCCGATGCCACCGAGGTGGACGACGAGGACCGTCCCGAGACCCCCACGGTCACTCTTCCTCCCGAGAGCCCGTACCCGCGAGCCCAGGGCCCTGGGAGCTGGTTTCGCAACAACCGAGCCCTGCAGCTCTGGCGGGAGACCGGCCAGTGGTTCGACCCGATGGCAATTCCTCTCCCCCGCTTGCTCCAGAACGCCATCGACTCACGCCCCGAACCACCGAAGGTGATCACCCCGGCCATGGCCGAAGCCCGCCAGGGCATGTTCGCCGGTGCCCAGACCGCCGGTCTCCAGCTGCCCGGCAAGGCAATGCTCACCCATTCGTACGACTCCTACCGGGGCCTCCCCCACATGTTCTGGACGGTGCGAGTCGGCCCCGACGGGTCGATCCTCGACTCCTACGCCAACGCCGAGCCCGGGGGTCCGGCCGCCTCGGCCATTCTTCGCATCGAGGTGTACCCCGACAACGACGGCAACTGGTGGTCGGCCGTGCGCCTGGTCGACACCACCAAGGCGACCGTCTATGTGGCCAACAGCCCGACGTCGGCCGATCCCGACGGCCCATGGCCCAGTCCCGACACCGCCGAGGAAGCGATTCGCATGGCCCTCACCGGGCTGGTCACGCCCGACGGCCGGATCGCACAACCCCGCGACCCGAGGCTCGAGCGATGACTCCCCGTGACTGGCTCAACACAGCCGTGACCGCTGCCGGCGCAGTGCTCTTGGCCATCGGGGTGATCGGTCTCGTTGGCGACGATGGCACGACCGACGCAGCCGAACCGATCGTCGCCGCCACCGCGACGCCCGTCGAGGCAGAGCCGACGGCCGTCCCTACGGAGGAGCCTGCGGCCACGGCCACCTCCGAACCGAGCCCGACGCCTGAACCCACCGCCACAACGGCACCGGAGCCGAGCCCGACCCCCGAGCCCAGCGCCACTCCGCAGCCCGAGGCGGAGACCGTCGAGGACTTCGTTGGGGCCTTCGACAACGCCTTGGCCACGGGTGACCTCGACTTCCTCTACGACCGGCTGCACCCGGTGGCGATCGAGATCGGTGGCACCGACGCCTGCCGGGCCTACGTCGACACCGAATTCGCCGCTGCGTCGGCGCTCGAGCTCACGGGTGCGGTAACCGGGCCGGAGACGGTCACCAAGGCCGGTCCCGACGGCCCCGTCGAGGTGCCCGACCGCTACACCGCCGAAGTGGCGCTCACCTTCCAGGGACAGGTCTTCGCCGTGGTGGGCGAGTACGCGCTGGTCGACGGGGAGATGCGCTGGTTCACGCCCTGCGCCTGAGTCCATCGCGAGTGTCACACGAGTCGGGCATGCTCTCTCGGTGACCACGGCCGAGCGTGCTTCGATGGAACGAAACGTACGCCTCATCCCCGTGCACCAGGCGATCGCCTCGTCGCTGGTATGGCTCCCCGTGTTCGTCCTGTTCACCCGCGCCCGATTCGACCTCGACGGCGCCATCCTGCTCGCGTCGCTCTACTACCTCTTCGTCGTGGTGCTCGAGGTGCCGTCGGGCTGGTTCAGCGACCGGGTCGGGCGAGTCGCCACGCTGCGCATCGCCGCCGCATCGTGGATGGCCGCTCACCTCTGCTTCCTTCTCGGCCACCAGCACCTGTCGGTCGTCATCGTCGGCCAGGCACTCATGGCGATGGGCTTCGCCTCGCTGTCGGGCACCGACGTGAGCTTCCACTACGACACCCTCGAGGCCCTCGATCGGGCGCCCACCTTCGAGCGTCGGCAGGCCATGGTCGCCTCGATCGGGTTCATCGCCACCTCGGTCGCCGTGCTGACCGGCGGCGCCCTGGGCCTCGTCGATCTGCGGGTGCCGTTTGCCGTAGCCGCGGTGCTCGCGGTCGCGCAGTTCGGCATCACACTGCGCCTCGCCGAACCACCCCACGTCCGACTCGACCCGCTCCATCAGCCCCAACTCCGCACCTGGTTCTCGTACTGGCGAGACCGGCCCCTCGCGTGGCTCTTCGCCTACGGCATCGCATTGGTCACCCTCGAGCACGTGTCGTTCAGCCTCATCCAGCCGTGGCTCACCGAGGCCTTCGATCGCACCGCCGACGATCTCGGCGCCACGCCGCTCGTCTCGGGCGTGATCTTCGCGACCACGGCGGCCTTCGGTGCGGTGGCGGCCCGGGCCAGCGCCCCGCTCAGCGAGCGGTTCGGTCCGGCGATCACGCTCGTGGGTCTCGGATTGCTGTCGGCGGTGATCGTCACCTCGATGGCGTCGTCCACCAGCGTGCTCGTCCTCGCCGTCGTCGTGTGGCGCAGCGTGCAGACCGCCGCCGCCCCGGTCATCATCTCGGCCGCTGCGGCACCTCGCCTCGATCGCAGCCATCGCGCCACCTTCCTGAGTCTGAATTCGCTCGCCGGCCGCCTGGGATACGGCCTCATCCTGTTGAGCCTGTCCACCTCGACCGACGACGACCTCACCAGCGTGCTGGTGGCGCTGGCCGCCATTGCCTGGACGCTCGTTGCTCTCACGGCGATCACCATCCGACCGTTGCGGGCAACCGAGCTCTGACTGGGCCCGACGGCCCATAGCGCCAGCCACCGAGAACCACCGACCCCTGCCACCCCGATAGGTAGGGCATGAAACGAATCGCCCTCGTCCTCATCGCCCTGCTCGCTCTGGCCGGCTGCAAGCGCACGGAAGTGAACGGCATCGGCTCCTACACCGGCGACGACGACGAACCGCCCCAGCTCGACCTCGCCACCTTTGCCGGGTGTCGTGTCGGTGAGTGGGGTTGGGTCCACGGGACCGGCACCGTCGAGAACCGCACCGCCGACGTCGCCACCTACGAGATCGTCGTGGCCTTCAGCGACGACGGCACCCGAGTCGACACCCGGTCGGCATGGATACGCGACCTCGCCGCGGGGGCCACCGCGCAGTTCGATGCAGCCCGCTGGTTCGGCGAGAACGCCTCGGCCGTCGACGGCTGCCAGGTGATCACCGTGAACCGGTGGGAGGCCGAGACCGTCGCCTAGGCGACCCTCAGGCTCGGGCGGCGAGCCCTACGGCGATGGCCAGCAACACTGCGGCCACGCCGTAGGGCCATCCGATGCCGACGTGCTCGAACAGCAGTCCACCGGCCGCCGGGCCGATGATACGACCGAGTGCGCCGGCGGACTGCTGCATTCCGAGCGCCGCTCCCCTGGTGTCGCCGGCCCGGTCGACCACCAACGACGACAACGCCGGTGACGTGACCCCTTGGCCCAGAACCAGCAGCCCGAGTGCGATGCCCATGATCCAACCCGCTGCGTCGGGCGCGAGCAGGGCCATTCCGGCTGCGGTCACCGTCAGCGACACCAACAAGGCCCGCTGCTCGCCGAGCCGATCGATGGCCGGTCCGACCACTCGGGTCTGCACCAACACGAGCCCGATGCCGATGACGGCGAAGGTTCCGTAGATCGAGCTGGCCTCGAGCTCGAAGCGAGCGTCGAGCAGCAAGGCCAACGTGCCCTCGAAGGCGCTGAAGGCGGTCATGGTCACCAGGCCCACCAGCACCAGCGACAAGAGGCCGGCCCCTGACGCGGCCCGCAGCTGATTGCCCCACGATGGTGCGGCCTGCGACGACCGCTCGGTATGGGTCTCGGGCACCGACCGGTAGGCCAGCACGGCGTTGGCGGCCGAGAGCCCGGCGGCGATGTAGAACGGCAGCCGATCCGACCCGAGCGCGGCGACCGAGCCGATGATCGGGCCCGCGACGAATCCCAGCCCGAACGCCGCACCCAGCAGGCCGAGCAGTCGTGGCCGGGCGGCCGGCGAAGCGATGTCGCTGACCGCCGCCTGGGCCACCGAGTACGCCGTTCCCGACGCACCGTCGACCACCCGGGCGAAGAACAGCAACCACAGTGCCCCGGCGAGTCCGGTCAGCAGTGAGCCGATCGTCGATCCGATGAGCGCGGCGATGAGCACGGGACGGCGCCCCACCCGATCCGACAGTCGTCCCCACAGCGGCGCCGCGACGAACTGGGCCGCCGAGAACGCCGCCACGATCATCGCGGCGGTGGCCGGGCCGGCGTCGAAGCGTTCGGCGTACACCGGCAGGATGGGCAACACGATGCCGAAACCGATCAGATCCAGTGCCACTGCGCCCCAGAGCGCGGCGAAGCCGGCGGGGAGAGGTGGACGATCGGTCCGAGTCACCGCACCAGTGTGGAGGCACCCCGCCGAAATTGGTGCGCTCAGGCCCAATAGTGAGCCGCCGGAAACCGATTTCGATTGGGTCGGGACCGCGGGAAACCGATTTCGATTGGGTTGGGGGCGCCTAGCCTCTACTGGCAATGACCTCGCTGCCCGACCTCCCTCCCGCCTACCTCCCCGCCGACGCCGAGTCGGTGGTCCGGGCGAAGTGGGACGACGCCCGCGCCTTCCATGCCGAACCGGGTCTGGCCGCTGGCCAACAGCCCTACAGCGTGGTCATCCCCCCGCCCAATGTCACCGCCGCCCTGCACCTCGGCCACGCGCTGAACAACACCCTGCAAGACGTGATGGTCCGCTACCACCGCATGCGCGGCGACAACACGCTGTGGATGCCCGGCACCGACCACGCCGGCATCGCCACCCAGACGGTGGTCGAGAAGCGGCTGCTCGCCGAGGGCATCAAGCGACTCGAGCTGGGACGCGAGGCATTCGTGGCCAAGACCCAGGAGTGGAAGGACGAGTACGAGGCGGTCATCCTCAGCCAGCTCTCCGACATGGGAGCGTCGATCGACAAGGACCGCACTCGCTTCACGATGGACGACATGTGCTCGGCCGCGGTCCGCCACGCCTTCTTCGTCCTCTTCCGTGACGGGCTGATCTACCGGGGCAAGCGCCTGGTGAACTGGGACCCGGTGACTCACACGGCCCTCAGCGACGACGAGGTCGAGAACGAGGAGACAACGGGCCACATGTGGTACCTGCGGTACCCGCTCACCGACGGCACCGGCCACGTCACGGTGGCCACCACCCGCCCCGAGACGATGCTCGGTGACACCGGTGTGGCCATCAACCCCGACGACCCCCGTGTCGAGTCACTACGGGGCAAGACCATCACCTTGCCGATCGTCGGTCGCATCATCCCGATCGTGATCGATGACTACGTCGTGCTCCCCGACCCCGATGGCGACACCAAGGCCCAGTACTCCAGTGGCGGCCTCAAGGTCACCCCCGCCCACGACCCGAACGACTGGGACATCGGCCTGCGTCACGGCCTGGATGTGGTCAACGTGATGGGCCCCGACGCATCCATCTCCGAGCACCACGGGTGGCACGACATCTCCGAGGAAGCCCGCCCCTTCGTCGGTCTGAGCCGCGAGGACGCCCGCGCCGGCGGTCGTGGCCTGGTTCGATGACCACGGGCTGCTCGAGTCGGTTCGCGACTACACGCACACGGTCGGACACTCCTACCGCAGCCACGTGCCGATCGAGCCCTGGCTCAGCGACCAGTGGTACGTGGCCGTCACCGATGAGCGCCTGCGGGGTTCGGCGCTGCGGGCCCAGAGCCCGGCCCAGGCACGAGAGCTGCCCGAGGGCGTTGCGCCACGGGGCGACACCGAAGGCGACGGCGAGCTCACCTTCTTTCCGGAGCGCTACGCCAAGACCTACTCGGCCTGGCACGAGAACATCCGCGACTGGTGCATCAGCCGCCAGCTCTGGTGGGGGCACCGCATTCCGGTCTGGACCCGCTCGATGGCCCTCGCCGAGGCCCCACTCGAACTGCAAGCGGCGCTGGCCGGCGCCGACGTCGACGAACCCCGACGCCTCGACAGTCCCTACACCGCCGCCGGCGCGGTCCACATCGTCCGACGGATGACCGACGACGAGATCGACGAGAGCGTCTGTGTGCCCCCGCAGGGCACCCTGGCCCGGCTCGATCGGCCCGACGGCACCCTCGACGAGTCCGCGCTGATCGCGGCGCTCGAAGTAGCGGGCTTCGAGCGCGATCCCGACGTGCTCGACACCTGGTTCAGCTCGGCCCTCTGGCCGATGTCGCACCATGGGCTGGCCCTTTCCCGAAGACTTCCCCGAGACCGAGGGCCTGCTCGACACGTTCAACCCCACCTCGGTGCTGACGCACCGCTCGCGAGATCATCACGCTGTGGGTGAGCCGCATGGTGATGTTCAACCGGTACTTCCTCGACGGCCAACTGCCGTTCCGCGACGTCTTCATCCACGCCATGATCCAGGACGGCCACGGCCAGAAGATGTCGCAAGAGCCTCGGCAACGGCGTCGACCCACGCGACATCATCTACAGCCACGGCGCCGACGCCATGCGATTCACCCTGGTGCAGATGACCACCGACACCCAGGACGTCCGCATGCCGGTCGACATGGTGTGCCCCCACACCGGCGCAGGCGTTCACCCCCGAGTTCCTCACCACTCCCGCCGGCCACGTCGTGGCCGCGCCGATTGCAGACGCTCGCCGGGCGATCCGTCGAAGCAGATGGTCAGCGCCTACGGCGTGGCCGCCGGCGGGATCGAACCGACCACCGAGGCTCCGCTGGCGCGCAACACCTCGTCGAAGTTCGACGTCGGCCGGAACTTCGCCAACAAGTTGTGGAACGCCACCCGCTTCGCGCATCGGCCGCCTCGACGCGGCTCCTGTAGTCGACCAACCCGTGACACCCGGCCGACGCCCGATTCGTCGACCGGTGGATCATCGCCCGCCTCGCACCAGACCATCGCGACGCTCGAGTCGGCCCTCGAGCAGTACCAGTTCAACGCACTTCGCCGACGCGCTGTACGACTTCGTGTGGCGACGACGTGTGCGACCGCTACCTCGAAGCAGTCAAGCCAACCGTCGACGACGACCCGAACCAGCAGGTGGTGCTCGGCTCGGTGCTCGACGCCGTGCTGCGGCTCATGCACCCGGTCTGCCCCTTCGTCACCGAGGCCCTCTGGGCCCATGTGAGCGCCGCGCGCACCGGCCACGTCGTCGGCCTGTCGTTGCCGCCATCGACGCTGCTCGCCGCTGCGGCATGGCCACGGGTCGACGACGCGCTGGCCAACGTCGCCATCGTCGCCGATTTCGACCGAGCCGACGCCCTCGCGGCGCAGATCCGCGTGCTCCGAGCCGAGCGACAGGTGAAGCCCCGGCAGCTGTTGACCCTGCATGCCCCGGCCCCGGTGGCCGAGCTGATCGCCACTGCTGCGGGCGTGGTCGAGGCGCTCGCCGGTGTGGGAGACGTGGTCGACATCGCAGCCGGTCGGCCTGCGGTGGCCAGCCCGATCGCATTCGAAGGCTCCGAGGTGCTGGTGTCGGGACTGGTCGACGCCGTCGACCTCGACGTGGAACGAGCCCGCCTCGCCAAGGTCATCGAGCAGAAGTCGGGGCAGATCGCCGGGTTCGAGGCGAAGCTGGCCAACGAGGGTTACGTGGCCAACGCCAAGCCCGAGTTGGTGCAACAGACGCGCGACCTGCTTGGCAGTGCACGAGCCGATTTGCATGCCGCGGAAGCGGCCATGGAGGCGCTACGCTAGCGAAGCCCACGGTCATACAGAGCTAAAGCTGTCGTCGACTGGGCCCGATGTACTATCGTGTCGCCCGTTGCGGGCGGAGAACCCCGACAAGGATCCGACCTGCATGCCCACTCACGCCACTCCGCATGAGACGCCGCATTCCCGGCGCGGTTTCCTCACCAAAGCCGCCGTGGCAACCGGCATCGCCTGGACGACTCCTGTGCTCAGCACCGTCTTCACCCCGGCATCGGCCGCCCTTGCATCGGTGCCGCTCCAGGTCACCATTTCCGGGCTCACCCTGGTGGCGCCGCCCGCCAGCGTCGCCGACCTGGCCAACGACACGGCCGCCTCGATCTTCAGCGAGGGATGCGTTCTGCTCACCTCTCCCCTGAACGTCGATCGGGGCGGGGCGCCCGTTGCGATCTTCAGCGGCAACGAGACTGCGCCGACAACCATCCCGAGCGGCACCGTCGTGTGCTCGTACTACATCCGTTCCCAGCGCTTCGCCACCACGCCCGCCGCACAGGCCGGCTCCATCGCCTTCGGAAACGCCAACATCGTCGGCCTGTCCTACACGACCGGCAATCTCGGCGGATCCGGCGGCACGAACAATCGGCTCGGAGTCCCCGGCACCGGCTACAGCCCGGTCAGCGGTTCCGAGGGCGGCGACAGCTTCTTCTCCGTCGACGACCTCGGTGGAGGAACCTCCGCGTTGTTCGTGAACCTCTTCACCCGCAACGGCGGTGCCGACACGATCCGGGTCATCGTCACCCCGAGCTAGGCCCTCGCCCGCCCCGTCAGTCGTCTTCTTGGGGCGCCTCGAGGGGCGACCGGAACCGGGGCGTCTCGGCGGTGCGGACCGAGGCGGGATCGGGAGCGGGCTCCAGCGGGTGTTCACCCTGATTGCGGATCCAGATCGTGCGTTGCGGGTACGGGATCTCGATTCCCGCCGCATCGAGCGCCTCTTTGACGCGCAATCGCAGCTCGCGTTCGACCTCGAACTGCAGCGCCGGTCGGGTCTTGGCCACGACGCGTATGCCGACGCCATCGGCCCCGAGATGTTGGACACCCCACACTTCGGGCCGTTCGAGCAGCTCGTCGTCACGCCACTCGGGGTCCTCCCACATGTCGTCGGCCGCCCGCTGAATGACGCCCTCGGCCAGGCGCAGGTCCGACTCGTAGGCCACCTCGATGTCGAGCACCGCTCGCGACCACACCTGTGACTTGTTGGCGACCCGGTGGATCTCGCCGTTCGGTACATGCCACACCGTGCCGTTCACATCGCGCAATGTGGTGGTGCGCAACGACACCTTCTCGACTGCGCCCGTGGTCTCGCCCACGTCGACGACGTCGCCCACCCCGAACTGATCCTCGATGAGCATGAACAGGCCCGACAGGAAGTCGCGCACGATCGTCTGGGCACCGAAGCCCAACGCCACGCCGGCGATGCCCGCTCCTGCGAGCAACGGCGCCAGGTTGATGTCGACCTCGCTCAGGACCAGCATCCCGGCCAGGATCCACACCGTTGCCGTCACGATGCTCGAAAGGACCGAACCCACCGTCTCGGCCCTTGCCTTCGCCCGGACCGAAGTCGAGGCCTGGACGATGTAGCGACCGGGCCCGCTGCGGCGGAGCTCGTTGAGTCGCTCGTCGTCGCTGGCCTCGCCGAGTCTGCGGGCGAAGCCGCGAACGGCACGGCGCAGCAGTCGACTCACGACGAAGGCAGCGACGAGGATCAACAGGATTCGCAACGGCTTCTCGATGGCCCAGTCGGCGGTGGCCGCCCAGAAGTCGCTGTCGGTGCGGTCGAACACCCACTCGCAGAATGCACCAGGTTCCTCGCCGCATGCGTCGGTCAGATCGGCGAGGGCAGCAGTGGTCATGGGCCCAACGCTAGGAATCGTCGGCCCCCGAGACGTGGATGCTTCTCCCCGGCCGACAAATTCTCTCAAATCTTCGAATTCTTGATACTTTTCCTGTGATGAGCGAGTTTCGGATAGGCCAGGCCGCCCAGCTGCTGGGGGTGAGCGTCGACACCGTGCGCCGATGGATCGACGACGGCGCGCTCCCGCCCGGCGCACCGCAGGCGGACACCGGCTCATCGCGGGTGTCGATCTGGCCGCCCGGGCCCAGTCGATCGCGGAGGAAGACCACCACGACGAGCACCAGGCCGTCCTGTCGGCTCGGAACCGGTTCACCGGGATCGTCACCCGGGTGATCAGCAACGAGGTCTCGGCTCAGGTCGAGATCCAGGCCGGACCGCACCGGATCGTCTCACTGCTCACCGCCGAGGCCGTCCAGGAGTTGGGCCTCGAGCCCGGCGTCGTTGCAGTGGCCGCGGTGAAGTCCACCAACGTGGTCATCGAACGACCGAGATGAACCGGCTCGCCGGCCTGGCCGGCTTCGTCGTGCTGGCCGCGGCGGGCTGCGGCGCCGATGCACCGACCGTGCGGGTGCTCGCCGCCTCGTCGCTCACCGACGTGATGGTCGACATCGTCGACGACTTCGAGATGGCCAACACCGACGTCGAGATCGAGGTGGTGTACGGCGGCAGCGCCTCGCTTGCCGCGCAGGTCGAGGCGGGCATCGAGTTCGACGTCATCGCCCTGGCCGATCAGGCAACGATGGACCGCGTCGAGGCAACCGGTGAGATCGGCGCGCCGACGGTCTTCGCCACCAACGATGCCCTGCTCGTCGGCCGCGCCGACGTCGCCGACACCCCGCTCGCCGACCTCGGTCGGCTCACCCTGGCCGTCTGCGCGCCCGAGGTGCCGTGCGGACGAGCGGCCACCCAGCTCTTCGAGGAGCTCGGCATCGCCGTCGAACCGGTCACCTTCGAGAGCAACGTGTTGGGCGTGCTCACCAAGCTCCAGTTGGATGAGGTCGACGCCGGCGTGGTCTACGCCACCGACCTCGCTCGTGCCGGCGAGGACCTGGTGGCCCTCGACGCCGGCGGCGACGTTCGCGTCACCAACCTGTATCCGGCGGCGCTCGCGGCGGCCACAGCCGCCGATGCGCCGGCCGACCGCTTCCTGACCTTCCTCGTCGGCTCCGGGGCCGAACCGACACTGATGGCCGCCGGCTTCGGTGCGCCGTGAAGCCCCCGGCTCCCCCACCGAGGTGGCTACCGGTCACCGCAACCGTCGGGCTCGTCGCGCTGGCGCTGCCGTTGGTCGGCCTGCTCCAACGAATGCCGTGGTCCGAGCTGATCGAGTTGCTGGGTACGGCAACCGTTCGCGACGCGCTGCGCGTATCGCTCACCGTGAGCGTTGCGGCCACCGCCGCGTCGGTCGCGCTGGGTCTGCCGATCGCCCTCCTGCTCGCCCGGCACGAATTCCGTGGGATCCGGTTCGTGCGCACCCTGGTCCTGCTCCCGATGGTGTTGCCCCCCGTCGTCGGCGGTACCGCCCTGCTGTTCGCGCTCGGCCGGCGCGGCCTGGTGGGCGGTTGGCTCGACCGCTGGTTCGGCGTCCAGCTCGCCTTCTCGACGGTTGGTGCCGTGGTGGCCGCCACCTTCGTGGCCATGCCGTTCTTCGTCCTCAGCGTGGAGACCGCCCTTCGGCAGGCAGGCACCGACCCCGAGGAGGCCGCCGCCACCCTCGGTGCCGGTCCCGCGGCCACGTTGTGGCGGGTGACCCTGCCCCGGCTCCGCGGTGCGCTGGCCGCGGGGGCCGCACTCACGTGGGCCCGGGCTCTCGGCGAGTTCGGGGCCACGATCACCTTCGCCGGGAACCTTCCGGGCCGCACCCAGACGCTTCCCGTGGCCACTTTCGTCGCCCTCGAATCGGACCCCGAGGCCGCGCTCGCCCTCAGCCTGCTGCTGTTGGTCGTCGCCTTCGGCGTGCTCTTCGCGCTACGCGGCCGCCTCGGAGCACGCTGATGCAGATCGAACTCGATGGCGTGATCGGGCGGGGTGACTTCCGGGCGCCGATGGAGATTTGCGTGGAGTCGGGCGCCACGGTGATGGTGCGCGGGCCCAATGGTGCCGGCAAGACCACGCTGTTGCGGACCCTGGCGGGGCTCGATGCGATGGTCGACGGCTCCGTCCGCCTCGGCGACGTGGTGGTCGACGACCGCGGCAGCGAGCGCTTCGTCGCGGCCCACCAGCGGCCGGTGGCCATGGCGTTCCAGGAGCCGCGACTGTTCGGCCATCTCGACGTGTTGTCCAACGTGATGTTCGGACTCCGCGCCGACGGGGTCGACGGATCGAGCCGGCGAGCCCGTGCGCTCCAGGCGCTGGAGAGCACCGGTGCGGCCGACCTCGCCCATCGACGGCCCGCCGAGCTCTCCGGCGGACAGGCACAGCGGGTGGGGCTGGCTCGGGCCCTCGCCCCGCAGCGACCCATCCTCTTGGTCGACGAGCCGCTGTCGGCGGTCGACAGCGGGGTCCGCGCCGAGCTGCGTCATCTCATCGCCACCCAGATCGCGACCACGGTGTGGGTGAGCCACGCCGACCACGATGCGGTGCCCTCGGTGGAACGGGTCGTCACCCTCGACTGATCGCCACCGCCCGAATCCGGGACCGATGCGCTACTCCGGACCGCCACCGAGAGGGCAGCGAGCAGCCCGTTTGCGAGAAATCTCGGATTTTCTGCCCAGAGAACTTGCGCCGTCGTAATTCCGCGGCTGTAATTACACATCCGTCACCACAACCGGTTGTGGTGCGTGTCCGGGGGCGACCCATTCGCTTGTGTCAAGCGAGGGGTTCGAGGGTCGGACCGCAGACCGGTTGAATCGACGGCGCGCAAGCCTGCCCGGTACCGCAGAAAGCGGTCCCGAGCCCAAACGTATTCCACGGGCGGCCCACCGCCACCCACAACGTCGACCGCAAACGCAACAACGGGAGTGAGAAGTGGCGATCACCCAGAACACGGCCATCGGCGAGGAAACCGACACCTCGACCGCTCGCACGGGTCTGAAACTGAGCGACGACAGCATCGATCTGCGCGACGACGCCCAGGTGGGCATGCGGGTCAGGAAGCGCAACGGCACCCTCGAGCCCGTCGACGTGAACAAGATCGTGAACGCCATCGCCCGCTGCGGGGAGGGTCTGCTCGGCGTCGATCCCATGCGGGTGGCCACCCGTACGATCTCGGCCCTCGCCGACGGCGCCACCACCCAGGAGCTCGACGAGTTGTCGATCCGCACCGCTGCCGGCCTCATCATCGAGGAGCCCACCTACTCCAAGCTCGCCGCCCGCCTGTTGGCCACCTACGTCGACAAGGAGGTCCGCAACCAGAACATCCCGTGGTTCAGCGAGTCGATCTCGGTCGGGCACAAGCTGGGCCTCATCGGCGAGGAGACCGCGGCCTTCGTCGAGGCCAACGCCCCGGCCCTCAACGCCGCCATCAGCTCCGACCGCAACCGCCTCTTCGAGTTCTTCGGCCTGCGCACGGTCTATGACCGCTACCTCCTGCGCCACCCGGAGAATCGTCAGGTCATCGAGACCCCGCAGTACTTCTTCCTGAGGGTCGCGTGCGGCCTGGCGACCAACGCCGACGAGGCCATCGCCTTCTACGACCTCATGTCGTCGTTGGCCTACCTCCCCAGCTCGCCGACATTGTTCAACTCCGGCACCGCCCACCCGCAGATGTCGAGCTGCTACCTGCTCGACTCGCCCGACGACAGCCTCGAAGGCATCTACAAGCGCTACACCGACATCGCCCGCCTCTCGAAGTTTGCCGGCGGCATCGGCGTCGCCTGGAGCCGGGTGCGCTCCAAGGGCAGCCTCATCCAGGGCACCAACGGGCTGTCGAACGGCATCGTGCCGTGGCTGAAGACCCTCGACAGCTCGGTGGCCGCAGTGAACCAGGGCGGTCGCCGCAAGGGCGCCGCCTGCGTCTATCTCGAGACGTGGCACGCCGACATCGACGACTTCCTCGAGCTCAAGGAGAACACGGGCGACGCCGCCCGCCGGGCCCACAACCTCAACATCGCCAACTGGGTCCCCGACCTGTTCATGAAACGGGTCGAGAACGACTGGCAGTGGAGCCTGTTCGATCCCAAGAAGGTGCCCCACCTCACCGACCTCTACGGCGCCGAGTTCGAGGCGGCCTACCACGACGCCGAGGAAGCCGGCCTCTACGAGCGACAGGTCCCCGCCCGCGACCTGTACCAGCGCATGATGCGCACGCTCGCCCAGACCGGCAACGGCTGGATGACGTTCAAGGACTCGTCGAACGAGAAGTGCAACCAGAGCGGCGTCGATGCCGACGGCACGCCGCGCACCGTTCACCTGTCGAACCTCTGCACCGAGATCATCGAGGTCACGAGCCAGGACGAGACCGCGGTGTGCAACCTCGGGTCACTCAACCTCGGAGCGTTCGTGAACACCGAGGCGGGCGAGGTCGACTACGACCGCCTGGGCCAGGTCGTGCGCCAGGTCGTCCCGTTCCTCGACCGGGTGATCGACATCAACTACTACCCCACCGACGAAGCCGGGACCTCGAACTCGCGCTGGCGGCCCGTCGGCCTCGGCCTCATGGGCCTCCAGGACGTGTTCTTCAAGCTGGGCCTGGCCTTCGACTCCGCCGAGGCACGGGTGATCTCGGCCCGCATCAGCGAGGAGATCTACTTCAACGCCCTTGCGGCGTCGGCCGACCTCGCCGAGACCAGCGGCCCGCACCCCGGATTCGCCGACACCAAGGCGGCCAAAGGCCGGCTCCAGTTCGACCTCTGGGGTGTCACGCCCACCGACATCCAGCGCTGGGACGCCCTGCGAGCCCGTATCGCCGAGGTCGGCCTGCGCAACTCGCTGCTCATCGCCATCGCCCCCACCGCCACCATCGCCAGCATCACCGGCTGCTACGAGTGCATCGAACCCCAGGTGTCGAACCTGTTCAAGCGCGAGACGCTCTCGGGCGAGTTCATGCAGATCAACCGGTACCTGGTCAAAGAGCTCCAGGCCCGTGGCCTCTGGGACGACACGATGATCAGCGACCTCAAGCGCAGCGAGGGCTCGGTGCAAGACGTGCCCCGCATGCCCGAAGACCTGAAGGAGATCTACCGCACGGCGTGGGAGATCCCCCAGAGGGCGCTGCTCGAGATGGGCGCCGATCGTGGCGCCTTCATCGACCAGAGCCAGAGCCTCAACCTGTTCATGGAGTCGCCCACCATCGGCAAGCTCAGCTCCATGTACATGTACGCCTGGAAGCAGGGCCTGAAAACCACCTACTACCTACGATCTCGCCCGGCCACCCGCATCAACAAGACCACCACCGAGGCGCCCACCGACGGTGGCGAGCCCCAGGCGGCACCGAAGTCGTTCACCGACGACGAGGCGCTGGCCTGTTCGCTCGAGAACCCCGAATCCTGCGAAGCCTGTCAGTAGCCGGCCACTAGCGACAAGGAACGATCTCCATGGCCCTCACCGAACCCGTCATCCACGAACCCGAATCGGTCATCACCGAGGCGGGCGCGGCCGTTCAGGCCCGCAACACCAACATCCTCGACCCCGGGTTCGAGCTGACGTTGCGCCCCATGCGGTATCCGGCGTTCTTCGCGATGTACCAGGATGCGATCAAGAACACCTGGACCGTCGACGAGATCGACTTCAGCGACGACCTGGTCGACCTCGATCGCAAGCTGATGCCGGCCGAGAAGCACCTCATCGGGCGACTCGTGGCGTTCTTCGCCACCGGCGACTCGATCGTGGCCAACAACCTCGTCCTGAACCTGTACAAGCACATCAATGCACCCGAAGCCCGCATGTACCTGAGCCGCCAGCTCTACGAAGAGGCACTGCACGTGCAGTTCTACCTCACGCTGCTCGACAACTACATCCCCGACATCAAAGAGCGCGAAGCCGCCTTCGCCGCCATCGAGAACATCCCCTCGATTCGCAAGAAGGGCGAGTTCTGTTTCAAGTGGATCGGCTCGATCGACGACCTCGACGAGCTGCACACCCGCGAGGACCGCCAGCGCTTCCTGCTCAACCTCATCTGCTTCGCCGCCTGTATCGAGGGCCTGTTCTTCTTCGCGGCCTTCGCCTATGTGTACTTCCTGCGCAGCAAGGGACTCCTCAATGGGCTTGCCGCGGGGACCAACTGGGTGTTCCGCGACGAGAGCTGCCACATGAACTTCGCCTTCGAGGTGGTGAACACCGTTCGCGCCGAGGAGCCCGACCTCTTCGATGCCGAACTCGAAGCCTCGATCCTCGACATGATGAACGAGGCCATCGACTGCGAGCTGCAGTTCGCGGCCGACGTTCTCGGCGAGGGCATCCCCGGCATGAGCATCGCCGACACCCGCACCTACCTGCAGTTCGTCGCCGACCAACGCCTTGTCCAGCTCGGCCTGCCCAAGCAGTTCGGCGTGAAGAACCCGTTCAGCTTCATGGAGCTCCAGGACGTGCAGGAGCTGACCAACTTCTTCGAACGCACCGTGTCGGCCTACCAGGTCGGCGTCGAGGGCGACGTCGCCTTCGACGAAGAGTTCTAGCCACTACAGATCCCACCTCCCCAACACTCCCGGTCTGCGCCCGGTGCTTCGGCACCGGGCGTCGACTGTTTTCGGTCCGTTGTCACCGAACCTTCATCTCCAAATCACACGGTTGTCGTTCGCGATGGTTTAGCGTCGAGAACAACATGACCTCTACGACAACGTATGTTCTCGACACGTCGGTTCTCCTGGCCGATCCGAATGCGCTCTTCCGATTCGAGGACAACGATGTCGTCCTCCCCGTGGTCGTGCTCACCGAGCTCGAGGCCAAGCGGCACCATCCCGATCTCGGCTGGGCCGCGCGCACCGCACTGCGCTCGCTCGAGTCGATCCGGATCGCCGGCGGCGGCCTCGACCGCCCGGTACCCATCGCGGCCGAGGGTGGCACCCTCCGCGTCGAGCTGAACCATGTCGATCCGTTGGGTCTGCCCGAGGCGTTCAACGACGGGTCGAACGACTCGCGTATTCTCACCGTTGCCTACAACCTCGACCGAGAGGACGGACGTGTCGTCCTGGTCTCGAAGGACCTGCCGCTGCGGCTCAAAGCTGCCGTCGTCGGTCTCGAAGCCGAGGAGTACCGCAACGAGCTCAGCTCGGGTCCGGAGTGGTCGGGGTTCTTCAGCTTCGACGTCGACTCCCTCGACATCGACGATCTCTTCGCCGACGGCATCGCCGACATCGACCTGGCGCAGGGCCTGCCCGTGCACACCGGTGTGGCGCTGACCTCGGGCTCGCAATCGGCGCTCGGACGAGTGACCGCCGACGGCACCGTGAAGCTCATCAGCCCCCACGGTGCGCTGTTCGACGTGCGAGGCCGCAACGCCGAACAGCGCGTCGCCATCGATCTGCTGGCCGACGACAGCATCGGGATCGTGTCGCTCGGAGGCAACGCCGGAACCGGCAAGAGCGTTCTCGCCCTCGCCGCCGGGCTCGAGGCGGTGCTCGAACGCCGCACCCATCGCAAGGTGTTGGTCTTCCGGCCGCTGTACGCCGTGGGCGGCCAAGACCTCGGCTACCTGCCGGGCGACGAGACCGAGAAGATGGCGCCGTGGAGCGCTGCGGTGATCGATGCGCTCGAGGCGATCGTGGGTGAGAACGTGATCGACGAGGTGCTCGGACGCCAGCAGTTGGAGGTCCTGCCGCTCACCCACATCCGGGGTCGCAGCCTCACCGATGCCTTCGTGATCATCGACGAGGCCCAGAACCTCGAACGAGGAGTGCTGCTCACCGCCCTCACCCGCCTGGGCCACAACAGCCGCGTGGTGCTCACTCACGACGTCGCCCAGCGCGACAACCTCCACGTCGGCCGCCACGACGGTGTGGCCGCCGTGATCGCCGGACTCCGCGGTCACCCGTTGTTCGCCCACATCACCCTCAGCCGCAGCGAACGCAGCCCCATCGCCCGTCTCGTGGGCGAGTTGCTCGATGTGGGGCGCTTGTCGACCGACGGCGCAGTCCGGGCTCCGCAGCGTTCCCTGCCGGGAGTGTGATCGACACCGACCGCTCAGCGGTCGGTCGTCCCGAAGGCCCGCAGGATCCTTTCGGCCGCTTCGGGGGCACTCAGCTCACCCGCCAGGACGGCGGCCTCGACCTCGGCGCCCACCCGGCGAACACCGGCATCTGAGCGGAACCGTTCGAGCACGTCCTGGTCGGCCATCGACCACATCCACCGCACGAGCTGGCGGCGGCGGCGCTCCTCGAGCTGGCCGGTCTCCACCAGCATGTCACGGTGCCGGCCGATCTGGCCCCACACGAGGTCGAGCCCTTCCTCGTGGAGGGCACTGGCGGTGAGAACCGGCGGTTGCCAGGCGGCGGTGGGCGGGGTCACGAGGTGGAGGGCGGTGGTGATGTCGCGGGCTGCGGTTTCGGCCGCAGTGACGCGGTCGCCGTCGGTCTTGTTCACCACCACGATGTCGGCCAGCTCGAGCACTCCCTTCTTGATGCCCTGGAGCTCGTCGCCGGCGCCGCCGATGGCCAACACCACGAAGGTGTCGACCATGTCGCGCACCGTGGTCTCGGACTGACCCACACCGACGGTCTCCACCAGCACCACGTCGTAGCCGGCCGCTTCCAGCACCACCATGGTCTCTCTCGTGTGGCGGGTGACCCCGCCGAGGGCTCCCGACGACGGCGACGGCCGGATGAAGGCCGACGGATCGTTGGACAGTCGCGCCATCCGCGTCTTGTCGCCGAGGATCGAGCCTCCGTGGATCGAGCTCGACGGGTCGACCGCCAACACCGCCACCCGCTTTCCGGCGCTGGTGAGCTGGGTGCCGAGGGCGTCGATGAAGGTGCTCTTGCCGGCGCCGGGAAGTCCGGTGATCCCGACACGCGTGGCGTTGCCACTGAAGGGCATGAGTGCGACGAGCAGGGCGTCGGCATCGGACCGATGCTCGCGGTGCTCGGACTCGACAAGGGTGATGGCCCGACCGATTGCGGTGCGATCGCCGGACCGCACCGCCTCGGACAGGTCGGTGATGTCGACCATCTCAGCCGAGCTTGGCCAAAAGATCGAGCGCGGTGTCGGCGATGACGGTGCCGGGTGGGTAGACCGCCGCCGCGCCCATCTCCAGGAGGGTCGGCACATCGGCAGGTGGGACCACGCCGCCCACCACGATCAGGATGTCACCACGTCCGAGCGCTTCCAGTTCGGCCTTCAGCTCGGGTACGAGCGCGAGGTGACCGGCCGCCAACGACGACGCGCCGACGACGTGCACGTCGGCCTCGACAGCCTGGCGGGCCACCTCGGCCGGCGTCTGGAACAGCGGCCCGATGTCGACATCGAAACCCAGGTCGGCGAAGGCCGTTGCCACGACCTTCTGGCCGCGATCGTGCCCGTCCTGGCCCATCTTGGCGATGAGCACCCGCGGTCGACGCCCCGCACGTTGTGCGAACGCATCGGTGGCGGCCCGGACCTCGTGCACGGCTTCGGAATCGGCTCCCACTTCGCTTCGATACACCCCCGAGACGACTCGAACGTCGGCGACGTGACGGCCGAACACCTTCTCCATCGCCGCACTGATCTCGCCGACGGTAGCTCCTGCCCGGGCTGCCGTGATCGAGAGCGCCAACAGATTCTCGCGGCCGGCCGCTCCGGCGGTGAGCGCATCCAGGGCATCGGCGACGATATCGGAGTCCCGGTCGGCTCGGAGACGGGCGAGCTTTTCGAGCTGAGCGCGCCGAACCGCGGAGTTGTCGACGCGAAGGACGTCGACTTCGGGTTCGTCGCCGACGCGATAGGTGTTGATGCCAACGACCACCTGGGCGCCCGAGTCGATTCGCGCCTGGGTTCGGGCGGCCGCTTCCTCGATGCGGAGCTTGGGGATACCCGCCTCGACGGCGGCGGCCATGCCCCCGAGTCGGTCGATCTCGGCGAGGTGGGTGCGGGCCCGTTCGGCGAGGTGCCGGGTGAGGTACTCGATCAGGTAGCTGCCACCCCACGGGTCGACGGTGTCGCAGATGCCCGATTCACGGGCGAGGAACAGCTGCGTCTCCCTCGCGATCGCCGCGGAGAAGTCGGTGGGAAGCGCCAACGCCTCGTCGAAGGAGTTTGTGTGCAGACTCTGCGTGCCGCCGGCGGTGGCCGCCATCGCCTCGATGCAGGTGCGCATCACGTTGTTGTAGGGGTCCTGGGCGGTGAGGCTCCAGCCCGAGGTCTGGCAGTGGGCGCGCAGGGCCAGCGACTTCGGGTCGGTGGCACCGAACCCGCCGACGAGCTCGGACCACAACAGACGCCCGGCGCGAAGCTTGGCGATCTCCATGAACAGGTTCATGCCGATGCCCCAGAAGAAGCTGAGGCGGGGCGCGAACGCGTCGATGTCGAGCCCCGCGGCCACCCCTGTGCGGAGGTACTCGACACCGTCGGCGAGGGTGTAGGCCAACTCGAGGTCGGCGGTGGCTCCGGCTTCTTGCATGTGATAGCCGCTGATGGAGATGCTGTTGAAACGCGGCATCTCGGCGCTGGCGTAGGCGAAGATGTCGGCGACGATGCGCATGCTCGGCGCCGGTGGGTAGATGTAGGTGTTGCGCACCATGAACTCTTTGAGGATGTCGTTCTGAATGGTGCCGGTGAGTTGCGCAGGGGCCACGCCCTGCTCCTCGGCGGCCACGATGTACAGCGCCATGATCGGGAGCACGGCACCGTTCATGGTCATCGACACGCTCATCTCGTCGAGCGGGATGCCGTCGAAGAGCTGCCGCATGTCGAGGATGGAGTCGATGGCGACGCCGGCCATGCCCACGTCGCCCGAGACGCGAGGATGATCGGAGTCGTACCCTCGGTGCGTCGCCAGGTCGAAGGCGACCGACAGGCCTTTCTGGCCCGCAGCGAGGTTGCGTCGGTAGAACGCGTTCGACTCCTCGGCGGTGGAGAACCCGGCGTACTGGCGAATCGTCCACGGCCGCCCGAGGTACATCGACGGATAGGGACCCCGTACGAACGGTGGTTCGCCGGAAACCAGATCGACGGCATCGACCTCGCTGCCATCGGCGGGAGTGATTCGGCGCGGAACCGCAATGCCCTCGGGGGTGATCCACGGGTCCGACGGCCCGTCCGCCTCCGGCTCGCGCCCAGGCGTCGCGTCGGTCAACGGAACGGCGGCGAACGACGGGATCACGATGCCGCCTCGGTCGCCGAGGCCAGCTGGTCGTCGACGAACCCCGACTCGAGGGCCGCGCCCATGCCTCCTGCCGCCTCGACGGCCTGCAACACGGCCCAGCCCCGACGGGCGAACGCGTCGGTGAGCGACTCGACGAAGGGCGCGCCGGCCGCAGGGTTGCCGACCTCGGCAACGTGGGCTTCGTCGAGCAGGAGGTGATGGGTGTTGCGGGCCATGCGCCGAGCGAAGCCGGCGGAGTAGTCGCCCGACGCTGCGTGATCGAAGGGGAGCACCGTCACCGCGTCGGCGCCGCCGACACCCGCGGCGAAACATGCTGTCGTCGCCCGCAGCACGTCACTCCACGGGTCCTCGCCACGAGGCGGCGCGGTGACCGCTCGCTGACGTTGGCGGGCTCGGCCGGGATCGCCGCCGCACACGCCGACCACTCGGTGCCACAACCCACGGGCGGCGCGGAGTTTCGCGATGGAGACGAACTGATCGGCGGTGACGCCGTAGGTGAACTCGAATTCCCCGACCGCGTCGTCGATGCCGAGACCACCCTCGTCGAGGGCCCGCAGGTACTCGACGGCGGTGGCGAGCGAGAAGCCCAGCTCGAGCGCGTGGCCCGCTTCGAGGTATCTCGAGGCGTCGACGCCGACCGAGCGGACCTGCGGGAACCGTTCGACGCTCACTGTGGCCGCCGCGACCAGCGCCGCCGCCGCGACAGGATCGAGCGCGGCTCCGGCACCCAGCGGATCGATGCCGAAGGCGCCGGCGCAGGCGTCGTCGGCGACCTCGTCGGCCCACAGACCCATCAACGCCCAGGCGCCGGATCCGTCGGCGTCGGGCGACAGCGAGATGGGGGCGATGTCGAGCTCGACCCCGGCCAATGCCGCCTTGATGTCGCCGGCGTCGAGACCGTGCAGCTCGATGGCCTCGACGCCGCCGATCAGGTCGTCGAGAACCGAGGCGTTGACCGACCCCGGATCGGCACCGGCGTGACGCTGACGGATCTGCCAACGCCGAGCCGAGCGTCCGCTGTCGGCTCCGGCCAATGGCGCAGGCCGGTCGGCGGAGGTGTAGAGCTCGGCCACCTCGACGCCTTCGATCACGCGTGTCATATGGCGCCGATCCTACAGAAGGTCGCTCGGGCACTCACTTCGACCGGGCCGGCCCCGGCCGGTACGGTTCGCCAATGCCCAGTCCCCATCTCGATGCCACCGCGCTCGCCGCTCTCGTCGCCAGAGGCGAGGCCTCCCCGTTGGAGCTCGTCGACGAGGCCATCGCACGAATCGAACGCACCAACCCCGCGGTGAACGCAGTGATCCACGAGCGGTTCGAGGCGGCACGGGCCGAAGCCGTCGGTGAGCTGCCCAATGGCCCGTTTCGCGGCGTTCCGTTCCTCGTGAAGGACCTCCGCTGCGCCGTGGCGGGCGAGCCGCTGCAGCTCGGCTGCCAGGCCATGAAGGATGCCGACGTCAGGGCCGACCACGACTCGTTCATGTACGAGTCGATCCGAGGTGCCGGCCTCGTCACGCTGGGTCGCACCAACACGCCCGAGTTCGGGAGCACGGTCACCACCGAGCCGACCGCGTTCGGGGCGACCCGCAATCCGTGGGACACCGATCGGTCCGCCGGCGGAAGCTCGGGAGGGTCCGCCGCGGCAGTCGCGGCAGGGATGGTGCCCATGGCCCATGCGAGTGACGGCGGCGGATCGATACGGGTCCCGGCCAGCGAATGCGGCATCGTCGGGCTCAAGCCGAGCCGAGGACGTGTTTCCCTCGGACCCGGCGCCGGTGAGTCGTGGGCCGGTGCATCCACCGACGGTGCGGTTTCGCGCACCGTTCGCGACACGGCCGCGATCCTCGACGTGATGCAGGGCCGCCGTACCGGCGACCCCTACGCTGCTCCGCCGCCACTGCGACCCTTTGCCGCCGAGGTGGGAGTCGATCCCGGGCCACTGCGGGTCGGCATCGCCCCGACCCACGAGTCGGTCGACACCCACGTCGATTGCGTCGACGCGGTGCAGCGGGCCGGCAGTCTTCTGGAGAGCCTCGGCCACGGCGTGGAGGTCGCGCATCCGCCGCCCATGGCCGACCCCGAGTTCCCCCACCACTTCATCACCGCGGTGGCCGCGTCGATGGCGGCGGACTTCGAGAAGCACGCCGTCACCTTGGGGCGCGAGCTGACCGAGGCCGACGTCGAAGCCGACAACTGGTTCATGGCGGCGGTGGGAAAGACCATCCCGGCGTCGACCTACATCAACTCGGTGAGCTGGCTGCATTCATGGTCGCGTCGCATGCATGCCTGGTGGGACGACTACGACGTGCTGGTGACCCCGGTGATCGCCGTGCCACCACCGCCGATCGGCTGGCTCCGCGATCCCGAGCTCGGCACCGAGCGGCTCACGAGCATCCTGCAGTTCACGCCACAGTTCAACGTGACCGGTCAACCCGGCATCTCCCTGCCCCTGCACGCGACCGACGACGGCCTTCCGGTCGGAGTGCAATTCGTGGGACCGATCGACGACGAGGCGCTGCTCATCCGCCTCGCGGCCCAGATCGAGACGGCGGCGCCGTGGGCCGATCGCGTGCCCACTATCTTCGGCTGATGCAGTCTCGGCCCGAACCCGGCACCGACTTCGACGAGCTTCCGGCGGGCCATCCGCGCAAGTGGCAGATCCTCGGCATCATGTGCGGCTGCCTCATCCTGGTGGTGGCCGGTGTCAGCTCGCTGAACATCGCCATTCCCTCCATCATCACCGCCCTCGAGCCGAGCCAGACCGAACAGCTCTGGATCGTGGACTCGTATGCCCTCGTGTTCGCCGGGTTGTTGCTGCCTGCGGGTGCAATCGGCGATCGCTACGGTCGCAAGGGCGCACTGTTGACCGGACTCGCCATCTTCACCGCGGGCGCATTCTGGGCGTCCTACAGCGACTCGCCGATCACCCTCATCACCGCGCGGGGCAGCATGGGTATCGGAGCGGCGCTCGTCATGCCCGCCACCCTGTCGATTCTCACCGAGGTCTTCCCACCGCACGAACGGGTCAAGGCCATTGCGGTGTGGTCGGGCTTCGCGGGGGCCGGCGGTGCCATCGGCATCATCGGCGGCGGTGCTCTGCTCGAGAAGTTCTGGTGGGGTTCGATCTTCTTCATCAATGTCCCGATCGCGCTCATCGCCTTCGGCCTGATCTCGACGCTGGTACCCACCTCTCGTGACGACGAGGAACGGCCTCTCGATCTCGTGGGCTCACTGTTGTCGATCGCGGGCCTCGGCGCGCTGGTGTACGCCATCATCGCGGGCGGTGAGAACGGATGGGCGACGGGAAGCACCATCGGCTGGTTCGTCGCCGCGGCGGTGTTCCTCGTCGGCTGGGTGGTGTTCGAGCGCACGACGACGTTCCCCATGCTCGACCCGCGCCTGTTCCGGGTGCGCCCGTTCGCCCTGGGCAGCTTCACGATCAGCGCATCGTTCGCGGTGATGTTCGGCATGTTCTTCCTGATCACTCAGTACTTCCAGTTCACCCAGGGTCACAGCCCTCTCGGTGCCGGTCTCCGGAACCTGCCGTTTGCGGCCACCATGGTCGTCATCGCGCCCCGCTCGCCGAACGTCGCCGGCAGGATCGGAAACCGAGGCGCCATCACCCTCGGATTGGT
This sequence comes from uncultured Acidimicrobiales bacterium, assembly GCA_963787285.1. Classification (GTDB taxonomy): domain Bacteria; phylum Actinomycetota; class Acidimicrobiia; order Acidimicrobiales; family JAHEJN01; genus JAHEJN01. The sequence goes on along the minus strand of CAWBCM010000013.1, from coordinate 145,130 downwards.
GGTGCAGGCGATCGGGTTCTTCGTCCTGAGCCAACTCGAGTCCGATACTCCCTATCTGTTCACGGCCGTCGGCATCGTGTTGATCGCGGGCGGTATGGCCCTGCTCATGCCGGCCGCAACCGGCGCGATCCTCGGCTCGTTGCCCCAGAGCAAGGCCGGCGTCGGCTCGGCAGTGAACGACACCACCCGCGAGGTGGGCGGCGCCCTGGGCATCGCCGTACTCGGCACCCTCATGGCCAGTGGCTACCGGTCGGCCCTCGGCTCGTCGGCCGACGGACTGCCCGAACCGCTGGCCGAAGCGGCTCGTGACTCGGTGGGTGGGGCCTTTCAGGTGGCGGGCGGCCTCGATGGGCCCGAGGCCCTGGCGCTCGTCCAGAGCGCCGGCGACGCCTTCACCGAAGGCATGACCCTCGCCTTCACGGTGGCCACGGTGTTCGGCCTCATCGCAGCGGCGATCGTCTGGCGCTCCTACCCCGCCCACGACGCGAAGTCGGCGCGGTCGGCGGCTGCGGCCGGGAGGAGCTGACGTTGCGGCTGCGACTCGTCGTGGCCACCGAGCACATCGACGTCGAGTCGGGCCGACTGTGGGCGGCCGGCGCCTTGGGCATCGAGGAGTTGGCGATCGACGCCGCGCACGTTGCGCTCGTCGCCACCTTCCAAGGCGCGCCGCCACAGGATGCGTTTCCGGGTGCCGCCACCCTGGCCGACGCCGAGGCGCCAGTCGTGCGACCGTTCGCCGCGCCCTCACGCGTGGGGCCGTTCCTCATCACGCCGCCTTGGGCTCACGACGAGGACGGCGACACCTCATCCGGCGCCATCGCCCTGTCGATCGACCCGGGCGGCGCCTTCGGCCACGGCGCCCACGCGACCACCCGGTTGATGCTGACGGTTCTGGCCGACCTCGCGGTCGAAGGGCGGGCCGTCGCCGACATCGGTTGCGGAACGGGAGTCGTGGCCGTGGCCGCCGCCGTCCTCGGGGCATCGCCGATCCTCGCGATCGACAACGAGCCGGCTGCCCTGGCTGCGACACGACGAAATGTCGCCGCCAACGGCGTTTCGGCGGGGGTCGAGGTGATCGAAGGCGACGCCGCCGACTTCGATCGGGTGGTCGACATCGCTCTTGTCAACGTGACGATCGACGTGCACGAGCGGATCGGCCCCGCCGTCGCACGGCACACGACCGAAATCGTCGTCGTCGGTGGGATCCTCGGGCACCAGGTCGAGCGGGCGATCGCCGCCTACCCGCAGCTCGAGGCACGAGGCCGCACCGCCGAGGGGGAATGGCACGCGGTCGAGCTGGCTCGGGCGAAGTCAACCCACTGAGCGAAGGGTCACCTGTGCTCGCAGCACGGCGGCAGTGGTGAAGGCGAGCCACCAGAGCACGGCCACACCGACGACGGCGGTGGTGATGTCGGCGGGTGGTCGCAACATCGGCATGGGAGCGAGGACCAACGGCATTACCGCAGCCGGCCGCAGCCCCGATTTGAGCTGCTCGGCGGCGGCGGCGAAGGCGCGGCCGGGTCGATCACCCCGAAACGGCACCGTCCACGCCGCGTACCGGGCGAAGTGGTCGTTGCGGGCCCACGCAATGGTGCGCACGCCCTCGCCCAACGCGATCAACCACACCGTGGCGAAGACCGCGACCGGCCAACCGATGCGACTGGGCGAGAGGAGTACGTCGAGCACTGGGCAATTCTACCCGTGACGGTTGGTCCGACAAATCGCCATTCTTGGTGATATCGGTGCAGCCATGAGCATCGTGCGGCGGTCAGCCGACCACCACGTGGTCGTCGAACACGATGCCGCGCTCGAGCGTCTTGTGGACCGGGCACCGAACCGCGACCTCGGCCAGGCGCGCACGTTGCTCGTCGGTGAAGGTGCCATCGACGAAGATCTCGCTGCGCACCGTGTCGATGAACCCGGTCGAGTCGTCATCGCAGAACGAGCAATCGTCGGCGTGCACCTTCTCGTAGTGGTAGCGGACCGAGATCGAGTCGATGTGGATGTCCTTGCGCTGCGCGTACATCGACAGCGTGATGGCCGTGCACGCCGCCACCGATCCGAGCAACATCTCGTACGGGTTCGGGCCGGTGTCGGTTCCGCCGAGATCAACCGGTTCGTCAGCGAACCATCGGAGGCTCCCATTCGATATCTCGACCTGGAATCCAGTGGTCAGGTCGGCCGTGATGGTGCGCATGGTTGCTCCGGTCGTTGATCGGCGATGTCACCCGGGAGGGAACTCCCCGGGAAACGTGAAGCATTCCACGGAGTTCGATATGGCGCAGGCCGAGCTCGACGACGACGATCAGCGCTGCGCAGACCAGGGCATCGAGCCAGTAGTGGTTGGCCGTTGCGACGATGGCGACCAGCATGACGAAAGGATGCACGAACAGCCATCGGCCGAGCGGGAGGGCCGGACTGCGGACCAGAGCCCAGGCGATGAGGACGGCATACCCGAAGTGGAGCGACGGCATGGCGGCATGCGGATTGGCCACCCGACTGAGCGTCGAGCCGGTCGCATAGATGGCCGGTCCGAAGCGCTGCAGCGTGTCGATCATGTCGGTGCCGGCGACGAGCCGTGGTGGCGCCAGCGGATAGGCCACGTGCACGGCCAGCGCCAGCACCGTCAAGGCGACCAGGCGGCGTCGGAGCCACAGATAGGTGCGGGGATCGACGACGAAGAGCAGCACCAGCACCGCCGCCGTGGAAACCAGGTGGACGCGTGCGTAGAACCAGTTGAGGGCCTCGATGGCCGACTGCGAACGGAGGAACCACGATTGCACTGCAGGCTCGACGAACAGCCGGATCGAGCGCTCGAAGCCGATGAGATCATGGGCATTCGCGTACGCCGTTGCCGCGTCGTTGCGCACCATGAACCGCACGGCCTTGTAGGCAAGGAACACCGACATGATGATGCCGATCTCGACCGCGGCGGTGGGCCGGAGCCCGACGAGTGCACCGTCGGAGCGTGGCGCCGATCGCGACTCTACCTCCGCTTTCCCGGTCGCCAGATCGCGTGTTGGAGCAGGCAGAAACATGAGTCCGTCTCTTCCCGTCCGCGCCTGTCGTTACCCTACGCCCTGTGAACGAGACTTTCCACGCGAGCTCGCCACTTCGCGTGGGCGGTGTGCCCGAACACGTCAGTCTTCCGTGGTACGAGGCCATTGCGGCCAGACGTCTCCCCCATGTCCGCTGGATCGATCAACCGAGCGGTACCGGGGCCATGCTGGCTGGCCTCGACGCCGGCGAGCTCGACATGGCCATCGCCCTCACCGAGGGAGTGGTGCAGGGCATCAGCAGAGGTGTTCGGGCCCACATCGTCGGGCTCGCCATCCCGAGCGCACTCCAGTGGGGTATCCACGTGGCGGCCGGCTCGCGCTTTCGAGATCCCGGCGATCTGGTCGGTGCCCGAGCGGCGATCTCGCGTCGCGGTTCGGGTTCACACCTGATGGCCTACGTGCTCGCCGATCGCCTCGGGTGGCAGCCCGACGCCGACGCTCATTTCGTGGAGGTCGGAGACATCGATGGGGCCCGCGCCGCCCTCGCCGCCGGCCAGGCCGACTACTTCCTCTGGGACCGGTTCATGACCCAGCCCGTGGTCGACCGCGGCGAGTTCGACCGAGTCGGCATCCAGGAGACCCCGTGGCCGGCCTTCGTGGCGGTCGCCCGAGACGACGTGCTCGATCAGCGGGGCGACGAGGTTCTCCACGCGATGGCCACCGTGGCAGCCACCGCCGCAGAGCTCAGCGCCCGTGTCGACATCGTCGAGCTCATCGCCGATCGCTTCGGCCTGCGCGAGGAAACGGTCGCCGAATGGTGGGCGGTGACCGAATGGGCCGACGCCGGCCAGAACCTGTCCGCCGAGCTACTGGCCGATGTTCAGGCCACCCTGTTGCGCCTGGGCCGCATCGACCGGATTCTGCCGGCGCGCCACCTGTTGTTCACCTCGGGTTGACCGACCGTCGTCTACCGTTTCCGAGGTGCAGAGCAGACCCCTGGCGGCCGAGTTCATCGGCACGCTTCTCCTGGTGGCGGGCGTGGTCGGCTCGGGCATCATGGCCGAGCGCCTCAGTCCTGGCGATGTCGGACTGCAGTTGCTGCAGAACACCGCCGCCACCGTCGGGATCCTCTACGTGATCATCCTGGTGTTCATGCCCGTGTCGGGTGCGTCGTTCAACCCGGCGGTGACCCTCGCCGCCTGGGCGCTCGGCCACCTCGAACGCCGTGAGGTGTTTCCCTACATCGTGGCCCAGATCACCGGCGGGATCGCCGGCGCGGTACTGGCCAACCTGATGTTCGACCTCGATGCCGTCGACTGGTCGACCAAGGACCGCAGCGACCCGAACCTGTTGCTGGGGGAAGTGGTGGCCACCATGGGACTGGTGCTGGTGGTGTTCGCCCTGGTGCGCACCGATCGGATCGACCGGATCGCAGCCGCAGTCGCCGGGTTCATCGGCGCGGCGTACTACTTCACCTCGTCGACGAGCTTCGCCAACCCCGCCGTCACCATCGGTCGTATGTTCAGCGACACCTTCGCCGGCATCGAACCGGCCAGCGCCCCGCTGTTCATCACCATGCAGCTGATCGGAACGGCTCTGGTGGTCCCCCTGATCGGTTGGCTCTTCCTCCGGACCGATTGACTCACTCCTCGGCCATGGGCGCCATCGTCATCACCGAGAACACCGCCCCCGTCGGGTCTTGGAGCGAGGCCATCCGACCGACGGGGATGTCCATCGGCGGAGCCAGCACGGTGGCACCGAGAGATTCGGCCAGCGCAACCGTGGCATCGCAGTCGTCGGTGGCGAAGTAGATGCCCCAGTACGTGGGCATGCCATCCACTGGTGGAGCCATACCACCGGCGACCATGTCGTCGCCCACGGTGTACACGGTGTAAGGCGGGGCGTCGGGGCCCATGTCGGTGAGGTCGATGCCCCATCCGAGTACGTCGGCATAGAAGGCCGACGAGGCGTCGAGATCGGAGCTCATGAGCTCGTTCCACAAGAGCGCCCCGTGCTCGTTCACCACTCCTGCACCGCGGTGAGCGCGGGGCTCCCAGAGACACAGCACCGCACCGGCAGGATCGACGATCACGGCCATACGACCGGCGTCCATCACGTCGAACGGCGGCGCCATGACCGATCCTCCTGCGGGCTCGACCCGAGCAACCGTGGCATCGACGTCGTCGACGGTCACATAGCTGGCCCACAGAGACGGCAGACCCATCTGTGCCTGGTCGGGGCTCTGCTTCATCATGCCGGCGACGCTTCGACCACCGAGGCTCGCCATGATGTACTCGCCCCGATCACCGGCGGGCTCGGCGACGAACTCCCATCCGAACAGCCCCCCGTAGAAGGCCTGCGCGGCACCCGGATCGGTGGTGGAGAGGTCGATCCACGACGGTGTGCCATGGGCGTAGTCAGTTGTCGGGGGCATCGGTGACTCCTTTGCTCTTGGGATCACGACGCTACCGGACCGGGAGAACGCGGGCGAGGGGCAGAACGCGCCCTTCACCCAGCCGCTACCGGGGGGTAACCTGGGGATGTGGACACCCAGGCCATCGACCACGACGAGCTCGTCGCCCGATTCACGGGAGGCCTCGCGCCATCGCTCGATGAGCTGCCACGATTCACGGGCAGCGACCGCCTCCGGCCCGACGGTCGACCCCGGCCCGAGTTCCGCGCCGAGCTCCGCCGCATCCCGAATCTCCGCAATGCGGCCACGGTCCTCTCCGCCATTGCCCAGCCGTTCTTGATCGTGTGGGCCACCGTCGCCGTCGATCGGTGGTGGTTCTACCCCTTGGCCTTCGTGGCCATGGGATCGTGGTTCGCCAAGGCGTTCACGCTCTTCCACGAGGGTGCGCATCGGCTGTTGTTCTCCTCACGGCGGGTGAACGATCTGGTCGGCCAGTGGGTCTTCGGCTGGCTGCCCTTCGGTGACGGAACCGACACCTACCGTCTCGTCCACACCGCCCACCATCGCGACGAGTTCGGCCCGAAGGAACCCGACTTCGCTCTGTACGCCCGCTATCCGATCCCTCGTGACTCGATGCGTCGCAAGCTCACCCGCGATGCGGTCGGTGTTTCGGGTTACAAGAACATCCGACCGGCCATCGTGGGGCTCCTGCGCCCCGGCTACCGATGGCGGGCAACCAAGGTCTGGCTCGGTCAGGCCGTCGTCCTCGGTCTCTTCGCCGTCTTCGGGGTGCCCTGGCTCTACCTGGCGTTGTGGCTCGCGCCGTGGCTCACGTACTGGCGGGTGGTGAACCGACTCCGTTCTCTCGCCGAGCACGGGGGCATGACCCGTTCTCCCGACCGGCGCCTCACCACCCATCACATCCGGCCCTCGGTGGTCCCTCGAATCCTGTTCACGCCGTACAACGTCGGGTACCACCTCGCCCATCACGTCGATTCGGGCATCCCCATGTGGAACGTGCCCAAGCTGCAACGCGCCCTCGAGGAAGACGGCTACTGGCCGACCGAACGCACCCACCCCAGCTATCGGTCGTTCTGGCGCACCCTCGTCCAGCCGTCGACGCAGGACGCCACCGCCGGGCTCTCGCAGTAGCCTTCGGCCCCGAAGCGTCGACGGTCGAGTCGACCCGCACCCGAGGAGTTCCATGCGGTACACCCGCGGCTACAGAAGCAAGAACACCGAGTACCGCGGCAGCGCCCGGGGCAAGGGTCTGGCCATCGGTGGCGGTGCCGGGGGGCTCGGCATCATCGGCATCATCCTGCTGATGCTGTTCAGTGGGGGTGGCGGCGGGGGCATCGACTTCGGCAGCATCCTTGCGCCGGCCACCGGCACCGACCCGTCGAGGCAGGGCGAGCTGCCACCACGCAACGCCTTCCTCGAGTTCAGCTTCGATCACGTGCAGTTCTTCTGGGACGATCTGTTCGCTCAGAGCGGCGTCGACTACCCGCCGGCCGGGTTCGTGATCTTCGACGCCGCCGTCACCACCGACGGGTGCGGCCAGGCATCGGCTGCCGTCGGCCCCTTCTACTGTCCGGCCGACTCGAAGGTGTACCTCGACCAGGCGTTCCTCACCGAGCTGCAGGATCGATTCGGGGCGGCCGGCGACTTCGCCCAGGCCTACGTGATCGCCCACGAGATCGGCCACCACGTGCAGAACGTCACCGGCATCAGTGCCGACGTCCGCCGGCTCCAGCAGGAGAGCCCCGGCCGGCAGAACGAACTGTCGGTGGCCCTCGAGCTCCAGGCCGATTGCCTGGCCGGCGTGTGGGCCAACTTCGCTGCCACCGACACCATCGAGGGGCTCCCGGTGCTCGAGCCCGGCGATATCGAGGAGGGGCTCCGCGCCGCCGCCGCGGTCGGAGACGATCGCATCAACCCCGGTGCCGGTCCCGAGACCTGGACCCACGGATCCGCCGAAGCCCGCATGCAGTGGTTCCGGACCGGGTTCGACACGGGGAATCCCCAGGAGTGCGACTCCGTCTGAGTCTCTTCTTTCACCGGTCGGGTGCGGTGCTCCGTTGCCGCGCCTGGTCTACGCCAAACGGCGCGGCCCCGGCCCACCGCACCCTCCCTACCCCCGCGACTCCACTTCGCACACCGTCGCCACGCCCCGCCTCCGCCAATCGGCAGACCATCCGAGCTGCCCTGCCTCACGCTCGTCGTTGCCCCGTACCAACGGCTCGTGTTCGCGTTCAGGTTCTGCCCGTTATCAGGACCACTGCTCGTTTGTCCGTTTCGGGGGGGTCGGCCAGCAGGCCGGCGAGGCCTGCGGTTCCTGTCGGGCTGGCGGTGATGGTCGTGTGGTCGGCGATGAGGGTGTGCGCGCGGACGATGTCGGACTCCGACGCGAGCACCGGGTGGCCGCCGGTTCTCGCCATGGCCTCGACCACCCCGAGCCAGTCGTAGGTGACGTCGTCGAGGATTCCGGTGGCGAGGCTCTCGGGCGGATCCTCCCAGGGGGTCATGTACCGGTCGGGGTTTGCCCGTGCCTCGGTCATGATCGCCACGGGGTCGGCGCCGCCATCGGGGTCGACCAGGCGATGCCACGCCCGAGCCAACGGGTGGGCATTGGCGGGCTGCACGGCCAGGATTCGTGGTGGTTTCGCCAGCCAGCCGCTGTCGACGGCATCGAACATGGCCATTGCCACGGCCGTGGCCAACGCTCCCCCGCCCACCTGGATGTACAGGGAGTCGATCACCGCAGTGGCGCCTTGGGCCGTCGCCAGCTCCTCGGCCAACTCCCACCCGAGGGTCCGACCACCGTCGATCACCGCCGGCGCCTCGGTGCCCTGCACGGTGAAGGGCACGGCGCCGTCGGCGACCGCTTCCCGATAGCGCAAGAACGCCGGGTCACCCAGCTCGCCCGCACGTCGCTCGCACACGTTGATGTGGGCGCCGAGCTCGGTCAGTCGGGTGATGACGTCGGCATCGGCCCAGTCGGGAACGAACACCTGGAGCTCGCGTCCCAACGCCGCCGCCACCACTCCGGCCGAGCGCGCGGCGTTGCCACACGAGGCGATGGCGAGCGGGCCGGCCCCGATGTCGCCGATGGCGTGATGGAGGGCCAACCCGAACAGATGCCGTGACTTGTGCGACCCGCCGACGTTGCCGGTGTCGTCCTTCAGCACGAGCTTGCAGTGGAGACCGGCGGCGGCCGCAACGGCGGCACCGGGCACGAGCGGGGTGCGAAGGAAGCCGTGTCCCTCGACGGCGGCGACGGCGCGGTCGAGGCGCTCGACCAGATCGACGAACTCGCCGTCGGACCATCCCCGTCGACGAGCCTCCAGATACACGTCGAGACGCTCGCGATAACGAACGAAGGGGTTCTCCGAAGTGAGGTCGTCAGGCAACGACCACTCCGGTACGGGCGTTGAACTCGTCGATCATCGGGTCGAGCGACGGCAGGAATCCCCGTATGCCGTTCCAGAGGCTCTGGTCGCGGCGGGCCTCGAAATCGGCGATGTCCACGCCTTGTTGCTCGACCCAGGTGAAGTAGCCGAGGTTGAACACCCGGTTGCGGTTGACCTCGTCCATGTCGAGCACGTGGTCGTCGGTGACCGAGGACAGGTGTTCGTCGATCACTGCCGCGGCATCGCTCGCGTCGATGGCACCGTCGAAGTCTCGCGCCAGCGTCTTGTCTCGTTCGGACGGATAGAGCTCGGAACCGTCGGTGGCGACCGTTACGAGGAGGTCGTCGGGACCGAGATCCCACTGTTTGGCCGTCTTGATGGCCGCCAGCGCGTTGCAGATCGAGGAGAAACCGAGGTGGGTGAGGGAGTCGACCACCTCGCGCGCCACGCCCGCATCGAGGAGGTACGCCTTCCCGGCGTCACTGTTGAACACGGCATCGAGGGAGTCGGTCGAGCGGTCGCTGATCCCGACGACGAGATCGGTGTTGGTGACGTTGTGGATGAGGGGCACGTGCTTGTCGCCGATGCCCTGGATGTTGTGCTCGCCGTACCCGTTGTAGAGCATGGTCGGGCACTCGAGGGCCTCGACGGCCACGATGCGCGCCCCATGGCGATCTTTCAGGTAGTCGCCCGCACCGAGGGTGCCCGCCGATCCGCTGGCCGAGACGAAGGCCGCGAGCGCGTCCACCCCCGCGCTCCTCGAGTACGTGCTCGGCCATGCGCTCGATGGCTCGACCGGTCACGTGATAGTGCCCGAGGTGATTGGAGAACTCGCTGAACTGGTTCAGGATCACGTTGATCGGATCCTTCTCGAGCTCGGCGCAGGCGTCGTAGATCTCCTTCACGTTGCTCTCGGTGCCGATCGTGCGGATGACGTCGCTCGGATCCTCGATCCAGCGGTCGAGCCACTCGAAGCGCTCGCGACTCATGCCCTCGGGCAGCACGGCGACGCCGCGACAGCCCATGATCTTGGAGATCGCCACACCGCCCCGTGCGTAGTTGCCCGTCGAGGGCCAGATGGCGCGATTGCGAGTGGGATCGAACCGGCCGGTGAGCACCAGGGGCACCAGACACGAGTAGGCCGCCAGCACCTTGTGGGCCCCGATCATCGGAAACCGGTTGCCCAGCGCCAAGGCGATCGGCGCCTCGACGCCGGTCATCTCGGGCGGCAGCACCACGTGGTCGGGCACCTCGGTGGGGCCGGTGCCGTCGAGGCGGTTGAACCAGTGGACACGGAAGAGATTCCGCGGGTCTGCCCCGTTGCGATCGACACCGCCCAACGCGGCCCACGTTTCGTCCGGAATGGTGCTCGGATCAGCCAGCTGGGCGAAGGTCGGCAGGGCGATCCGGTTGTCCCGAAAGCGCTCGACCGTGCGGTCGTAGGTGGCCTGGTCGATCATGTCGGCGTGTAGGCCGAGATTGTGCGCCGCGATGGCCGGTGGGTTGGGACGAGTCGTGTGCATCGTTGGCCAAGGTAGCGTTTGGCGGTGATCGAGGTACGAGCTCCGGGTTCGAGCGCCAACCTGGGACCTGGCTTCGACGTTCTCGGGCTGGCTCTCGACATCTACTCGGTCGTCGCCACCGAGGGTGACGGTGAGCCCGCCGACTCCCGCCACCCGGCCGTCGTGGCCTTCACCGAGGCCGGCGGCGAGGGTCCGCTGTGGGTCCGGACCGAGATCCCGATGGGACGCGGCCTCGGCTACTCGGCATCGGTTCGCGTGGCGGGTGCCGCCGCGGGCTTCGTGCAACTGGGACTCGACGACGACGAAGCCACCGAGGCGGCTCTCGGCACGGCGGCCGCCCTCGAGGGGCACAGCGACAACGCCGCCGCATCCGCGCTGGGCGGCGCCGTCATCACGGCCGGCGACACTGTGGCCCGCATCGATCTCGCGCTGGCGGCATCGGTGGTCGTGTGGGTGCCCGACCACACCACCGCCGGCACCGACTCCTCGCGGCGGGCCCTGCCCGAATTCATCCAGCTCGACGACGTCGTCACGAACCTCGGCAACCTCGCCCTGCTCGTCACGGCACTCACCACCGGAGACCCGCGCGCTCTCCCCCAGGCCACTCGCGATCTGGTTCACCAGCCGGGCCGCCTCGACGCCCTGCCCGAGTCGGCTGAGGCCATCGAGGTGCTCTCCGAGCGCGGGGCATGGGGAGCGTGGCTCAGCGGTTCCGGGCCGTCGGTCGCGGCGTTCGTCGATCCCGCCGTGGCCGACACCATCGCCGCACAGTTGCCCGCAAGCGGCCATGCGAAGGTGCTCGCCGTCGATCTCGACGGCGCAGTCGTGCTTCGTCGTTGATCAACGGTCTCGGCGGTACACGACCTCGTCGCCACGCCCGTCCCTGCACGTGCCGATCCGGACGAACCCACCGACCCGGGCCAGTACCCGATGCGAGGCTTCGTTGTCGACGCCAACCGTCGCGATCACCGCGTCGACCGAACCCGTGCCGAACGCCCACTCGATGAGGCCGGCGGCCGCCTCGGCCGCGAAGCCCCGGCGGCGGTCGCCGGTGAAGATCGCGTAGCCGAGCTCGACCACCCCACCCGAACACGGCGTGATCGAGCCGACGAAGGTGGGATCGGCCAGCGCCTCGTCGAGACTCACCGGCGGGCCGTGGAACCCGGCATGGCCCACCATGTCCCCGGTGCCGACGACGATCGCCCGCGCTCGCCACGGACTGGCTCCCTCGTCCTCGGCGAGCTCGTTCCAGCGCCGGACATTCGACTGATCGTCCCCGTCGGGCCAGCCGACGGGAACGCGAAACGCCTCGAGTGACTGCGGAGCGTCGACCAACGCGGCGAGCTCCACCGGCCCGAGCACCGGGAGACGGAGTCGAGCCGTCTGCACCGGCGCCAGATCGACGAAAGGCTCCTTCACGCAGCCGTAGCTTCCGGGGAGTCACCCGGCCGCCGGGCGTCGCGACGGGCGAGGGGACTGAACGCCAGACCGACCGCCAAAGTCGCCGCCACCGCTGCGCCGACCCACAGCGCGGCAGTCGTCGACGCTCCGGCGAGGATCAGCCCGGCCCCCAGGGGGCCGATGGTCTGCCCGAGGCGCGCCGAGCTCACCCACACGGCCACGATCGCGCCCCGGTGTTCGCTCGGCGCTTCGCCCACCGCTGCGTCCTGGAGTATCGGGATGAGCCCGCCCTCACCAAGGCCGTAGAGAACGGTGCCGACCAACAGGATGCCGAGCAGCGGGGCCGATGCGATGACGGTGAAGGCAATCGCCCAGCCGAGTGCGCACGCCAGGATGGTGGCGGCCCGGCCGAACCTCGACTTGAGTCGACCGAGATTGAACGCCATCAAGGTCGACGGCACGGCAGGGACGGCGATGACCGCACCCCGCCAGCCCGCGGACAATCCGAACTCGTTCTCGAGGTGGCTCGGCAGAACCGTGAGGAACACGCCGAACACCAGTGCGAACAACAACACACCGACGACGAGGGTGGTGATGATGACCGGATTGCGCAACGCGATGCGCGCCCCGCCCAGCTGTTCGCGGATGCTGCCCACGGCGGCGGGGCGAGAGCGGTCGAGCATCACGAACGCCGCCACACCCGACACGAGTGAGAGGCTGTAAATCGCCAGCGCCCATCGCCAGCCGGCAAGGTCGGTGACCAGGCCCGAGGTGAGCGGAATGATGGCCAGTCCGACAGTGAGCACGGCCGAGTTGCGACCGATGATCCGGGTTCGCTCGACGGGATTCGGGAAGTGATCACCGATGAGGACGACAGCGAGGTTGATCATGCCCGCCGAGCCGAAGCCCATGGCCAGCCGAGCCAGGATCAACACCGTGAAGGTCTGGGCCGTGGCCGCAACCAGACCGAAGACACCGAAGATCACCAGACAGGGCACCAGCACCGCCCGTCGACCGAGACGATCGGCCATGATGCCGATGAGCGGGGCGACGACGATGCCGGGTATCGATCCCACCGCCACGAGCAGGCCGGCCGAGCTGTCGGGCTTGTCGAAGTGGTCGAGGATGTCGGGGATGGCCGGAGCCAACAGGCTGTTCGACAGGATGCCCGTGATGGTCACCGCGTAGACGAGCGGCATGATGGGCCGAGCGCGATCAGCGGCGGAGGTCACCTCGGCACGCTACGCCCGACGGATGCGTCTCGGGCAACCTCGGTCGTCAGCGTGTCGGCGCCCGCCGGGGACCGCGCACGAGCCGTCCGGGATGATCGCCGGTGAAGGTGTCGTCCTGCACCGTCACGGTGCCTGAGCAGATCGAATAGCGGTAACCCTTGGCCTTCTGCACGAAGCGCCGAGCGCCGGTGGGCAGGTCCCACGCCATGCGGGGCGCATCGAAGGTCAGGTTGTCGTAATCGATGAGGTTGAGGTCGGCCCGGTAGCCCGGAGCAACCACCCCGCGATCGAGCAGGCCGTAGAGCTCCGCCGTCTGTTTCGTCTGGCGGGCCACGATGTGCTCGAGCGGGAGGCGTTCGCCCCGCGAACGGTCGCGGGTCCAGAACGACACCATGAACGTGGGCATGCCCCCATCGCAGATCGCGCCGCAGTGGGCCCCGGCATCGGCGAGCCCCATGCGGGTGTACGGATGCTGATGGAGCTCCCACAGGTGGTCGAGGTCGCCGTTGGCGTAGTTGAACAGCGGGAAGTACAGCAGACCGTTGCCGTCGTCGGCCATGAGCTGGTCGTAGGCGATCTCGACCGGTGGTCGACCGGTGCGTTCGGCGATCGCCGCCACCGATTGCGATTGCTCGGGCTCGTAGTCGGTCTCGCCGTTGAAGGGATACATCTTGTGCCAACCGCTGGTGACGAAGGTCTCGAACCGGCTGAGCTCGATCGGCTCGGAGTCACAGAGCGCCTGGCGGGTCTCGGGCCGCTTCAGTGCCGTGAGCCGATCGTGGCGTGACAGCTCGGCGAGCTCCCATGCTGCGGGGCGTGGGACGAACGGGTTGGCGGTGCCGTCCCAGCACTCGAGGATGCCGACCGGACGGCCCGCCACCTGAGCGAGCAGGTCGAGGCCCTCGGCCTGAGCCGCCTCGAGGATGTCGAGCTCCTCGCGCCACAGGTCGGGGTGCTCGTCGGGCTGGTTGAGATTGAAGATCACCGGCTGACCGGTGATCTTGGCCACCTGCCGCAGCCAGTCGGTCGACGCGGGAACATCGGGATGGTGCAGCGCACACTGGAAGACGCCGTGACCGGCGTCGGCGATGGCCTCGGCGATGGCGAGCAGCTCGTCGGTGGGCGCGAAGGTTCCGGGCACGAGGTTGCCGGCATTGTCCTTGTGCAGCGGAGTGCGGCTGGTGGAGAAGCCGAGGGCACCGGCGCGCAGCGCCTCGGTCGTGAGCCTGGCCATCTCGGCCAGGTCGGCGGAGGTGGCGCCCTGATCGTCGGCCGCGCGATCGCCCATGACGTAGCCACGCAACGCGACATGGGGCATCTGGGTACCGATGTCGGCCACCCACCGGTGCTCGTCGAGCGCGTCGAGGTACTCGGGGAAGGTCTCCCAGTCCCACTGGATGCCGTCGGTGAGCGCGGCGCCAGGAATGTCCTCGACGCCTTCCATCACGGCGATCAGCCAGTCGCGCTTCGCCGGATCGGCCGGCGCGAACCCGACCCCGCAGTTGCCCATCACGACCGTGGTCACCCCGTGCCAGCCCGACGGGGTGAGCTCGGGGTCCCAGGTGGCCTGCGCGTCGAAGTGAGTGTGGGAGTCGACCCAGCCGGGGGTGACGATCAGCCCGTCGGCGTCGATCTCGCGTCGGCCGGCTCCGACGTCGCCTCCGACCGCGGTGATGACGTGCCCGTCGATGGCGACGTCGGCAATCCGTCGGGGACCGCCCGTGCCGTCGACGAGCGCGCCGTTGCGAATCACCAGATCGTGCATGCCGAGACCCTAATGAACCCCGGCACCGGGGGGAATTTCCCCGGTACCGCCATCGCGTATCAGGACCGCGCCGGCGCGCTCATGTCACCAGCAGCGACGCATCGGAGGCGTTCGACCCATGTTCGAGACATTCGCAGCACCTCTGGCCCGAGCCGCTATCGACGACCGCCTACGAAAGACCGGATTCATGCATCCAGCAGCAACCGCCCATGCCGCCCGGCTCCACATCGAGGGCCGGCTCACGAAGGCCCATCGCGCCCGTCCGTTGCGATTCACACGTACCCGCGCAACCCTGTCGGCACTGCTGACCGCCCTGGCCAGGCGCATCGAGCCGAAGACGAAGACCATCCCGAAGTCGAAGTCCGCTTCCGGGCGACCCGCAACCGCCCGCTGAGGCCGGCACCGGCGTCGGGTTCCGGCCCGATGCTGCCGGTACCGTCGGCCGCCATGGCGCTCGCACTCCTCCTCGTGCACAGCCCGCTCGTCGGGCCATCCTCGCTGGAGCGCATGGCCGAGCGAGCCGAGCAGCGAGGCCATCCGGTGGCGCTCCCCGACCTCACCGCCATCGCCGATGCCGAGGCACCCCACGACGTGTACGTCTCGACGGCCGTCGCGGCCGGTACCGCCCTACCGGCACCGCGCGTCGTCGTCGGCCACTCCGGAGCCGGCGCCTTCCTGCCGCTCATCGCCGCTGCTGTCGAGCCCACTGCGCTCACTGTGTTCGTCGACGCGGTCGTTCCGCCCTCGTCGGGCTCCCACCGCACACCGATCCGGCTGATCGAGCTCCTCGACGCGCACACCGTCGGCGGACGGCTGCAACCGTGGCTCGACTGGTGGCCGGCCGACATCGTGGTCGATCTCCTGCCCGAACCCGCCGACCGAGACGCTCTCCGAGCCGACATGCCCGGCGTCCCCCGATCGTTCTACGCCCGAAGTGTGCCCATGCCCCCCGGATGGGCCGACCGGCCGTGCGGCTACGTGCAGCTCAGCACCGCCTACGAGGGCGAACGAGCCGAGGCGTCGGCACGCGGTTGGCCGACCGTCCTGGTCGACGGCACGCACCTGTCGGTTCGTACCCACCCCGACCTGGTGCTCGACGCGATAGCCGAGGTGACGATCGCGAGCGGAGGACCCTTGCCCTGAACCCGGACCGACCCGACGCTCAGGCGTCGCGCACCGAGGTCTGGCCCTCGCCGGGCGCGACCACGGGTTCGTCGGAGGACCACGGGAAGTTGATCCACTGCTCGGTGCGCTTCCACACGTACTCGCACCGCACCACCGATTGTGCCTTCTCGTACAGCACCGCGCAGCGCACGTCGGCCACCTTGCCCATGGAATGATTGCGGACGAGGGCAAGCGTGTGGCCGGTGTCGGCCACGTCGTCGGCGATCAGAACCTTCGAGTCGTGCAGATCGATGAAGTCGACATGGGGTGGCAACATCACCGGCACGTCAAGGCGCTCGTCGATGCCCGTGTAGTACTCGACGTTCATCACGTACAGGTTCTTCACCGCCAACGCATAGCCGAGCGAACCGGCAACGAAGAGCCCACCGCGCGCGATCGCGAGGATGATGTCGGGCTGATAGCCGTCCTCGGCCACGGTCTGGGCAAGTTCCCGCACTGCCCTCCCGTAGATCGACCAGTCCATGACTTCACGTTCGGCACTCATCTGGACGCAACCTCGACTCATCGGTCCGTGCGGGAAGCTCCGAAGCTATTCGCTCACGCCGCGCACGTCGAAATCGTCGCGGACCGCCGCTGGTAGCGTCCGCGCATGCCGAGACCCGTGACCGCCGCCGTCGTGGCCGCCGATTGGGCCCAACGGGTGGTGGCACCGGCTGCGACAGCGATCACCGACGCGCGCCGTCACGAGTTCATGGCCAACCACCCCGACAGCTTCCTCCACGTGACCCGGGCCTACGACGACGACACCACCGGCGACCGCACGCCCGAGGAGTCCGCCGCGCTGAACCGGGCGAATCTCGACCGTCTACTGGCGGCGGGCGCCTATCAGGAACATCCTCCTGCGCTGTACGTCTACCGTCTCGACACCGGCTCCCATCGCCAGACGGCAGTGGTCGGCGACGTGCCCCTCGTCGCTCACGATCGCGGCCTGGTGCTGCCCCATGAACGCACGCGCACCGACCGGGAAGACCAGCTGGCGCTGCACCTGCGCGTCGTCGGCGCCGCCGCCAGCCCGGTCGGTCTGACCCACCGGCCCATACCGGGGCTCGATGCGCTGGTCGACTCGGTGATCAGGCTCGATCCGTTGCTCGACTTCGAGGGCATCGGCGGCCTGGCCCAGACCGTCTGGCGAGTGCCCACCGTGGTCGCGGAGCAGATCACCGAGGCCTTCGAGGGTCGGCGACTGTACGTCACCGACGGGCACCACCGGCTGGCCGCCGCGCTTCGACATCGCGACGACATCGACCGGCTCCACCCCGGCGCGCCGGGTCCACAACACCGCTTCCTCGGAGCGGCCTTCCCCGCCGAGCAGCTCCACACGGTCGCCTTCCATCGCCTGGTCGACACCGACTGGTCGACCGACCAGCTCCTTGCGGCTCTGTCCGAGGTCGCCGACCTCACCGAGGTGACCGATCCCGCCGATGCCGCGCCGACCGCCGCCGGCTCCCTCGGCGTCTTCCATGGCCATCGTTGGTGGCGGCTGGTGCCCCGAGACCGGGGAATCCGCCTCGACGTGGTGTGGCTCCACGAGCGGGTACTGGCCGAGATCATGGAAATCGTCTCGCCCCGAACCGACCCCCGCCTCCGCGATGTGCCCGCCACCCTCGGAGTCGACGTGGTGGCAGCCCGCTGTCAGCCAGGACGTGTCGGGTTCCTCCTCGCGCCGACTCCCACGGAATCGATCATGGATGCCGCCGACCGGGGCGACATCCTCCCACCGAAATCGAGCTACTTCACGCCGAAGCCCCGCTCCGGGGTCTTCCTGGTTTCTCGCCGTCCGGCGATCTGACGCTCATCCGGGCCTCAGGTTTCGACCAGCACCACCCATGCCCTACCGTGGCGCGTTCATGCGCATCGGAATTCCGGTCGAGTCGGGGCCGAACGAACGGCGGGTCGCCGCGGTGCCCGCATCGGTGAAGGTCTTTGCCGGTTGGGGCCTCGAAGTCGCCGTTCAGGCCGGAGCCGGCGAAGCCGCCGGCTTTCCCGATCGCGCGTACGACGCGGCCGGCGCAAACCTCGTCGACTCGGCAGCGGCCCACGGCGGCGACATCGTGCTGCGCGTCGGACCGCCGGCCATCGACGAGATCGAGATGATGGCCGCCGGCTCCGTGTTGATGTCGTTCCTCGACCCGTTCGTGAACACGGAGCTGATCAACGCATGCGCACAGCAGGGCATCTCCGCCGTCGCCGCCGAAGCGGTACCGCGAACGACGCTGGCCCAGGCGATGGATGCGCTCTCCTCCCAAGCCACTGCGGCCGGATACTCGGCGGCCCTTCTGGCCGCCGCCGAGTCGCCCAAGCTCGTGCCGATGCTGGTCACCGCCGCCGGTACCGTCCGACCGGCCCGGGTGCTCGTCCTCGGGGTCGGCGTCGCGGGACTCCAGGCGATCGCCACCGCTCGCCGGCTCGGAGCCGTCGTCCACGCCTACGATCTGAGGCCCGAGACGCGAGAGCAGGTCGAGAGCCTCGGAGCGAAGTTCGTCGAAGCCCCCACCCAGGCCGCCGATGAAGGCGGCTACGCCACCGAGGTCGACGCGGAAACCGCGCAGCGCCAACAACAGATCCTGGAGCAGTACGTCGCCGACGCCAACGTGGTGATCACCACCGCTCAGGTACCGGGGCATCGCGCGCCGATCCTGGTCACCCGCTCGATGCTCGGACGGATGCAGAGCGGCTCGGTGGTCATCGACATGGCCGCCGCCAGCGGCGGCAACGTCGAGGGCACCGTGGCGGACCAGGTGATCCACGTCGACGGGGCGCGATTGTTCGGGCCGACCGACCTCGCGAGTCGCGTCGCCACCGACGCCAGCACCATGTACTCGCGGAATCTCCAGGAGCTGGTCGGCCGGATGCGTGACGACGAGGGAGGATTCGCCCTCCGCCTCGACGACGAGGTCGTCGGACCGGCCATCATCGTTCACGACGGCGCCATCGTGCATCCGCGTACCCGTGAGGTCATGCACCTCCCCGTCGCCGCGGTCAACGAGGGCACGCCGTGAGCGCCGAGTTCGTCGACGGCATCGTGGTCTTCGTCCTGGCCGCCTTCATCGGCTTCGAGGTCATCGCCAAGGTGCCACCCACGCTGCACACCCCGCTCATGTCGGGTGCCAATGCCATTTCGGGAATCACGATCGTCGGCGCCCTCGTTGCCGGAGGGCTCGGCAGCGGCGTGCTCGCCGGGATCCTCGGATTCCTCGCGGTCGCGTTCGCCGCGGTGAACGTGGCCGGCGGGTTCCTGGTGACCGATCGCATGCTGGAGATGTTCAAGAGGAAACCGAAGGCCGATTCGTGATCCGCCTCCTCTACCTGGCCGCTGGCGTCTTGTTCATCGTCGGTCTGAAGGGGCTCGGCTCCCCCCGAACGGCCCGGCGCGGCAATCAGTTCGCAGCTCTGGGCATGTTCGTGGCCATCGCCGTCACGGTCTACGAGCTGATCGATCTCGACTCCGACGTCAAGTGGGCCATCATCCTCGGCGGTGCCGTCGTGGGCGCCACCCTCGGCGCCGTCCTCGCGCTGAAAGTGCAGATGACCTCCATGCCCGAGCTCGTGGCCGCGTTCAACGGCTTCGGCGGCGGCGCGTCGGTGCTCGTGGCGCTCTCGGAGATCGAGCAGTCCGGCGGTGTCTTCGACACCGAGACATCGATCGTGGTGGCCCTGTCGATCGCGATCGGCACCGTCACCTTCTCGGGCAGTTTCGTCGCCTACGGCAAGCTCAAAGGGGTGATCACCGGACGACCGGTCGCGATGCCCGGCGGCACCGCGTTCAACGCAACGCTCGCTGCGGTTGCCGTCGGACTCGCGGCGTGGGGAGTCGCATCCGACGATGCGCTTCCCTACTGGCTGCTCGGCGCTCTTGCCCTCGTGGTCGGCGTCACCGCGGTACTGCCCATCGGCGGAGCCGACATGCCCGTGGTCATCTCGTTGCTGAATTCGCTCTCGGGGGTGGCTGCGGCCATGGCCGGTTTCGCGATCAGCAATCTCGCTCTCATCGTGGGCGGGGCCTTGGTCGGCGCGGCCGGCCTCATCCTCACCTTCCAGATGGGCGAGGCCATGAACCGCACGCTGGCCAACGTGTTGTTCTCCGGGTTCGGTGGCGACGGCGGCGCCGCCGCAGCCGACATCGGCACCCAACCGGTGAACCGGGCCACGCCCGAGGATGTCGCCATCGCCCTCGCCTACGCCGATCGTGTGATCGTGGTGCCCGGGTACGGGCTGGCGGTCGCCCAGGCCCAACATGCGGTGCGCGACCTGGCCCGGGCGCTCGAAGCGCGTGGCATCACCACCGAATACGCGATCCACCCCGTCGCCGGCCGCATGCCCGGACATATGAACGTGCTGCTCGCCGAGGCCGACATCGACTACGAGGCGCTCCTCGACCTCGACCAGTCGAACCCCCGGTTCGCGCTCACCGACGTCGTGCTCGTCGTCGGGGCCAACGACGTGGTGAACCCGTCGGCTCGCGACGACTCGACCAGCCCGATCTACGGCATGCCCATCCTCGACGTCGACCATGCGACCACCACCGTGGTGATCAAGCGCAGCCTGTCGCCCGGGTTCGCAGGAATCGACAACCCGCTCTTCTACCAGGACTCCACGCTCATGCTGTTCGCCGACGCCAAGGCCGGCCTCGACGACATCACCACGGCCCTGGCCGACATCTGAGGGCCATGCGCGTCCACGTCGAGCGGACCGGGACCGGTCCGGCGGTGGTGTGCACCCACGGGATCGGTGCGACCCACCGCACCTTCGACCGGCTGGCCGGCGCGCTCTCGTCGAGCGCCACGGTGATCACGTGGGATCTCCCGGGCCACGGCACGAGCGAGGTCCCGTCCAATGCGAGCGACTACGACCGCGACCGCGTGCTCGAAGACCTGGATGAGGTGGTCAGCACCGCCGGGCCGCCCATCGTCCTCCTGGGTCACTCGCTCGGCGGCTATCTCAGCCTGGCCTGGGCGGCCACCCGTACGCGGCCGTCGATCGCCGGATTGTGCATACTCGCCACCGGGCCCGGGTTCCGCGACCCGTCCAAACGCGAGGCATGGAACGCTATGTCGCGCCGGAACGCCCATCGTTTCGGTGTTCCCGAGCCGGTGGCGGAGATGAACCTCCAGCATGATGCCGTCGTCATCGAGAGCCTGGACTCGCTGACCATGCCCGTCGAGCTGGTGGTTGGCTCCGAGGACCGGCCGCAGCTCATCGGAGGCATGGAGTACCTGGCCGCCAAGCTGCCGCACGCTCGCCTCACGGTGGTGGAGGGCGGCGGCCACGACCTGCACGAAGGCGCAGGGGCCGAAGTGACCGCCGAGGCTGTCCGGCGGTTGGTCGCCCCTCGCGAGGCCTGAGGTTCTACCATCGGGCTCCATCGCCCCCGGATGGCTTCACCATGCTCGACCGCGTACGCGCCCACCTCGACGTTCTCTACCCCGATCACGACACGGTCGAATTGGCACGCGCGTGTGCCCGGGCGATCGGCGTCGACCTCGCCGCCGGTGAGCCGAAAGGGCTCGAACCGCACGAGCGAACACCACTCTGGGACGAGTCGGACGCGATCTGCATCACCTACGCCGACACCCTCGTCGCCCCCGACGAAACCCCGCTCGTCACGCTGCGGCGGTTCGTGACCGAACGCCTGGCCGAGGCCGTCTCGACCGTGCACATCCTGCCGTTCTTCCCGTCGAGCAGCGACTTCGGATTCTCGGTGATCGACTATGCGCAGGTGGCCCAACGGCTCGGCGACTGGGCTGACGTCGAGGCGATCGCGAACGAGACGAACCTCATGGTCGACCTGATCTTGAATCACACGTCGGCCGAGTCGGAGTGGTTCCGGCAGTTCCGGGCCGGCGAGGAGCCCGGGCGTGAGTTCTTCATCGTGTGTGATCCCGACGCCGACTACAGCTCGGTGGTGCGGCCACGGGCCCAGCCACTGCTCCGTGAGGTGCCCACCCCCACCGGTGTCCAGCACGTGTGGTGCACCTTCTCCCCCGACCAGGTCGATGTCGACTTCGCCAATCCCGAAGTGTTGCTCGAGTTCCTCCGCATCACCGACCTCTACATCCGCTCCGGCACCCGCTTCCTCCGCCTCGATGCCGTGGCGTACATCTGGAAGGAGCTCGGAACGAGTTGCGTGCACCTGCCCGAGACCCACGAGATCGTGAAGCTGCTGCACACCCTGCTCGAGTTCCGTGCCCCGAGGGTGGTGATCCTCACCGAGACCAATGTGCCGAATCGCGAGAACCTGAGCTACTTCGGCGACAGCGACGAAGCCCACATGATCTACAACTTCAGCCTGCCGCCGATGGTCGTGCACGCCCTCCTTCACGGTTCCGCCGAGACGCTCCGCCGGTGGATGATGAGCATGCCGCCGGCCCCGTTGAACTGCACGTATCTGAACTTCCTGGCCAGCCACGACGGGATGGGGGTGCGACCGGCCGAGCAGCTCCTGACCGACGATCAGATCGATGCCCTCGTCGAGGTCGCTCACGAGCGGGGTGGCATGCACTCGTTCTACTCCTCGGGGCTGGCCAGCGCCCGGCCCTACGAGTTGAACGTCTCGTTGTTCGACCTGTTGTCGGGGCTCCCCGGCCGGGAGCCGAGCGACGAGATCGCGAGATTCATCTGTGCCCACGCCATCGTGCTCGGCCTCGAGGGCATCCCCGCCATCTACATTCACAGCTTCCTCGCCACGCCGAACGACCGCAAGACGGCCGACAAGACGGGCATCCATCGAGCGGTGAATCGAGCCGTGCTGTCCGACGCCGACGTCACGGCGGACCTCGATCGGCCCGAGACGATCCGCGCCCAGGTCTTCGACCGGCTCTCCCACCTCCTGCGCATTCGCCGTCAACAACCGGCCTTCCACCCCAACGCCGTGCAGTTCACCCTCCACCTCCCCGACTCGCTGTTCGGGTTCTGGCGCCAGAGCAAGGACCGTAAGCAGAGCCTCTTCGCCGTGCACAACATGACCGATCGACCCCAGAGCTGCTCGCGGAACGACCTCAACCTCATCGCCAACCACGACTGGTGCGACCTGATCGCCCATCGCCGCATCGAACCCGACGACACCACGATCGAGCTCGGTCCCTACGCCAGCGCGTGGCTCACCAACCGCGTCCCGGCCGACCTCCGCCCGGACGCCCAACCGCTGCTCTAGGGATTGTCGGCCTCGACTGCGGCCACCAACCGCCCGGCCAGCCCGGGAAGCGCGCCCGACACACGCGACCAACTGGGGATGAACGGCGTCTGCATGGGGTTCGAGAGGAACTGCTCGCCGGCCTCGATGATGGCCTGGGCGAACAGCTCGACGGCCCGTTCCTCGCCGTCACGATCGTGATGCAGGCCGTTCATGACCGCATCGGCGTTGTAGTGGTCGACCAGGTCGAGTCCCGTGCGATAGTACGAGGCCTTGATCGTGCGGAAGACCTCGGGCGAGAAGACTGCTCCGGAGATCGCGAGCTTGCGAAACATGGCCTTGGAGATGTCGATCGACATCTTGTGCAGACCCGCCGACGGGTCGTCGGGCGACAGGTCCTGGTGTTTGTGGTCGTACAGATCGGCGATGTCGACCTGGCAGATGCGTTCGTTCGTGTAGCGACGGTGAACTTCTGACAACAGCCCGATCTCGAGCCCCCAGTCGCTCGGGATACGAAGGGTGAGGGCCAGGTTGGCGTGCATGGCGCATTCGCCGGCCAGCGGGTAGCGGAAGGCATCGACGTAGTCGAGGTAGTCGCTCGGCCCGAGAGTGGCCCTCAGGGCGCGCACCAGCGGCGTCACGAGCAGACGCGCGACCCGTCCGTTCATGGTCCCGCCGCCGGACCGGTAGTAGTACCCCTTCGAGAAGGCGTAGCCGAAGGTGGGATGGGCCACGGGGTAGAGGAGTCGCGCCAACATCGAGCGGTCGTAGGTGATGATGTCGGCATCGTGCATCGCCACCACTCGACTGCGGGCCGAAGCCAGGAAGAAGCCCAGGCAATACCAGACATTGCGGCCCTTCCCGGCCAGTTCCGGAGCCAGCCCGGCCTCTCGAAGCTCGCGCTGGACCTCTCCCATGCGTGGTCCGTCGTTCCACACCAGGCGAGTTCGCTGAGGCAGCCGGGAGAAGAAGGTCCGGGCCTCGGCGAAATCGTCGGCGTCGGCCGCATCGAGCCCGATGATGATCTCCTCGAGATACGGGACCTCGCAGAGCTCGTCGACGATCGTGGTGAGGGCCGGGCGACGGAGTTCCTCGAACAGCGAGGGTATGACGAGCGCCATCGGTGCTCGCTCGGACCAGGTGGACATCTCCTGTTCGAGGGACTCGACCTGGCGCCCCCGCAGATTGTGAAGCGTCGCGATGCTCCCGTTCTGGAAGAAGTCGGCCACGTATCAGCTACCGGCGATGTAGATGATGGCGGGAATGATGACCGTCGACGCCAGCGCCAGCACGGCGATGATCGTGACGACCATGGCCATCCGCTTGCGACGACGCTGGTATCGGTTCTGCGTCATGCCCGCCACCCTATCCGGCCGCCCCGGCACCGTTCCCGACGTGGGGAAACGGCGGGACGGGACACAACTCGGCTGCGGTCGCGCGGGTCAGGCTTCGAGCTCGCCGGCGGGGTCGAGCCCGAGCTCGGCCCGCAGCTCGGCGAGCTTGTCGTCGGCGCGAGCCAACGACACCGCTTCCCGCAGCTCGGTCTCGGCCCCCTCCGGGGTGGCGGACCGCAGCTCGGCCTTGGCCTTGGCCTCGGTGAGACGGTCTTCGATCTTGGCTTCCACCTTCGACAGTGACGGGCTGTCCTTCTCCATCGACGCCGACATCGACTCGACCGCGGCGTTGACGGTCTCCTGCATCTTGGCCTGTTCGATCTGGCCCAGCAGCTCGAGTCGCTTGGCGGCGAGCTCCTCGACGCGCATGGCGTTCTGCTGCACGGCCGACTTCGCCTCCTCGGCCTGGGCGACCGCGATCTCGTACTGCTCCTTGAGGCTGTCGAGGTTGTTCTCGGACGCCTGGAGCTTCATGGCCAGACTCGACGCCGCGTTGGTCCAGCGTTCGACGGCGGCGGTGTCGCCCTCGCTCTTGGCCTTCTCCGCCCGCAGGATCGCCTGCTTGGTGGTCTCGCGTGCATCGCCGACATCGTCGGCCGCGTTCTCGATGCGCGACTCGAGCTTGGTGCGATGGGCGATGACCTTGGCCGCTTGGCTGCGCAGCCGCTGATCTTGCTCGCGGGCGCTCTGGATCGCCTGTTCGATCTCGATCTCGGGGTTCATGGCGCCTTCGGCCTTGACCCGGAACAGCGTCTTCAAGTAGCCGACGATGCGCTTGAACATCTCGTTCTCCCATGAGCTAGGTGTCGGTGGTGGAGCTTAGGTGACCGGTGCGCCATGCGTGCGCGCCTACATGCGGCGACGGGACCGGCCGCCGGTGCGACGTGGAACCGAGACCCGGGCCGACCGCGAGGGAGTGCGAGGAGGCAGGCGATCGGGCCCGAACACGCCACTGGAGGTCTTGGTCCGACGCTTGTTGCCCAGCGCCGAACCCCAGTCGATCGACACCGGATCGTGGGCCGGACCGGCTCCCCGCCCACCCCCGCCGCCGAACGCGCCGCCCAGAACACCACCGAGGCCGCCCAGGACGATGTCGAAGATGTCGAGGCCACCCATTCCCGCTCCGCCGTGTGACTTGGGGGCCTTGGCGGCCGGCACGCGGCGACCGGCGACGTCGATCATCCGCGGGTCGGGTCGCTCGCCCCGTTCGAGCTTGCGGGCACACGACGGGCACACGTTGACCTGCTTCGAGCCGGCGGGGGTCTTGACCGTGGCCTCGGTGCTCCCCGGACGATGGGTCGGGTCGAAGAAGCAGGCGGCGGGCTTCTCGGGCTCGGGCACCGGTGGAACCGGGCGTCCCTCCACCAACGCCTCCGCCGCGTCCATCTGCCAGCGAGCGTGGTCGACGCGATCGTTGAGCTCGGCGAGGTTGAGCAGACTCGTGGTGGTGTCGAGGCGGGTGGCCACGTCGTCGTAGGTCTCCGACGCGAGGCGATAGTGCTCGATCGCCGCGGCGTTGTCGCTCAGCCCGACGGTGTTCTCGTTCTCGAGGATCTCGTTGGCCACCACCTCGAGCTGTTCACGGATCTCGGCGCGAGCAGTTTCGATTTCGCCCGGATCGGCCGCGCCCCCGTGCGCCTTCCGCCGGCGGCTGCGAAAGAACAGCCACAGGGCCACCCCGATCACCGGGACGAGGAGGATGATCCAGGGGAACCCGCCGCCGGAGTCGCTGTCGGCGCTCACCGTTGTCGGGGCGGCGTCGGCAGGACTTTCGGTGAGCTCGTCGACCCTCGGGAGCGCACCGATGAAGGCCGCAGCCAGGTCGACGAGCGAGGACCCTTCGACGCTGGCGGCCACCGCAGCGTCGGCCGCTGCGTCGATCTCTGCTTCGCCGTAGACCCCCTCGAGCCCGGCGGCGCCGAGTCCGCGCTGGCCCGGCGCCGGACCCCACAGGACCACCGCCGCCGAGATGCCGTCGATCTGTTCGACGATCGCCGCAGCGAGATCGTCCTCGATGATGGTGTCGGGCTCGGCGGTGAGCAGCACGACCGCGGTCGGTCGCCGGTCGGACACCGACTGGGACGTGATCGCCTCGATCTCGTTGATCTCGGCGTCGGCTCCCGGCTCGAGGTAGTACCCACGGGCAGCGACCGATGCGACCACCTCGTCCACGTCCTGAGCCCCGGCCCGATCGGCGGTCGAGATCGCGGCGAGCATCAGCGCAACCGCAGCGAGGATCGAGAACAGGGGGCGACGCCGCATCGCCTCATTGTTACCGCATCGTCGGAGGATCGCTTCGCCGTACACCCGAGCGACCAGAATCAGTCGACCTCGCGGCGACGGAGCTGCCAGGTCGCAACGGCGACCCCCACGGCGAGGAATCCGACTGCGGACACGACCGAAGCGGTGAGCCCGAGATTGCCGCCGGACAGCTCGACATCGGCCATCTCCTCGATCACCGAAACGCCGAAGCTCTCGACGGACAAGGACGCGAATCCCGTGCCGAGCTTGGCCAAGAGACCGCCCCACACCAGCACGTAGACCAAGCCGATGATGAACGACCGTTTCACGGCTGCGCCGAGCGGAACGAACACGCCGCTGTAGCCGGCCACGGTGACCACGGCGGCAACTGCCGACGCGCCGATCAGCGCCGACTCGCCCGTGAGCAACGCCGCCACGACCATCGAGCCGATGCAGAGGGGCAGTGCCACCACGAGCGTCGCCGCCGCGGCGGCGGCCACCATCGTGTAGCGGGGCACCGGCCGCAACCAGATGTAGACGAGCGTCTGGTCGCCACGGAGGCGTCCGAGCGTGGCCGAGGCCAGCACCAGCGTGGTGATGGGCACCACGACGCCCAATCCCAACCCGGACAGCACGTCGCCGCCGGTCTGGAGCCGGTCGTCGCCGAAGCGGGCGGCGAACCCGAGCAGCACCAGCAGAGCGGCAAGACTTCCCAGGGCAGCGATGCGCCCGCGGGTGACCATCTCGCGCACGAACATCGACGTCATGGCGACGATCGCGGCAACCGACGACGGCGGGGAGATGGTCGACGATTCGCTCATCACGAACCGACCAGGAAGCGGAAGACCGACTCGAGGTCTTCGTCGAGCGGCTTCATCTCGTCCAGCGAGGCCGACGCCGCCACGGCGATCGGGGCCACGGCGCGACTGAACGAGGAGAGATCGCTGGTCTCGACCGTGAGCAGCCCCCCGTCGATCGACACCGAGTC
Organism: uncultured Acidimicrobiales bacterium; assembly: GCA_963787285.1. Classification (GTDB taxonomy): domain Bacteria; phylum Actinomycetota; class Acidimicrobiia; order Acidimicrobiales; family JAHEJN01; genus JAHEJN01. The sequence goes on along the minus strand of CAWBCM010000013.1, from coordinate 117,450 downwards.
GACGACGCCGGCGCCGATCAGGTGCATGGCCAGCTCGCGCGGCCGATCGGAGCGCAGCTCGACGCCATGCGGACGGTCGTTCATGAGGGCACGGATCTCGTGGAAGTCTCCCTCGGCGGCCAGTCGACCCTTGGCGATCACGAGCACGCGCGAACCGATGCGCTCGACCTCCTCGAGCACATGGCTCGAGACCACGACGCATCGGCCTTCGGCTCCGAGGCTCTTCAAGAGGGTGATCATGCTGAGCCGTTGGCGGGGATCGAGGCCGGTGAGGGGCTCGTCGAGCACCATGATCCGCGGATCGTGCACGATGGCCTGGGCCAGCTTCACCCGCTGGCGCATGCCCTTGGAGTAGGTGGCGATGGGCCGAGGATCGTCGGGATCGAGCTCGACCTTGTCGAGCGCGGCCCGGGCCGCCGTCTCGGCGTCGCTCAGCCCCTGGAGGGTCGCGGCGAGGCCCACGAACTCGAGCGGCGTCTGGGAGTCGAACAGCATTTCCTGCTGTGGGGCCACACCGAGCATCTGGGCCACGGTTCGATCGCCACGGGGGTCGAGACCGAGGATCTCGACCGAGCCCTTCGACGGCGTCGCCTGACCGGTGAGCAGGCGCAGCAGCGTGGACTTGCCGGCACCGTTGGGGCCGAGCAACGCCGTGACACCGGGGCCGATGTCGAAGGTCACGTCGGATACTGCGACGAGCTGCCCGAAGAACTTCGACACACCCTCGCAGCGGATCATCGGTGGTGGCCCCGTCGGCGGCGGCGGGGCCGGTGGCGGTGGCGGTGGAGGAGCCGATGGCGGAGGTGGCGGCGGGGCCGGCAGATCGCTCATCGGTCCACCGCTACCCGCTGATACTGGAATCGGGTGACCAGCGCGAAGACGACGATCCAACCGAGGTTCCCGGCGACGATGGCCGGATCGTCGAGGCGGCTCAACGCGCCGTCGGAACTGCGTTCTCCGAGGATGCGAACCGCCAGTTCGAAGGGCAGGCCGAACAGATCGAACAGGCCGAAGAGGGCGTCGAGGTCGAGGCCGGTCGGTTCGGTGAGCACGTTGGCCACGATCGACCCGGCCACCAGGGCGACGATGATCCCCGCGCTGGCGAAGGAACGACGGCTGGTGAGGCTGGAGATGCCGAGCGACACCGCCGCCGGCAGGAGCGCGGCCGCGGTGCCACCGGCCAGGATCCGAGCGAACAGCTCGATGAAGTCGAGCACCCCGCCCGGGCCCTCCCCCTCGAGGGTGTAGGCGACGAGGAGCAACAGCAGCGGGGCCACCGTGACCGTCAACAACACCGAGACCACGGCCGCCGCTTTGGCCATGACGTAGGTGTCGCGGGTGAGCGGCGACGAGAGGTACAGGCTCAGCATTCCCGACGTACGGTCGGTACAGAGGACCTCGGGCGCCACGAACGCCGCGAACAGAAGCACGCCGACGACGATGAAGCCGTAGTAGTCGCTGTACGCGGGCAGGATCTCCTCGGCCACATCGGTGCCCGACAGCAGCGCGGCCAGCCCGATGAACACGATGGCGGGGGCGAACGATATGGCCAGGACCAGCCCGGGGAGGATCTTCGACTTGAGGGGTCGCCGCAACCCCAGCACCCGCTGGATCGCGTGGGTGATCAGCCCGACGATGGCCGACGTCACCCCGAGGCGGTCCCCCTCGAAACGTCGATAGCCCTGATCGTGGATGCGGGCCTCGCTCACGTGACCTCCTCGAGGAACACGTCTTCGAGCGATGCCGTGCGGGGCTGGAGGCGCAACAGCCCGATCTGCATCGTGGCCACCACATTGCGTACGGCCAGGGCCACCTGGTCGCCCTCGACCGCGAACCGCCCGTCGAGGGACTGCTGCACGGCGTAGCCGGCCTCGGTGAGGCGGCGGGCGAACTCGTCGTGTTGCTCGTCGATCTCGACCACGACACCGGCCGTTGCGCCGCGCAGTTCGGTGATGCTGCCCGCCCGGCGCACCACACCATCGGCGAGGATCACGACGTTGTCGCACACCCGCTCGACCTCTTGGAGATGGTGGGAGCTGAGCAGGATGTCGATGCCGAAGTCGGTACCGATGCGCCGGATGAGGGCGAGCATGTCGTCGCGCTGCACGGGATCGAGCCCGTCGGTGGGCTCGTCGAGCACGACGAGCCGCGGATCGTGGGCGATCGCCTGGGCCAGCTTCACCCGCTGACGCTGACCGGTCGACATGGTGCCGATCGGGCGGAACCGCTCCTCGCCCAGACCGACCTCCCAGAGCACGTCGCTGGCCCGCTCGGTGGCCACCCGTACCGGGATGCCGTGGAGGTGGGCGATGTGGCGCACCAGGTCGGCCGCATGGACGTCGGGTGGAAGGTGGTGATGCTCGGGCGCGAACCCGATGCGCTGACGCAGCTCGGGCCCTGCGGTGACGGGGTCGACGCCGAGCACGTTCATCGTGCCGGCATCGGCCCGGTGGAGACCGAGCAGGAGCTTGATGAGTGTGGTCTTGCCGGCGCCGTTGCTGCCCAGCAGACCGGTGAGACCGTCGCCGACAGAGAAGGTGACGTCGGTGAGAACCGAGGTGGACCCCCAAGACTTGGCGACCTGGTCGGCCGAAATGACGCTCACGGCATCGGAGCGTTCACGGCCGGCCTCGGGTCATTCGGCCACGATACCCACCGGACAGCTGACGCCCGTACCACCGAGGCCGCAGTACCCCATGGGGTTCTTGGCCAGATACTGCTGGTGGTAGTCCTCGGCGTAGTAGAACTCGCCGATGGGGAGGATCTCGGTGGTGATGTCGCCGTAGCCGGCGGCCCGAAGCTCTTCCTGGTACTGGTCGCGCGACGCCTCGGCGGCTGCCTGCTGGGTGGCGTCGAAGGTGTAGATGGCCGAGCGGTACTGCGTCCCGACGTCGTTGCCCTGACGCATCCCCTGCGTGGGGTTGTGGTTCTCCCAGAACACCTTGAGCAACTGCTCGAAACTCGTGACGGCGGGATCGAACACGGCCAGGACGACCTCGTTGTGACCCGTGCGTCCGGAACACACCTCTTCGTAGGTCGGATTCGGGGTGTGTCCTCCGGCGTAGCCCACCGCCGTGGTGTACACGCCGGGGGCCTCCCAGAACTTCCGTTCGGCCCCCCAGAAGCAACCCATGCCGACCACGATCTTGCCGACGCCCTCGGGGAAGGGCCCGACGAGCGGGTTGCCGTTCACGAAGTGGGCGGCGGGTACCGGCGTCTCGGCGGACCGACCTGGCAACGCCTCGTCGGCGGTCACCATCTGCGTCTTGTCTCTCCCGAAGATTCCCATGCTGTGTCCTCCTTGGACAGGTGTACCGCTCTCAACCCCGGCGCGACCAGGATCGTTCCCGTCAGGCCCGCTTGGTTGCGAGGATCTGCCGGGCGACGGCGAGGTCGGCGGGATTGGTCACCCCGATCCAGTCCTCGTCGGTGGTGACCACCTGGACATGGAACCTACCCTCGCTCATGAGCTCGGCGATCACCGTCGGCAGGAGGAACTCGGTCTTGTCGCCGTTGCCGTGCTCGTCGAACCACGCGCTCCAGCGGGCGGGCAGCTCGTCGAGGAAGGACGCCGGCATGCCGAACATGTTCATCGAGACGGGCGTCTCGGACCGGAGCGCCGATACCTCGCCGTCGACGGTGATACCGTCGGCCGCGCCGCCGATGAGGTGGGTCTCGACCAGCTCGACCAACCGGCCCTCGTCGGTCGCGCACACACCGCGGCTCACCGTTCCGGTGGCCGGAAGCGTGCGTCCGAGCTCGAAGGCCATGAGGTAGATGCGGTCATTCGGCATGTCGTGCATCGCATCGGCGAGCTTTCGAAAGGACGACTCGCCGTAGTAGTCATCGGCGTTCACCACGATGAAGGGCCCGTTCACCAGCGGGGCGACCGACAGGATGGCGTGGGCGGTGCCCCAGGGCTTGGCTCGGAGTGGACCCAGCTCGTCCTGGCGGACGAAGTCGATGGGGACGTCGCGTTCGCGCCGCGAGAGGTGGGCTCGGACGTCGGCCTCGATGTCGGTCCGGATGATGAGCACCACGCGGGACACGCCCGCGGTGACCGCATCATCGATGGCGAAATCGAGGAACGCCTCGCCGTGGGGACCGACCTCGGCCAGCTGCTTGGTCCCACCGAATCGACTGCCCAACCCGGCGGCCATCACCACCAGGGTGAGATCATCAGGTGGAGACGGGTGGGACATGGGGAGCTCCTCGTGGACGATCGCTCGCTCGTGGACGTGCACAGGTTACGGGTGAGTCTCAACTCGGCGGTGGAACCGCCGATGAACAACACGTGACCGACGTCGCCACGCGGCCGCCCGCCCACCCCGCATCTGCCCCCGTCGGTGGTCCGACCGTGGAGCTGCGCGGCGTCGACCGCCGCTTCGGATCGGTCGAGGCCGTCGCGGGACTCGACCTCGTCGTCGACCATGCCGCCATCACGGTATTGCTCGGACCCAACGGCGCCGGCAAGACCACCGCGCTGCGGATGATGACCGGTGCGCTCGAACCCGACGCCGGCACCGTGCGCACCTTCGGTCTCGACCCGGTCGCCGACGGTGAGGCGGTCCGATCGGCCACCGGTGTCGTCTCGGCCAAGCCCTCCCTCTATGACCGGCTCACGGGACTGGCGAATCTGAAGTACGCCGCCGCGCTCTACGGCGTCGATCACGCCGAGGACCGCATCGCCGATGCGGCCCGCCGATTCGCCATCGATCACGCACTGCACCTCTCCGTCGGTGGCTACTCGACCGGCATGAAGACGCGCCTCGCGCTGGCCAGGGCGATCCTGCACAACCCACAGCTGTTGCTGCTCGACGAACCGACCTCGGGGCTCGACCCCGAGTCCTCCTACGCCGTGCTGGCCCTGATACGAGAACTCACCGACGGCGGCCGCACCGTCGTGATGTGCACCCACCTGCTCGCCGAAGCCGAAGGGTTGGCCGACCACGTGGTGATGCTCGAAGACGGTCGCAGCCTCCTCTCGGGCAGCCAGCACGAGCTGATCTCGCGCTACTGGACCAGGCCCGCAGTCACCGTCGAAGCGCTCGACGGCATCACGGTCGACACGCTCGCCGCCCTGGGCTTCGCGGCAACGGCAGGCGACCGCGGCCTACGCGTCGAGGTCGACTCGGCCGAGGAGATCGCCGACCTGAACGCCGCACTCGTGAGCGCCGGGGTGCGGGTCACGCGACTCGACCCCGAGAAGCCATCGCTCGAGGACCTCTACTTTCGGGTCCGTCGCGACCGGGCCGACGAGCTCGCCGAGGAGCTTCGATCGTGAACTACCGCCGGATGCTCGTCGTCACCCGCACCGATCTCCGCCAATTGCTGACGGCCAAGGACTTCCTGATCCCCCTCGGTGTCCTGGCGGCCCTGTTCTTCCTGATCCTGCCCGGCATGATGCTCCTGGCCATCGGCTGGCTGGGCGAGGTCGGCACCGTCAGCCGGATCTCGGCGACCCTCGACGTCTTGCCCGAGAAGGCCCAGGCGGCACTGAGGGGTGACACCGCATCGGCTCGCACCGAGTACGCCCTCGCCGTCTACCTGTTCGCCCCGCTGGCGGTGATCGTGCCGTTGACCGTCTCCACGGCGATCGGCGCCGCCACGATGGTCGGTGAGCGCGAACGGGGCACCGGAGAGTTCCTGGCCCACTCGCCTGCCGGTACCGACGAGATCTACGTCGGCAAGCTGTTGGCCAGCTTCCTCCCCGGCTACGCGGCGACCTTCCTGGGTTTCGGCGTGTACTCGATTCTCGTCAACACGGTCGTCGGCCCGAAGGTGGGCGGCTGGTTCTTCCCCACCACCGACTGGTGGATCCTCATGCTCTGGTTCGTCCCACCCTTCCTGATCTTCGCGATGACCTTGGTGCTGCGACTCTCGGCGCGGGTCAAGTCGACGATCGCCGCCCAGCAGGCATCCGGGCTGGTGACCCTTCCGATGATCGTTCTCGCCTACACGCAGTCGACCGGGACGCTGTTCGGCGCATCGAGAACCTCGACCTTCGTGATCGGTGGGGTCGCCTGGATCGCCGCGTTGGTCAGCCTCGTCGCCGGAATGCGCGCCGTGAAGCGCACCCGTCTCCTCGGCGTGGCGCTCTGATGTCGCGAGCGGGGATCGACCAGGGCCACCTAGCATGAAGGCCATGCGTTTCGCCGCCCCGTTCGAAGGGGTCAAACCCGTCCTCCGTGGTTGGATGCACGCCGCGTCCGCCGTGGCCGCCGTCACCCTCGCCCCGATCGTGATCGCCACGGCTCCGGCCGGCACCCGACTGGTCGCCGGTCTGTACACCGGAGCGATCGTGGCGCTGTTCATCGTGAGCGCCACCTATCACCGCTTCGCCTGGAATCCCAGCCTTCGCGGCTTCTGGAAACGGCTCGATCACTCGATGATCTTCGTGGCCATCGCCGCCACCTACACCCCGGTCGGGTTGTTCGTACTGCCCGATTCCTCGGGGCATCTGATCCTTGCCGCAGTGTGGATCGGTGCCGCCGTCGGTATCGCCACCCAGATCGCCTGGCCCGCCGCGCCCAGTTTCGTCACGATCATTCCCTACCTCTTGTGCGGCTGGGCCATCCTTCCCGCCATCGGCCAGGTCTGGGACCGCATGGAGCTCGCCGGGTTCGTACTGCTGGTGTTGGGTGGCCTGTTCTTCTCGGTCGGCGCCGCGGTCTACGCAGTGAAACGACCCGACCCCTGGCCGACCTGGTTCGGGTACCACGAGGTCTTCCACGTCCTCGTCACCGCCGGCGTGGCGGTCCACTACGTGACGGTCACCTTCTTCGCGCTCCCGCAGGGCGCGTCAGGCGCCGCCTGATCGATCGCTCCCGGCGCCCCCGAGCGGCGCCGGACCATCGGTGGGCGGACCGGCGAAAGCCTGGGCCATGGTGAGCCACTCCCGTGTCGACGCGTCCGAGGCCACGAGATCGGTGTCGGCCAGATTCCGGCGCTGCGTCGTGACCAGGACGAAGTCGAGCGCCGAACCGACCACCGTGGCCGGGGCGTCATCGGGCCCCCATGTCCAGGTCGCTCCTGAGGGGCCGGTGAGCTCGACCCGCACGTCGGCGTCGGGGACGGGCAGCCCACGGTTCACATAGGTCCACCCCCGGGTGATGAAGCCGAGCTGGGCGATGTGGCGGATCCGATCGGTCGGTGCGTGTTCGACGCCGAGCGCGTCGGCGACATCCTGGCCGTGGGCCCACGCCTCCATCAGGCGGGCGGTGAGGAAGGACCGGGCGCCCATGGGCGGTCCGTACCAGTCGATCCGGGTGTGGTCGTCGAGGGTGGCGGCCGCTGCGGCCAGCTCCGAGCGCGCCGCCCGCCAGTGCGCCAGGGCCTCGTCGGGCGGGAGGTCGCGTGTGGGTCCCAGGGTGGCGGCGTCGATCGCCTCGGGGCGGGAGAAGTCGGCGGCGAAGAGCCGATCTCGGTGCTCGGCGAACGCCGGTGGATCGACGATGGCGAGTGCCGCCGTGTGGTCGAAGTAGGCGAGGTGGGCGATCTGGTCGGCGATCTGCCAGCCCGGGCTCGGTGTGTCGAGCTGCCACTGCGCCGCGTCGATCGGTTCGACCATCTCGTCGACGACCTGTTGTTCGGCGGCGAGATCGGCCGCGATGTCGGCGACGGAGACCATGGGCGCAATATAGCCAGTTCGGGAGCGGAGAGGTAATCTTGACATGGTTTCGTTACCGTCCCTACGCTGCGACGGTGACCCGCGCCCTGCTCGCTCCTCCACTGACCTCGACCATCGACCGGCAATCGCCGGCCTTTGTCACCAACCGGGCCGACATGCTCGAGCAGCTGGCGGTGATCGACGAGCTGCTCGACGAGGCCGACGGCGGCGGTGGCCCGGCTGCGCACGAGCGGCTCCGCGGCCGCGGCAAGCTCCCGATTCGCGAACGCATCGCGAACGTGCTCGACCCCGACAGCCCGTTCCTCGAGATCAGCCCGCTGGCCGGCTACAACTCCGACTACGCGATCGGCGGCGGCGTGGTGGTCGGCATCGGCGTGATCGCCGGCATCGAGTGCGTGATCTTCGCCAACGACCCCACGGTGCTCGGCGGCGCGCTCACGCCGTACGTCGCGCAAGAAGTGGATGCGCGCGCTCGAGATCGCGCGCGACAACCGCATGCCCTACGTGAGCTTCGTCGAGTCGGCCGGCGCCGACCTGCGCATCGACCCCGACGGCGTTCAGCGGGGCGCCGCCGTGGGCGGGCCGCGTCGAACACTTCGCCGAGACCGGTCGCTTCTTCTACGAGATGATCGAGCTGTCGAAGCTGCGACATCCCGACGGTGTGCGTCGTGTTCGGCTCCTCGACGGCGGGCGGCGCCTATCAGCCCGGCATGTCCGACTACAACATCGTGATCAAGGAGCAGTCGAAGATCTTCCTGGCCGGGCCCGCCGCTCGTGAAGATGGCCACCGGCGAGGAGAGCGACGACGAGACGCTCGGCGGCGCCCAGATGCACGCCGAGATCTCGGGACTCGGCGAGTACCTGGCCGAGGACGAGCTCGACGCCCTGCGCCTGTGCCGCGAGGTCGTCTCCCACCTGAACTGGCGCAAGGCCGGACCCGCCGCCGCGCTGCGCGCCGACGCGCCGGTCCACGACCCCGAGGAGCTGCTCGGCCTGGTGAGCCCGGACCTGCGCCAGCCCGTCGACGTCCGCGACGTGATCGCCCGCATCGTCGACGGCTCGCGCTTCGAGGAGTTCAAGCCGCGCTACGGCACCACGCTGGTCTGCGGCTGGGCATCGATCCACGGCTACCCGGTCGGCATCCTCGGCAACAACGGCGTGCATCTATCCCGACGTCCGCCGCAGAAGGCCGCCCACTTCATCCAGCTCTGCAACCAGATCGACGTGCCGCTGCTGTTCCTCCAGAACATCACCGGCTTCATGGTCGGCAAGGACTTCGAGGCCGACGGGCATCATCAAGAAGGGCTCGCAGATGATCAACGCGGTCACCAACTCCACGGTGCCGCACCTCACGGTGATCATCGGCTCGTCCTACGGCGCCGGCACCTACGCGCATGTCGGGCCGCGCCTTCGACAACCGCTTCACCTTCCTCTGGCCCACGCGCCAAGATCGCCGTGATGGGCCCCAAGCAGATCGCCGGCGTGATGTCGATCGTGCGCCGCGGCCAGGCCGCCCGCAAGGGCGAGCCCTTCGACGAGGAGGAGGACGCCGCAGATCGTGGCCGCGGTCGAGGACGATCCAGGAGCAGGGCTCGCTCGCGCTCGAGGCCACCGGCGCCATCAGCGACGACGGCATCATCGACCCGCGCGACACGCGCACGGTGCTCGGCATCTGCCTGTCGCGTGGTGCGCAACCGCCCCGTCGCAGGGCGCCGAGGGCTACGGAGTGTTCCGACTGTGAGCTCGTCACGACCGCTGCTCGTCGCCAACCGCGGCGAGATCGCCCGCCGCGATCTTCCGCAGCGCCCACGCGATGGGCATGCGCTGCGTCGCGGTGTACGTCGACGCCGACGCCGACGCCCCCTTCGTACGCGAGGCCGACGAGGCCGTGCGGCTCGACACCGGGCTACCTCGACGCCGATGCGATGATCGCGGCGGCCGCGCCGACGGGCGCCGACGCCGTCCACCCGGGCTACGGCTTCCTGTCCGAGAACGCCGGCTTCGCCCGGGCGTGATCGAGGCCGCCGGCCTCACCTGGGTCGGCCCACCGCCCGACGTCATCGAGTCGATGGGCGACAAGATCGCCGCCAAGGCGCGTCGCCGAGAGGGCCGGCGTGCCCACCCTGCCCGGCGTCCGAGGACCCCGCCGACGGCCGCGAGGTCGGCTACCCGCTGCTCGTGAAGGCCGCGGCCGGCGGCGGCGGCAAGGGCATGCGCGTCGTCGACGTCGCCGGCGATCTCGACGAGGCCGTGGCCGCGGCGCAGCGCGAGGCCGCATCGGCGGCTTCGGCGACGACCGCGTCTTCCTCGAGCGCTACGTCGCCCGCGTCCCGCCACGTCGAGATCCAGATCCTCGGCGACCGCCACGGCGACGCTCGTGCACCTCGGCGAGCGCGAGTGCTCGATCCAGCGCCGCCACCAGAAGATCATCGAGGAGTCGCCCTCGCCGATCGTCGACGACGTCATGCGCGCGGCCATGGGCGAGGCCGCGCTGCGCCTCGCCCGCGCGATCGGCTACGAGTCGGCCGGCACCGTCGAGTTCCTGCGTCGACGACGAGTCCCGGCGAGTTCTTCTTCCTCGAGGTGAACACCCGCCTCCAGGTCGAGCACCCGGTCACCGAGGAGGTCACCGGCATCGACCTCGTGCGCGAGCAGTTGCGCATCGCCGCGGGCGAACCCCTCGGCTACGACCAGACCGACGTCACCTTCACGGGGCACGCCATCGAGGCTCGCCTCTACGCCGAAGATCCGGCCGCAGGGTTCCTTCCCGCCACCGGGCACGCTCGCCGCGTTCGAGCCCGCCGACCAGCCCGAGGTGCGGCTGGGACTCGGGCGTCGAGCCCGGCTCGGTGGTCGGCGTCGACTTCGATCCGATGCTCGCCAAGGTGATCGCCCACGGACCGCACCCGCCGCGAGGCGGCCGGGCGGCTGGCGCTCGCGCTCGAGCGCCTGCACCTCGGCGGCGTCGATCACCAACCGCGACTTCCTCGCCGCTGCGTTGCGTTCCGCGGCCTTCCTCGACGGGGAAACGACCACCGACTTCATCGATCGTCTCGGCACCGAGACGCCGGCGGCCGACGCCGATCGCCACGACGCCGCCGTCATCGGTGCGCTGTGGCTCCAGGGCGTGAACCGGGCCGCGACACCACGTGGCCCACCATGCCGTCGACTGGCGCAACGCCCGGCTGCCCGCCGAGCACGTCACCTTCGTCGGCGGCGATGGTGACGATCGCGCGTCTCGTACCGCGCCGAAGCGCGACGGTGCCTTCCGGCTCGAGCCCCACGGGCGAGCCGTGCGTGCACCGCTGGTCGGGCACCGACATCGACGTCGAGATCGACGACGCCCGACGGGTCTGCTCGCGTGACCCGGGCCGGAGAGGTGCTCTACGTGCAGATGCCGCGCGACCACCCTCGCGCTCGGCCATCGCCCCGCGATTCGCCGCAACCGGGCTCGCGAGGCACCGACGGGCGGCTTCGTCGCTCCGATGCCCGGCGGGTGATCGACGTGCGGGTCGACATCGGCGCAGCGGTCGAAGCCGGTCAGACTGCTCGTGGTGCTCGAAGCGATGAAGATGGAGCACCACGTGACGGCGCCCGCGGACGGCGTCGTGACCGACGTCTCCGTCGGTGTGGGCGAACAGGTCGACACCGGAACCCTCCTGCTCGTCGTCGACCATCGACGCTCACGAGGTGATGGCCGCCGATGACTGAGCCCATCCGCATCGCGAACTGCTCGGGCTTCTACGGCGACCGACTGTCGGCGGCCCGCGAGATGGTCGACGGCGGACCCATCGACGTCCTCACCGGCGACTGGCTCGCCGAGCTCACGATGCTCATCCTCGCCCGCACTCGAGCGAAGCGCCCCGGCGGCGGATTCGCCCGAACGTTCGTGACACAGATGGAACAGGTGATGGGCACCTGTCTCGACCGCCGCATCAGGGTCGTGACCAACGCCGGGGGCCTCGACCCCGCCGGCTGTGCCGACGCCGTCGCCGAGGTGGCCGCCCGGCTCGGGCTGTCGCCGACGATCGCCTACGTCTCCGGCGACGACCTCCTACCCCGCCTCCACGAGTTGTCGGCGGCCGGCGTCGCCCTCGAGCACTTCGAGACCGGCGTTTCCCTCGATGATCCGGCGGGCTACATCAGCGCCAATGCCTACCTTGGCTGTTGGGGCATCGTCGACGCGCTCGACCGCGGTGCCGACATCGTCATCACCGGGCGGACGACCGACGCCGCAATAGTGTGCGGCCCGGCGGCCTGGCATCACCGCTGGCGCCGGGACGACTGGGACGCACTGGCCGGAGGCGGTGGCCGCCGGGCACGTCATCGAATGCGGCACGCAGGCGACCGGGGGCAACTACTCCTTCTTCACCGAGCTGCCCGGGCTCGACCACACCGGGTTCCCGTGGGCCGAAGTGGCCGTCGACGGATCGAGCGTGATCGGCAAGCACGACCACACCGGTGGGGTGGTCACGGTCGCAACCGTCACCGCGCAACTGCTGTACGAGGTCGGCGCCCCGGCGTATCTCGGTCCCGACGTGACCACCCGCTTCGACACCATTGAGCTCGAGCAGGTCGCCCCTGATCGCGTCCAGATGAGCGGCATCCGCGGCGAACCTCCACCGCCCACGTTGAAGGTGGCGATGAACAGCCTCGGCGGCTTTCGCCGGGACCTGAGGGTCGCACTCACCGGCCTCGACATCGAGGAAAAGGCCGCGTTGGTCGACGCTGCGTTCTGGCGGGCGTGTCCGAGGGAGCCGACCGACTTCGCCGAGGTGACCTCGGCGGTGGTGCGCACCGACAAGGGCGATCCGATGTCGAACGAAGAAGCCACGGCGAGCTGGCACCTGACGCTGAAGGACCCCGACGAGGGCAAGCTCGGCCGGGAGCTCTCGGCGGCGGTCAACGAGCTGGCCCTCGCCACGATCCCGGGCATGTACGCCCTCGACGCCGGGCCGGCCCGGGCCTTCGGCGTCTACCGCCCGGCGCGCGTTCCGGCCGCCCTGGTTCCCCAGCACGTCGTCGTGCTCGGTGCCGGACAGACCGTGGTCGAGTCGACGGCACCGGTCCCCGACGCTCCGGTCATCGTCGAAGTCCCCTCGCCCGGGCTGCCCGCCGCCCCCGACGGCCCCACTTCGCGCCTCCCCATCGGGCGCGTCATCGGCACGCGTTCGGGCGACAAGGGAGGCGACGCCAACCTCGGCGTGTTCACCCGCGACAGCTCGACGTTCGCCTGGATCGACCAGTTCCTGACCACCGACCGCCTCCGCACGCTGTTGCCCGAGACGGCCGGACTGGTCATCGAACGCCACCGACTCCCCAACCTGTGGTCCCTCAACTTCGTGATCCGCGGTCTTCTCCAGCAGGGAGTGGCCGCGTCTACCCGCCAGGACGGTCAGGCCAAGAGCCTCGGCGAATGGCTGCGGGCCCGGGTCGTCGACATACCCGAGGTCCTGATTCGATGACGGCCTCGCTCGTCGATCGCGTGCGGGCCGTCCCTGCGCCCGCTCCGGTGCTCAGCCGCGACCGGGAGCACCGACTCACGCTCCGCCAGCGCGAGTTGCTCGACGAGCTCGGTCGTGCCTTCGCCAAGGGCTTCGCCGACGTGACGATGGCCGAGCTCGCGGGCCGACTCAACTGCTCGCTACGCACCCTCTACGGCCTGGCGCCGAGCCGCGACGAGCTCGTGCTGATGGTGGTCGACCGCAACCTGCGATCCGTCGGTCGTGCCGCCCACGCCGCCATCGCGCCCGACATGACTGCGCTCGAGGCGATCGGCGCCTACCTGGGGGCGGCGACCATCGCCGTGAGCACCATCACCGAGGAGTTCGCCAACGACATGGCCGCGATCACCGCCGGATCCGAGCTCAACGCCGCCCATTCCGATTACCTGGTCGACGTCACCCGGTGCCTGCTCGATCTCGCCGTCGAGCAGGGCGAGATCGCCGATGTCGACACGGTGGCGGTTGCCCGCGTGATCGCCGGCCTCGGTCGTGACTTCGCCCGTCCCGAGGTGATGACCCACCTCCGCACCTCACCCAAGCTCGCCGCCGACGCGATGGTCGACATCGTTCTGGCCGGCCTTCCCCGATAGCAAGGAACCCATGGACTTCGACCTGCCCGCCGACGACGATCCCCGCCGGCTGGCTGTTCGTGCGTGGCTGGCCGCCCATCCCGAACCGACCCAACACGAGCTGGCCGAGGCCGGATACGTCGTACCGCACTGGCCGCCGCCATGGGGCCTCGACGCCGACCCGATGCACCAGATCATCATCCAACAGGAGCTGCAGGGCGTGAAGGTGACGCGTCCGGGCCATCGGCGGGAGATGGCGAGCAATGCCATCGGAATCGGCTGGGCGGCACCCACGATCCTGCTGGCCGGCACCGAGCAGCAACAGCAACGGTTCCTGCCGAAGATCTTCAACCACGAGGAGATCTGGTGCCAGCTGTTCTCCGAGCCCGACGCCGGCTCCGACCTCGCGGCGTTGGCGACCCGAGCCGAACGTGACGGCGACGAGTACGTCGTCAACGGGTCGAAGATCTGGTCGAGCGGCGCCCACGGCGCCGACATGGGCATCCTCATCGCCCGCACCGACCCGGACGCACCCAAGCACCGCGGCATCTCCTACTTCGCCTGTCCGATGGACAGCAAGGGCATCACGATGTCGCCCATCGTCGACATGACCACGGCGCACTCGTTCAACCAGGTGTTCTTCGACGACGTGCGACTGCACGAGAGCATGCGAATCGGCGAGGACGGCGACGGCTGGCGACTGGCCAAGGTCACCCTGGCCAACGAACGGGTGTCACTCTCGTCGGCGGGGTCCATGTGGGGTGAGGGCCCTTCGGCCGAGGTACTGCTCGATCTGGTCCGGCAGGGGGGCGGGGCGACCGATCCCGTCTTGCGGGATCGCCTGGCCCGCCTCCACATCCACGCCGAGGTGCTGCGGCTCAACCGCCTCCGCACGCTGAGCGCCAAGCTCAAGGGCGCCACCCCGGGCTCGGAGGCGTCGATCCAGAAGCTGATGGCCGACGAGCACGGCCAGGAGGTCCTCGAGCTGGCCAAGGACCTCGCCGGCGCCCACGGGATGCTCGAGGGCTCGGGCCCCGAGGGAGAGGTGCCGTCGCACATGCGTCACGGCGCCACCGAGATCAACTTTCCCCGCGGAGAGGCCAGCCAGTTCCCCGCCGTCGATCCCGTCTGGCACTACGGCTACCTGTTCTCGCCGGCGATCACCCTCGGTGGTGGCACCTGGGCCATCCAACGCAACATCATCGCCGAGCAGGCACTCGGTCTTCCCCGCGAACCCAACGTGGAGAAGGGCAAGACCTGGGCCGAGACCCGGCGACCCGACCAAGAGAAGTGAGCGAGCAATCATGCGAACCGACGTCACCGACATGCTGGGAATCGAGTTCCCGATCTTCGCCTTCAGTCACTGCCGCGACGTCGTCGCCGCCGTGTCGAAAGCCGGCGGACTCGGGGTCCTGGGCGCCGTGGCGCACTCGCCGGACCAGCTCGAGATCGACCTGGTGTGGATCGAGAACGAGATCGGCGATCGGCCCTATGGTGTCGACCTGATCGTGCCGGCCAAGTACGCCGGCGACGAGGGCGGCGGCTACTCGATGGAGGACATCCGCCAGCTCATCCCGGCCGAGCACGTCGACTTCGTCAACGACATCCTCGCCCGCTACGACGTGCCCGAGCTGCCCCCCGGCGACGACACCCGCTCGGGCACCGCCATCGACGGCAGCGGCGACGACGCCCCGTTCTCGGCCAACTCCGCCGGCCCGCAGCTCGACATCGCGCTCGCCCACGACACGGCGTTCGTGGCCAATGCACTCGGACCTCCACCGCAGTTCCTCATCGACCGTGTGAAGGAAGCGGGCCGACTGGTCGGTGCGCTGGCCGGCCGCGCCGTCCACGCCGAACGACACGAGGCGGCCGGCGTCGACATCATCGTGGCCCAGGGCTCAGAAGCCGGAGGCCACACCGGTGAGATCGGTTCGATGGTGCTCATCCCCGAGATCGTCGACGCCGTCGCCATTCCGGTGCTCGGCGCGGGTGGCATCGGCCGTGGGCGCCAGATGGCGGCCGCGATGGCCCTCGGCGCCCAGGGCGTGTGGTGCGGTTCGGTGTGGCTCACCACCGACGAGGCCGAGACCCACCCCGTGGTGAAGGAGAAGTTCCTGGCCGCGACCTCCGCCGACACCCTCCGCTCGCGCTCGCTGACCGGTAAGCCGGCGCGGATGCTGCGTTCGGCGTGGACCGACGAGTGGGACCGGAACGACACGCCGGCGCCCCTCGGCATGCCGCTGCAACCCGTGCTCACCGCCGAAGCCCAACGTCGTATCGCCCGTGCGGCGCACACCACCGGCTCGGGCGCGGAGAAGCTGGCCAACTACTTCGTCGGGCAGGTGGTCGGCACCATGAATCAGCGCAAGACCGCGACGCAGGTGGTCTTCGAGATGGTCGAGGAGTTCATCGAGGCGGTCGAGTCACTGTCGAAGCAGCTCGAGACCGGACAGCACTAGGGTTCGGCCATGGATCTCGGTATTGCAGGCAAGCGGGCCGCCGTCGCAGCATCATCGGCGGGTCTCGGGTTCGCCACCGCCAAAGCACTGGTCAACGAAGGGTGCGATGTCGTCATCTGCGGTCGCGATCCGCATCGACTCGTCGCCGCGGCCAAAGAGCTGCCCGGTGCCCATCCGATACAAGCCGACGTCTCCACCCTGGGCGGTGCCACGTCGTTCATCACCCGAGCCCACGAGCACCTGGGCGGCATCGACATCCTCGTCACCAACAGCGGCGGCCCGCCGAGGGGCCAGGCCCGCGTGCTCGGCGCCGCCGAGCTCGCAAGCGCGGTCGATCTGATGCTCCAGTCGGCGGTGACGATGTGCACCGAGGTCATCGACGAGATGGTCGACCGAGGGTGGGGTCGCATCGTCGGCGTCACCTCGAAATCGGTGCGCGAACCGATGTCGGACATGGTGCTGTCGAACACCGTGCGCGCGGCCGTCACGTCGTATTTGAAGACACTGGCGCTCGAAGTGGCCCGAAGCGGCGTCACGGTGAACACCATTCAGCCCGGCAGCCACCGTACGAGCCGGCTCCTCAGCCTGGTCGGCGACAACGTCGACGCCGCGGCGGCCGCCATTCCGGTCGGTCACCTCGGCGCACCCGACGACTTCGGTGCGGTCGTGGCCTTCCTGTGCAGCCAGCACGCCGGGTTCATCACCGGTGCGGCCATCGCCGTCGATGGCGGGGAGACCGGAAGCCTCCAGTAGCACCGCCTCAGCAGGCAGCGAATCCTCGGTCGAAGCCGCGGCGCAGCGCGGCGATCCGATCCGGCAACGCCGCTTCGACCCGTCCGGCCGCGTCGGGTAGGAACGGCTCGTACAACGAGAGTCCCACCAGCGTCTCGTCGAGATCACCGGCCGAGATGCGCAGCTGCGTCAGGTTGCCGAGGTACAGGTCGGCATTGAAGGCACCGGTCAGGCAGTCGGCGGTGAGCATGAAGCTCGGATCGGTGACATCGTCACCCCGCTGCACCAGCGCCGACTGCGCCGACAGGTTGGCCAGCACGTACATCGACGCACCGTCGCCGACCTGGTTCCAGAGGCTGGGCACGAGCACCCGGCCATCCCAGAGCATCGCGTTGTCGGCGGTGCAGTAGATCGCCGACTCGGTGTACGCGTCGTCCGGGAACACCTCGCCGTCACAGGCGGGCCATTCGGTGTTCGGACCGAAGCGGATCTCCGCCGGCCGCTCGTAGCCGCCGCCGAGAAGCTGGCTCCAGTACTCGGCGAGCTCATCGAGAACCAACGGCTCGAGCTCGGCGAGGGGAAGATCGCCACCCGTCTCGAAATCTGCGGGATCGAGGGCGATCTCGGTGATGGGTGGTGGATCGGTGTCGTAGTCGACGCAGACCTCCGGGCCGGTGGCGAAGCCATCGAAGAACGCCGTGATCCGATCGAAGCCCGATCCGTGGGCGAGGGGATCGTCGGCCGGCGTGCCGATGGGGTCGCGGAACTCGAGATACCCGCCGATGGCCTCGTCGAGGTCGTCCTCCACCAGCGACAGCAGTTCGCTCTCCCCGCGGGCGAGCGCTCCCGCCCAGGCGCCGGCGAAGCAATCGGCCTGCAGCTCCAGCAGGATCGTCGGCGCCAGCTCCCCGCCCCGTTCCTGGATCGCATGCCCGTACTCGTGGGCCAGGACCAGCGCCACGGCGAAGTCGCCGTAAGTGTCGTACAGCGTCGGGAACAGGAACTCGGCGTCCCACGAGATGATGTCGTCGCTCGGGCAGTAGAACGCGTTGTCGAAGTAGTCCTCCGGGGCTCCGCGTTCACCGTCGCACGGCGGCAGGGATGCGGCGTTGCTCGGCCGGTACCCGCGGAATTCCGCGACCGGCGTGAAGGCCAGTCCGTAGAGGTCGGGGAGCTCCACCGCCCAGTACCGCTCGAGGTCGAGCCGGGTGAGCTCGACGGTGTCGGCGAGGGAGAGCTCCGCCGCCAGGTCGGCGGGCACGGTCGGAGCTTCGGGTGCCGGTGTCGGCGTCGGTGTCGGCGCCGGTGTCACGGTGGCCCGGGGTGGGACAGGCCCCGCGATCTCGATGCGGATCTCGGCGCCACACGACGCCGTCACCACGGCGAGCGTCGCGACCAGGGCGACCCACCCCCGTACCGTCCGTGCTCGAATCGTCAGGAGCGCCACCACCCCGTTATACCGTGACCGGCATGAACGCTCCTGTCGCGACACCCGGACGGATTCTCACCGACGTCCGAGACCTGGTCGGCCGGCTCACGATCGACAGTCCCGGCCGTCACAACGCCATGAGCCTCGCCATGTACGAAGCGGTTCCCCTCGCCATCGCCGAGCTCGTCGATGCGGGCGTTCGCGTGATCGTGGTGTCGGGGGCGGGCACGGCGGCGTTCTGCTCCGGGTCCGACATCTCGGAGTTCGCGACGCTGCGCACGGCGGCGAACTGGCGTCGCTACGCAGAGGCGGAAGGGCAGGCCCACGAGGCGCTGCTCGACGCGCCGATGCCGACCGTGGCGGAGATCCACGGTGCCTGTCGCGGCGGGGGGTTCGCCCTGGCCGCCTGCACCGACCTCCGCTACGCGGCCGACGACGCGACCTTCGCGGTCCCACCGGGTCGGCTCGGCATCGGCTACCCGCCCGACGGCCTCGACGTGCTCGCTGATCTCGTGGGCACGGCCACGGCCAAGGAGCTCGTGCTGACCGCCCGGGTCATCGACTCGCTCGAGGCCACCACGCTCGGTCTGGTGCACCACACGGTGCCCAAGCTCGAGCTCCGAGCGACCGTCGACGACGTGACCACTCGGATCGCGGCACTGGCGCCGCTCACACTCCGTGCGGCCAAGTTCGCGCTCACCGAACGGGTTCGCCCCGACGACCGCCGTTCGCCGGAGCGGGTCGATCAGCTCTGGACGGCGTGCTACGACAGCGACGACTACGCGGACGGCGTGCAGAGCTTCGTCGAGAAGCGTCGACCGGACTTCCGAGGCCGGTGAGCAGAGCCCATCGGCGACGATCTCAGCGGTTGCGGGCCGCCCACCATTGGTCGAGGCGCGCGATGGTGGCCGCCTCGTCGAGGTCGGGTTCGGCTCGCTTCAGGGCGAGCAGGAACGTCATCGCTGCGCCCACATCGGGACCCGGTTCGATCCCGAGGTGGGCCATCACCGTTTGACCATCGAGCAGAGGCCGCTCGGCGTTGCGTCGATCCTCCTCGGCCAGCGCGTGGATCCGGTCCTCCAGCTCGTCGACGTGGCTGTGGAGCTCGACCCGTTTGTGCTCGTGGCGGGTGGTGCAGTCGGCCCGCACCAGTTCGTTCAGCAGGCCAAGGAGATGCCCGGCGTCGCGGGCATAGCGCCGGACGGCGGAGTCGCTCCAACCCGCCGCGAATCCCTTGAACCGTCCCGACAACCTGACCAGCTCGGTCACGTCGTCGACGACGTCGTCGTCGTAGCCGAGCTCGCGCAGTCGTTTCCTCGTCAGCTTGGCGCCGACCGCCTCGTGGTGACGGAAGGTCACCCCCTCGTCGTCGATGCGCCGGGTGCGGGGCTTGCCGACGTCGTGGAACAGCGCGGCCAGCCGCAGTCGCAGCTCGGCCCGCGTCTGGGCGGTGACCGCAATGGTGTGGGCCAGCACGTCCTTGTGCCGGTGAATGGGGTCCTGCTCGAGGCGGAGAGCGGGCAGCTCGGGCACGAAGGCGTCGGCCAGACCGGTGTCGACGAACTCCCAGAGCCCGGGGCGGGGATCGTCGGTGACCAGCACCGCCGACAGAATCTCGCGCCCCTCGTCGATCGAGGGCATCAGCACTCCCTTACGGGAAGACTTACTTCTCTTCCTTGAAGATCACGTGCTTGCGTACGACGGGATCGTACTTCTTCAGCTCGATGCGCTCACGCTGGTTGACCTTGTTCTTGGTGGTCACGTACGTGTAGCCCGTGCCAGCAGTGGACTTGAGCTTGATGATGGGTCGCTTGTCGGAACCGGCGGGCATCAGAGCTTCTCCCCACGCTTGCGCATGTCGGCCACGACCTTCTCGATGCCGTGCTTGTTGATCGTCTTGATCCCCTTGGCCGAAACGGTGAGGCTGATCCAGCGCTTCTCGGACGGAACCCAGAAACGGTGGTTCTGGATGTTCGGATCCCACCGACGCCGCGTCTTGCGGTGCGAGTGCGACACGTTGTTGCCGAACGCTGGCTTGCGTCCGGTTACCTGACAGATCTTCGACATCGTTCTTTCCTCGGAACAAGCCCGGTGCGGGCGCGCCTAGCGGCCACGAGCGACTCACCATGCTACGGGCGTTCGGCGCGACTTGCGACCGGCGGGTCCCGATAGGGTCGGCCGAATGCCGACCGAGAAGATCGACTTTCACTTCGACCCACTCTGACCATGGTGCTTCCAGACCTCTGGATGGATCAAACAGCTCGTGGGGCTGGGTGATCTCGAGGTCGAGTGGGACGTGTTCTCGCTAGCCATCCAGAACCACCAGGGCGACATCGCCGAGCTCGACATCGACGCCGCGCGCGGCGTGGCGGCGCTCCGCACGTGCGTGCTGGTGCGTGACACCGACGGAAACGAGGCGCTCGGACGGCTCTACTCCGCCCTGGGCTCGGCCCGGTCATCACTCCGGGCTCGACCTCGACGACCACCACGTCGTGCGCAAGGCGCTCTCCGCCGCCGGATTGCCGCCCGAGCGACTCGCCGAGGCGATGGCCGACCGGGCCACCTTCGATCGGCTGCTGGCGGACCACCGGTCGCTGGTCGAACGCACGGCCGCGTTCGGCGTACCGGCGATCGTGCTCGACGGTGGCGACGGGCCGGCCATCTTCGGGCCGGTGATCTCCAATCCCACCACCGATCCCGACGAGGCACGCGCCCTCTGGCACCACATGTCGTGGTTGGTCCGTTACGACAACTTCAGCGAACTGAAACGTGACCGATTGGTCGAGCCCGACCTCGAGTCGACCCGTCGACGCAAGGCGGCGAAGGGCTGAGCGCGCCCGCCGTCGTCGCGCTCCACGTGTTTTGCGATGGGTGAATGTAACCACACTGCAAACTGAGGAGTCGGAGGGAGAACCAGCCGAGCCATTCGGTGAGGCGGGTTCCCCTCCAGTGCCATCGGCCCGTTGCTTCGGCGGCGGGTCGATGCGCGACAGGGAGGCACCTCCCGCTCGCTAGTCTGCCCCCCATGACTTCCCTCGGGCGGCTCCTCGGCGCCGTAGCGGTGACTGCGTTGGCCGTCGGTGCCTGCAGCCCCAACTTCGACCTGGCGATTCCCGAGGCCGAGCCGACACCACAAGTAGCCGACGACGGTTCGGTGCCCGAGCCTTCCGGTTCGGCCGAGATCGCGGGGACCTTCGTCCCTGGCCCCTGCTCCTTCGACGTTCCCGGTGGCGCCACGATCGAATGCGGCACCGTCAGCGTTCCCGAGAACTACGACGATCCGTCGGCGGGCACCGTCGATCTGGCCGTCTCGGTGCTGGCCAGCACTGCCGACGATCCTGCGGCCACCCCGACGATCTATCTCGAGGGGGGTCCCGGCGGCCATGCGCTCGAGACCATTCCGTTCGTCTACGCCGACCGGTACCTGCCGCTTCTCGACCACGCCGCCGTCATCGTGTTCGATCAACGAGGGGTCGGCCAATCGGTACCCCGGCTCGACTGCCCCGAGCTCGATGCGGTCTACGACGAGGTGGCGGTTCGACCCGATCTCGACCCCGACGGGTACCGACAGAACGTGCTCGACGGGCTGACGGCCTGCCATCAGCGGCTGAGTACCGCCGGAGTCGACCTCGCGCAGTACAACACGGCGAACAACGCCGACGACGTCGACCAGATCCGCCGAGCCCTCGGCGTCGATCAGCTCGACCTCTTCGGCATCAGCTACGGCACCCGACTGGGGCTCGAAGTGATGAAGCGCCACCCTGACATCGTTCGCACGGCGGTTCTCGACTCCACCCTTCCGCCCGAGGTCGACGCCACCGCCGACACGCAGGCGTCGTTGGTTCGGTCGTACGAGCGGGTGCTGGCGGCCTGTGCGGCCGACGCCGACTGCGCCGGTCGCTTCCCGTTCCTCGACGAGCGTTTCCGTGCCCTCTTCGAGAGCCTCGAAGCCGATCCGCTGCCCGCAACGGCCACGAACTTCCTCACCGGGGGTACCGACGACGTGCTCGTCGACGGCGATGCGCTGCTCGGGATGGTCCTCGGAGCCTTGTACGACCCGATCGCCTTCACCGATCTGCCCGAACTGGTCGTCGACCTCGAGGCGGGCCGCGTCGGCGTGGCCGAGACCTTCCTCAGCCTCGACGCCACCAACGAGGCGTTCTTCACCCCCGGGTTGTTGTTCTCGTTCGCGTGCCACGACGAAGTGCCGTTCAGCTCCCCCGACGCGGTCGATACCGCCCAGCCGGCCGACCCGCTCTGGGAACGTCCACTCGAAACGTCCGAGAACGTCGGATCCTTCGCCTTCGACGTCTGCGAGGCGTGGCCGGCCGGGCAGGCGTCGGCCAGTCAGAACGAGCCGGTGACCGGGTCGATCCCCACCCTGTTGCTCGCCGGCTACTTCGATCCCGTGACGCCACCGGAGTGGGCCGAGGCGGCCGCCGCCCAGCTCGACAATGCCCGTGTGGTCGCGTTCCCGACGCTGGCCCACGGTGTCACCGGTGACCCCTGTGGCATGCAGATCGCCGCGGCGTTCATCGTGGAACCGAACACCCTCGACATCTCCTGCGTCGACCGACTCGACCCGCCGGCCTTCCTCCCCGTTCCCGTCGAGTCGATCGAGCTCGAGCCGTACTCGGTCGACATCGCCGACTTCGGCGTCAGCCTCCTGAGCGTGCGGCCGGTGGGCTGGACCGCCGACGCCACCGGAGTCCAGTCGAGCAGGAGCGCGTCGATCACCGATGAAACGGCCATCGTGCAGCTCGGGGGACCGGCCTTCATCGCCGATCAGCTCGCCTCGGTCGTGGGCGATCAGCTCGACATGACCATCGCCGAAGAGGACCCTGTGGACATCGGAGGGCGCTCGTGGCGCCACCTCGTCGGCTCGTCGCCCGACGGCTTCACCCTCGACCTGTGGGTCGAACAGGGCGCCGAGCTGGCCCCCATCGTCATCCTGATCTCGGCCGACGACGACCGCCAGACGCTGATCGACCTCCTGGCGGTGCCCGCCATCGAGGCCATCGAGATCGAACCGATCTGAGCCCCGGTGTCGGCCGTCGGAGCGGCCACCTACACTCAGCAGTTCCGTGTCATCGCCGATTGGTAGCTCCATGATCGACCATCCCGAACCACGCGGCCGAACCGTTGCACGCGTGGCGGCGGTCGCCGTCATGGTTGCGTTCTTCGCCATCGCGTGCGGTTCGTCCGATGGCAACGACATCGCCACCGAGCCTCCACCACAGAGTGACCTGGCTGCACCCGAATCCGCCGAGACCCCCACCGCGGCACCGAAGGCTCCCCTCGACGACACCGTCGACCTCGAAGCGACTTCGGTTCCCGAGCCGATTCCGACTATCGACGACCCTCCCCTACCGGCCGTCGTCACTTTCGCCGAGTACGTGCAGCCCATCCTCGAGATCGGTTGCGTGTCGTGCCACCGCACCAATGGCCCCGGATCGCCGCACAATCCACTCGACACCGCCGGTGACGCCACCGCCCTCGCCGGCGACATCGGGCTCGTCACCGCGGCCCGGTACATGCCTCCGTTCCCCGCGTCCGACCTCAGCGTCGCGTTCGAGCACGACATCTCCCTGTCCGATCGCGACATCGAGATCATCACCGCCTGGGTGGCCGACGGTGGCACCATCGACGTCGCGGCCGACACGCCGCTGGTGGCCCGGGCCGAGGCGTTCGAGGCCATCGAACGCGATCAGGTCGTCCCCGCCAGTGCCCCGTACACCGGCGATCCCTCGGTGCCCGACGACTACCGCTGCCTCATCCACGAGATCGACGATCCCGAAGGCGACGGCGAATGGATCACCGGCATCGCCTTCGAGCCCGATCAGGACGAGGTCGTGCACCACTCCATCGTCTACACCGTGCCCGCCGCCGGGCGGGCCGAGGCCATGCGCAAGGACGGCAGCGACGGGCGCCCCGGCTGGACCTGCTTCGGCCTGTCGAACCTCCAGACCGAGGGCGTGACGTCCATCGGCGGATGGGCACCGGGTCAGCAACCGCGGGTCTACCCCGAGGGCTATGGCCTGTACCTCCCACCGGGGGCCTTCATCGTGAACCAGGTCCACTATCACTTCGACGGTCCGGCGCCGGCGGACCAGTCGGTCCTCGTGTTCGAGACGGTCGACGCCGCCGAGCTGGCCCAGTTGGACGCGCCGATGACGGCGGTGTCGGGCCGCACCTACCTGACACCGGCCGAAGGGCCCTGCACACCGGAGGAGTCGGGTCCGCTCTGTGACCGCGACGCGGTGCTCGCCGACATCGGCCGCAAGTACGGTGGTATCGCCCCGTTCATCCCCGACTTCCTCATCAATCAGTGCGGCGGCACGGTCGACGACTACGACGACCTCGACGGCACGCGCTTCTCCAGCTCGTGCGATCTTGCTGCCGGACAGCGAGGCACGCTGTACTCGGTGTTGGGCCACATGCACGAATTCGGGGCGGCCTACCGCATGACCCTCAACCCCGACACACCCGACGAGCAGATCCTGCTCGACATCCCCGTGTGGGACTTCGAGTGGCAGTTGTACTACGTGCCCGTCGACGACATCGCCATCGAACCCGACGACGTCATCCGTTTCGAGTGCACCTGGGATCGAGCCCTGGTCGATCTTCCCGAGCCGCGCTACATCACCTGGAACGAGGGAACCGTCGACGAGATGTGCTTCTCGAGTGTCAGCGTTTTGCCCGATCCCGTCGGCTGACACCACCGGACCAATGACCTACGCACAAGGCCCCGTCGGTGACGAGCGCCTCTTCGTCAGCACCGGCTCGGGCCGACCCGCCGCTCGTCCGAACATCGTTTTCATCATGGCCGACGACCTCGGGTGGGCCGATCTCGGCTGCTTCGGGTCGACCGAGATCTCCACCCCGAACCTCGATCGGCTGGCCGCCGAGGGCATTCGCTTCACCCACTCCTACAGCGGCTCCCCGTGGTGCTCGCCGACCCGCATCAGCCTGTACACCGGCCGATATCCAGGGCGGATCCCGGCCGGAATCGAAGAGCCGCTGCGCACCCGCGACGACGCCACCGGCATTCCCCACGATCACCCGACCTTGCCCTCCCTCCTCGGTGAGGCCGGCTACGACACGGCGATGTTCGGCAAGTGGCACTGCGGCTGGCTGCCCTGGTACAGCCCTTCGAAGGCGGGGTTCCAACGCTTCTTCGGTTGCCTGGACGGTGCCATCGACTACTTCGAGCATCTCGACACGCTCGGCCAGCCCGATCTGTGGGAGAACGAGACACCGGTGGAGGAGACCGGCTACTTCACCTGGATGATCTCCGATCGTGCCGCCGAGTACGTGGCCACCGAGCGAGACCGACCCTTCTATCTCCAGCTCAACTACACGGCGCCGCACTGGCCATGGGAGGGCCCCGACGACGCCCTCGTCGGCGCCCGTATCCGAGCCGAGTACGAGGCGATGGACGAACCGAGCGGGTACCCGCTCTATGACCTCCACAATGGGTCTCTGGCCAAGTACGGCGAACTGGTCGAGGCAATGGACACCGGTATCGGTCGGGTGCTCGATGCCCTCGATGCGGCGGGCAGGGCCGAGGACACCATCGTGTGCTTCTGCTCGGACAACGGCGGCGAACGATGGTCGCGGAACTGGCCCTTCGTGGGCGAGAAGGGCGATCTCACCGAGGGCGGTATCCGCGTGCCGTTCCTCCTTCGCTGGCCCGCCGCCGTCGACGGCCACCAGATCAGCACCGAACCCAACATCACGATGGACTGGACCCACCTGATTCTCGACGCCGCGGGCACGGCTCCACCTCCCGACCACCCACTCGACGGGCCCAGCCTGTTGGGGTGGCTGATCGACGGCGACGACTATCCGCCGCACGACCTGTTCTGGCGCACGAGCAGCCAGGCGGCCCTGCGGCGAGGCCGGTGGAAGTACGTCCGTGACCATCGGCCCCGCGGCAGGCTCGGCCACTGGCCGCTCCACGAGGGCGAGTACGAGCTGTTGTACGACGTGACCGTCGATGGCCGGGAGGCCGCCGATCTCGCTCCCCATCACACCGACATCGTCGCCGAGCTCCGCCGTGAGCTGGTCCGCCTGGAGGCCGAGATGATCCCGTATCCCCCCGACTTCCCCGGCCTGCCCCGCCGCGCCGGCGCCGACGGACCGGCGATATCCCAGGCCGACTGAGGCAGCGCATCAGTAGCCTGGCCTCCGTGCTCCACGTCCACGACAACCTCCAGCGCCGGAAGGTGCCATTCGAGCCCCGCGAACCGGGCCGAGTGTCGATGTACGTGTGCGGACCCACGGTGTACGACACGCCCCATGTCGGGCACGCTCGCCGTGAGGTGGTGTTCGACGTGATGCGTCGATACCTCGCCCACGCAGGCTTCGAAGTCACCTATGTGGCCAACATCACCGACATCGACGACAAGATCATCGGGCGGGCTGCCGAAGAAGGTCGCACCGAACCCGACGTCGCCGACGAGTACACCGACGTCTACTACCGCGAAATGGATCGCCTCGGCATCGCTCGTCCCGATGTCAGCCCCCGAGCGACCGAGTTCATCGACGGCATGATCGCCACGATCACCGAGCTGTTCCAGCACGACGCGGCCTATGTCATCGAGGGCCTCGGCGTGTACTTCGACACGTCGGCCGCCGAGACGTACGGGCAGCTGGTAGGTCGCACCCGCGACGAGCTCGCCGCAGGTGCCGGTCAGCGGGTCGAGGTCGAGGAGGGCAAGCGCTCACCCCTCGACTTCGCACTGTGGAAGTCGGCCAAGCCCGGCGAGCCGTCGTGGCCGACGCCGTGGGGCAAGGGGCGGCCGGGTTGGCACACCGAGTGTGTGGCCATGTCGTTGTCGATCCTCGGCGACGGCTTCGACATCCACGGTGGCGGCGACGACCTGGTGTTCCCGCATCACGAGAACGAGCTCGCCCAGGCCGACGCGAGCGCCCATCGCTTCGCGCGGTACTGGCTGCACAACGGAATGGTGAACGTCGACGGCGAGAAGATGTCGAAGAGCCTCGGCAACTTCACCACCCTCGCCGAGCTGCTCGACCATCACGAACCGCGGGCGCTGCGACTGTTGATGCTGCAGACCCACTATCGGCGCACCATGGAGATCGGCCACGATGCGCTCGTTGCCGCGGCCGAGGGACTGAAGCGACTCGACAGCATGCATCGCCGCCTCGGGGCGGCCGGACTCGACGTTGCCGGCGCGCCCCTCGACGCCGACGCCGTCGCCCGGTTCGAGGCCGCCATGGACGACGACTTCTCCACCCCGGCGGCCGTCGAGGTCATCTTCGGTCTGGTCCGCCGTGCCAACCAGGCTCTCGATGTCGACGACGACGCCACCGCGGCCTGCGCCGGTCACACCGCCCTCCACCTCGCCGAGGTGCTCGGTCTGGCGGCGGGCGACAACACCGCCTCAGCGGGGGAAGCCGACGAGATCGCCGTCATGATCGGTTTCCGCAACGAGGCTCGCGCCGCACGCGACTTCGCCGAGGCCGACCGCATCCGCGACGAGCTGGCGGCGCGCGGCATCATCCTCGAGGACACCGCCGACGGCACCACCTGGCACCGGGCATAGCGCAGCCGATCAGGGCGACGGCGAGTGGTAATCGGTGTTGCGGTCGATGCTCAGATACATGGCCATTCCGGCCTGGGTTTCCGGCTTCTGCTCCTCGGCGAGGTGCCCCAGGAGGCCTGCGCAGCGGGCCAGCAGCGCGAAACCGCGCATCACGCCGAGCGGTAGGTCGAGATCGGCCAGCACCGCTCCGCATGTGCCCGCGCCGTTCAGCGGCAGCCGACGCCCGAGCACCGCCTCACTCACCCGTCCGATCGCCGCGAACAACTGGAGATGGGCACCGAAGAGGCCGTTCTGTCGGGCGAGCGCGAACAGGACCGGGGTTCGCGGGTCCTGCTCCTTGTGCACGGGATGGCCGAGACCCGGCACGAAACGACCGGCAGCCTTCGTGGTCGAGACGACCTCACTGGCCAACGCATCCCACCCGTCGTCATCGACGGGAATCACCTCGACATCGGCCAGGGCGGCGGCAAGGAACTGGGCGGCGTCCTCGGTGACGCCGAGAAAGCGGGAACCGCCACCGAGTAGACCGGCGGCCAGTGCACCCTGGATCGAGTCGGGTGCACTGATGTAGGTGACCCGTGCGGCGATGGCCGTCGGGGTGAACCCATGGTCGGCGAGCGCAACGAGCACGGCTTCGAACATCGTGAGCTGCTCGGGCGTCGGTCGCCGCTTGGCCACCAACCAGTAGGCCAGCTCGCCGAAGCTCACCTTTCCCATGAGGTCGTTGGCCAGATCGTGCCCGAGCAACGTGATGGACTCGGCATCGGAGGTTCCGAGCTCGGTGGGAAACGAGACAGGCGGGTCGGTGGTCACGGGGTCTGCTCCGCGGACGACGACAACCAGGCCCGCAGCTCGTCGGAGTGCTCGCCCAGTCGGGGCGGCGGCAGCGAGTAGGTCAGCTCGGCGTCGTGGAAGGTGATGGGATTTCGCACGGTGTCGACGGCCCGCTTGCCCTGGCCCACGGTGACCCGCGGTTCGAGGCCGAGCGACTCGGCCAGCTCCACACCCTGCCCGATGGTGTTGATGGGTCCGGCGGGCACGCCGACCCGATTCAGAGCGACGAAGAGGTCGTCGGCCTTCCATCGCGACAACGCGTCGTGGAGCAGCGGATGCAGCTCGTCGCGGTTCGCGGTGCGATCGACATTGGCGGCGAATCGTGGGTCGTCGGCCACCGATGCGATCCCGAGAACCTCGCAGAGCGAGCGGAACTGGCGGTCGTTGGCGGCGGCGATGATCATGTCGCGATCGGCGGTGGGCATCGCCTGGTACGGATAGACACTCGGGTGAGCGTTTCCCATGCGGAACGGAACGGTCCCCGACAGTGTGTACGCGCCGGTCTGGTTGACCAGGCCCGACATCGCCGACGACAACAGATTGACCTCGACGTGCTGGCCGCGGCCGGTGACCGACCGTTGGAGCAGCGCGGCCAGGACTCCGGCGAGCCCGTGCAGACCGGCCATCACATCGAACACCGAGATTCCCGCACGGAAGGGCGGTCCCTCAGGGTCGCCGGTGAGGCTCATCAATCCCGAGACGGCCTGAACCATCAGGTCGTAGCCGGGAAGCCACGCACCTTCTTTCGAGCCGAAACCGCTGATCGACAGGTAGACGAGGCCCGGGTTGTCGATGGCCACGCTCTCGTAGTCGAGGCCGTACTTCTCGAGGGCCCCGACCTTGAAGTTCTGCATGGTCACGTCGGAGCGACGCACCAGCTCACGGGCGAGGCTCACGTCGTCGTCGTCGCGAAAGTCCAGCACGATCGACTTCTTGTTGCGGTTGATCGAGGCGTAGTAGGTGGCGACCCCATCGACCTCGGGAGGGCTCCAGGTGCGGGTGTCGTCGCCCGCTGGACTCTCGACCTTGATCACCGTTGCTCCCATGTCGGCGAGCAGCATCGAGCAGTAGGGCCCGGCCAGCACCCGAGAGAGGTCGGCCACGAGGAGCCCATCGAGGGGCCGAGTCGAGGCGGCGGCGCCGTCAGACCGCTCGTGCGCTCGGCGTTCCGCGTCCGGTGGCAACGACAAGTCAGCGATTCGCATGCGGGCGGGAGCAGAGCATGGCGAAAGGCTACGTCAACCCCTCGAGGTCACCCAACGTGGCGATCACATCGGGCGGAGCCTGGACCAGCTCGATCAGCACGCCTTCTCCACCGAAGGGAAACGAGTCGCCGGCCTTGGGATGCACGAAGCAGATGTCGTGGCCACTGCCACCCCGGCGGATACCGCCCGGGGTGAATCGCATGCCCTGGCCGGTGAGCCAATCGACTGCGGCGGCCAGGTCGTCGATCCACAGGCCGATGTGGTTCAACGGTGGGGTGTCGACGCGCGGGGATCGCTGCGAATCGATGGGTTCCATGATGTCGACCTCGACGGCATGCGGACCGGCACCGATCGTCAAGATGTCCTCGTCGACGTTCTCGGCCTCGCTGCGAAACGTCCCGACGGGCGTCAGGCCGAGCAGGTCCACCCAGAGCGCGCGCAACCGCTGCTTGTCGGTGCCACCGATGGCGAACTGCTGCACACCGAGCACGCGGAACGGGCGATCGCTCACCCCACGGACTCCGCGAGGCGTTCGCGGGCGAGCGCGGCCCCCTCGACCATGGAAACAAGCTTGGCCTGCGCCACCGCCCGGGGCAGGTACTTCATGCCACAGTCCGGTGCCGCCACCAATCGCCCGACCGCGACGGTCTCCGCCGCCCGTCCGATCCGGTCGGCCACAGCATCGGGCGTCTCGATGTCGTGACTAGCGCAGTCGATCACACCGAGCTGGATCGTCTTGTCGCCCAGTTCGGTCAGCATCGCGAGGTCGAGATCGGGTTGGGCCGACTCGATCGAGATGTCGTCGGCGGCGCAGCCGGCCAGCTCGGCGAAGAACGGGTAGCCCGCCGGCTTGTCCTTGACGTATCGGCCGTAGCCGAAGCAGGAGTGGAGAGTGGTCCGCCCTTTGGCGCCGGCCAGGGCAGCGGCGATGGCGTCGAGAGCGTAATCGCGTGCCTCGTCAGCTCTTGCCTGTAGGTACGGTTCGTCGATCTGGACCACGGCCACCCCTGCGGCGAACAGCTCGTGCATCTCGGCATTCACCGCACCGGCGAAGGCCATGGCCCGCTCTCCGGCGTTCGAGTAGTAGTCGTCCTGACACAGCTGCGCCATGGTGAAGGGGCCCGGCAGTGTCACCTTCAACGGGGCCTGGAACACGCTACCGATGAGCCGAGCCACGTCGACCTCCACCGCCTCGCGGCGCTCGATGGGTCCCACGATGCGCGGCACGGCGACCTGGGCGCCGGTGCGACTGGTGGCCGTGCCGGGATGGTCACGGTCGATCCCGTCCAGGGCGTTGGAGAACCGCTCGGAGTAGCTGGCCCGCCGCACCTCCCCGTCGGTGACGATGTCGACGCCCGCCGCGAGCTGGTCCGCGACGACGGCCAGGGTGGCGTCGTCGAGCGCCTCGCCGAGGTGATCGGCCCCGACTCGCCAAAGCGCAGGATTGGGCACACGTTGGGGCAGCAGCTCGCCGAGCAGATCGGTGTCGACCAACCACGTGGGTGGCGGATAGCTGCCGACGAGGGTGGTGGGGACCAGAGCGTGAGCCATCGCCGGTGAGCCTACGCCCCACCCCAAAACCCACGAAATCCCCACGGCCAGTAGCGGATAGCGCTACTGCCGATGGGGATTTCGGGTGGTTCGGGTGGTTCGGGTCGATGTCGGGCGGGTTTACAGCTTCGGGAGCTCGACGACCTCGGCCGCGCCGCCGTCGGTCACGCCGGCTTCCTTGGCCAGCCAGTCGGCGATGTCCCGATCGTCGTCGCCGTCACCACTCGTGAAGTACGGCATCGGCGTGTAATCGGGAGCCAACGGCTTGGTCTTCTTGTAATCGCCCGAACCGGTACCGGCGGGGATCAGCTTGCCCAGGATGATGTTCTCCTTGAGGCCACGCAGATCGTCGCTCTTGGACTCGATGGCGGCCTCGGTGAGCACCCTGGTGGTCTCCTGGAACGACGCCGCCGACAACCACGACTCGGTTGCGAGCGATGCCTTGGTGATACCCATGAGCTGGGGGCGACCCTCGGCGGGACGCTTGCCCTCCTGCACCAGGTGACGGTTGGTCTCGGTGTAGATCCGGGCGTCGACCGACTCGCCGGGCAGGAAGTCGGAATCACCCGGCTCCTGCACACCGATGCGCTTGGTCATCTGCCGCACGATCAACTCGATGTGCTTGTCGTGGATCGACACACCCTGGTCGCGGTACACCCTCTGCACCTCTTCGACCAGATAGCGCTGTGTCTCGCGCACGCCCTTGATCTCGAGGAGCTCCTTGGGATCGCGGGGACCCTCGACCAGCGCGTCGCCGGCGGTGACCTCGTCGCCGTCCTTGACCTCGAGGCGAGCGAGCGGATCGACGGTGTAGGTCTCTTCCTCGCCATCGTCGCCGACCACGGTGATGGGAACCGAACGGCCGTCACTCTCGCCGATGCGCACCACACCCGACAAGCGGGTGAGGGTGGCCTTGCCCTTGGGGCTGCGAGCCTCGAACAGCTCGACCACGCGGGGTAGACCGCCGGCGATGTCCGTGCCGGCGATGCCACCGGTGTGGAACGTACGCATCGTGAGCTGGGTACCCGGCTCACCGATGGACTGTGCGGCGATCACGCCGACCGCCTCGCCCGACTCGATGTCGCCACCGGTGGCCAACGACATGCCGTAGGACGCACCGCTGATACCGAACTCCGACTCGTCGGTGAGCGGCGAGAGACACCGCACACGGGTGACTCCAGGATCATCGCGCATGGTTTCCATCAGCTCTTCGCTGACCACCGTGCCCTTGGCGATCACGTCGCCGTTGGCCAACGTGACATCCTCGGCCAGCACCCGGCTGTAGAGGCGGGTCTCGAGGTAGCTGCGCTTGCCGGCCTCGTCGGGGACGACGTTCTCGATCCACAGCGAGCGCACCGGCTTGCCGTTGGTGAAGGGATCCTCGTCGTTGATGATGAGCTCCTGGGCGACGTCGACCAGACGACGGGTGAGATACCCGGAGTCGGCGGTACGCAGCGCGGTGTCGACCAGACCCTTGCGGGCTCCCGGCGTGGCGATGAAGTACTCGAGCATCGTGAGGCCTTCACGGAAGTTGCTCTTGATCGGACGAGGAATCATGTCGCCACGGGGGTTGGCCACCAGGCCACGCATGCCGGCGATCTGTCGCACCTGCATCATGTTGCCTCGGGCTCCCGAGCCGACCATGACGTCGATGGGATTGAACTTCTCGGCCTTCAGCGCCTCTTCCATCTTCTGACGCACCTCTTCGGTGGCCTGGGTCCAGATCTCGACCTCTTTCTGGCGCCGCTCACCGTCGGTGATGATGCCGCGACGGAACTGCTGCTCGACCTTGTCGGCCTCGGCCTCGTGGCCTTCGAGGATCGCCTTCTTCTCCTTGGGAATCTTCACGTCGTTGATGGAGATCGTGAGACCCGACCGCATGGCGAACTTGAAGGTGAGGTCCTTGATGGCGTCGAGGCTCTTGGCCACGGCGGCCTTGGCGTAGTGGCGCGCCAGGTCGTCGACCAGCACACCCATGTCGCGCTTGGCGACGGGGTGGTTGATGAAGTCGAAGCCCTCGGGCAGGCAGGCATTGAAGAACAGACGCCCAGCCGTGGTGGGGTGATAGGTGGCAGCGGCCCCGTTGGCGGGGGTCGCGACGAGCCGCTCGGTACGGAACTCGATGGGCTCGTGCAGCTGGATGCTGCCCGACTCGTAGGCTCGCTCGACCTCGTGCATGGCACGGAACGTGCGCAGCCGCTCGGGTGCCTGATCCTCCTCGGACACGGTGAGGTAGTACGCACCGATGATCATGTCCTGAGACGGGGTGACCAGCGGACGGCCGTTGGCCGGCGACAACACGTTGTTGGCCGACAGCATCAGCACGCGGGCCTCGGCCTGGGCCTCGGCCGACAGCGGCAGGTGGACCGCCATCTGGTCGCCGTCGAAGTCGGCGTTGAACGCCGTGCACACCAGCGGATGCAGCTGAATGGCCTTGCCCTCGACCAGCACCGGCTCGAACGCCTGGATGCCGAGACGGTGAAGGGTGGGAGCACGGTTGAGCAGCACCGGGTGTTCCTGGATGACGTCGTCGAGGACGTCCCACACCTGGGGCTTGCGCCGCTCGACCATGCGCTTGGCCGACTTGATGTTCTGGGCCAGCTCGGCGTCGACCAGCTTCTTCATGACGAAGGGCTTGAACAGCTCGAGCGCCATGAGCTTGGGCAGGCCGCACTGGTGGAACTTGAGGGTCGGGCCGACCACGATGACCGAACGACCCGAGTAGTCGACGCGCTTGCCGAGCAGGTTCTGGCGGAACCGACCCTGCTTGCCCTTGAGCATGTCCGACAGCGACTTGAGCGGGCGATTTCCCGGACCGGTGACCGGTCGACCGCGGCGGCCGTTGTCGAACAGAGCGTCGACGGCCTCCTGGAGCATGCGCTTCTCGTTGTTCACGATGATCTCGGGAGCACCGAGATCGAGCAGCCGCTTCAGACGGTTGTTGCGGTTGATCACGCGACGGTAGAGATCATTGAGATCCGAGGTGGCGAAGCGGCCACCGTCGAGCTGCACCATCGGGCGCAGCTCGGGCGGAATCACCGGGACCACGTCGAGGATCATGGCCCGCGGATCGTTGACCCGCTTGCCGTGCTCGTCGCGACGGTTGAAGGCCGCGACGATCTTCAGTCGCTTGATGGCCTTCTGCTTGCGCTGGGCCGACAGGGGCTTCTGACCCTCCGGCGGGTCGATCTGGTCGCGAAGGATCAGCTCTTCCTCGTCGAAGTCGATGCGCTCGATGAGCTGAGCGATCGCGTCGGCGCCCATGCCGCCCTCGAAGTACTCGCCGTAGCGATCGAAGAGCTCACGCCACAGCATCTCGTCGTCGATGATCTGGCGGGCGAAGAGGCCCTTGAACTCCTCGAAGGCGCGCTCGACGAGCTCGATCTCGGCGTCGTAGTCTTCGCGGATCGCCGCGAGCTCCTTGTCGATCGCCCGCTGACGAGCCCGGACCTCGGTGTCCTTGGCGTCGTCTTCCTCGAGTTGTTCGATCTCCTTCTCGGCCGCCTCGTGGTTCTCGGCCAGACGCAGCTCGAGCTCCTTCAGGATGGCGTCCTTCTCCTCGAGCATCTCCTTCTCGAGGGCGTCGAGGTCGGAGTCGCGCTTCTCCTCGTCGATCCAGGTGACCAGATTGGCGGCGAAGTAGATGACCTTCTCGAGCTGCTTGGCCTTGAGCTCGGAACGAGGCTCGGTGCCCATGAGCAGGTAAGCCAACCACGACCGGGTGCCGCGCGAGATACCAGATGTGCACGGCCGGAGCGGCGAGCTCGACGTGACCCATGCGCTCGCGACGCACCTTCGAGCGCGTGACCTCGACACCACAGCGTTCGCAGATGATGCCCTTGAACCGGATGCGCTTGTACTTGCCGCACGCGCACTCCCAGTCCTTGGTCGGACCGAATATCTTCTCGCAGAACAGGCCGTCCTTCTCGGGCTTGAGCGTGCGGTAGTTGATGGTCTCGGGCTTCTTGACCTCACCGTTCGACCACGTACGGATGGAATCCGCGGTGGCCAGACCGATGCGAAGCTGAGCGAAATCGTTGACGTCGAGCATGTGTGTCTTCCTGATCAGTTCGTGACGTCGAATAGGGCGGCGTTGCGTTGGGGTTGGTGAGCGGGGGCGGGCATCTACAGGCTCGAACGGGCAGCCCGCTCGGCGGCACGCCGTGCGTCTTCCTCGTCGGTGCCACGCTCGGGACGCTGGAGGTCGATGCCGAGCTCCTCCGCAGTGCGGAAGACGTCTTCATCGATTTCACGCATCTCGATCTCGTGACCGTCCTTGGCCAGCACCTCGACGTTGAGGCACAGCGCCTGCATCTCCTTGATGAGCACCTTGAAGCTCTCGGGGATGCCGGGCTCGGGAATGTTGTCGCCCTTCACGATCGCCTCGTACACCTTGACGCGACCGAGGACATCGTCGGACTTGATGGTGAGCAGCTCCTGCAGGCAGTAGGCCGCTCCGTAGGCCTCGAGGGCCCACACCTCCATCTCACCGAATCGCTGGCCGCCGAACTGCGCCTTACCACCCAGTGGTTGCTGGGTGATCATGGAGTACGGACCGGTGGACCGGGCGTGGATCTTGTCGTCGACCAGGTGGGCGAGCTTGATGATGTAGACGTAGCCCACCATCGTCTTGGCGTCGTAGGGCTCACCGGTACGACCGTTGTACAACTGGATCTTGCCGTCGTCGCCGATGACACGGTCGCCTTCGATCGTCTCGGGGTTCAGGTTGCGCAAGATGCTGCGAATGGTCGGGTGCTTGCCGGCCAGCTCGACCTCGTCCCACTTGGCGCCGTCGAACACCGGTGTGGCCACCAGCGTGCTCGGGCGGGTGTTGATGCGGGTCTTGGTCTCGGTGCCGCGGATGGGATCGAGTCCGACCTTGCCGTCGACGTCCCAGCCCCAGCGGGCGGCGTAACCGAGATGGGCCTCGAGCACCTGACCCACGTTCATGCGGGAGGGCACGCCGAGCGGGTTGAGCAAGATGTCGACGGGAGTGCCGTCGGCGGTGTACGGCATGTCCTCGACCGGCAGGATGTTGGAGATCACACCCTTGTTCCCGTGACGACCGGCGAGCTTGTCGCCCACGCTGATCTTGCGCTTCTGGCCGATGTACACCCGGACGAGCTGGTTGACGCCAGGCGGCAACTCGTGTTCCTCGTCGCGGCTGAACACCTTGACGTCGATGACCTTGCCGGTCTCGCCGTGGGGCACCTTCAACGACGTGTCGCGGACCTCGCGGGCCTTCTCGCCGAAGATGGCGCGAAGAAGTCGTTCCTCGGGGGTGAGCTCGGTCTCGCCCTTGGGCGTGACCTTGCCGACCAGCACGTCACCGGGCCCGACATCGGCTCCGACGCGCACGATCCCCCGCTCGTCGAGATCGGCGAGGATGTCGTCGCTGAGGTTCGGGATGTCGCGGGTGATCTCCTCGGGACCGAGCTTGGTGTCGCGGGCATCGATCTCGTGCTCGTGGATGTGGATCGACGTGAGCACGTCGTCCTTCACCAGACGCGAGCTGAGGATGATGGCGTCCTCGAAGTTGTAGCCCTCCCATGGCATGAAGGCCACCATGAGGTTCTTGCCGAGCGCGAGCTCACCGAGGTCGGTACTGGGACCGTCGGCGAGCACGTCGCCCTTCGACACCTTGGCGCCTTCTACCACTCGAGGCTTCTGGTTGATGCAGGTGTCCTGGTTCGACCGCTCGAACTTGAGCAGGCGGTAGACCTGCTTGCCCAGTTTCTTGTACTCGACGGTGATCGAGGTGCCGTCGACGTCGACGATCACACCGTCGTCCTCGGCGAGCACCATGTCGGCGGCGTCACGCGCGGCCCGCTTCTCCATGCCGGTTCCGATGTAGGGCGCCTCGGCCCGAAGCAGGGGCACCGCCTGGCGCTGCATGTTCGCGCCCATGAGGGCGCGGTTGGCGTCGTCGTGCTCGAGGAACGGGATGAGCGCCGTGGCCACCGAGACGATCTGCTTCGGTGAGACGTCCATCATCTGGACCTCGTCGGGACTCACGTAGGAGATCTCGGTGGTCGCTCCGAAGAAGACGTCCTGTTCGAGCTGCATCTTCAGCCCGGCCAGGGTCGCCGCCTGCGGTGAACGGCGAACGAGCACTCGGTCGGCGGTGAAGTGACCGGAGTCGTCGAGGGGCGCGTTGGCCTGGGCCACCACGTACTCCTCTTCCTCGTCGGCGGTGAGGAACACGATCTCGTTGCTGACCACACCGTCGGTGACGACCCGATAGGGCGACTCGATGAAGCCGAAGCTGTTGACGCGGGCGTAGCTCGCCAAGCCACCGATGAGGCCGATGTTGGGACCTTCGGGAGTCTCGATGGGACACATCCGGCCGTAGTGGCTGAAGTGCACGTCGCGCACCTC
Source organism: uncultured Acidimicrobiales bacterium (assembly GCA_963787285.1). Classification (GTDB taxonomy): domain Bacteria; phylum Actinomycetota; class Acidimicrobiia; order Acidimicrobiales; family JAHEJN01; genus JAHEJN01. The sequence goes on along the minus strand of CAWBCM010000013.1, from coordinate 79,587 downwards.
GAAGCCGGCCCGTTCACGGCTGAGTCCACCCGGGCCGAGCGCCGACAGGCGACGGCGGTGGGTGAGGCCCGACAACGGGTTGACCTGGTCCATGAACTGCGACAGCTGCGAGGTTCCGAAGAACTCCTTGATGGCCGCCACCACCGGTCGGATGTTGATGAGCGTCTGGGGCGTGATGGCCTCGACGTCCTGGGTGGTCATGCGCTCGCGCACGACCCGCTCCATGCGGCTCAAGCCGATGCGCACCTGGTTCTGGATGAGCTCGCCGACGCTGCGGATGCGGCGGTTGGCGAAGTGGTCCTGATCGTCGAGGCGGTAGCCGGGCTCGAACTTGGCGAGGTGCAGCAGGTAGGTGGCCGCGGCCAACATCTCGCTCGGCACCAGCACACCCGAATCGAGATCGGGGCGCTCGAGCTCGAGACCGAAGATCTGCTCCAGCTTCTCGATCTCGGGACCGAGCTTGCGGTTCAGCTTGTAGCGGCCGACACGGCTGAGGTCGTAGCGGCCCTTCTCGAAGAACGCCTTGCGGAAGTACGAACGGGCCGACTCGACCGATGGCGGTTCGCCGGGGCGAACTCGCTTGTAGATCTCGAGCAGCGCCTCGTCCTGGGTGGGGGCGAGGTCCTTGTCCTTTTCCCACTGGCCCTCGAGGAAGTCGAAGTGGTCGACGAACTTGTCGAGGAAGCCCGGGGCGTTCTCCTCGTCGTAGCCGAGAGCCCGAAGCAGCACGAAGATGCTCAGGCGACGCTTGCGAGCGACGCGGGCTCCGGCGGTGACGTCCTTGCCCGGCTTCTGTTCGACGTCGAACTCGATCCACTCACCGCGGTAGGGGTGCACCGTGCCGGTGACCAGCTGGTGCTTGGCCAGGTTGCGCAGGCGGTACCGCTCGCCGGGCTGGAAGATGACGCCGGGCGAACGCACGAGCTGGCTCACCACGACCCGCTCGGTGCCGTTGATGACGAAGGTGCCCTTTTCGGTCTGCATGGGGAAGTCGCCCATGAACACCGTCTGCTCTTTGATCTCGCCGGTGGCGGAGTTCATGAAACGGGCGCGGACGAAGATCGGCGCCGAGTAGGTCATGTCCTTCTCTTTGCACTCCTCCACCGTGAACTTCGGCGGTGGGCGGAGGTCCTCGTCGTCGGGGTCGAACTCGAGCTCGAGCTGCAGGGTCTCCGAGAAGTCCTTGATCGGGCTGATGTCCCGGAAGATGTTCGCCAGCCCCTCGTCGAGGAACCACTTGAACGATTCTCTCTGGACGGCGATCAGGTCGGGCAGGTCGAGGACGTCCTCGAGATTGGCGAACGAATAGCGTTCAAGGTTGGCCGGGCGTGAAGCCACAGTGCACTCCTGGGGGCAGGGCAGAAAACGGAAAAGACGCGCGGCGGCGCGCAAGGACCTTTGTCTTTGAGGACGAAGCTACGAGCGGCACGACACGACAACAGGAGTCTAGGCGTGCGCGAGCATCGATATCAACCCGAACACAGCACAGCTAGCGGCTGCGCGGGCCTGCGAATGGGCGTCAGGGTAAGGAAACTGGCTCCTGAGGTCAAGGAATTCGGGCCGGATGTAACACAACCGCTACCAAGACCACCGGAATCACAGGGTTTTGCCCCACCGAAAGGACGACGGACGCGCCGCAGCGGCGGCCCGGTTGCCCGAACCACCGCTGCGGGGTGTTGATTGCAGATTCCGCGTCGACGCGAGGCTCAGGCCAGCTCGACGCTGGCCCCGGCGGCCTCGAGGGCAGCCTTGGCCTTTTCGGCGTCGTCCTTCGAGGCACCCTCGATGACGGGCTTCGGAGCGTTGTCGACGAGCTCCTTGGCTTCCTTCAGACCCAGATTCGTGAGGCCACGGACCTCCTTGATCACCTGGATCTTCTTGTCGCCGGCGCCGGTGAGGATCACATCGAAGCTGCTCTTCTCCTCCTCGTCGGCCACGTCGGCGCCGCCGGCGGCTGCCGCGGCGGCAACGGCGACCGGAGCCGCCGCCTGGACATCGAACTTCTCCTTGAACTCGTCGAGCAGTTCCTTGAACTCCAGAACCGTCATCGACGCGATCGAGTCGAGAATTTCTTCCTTGGTTGCCATGATCAATCTTCCTCCGTGCTGTCGCTGGCTTCGCCAGACTCGTCGAGAACCTCGGCAACAGCCTCGGTTTGATTCGTTTCTTCGGTCGCTTCGGCCTCGGCCGCGACCTCGGTCGGTGCAGGTTCCTCGGCCGGAGCCTCGGTCGGTGCAGGTTCCTCGGCCGGAGCCTCGGTCGGTGCAGCTTCCTCGGCCGCGGCCTCGGCGGGTGCAGGTTCCTCGGCGGGTGCGTCGCCTTCGGCGAGCACCCCCTTGTCGACCAGTTCCTGCAACGCGTAGCTGAACTCACGCAGCTTGGCGTCGAGCAGTCCGGCGAACTCCTGGTAGAAGCTCAGACCGGCTCCGAGGAACTCGGCGTACAGCTCGACGCGCGGCGGGGTCTTGGCCAGTGCCGTGACGCCGTCGGCGTCGATGGCGACATCGCCGAGCAACCCGCCCTTGACGACGAGCATGTCGTTGGCCTTGGCGAAGTCGACCAGTGCCTTGGCCAGGCCGACGGTGTCACCCGGAGTGCCGTCGGCCGACGGCGACGCGAAGGCAACCGCCGTGGGACCGGTGAGCAGCTCGTCGAGGTCGATGTCGAGGGACTGGGCGGCAAACCGCACGAGGGTGTTCTTGTAGACCTTGTACTCGGCGCCGGCATCGCGAATGGACTTGCGGAGCTCGGCCATGGCCGTGACGTTCAGCCCGCGGTACTCGGTGAGAATCACCCCGGTGGCAGCCTCGAGCTTCGACTTCACTTCATCGACGACGGCGACCTTCTCGGGTCGTGGATTCTCCATGTGGCACCTCCCTTTCACTTGCTCGTGAGATGCCTCAGCACCTCGGGTTCACGCCGCCGGCTGGTGGGCCGAAAACGACGATGGGCGTCCGCCGGAAACCGGACGAACGCCCAGGAACGAACCGACGAAGCGGTGCCGTTCGGGAGTGTCCGCCTCATCGGGCTGGCAGATGCCATTTCACGCTCCCAGGGGAGCACCGGAGGTCTTCGGCGAGCAGAACTTGAATTGTGCGGGGCAGGCTAGCGGCCAGGCCGCGACGATCCTCGCGTGGGAGCGGGATCGATCAGGCGTAGAGGGTGTGGTCGACCTTCACGCCCGGACCCATGGTCGAGGACACCCCGACGCGCTTGACGTAGCGACCCTTGGAACCCGCCGGCTTGACCCGCTGGAGCTCGTCCATCAGGGCCGCAAAGTTGGCCTGGAGCGCCTCGGTGTCGAAGCTGACCTTGCCGATGGGCACATGCACGTTGGCCTGACGGTCGGTGCGGTACTCGACCTTGCCGCTCTTGAACTCTTCGACGGCCTTGGCCACGTCGGGGGTGACGGTACCGGTCTTGGGGTTCGGCATGAGTCCACGTGGACCGAGCACGCGGCCCAGCTTGCCGACCGTGGGCATCATGTCGGGGCTGGCGATGGCCACGTCGAAATCGAGCATCCCGCCTTCGACCTCGGCGGCGAGGTCGTCGCCACCGACGAACTCCGCGCCGGCCTCACGGGCGGCGGCGGCCGCTTCGCCCTGGGCGAACACGGCCACCCGGACGTCCTTGCCGGAGCCCGAGGGCAACGACACGGTGCCGCGCAGCATCTCTTCGGCTTTGCGCGGATCGACGCCGAGTCGCACAACGGCATCGACACTCTCGTCGAAGCCGGTGCTGGCGAGTGACTTCACCACGTCGATCGCCTCGGCCGGGCTGTGCAACCGCTCGTTGTCGTAGCGGCGCTTCGCATCGGAATATCGCTTACCTGGCATGTCTGCCCCTTTCGGGTCCCTCATCGGATTACACCGGCCGGGGCGAGGTCGTCCCCGTGCACGATGATGTTGCGGATGCTCAGGCGATCGTGATGCCCATGCTGCGGGCGGTACCGGCGATCTGGAGCTTGGCCTGATCGAGATCGTCGGTGTTGAGGTCGGGCAGCTTGGTCTGGGCGATCTCGGTGAGCTGAGCATCGCTGATCGAGCCGACCGTCTCGCTCCCGGGAGTGCTCGCGGCCTTCTCGAGCCCGGCCGCCTGGCGCAAGAGCACCGACGCCGGCGGCGTCTTCAGAACGAACGTGAACGAGCGATCCTCGTAGATGGAGATCTCCACGGGCACCACGGTGCCGCGTTGGGCCTCGGTGCGCGCGTTGTACTCCTTGCAGAAGTCCATGATGGCGACACCGTGGGGACCGAGAGCGGTACCCACCGGTGGTGCAGGCGATGCCTGGCCAGCCGGAATCTGGATCTTGACGACTGCGCTTACTTGTTTCTTGGCCATGGGGGTTCTCGGAATCTCGAAAAGCGGACGTAGCAGTGTGCCGGGGTTCTCAGAGCTTCGCTACCTGCGCGAACTCGAGCTCGACAGGGGTCTCGCGCCCGAAGATGTTCACCAACACCTTCACCTTGAGCTGATCCTCGTTGATCTCGATGACCTCGCCCGAGAAATCGGCGAAGGGACCTTCCTTGACGCGGACGGTCTCGCTGACCTCGTACTGGAGGCGGGGCTTGCTCTTCTTGGCCATCGCCGCTTCGTCACCTTCGACCTTCGCGGCGAGGAACGTCTCGACGTCGCGACGACCGAGGGGCGACGGCTTGTTCCCCGCACCGACGAATCCGGTGACGCCAGGGGTGTTGCGCACCACGTACCAGGCGTCGTCGTCGAGACTGCAACGCACCAGCAGGTACCCGGGGAAGACCTTCTTCTGGACGACGACCTTCTTGCCGCCCTTGAACTCGACGACGTCCTCGAGGGGGATGACCACCTCATGGATGCGCTCCTCCATGCCCATGGAGTTGATGCGGGCCTCGAGGTTCTGCTTGACCTTCTTCTCGTATCCCGACTGGGTGTGCACCACATACCAACGTCCGGGCCGGTCGTAGGGACTCACCGGCGGCGGGACGTCGGCTTCCTCGACATCCTTTTCGTAGATGAGGGCATCCTCGTCGACCGCTGCCGCGACCTCGACAGCCTCGGGTTCGGCGTCGGCCTCGGGCTCGGCCTTGGTGACATCAGGGGCGTCGGTGATCTCGGGGGCCTCGGTCACGGCGTCAGCGGGCACGGGGTCGGGCGTGGAGGGGGTTTCGTCGGCCACGGTGGCGGCTTCGGGGTCTACGGTCACGGCGTCGTCCTCTTCGGGGCTGTGGTCTTCGTCGGTGATGCTCATCGCTCGAACAACTTCAGGATGCCTTCACCGAACAGGAAATCGAGTCCCGCGATGATCGCGGTGAGGGCAACGACCACCACGATGACCACGACCGAGTAGTTCACGACCTCGTCGCGGGACGGCCAGGCGACCTTGCGGAGCTCGCCGCGGACCTCGCGGAAGAACTGTGGCACGCTGGCCCGCTGCTCTCGCTGGTGGGCGGCCGGCGCCCGACGAGTGGCGATGCGTTCGCCCTGCTCGTCGACCTCGCCCTGCCGGCGAAGCATGCGCTTCTGTTCTCGGTTCATTGCCATGGTTTGCTGTCCTCGACGACCCTCTGGTTCGGGCCGGTGTCCACATCACGGGGGTGATGCCGTACGTACGTGGCAGGGGCGGAGGGACTCGAACCCCCAACCGCCGGTTTTGGAGACCGGTGCTCTACCAATTGAGCCACGCCCCTAAAGGTTCGACCGGTCAGGCTACCAGCCCGTCCCGAGACTCCGGTCCCGCCCGGAGGCTCGACCGAGCGCGTCAGTGGGCGCGACGGGTTCGGGTGGCGATAACCAGTGCACCGGCGGCACTGGCGGCCAATCCGCCCGCGTAGGCGATCCAGCGTGGCGGCGCCGACCTGGCCCATGCGAAACGATCGGTGCGATCGAGCTCGTCGAAGACCGAGGGCAAAAGGGTGGCCGGGGGCTCGAAGAGTGAAGCGCGAAGCTCGGCCAGCTGGTCGAACAACCAGGCGAACTCCTGACGATCGCGTGCGTCGGCCAGGAACTGCGTGAGGTCGGTGACACTGGCCAGGTTCGGCTCAGCCGACATCCGAAGCCTCTCCATCAGCGTCGTCAGCAGCTCCGTCAGCATCGGTCACGCCCTCGAGCACGGAGAGGAGCTTGCGACGGGCACGATGCAGGCGCACCTTGGCCGCGGACTCGGAGATGTCGAGCTCCGCGGCAATCTCGTGGTGGCTGAGGTCGTACACGTCACGCAACACGACCACGGCTCGGAGCCGGTCGGGCAGGTCGCGGATGGCCGACTCGATGCCGCTCCGGGCCAGGCTCGCCTCGGCCCGCAGCACGGGGTCGTTGTCGGGCGAGTGGTCGAGCACCAGGTCGTTCTCCTCGAGGACCTCGCATCGCTGACGAGTGCGCTTGCGCAGGAAGGTGGCCGAGCAGTTGGCACAGATGCGGTACAACCAGGTGCTGAGGGCAGCATCGCCGCGGAAACGGCGAATGGCCCTGTAGGCCCGGACATACACCTCCTGCACGACATCGTTGGCATCCTCTTCGTCACCGGTGAGCCGCACTGCGAGCGAGTAGACGTCGCGGTGCGTGCGTCGAACGATCTCGTCGAACGCGGCGCGGTCGCCGCCTTTCGCCGCCTCGATCAACCCACTCATCTCATCCACGGTCTGACTCCCCTCGTAGCGCCGCGCGTTACAACCGTAACACCGGCTGCCGCAGCGGCGAAGGGTGGGTCCGGTCTTCTATTCGAGGATCTTGGTGACGGCGCCGGCGCCTACGGTACGGCCACCCTCACGGATGGCGAACCGCAGACCCTCATCCATCGCGATCGGTGCGATCAACTCCACCGTCATGGTGGTGTTGTCACCGGGCATACACATCTCGGTGCCCTCGGGCAACGCAATCGACCCGGTGATATCGGTGGTCCGGAAATAGAACTGCGGACGGTAGTTACTGAAAAACGGCTTGTGCCGGCCACCCTCGTCCTTGGTCAACACATACACCTCGGCCTCGAACCGGGTATGAGGATTGATGCTCTTGGGCGCCGCCAACACCTGACCCCGCTGCACATCATCCTTGTCGATACCCCGCAACAGAGCCCCGATGTTGTCCCCCGCCTGACCCTGATCCAACAACTTCCGGAACATCTCCACCCCGGTACAAGTCGTGGTCTGGGTGTCCTTGATCCCCACGATCTCGATCGTGTCACCCGTGTGCACCACACCCTGCTCGACCTTGCCCGTCACCACCGTGCCCCGACCCGTAATCGAAAACACGTCCTCGATCGGCATCAAAAACGGCTTGTCCATATCCCGCACCGGCTCCGGCACATAGGAATCCACCTCCGCCATCAACGCCAACACCTGCGCCGCCGCATCCGGGTCACCCTCCAACGCCTTCAACGCCGACACCGGAATGATCGGCGTGTCATCCCCAGGAAAATCGTACTCATCCAACAACTCACGAACTTCCATCTCCACCAACTCGATCAACTCGTCATCATCGACCATGTCGACCTTGTTCAACGCCACCACAATCGACGGCACCCCCACCTGACGAGCCAACAACACATGCTCACGGGTCTGAGGCATCGGACCATCCGCCGCCGACACCACCAAAATCGCGCCATCCACCTGCGCCGCACCGGTAATCATGTTCTTGATGTAATCGGCATGCCCCGGCATATCCACATGCGCATAATGCCGATTCTCGGTCTCATACTCCACATGCGAAACATTGATCGTAATCCCCCGCTCACGCTCCTCAGGCGCCTTGTCAATATTCTCGAACGACGTAAACGCCGAACCCTCCACACTCTCGGACAACACCTTCGTAATCGCCGCCGTCAACGTCGTCTTACCATGATCGATATGACCCATCGTCCCCACATTCACATGGGGCTTGTTCCGCACAAAAGTTGCCTTGGCCATGGTGACCTTCCTGCATGTTTGACGTCGGTACGACGTGATTTCCCGACACCGACTCGGTGCCGGTGCGGTAGCGGCGGGCAGATTCGAACTGCCGACCTCTCGATTATGAGTCGAGCGCTCTCACCAACTGAGCTACGCCGCCGCAGCCCGACGAGGTGCCGAGCATCGGTGGGAGCCCCCTGTGAGAATTGAACTCACGACCTTTTCCTTACCATGGAAACGCTCTGCCGACTGAGCTAAGGGGGCGGGCCGGCGAACCGGACAGCCTCTGATGATGCCACGGTTCGGGCGTTCTCGAAACCTTCGCCCGGCCGAAGCCCGAGGCTGCCCCGACGCTCGGAGTAGGGTCCGCATGGTGCGCATACGACTCGCCGTTGAACGCGATGCCGACGCCATCCGCACGATCTACAACCGCCAGGTGCTGGAGTCGACCGCGACGACCGACCTCGCCCCCCGATCCCTCGACGAACAGCGACGATGGCTGAGCGAGCGGTCGGGAGCCCATGCGGTGATGGTGGCGGAGCTCGACGGCGAGATCGTCGGCTTCGCGTCGCTGTCGCCCTACCGCGACCGACCCGCCTACAGGTCGACGGTGGAGGACAGCGTCTATGTGGTCGACGCCCACCAGGGGAAGGGGGTGGGGCGAGCGCTGCTGGCCGAGCTCTTGGTCGTGGCCCAGCGCCACGGTTTCCATTCGGTGGTGGCCAGGGTGGTCGGTGATCACGCCGTGTCGAGACAGCTCCACACCTCGCTCGGATTCGAGTTGGTCGGCGTCGAGCGAGAGGTCGGACGAAAGTTCGGCCGATGGCTCGACGTCGCCGTCCTGCAGAAGCTTCTCTGATTCCCCTGCCCGCGGCGGCGTCGGCATGCGATGCTGGGCATCGGCAAATGAGTTGGAGTCCCCATGGGCGAACTGCGTGTAGGCGACGGGTACGACATCGTCATCGAGCGCGACTGGGCCCGCATGGCCCGGCCCGGATCGTTCTTCACGGGGACCGAGCGCGTCGCCATCGCTCGCGAGGCCCGTCGCGAGCGGGCCGGTGACGAGGCCCGCACGGGAGAGGTCGCGGCGGTCGCCGCCGAGGCGGCCCGGGCGGTCTCCACCCGAGCTCATCAGATTCGGCGCGAGTGGGTCGACCAGCTCGAGGACCGGGGCCTCGATCGCTGCGCGTACGTCGAGATCATCGGGGTGGTCTCGCGGCTCGCGGCGATCGACGGGTTCGAGTTCGGAGTCGGCCGCCCCCTTCGTCGACTCCCAACCGCCGAGCCGGGCGAACCCACCGGCGTCACCGATGTGGCCGCGGCGTCGAACGGGGCGTGGGTTCCCACGGTCGGCGCGCCGTCGGCCCCCGTGGCGTTGTCAGCGGTACCCGACGATCACGCCGCGCTGCACGAGATCCACGGTGCCTTCTTCATCACCAACGAACAGATCCCCGAGTTCGGTCTGGTCAAGGATCTCCTCCGCCCCCAGATGGAGATGGTCGCCGCGCGGACCTCGCTGCTGAACGAGTGCTTCTATTGACTGTTCGCCCATGCGATGTTTCTCCGTGAGGGAAGCAAGGCCCACCAGGTGCCCGTCGACCTGAGAGCGGTGAACCAGGTGGCGGTCGACCCGTTGCTGCCGGCTGGCGTCGAGCTGCGCGCCGCGGCCGACGCCGTGGCGCTGTGGGACGCCGAGGAGATGCCGCTGGCACGCGCCGCGCTGGTCGAAGCCGTGGGTGAGGCCGGCGCGGTTCGCGCGCTGGCCGTGGCCGGGAACTACGGGATGATGAACCGAGTGCTCGACGCCATCGGGAATCCGATCGCGCCGCGCATGGCCGCCATGGCCGACGAGCTCGGCGTCGACTACTGGCGCACCGACCTCCGGCCCTGAAGACCGGGGAACCATGCTGGTCGTCCATTCGCCACTGCACGCGGGGCACGCCCCCGGGCACGAGATCAGCGACTCGAAGCGGCATGCGCCCTTCGAGCACCCCGGGCGCGTCGACAGCATTCTCACCGCCCTCGCCGGCGACGGCGGCTTCGGCGTCGTCGCTCCGACCGGATGGGGCACCGGGCCGATCGAGGCGGTGCACGACCCGGGTCTGGTGGACTTTCTCGAACGAGCCTGGAGCGAGTACCAGGTGCAGGTGGGGCCCACGCGTGACGTCGTACCCGATGTGTTCGCGCTCGCCAAGCTCCGGGACGGCATGGGGCCGGCGCCGGCCACCGCTGCGGTCGGCATGCAGCTCGGCGAATGGTGCTTCGAAACCACCACCCCCCTCACCGAAGGCACCTACTCGGCGGCGCGTGCTGCAGTCGACGTGGCGCTCACGACCGCCCAGCTGGTGCTCGACGGCGAGCGTCGCGCCTACGGACTGTGCCGTCCCCCTGGACATCACGCCGGCATCGGCTTCTACGGCGGGTACTGCTTCTTCAACAACGCCGCCATCGCCGCTCACCATCTGGTCGACGCGACCCGCGGCAAGGTGACGGTGCTCGACGTCGACTACCACCACGGCAACGGGACCCAGCAGATCTTCTACGGCCGAGACGACGTGCAGTACGTGTCGCTTCACGCCGACCCCGTGCGGGCCTACCCCTTCGTCACCGGCCATGCCGACGAGAACGGGACCGGGCGCGGGCGCGGGTCCACCCTCAATCTGCCGCTTCGCGCCAACACCGACGACGGTGCCTTCGTGTCGGCACTCGAGCGAGCCGCCGAGGCCATCGACGCCTTTCAGCCCGACACCGTGGTCGTCTCGCTCGGGCTCGACACCTATGAGCACGACCCGATCTGCGACTTCGCGTTGACCCCGGACGGCTTCGAGCGGTGTGGCGCCCTGGTCGCCGCTCTCGGTCGGCCGCTCGTGATCCTCCAGGAGGGTGGCTATGCCACCGCTGCGCTCGGAGTCCTGGCGCTGCGCTGGCTCCGAGGCGCACAACCGTGACCGCTGCGTCGGTCCACCGACGCTGCGGCCCGTACATTGGATCTCGATGGCGACACGACGGAACACACTCGAGACACCGGTCCACTACCTGACCCCGCTCTTCGAACCCAGGTCGATCGCCGTGTTCGGAGCCAGCACCCGGCCGACAGCCGTCGGCAGCGTCGTGCTCGGGAACATCGTCTCGGCCGGTTTCGAGGGTGGTGTCTACCCGATCAATCCCAAGTACGACCAGATCGATGGATTGACCTGCTATCCGAGTCTCGAGGAGGTCGACGCCGACGTCGAACTGGCGGTCATCGCCACCCCCGCGTCGACGGTGCCCTCCATACTCGAAGCCTGCGGGGAGAAGGGCGTGACCACGGCGGTGATCCTGTCGGCAGGGTTCCGCGAGGCCGGCGAGGAGGGCCGTCGGCTCGAGCATCAGGCGATCGAGGTGGCCCGACTGTTCGGCATTCGTTTCATGGGTCCGAACTGCCTCGGACTGATTCGGCCGAACGTCGGCCTCAACGCAACCTTCGCCAAGGGCACCGCCGACGCAGGAAACCTCGCGCTCGTCTCGCAGTCGGGTGCTTTGTGCACGGCCATCGTCGACTGGGCCGAGAACCGTGACATCGGGTTCTCCGCCGTGGTGTCCATGGGCATCTCCGCCGACATCGACTTCGGTGAGATCCTCGACTACCTCGTCGCCGACCCGAAGACCGACAGCATCCTGATGTACGTCGAAGGCGTGCAGAACGCGCGGGCATTCATGAGCGCGCTGCGGGCGGCGGCGAGGGCCAAGCCGGTGATCGTCGTCAAGGCCGGCCGTCACCAGGCCGGCGAGCAGGCCGCGGTCTCCCACACCGGGGCGCTGTCGGGCGCCGACGACGTGTTCGACGCCGCGCTGCGTCGTGCCGGCGTGGTCCGCGGCGTGCACGTCGGTGATCTGTTCGCGGCCGCGGCCGTGTTGGTCGGGCGCACCCGGATCCACGGCGATCGGCTGGCGATCGTGACCAACGCGGGCGGACCTGGCGTCATGGCCTGCGACAAGGCCGGCGATCTCCACATCCCCTTGGCCGAGCTCACGCCGACCACCGTCGCCGACCTCGATGCCGTGCTGCCCCCGATGTGGTCCAGAGGCAACCCGATCGACGTGCTCGGTGACGCCGACGCCGGTCGCTACGCGGAGGCGACGCGAGTGGCCCTGGCCGACAAGGGCACCGATGGGGTGCTCGTCATGCTCACCCCCCAGGCCATGACCGACCCGACCGAAGTCGCCCGCCGCATCATCGAGGTCGGCGAGACGAGCGCCAAACCGGTGCTCACCTGTTGGATGGGCGACAAGCAGGTTCGGGAGTCCCGCGAACTGTTCGCCCGCGCCGAGATGCCCACGTTCCGCCTCCCCGAGACCGCGGTGCAGGGCTTCTCGTACCTCACGCAGTTCCACCACAACCAACAGTTGCTCATCCAGACGCCGGGTCCGATCGCCACCGAGTCGACCCCGGACATCGCCGGCGCTCAGCTCATCATCGACAACGTGTTGTCCGAGAAGCGCTCGGTGCTCACCGAGGTCGAGTCGAAAGCGGTGCTGGCCGCGTTCGGCGTTCCCGTCACGCAGTCATCGGTCGTACGGACCTCGGCCGAGGCCATCGTCGTGGCCGAGACACTCGGCCTGCCGGTGGCCATGAAGATCCATTCCCACGACATCACCCACAAGTCCGACATCGGTGGCGTGCGGCTGAACGTGGCGAGTGCCGGAGCCGTGCAGCGGGAGTTCGAGGACATCATCCGATCGGCCGCTGCGCAGCGGCCCGACGCCGACGTCGAAGGAGTGGTGATCCAGCCCATGGTGTCGATGGCCGGCGGCGTCGAGCTGCTGGTCGGCATCAACCGTGATCCCGTTTTCGGGCCGGTGGTGGTCTTCGGCACGGGCGGTACCGAGCTCGAGCTGCTGGCCGACAAAGCGGTGTGCCTTCCCCCGCTCAATCGCCTCCTCACCAAGGACATGATCGGCCAGACCCGAGCGGCCCGGCTCTTGGCCGGGTACCGGGGCCGACCGGCCGCCGACATGGATGCGGTCGAGGACGTGCTGTTGCGGGTGTCGGAGATGGCCTGCGAGCTGCCGGCCATCAAGGAGCTCGACATCAACCCGCTGTTCGCCGACGAGAGCGGCGTCATCGCCGCCGACGCCCGCATCGTCGTCGACCGCCACTACGTCGACTCCCGGCGGTACTCCCACACCGCCATCCACCCGTATCCCAGCCACCTGGTGTCGACCACCCTGCTCGCGGGAGGCGTTGCGTGCACGATCCGGCCGATCCGTCCCGAGGACGCCGAGATGGAGCGGTCCTTCGTCGACAATCTGTCACCCGAGACCAAGCACTTCCGGTTCATGAACACCTTCAAACGGCTCTCACCGGCGATGCTGGCTCGCTTCACCCAGATCGACTACGACCGCGAGATGGCCTTCGTCGCCGTCATCGACGAGGAAGGCGACGAGACCGAGATCGGTGTGTGCCGCTACGTGATCAATCCCGACGGCGAGAGCTGCGAGTTCGCCGTCGTCGTCGCCGACGACTGGCAGGGCAAGGGCGTGGCCCACAAGCTGATGGAAGCACTCATCGAGTACGCCCGCTACCGCAACCTCGAGACCATGGTCGGACACGTGTTGGCCGACAACCACGGCATGAAGACGCTCGCCCGCAGCCTGGGCTTTCGGATCACGACCGATCCCGACGATCCGTCGCTGGTTCGCACCAAGAAGTCCCTCTGAGGTCGGCGGCTCAGACGCCCATGAGCCCCCGCACGTGCGCGGTGACCGACGCCGCCAGCCCGACGAGGTCGTAGCCTCCCTCGAGCACCGAGACGACCCGCCCGTCGGCATGGGTGGCGGCCAGCTCGGTGATCTGCTCGGTGACCCATGCGAAGTCGGAGTCGATCAGATCGAAGTGGGCCAGCTGATCACGTATGTGCGCGTCGAATCCGGCCGACACCAGGATCAGCTGGGGTGCGAATCGGTCGATCCTCGGTACCCAGCCGTCAGTGACCGCCCGCCGGAACGCCGTACTGCCCGACCCGGCGGCGAGGGGAAGATCGACCATGTGATCGTGACCGGTGACCGGCGGGGTGTGGGGGTAGAACGGGTGCTGGTAGGTCGAACAGAACAACACCTTGGGATTGTCGGAGAAGATGTCGATGGTGCCGTTGCCCTGATGCACGTCGAAGTCGACGATGGCCACCCGCTCGAGACCGTGCTGGGCCAGCGCGTGAGCGGCCCCGACCGCGACGTTGTTGAAGAAGCAGAATCCCATTGCCGATTCACGCGTTGCGTGATGACCAGGTGGGCGCACGGCGCAGAAGGCGTTCGTCAGGTCTCCGCCGACCACGAGTTCGACGGCTCTGACCACCGCACCCGCAGCGTGTCGGGCTGCGTCGTGGGTGTGGCGGTTCATGAACGTGTCCGGATCGACCTCGAACCAGCCCGATGCGGGGACCTTCGACCTGACCCACTCGATGTGATCACGGGAATGGACACGCGCCAGCTGGTCGTCGGTGGCCGCGGGAGCCTCGATCACGTCGAGGAACGGCATCAGCCGCGACTCGACCAGCGCATCGTTGATGGCCGACAGCCGCCGAGGAGACTCGGGGTGGTCGGAGGGCATCTCGTGGAGCAGACAACTCGGATGGGTGACATAGCCGGTGGCCATCCCCCGAGTTGAGCAGAACCGGAGCCACGACGCCTCACCGGCGCGCCGCTCGGCTAGAACGGCCGTATGCGCACGGTGAGTCGACTCCTCCTGACCCCGCTGCTGGTCGCCACCCTGGCGGCGGCCTGCTCGTCGGGCGCCGACGAGAGCGCGCCGGCCGACTCGGCGACCGCCGACTCGTCTCCCACCGCCGAACCGACGCCCACCGCCACCCCCGAGCCGGTGCCGGAGCGCCCCACCATCGACGAACTGGTGAGCCGCGCCGAGCCGCTCAACATCGCCCACGCCGGCGGCGACCAAGAAGGGCCCCACTCCACGTTCTTCGCCTTCGATCAGGCGGTGGCCGCCGGCGCCGACATGTTGGAGATCGACGTACAACTGAGCGGCGACGGGGTCCTGATCGTGCAGCACGACGACACCGTCGACAAGACCACCGACGCCACCGGACCCGTCTCCGAGCGCACCCTGGCCGAGCTGCAGTCGCTCGATGCCGCCTATTGGTTCAGCCATTGGTGCTGGCCGTGTCGCGACCTTCCCGCCGACGCGTATCCCTATCGAGGCGTTCGTACCGGCGCCACCCCTCCCCCACCCGGCGCCAACGCCGACGACTTCCGCATCATCACCTTCGCCGAGCTCGTCGAGCGCTATCCCCGCCATCCGTTCGACATCGAGATCAAAGGGTCGGCTCCCGACGCCCTCCCCGTGGTCGAGGCGCTGGCCGTCGAGATCGAAGCCGCCGGCATCGAGGACAACGTCGTCGTGGTCTCGTTCGATGATGCACTGGTGGAGGCGTTCGAAGCGCGCCTTCCGGGGGTCGAGACCTCGCCTGGCTCGAACGAGATGACCGTGTGGTTGTTCGGGCGCCAACCACTCGCTGGTCATCGCATCGTGCAGGTGCCCCCTGACTTCGACGGCCTTGCGGTGATCACGCCGAGCTTCTGGGAGACGGTGGCCGCGAGCGACGTGGCGGTGTGGGTGTGGCCGAGCAACGCCGAGACCCAGGAGAACACGGAGTTCTATGCCGAGATGATCGATCAGGGCGCCGCGGGGATCATCGCCGGTCGACCCAGCCAGATGCCGGGCTGATCCGACGGCGAAAGGCGTACCGATCGCCGGGAGGTCCCGATACTGTGACAGCCCTGGGTCGGTGCCCGAGTGGCCAAAGGGAACGGGCTGTAAACCCGTCGGCATTGCCTTCGGAGGTTCAAATCCTCCCCGGCCCACCATCAGCAGGCCTGCCCCGCAGGCCTGCTTTCGGTTTTCCCGACCGACGTCGTCCTAGACTTTCGGCCATGCCTTCCTTCGACGTGTCCTCCGAGCTCGACGCCCAGGAAGTCCGCAACGCGGTCGACCAGGCCCAACGCGAGATTGCCAACCGCTACGACTTCAAGGGGACCGACTCGCTCATCGAGCTCGGCGACTCGACGATCACCCTCGAGTCGTCGGCCGACGACCGCGTGAATGCCCTCCGGCAGGTGCTCGAGGAAAAGCTCGTGAAGCGCAAGGTCTCGCTGAAGGGCGTCGACTTCGGCACCGTCACTCCCGCCGCCGGTGGCCGGTCACGAATGGTGGCCACCCTCGCCGCCGGCATCTCCTCCGACAAGGCGCGCGAGCTCAACAAGTTCATCAAGGGGCTCGACCTGAAGGGGATCCAGTCACAGACCCAGGGCGACGAGCTGCGAGTCAACGGCAAGAAGCGGGACGATCTCCAGGCGGTCATCGCGGCGCTGAAAGAGGACGACTTCGGGATCCCTCTCCAGTTCGGCAACTTCCGCGACTGAGCGACTATTCGTAGTAGCCGCTGTGGATGTACACGGCGGGAACCGATTCCTCGTGGTACATCCCGATGTTGGTGATGTCGTCGTCGATCGCCAGTTCGAGGTCGAACCCGGCGTGCCTCAGCTCGCCGACCACGCGCCGCTTGAACGGAGCGGAGCTGGTCGCCTCGTCGGCTCGGGCCCGCAGGACGAGCAGGTCCCAGCGCACGCCGTGGGCCCGGAGCCAGATCTCGGTCTGTTCGGTGACGTAGTACGGCCGAGCGGTGAGGAGCACGACGGCCACACCCGGGTCGAACAGCGCAACCAGCCGGATCACCGAGTCGATGGGGGGATCCTCGACACACGCCTCGAAGAAGCCCCGCCAGTCACGGCGGGCGCCGTCGAGATACCACTGGCGGTGGCTGGCGTCGGCGATCACGCCGTCGACGTCGACGATGACGGCGCGACCGCCTGCGATGTGACCGTCGGCCCAGATCCAGTTCTCCGGCGTGGTCACTCGGCGCTGGAGCGCAGGGCATCGACCACCGACGGGTCGGCCAGGGTCGTCGTGTCGCCGATCTCCTCGCCCTGCGCGATCTGGCGCAACAACCGGCGCATGATCTTGCCCGAGCGGGTCTTGGGCAGGTCGGGGGTCACGTTCACCGCTCGGGGGCGGGCGATGGCCCCGAGCTTGGTGGCCACGTGTTGGCGAATCTCCTCGCGCAGCTCGGGGGAATCGTCGAAGCCACCGATGAGGATCACGTAACCCACGATGGCCTGGCCGGTGACCTCGTCGTTGGCGCCGACCACCGCAGCCTCGGCCACCGCCGGATGATCGACGAGCGCCGATTCGATCTCGCTGGTGGAGATGCGGTGACCGGAGACGTTCATGACGTCGTCGGTCCGGCCGAGTATCCAGATGTTGCCCTCTTCGTCGACCCGCGCGCCATCGCCGGCGAAGTAGCGGCCGGGATACTCCG
Organism: uncultured Acidimicrobiales bacterium; assembly: GCA_963787285.1. Classification (GTDB taxonomy): domain Bacteria; phylum Actinomycetota; class Acidimicrobiia; order Acidimicrobiales; family JAHEJN01; genus JAHEJN01. The sequence continues at coordinate 62,354 of CAWBCM010000013.1, read as the reverse complement.
ACCAGTACGTGGCGAAGTACCGGTCCGGATCGCCCCAGATACCGCGAAGCATCGACGGCCACGGCCGGGTGATGGTGAGGTACCCGCCCCCGACTTCGACCTTGTTGCCGTCGCGGTCGACGACCTCGGCGAACACCCCGGGTATCGGCGTGGTGGCGGTGCCGGGGATGGTCGTGGTCACTCCGGGCAACGGGCTGATCATCTGGCCGCCGGTCTCGGTCTGCCACCACGTGTCGACGATGGGGCACCGCTCGCCGCCGATGTGCTCGTGATACCACATCCACGCCTCGGGGTTGATGGGCTCACCGACGGTACCGAGCACGCGTAGCGACGAGAGATCGTGACCCTCGGGCCAGCCGACGCCCCACTTCATGAACGTGCGGATGGCCGTGGGCGCGGTGTACAGCTGCGTGACCCCATAGCGCTCGATGATGTCCCACAGGCGATCCTTGGCCCATTCCGAGCGATCGCCTCGGCGGTCGCTCTCTCGTGGGGTGTCGGGCGTGCCCTCGTACATCACCGAGGTCGCGCCGTTGGCCAGGGGCCCGTAGACGATGTAGCTGTGACCCGTGACCCAGCCGATGTCGGCCGCACACCAGTACACGTCGGTGTCGGGATGCAGATCGAAGACGTACTTGTGGGTGAACGCCACCTGCGTGAGATAGCCGCCCGTGGTGTGCATGATTCCCTTGGGCTTCGCCGTGGTCCCCGAGGTGTAGAGCAGGTAGAGGAGCTGCTCGCTGTCGAGGGCAATGGGCGGGCAGTGATCGTCGGCCTCGGCCATGAGGTCGTGCCACCAGTGGTCGCGACCTTCCATCATGCTGGGACCGCTATCGCAGCGGTTCACGACGATCACGTGCTCGACGCTCGGAGCACCGTCGGCCAGTGCCGAATCGACCGCCGACTTGAGATCGGAGGGTGCCCCCCGCCGGTACCCGGCGTCGGCGGTGATCACCAGCTTGGCCTCGGCGTCGTCGCACCGGTCGACGATCGACGTCGGCGAGAACCCGCCGAAGATCACGGAGTGGACCACGCCGATCCGGGTGCAGGCCAGCATCGCCACCGGGAGCTCGGGGATCATCGGCAGGTAGATGGCGACGCGATCGCCGGTGGTGAGCCCGAAGCCCTTGAGCACATTGGCGAACTTCTCGACGTCGGCGAGCAGCTGGGCGTAGGTGATCGTACGGGTGTCTCCGGGCTCACCCTCCCAGTGGTAGGCGACCTTGTCGCCACCGCCCGCAGCCACGTGGCGATCGAGGCAGTTCTCCGACACGTTGAGCTTGCCGCCCACGAACCACTGGGCAAAGGGCAGGTCCCAGACGAGCGGGGTGTCGAAGTCTCGGTTCCAGGTGAGCAGCTCGCGGGCCTGTCGGGCCCAGAAGGCCTCGTAGTCGGCCTCGGCCTCCTCGTAGAGCGAACGGTCACTGACCAGAGCCGTCGCGGCGAACGCCGCGGGCGGGGGGAACCGACGTGCCTCGTTCTCGTACACCTCGATGGTGGCGTCGCTCATCGTCGTGCTCCTTGGCTCTGGCGGTGACCCGTCGGTGGCGAGACTAGTAGGGCAACCCTGCGGTAGGCGAAGGCGCAGTCGATGGCAATCCTGCGTCGTTGCTGCGCTTGCGACTATCTTGGTCCGCCAACAAGGGGATCACCAGCAGAAAGCGGTCAGTCAGAATGATTCAAGAGTTCAAGGACTTCATCAGCAAGGGCGGCGTGTTCCAGGCGGCTGTCGGACTGATACTGGCTCTGGCGTTCGTGCCCGTCATCGACAGCATCGTCGAGCACATCCTCATGCCGATCGTCGCCGCCATCGTCGGAGAGCCCAACTTCGACACCATCGGCTTCGACCTCGGCGATGCCCGCATCGGCGTGGGCTTCGTCATCACGGCCATTGTGTCGTTCGTCTCCGTTGCGGCCGTCCTGTTCCTCCTGGTCAAGGCCTACAACCAGGCCGTACCACCGGAAGAGGAGGATGCAGGCCCGAGCGAGGTCGAGCTCCTCACCGAGATCCGGGACGCGTTGGCCAACCGGTAATACCTGCTCAGCACACGTCTTTCGTCCGAGGACGGGGCTCATCGGCCCCGTCCTCGTTCGCGCTCCGGGAAACTTCTGCTTGCGTACTTACTTCGTAAGTTCTATACCTTACAGAGTAAGTTTACGCTGTAAGTACCGCTCGGAGTCGCTGATGTTCACCACCCTTGCCTCACTGCTCGTCGCCCATCGCCGCCTGACCCTCCTTGCATGGGGCCTGTTCGTGGCGGTGGCCATCACCCTCGGCAGCACCGCCGTCGACCGGCTCGTCACCGACGCCGAAGGCGATGCCGGCGTCGAGTCGGCGCTGGCCGACGAGCGGCTCGAGGCCATCGGCCACGCCGCCCCCGATGTCGTCGCCTTCATCGACGGCATCGACCCGAACGATCCCGAAACCCGAATGGAGATCCGATCCCATGTTGACCGACTCACCGCTCTTCCTCACGTGGTCGAGGTCGTCGATCCGTCGACGGCCGGCCCACTCCTCGTCTCGACCGACGGCCGCGCGATTCTGGTCGCCGTTGCGGTCGACCCGACGCTCGGCGACGACGAGTACTCCGACACCGTCCATGCCGTCGAGGCCGAGCTCCGCACCGTTGCTGCCGAACGCGTCCTGATCGGCGGGCAGGCCCTGCTCGACGAGGAGAGCGTCGAACAGACCGAGGCCGACCTCCAGAAGGCCGAGCTCCTCAGTCTCCCGGTGGTGTTGGTCCTGGCCGTCGTGATCTTCGGCGGCTTGTTGGCCGCCACCCTGCCCGTGATCGTCGCCCTGATCGCCATTCCGGGCACGCTGCTCGTCCTCCGGCTCCTCACCGAGGTCACCGACATCCACGTCTTCGCGCTCAACGCGGCGACGATGCTCGGCCTCGGACTGGCGGTCGACTACGCCTTGTTGATCGTCAATCGCTTCCGTGAGGAGCGCGGGGCGGGGCTCGATGTCGAGGCTGCGGTGCGTCGAACGGTGGAGACGGCCGGTGTGACGGTCGCCTTCAGCGGCCTCACCGTGGCGGTTGCCCTCGGGGGGTTCCTGATGTTGAGCGGCAACGTCTTCCCTTCGATCGGGCTGGGCAGCATGGGCGTGGTCCTGCTGGCCATGATCGTCGCGCTGACGTTGCTTCCTGCCATCCTCGCCTCGTTCGGGCATCGCATCCGCCCGGCCGGCGCCGACGGAGGCCATCGCTTCCGACGGATCGCCCGCACGGTCCAAGCCCGACCGGCGGTCACCGCGGTCGCCGTCACCACCGGACTGTTGGTCCTGGCCACGCCGTTCCTGGGCGTGCGGCTGCAGATCCCCGGCGCCGAAGCGCTGCCGTCGTCGCTCGAGACCCGGCAGGTGTTCGACGAACGGGAGAACCGGTTCCTGATCGGCGGTGACGACCCGATCACGGTGCTGGCCGATGTGACCGACCTCACGGCGATCGACGACTACGTCGACTCGCTCGTCGCGCTCGACGACGTGCTCGGTGTCGACATCCGAGCGGTGAGCGACGGCGTCGCCGTCGTCGACGTCCTGCCGGCAGGGCCCGCTCAGAGCGCCACCGCCGAAGGCGTCGTGGCCGAGATCCGGGCTCTCGACACCGACTTCGCGACTGCGGTCACCGGCCCTGCGGCCAGCCTCACCGACCAACGAAATGCCCTGTACGACCGGCTGCCTCGGGCGCTGGGCTTCGTGGCCGCAGCCACGTTGGTGCTGTTGTTCCTGCTCACCGGTTCGGTGATCGTGCCGATCAAGGCGCTCGTGATGAACATGCTGTCGCTCACCGCCACCTTCGGTGTGCTCGTCTGGGGCTTCCAGGACGGCCACCTGGCCGGCCTGCTCGGCTTCGACGACATCGGCTATCTGTCGCTGTGGCTTCCGTTCCTGGTGTTCTTCATCGCCTTCGGTCTCTCGATGGACTACGAGGTGTTCCTGCTCGCCCGGATCAAGGAGATCCACGACGAGACCGGTGACAACGATCACGCGGTGGCCGAAGGGCTCCAGCGAACCGGCAAGATCATCACCTCGGCCGCGCTGCTGATCGGCGTCGTCTTCGGGGCCTTTGCCACCGGAGCCGGCGTCGAGATGAAGGCGCTGGGCATCGGCTTCGCCCTGGCCATCGTGCTCGACGCAACGGTGGTGCGGACGTTGTTGGTGCCGGCCACGATGCGTCTGATGGGCGAGTGGAACTGGTGGGCGCCGGCGCCACTGCGGCGCTTTCACGATCGTTTCGGCCTTCACGAGGCCCCGAGTGGTACCGGGCCTCATCAGCCCGTTGTACCCGCTGACCTGCGAGGTCGCGACCGTGAAGTGCTCGTCGGTGGGTGATGTTGCCCATCGGCTGTGAGGCCGGTGACCCAATTCGAACAGCCATAGTGGGATAGGAGACCTAGCCTCGTGTAGATTTTTGCTGCCGGTAACCCCGGCGGTTGCGGCCGCGAGTCACCGCCCGGACTCGCGGCCGCAGTCGCGCTCGGAGTCGACCGCCGAGCTGGCCCCGACGGTCAGTCGAGCAGCGCGTCGATGCCGGTGAGCACGATCTCGAGTCCGCGACGGAACTGCGCCTCGCCCGGCGTGGCGACGCAGGCAGCCTTGAAGTCGACCAGCCATTCGAACCCCTCGGGCAGCGCGGCCTCGTCGAAACCGGCGCCGTTGCGCAGCGCCTCGAGCACGGTGAGCTCCTGGCGCACCGCCCCGACCACGTAGGAGGCCGCGGTGTGAAACGCGTCGGAGACCTGCGCCATGTCGAGGCCGGTGCGGGCGAAGACGCTGTACACGTCGGCCATCTTCTGGATGGCGCTGGGAGAGTCGTACACATGGTCGGAGATCAGCGTGAAGGCATGAGGATGAGCCAGACCGATCGTCCACCACGCCATGGCCAGCGCCCGGGCATCGGCGTGCCACTCACCGGTGGTGTGGGCATGGAAGTGCTCGCTGACCCGAGCGCTCAACAGATCGGCCACTGCGCCGAGCACGTCGTCCTTGTTCGCCACGTGGTTGTAGAGCGACATCGCCTCGACGCCGAGTGAGGCACCGAGCTTGCGCATGGTCAGTGCGTCGAGGCCGTCGGCATCGATGAGCCCGAGGGCGGCCTCGGCGATGCGATCACGGGTGAGCGGCTGACGCTCGATCGTCGACATACAGCGTAAGTGTAACGGGGATCGACGGCGGGGTCAGGAGCGCCACTCGACAACGGTGAACGAGCCGAGGCCCTCGGGGTCGGTGAGCGCCTCGGACTCGCCGATCCGACTGCGGCCCCGGACGGCTGCGAGGTCGCCGACCGACGCCCGTTCGTGCCACATCTCGCGCCCCTCCTCGACCAGCGCATCGAGGCCATGGGTCCGCAGCCAGTCGCGCTGGGCGGTCACCGAGCCCGGACGGCGGGCGAAAGCCAGCTGGTCGACGGCCACGTCGCAGGTGATGTCGGCGCGGCCCGGGAAGGTCAACGGGTCCCCTCCCCGCTCGTGGCCCCGGTAGGTCCGCAGCCACGAGCCCGGTCCGACCGCAGCCATCTCGAGGGTGGACCGCATGTAGTCGAACACCACGACCCGACCCGACCGCAACGAATCGAACGCCTCCCGGAGCCACTCGAGCGCGGCGTGCTGGATCGGGATGCGTGCCCCCGGATCGGCGGTGGCGGCGACCCGCTCGGCGGTCCGGGTCAGGGTCTCGGTCGCCGGAGCCAGGACCTCGACGAAGTCGTTGCCGGCCGCCCCGACACGGACCTCGTGCCAGCCGTCGGGCTGCAGCTCGACGATGTCGACGGGCAGATTGTCGAGGAGCTCGTTGGCGATGATCACGCCGGTGTCGATCTGGCGGGGCAGGGCTTCGAGGGCGACGAGCAGCGGCCCGTCGGCCGCCGGCGGAACGATCTCGCCGTCGCGATCCTCCGCCGACGCCGCGAAGGCCTCCGCCGCCGGCACGAGTGGGAGTCGTCGGGCCTGTCGGTCGCGCTGTTGCTCGACCCGGTCGACCAGCACGTAGCGCAGCGCAGTCAGACACTTCGGCTCGGCTGCCAAGATCGTGGCCGCCAACATGCCGGGTCCGGCCCCGGCTTCGACCACCACGAAGGGGTCCGGATGGCCGAGCTCGGCCCAGGTCGCATCGAGGAACCGGGCCACGACGGCCCCGAAGAGGGGGCCGACCTCGGGGCTGGTGAGGAAGTCGCGGCCTCGGCCGGCTCCTCCCGCCGCGTAGAACCCGCCGGGTCCGTACAGGGCCAGCTCCTGGAACCGCGAGAACGGAAGCGAACCATGGCGTTCGATCTCGGCTCGGATGACGGATGCCGCGTTCACGATGGCCGACGCTAGCGGTTGCGCGTGCGGGTGCGGACGGGCACAGTGACCGGGTGATCGACCTCCGTTCCGACACCGTGACCCGCCCCACCGAGGCCATGCGGGCCGCGATGGCTGCCGCCGATGTCGGCGACGACGTGTTCGGCGACGACCCGTCGGTGAACCGGTTGCAGAGCTGGGTGGCCGAACGTCTCGGATTCGAAGCGGCGCTCTTCGCCTCGTCGGGGACGCAGAGCAACCTCGTCGCTCTGCTCGCCCACTGCCAACGGGGCGACGAGTACATCGTCGGCGAGGTCGCGCACACCTACAAGTACGAGGGTGGCGGCGCGGCAGTGCTGGGCTCGATCCAGCCCCAACCCGTCCGGATCCTCCCCGACGGTCGCCTCGACCTCGCCCATGTCGAGTCGGTCGTGAAGCCCGAAAACGAGCACTTCGCCCGGTCGCGGCTGCTGTGCCTCGAGAACACCCACGACGGCAAGGTGCTCACGCCCGAGTTCCACGAGGAGGCGGCCGCCGTCGCCGCCCGCCACGGGCTGAGCCTGCATCTCGACGGTGCCCGCATCTGGAACGCCGCCGTCGCCCTCGACGTAGACATCGCGGTGATGACCGAGCCGTTCGACACGGTGTCGCTGTGCATGTCGAAGGGTCTCGGTGCGCCGGTGGGGTCGGTGCTGGTCGGCAGCGCTGCGCTGATCGCCGAGGCCCGCAAGTGGCGCAAGATGGTGGGCGGCGGCATGCGGCAGGCAGGGAGCCTGGCGGCCGCATGTCTCCACGCGTTCGACCATCACATCGATCGGCTCGCCGAAGACCACGCCAACGCGGCGCGGCTGGCCGAGGGTCTGGCCGCGCTGGCGGGTGTCACCACCGACTACACCGGAACCAACATGGTGTTCGTCGGGCTCGACTCTCCCGTCGAAGGCGTCGCCCAACGGCTGCGGGCGGCCGGAGTCGACACGTTGCTCGGCCCCCACGGTGGGCGTCTGGTCACCCACCTCGACGTGAGCGAGGCCGACATCAAGACCGCCGTCGACGTCATCGCCGACGTGGTCTGAATCAGCTGCCGGCCGCCAGCAGCGAGACCTCGGTGAAGTGTGTGACCGTCTCGGGAACCACTCCCCAGATCAGCGTGCCGATCAAACAGAGGGCCAGTGCGGCCAGCAGCGGCGCCGGCAGCGGGATCTTGGTGGTGTCGCCGTCGGGCACCTCGTCGAACCACATGCGTGACGCCAGCTTGAAGTAGTAGGCGGCCGCGACCACCGTATTCACCGCAGCGATGACCGCCAGGCCGTAGCCCCAGCCGGTGTCGGCCTCGATCAGAGACCGGAAGATGCCGAACTTGGCGTACCACCCTCCGAGCGGCGGGATGCCGGCCAGCGACGCGAGGAAGACCGTCATGAGCACGGCCAGCGCCGGGGCATAGTCGAACAGCCCCCCGAAACTGGTGAGCTCGCCGGATCGGGTCTTGCGGGCGACGGTGAGGATCACGCCGAAGGCCCCCAGGTTCATCGCGGCATAGATGACCATGTAGGTGACGATGGAGCCGACGGCGTCGTCGGCCAGACCGGCCTCGCCCACGACGACGAGCGGTGCCAGCATGAAGCCGGCCTGGGCCACACCCGAATAGGCCATGAGTCGGATGACGTTGGTCTGGCGAAGAGCCATGAAGTTGCCGGCGAACATCGAGGCCGAGGCGAGCAGGAAGATCACCGGCTGGTACACCTCCTCGCGATCGAGGAACCCGACCACGATGAGATTCATCAGGGCGACGAAGCCCGCCGCTTTCGACGCCACGGCCAGGAAGGCGGTGACCGGCGTGGGGGCGCCCTCGTAGGTGTCGGGCGCCCACATGTGGAAGGGGAACGCCGACACCTTGAATGCGAAGCCGACGATCACGAACACGAGACCCAGCGTCACGGCCGGTTCGTCGCCGATGGCCCCGCCGAGCGCGCTGCCGATGTCGACCAGCTTCGTCGAGCCCACCACGCCGAAGACCAGCGACATGCCGTACAGCATCACCGCCGAGGCGAACACGCCCATGAGGTAGTACTTGATCCCGGCCTCGTTCGACCGCACGTCGCGCTTGCGCCATGTGGCGAGCAGGTAGGCGGGGATCGAGAGCAGCTCGAGGGCCACGAAGATCGTGATGAGATCACGGGCGCTGGCCATCACCACCATGCCCAGCAGTGAGGCACTGAGCATCTGGTAGTACTCGCTCTCCCAGTAGTCGCCCTCCTCGATGTACTGCGTGCTGAGCAACACGACGACGTATCCGATGACGAGGAACATCGCCTTGAGTACCAGCGAGTAGGCGTCGACCACGTACGCGCCACCGAACAGGCTGCGGGGCTCGCCGCCGATGCCGTCGATGGCGAGCGTGGCGATCGGGATGAGCGGCGCGAGAAAGGCGAAGCCGGTGAGTGACGCGCTGTAGCGGCGGGTGCGGTCGAGACCGATGATGTCGACCAGGGTGAGCAGCGCTCCGGCCGCCAGCAAGGTGAGCTCGGGCGCGACCGCGTGCCAGTCGATGGCCGGCCGCACGAAGTCGGCCTGGGGCAGCTGGGCGAGCACGGCAACGAGCGACATCGGTCAGTTGCCCGCAGCCTGGGAGATACCGGCCCCGGCGTCGAAACACGCCTCGGCGGCTTCGCCCACCTCGGTGAGGCAGGTGCTGAGACTGTTCACCACGGCGGGGTCGGTGAGGTCGAACAAGAGGTTGGGGTAGACGCCGAGCACGAGGATGAGGGCGAGCAGCGGCGCCCACGCGAGGTACTCGATGAGCGTGGCGTCGTGGATGTGCGGGTCGTCGACGAATTCTTCCTTCACGGTTCCGAAGGCGGCCTTCTGGAGCATCCACAGCAGATAGCCCGCGGCCAGCACCGTGCCGAGTGCGGCCACCACCATGTAGGTCCGGAACACGGCCTCGTTCAGCGGCCCTGCAGGATTGTACGAAGCCAGAATGGCCGGGAACTCACCCCAGAATCCGGCCAGGCCCGGCAGCCCGAGCGACGCCATGGCACAGAAGGCGAGGATCCAGCCCATTCGCGGTGCCTGCAGGAGCAGACCGCCGAGACGGGACATGTCGAGGGTGTGGAAACGCTCCTTCACCGAGCCGGCGATGAAGAACAACATGCCGGTGATGAGGCCGTGCGCGACCATGCCGAAGACCGCGGCGTTGATGCCGAAATCGGTGAGGGTCGCGATGCCGAGCATGACGAAGCCCATGTGGGCCACCGACGAGAAGGCGATCAGGCGTTTCATGTCGGTCTGGGCCAGACAGCCCAGTGCACCGTAGATGATGCCGATGACCGCCAGCAGCCCGATGAAGGGCGCCCACTCGACGGCGGCCTCGGGGAGGATCGGGATGGCGATGCGGACGAACCCGTAGGTGCCGAGCTTCAGGAGCACGGCGGCCAGGATGACCGAGCCCTCCGTGGGTGCCTGGGTGTGGGCGTCGGGCAGCCAGGTGTGGAACGGGAACATCGGCACCTTGACGCCGAAGCCGATGAACATGCCACCGAAGATCCACAGCTGGCTGGTCGACGCGATCGCGCCGGCGGCGGTCGGCAGGGCCCGCATGTCGAAGGTGTTCGCCTCGACGCCGGCGAGTGTGCCGTCGGCGAGGAAGAACAACGCCAGGAAGCTCACCAGCATCAGCGCCGAACCGAACATCGTGTAGAGGAAGAACTTGAGCGAGGCGTACTTGCGGTCCTCGCCACCCCACACGCCGATCATGAAGAACATCGGCAGCAGCACGACCTCGAAGAACACGAAGAAGAGGATGAGGTCCTGGGCGACGAAGGTGCCGATCATGCCGGTCTCGAGGATCAGGATGAGCGCCAGGAACGCCTTGGGGTTGTGGGGCTCGGGGAAGTGGTCCGAACGAGTAGATGATGCAGAGGCCGGCGTCACCAGCATCGTGAGCAGGACGAGCGGCAAGCGAGATGCCGTCGATGCCGACGATGTAGCGGCTGTTGATCACGTCGATCCACGACTTGTCGACCACGAACTGCAGCTCGCCGGCCGTCGTCGTAGTCGAACTCGCACGAGCAGGTACACGCCCAGCGCGGCCACGACGAGGGCGGTGCCCAACGCAACCAGCTTGATGCAGCTGTCTCCTCTGCTCGGGGATCGCCATGACGATCGCCGCACCCACCAGCGGCAGGAACGTGGCGAGCGGTCAGTACCCAGTCGTCGAGCAGTTCCATGATGGTTTCTCGGATCCTCGTCCTAGACGATGAGACGATGAAGATGCCGGCCAGCGAGAGTGGCGCGCAACGAAGAGGACGCCGGCGTAGCGCTGGACCTTGCCGGTCTGGGCGTGCGCAGGCCTTCGCCCGATGCTCTCGGACGCCGTACCGGACCCGTTGACGACGCCGTCGACCACGCCCTTGATCGATGCGGTTGTACACGATCTGGCCGACTCGCACCGTGGTGCGGCCCACCGTCGTCGACGGTGCGATCGATGATGTTCTGGTTGACCCAGTACGCGCGCCCGGGCGATGGGCCCCTTGATCGCGGCGACGATGACGTCGGTGTACAGATGGTCGAGGTAGTACTTGTTCTTCGAGCAGCGTGTGGCCGGCCCTGGCGGCGCGGTTGGTGCTGGTGAGGCCGCGACTGAGCTCGGTGGCCGCCGGGCTCTGGGCGTTCACCTTCACGAAGTAGTACCAGTACGAATAGCCGATCCCCGCAACGGCGATCACCGACGAGACGATGGCCAGGCTGTAGCTCGGTCGACCGTGGGCGATGGCCGGGAAGTACGAGCCCACCGGCTCGACGTAGTGGAAGAACCGCTCTTGCCAGCCTTCCTCGCTTCCGGTGATGAAGCCCGGCGGGAGGTTGAGCAGGCCCGCGCCGGCGGCGAACACCGACAGGATCATGAGCGGCACCGTGATGCGCGGGCCCGATTCGTGGGGATGGCCGTGGCCGCGGAACTCGCCGAAGAAGGTGAGGTAGATCGCACGGGTCATGTAGGCGGCGGTGAGCACGGCGCCGATGATGCCCATGACCAGCATGAGGGTGTAGGCACCGTTGGCGTCGGTTCCCCCGAAGAGTCCCCATCCGCCGGTACCGACGAGGATCTCGTCCTTCGACCAGAAGCCGGCCAGCGGGAAGACGCCGGCGAGGGCGAGCGGTGCAGATGAGGAAGGTCCTGTAGGTGCGTGGGCATGAACTTGCGCATGCCGCCCATGTCCTTCTTCATGTCGAAGCTGTGCACCGAGTGGCTCACCGAGCCGGCGCCGAGGAACAGGCCGGCCTTGAAGAAGGCGTGGGTGAAGAGGTGGAAGATCGCCGCGGTCCAGGCGCCGACGCCGAGGGCCATGACCATGTAGCCGAGCTGGCTGACGGTCGAGTAGGCGAGCACCTTCTTGATGTCGTCCTGCACGAAGGCCAGCAGCCCACCGCCGAGCACGGTGACCGCACCGACCAGCGCGAGCACGTTGATGCTCGAGCCGCCGATGCTGCAGGCCGTCGAAGAACACCGGTAGAGGCGGGCGACCATGTAGACGCCGGCCACGACCATGGTGGCGGCGTGGATGAGCGCCGACACCGGCGTGGGGCCGGCCATGGCGTCGGGCAGCCAGGTGTGCAGGACGAACTGGCCCGACTTGCTCATCACCGCGGCGAGCAGGCACAGCGACGCGATCAGCAAGCGTGTTGTGGCCGATGTCGCCCGCGACGGCCATCGTCGTTGATCGGCGACGATGTCGAAGGTGCCGGCCGGCGGCGAAGAACAGGATGATCACGCCGATGAGCAGACCGATGTCGCCGACGCGGTTGGTGAGGAAGGCCTTGAGTGCGGCGTCGGAGTTCGGCCTCTCCTCCCACCAGTGCCCGATGAGGGCGAACGAACAGACGCCGACCAGCTCCCAGCCCACGATCATCTGCAGCGTGTTCTCGCTCACCACGAAGAAGCAGCATCGAGGCGGTGAACAGGCTCAGGAAGGCGAAGTAGTGCGTGTAGCGGCGGTCGCCGGCCACGTAGTCGGTGGAGTAGACGTGCACCAGCAACGAGATCGACGTGACGACGAACAGCATCGCGACGGTGAGGCCGTCGACGAGCGTGCCGACCGGGAAGTCGATACCACCGTTGCTCCACCACGTGATGGTCTTGACGACGGCGTTGATGCCGACGGCGGCGCCTTCGCCCTCCTCGGCTGCGGCGACGAGCGTGCGGCCGGCGGCGAACAACGCCTCTTCGCCGTGTTCGCCGCTGGGCACGGCGTCGCGTTCGGACATCCACTGGATGCCGGTGAGCACGGCGAGGACCCACGACGCGGCGACCGAGGCGATGCCGATCTCGGCGCCCTTGTGGGGAAGCGCTTGCCGAAGAACAGGATGGCCACGAACGAAAGCGCCGGCAGCAGGGGGATCAGCCACACGTTCTCGAGGAACCAGCCGGATGCGTCGTAGAACTCGGTGATCTCGGCGCCCTCGGCGGCAAGTGTCAGCATGGTCATCTGCCTCAGCCCTTCATGAGATCGGCCTGGTTGAGGTCGATGCTGCGGCGGTTGCGATAGATGAGCAGGACGATGGCCAGGCCGACGCCGACCTCGGCGGCGGCGACGGCGATCACGAACAGCGCGAACACCTCACCGGCCACGGTGTCGTTGAAGGCACCGAAGGCGACGAGGTTGATGTTGACCGAGTTGAGGATGAGCTCGATCGACATGAGCACGAGCACGGCGTTGCGGCGGGCGAGCACGCCGTACACGCCGATGCAGAACAGGATCGGCGGCGAGGAGGAGGAACTGGTTGAGCAACATGGCGGCCCCTAGTCCTTCCTGGCCACGACGATGGCCCCGATGAGTGCGGCGAGAAGGAGGACCGACACCGCCTCGAACGGCACGATGTACTGGCTGAAGATGGTGTCGGACACCTGGGCGGTGGTGCTGCGCGTCTCGGCCGGGAGCTCGATGTCCTCGAAGGTCCGCAGGAGCGTCACGACGAGCACGCCGGCGAGGAGCACGCCGGTGAGCAGCGCCGGCACCCGATTGTCCTGGTCGAGCTCGTCGTCGACACCGAGCTTGGCCCGGGTGAGCATGATGCCGAACAGGAACAGCACGACGACGGCGCCGATGTAGACGAGGACCTGGGTGATGGCGACGAACTCGGCGCCGAGCAGGATGAACTGGGCGGCGACCCCGGCCAGCACCACCACGAGATACAGGGCGGCGTGCACGACGTTCTTGGTGGTGACCACCTTGATCGCGGCGATCACCAGGATGGTCGCGAACAGATGCCGAAGAAGACGTTCTGCGCGATGTTCCAGTCGACCTCGGCCAGTACGCCGCTACGCGTCATGTCGCCGGCACCGACTTCTTCTTGACCTCGGCGCCGGCCTCGTACGCCTCGAAGTCGGGGACGGTCTCCATCCACTCGCCGAGGCGCTCCTTGTCGTGGAGCAGGTCGGCGATGCGGGGCTCGGAGAACTCGTACTCGGGGCTCCAGAACAGGGCCTCGAACGGGCAGACCTCGACGCAGATGCCGCAGTACATGCAGAGCGAGAAGTCGATGTCGAAGCGGTCGAGGGCGTTGCGTTGGCGGGGCTTGCCGCCCTCGCGGCGGGGCGGGGCGAGGTACTTGTGGCCCTCGATGTAGATGCACCAGTCGGGGCACTCACGGGCGCAGAGCATGCACGCCGTGCAGTTCTCCTCGTGCAGCGCGATGACGCCACGGGCCCGAGGGGCCGGCTCCTCCTTCTCGTGCGGGTACTGCACCGTCGCGGCACCGTCTTGGGCGGTGCGCAGCATCGTCTTCATGGTGACGCCGAGACCGGTGACCATGCCGGGGAGCTTGGGCATCAGAGGGCCACCTTCAGGACAGCAGTCACGACGATGTTGCCGAGGGCGATGGGGATCAGAACCTTCCAGGCCAGCTTCTGGAGCTGGTCCTCCCGGAACCGAGGGTAGGTGAACCGGAACCAGAAGATCAGGAACGAGACCAGCATCATCTTGCCGAACAGCACGGCGGGGCCGATGACGTTGAACCAGTTGCTCGACGAGTCGAGGCCCGGCACCCACCAACCGCCGAGGAACAGCACGGCGGCGATGCCGGAGAACACGCCGGCGGTGGCGAACTCGCCGATGAAGAACATGAGGAACCGCATGCCCGAGTACTCGGTCAGGTAGCCGGTGACGAGCTCGGACTCGGCGACGGGCATGTCGAAGGGCGGTTGGGTGAGCTCGGCCTGCACGGCGACGAGGAACAGGACGAAGCCGACGAACTGGGTGAGGATGTACGGGTTGCCGATGGCACCCCATCCGAAGATCTCGCCGTCGGCCTGGGCGAGCACGATCCTCTGCATGTTGAGCGTGCCGGCCTGGATGACCACGCCGACCACCGCCAGCACCAGCGGCAGCTCGTAGGCGATGAGCTGACCGGTGGCACGCAAGGACCCGAGCAGCGAGTACTTGTTGGCCGACGACCAGCCGGCCATGAGGATGCCGATCACCGAGATCGAGCGACACGGCGAGGGCGAAGAAGATGCCGACGTCGAGATCGACGAAGTACGCGTCGGGCCCCGCCGGCAGCACCAACACCAACAAGAACGTGGAGATGAGCACCACGAAGGGCGCCATCTTGAACACCGGACGGTCGGCCCGCTCGGGGATGATGTCTTCCTTCTGGAAGAACTTCCCGACCTCGGCCAGCAGCTGCATCGAGCCGTAGGGCCCGGCCTCCATCGGTCCGAGACGACTCTGCATGAACGACATCATCTTGAACAGGTACACGTACACGAACGTGCCCGCCGGCAGCAGGACCGCCGCCAGCCCGATGACCATGCGGATGCCGGTTTCCTGCCAGTACGACAGCTCGACCGCGAGAACGGAGGTCATCGGTCGATGTCTCCGAGGATGAAGTACAGGCTGGCCAGGATGGTGATGATGTCGGGAACATAGACACCCTGGAGCAACCAGGGGGTGATCGAGATGTTCGAGAACGAGGCCGACCGGATCTTCACCCGGAACGGGACGAGATCGCCCTTGCTGACCACGTAGTAACCCATCTCGCCGAGCGGGTTCTCGGTGGCGACGTAGGCCTCGCCCTCGGGCACCTTGATGATGCGGGGCACCTTGGCCATGATCGGACCCGCGGGGAGGGAGTCGAGCAGCTGATCGACGATGAGGGTGGCCTCGCGGGTCTCCTGGAGGCGCACCCAGTACCGGGCGAAGCTGTCACCGTCGGGGTGGGTCCAGACCTTCCAGTCGACCTTGTCGTAGGCCAGCCCGACGGGGTTGTCCCTGCGCAGGTCCCAGTCGACCCCCGAGGCCCGGATGTTGGCGCCGGACATCCCGTACTCGAGCCCGGTGTCGGCGGGAATGATGCCGATGCCGCGGGTGCGGGTCTGGAAGATCTCGTTGCCGACGACGAGATCTTCCATCTCGTCGCAGAAGGTGCGCATCTTGCCCATGACGGCTTTGGTGTCGTCGATCCAACCCTTGGGCAGGTCGTCCTTGATGCCGCCGATGCGGTCGAAGTTGGGATGGAAACGACCGCCGGTGACCGCTTCGATCTGGTTGAGCACGTGTTCGCGATCGCGGAAGGCGTAGAAGACCGGCGTCGTTGCGCCCAGCTGCACCGCCATGTCGCCCAGGAACAGGGCCAGGTTGGCCACGCGACTCATCTCGAACAGAATCGTGCGGATGTACTGGGCACGCGGCGGTGCCTCGACCTCCATGAGCTGCTCGGCCGCGAGGATGAACGGCACCTCGTTGGCGAAGTTCCCGAGCCAGTCGATGCGGTTCACCAGGGTGGTGACCTGTGGGTACGTGCGCACCTCGGTGAGCTTCTCGTAGCCCCGGTGCATGTAGCCCATGATGGGCTCGGCGGAGATGACCTGTTCGCCGTCGAGCTTGGCGACGATGCGAAGCGTTCCGTGAGTGGCCGGATGCTGGGGACCCATGTTGAGGATCATCCCGTCGCCGGTCTCGACGTCGACGTTCACGCGGGCATCGGCCGCTTGCGCGGCGATGTAGGCGAGCTGCTGGGGTTCGGTCGGCGCGGTCATGAGTCGTCACCTTCGTCGTCGTCGGCTCCGGGCATGCCCTCGACGTCGACGATGCCGGGCCACGGCTTCACCCGGCGGGCGACGAGGGGGAAGTCCTTGCGCAAGGGGTGTCCCTCGAAGTCGCCCGGCAGATACAGGTGACGCAGTCCCGGATGCCCGTCGAACTCGATGCCGAACATCTCGTGGGCCTCCCGTTCGTGCCAGTTCACGCCGCCGTACACGGAGATCCAGCTCTCGATGCGGGGGTCGTCGTCGGGCACGTCGGCCTTGAGGGTGACGCCGACGTGCTCGTACAGCGAGTACACACGAGCCAGGACCTGGAAACGGGTCTCGCCGCCGCCGTAGCCCTGCACGATGGGTTCGGCGGCAGCCGACGCGTCGCCGGGGCCGGCGTCCTGCTCGGCATCCATGTCGCGGCCGAACGGCGACGGCATCCAGTCGATGGCCGACAGGAAGTCGAAGAACCGAAAGCCGAGGCCGTTGCGGGCCGCGTCGGCGGCCTGGCGCCACGCATCGGTGCGGACGCGGATGATCACGTCGCATCCGGGTTTCACGAACGACTCGACCACCGCATCGCCGAGCGCGTCGACGAAGGCTGCGGCCGCGGCATTGCGCGCCGTGTCGACCACCGGGGCCTCGGCCTCCTCGACCGTGGTGTCAGCCGACGACAATCGGATCACCCTTCCATCGCTCGGCGGGATCCTCGTTCAGTATCTTCTGCTGCAACAACACGATGCCCTCGAGCAGCGCTTCGGGTCGTGGCGGGCAGCCGGGGACGTACACGTCGACGGGAATGATCTGATCGACGCCTTTGGTGACGGAGTAGCTGTCCCAGTAGGGCCCGCCGCAGTTGGCGCACGAGCCCATCGAGATGACGTACTTCGGGTCGGGCATCTGCTCGTAGAGGCGAAGGATGGCGGGGGCCATCTTGTCGGTCACCGTGCCCGAGATCACCACGAGGTCGGCCTGGCGGGGCGACGCCGGGAAGGGAATCACCCCGAGGCGCATGACGTCGTATCGGGGCGAAGCGAAGGCCGCTCCCATCTCGATGGCACAGCACGCCAGGCCCCATTGGTAGACCCAGAGCGAGTACTTGCGGCTGATGTTGAGCAGCTTCTTGAGCGAGGCCGGGGCCTTGCCGCTCTCGACGAGACCCATCAGTCGGTGACCTCGAGTTGGCTGGTTGACATCAGATCCACCGAAGAACTCCCTTGCGCCATGCGTACAGAAGGCCGAGCAACAGGATGAAGATGAAGATGAACATCTCGACCAGACCGAACAGACCATAGGCCTCGAGCCGCGTGGCCCAGGGGAAGATGAACACGGCCTCGACGTCGAACATCACGAACAACAGCGCGAACACGTAGTAGCGGATGTTGGCCTGGGCCCAGCCGGTGCCGACGGGATCGACGCCCGACTCGTAGTTGATGTACTTCTGGCTCTGCGGCCGGGTGGGCCGCACCAGGCTGGACAGGCCGATGAAGGCGCCGACCAAGCCGACGGCCAACGCGCCGAACAGGCCAACGGTGAGATAACTGCGGAGGAAGTCCGACACGGGCACCGAGCCTACAGATCCCGGCACGCGTCGACCAAAGCATCACCGATATTCACCCGGCCCGTGGCCGGTGGGCCCTACATCGACCCGTTGCGGCCGTAGCCGGCGGCCGGGCCCGGTGCGGGTCCGACCGTGGACGTGTCGGGTCCGGTGGGGGTCGGCGTCGGCGTGTCGAGGAACAGATCGTCCTCGGGCTCGGACAGCACGACCCATTGTTGCCGGTCGAGCTCGGCCAGGGAGTTCGGGGCCAGGCGGTCGTAGAGGCCCTCGTAGGTGGTGACGTAGTAACGGGAGTTCTGGTCGCTCATCGAGTCGAGGAGCTGGCAGATGTGGGCGTCGAGGTCGCATCCCGGCTCCGTCAGCTCGTAGCGCAGTCCGGAGTCGTCGTCGGCACAGGCCGTGGCGGCCACCACCACCACGGCGACGACAGCCAGGGAGCGCCGCCAGGGGGCGCGAGTTCTCGCCCGCGATTCCACGTCGTCGTATCGTCAGGGTTCCCGATCGACTTGAACGTCGAACCACCCGCAGTTCGGCGCCGGCACGACCGGTAGCGTTGCGAGATGGCTTCGGGCATCGAGTTGATCGTCGAACCGCGTACCCGCCCGGTGGGCAACGGCACCGTGGAGCGCTTGCTGCCGTGGCGGAAGCGACGCATGGTCGGGCCGTTCATCTTCGTCGATCACATCGGTCCCGAAGAGGTGCCGCCCGGATCCGGCACCGACATCGACGCCCATCCTCATATCGGCCTGTCGACGGTCACGTACCTGTTCGCCGGGCGTATGCAGCACCGCGACTCGACGGGCGCAGTGGCCACGATCGAGCCGGGAGCGGTGAACTGGATGACCGCAGGAGCCGGTGTGGCCCACACCGAACGCAGCCTCGACGAGGACCGGCCCGTCGCCCGGCGCCAACACGGCCTCCAGACCTGGGTTGCGCTCCCTGACGGCGCCGAGGACACGGCTCCGTTCTTCGAACACCATCCGGCCGAATCCATCCCGGTCGACACCGTCGGCGGCGTCGGACTGCGCTTGGCCGCCGGAACCGGGTGGGGGCTCACGTCCCCCGTCGAGGTGTCGTCACCGTTGGTGCTCGCCGAGATCGATCTCGGTGCCGACGGAGTCATCACCGTCGACGATGAGCACTCCGAACGAGCGGTTCTGGCCCTCGACGGCGATCTCACCGTCGGCGGACAGCTCCTCGGCCACGGGGCGCTCGCCGTCCTGGAAACCACGGCCCGCCCCGAGGTGCGCGGCTCCGGGCGGGCCGTGGTTCTGGGAGGCGAACCACTCGGAGAGCGCTTCATCTGGTGGAACTTCGTGCACAGCGATCGTGAGGTCATCGAGGCGGCGAAGGCCGACTGGTCGGCCCAGACCTTTCCCCGCGTGCCGGGCGATCACGATCCTTGGGTGCCGCTGCCGGCCTAGGGTGCAAGACTTCGCCGATGGATCTCCCTTCCCCCGTTGCGTCCCTCGACGACCTTCTCGCCCTCTACCGGCCACCGTCGGATCGGGTGGCGGCCAAGTCGACAGTCGGAAATCGATGCGGCCTCGGCCCGGTTCATCGATCGGTGTCCGTTTCTCGTCCTGTCGACGGCGTCGGCCGACGGCTCGGTCGACGCCTCGCCCCGAGGCGGGCCACCGGGTTTCGTCCAGCGACTCGACGACCGCCACGTCGCTGTCGCCGACCTCAACGGCAACAATCGCCTCGACAGCCTTCGCAACATCGTGGCCAATCCGCAGGTCGGGCTGTTGTTGATCATCCCGGGCCACGACGAGACCCTGCGGATAAACGGTCCGGCGGGACTCACGACCGACGCGGCCATCCTGTCGGGCTTCGCCGCCGAGCTGCGCATGCCCAAGCTCGCCGTGGTCGTCGAAACCACCGAGGTTTTCGTCCACTGCGCCAAGGCGTTCCGCCGCAGCGGTCTGTGGAAGCCCCAGTCGTGGACGGCGTTGGCCGATGCTCCCGACCTGGCCGAGATCTTCAGCTGCCAGCACGGTGGCGACGCCGAGGCGATGCGGTCCTCGCTCGCCGACGAGTACGACGCAGAGCTGGCTCTGGACTGATGCGGTGACCACGGTTGCGGTGATTCTGCTGATCGTTGCGGCGGTCGCGGCGGCCGCCGACTGGCGCGCCGTGCACCTCGGCAACGACCGACTCGAGGCGGTTGCGAAGCCGCTCGTGATGCTTGCCCTGATCGCGGCCGCGGTCGCCATCGACCCGGCATCGAACGCGATGCGGTGGTGGTTCGTGGTGGCGCTCGTCCTGTGCCTCGTCGGCGACGTCGCCCTGTTGCCCCGACTCGATGCCTTCGTCGTCGGTCTCGGTGCGTTTCTGCTGGGCCATGTCGCCTACGTGATCGGCATGCTGCCGCACACGAGCTCGTTGCTACTGGCCATCATCGCCACCGCGATCGTTTCCGTCGATCTGCGAGTCGTGGGTGTTCCGGTGCTTCGAGGCGCACCGGCGAACCTACGCGTGCCGGTGGCCGTGTACTTCGCTGCGATCTCCGGCCTCACCGTCGTGGCCTATGCCACCGGCTCTTACGCGTTGGCCGCCGGCGCGCTGTTGTTCCTGGCGTCGGATTCTCTCCTCGGCTGGGGCCGTTTCGTGGGGCCGGCTCCGGGCGGTCGGTTGGCGGTGCATGTCACCTACCACCTCGCGCAGGCCCTGCTCGTGATCGGCCTGAGCTGAACGCGCAGAACCGGGTGCCGTCGAGCCCGGAGGAAGGCGTCGGCGACACCCGGCGCCGGTGCTGCGGGGTGATTCCCTACGATCAGCTCGCGGGAACGATCTGCACGTCGAGATCGATGGAGACCTTGTCGCCGATGAGCACCTTGTCGCCACCGAGGGGCACGTTGAAGTCGATGCCGAAGTCCTTGCGGCTGATGGCCGTCGATGCCGAGAAGCCGGCACGAGTGACGCCGTAGGGGTCGACACCGACACCGAAGAACTCGGTCTCGAGCTCGACGGCCTTGGTGATGCCGTTGATCGTGAGGTTCCCGGCGATGGTGCCCGATTCCCCGTCGTTCACGATGGTCGTCGACACGAAGGTCATCCTGGGATGAGCGTCGGTGTCGAAGAAATCGGTACCCCTCAGGTGCTCGTCACGCTGGTCGTTGTTGGTATCGACCGAGGCCAGGTCGATCTCCGCCTCGATGGCGCTGGCCTCGAGCCGCTCGCCGACCTGCACGGAGCCGGTGAAGGCGTTGAACCGTCCCCGGACCTTCGACAGACCGAGATGACGGACGGTGAAGCCGATCTCGCTGTGAGCGGGTTCGACGACCCAGGTACCGGGGATGAGGGTGGCGGTTTCGATGGTGGTCATTGGGGGGACTCCTGTTGAGCAATGTTTCAAGATTTGAATCAATCTATTTCAATTCTGAAGTGATGTCAACCGGTTCGGCTAGCATCTTCGTCATGACCCCAGTGGCCGACGTTGCGTGGCTCACCCGTGAGGAGGATGCCGCCTGGCGCGGCTGGCTCGAGGCCACCGAGCGCATCGCCTCGGCCATCGAGCACGATCTCCGCCAGGAAAGCGGCCTCACCTTCGACGACTACGAGGTGCTGGTGAATCTGTCCGAGGCCGGCGGGCGGGAGATGCGCATGTCCGAGCTGGCCACGAGCACGGTGCAGTCCGCGAGCCGTCTGTCCCAGCGGGTCGACCGGCTGTCGGGCAAGGGATACGTCGAACGTCGTCGGTGCCAGGAGGACAAGCGCGGGTGGTTCGCCGTGCTGACCGACGACGGCCTTCACGCTCTGGCCGCCGCCGCACCGGGCCATGTCGAGTCGGTGCGCCGGCACCTGTTCGACCACCTCACCGCCGACGATGTGGTCACCCTGGCCGAGATGATGCCCCGTCTGGCCGCAGCCTTCCATGCGGCCGCCCACCCCGACGGCTGAGACCCATGTTCGTGCTTGCCTACGAGGTCGAGCTGCGCCTGGTCCATGCCGACTCGTTGAAGGACAAGCGCCGAACGATCAACCCCATCATCGAGGGTGCCCGTCGTCGGTTCGGCGTCTCGAGCGCCGAGATCGACCAGCAGGACCGATGGAGGTCAGCGGTCCTCGGCTTCGCCGTGGTCGCCTCGGCCGAGCGCCTCGCCCGTGCGGTCATCGACGACGTCGACCGGTTCGTGTGGTCGTTTCCCGAGATCGAGGTGGTCCACTCCGATCGCCGGTGGCTCGAGTAGCCAGGCCGTTCTGGTGGAGCAATCGGGCAGCTGACGCCGCCGCTCCACCAGAACCGTGAGAGCTCGGCGTCAACCCACCACGACGGTGGCCGACGGTGAACGGCCGAAGACCTCCGGTGCGTACACCTCCTCGGCCCGGGCGGGGGGCACCACGAAGGTGCCGAGGGTCGTGGCTCGAGCCAGGTAGGTGTACTCGTAGGTGCCGCCGGGCAGGAAGCTGGTGAACGCCTCGGCACGGTCGTCGCGAAGGTTCTGATGCCCGAACCATTGCCAGCACCAACACCAGAACCGCGGTCGACGGCGATTGCGTCTTCGCCGGAAACCTCGGGTGGTGTGGTCGGGGTGACCGCCAGACCCGGGTTCAGGGGTTCGAGACCCGCAGGGAGCGGGTCGATGAGCGCCACGTGGGTTCGTTGCGCGTCGGCGACCATGGTCAGTCGAACCCGCACGGTGGCGCCGGCCCGCATCCGCCACACGCCGTCGGCATCGCGGCGCACGTCGGCCGGATCGTCCACGGCCTCGTAGAGCCGTTCGACCACGAAGCCCTCGTCGCGTGCATCGAGAACCAGATCGTCGGGGGCGTAGCGCAGGCCGAGACGGTAGTAGAGGCGACCGGTCCCGTCTTTTGCCACCACGAGATCGCTGTCGCCCGCGGCAATGAGCTCGGCCATGGGCACCACCGTGGTCGCACGATCGGTGGTACGGCCGTCGAAGGTCGCCTCGGCGGCGTAGAGGTCGCCGAGCCAGGCCCGGGCGACGAAGTCGGGGCTCACCGACTCGAAGGCGCCGAAGTAGCGATCGAGGGCCAACAGGATGAAGGCATTCTCCTGCACGTTGTTCCAACGGCCCCGCACCTGGTTGCCGAGCAACCCCGCCACCACCTTGGGGATCAGGTCACTGTCGGGCGTCTGGGTCACGAGCGCATCGAGGATCACCCCGTCGGTTCGCCGGTCGGAGTTGGCGATCACGTAGGCATCCTCGCCATAGCTGTTGGCAAAGGTCGCCGCGCCCGCGGTCTCGACGGCGGCGTTCTCGAAGCGGCGCTCGATGGCGGTCCGGCTGCCCCCGTCGTCGATCACCGGCCACAGCCAGGCCAAGGCGTCGAGCTGCAGGTCCTCGCCGGCCCGCTCGTACAGCGATTCGGCCTTCGCGGCATCACCGTCGCCGGCCAGATCGCGGACATACAACGCGTAGGCGCTCAGCGTGTTGCGCACCTCGACGGAGTAGTCGCTCGGGATGTGGCTCTCGACGTCGCCGAGATGGGCCAACGCGGCCGCGAGCGTGGCCGATGGCACGGAGTACCCGGCGTCATCGGCGAGCACGAGGGCATGCGTCGCCTGGATCGACTCCCACGGAATCGAGTCTTGGCCCCGTTGCCAGTACGGGAACCCGCCGTCGTCGTTCTGGAGGGCCGCCAGCCGATCGATGTCGCGTGTGACCTGCGCGTTCAGCTCACCCGCTGACGGCAGGCCATCGGCCTCGAAGGCGACCAGGACGTCGCGCAGTGCGGCCACGGCCATGATGCGTGACGCATACCCATCGGCGGAGTCGTAGCGGTAGTCGGTGAGGTAGAGCACGGCGTCGGTCAGCGCCTGAAGGGCGGTGGAAGACGTGTTGATCTCGAGCCCGCCGAACTGCCGGAACACGCCATCGGGGGCTATGACCGGCTGGGCGATGGCGCCGTCGTCGATCACGCCGTAGGTGGCGAAGGCCTCTGCGGTCGCCGGGGTGTACACGGGCAGCTCGATCTCGGCCGCGTCGGCGTTCGTTGCGCTCACCGCCGCCACCCGGAACCTTGCGGTTCCGACGTCCTCGGCCGCCGCTGGGAAGCGGACCTCGACGCGATCGTTGGCCGGCACGCTCACCCGCTTGCCGGCCGTCTCCGGCAACGTGAGGTTGGCGGTCTGGATCGCGACATCGACCTCCATGGGCGCGTCGGTCTGGTTCTGCACCACCACGGGCAGCTCGAACCGATCGCCGAAGTTCAGGAACCGGGGGGCCGAGGGGCGGGCCATCAGCGGCAGTCGCGCCGTGATGTTGGCCTCGCCCTTGCCGAAGCGATCGACCCCGTCGACGGCCACTGCCATGACGCGGTACCGGGTGAGGTTGTCGGGAAGCGGCACCTCGACGGTGACCGTGCCGTCGGTGCCGGTGGTCTCCTCGGGGGCATACACCGCGAGAGCGCCGAAGTCGCTGCGTACGGTGATCGGACTCGAGCCGTCACGGGCGACCGGCGCACCGGAAGCCTCGGCGGCGGCCTCGTCGGCCGACTCCTCCTCGGCGAAGTCCGCGGTTGCGCTGTCGTCGCCTCCCGCCGCAGTCGGGCTGACCGTGTTTCCACCGGCCAGCAACTCGGGGTCGGCCAGCACGACACTCGACCGGACGTACTCGGTGAACACGTTCGAGTAGACGCTGGAGTAGAAGACGTCGATCGGATCGAGCAGCTCGTAGCCGGTGAGCGCGAGCACCGCTTCGTCGACGACCACCACGGCCACGCCGGCGCCGGGCACCGGATTGCCGTCGGCGTCGCGCACGTCGACGGTCACCGACGTGTCGTCGCCCGGCAGCAGCGTCGGATCGGCCGGCGTGGCCACCACGTCGAGGGTCTGCGCGATCGGCGGGACGACGAGGTCGATTCTGCCGGTGGCGAAGGCGACCCGGCGGGGGGCGTCGGGCAGCGGCGTGCCGTCGTCGGCGCTGCGCTCGCTCGATCCGACCATGTCGACCTGCACCGTCACGTTCGGCACGTATCCGTCGGCGATGGGAACGTCGACGATCGCGGTGCCATCGGCGGCATCGAAGGCGAAGGCCGACTCGATTCCGCCGTGGGTAACCGTGACCAGGCCGGTGGCGGGCGCGAAGGGCGCCTCGACGAACAACTGGGCGGTTTCCCCCACGGCGTAGGTGTCGCCGTCGGGAACGATGGTGACCTGCTCCTGTTGGACCGAGCGGGTCGGCCGTCGCTCGCCACCGGTCACCCACTGGGTGATCTCGGTGCGACTGGAGTGCCCGTCGTCGTCGGTGACGATCGCCGTGATGCGGTAGGTGCCGCCGAACTCGGTCGCGAACTCGCAGCGCGGGAGCTCGCCTGAGGCGTCGGCCGACCTCGGTCGAGGTGACGGTGCAGGTGACGGGATCGACCACCTCCTCGGTCCATGTTCCGTTCACGTACGACGACTCGACACGGCCCGCGGTGACCTCCACCTCGCGCTCGATCACCGGGGAGCCGTCGACGTCGGTGGCCAGTACATCGACCCGGATGGGCGTGCCCTGCTCGACGAAGGGCCGATCGGTGCGCAGACCGACGTAGTACCGGGCGGGGTGCACGAGGAGGTCGGTGCGCGAGGCCCACGCCTGGCGGTTCACGTCGAACACCGTGGCCTCGGCGGTGACCGTCGAGGGAAGATCGGCTTCGGGGCCCTCGAAGTCGATCTGTAGAAAGTGACTACCGGCGGCGTCGGTCCGCCCGGAGAACCGCTCGTACTCGGTCGGCCCGAAGCCCGGACCACAGTCGAAGCAGTCGCCGATCGCCTCACCGAAGGCGACGTCGTAGCCACCGAGGTCACCCTCGAACCACCACGGCTGCCACACGCCGAAGACGAAGTCGTCCCAGCCGGGCGGGGCGTAGGTGGTGGAGGCGGTGCTCACGAGCCACTGGACCTCGGCATCGGGCAGCGGACCACCTGCGTAGTAGGCGGCGTCGACCGCGACGGTGGCGGGATCGGCCGTGTAATACGGGCCCGGGCTCTCGGGGCGGGCGGAGACCTCGAACTCGGGGGTGCGGAACTGCTGGATCTGGAACGAATGGCTGCCATAGCTCGCGTCCGGGGCATCGGCGCCGATGAGCTGCAGTTCGATGTAGGCCTGGCCGAGATTGGCGGTATCCGGGACGTCGACCGTGAGATTGAAGCCACCGAGCGCGTTGAGCTCGACGGTGCCGCTGTCGATGTCGTTGCCTTGGGGGTCATAGGCCCGGAAGTCGACCTCGACGGTGTCGGAGATCGACTGGAGGCGGGCGGGGCCCGAGAGGTCGATGCTGCGCACCCAACCCGTGAGCCGGGCCGTCTCCCCCGGCTTGTAGACACCGCGGTCGTCGAAGACATACCAGCGCGTCTCCGCGCCGTAGGACTGGGTTCTCCATCCGTCGTACCAGCTCGACGGCAGCATGCCGACGACACCATCGAGCTCGGCGACCAGGCCCTGAACCGCGCCGCCACGAAGCGAGTACCGGGCCAGCCCGTCGGCGTCGGTGGTGACGACGGTGTCGGGGCCGAGCACGGTGACCGTGACATCACGGAGGGCCCGGCCGGTGAGGAGATCGGTGGTCCAGATCAACAGCTCGTCGGTGTCGATGACGGCGTCGATCGCCAGGGTGGTCTGCTGGACGAACGCGTAGCTGGGGCGGTTCTGCCAGTAGTCGTCGCTGTTCGGTGCGAACTCCCGTGTCGGTTCGAGGCGAACCACGATCGGGCCGTCGGATTCGGCGAAGGCGTCGGAGAGGTCGACCGCCGTCTCGGTGACCGTGTCGTCGTCGCCGTCGATGTCGACCTCACGATCGAGCACGAGCGGCCAGTCGGGATCGGGGGGCTCGGTGTCGGAGTAGGTGGTGTCGAGGAAGCGCAGGTACTCCGGGTACTGATCGGGCGAGACGGCCCACGCCGTGACCCGCACGCTGTCGTGGTTGATCGACGCGACGCTCACCGTCGGATCGGCGGTCGCCGGGTCGACCGTGACGAACTGGCGATCGAACCCCCGCAGGTACGGCCGCGCCGCACCGACGTCGAACTTCGTCGAATAGTCCTCGCCGAGCGTCTGCCCGAAGGAGTCGGTCAGCTCACTCGCGAGGGTCACCTGGTAGGTGGTGCGCCCGGCGGTTGCTCCGGAGATCTGCAGCGTGTTGCCGTACAGGTCGACCCGTTGGCCGGGGATCGCCGGATCGACGGTGACCATCGACGGGGTGAAGCGGGCGGCGTCGATGGTGTTGTTGAACTCGATGACGAAGGGGGTGAGTGGGGTACAGCCACCGCCGTAGCCGCACGTGGCGTTGGTCACCTCGAGCCGGCCGAAGGTGTGGGCGCGAAACAGCTGGGCGTCCGAGGTGACCAGCGGGCCCTCCGCCGAGGGCGTTCCGGCGTCGAAGGACACCTCGATGGGGCGGTCGACCGGAAGCGGATCGGTGGCCCGGAACGCGACCACGCGACCCTCGAGGCCCGCGGCCACGGCGCGGGCCGCGTCGTCGTCGGCTTCGATCTCCGCCGCCGTCGCCTCGCGAACTGGGCGCTCGTCGCCCCCTGCGGTGAGGGTGAGATGATCGAGCACGGCCGCCGGCGAGACGACCTGATCGAAGGTCGCGACGAAGACCGGCGTCAGTGGAAGGCTGTCGGATTCGCCGACGAAGGACTGTACGACCGGTGGCGGCGTGGCGAAGGTGAACGACACCGCTTCGGCCAGCTCGCCACCGGCGACCGAGGTGGTGCCGGCGGGGATCTCCACCCGGTACTCGGTGGCCGCCGGCAGCCGATCGGTGAGCCCGGGCTCGACCTCGAAGCGCAGCGTCCGCGTACCGATCCACCGCCAACGGCCTTCGACGGCCGGCGTGACCACGGCGGGAACGGCTTCGGCGGCGAGCTGGTCGAGCGTCGCCAAGGGCACCATCGGCTGGCTGAAGGTGACGCTCAGGAATGGAGCGATGCCCACGTCGCCCTCGGGTTGGAACCTGAGGACCTCGAGGGGTCCACGGGCCGGTGCGGTCGGACCGCCTGGGTCGGTCGACGGTGGGAACGTCCCCTCGATCGTGTCGCCCACCAGCGGTGGCCGCAAGGATTCGGGTGGCCGGTTGAACTCCTGTCGGTCGGTCTCGGGCACCTCCCAGGCGGGGAGCCGACCGAGCACCTCGGCCACCTCGTCGTCGGACAGCGGTGTGCCCTCGACCACCGGCGGGCCCGCGGCTTCCCCTGCGAAAGCCGATCCTTCGCTCAACCTCAGCGAGAGGAGTTGCGCGGTCGAACTCGCGGCGCCGAGGGGCGCGGCAGGACCGGCGGGCTGGCCCGGCGACGCGGGCGCAGCATCGTCTCGCCCTCCGTCGTCGCCTCCCGAACAGGCGGTCGCGGCGAGCGCGATGCACACACCGAGCGCCACCATCCGCCGAACCATCCCTGATCGTGCGTTCATCCCGGCCTCGCTTCGTCACCTCGGTAGGGCGATCACCGAGATTCAGACGTTCCGTTGTCCAGTGTGGTTCCCCATCGACCAGAATTGTGTGAGCCGGGCAGATCTCGGACACCAAGGAGCGAACCGATGGAACTCGGAGCATTCTCGATCAGCCTCACCGTGGCCGACCTCGGCCGATCCCGGGCCTTCTACGAGAAGCTCGGATTCGAGGTCACCGGCGGCGACGCCGACCAGAACTGGCTGATCCTCGTGAACGGCACCACCGTGATCGGCCTGTTCCACGGGATGTTCGACACGAACATGCTCACGTTCAACCCGGGCTGGGGAAACGACATGAGTCTCGTCGATCCCTTCACCGATGTCCGCGAGATCCAGCGCGAGCTCCAGGCCGCAGGCATCGAGCTCACCGCCACCGTGCCCGACGACGACGCCGAGGGCCCGGCATCGATCATGCTGATCGACCCCGACGGCAACCCGATTCTGATCGACCAGCACCGCTGAGGGTGCCGCCGGGGCTCAGGCCCGGCCCTGCCACGTGCAGACGCAGACCTCGTTGCCCTCCGTGTCGGCCAGCACCCAGAACGACGGCGCGTACTCGTCGGTCAGCAGCCGACCGCCGGCATGGAGAGCCGCGGCGACCCGTTCCTCGGCGACATCGTGGGCGACCTCGATGTCGAGGTGAACGGTGCTGCGCTGCGGTCGGGGAGCGTCCATCTGCTGGAACCACACCGACGGTCCGACGTTTCTCGGATCGACGAGGGTGGGCGACTCGTGCGGGCTGTCGGCATGGGCCGGCACGTATCCCAGCACCGCCGCCCAGAACGGCATGATCGCCGATGCGTCGAGCGCATCGATGGCGATCTCGGTGATCGTGGCGCGCGTGGGATCATTCGTCGCCCCGGCCTCGGCCGCGAGCATCGAGAACGCCTCCGCGAGCTCGGTGTCGAGGGTGGTCAGGCCGCCCTGGTCGTGGGTGGACAGCCGGATGTGGACGACACCGGGCCAGCGGAGGTCGACGTCGGGGTGATGGTCGGCCTCGTCGGCCAGCCCGGCGATTTCGGCGATGAACCGGCCCGCGTCCTGAAAGGAGGCGAGTCGATAGGTGGCGTCGATGCCCCCCAGGATGTAGCGCCAGTCGGGCAGGTCGGTTCGGGCGTCGAAGTCCTCGGCGCTGAGGCGATCGGGCATGGGCGCACGCTAGTTCGACCGCGACGTCCGTGGTGTCGTCGATCGAGGATTCCCCCGCCATGATGGAGGCTCACCACCCCGGGATCCTGCCGCTCCATGAACACCTTCTCCACCCGCAACCGCTCCGTTGCCGAGGTACCGGTCGGCCGCGACGCAGTGTGGTCCGTGCTGGTCGAGCCCGACCTGCTGGCCGACTTCACCCCGCTCATCGATGCGATCGAGGCCGCCGGCGACATCTGGACATGGCGGCTCACCGGCATCTCCGGGCTCGGATTGACCGTGGCGCCGTCGTTCACCGAACGCATGGTCTTCGTCGAGCCGAGTCGACTCGACTTCACGCATCAACCCCCCACCGGCTCGACCGAACGCGCCGGCGCCAACGGCACCTACCTCCTCACTCCGCTCGGACCGGCCATCACCCGCCTGGAGATCGACATCACGGTCTGTGTGGAGTTGCCCCTCCCTCGGCTGTCACGACCGGCGGTCGAGAGGATCATGGCACTCACCGCCCAGCGGGCCGGCGCCACCTTCGCCCACCGCCTGTACGACCACCTGGGCATCGACCCCGACGATCCGAGCCTGCAGGTCAGCTGGGGCACCGGCGCGTGACCGGTCACCGTCGCACCGACGGCTTCCAACCCTTCGCCGTGGTCGCGGCATCGGGGCCCCATCTCACACCCCAGGCAGGCGTTCACGCCCATGGTCGGTACTGGACGACGACGTCTCGGAAAGCGTGGAAGCGCCGGCACCTGGCCCGTCGCCCGGTGGCGGCCACCGCAGTGATGGGCCGGCGGGGTCTGAGGGTGATGTCGGGTCGAGCCACCGTGTTCGACATGCTCGCGCCCATCGACGGGTTGTCCGATCCGATCGGGTGGGGTGTGTCGGGTGCCGCCATCGGTCGCCTCGGTCTGGCGCAGCTCCAGCAGGTCGCCGGCTACGCCCAGATGATGACCTCGGTGCCCTCCGAATGGAACGTTGCCGGTCGGGTGCTCATTGCCGCGCGGGCCGACCATTCGGTCACCATCGAGGGAACCGAGATCAACGGCGCCACCGGGAACTGGCGGCGTGCTCCGCGGCAGGCGCCCGAGATCACCGAGCCTTCGCTCGGCTCACCCGTCGATGCCAGAGGTGTGCCCGAACTCGTGCGAGCCCTGCTCGACCCCGGCGCCACGCCGGAGTGCAGCGTGGCGTACCTGTCCCCTGACGGTCCGGTGGCGCTCCCGGCCATGTGGGACCGCACGACCGGTCGCGCCTCGATTGCCCGCGGCCTCGTGGAACGCACCGGTCATCTTCCCGGTTCGGCGATTGCCATAACCCTCGACGCCTGCCTCGGGCCCCGCCCCGCCGACAAGTACGGCCTGATGCTCCGAGGCAGGGGTGGGCTGATGGACGCACCCGATCCGACCCTCGTGAGCTTCGAGGTCGGTGAGGCCCGTCTCACCTGGTGGCTCGGTTTCGAGTCGAACACGGTCGCGATCGGGTGAGCGGCGGTGTCGCGGTCGGGCTGGCCGTGGCGGCCCTCGCCTTCGCCATCATGTTCGTACCCGGGCGCGACCACATCTGGTCGCGGACGTGGATCTCGGCTGCTCTGATCGGCGGGTACGCGGGCGTGGCGCTCCTCCGAACCGACCAGTTCGGCGATGCCATCGGCACGACGAGTCCCACCACCGTGCTGGCCGGAGTCGTCGCGGGCGGGGCGTGGCTCGTTGCCACCCATTTCGGGTACGCCGTGCTCCGCCGCTTCGTGCCCACCCTGCCCGCCGAGGTCCGCAACCTGTATGCCATCGCCGACGGCGACACCGCGGCGACCATCGTGGGCCCCTTCGTCGTCATGGTGGTCGCCGAGGAGCTGTTCTTTCGCGGCTACGTGCAGTTGGAGGTCGGTCTGGCCGTTGCCGTGGCCGCCTACGTCTCCATGCAGGTGTTCGAGCTGAACTGGGCCCTTGCGTTGGCCGCTCTGCTGGGTGCCGCCGTGTGGGGCGGTCTGTACGAGTGGCAGGACAGCCTGGTGGCCAGCCTGGTCGCGCATTTGATCTGGACGGGCGCTCTGATCTTCGTGTGGCCGCTGGCCGGCGACACCGACCGGGAGCATGCGGTCGAACCCGGAGTGTCGGCGCTCGACTAGCCCCGGACCAGCGCGGGCACCGCATCGCGGGCCAGATCGACGATCGGTTCGGGCCACACGCCGAACACCAGGGTGAACAACGCCGTGATGGCGATGACGACACCGGTGGTGACGGGGATGGGAAGGACCGGCGACCCTTCGCTGTCGACGTCGGCCAGCCACATGCTCACCATGATGCGCAGGTACAGAAACGCGGCGATGACCGCCGAGAGCATGGCGACGATGGCCAGACCCCACGACCGCTCGTCGACCGCAGCGGTGATCGCGTAGAACTTGGCGAAGAAACCCGTGGTCAGCGGCACGCCCGCCTGGGCCAGCAACAACACGGTGAACAGGAACGCCAGCCACGGCCGCCGGCGGGAAAGACCGGCGAAGTCGGCCACCGACGTGTGGCTGTCGCCTTCACCCGACACGAGGCCGACCACGGCGAAGCTCCCGATGACGAGGAAGCTGTAGGCGATGAGGTAGAAGACCACCGCCTCGGTGCCCTTGGAGCTGGCCGCCTCGACCCCGACCAGCATGAAGCCGGCGTGGCTGATCGACGAGTACGCCAGCATTCGCTTCACGTCGGTCTGCACGGCGGCCAGGACGGCACCCAACAGCAGCGTCGCGATGGCCACGGCGTACACGATGGGTTGCCAGTCGTCGGCGTACTGATCGAAGGTGAGCACGAACACTCGCAGCAGCGCCGCGAACCCGGCCACCTTGACCGCCGAGGCCATGTAGGCGACCACCGGCGACGGCGCCCCCTGGTACACGTCGGGTGTCCAGGCGTGGAACGGAACGGCCGAGATCTTGAAGCCGAGGCCGACCAGGAGGAAGGCGAAACCGGCCAACAACAGCGCATCGTCGGCGAGGACGACGCCGGCCAGGTAGTCGCGGATGTCGATCAGATTGGTGGAACCGGTGGCACCGTAGGTCAACGCGATGCCGTAGAGGAAGAAGGCCGAGGAGAACGCCCCGAGCACGAAGTACTTCATGCCCGCTTCCTGCGACTGCTCGCGGCGGGCGTGGAACGCGGCGAGCACGTACACCGAGATGGAAAGGATCTCGAGCCCGACGAACAGCACGATGAGATCGTTGGCCATGGCCATCACCACGCCACCCGAGGCCGAGAGGAGCAACAGCACCGAGTACTCCGGCCGGTCGAGGTTCTCCCGCTTCAGGTAGGCCATCGCCAACACCGCGCACAGTGCCGTGGCCACCGAGATGAGCATGGTCAACAGCACCGAGAAGCCGTCGATGCCGAGTGCGCTCGAGGCAACACCGAACGGACCGCGGTCGTCGTCGGTGACCCGCAGCCACAGGTGGATGGATCCGCCCGCGCCACCCAGGGCGATGGTCGCGGCGACCGCCGACGACAGCCACGACGGTAGATACCGGCCGGCCAGCGACCACACGGTCAGCATCAGCACCGCGCCGCCACCGAGGATGAGCAGCGGCAACAGCCCGGTCCACGCGATGGGCGGTGTGGCGATGGGTTCGACCTGAGCGAGCATCACTCGGCCTCCCCTTCGTGCTCCTCGACCTCGATCTGGTCGAAGCCGCCACCGCCACCCTGGTTGGCCACCGGCTCGGCGAAGTCGGGAACGTGAGTCTCGATGTGCGCGACCAGCGACTCGACTGCGGGTTCGATGCGTTCGAGCATCGGCTTCGGATAGACGCCCAGGAAGACGATCGCGACCAGGAACGGGACGATCACCAGACCTTCGACCAGGCCCAGCTCGCGCATCTCTGCGTGATCGCCGTTGGGTTTGCCGTGGAACGCTCGCTGATAGGCCCACAGCAGGTACAACGCGGCGAGGATCACACCGGCGGCCGCCACGACCGCCCACCAGCGGTGGGCGTTGAAGGCGCCGAGGAGAGTGAGGAACTCACCGACGAAGCCGTTGAGCCCCGGGAGGCCGATCGACGAGAGCATCACGACCGTGAACACGCCGGCGAAGATCGGGGCCGACTGTTGCAGACCGCCCATCTCGGAGATCTGGCGGGTGTGCAGACGCTCGTACATCCAACCGACGAGGAGGAAGAGAGCGCCGGTGGAGATGCCATGATTGATCATCTGGGCCACGCCGCCCTCGATGCCCTCGGTGTTGAGTGCGAAGGTGCCGAGCACGATGAAGCCGAGGTGCGCGACCGAGGAGTAGGCGACGAGGCGCTTGAGGTCCTTCTGCATCGTGGCGACGATCGCGCCGTAGAGGATGCCGATGACGCCCAGGGTGATCATGACCGGGGCGGCCCAGACGGCGGCCTCGGGGAAGAGGTACAGGCCGAATCGCAGGAACCCGTACGTGCCGAGCTTGAGCATGACGCCGGCCAGAATGACCGAGCCGGCGGTGGGGGCCTCGGTGTGGGCGTCGGGCAGCCAGGTGTGAAGCGGGAAGATCGGCACCTTCACCGCGAACGCCAGGGCGAAGCTGGCAAAGATCCAACGGGCGGAGTTGGTGGCAACGGCCTGCGTCTCGGCGATCTCCACCAGGTCGAAGGTGATGTCGCCACCGGTGGCTCGAGCGTGCAAGGCCACCAACGCGACGATCCCGACGAGCATCAGGGCCGAGCCGAGCATCGTGTAGAGGAAGAACTTGGTGGCGGCGTACTCGCGGGCTCCGTGTCCCCATTTGCCGATGAGGAAGTACATCGGCACCAGGACGATCTCGAAGAACACGAAGAACATGAACAGGTCGAGGGCCACGAAGACACCGAGGCACCCCCCCTGCAGAACGAGCAACCAGGCGTAGTACGCCTTGTGGTCGTGACCGGGGTCGACCGCGACCATGGCCAACGGAAACAGCACACCGGTGAGCACCACGAGGAACAGCGAGATGCCGTCGATGCCGGCCAACCACGAGATGCCGAGCGGCTCGATCCAGCTCTGACTCGACGCGAACTGCATGCCGGCGTTCGCCTTGTCGAAGTCGACCAGGATCGAGATGGTGATGGCGGCCACCGTCGACGAGAGGATCACCGCAACGGGTTTGGCGAGCATGGCCATGCTGCGGGGCAACAGTGCCACCCCGATGGCCCCGACCAGCGGTAGCAGCACCATGGCCGGAATGATGGCGAACGAGGCCTCGGCGACGACGGGTGTCACAGGGTGGTCCTCGAGAGGAAGTAGGCGAGCAGGACAACGGCACCGAGGCCGATGCCTGCCGCCGACGAGCGCACATAGCCCGTTTGGAGGCGACCGAGCAGCCCACCACCCGAGCGCACGAGACCGGCCACTCCGTTGACCGCTCCGTCGATGATCCGGCGATCGAACCAGGTCACGGCATCGAAGCCCGAGCGGCCCGGGCCGCCCATGAAGTCCGACACGGCGGAGTCGTAGCCCCAAGCCTCGGCCAGGATCGGCGCCTCGATGGTGGAGGCGTCGATCCGCTTCTTGACGTACACGGCGAAGGCGAACCCGATGCCGACGGCGCCGGCGATGACGGCCACGATCGCCAGCGCCCATTTGGTGGCACCGCTCGAGGTGGCGATGTGCTCGTTGCCGAACAGCGACGGTTCGAGCCAGTGCTCGAGCCGCTTGGTGCCGCCGGTGAAGGGCAGGTTCAACACACCGCCGACCAGCGCCAGACCCGCGAGGGCCACGAGTGGGAACCACATGGTGATGGGTGACTCGTGCGGGTGAGCCTCGTGGGCCGGACCGTCACCGTCGATCTCGGCCTTCCACCGGCCCGAGCCGAAGAAGGTGAGGAAGACCAGGCGGCTCATGTAGAAGGCCGTGAGCACCGCGGCGACCAGTAGCAGCGCCCACATGACGGGGTTGTTCTCGTAGGCCCCGAGGAGAATCTCGTCCTTCGACCAGAATCCCGAGAAGGGTGGCACCCCGGCGATGGCCAACCAGCCCACGATCATCGTGCCGGCGGTGATCGGCATGAGCTTGGCCAGGCCCCCGTAGCGTCGCATGTCCTGTTCGTCGTGCATGCCGTGGATGACCGAGCCGGCGCCGAGGAAGAGCAGTGCCTTGAAGAACGCGTGGGTGACCATGTGGAAGATGGCCGCCACGTACACACCGGATCCGACGGCAACGAACATGAAGCCGAGCTGACTGACCGTCGAGTAGGCGAGAACCTTCTTGATGTCGTTCTGGGCGACGGCGATGGTGGCCGCGAACAGGGCGGTGAACAAGCCGACCCAGGCGATGAGATCGGGGGCCCAGGCGTCGG
Source organism: uncultured Acidimicrobiales bacterium (assembly GCA_963787285.1). Lineage (GTDB taxonomy): Bacteria > Actinomycetota > Acidimicrobiia > Acidimicrobiales > JAHEJN01 > JAHEJN01. The sequence continues at coordinate 26,641 of CAWBCM010000013.1, read as the reverse complement.
AGGCTGCGATGATCGGATTCATGCGGGTGAGCAGGTACACCCCGGAGGTGACCATGGTGGCGGCGTGGATGAGCGCCGAGACCGGTGTGGGGCCGGCCATGGCATCGGGAAGCCACAGGTAGAGGGGGAACTGGGCCGACTTTCCGGCGGCGCCGATGAACAACAGCACGGTGATGGCCGTGGCGGTACTGGCGGCCATGCCGCTGGCGCCCGACAGCATCTCGCCGTAGCTGATCGAGCCGAAGGTGAAGAAGGCGAGAAAGGTGGCCACCATGAAGCCCCAGTCACCCACCCGGTTGGTGACGAAGGCCTTCTTGCCGGCCGAGGCGTTGGCCTCGTCGGTGAACCAGAACGAGATGAGCAGATACGAGCAGGCGCCCACGCCCTCCCATCCGAGGAAGGTGAGCAACAGGTTGTCGCCCAACACGAGCATCAGCATCGAGAAGGCGAACAGGTTGAGGTACACGAAGAACTTCGAGAACTTCGGATCGCCGTGCATGTAGCCGACGGCGTACAGGTGGATGAGCGTGCCGACACCGGTGATGAACAACGTCATGGTGACCGAGAGGGGGTCGGCCAGGAAGCCGACGTCGACACTGAAGTCGCCGGCGGGAATCCACTCGAACAACGTGAGCTCGTAGATGCGATCCTCGGCGTCGCGGCCCAGCAGACCGATGAAGACCACGACCGACGCCGCGAAGGAACCGGCCATCATGGCGGTGGCCAGCAGACCGGCATGGGGTTCACCGAGACGGTTGCCGCCGACGACGAGCAGGGCGAACCCGAGCAGGGGCAACGCGGGGATCAGCCAGACGAGCTCTTCCACGTCAGCCTCTGAGCACCGAGAGATCGTCGGCGGTGGCGCCGGGGCGCCGGCGCATGACCGCGACGATGATGGCGAGACCGATCACGACTTCGGCCGCAGCGACCACGAGCACGAAGAACACGCTGACCTGGCCGCCGATGTCGTCGAGCTCGCGACCGAAGGCCACGAAGGTCAGGCTGACCGCGTTCAACATGAGCTCGACGCACATGAACATCACCAGCGGGTTGCGCCGTACGAGGAGCCCGACGGCGCCGATCGCGAAGATCAGTGCAGCAAGGACCAGGTACCACGACGTGGTGACGGTCATGCGTCGACCTCCGCGTCGTCGTCGGCGGGGTCGTCGGCGGACTCGTCGTCGGCGTCACTCGCCTCGATGGTCTCGAGACGATGTTGGTCGAGGGCCGAGGGCGGAGCGGGCTGGTAGTCGCCCTGGGGTCGACGGGCGAGGACCACCGCCCCCACCACCGCCACCGTCAACAGCAGAGCGGTGAGCTCGAAGGCGACGATCTGATCGGTGAACAAGACCTCCGCGACCTGCTGGATGTTGGCACGAACGGTCTCGGGCTGAATGGGTGCCGTCACACCCGACGCACCGGTGGCACCGTTGCTGACCACCGCGATGGCCACGATGGCGAGGGTGACGACGCCGAGGCCGATCCCGAGGGCCAGGGGTCGTTGCCCGGCGATGGGCTCGACCTCGAGGTTCTCGGCGGTGTCGACACCGAGCAACATGATGACGAAGAGGAAGAGCACGACGATGGCGCCGGCGTACACGATCACCTGGACGGCGGCAAGGAGGTGGGCTTCCTGGGCGACGAAGAGCACCGCCACGGCGAACAGGGTCATCACCAGGCTGAGCGCGGCATGCACCGGATTCCGGTTGAGTACGACGCCCAGAGCTCCGAGGAGCGCGAAGCCACCGGCAATCAGGAAGACCGCCGTCTCCATCAGCCCTCCACTTCGTCGTCGGCACTCTGGCCGGCTTCGGCGGCACGCGTGCCGTAGCCGAGCTCGCTGCTCCACGCAACCTTGCCCGCGTAGCGGGCATCGCCCGACGGAGACGTGGCGCGCATCCAGGCCGACGTGTGCTCGTCCTCCCCGGGGCGCCAGTCCTCCCACGGCAGGTGCTTGGGACGACCGTCGTCGCCGACCAGCAGCTCGTCCTTGGTGTAGATCGCGTCGGCTCGGCTCGTGAACGAGAACTCGAACATCTTCGTCTCGGTGATCGCCTCGGTCGGACACGCCTCGACGCACAGGTCGCAGTGAATGCACCGGAGGTAGTTGATCTCGTACACGTATCCGTAGCGCTCACCGGGCGAGACGGGGTCGTCGGGAGGATTGTCGAGCCCACGGACGTAGATGCAGTTGGCCGGACACACCCCCGCGCACAGCTCGCAGCCGATGCACTTCTCCATGCCGTCCTCGCTGCGGCCGAGCACGTGACGGCCGTGGGTGCGCAGGGCCTTCGGCCGTTTCTCCGCGGGGTACTCGGTGGTGACCCGATCATCGAACAGCTTTCCGAAGGTGAGGCCGAAACCGTCGAGGAATCCCATCTAGAACGCTCCCTCGTGATCTTCGTGGGCCAGGCGACTGTGGCGGGCCGAGACGATGGACGCCGACAGCATCAACATGGCCAGGAGCATCACCGGCACGGCCACCGCCACGATGACCCAACGATTCCATCCCTGATTGGCGCCGAGGTCGAGGGCGGCCACGAACAGGAACCAGGCCAGTGCGGTGGGAATGAGCACCTTCCAGCCGAGATCCATCAGTTGGTCATAGCGCAATCGGGGCAGCGACGCCCGGAACCACACGAAGACGCCGAGGAAGACCATCAGCTTGGCCGTGAACCAGATCAGGCCCCATATCCAGGCCGGACCGATCAGGGCGGGGCCGGCCGGGCCGCCGAAGAACAAGGTGACGATGATGGCCGACATGGTGACGGTGTTCATGAACTCGGCCAGGAAGAAGAGTGAGAACCGCAATGACGAGTACTCGGTGTGGAATCCTCCGACGAGCTCCTGCTCGGCTTCGACCAGGTCGAACGGAGGACGGTTGAGCTCGGCGGTTCCGGCGATGAGGAAAACGATGAAGGGCACGAATCCGGTGGCAACGACGTTCCAGTCGGCCAGATCGCCGAGCCCGAACCCGCCGGCCTGACCGAGGGCGATGTCGTGGCTCGAGAGGCTCCCGGTCTTCAGCAGCACCGTGGCCAGCGACAGGCCGAGGGCGGCCTCGTAGGACACCATCTGGGCCGACGCTCGGACCGATCCGAGCAGCGGGTACTTCGAGCCCGAGGACCATCCGGCCAACATGATGCCGTAGACCGCGATGCTCGACATGGCCAGGAAGAAGAGGATCCCCACCGGCGTGTCGGCCACCTGGAGGTAGGTGTCGTGGCCCCACCACGTGACCACGCCGTCGCTGCCCTCACCGCCGCTGAAGTCGCCACCGATGGGCACGACCACGAACACGAGGAAGGCGGGCACCAACGACAGGAACGGTGCCAGCTTGAAGACGAAGCGGTCGGCTCGGTCGGGGATGAGGTCTTCCTTGAAGAAGAGCTTGATGCCGTCGGCCAGGGTCTGGAGCAGCCCCCACGGACCGGCGTCGTTGGGGCCGATGCGGTTCTGCATGTCGGAGATGAATTTCCGCTCGAACCACACCATGAACAGAACCGAGACCAACAGCACCGTGAAGGCCACGACGACCTTGAGCAGCACGATCAGCACCTCGCTGAGACCGACCTCGCCGAGGAACAGCGGGTCGAGGGCGAGCACCGGGGCGAGCACGGCGGTCACGAGGACGTCACCCGGATGTCGGTGACCACCGCGGAGTGGTCGATCAGGACGCGCGGATCGGCGCCGGTGCGGTTGCACGGGATCACGCCGGAGCCGCGAGGCACCGAAGGATCGGAGCGAACCGGGATTTCGATCGAACCGGCGGCGGAGATGACCGTGACGAGACCGCCTGCGCCCACGCCGAGGCGATCGGCGTCGAGGGGATGCAGCGACAGCTGGGCCACTTCGGCCAGGTTGGCCATCGACGGACAGTGCCGAGCCAGGGTGGCGTTGTCGTACAGCCGGTGATCGATCACCAGGCGCAGCGAATACCCGTCGAGGGGAACCACGGCGGTGGGCTCGGGAGCGTCGAAGGCGACGGTCGCCGGTCCCGACACCACTGCGCCGTCGTTGTCGGCGCCCACCGCGCCCATCGCAAGCCCGGCGTGGGAGGGAGCAACGGCCACGATCTCGTCGAAGATCGACTCGACCGACTCGAAGCCCAGATCGGCCCCGAGCTCGAGGGCGAGGTCGGAGGCGATGACCCAGTCGGGCCGAGCCACGCCGGGAGCGGTGACCTTCTGGGCGAGAGGGCTCACACGACCCTCGAAGTTGGTGTGCGTTCCCGACGTCTCGGCGAAACCTGCGGCCGGCAGGACGATGTCAGCCGAAGCCACCGAGAGATTGGCGAACAGGTCGACGGCGATCACGGTGTCACAGGTGGCCAGGGCCCGGGCGGCCAGGTCGGCGTCGGGGAAATCGGCGAGCGGGTCCGAGCCGACCAACACGAGGACGGAGAGATCGCCGTTCGCGGCGGCCTCGAGCATGCCCCGAGCGTCGAGACCGGCGGCAGTCGGGGCGGAGGCCCAACCGGCGGGCGTCGTACCGAGGCCGACGCGACCGGGCAGCAGACCCGGAGCCAGACCCATGTCGATGGCACCGTGACTGTTGCCCCGACGCAACGCGAACAGGAACGCCGCTCCGGGAAGCTCGCCGAGGGCCACGGCGGCATCGATGGTGGGTGACGCCGACTCCGCGAGCGACGAACGGCCGCATATGACGGTGACGGGGCGACCGTGCACGGCGGTGGCCGCAGCCGCGATGGCCTCGGCCGACACGCCGCCGACGTCGGCGGTGGGGAGCTCGCCGGCCACGGCGTCGACCAGCGCGCGAGCCACGACGCCCAGCTCGCCGGGACGCGGGTGCAGCCCCACCGTAGTGAGCGGGCCGAGGCCGCTGGTCTTCGGCGTGAGCTCGACCAGGGTGATGTCGCGCTTGCGCAGGGCGTGGCGTAGCCGGAGATGGAGCGTGCCGAACTGTTCTTTCGGGTCTTCGCTCATCAGGACCACGGCCGAGCCCGTCGACAGTGCGTCGTTGAGGGTGCGGCGGGGATAGGACGCGACCATGGCGGCCGGGAGACCGTCGTCGAGCTGGGCATCGACGTTGTCGGTGCCGATCACCGACTTCGCCAGCTTGGTCCACGCGTACTGGGCCTCGTTCGACAACCGTGCACCGCCGAGCACGCCCACTGCGTCGGGGCTGCCCGTGTCGACCGCGGCGGTGATCGCCGCACCGGCCTGCTGGAGGGCCACCGCCCACGACGCCGCCACCAGGTTGTCGCCGTCGGCGTCGGTGTTGCCGAGGTCGTCGCCGTGCACCAGCGGAACGGTGAGGCGCTCGGGATGATGGATGGCCTCGAAGGAGAACCGGTCGCGATCGGTCAGCCAGCCCCAGTTGGTGGCGTCGGAGTCGACGCCCTGGATGCGCAACACCTTGTCGCGCGACGACTGCACGCTGATCCGGTCGCCCATCGGGTTGGGATAGGTGGAGGTGACCTCCTGGAGATCCCACGGGCGGGCCTTGAACCGGTAGGGCTTCGCGGTGAGCGCGCCCACCGGACAGATCTGCACCGTGTTGCCGCTGAAGTAGCTGGCAAAGGGCTCGTCGGGGAACGTGTTCACCTGGGTGTTGTTGCCGCGATCCTGGAAGTGGATGAGCGGGTCGCCTGCGACCTCCGACGCGAACCTCGTGCAGCGATCGCACAGGATGCAACGCTCGCGGTCGAGGTACACGTTCTCGTTGACCGGGATGGGCTTCTCGAAGTGGCGCTTCTGTTCGACGAAACGGCTCTCGCCGGGGCCGTAGGACATCGTCTGGTCCTGCAGCGGGCATTCACCGCCCTTGTCACACACGGGGCAGTCGAGGGGGTGGTTGATGAGCAGGAACTCGAGAACGCCGTCCTGGGCCTTCTTGGTGAGCTCGCTCTCGGTCTGCACGGTCATGCCCGGCGTGCACGTGAGCATGCACGACGGCTGAAGCGCCGCTCCTCGTCCGGTGTCGACCTCGACCAGGCACATCCGACACATGCCGACCGGTGTCATCCGCGGGTGGTAGCAGAAGCGGGGGATGTAGACGCCGTTGCGCTCACAGGCGTCGATCAACAACTCGCCGGGTTCGGCCGCGAAGGTGACCCCGTTCAGCGTGACGTCGATGGCGTCGGGCTTGGCCGGTGCGTCGGTCATCAGTGCTGACCCTCACCCTTGGCGGCGGCGGCGAGCTCGGCGGCGGCCGGATGGACGGCGGCGACGGGGAGGGTGTCGGGCAGCACGATCTTGGCCTCGAACTCATTGCGGAACCGGCGGATCGCCGACGTGATCGGCGCCACCGAGCTGGGTCCGAGCGGGCAGATGGTCGTCTGGCGCGGCGGGAACGGCACCGCCACCTGCCCTTCGGCCTCGTTGGCGGCGACCGGATAGGGACCCGGGCTGATGTTGTCGCCGATGTCGAGCAGCATGTCGATGTCGCGGTGCCGGCCCTTGCCATCGAGGATCCGCTGCAGCACCGTTTCCTCCCACGTGGTGCCTTCACGGCAGGGTGTGCACTTCCCGCACGACTCGCGAGCGAAGAAGCGCACCACCCGCAGGCAGGCACGAACGGCGTCGGTGGTGTCGTCCATCACCACGATGGCGCCGGAGCCGAGCATCGAGCCGGCCGCACCGACCGGCTTGGCCTCGAGCGGGAGATCGAGCTGTTCGGGGAAGAACCACGGAGCCGAGGCGCCGCCGGGTATGAACATCTTGAGTTCGTGGCCCTCGCGCATGCCCTGGCAGTACTGCTCGCCGTAGATGAGCTCGCGAAAGGTGGTGACTCCGTGCTCGATCTCGTACACCCCGGGCCGCTTCACATGACCCGACACCGCGAACAGGCGGGTTCCGGGTGAGGTGTCGGAGCCGAACTTCTTGTACTCCGTGGCGCCGTTCACGAGAATCCACGGCAGGTTGGCCAGCGTCTCGACGTTGTTCACGATGGTGGGCTTGCCGTACAGGCCGATGGCGGCGGGAAAAACGGCGGCTTCAGGCGGGGCATTCCCCGGTTGCCTTCGAGGCTCTCGATGAGCGCGGTCTCCTCACCCACGATGTAGGCGCCGGCGCCCCAGTGCAGGATGATGTCGACCGAGAAGTCGGTGCCGAGGATGTTCCTGCCGACATACCCCGCGGCGTAGGCCTCGTTGAGGGCGACCGCGATGCGCTCCTGGGCCAGAGCCATCTCGCCCCGAACGTACAGGAAGCACTGCGACAGCCCCAGGGCGTAGCAGGCGATGAGGCAGCCTTCGATCAGCTGATGCGGGTCGCGCTGCATGAGCAGACGATCCTTGTACGTACCGGGCTCGGATTCGTCGCCGTTCACCACGAGATACCGGGGCCAGACACCGGGCGGGCAGAAGCCCCACTTGACGCCGGCGGGGAACCCCGCACCGCCCCGACCCAGCAGTGAGGCCTCACGGACCTCGGTGTGGACGTCGGCTGGGGTGCGATCGAGGGCAGCCCGCAGCCCTGCGTACCCACCGGTGGCCTCGAATCGGGCCAGCGTGTAGCTGTCGTCGAAGCCGAATCGGCTGGTGACGATGTGGGGTCCGTCGACGTCGACCCAGCCCGGGGTGATCGCCGTGTGGCGCGTGTTGGGCGTCATGAGCCGGCTCCTCCGGCGTCGGAAGCCGCCAGCCAGACCGGCGCCTCGGTTGCGTCCTCGGGCGCGACCACCCCGGCCAGACGATCGTCGGCGATCTGCTGGCGAATCCGGGCCAGAACCCCGTGGTGGGGAACATCGGTGACCCGACCGGCGCGGAGGCCGTCGATGAGCTCGTCGAAGTCGTCGGTGGTGAGCCGGTACCGGTACCGGTAGTTCACCTGGAGGCACGGGGCCTCGGTACAGGCGGCGATGCACTCGACGTCCTCGAGGGTGAACAGACCGTCGTCGGTGGTGCCACCGGCCCGTACGCCGAGGGTCGTTTCGGCGTGGTGGAGCAGCTCTTCCCCTCCGACGAGCAGACAGCTGATGTTGGTGCAGATGTTGACGAGGTAGGTGCCGACCGGGTGGCGCTTGAACATCTCGTAGAAGGTGCAGGTGCCGATGACCTCGGCGGGAGTGACCCCCACGAGCTCGGCGATGTGGGCCATGGCGTCGTCGGCGACGTAGCCGTCCTGTTCCTGAGCCAGGTGCAGGAGGGGAATGAGCGCAGACTTCGCCACGGGATACCGGCCGATGATCGTCTCGGCCACGATGAGGTTGTCGGCGTTGAACCGGCTCACCGATCGACCTCGCCCATGATCGGGTCGACCGACGAGATGATGGCGACGGTGTCGGCGAGCAGGGTGTTGGCCATCATGTGCGGCAGCACCTGGAGGTTGACGAAGCTGGGTCCCCGCATGTGGAGGCGATAGGGCTTGGGACCGCCGTCGCTCACGATGTAACAGCCGAGCTCACCGCGGGGCGACTCGACGGCGGCATACGCCTCGCCTTCGGGGACCTTGAAGCCCTCGGTGAAGATCTTGAAGTGGTGAATGAGGGCTTCCATCGACTGGTCGATGCGGGCACGGGGCGGCGGCGTGACCTTCTTGTCCTGGATTCGGTAGTCGCCGCTTGGCATCTTGTCGAGGATCTGGCGCACGAGGTGCAGCGACTCGCGTATCTCGTTGAGGCGGATCGCGTAGCGGTCGAAGCAGTCGCCATACGTGCCGACGAGAACGTCGAACTCGACCTGGTCGTAGGCGAGGTAGGGCATGTCACGGCGAAGGTCCCAGTCGTAGCCCGTGCTGCGCAGCAGCGGGCCGGTGAGTCCGAGGGCCAGACACTCGGCGGCGTTCACGACACCCACGCCCTGGAGCCGCTCCCGCCAGATCGGTTGGCCGGTGAGCAAGGTGTCGAACTCGTCGACCTTGTCGGGCAGCATGTCGGTGAGCGCCAGGAGGTCGTCGCGCCAGCCGTCGGGCAGATCGGCGGCGACGCCACCGGGGCGGATGTAGTTGTGGTTCATGCGCAGGCCGGTGATCTTCTCGAACAGCCGCAGCGTGTCCTCCCGGAGCCGCCACCCGTAGATCATCGCCGACACCGCGCCCATGTCGAGGCCGTTGGTGGCCTGGAACAAGAGGTGCGAGCTGATGCGGTTGAGCTCGCTCATGAGCATGCGGATCCACACCGCTCGCTCGGGAACCTCGATCTCGAGCAGGGTCTCGACGGCCATGGAGAACGCCAGCTCGTTGAACAACGGCGAGGCGTAGTCCATGCGGGTCACGTTGGTCGCGCCCTGGAGGTAGGTGAGCGTCTCACCCGTCTTCTCCATCCCCGTGTGCAGATAGCCGACCACGGGCTTGCTGCGCAGCACCGTCTCGGCTTCCATCTCGAGCATCAGCCGCAGCACGCCGTGGGTGCTCGGATGCTGCGGGCCCATGTTCACGAGCATGCGGTTGTCACCGTGCTCGGCGGGGACGTCGCCCAGCGCCGCCGCCTCGGCCTCGCTCATGCGCAGCACCGGGCTGTCGTCGCGACGACGAACCTTGCTGTCGTCGCCCGGTGAGGAGACCGCTTCGACGGCGGTCATGCGCGAGCCTCGGGCGCCTTGAACTGCACGGGAACCGAGCCGACGCCGTAGTCCTTGCGCAGCGGGTGGCCGTCCCAGTCGTCGGGCATCAGGATGCGACTCATGTCGGGATGGCCGTCGAAGACGATGCCGAACATGTCGTAGGTCTCTCGTTCCATCGCCTCGGTCCCGGGATACTCATCGAACAGCGTGGGCAGTATGGGGTCGTCGCCGGGAACCTGCACCCGGAGGCGAACGCGAGACCGGTCGGCGTGGCTGATCAGCGACGTGACGACCTCGAACCGCTGGGGTTCGACGCCGGGAGGAAGGTCGCGCGCCGGATCGAGGAGGTAGTCGACGGCGGTGACGTCGATGCACATCACGTATCCCTCGGCGCGCAGGGCGCGGACCACCTCGACGTAGGAGTCGCGGTGCGGGTGCAGCACCTTCTGGCCCCGCGAGTAGGTCACCGGAGCGCCGTGCACCGACTCCTGAGCCGGGGCCTCGGCCTCTTCTGGTTCGTCGGAGCTCTCGTCTGTCACCACCGACCGCCTACTTGGCGATGACCATCTTCGAAGCGGTCTGACCGTCGCGCTGTTCGACCATGATGCCGGCCCCACCCGTTTCGCCCGATTCCCGACGGCGGGTGATCTCGCCGTTCTCGATCAACCCGTGGAGGGTGACGATGGCGTGCATCAACGTCTCGGGGCCCGGCGGGCAGCCCGGGGCGTACACGTCGACCGGCACGATCTGGTCGACACCCTGCACGATGGCGTAGTTGTTGAACATGCCTCCGCTGCTGGCGCACACGCCCATGGAGATGACCCACTTGGGCTCGGCCATCTGGTCGTAGATCTGTCGCAGCACCGGCGCCATCTTCTGGCTGACCCGACCGGCCACGATCATGAGATCGGCCTGGCGGGGCGAAGCGCGGAACACTTCCATGCCGTACCGGGCGAGGTCGTAGTGCGCACCACCCGCAGCCATCATCTCGATCGCGCAGCAGGCGAGGCCGAAGGTGGCCGGCCAGCATGATCGTGCCCGGCTCCAGTTGACGACGTCTTCGATCCTGGCGGTGAGGAAGTTGTGGTCGAGCCCGGCCAGCCCCTCCTCGGGAACACGACCGACCTCGCCGATGAACGGGAGTTTGGCCATCAGGCGGCGTCCTCTTCGGTGGGGGTCGGGCGGTTCAGGCGACCTTCGAGACCGACGCGACGCACCGTGGAGCTCGACGTGCGGCGCGCCGACACGAGGGGCGACTGCTCGGACCGACGGAGGGGGCCCCATTCGAGGGCACCGTTGCCGATGAGGTACAGGAACGACTCGAAGACCGCGAAGGCGAAGATGCCGATGGCGATGAGGCCGTAGGTGCCGAGGCCCTGGAAGACCGTCGACCACGGATAGATGAAGATCAGCTCGATGTCGAACACGATGAAGATCATGGCCACCAGGAAGAAGCGCACCGGGAATCGTTCGGGCGCGTCGCGGGTGGGGACGATGCCGCACTCGTAGGGGGCGGCCTTGGCCTGGTTCGGCGAACGGGGCGCCAGCAGGCGGGAAGCAACGGTGCTCACCGCGGCGAAGGCGACCACGAGTGCGGCCAAGGCGATGATGGGCAGGTACTGACCGAGCATCAGCGCTCCCCCCGAGGTGTGGGCTGCGGGCGGGCCACGATCAGGCTCCGGTGGTGGCGTAGGCCGCTTCGGTGGCCGCGAAGTTGCGATCACGGAGATGCAACATCAAGACGGTGGCCACGAAGAACAGGAACGAAACGATGGTGACCAGCGCAGGACGCAGGCGGCGATCGCCGATGTCGCGTACGAGAACCACGTTGATGATCGGTTGGGTGGGATCGGCCTCGGTGAAGGCGGGGGTGCCGCCGAGCGGCGTCTCCTTCACCAGCGCCTGCTGCACCTGCACCACGATGTGATTGGTCGGGTGGGTGAAGGTGAGGAGGCGATCGACGCGATTGGTCAAGCGGTTCCAGATCGAGTTGTCGGCCCGCTTCGGCTTGCCGCCCTGTTGGAACGTGTTGACGAAGACGTACTCGCCCGCCGTGGTGAAGGTCCCCTGTTCGAGCAGCGCGGCGGTGGCCGCGGTCTGCGCTTCGCCGGCTTCGCCGGCATCGACCAGACGCCAGTCGCCGGTGCGGATCTGGCCGGCTTCGGTGGCCTGTTCGACCACCGAAGGCGCCACGGCGGCCAGCTGAGTGAGGCTGAGCTGCTCGTTGCGGCGTCCGGCGTCGTCGACGGCCCTGTCGATCGAGTCGCTCAGCGCCGCGGCGTCGAGCTTGCGGGGATCGTCGTCGGGTAGGGCGTTGTTGGCATCGGTGAGCCGGGCGGTGATGGCGTCGACGTCGACGAAGTCGAGCTCGTCGCGAACTGCCTGGTCGCCGTACTCGCGCACGAGGTCGATGGCACGGGGTTGGCCGTCGGTGGAGACGATCTGTTCGACGTCGTCGACGCGGATGTCGGCGGCGATCTCGTCGTCGAAGGCCAGCTCCTCGAACACCCAAGTGGGGGTGGAACCCACGAATCCGATGCCGTAGAGCCACCACACGAGTCCCATCAGGAACATCCAGGCGAAGAAGCCGGCGAGCGCGATGAGCGACCCGAGACGGATACCGGTGTTGGTGGCCAACAGGAGCCACACCGAGCCCATGAGCACCGTGCAGCCGAGCACGACGGTGAGCGCGCCGCGAATCTCGTTGTCCCAGCCGATGCCGGCGATGGTGAGGGCAAGGTCGAGCATCACAGACCCCTCTCGTAGGCCACGACCGCGTCGAGCTGCTCGGGACTCAGGATTCCCCCGCGATCTTCGGGCACACCGTCGATCTCGATGTCGCAGAAGCCGACGAAGGGCGAGAACTCGGCGGCATCGCGATCGCCGACGCAGCTGCCGAATGCCGGCATCTGGCCGCCACCGTCTCCCTGGCCGAACTCGCCGTAGGCGACGCCGTCCTGGGCACCGAGCCCGAGGAAGGTGGCGTGATCCTCGGCGGTCAGGAACTGTCGGGTGGTTGCGCCGCCGGTGAGGTTCGGACCGAAGCCGCCGCCGCCGGAGACCTGCAGCGGGATCAACGAGCCGTAGGGCTGAGCGGGGTCGAGAGCCACGGTGTCGGAATCCCACGACCAGCCGGAGGTGTGGCACCGAGCGCAGCTGTGGGCACCCTGGGAAGCCGGGTTGTTGAACACGAGCTCACCGAGCTGTTCGGGGGTGGCGCTGGTGATGTACTGCGAGACGGCCGCCATGATCGCCTCGTCGCCATCGAGCGACGGATCGGCGGCGATCACCTCGACGCGCGCCGCTTGCTCGATGCCCGACTGCACGTCGGCGGCGAGATCCTCGGGGCTCAGCTGGATGTCCTGGATGTAGAGGATGAGCTCGTCGATCTGTTGCGCGGTGAGGGGACCACCACCGGGCGCACCCCACGCCGGCATGGGCGAGTTCTGCCGACCGTAGTTGAGGGTGTAGCGCACTTCTTCGGTGGAGAAGCGGTAGAGCGCAGCGGTCAGCGCAGGCGCCTTCCACTGCACCGAGGCCACGAACCGGCCGTCGCCGTCGAGGACGGTGTAGGGGGCCACGCCACCGACGGCGCCGGGGCCGTGACAGGCCGAGCAGAGCTCTTCGTAGAGGTTCTCTCCGCGAGACGTGAGCTGGCCGGTGGTGAACTCGGTGTAGCCCGACTGGCGTCCGGGTTCACCCAACCAGTAGAGCGGGAGCCCCAAGCCGATGACGGCGAGCAGTCCGAGGCCCATCGTGAGGCTCAGGTCGAGCTTCTTGGTCTCGAGCTCCTCGTCGTCGAGATAGGCCTTCTTGTTGGCGGCGAGCTCGACCTCGGAGCCGATCTCGTTGCGACCGACGACGTAGTTGTACAACAGGTAGCCCAGGAGCCCGAGCGCGCCGATGAAGAACAAGACGGCGCCCGTGGATCGGAACGTGTTGGCGAGGATCAGCATGGTCGGGGTCGGAGGTCCTTCGTCTCGACGGGGTGAAGCGTTCTACGAGTGGCCGCCGGCGCCGAGGCACGACGGGCCCTCGGGCTCTTGGCCGGTGGTGTTGACGCCGATGGCGGGGCCCGGAATGATCGCACCGGTGTCGACGACGAACTCGTTGGCGCCGTTGATCTCCATGCCGAACCGGTCCATGCCGCGGGGGGCGGGACCGCCCCGCCTCTCGCCGACCCGGTTGTAGCGCGATCCGTGGCACGGGCACTCGAAGTACTGCGACGTGGCGCACTCGGGCACCCGACAGCCGAGGTGGGGACACTTCTGGAAGAGCGCGAGAACTCCGGATTCCATTCCGGTCAGTTCCGCAGTGCTGTACACCTCTCGCGCCTTCTCCAGCGAGCTGGCCGGGTACTCGGTGATCCACATCCGCCCGTTGGCGAGATAGTAGAAGTTGTTGCTCTCGCGCACCGTGGTCTTGAGCTCGTCGAGGTCGCCCAGGTTGATCTTGGCGCCGAAGCCGGTGATGCGACCGGGGTAGAGGAACGCGATGCATGCGGCGCCGAAGCCCGAGATGCTCAGGCCCATGAAGCCGACGATCGAGCGGTTGAGGAAGGCGCGGCGGTTGACCCCGATCGTGTCGGGATCGGGTGGCGTCCAGGCCACGGGGGCGGCGCTGTCGGCGGTGACGACTTCGCGGCCGGTCTCGATGCGGGCGAGCACCGCGGCCTTCTCGACTTCGCGACCGCTGGTCGAGGTGCCCTCACCGAGGGACACCGAGGTCTCGGCCGACTTGTCGCGCACCCGTGTCTCACGGGACAGGCGGCCGGTGGCATCGACGGTGTCTCGTTTGGAGAGTGTGACGAAACCGAGCACGAGAGCGGCGACGATGACGAGAGCAATGACGAGAACGATCATGGGCGAACCTCCTCGGGAGGTACGGGATGGGAGAGGGTGGGAGCGTAGTCGGGCATCAGAGATCGAAGAACAGGCCTTCTTGCCACGGCAGGACGAAGTTCTGGCCCGGACCTCGGAAGAAGGAGCCGATCATGACCAGCACGGCCCAGAACATGAGGTGAATCGTCATGAGGGAGACGGCGAACTTGCGCTTCTCCGGCGACGTGTTGGGGTTCTTGTCGATGTAGGGCGCCAGGATGAGGATGAACAACGCCATGCCGGGAATCGTCACGCCGGCCACCATGGGGTGGAACATCGTGAGCAGTTCCTGCAGCCCGAGGAAGTACCAGGGCGCCTTCGACGGGTTCGGCGTCTCGTTGGGGTTGGCCAGCTCGAGCAGCGGAGCGTTCACGAAGATCGAGAAGATCAGCAGGAACGCGGTGACCGCCAGCGCGGCGACGAACTCGACGATGAGCAGGTGGGGCCAGACGTGGACCTTGTCGACCGGCTTGGACTTGACGTCTTGGATCGAGCCCGATTTGACCACGGTGAGCAGACGCTGCGTGTGGCCGCCCGGGCCCGTGGGCGTCGGTGCGGCTCCGGCACTCAGCGGCGCCGCGGCCGGCTCGGCGGTGACCACGGCGGTGCCGCCGCCGCCTGCGGTGCCGCGAGCAGCCTTGGAGCGCTCGAGCAGGTGGGCGGGGATCTTGCTGGCCGCGGCACTGGTCGAGCCGGCCGGCGCATCGGCGGCCGGCTCGGCTGCGGGTTCGGCCCCGCCCTCGGCCTTGGCGGCGCGCTCGCGAGCCTCTTGGGCCCGCTTGAGGAGGTGTTCTGGAATCTCGGTCATTGGTGTTCCTCGGGCCTACAGGGGACCCGAGATACCTCCGTCCTTTCGTACTCGCCAGAAGTGAATGGCCATGAAGATCACCGTGACGAACGGCAACAGCAGCACATGGAGCACGTACCAACGCAGCAAGGTATCGGTGCCGATCTCGACGCCACCGAGCAACACGAACCGCACCTTGTCGCCGAACACCGGGGTGAAGCCCATCATGTTCGTGCCGACGGTGACCGCCCAGAGTGCCAGCTGGTCCCAGGGGAGCAGGTAGCCGGTGAACGACAGCAGGAGCGTCTGCATCAACAAGATGACACCGATCACCCAGTTGAACTCACGGGGTGCCTTGTAGGCGCCGTGGTAGAAGACACGGGACATGTGCAAGAACACCGACAGCACCATGAGGTGGGCGGCCCATCGGTGCATGTTGCGCACCAGCAGGCCGAAGGTGACCGACGACTGGAGGGTGTAGATGTCGTCCCACGCCTGGGCGGCGGTGGGGCGGTAGAAGAACATGAGGAAGATGCCGGTGACGGTGAGCAGGATGAAGAGGAAGAAGCTCAGACCGCCGAGGCACAGCGTGTAGCTCACCTTCACGGCGTGGCGCTTCACCTTGACCGGGTGCAGGTGGTACAGCACCGAGTTCATGATCACGTACGAGCGGTTGCGGGGGCTGTCGGTGTAGCCCTTGCGAAAGATGGAGCCGGGCCGGAAGATCGACTGCCAGGCCTGTGAGCCCTGGGTCTTGTCGACGAGGTCCGAGTTGGCCTTGCTGATTCGCTCGCTGAGAGGTGGTTTCGCCACGATTCGATGTTCTCCTGGGTCCTAACCGAGCCGCATGCCGTACCCGTAGCCATGGGTGGGCATGCGGAAGTGGGTGTCGCCGGCGGCGGTGGGGTCGCCGACCTTGCCGAGAATGATGACGCCGGTCGGGCATCGGTCGACGCACAGCGCACAGCGCGTGCAGACATCGTCGTCGATGAGGAAGACCATCGCGTCGTCGGGGTCGGTACCGGGCTGCTCGGTACCGATGGCCTCGTCGATGGCGTCGTTGCGAACCAGGTGGATGCACTTCCACGGGCAGATGTCGACGCAGCCCTCACAGGTGATGCACTCGGACTGGTCGATGTGGATGAAGGTCTTGGGCTTGACCGCCTTGGACAGCCACTCGGCGTCGACTTCCTGGAGCACGTAGTCGTCGCGGAATTCGGGCAGAGGCGGGTTGGCGTCGGGGAGCCCCATCAGAGCTTGGCCCCCTCGCGTACGAGCGGACGTCCGAAGGTCGACTTCTCGACGGCGACCTCGGCCACGGCGCCGCGCTTCTGCCAGATGCTCCAGAGGGCGATCAGGGCCGCGAGCCCGATGCCGTAGATGAGCACGGCGATGATGTCGCGCACGACGAGATAGGGAATGCGGAACGGCAGGATGAACTCGACCAGGCCCTCGCCGTTGGGCAACCCCACATCGGGGCCGAGTACGTAGCGGTCGGACCGCCACGAGAGCTCCGAGTCGGCATAGACCAACCACTGGTGGGGCCACACGCCGTAGGCGAGCAGCATGAAACCGAACGAGAAGGCGGCGCCGACCATGGCCTCGCCCCACGTGAGGGTGGCGTCGGCGGGCCGGCGCTTGGCCTGCCACAGCACGAGCAGGGTGCACACGACAGTGCCGGCGGTGGCCCAGATGAACGCCTCGTTCGGGCCGTGGTCCTGGACGATCAGGATCCAGATCTGGAGACCGACGAAGAAGCCGATGACTGCACCCGTGGCCTTGAGGAAGTTGTTGACCGCAATGTCTACGGGCCGACGGGCCACATTGCCTCCTGGATCATGCTCGTGAACGGATGCACAAGGTCATTCTATCTGGCTCGACAGTAGTGCATGACGCGTCGACAACCCGACGCCATCGGCGTCGACCGGAGCCGTACACCGACGAAAACCTGTCTACCACGGTGGTCTGGACACAACCACATCAGCGGCCCATGATCAGGGGTGTCCTGTGGCACGTCCCGCTGGAGCAACGCGTGGCGATTACCCCACCGAAGAGATTGGGTCGGTAGGCTCGCCACCATCTACGCTCTCGACGTTCGCAGAGCGCCCACGCTACGAATGGGCCGCCCCGTTCACGAATCGA
This sequence comes from uncultured Acidimicrobiales bacterium, assembly GCA_963787285.1. Taxonomy (GTDB): domain Bacteria; phylum Actinomycetota; class Acidimicrobiia; order Acidimicrobiales; family JAHEJN01; genus JAHEJN01. Next base: position 9,366 of record CAWBCM010000013.1, on the reverse strand, counting down.
ACCACCCGGAGGATCGGTGACCGAGATACCCGAGCACCTGCTCGCTCGTGCAGCCAAGAGGCGCAAGGAGATGACCGGCGAGGGTGGCGACGACTCCGCCTCGACCGAAACCGCGCCGGCCACCACCGAGCCGGCCCCCGCCGCAGCTGCGAGCTCCCCGGCGTTGGTCACGCCGTCTCCTGTCGTCGATCCCCCACCCGAACCGGTCAAGCCCTGGGTGCAGGCCGCCACGACCCGGCAGAAGATCCCGGTGTGGGTCGCACCGGTGCTGGTGTTCCTCCCCGTCTGGTTCGGCATCTACTGGGCCACCCTCGAGCCGCCCACCCGCGAGGTCACCGGCCCGTTGGCCCTCGGCGCCGAGACCTACACCGGTGCCCAGTGCGCGGGCTGTCACGGCGCAGCCGGTGGCGGCGGCGTCGGCCCGCAGCTCAGTGCCGGCGAGGTTCTGCTCACGTTCCCCGACTGGGAGAGCCAGGTCGCCTGGGTCGTCAACGGATCGCCCGGGGGCAACACTCCCTACGGCAGTCCCGACCGTCCCGGCGGTCAGCGTCTGAGCCGCGGCGGTATGCCCGGCTACGCAGCCAGCCTCACCAGCGAGGAACTACTCGCCGTGATCCTGTACGAGCGGGTGCAGCACGGCCAGCAACCGATCGAGGATCTCGCCGACCTCGAAGGCCTGATCGAGGCGCTCGACGCCGGCGAGGTCGCGCTCGAGTTCGCCGGCGGGGAATCGCCGGCCGACATCGTCACGATGGTCACCGCACTCGGGCTCGATTCCGAAACTCTCGCCGCCGAGTGACCGGCGATCGCTCGGCGTCGTGATCGATCTCCGAGCGACGAGCGAATGGCAAGCCCTCGCCGATCACCACCGCGTGGTGCGCGACCTGACTCTGCGCGAGCTCTTCGCCGGTGATCCCCGCCGAGCCGCGAACCTGAGCTGGTCGGCCGGCGACCTGTTCGTCGATCTCTCGAAACATCGCATCACCACCACGACCCTCGAGCTGCTGGGTGCGGTAGCCGAGAAGGCCGGGCTGGCGTCTCGCATCGACGCCCTGTTCAGCGGCGAGCCCATCAACGTCACCGAACATCGGGCCGTGCTGCACACGGCGCTGCGCGCCCCTGTCGACACCTCGATCGAGGTCGACGGCCACGACGTGGTACCCGACGTGCACGGCGTCCTGGCCGCCATGGGCGAGTTCACCTCACGCGTCCACACCGGTCGATTCGTCGGCCATCGCGGTGATCGGATCGACACGGTGGTGAACATCGGCATCGGCGGCTCCGACCTGGGCCCGGTGATGGTCTACGAGGCCCTGCGATCGGTCCGTCGACCGGGGATCACCTGTCACTTCGTGTCGAACATCGACGGCAGCGATCTGGCGGCCGTGCTGGCGCAGTGCCGCGCCGAGACCACGCTGTTCGTCGTCGCCTCGAAGACCTTCGGCACCGTCGAGACGCTCACCAACGCCCGCAGTGCCCGTCGCTGGCTCATCGACCAGCTGGGCGACGAAGCGGCGGTCGCGTCGCACTTCGTCGCCGTGTCCACCAACGCCGACCGTGTCGCCGATTTCGGCATCGACACGACCAACATGTTCGGATTCTGGGACTGGGTCGGTGGCCGGTACTCGGTCGACTCGGCCATCGGCCTGAGCGTGATGCTCGCGGTCGGACCCGAGCCACTTCGGCGACTTCCTCGCCGGCTTCCACAAGGTCGACGACCACTTCCGCACCACTCCCCTGGCGGCCAACGTGCCGGTGCTCATGGGACTCGTCGGCGTCTGGTACCGGAACCTCTTCGATCTCGCCACCCTCGCGGTGCTGCCCTACAGCCATGATCTCCACCGCTTCCCGGCTTATCTCCAACAGCTCGACATGGAGAGCAACGGCAAGCGGGTGCGCCTCGACGGATCGCCGGTGGCCGGCGACACCGGGCCCGTCGTGTGGGGCGAACCGGGCACCAACGGTCAGCACGCGTTCTACCAACTGCTCCACCAGGGCACCACGGTCGTGCCGACGGACTTCATCGGGTTCGTCGATCCGACCGACCCGCTGCCGGTCGTCGACGGGCGGGGCGACCATCACGATCTGTTGATGGCGAACTTGTTCGCCCAGAGCGAGGCGCTCGCCTTCGGTAAGACCGCCGACGAGGTGGCGGCGACGGGCACGGCCCCCGAGCTGGTTCCCCATCGCACCTTTCCCGGCAATCGCCCGAGCACCACCGTCCTGGCGCCCGCGCTCACCCCGTCGGTCCTCGGCCAGCTGATCGCGCTGTACGAGCACAAGGTGTTCGTCCAGGGAACCATCTGGCAGATCAACTCCTTCGACCAGTGGGGGGTCGAGTTGGGCAAGGTGTTGGCCGAAGCGATCACCACCGAGCTGGTCGCCGACGAGCCGCAGCCGTCGAACCACGACGGCTCCACCGATCAGCTCATTGCGCGGTACCGATCGATGCGCCGGCGGTGACCATCGCGACGCGGGTCGAGGCCATCGACCGGACCGAGTGGGCCCGCCAGATCAACTACGGCATGAAGGCCGCGATCGTCCTGGCCTTCGTGTTCGCGCTCACCCTGCCCCTCGATCACCTCGAGGGCAAGGCCATGGGCATGCGCGTGCCGCTCTTCGTCGGTGCGGCCGCCGTGGTGCCGCTGCTCGAACGGTTCCGTCGCCACCATCGTGAGCCCTACCCTCACACCGCCGACGCCCTGGTCGTCGCGCCGTTCCTGGTCGACACGTTGGGCAACCTGTTGGGCGTGTACGACACCTGGTCGGGCACCGACGACATCCTCCACTTCGTGAACTGGGTGCTGCTGGTCGGCGCCTTCCAGGCCTTCCGCTTCCGACGCACCGACTCGAAGCTCGACGCGGTGCTGGTCGGCGCCGGCTTCGGTGCGCTCGCCATCGTGGCCTGGGAGATCATGGAGTGGGCCGTCGACGAAACGGGTGCCGGCGGCGGGCTCGGGCTCACCTACGGCGACACCATCGGCGACCTCACGCTGTCGACCGGCGGCGGCATCCTCGGGGCGATCGTGGGCGTGCGCCTGTTCGGCCCCCGCGCGACCACCTAGTCACAGACTCCGCGCCACCTCGGCTGCCGTGGCGATCGTCTCGTCGATGATGGCGTCGTCGTGCGCGAGGCTGGGGAACAGCGCCTCGTACGGTCCCGGCGCCAGAGCCACCCCGCGTTCGAGCATTCCGTGGAAGAAGCGGGGATACACCCCGTTGTCGGCGGCAGCCTTGGCCTCGTCGAAGTTGGTCGGTTGCCGGTCGGTGAAGAACAGCCCGACCAGCGGACCGACCCTCGGGACAACGGCGGCCACGCCGGTCGCGGCGAACACCGCCGTGAGTCCGTCGGCCAGGCGGATGGCCGTCTGTTCGAGCTGCGCATACGCCTCGTCGTCGAGCTGGCGCAGCTGCGCCAGCCCTGCAGCGGTCGCGAGCGGATTCCCCGAGAGCGTGCCGGCCTGGTACACCCCGCCCAAGGGGGCGACGTGGCCCATGACCTCACGCGAAGCACCGTAGGCACCGACCGGGAGGCCACCGCCGATCACCTTCCCGAAACACCACACGTCGGGCTGAACGCCGAACCGCTCCGTGGCGCCACCGCGAGCGACGCGGAAACCGCTGATGACCTCGTCGAAGAGCAACAGTACGCCGGCTGCGTCGCACGCACGCCGTAGCTCCTGCAGGAAGCCGTCGCGAGCCGGGACCAGCCCCATGTTCGCCGGTATCGGTTCGACGGCGAGCACGGCGATCGATTCATCGAGCTCGGGCACGACGTTCCACGGCACCACGATGGTGTCGGCAACGGCGCCGGCCGGTACGCCATCGCAGCCCGACAGACCCTGATTGGCCACCCCGCTCCCGCCCGCGGCCAGGACGGGATCGGCGTGGCCGTGGTAGTGGCCCGCGAACTTGACGATCTTGTCTCGACCGGTGACCCCTCGTGCGAGGCGTATGGCCGACATCGCCGCCTCGGTTCCGCTCGACACGAGGCGGATCATCTCGAGGCCCGGAACCCGAGCCACGAGCTCCTCGGCCATCTCGACCTCGCCGAGGGTCGGCGCGCCGTAGGAGGTGCCCTCGGCGGCGGCGGCGGTGATCGCGTCGACCACCACCGGATTCGCATGGCCCAGGATCCCGGGTCCGTAGCTCATGACGTAGTCGATGTAGCGGTTCCCCTCGACGTCCCAGACGTGGGCGCCTTCGGCGTGGTCGACGAAATAGGGGGTGCCGCCGACCGAGGCGAAGGACCGCACCGGCGAATTGACCCCGCCCGGCATCACGGCCTTGCCCCGTTCGAACAGACCGGCGTTGGTGTGACTCATGCTGGCGAGTGTACGGACGGCGAAGGCCGGGGAATCCCCGTCGGCCGAGGCCGGTTGTAGGGTGCCCGCAATGCACGGCCGAGCAGCGCTGATCGCCGAACTCCGCACCCTGGTCGATGCAGCAACGGCGCAGGCTGCGGGTCCGAACGGACGCGTCGCCCTGCTCAACTTCCCCAACCACACCAACGTCGGGGACGGGGCGCTGTGGCTCGGTCTCGTTGCCGCGCTCGGTCGGACCGGTGCCGACATCGTGCACCACAGCGAGTGGACCAACTACGACCGAGCGGCGCTGGCCAGAGCGCTTCGCCCCGACGACACCATCCTCATCACGGGCGGTGGGAATCTGGGCGACCAATACCCCGCTCAACGGACTCGTGAGTCGGTCCTGATCGATTTCCCCGACCACCGGATCGTCCAGACCGCCGAAGCGGTCTGGTTCGAGGATCCGGCCAAACTCGACTCCTTCGCCGAGATGGCACGCGTCCACGGCGGCTTCGAGCTGCATGTTCGCGATCTCACCAGCCACGAGCTCGTTGCCGGGCACTTCTCCCGAGTGCTTCTCACCCCCGACACGGCCTTCGGACTCGGACCGATCGATCGGCCGGGCCCGCCGACGGTGCCGGTGAGATGGCTGGCCCGCACCGATCGGGAGCGGCTCCATCCGCCTCCCGAGGACCTCCCGGCCGGCTGGGAGGTGTTCGACTGGCTCGCCTTGCCCGATCCGGCGCGCCACCAGGCCACCGAGTCACGATCACCTCGCTTCGACCGTCGCCGCCGGGGACTCGTGTACCACCACCTCGCCGAGACGCGCCTTCGCCACGGCGTCGAGCTGTTGAGTCGCGGACACGTCGCCGTCGTCGATCGACTGCACGGGCACATCCTGTGCGTGTTGGCGGGTGTCCCTCATGTCGCCGTGGCGAGCCGGACCGGCAAGACCCGATCGTTCATGGCCACCTGGACCGAGCGCCTCGGCGTTCCCTTCGCTTCCGACAGCGCCCAGGCGCTGCAGTTCGCGTTGGCGATGCAACCGACGTGACGAACGCGGAGTCGGCGCCGCCTACCAACCCAGGAACGCACGGACCTCCGGCGCATCGAGCGATTCGGCCACCAGATCAGCGGCGCCGAAGTCCCCACCGCTGGTGATGCGGTTCGGCACCACGATCACCCGTGCGCCCGCCTCCCGTGCGGCGGTGGCGCCGTGGGGCGAGTCCTCGATCGCGACGCAGTCCTGCGGCCTCACCCCCAGAGCTGCGGCGGCGGCGAGGAACAGGTCGGGGGCGGGCTTGGCCCGCTCGACGTCGTCGAGTGTGCGCACCGCGTGGAAGTGGTGAGCGAGCTCGATGCGCTGCAGATGGTGTTCGACCCACGCGCGGGGCGAGCTCGACGCCACGGCCAGACCGAGTGATCGTTCACCGGCTGCGACCAGCAGGTCGAGGACGCCGGCCCGGAGTCCCTGGGCGTGCAGCATCGCGTCTCGCGCCGCGCGTCGACGGGTCTGGATCGCGTCGGCATCGAACGCGTCGCCGAGCGTGCGCTGGAGCTCACCCAGCCAATCGAGGTCACCGTCGGTGCCGACGATCGATTGCCATGCCGACAACGGGAAGTCGCCCCCGGCCCGCTCGAACTCGAGGCGGATCGACTCGTACACCGGCCACTCGGTGTCGATGATCGTGCCATCGAAGTCGAAGAGGATCGCCGCGGTCACGGCGCGATGAGCTCGAGCAGCGCGTCGATCAGTCCGTCGATGGTGTGTACCGACGCCTCGACAGCGACGGTGAGACCGAGCTCGCGTGCGGTGGCCCCGGTGATCGGGCCGATGCAGGCCACTGTCGGCGGAACGGACTCGCGGCCGAAGGTCGCAACGAAATTGGTGACCGTGGAGGAGGACGTGAAGGTGACGACGTCGGCACCCGCGAGGTCGCGTCGCTGCACCTCGGTGGCTTCGGGGCGCACGGTGCGGTAGGCCTCGACGACGTCGACGTCCCATCCGGCCGCCACCAGGCCCTCCGGCAGGACGTCTCGCGCCACCGCGGCCCGGGAGATGAGGATCCGACCACCACCGGTGGGTGGCGCCCCGAGGGCGGCGAGCAGCGACTCGGCGACGTAGTCACGGGGCACGAGGTCGGCGACGAGCTTCGACTCGGCCAAGGCCTGCGCCGTGGCCGGTCCGATGGCGGCGACCTTGACGCCGCCCAGGGCCCGGGCGTCGACGAAGGCCTCCATGGTGCGTCGCGCGCCATTCGCGGAGGTGACCACCAACCAGTCGTAGTCGCCGACGCGTCGGGCGGCGGCGTGCAGCGCCGCTCCCCCGTCGCTCGGTTCGGCCACGGCAATGGTGGGAACTTCGATCACCTCGGCCCCGAGCTCGCGGAGCTGGCTCGACAGGACCGACGCCTGGGCGCGACTTCGGGTCACCGCCACCTTGTGCCCGAAGAGCGGGCGGCTCTCGAACCACCGGAGGTCGCAGGTCGCAACGTCGCCGATCACGAAGACCGATGCCGCGGGCGACGCGTCGTGTGCCAGCCCGGCAAGGGTGGTTCGAACAGTGATCTGACCGGGCTGGGTACCCCGCTCCACTGCGGCCACTGGCGTGTCTCCCGACATGCCAAGGGCGGACAGACGCTCGACGATGGTGGGGACCCTCGAGTGGTTGGTGAGGAGGACGACGGTGCCATCGGCAGCGGCGATGGCCTCCCAGTCGACGGGAGGGTGGCTCGCATCGGCCTCGACCACGGTGAGCACCGCGGTGCTGGGAGTCAGGGTCAGCGGCACGCCGGCGTAGGCGGGTGCCGCTACCGCGGCGAGGACGCCGGGCACGACTTCGAACGCCACACCGGCGTCGCGCAGCGCACTCGCCTCTTCGCCGCCGCTCGCGAAGACGAACGGATCACCGACCGCCAGGCGGACGACCACAGGGTGGGTGCGGCCGAGGTCGACCAGGACGCGGTTGATGTCGTCCTGGGCCATCGGCGCCCCGTCGGCATCGGTGACGTCGATCCGCTCGGCCCGCACCGGCGCAGTGGCGAGCACCTGCGCGTCGACCCGACCGTCGTACACCACGACGTCGGCGCGGGTGAGGAGCTGTTCACCTCTGACCGTCAGCAATCCGGCGTCGCCGGGACCCGCCCCGACCAGGTAGACCGTCACCGAGCCAGGCTACGAGGCTGCGAGGTGACGTGCGACCGAGCGACCGAGCGCCTCGGGGTCGGTCCCCGACTCGGTGTGCAGCTCGGCGGCGGTCGCCAGGAAGCCCGTGAGCGTGATTTCGACGCCGTCGACGGTGGCGTGGGCGGCCGCCGGCAGGTCGCAGTCGCCGCCGAGCTCGGCCAGGAACCCCCGTTCGCCGTCGAGCGCCCATCGGGTGGGTGTGTGCTCGATCTCGGCCACCAGATCGGCGAGCGGGTCGTCGACTCGGCACTCGACCGCAAGCGCGCCCTGCCCGACCTGCGGCAGCATCACTGTGGTGTCGAGCCGGTACGCGTCGTCACGGTCGATACCGAGGCGATCGAGCGGTGCGGCGGCCATCACGATCGCCGCGACCTCGCCCACGCGGGCGAGGCGGGTGTGGATGTTGCCGCGAAGCTCGACGATGGTGAGGTCGGGGCGCAGTCGAAGGAGCTGGGCCCGCCGCCGCACCGATCCGGTGGCAACGGTCGCGCCGGGCTCGAGCCCGGCGAGAGAAGCGCCGACCAGCGCATCGCGGGGATCGGCCCGTTCGGGTACCGCCGCCAGGCGGAGACCGGGCAGGGTCACACCGGGAAGATCCTTGGCCGAGTGCACGGCGATGTCGGCCCGGCCGTCGAGGACGGCGTCCTGGACCTCCTTGGAGAACACGCCCTTGCCGCCGATGGCATGGATCGGCACGTCGGTTCGGCGATCGCCCTCGGTCGACACCACGACCGGCTCGACCACGATTCGGCGGTCGACGGCGGCCAGCAGATCGGCCACATGATCGGTCTGCCAGCGGGCCAACGGACTCGACCTCGTGGCGGCCCGGATGACGATGGTCACTCGTGGATGTCGAAGAGGTCGCGAAGGGCCTCGGCCAGACGCTCGCCCCGGGCGGTTCCTGCCGCATCCTTCAGGCGAGTCGTCGGCTGATGCAGGAGCTTGCCGATCACACGGTTCACGACCCGCTCGACCAGTTCACGGTCGCGGTCGTCCATCTCGGCCAACCGGCCCGCCGACGCCGTGAGCTCGGCATCTCGGAGCAGATCGGCCTGACGGCGGAACTCCGCGATGAGCGGCGCCACCTCCCGAGCCGACGACCGCACGACGTATTGGTCGAGCTCGGCATCGATGATGGCGTTGACCTCGGCCACCTCTTTCTCACGTTCGGCGATACCAGCCTGGGCGAAGAGCCGAAGGTCGTCCATGTCGAGGAGCGTGACGCCGGGAATCGTCGCGGCGGCCGGATCGATGTCGCGCGGAACGGCGATGTCGACCACGAGCATCGGGCGACTGGCGCGCTGCTGCATCGCGTCGCTGAGATCGGCGAACTCGACGAGCATCTCGGTGGCACCGGTCGAGGTGAGCACGACGTCGGCCGCGATCAGCTCGGCGCGAAGATCGGAGAGCTTGGCCGCTCGACCATCGACCACATCGGCCAGGTTCACCGCCCGCTCCCACGTGCGATTGGCCACCACCAGGTCGACGTCGGCAGTCCGGGCACGCTGCGTATTCTTACTTTCGGCCCGGTTTTGGCCGACGCGCCGCCGGTTCTCTTCTCACTTGCCTTCTATTGCCCGCGTATGAAACGCTCTGCCTTTTCCCGTCCGGCGCTGGCCGTTGCCGCCGCTACGTCGCTGCTGGCGGCGGCCTGCTCTGCCCCGCGCAACATCGTCAGCACCGGTAAGGTGACGCCGCGCGGCGAGTTCCGGGGCGGCGGCAACGTGTCGTTTAACATTGCCTCCGAAACCATCAGCCAGACTGGCGCCACGCTGAAGTCGGCCGCCGAAGCCATCGGCAGCAAAGACACCGTCGGCTACTCCGGCACCATCGACAACCTGCAGCTGGCGGCCCTGGCCTACACCCTCGACCC
>CAWBCM010000012.1:0-165180 GCA_963787285.1 uncultured Acidimicrobiales bacterium | reverse complement strand
GGCCAAGGCCGTCGACGGTGTGTCGTTCAGCCTGGCCAAGGGGCAGACGCTCGGCATCGTGGGCGAGTCGGGCTCGGGGAAGTCGGTGCTCAACCGGTCGTTGATGGGCCTGGTCACCAGCTCGCGCCAGATCGAGCAGGGGTCGGTGCGCTTCGACGGACAGGAGCTGGCCAACCGCGACCGCCAGCACGTGTGGGGCAAGCGGATCTCGATGATCTTCCAAGACCCGATGACCTCGCTCAATCCGGTGATGCGCGTCGGCAAGCAGATCACCGAGCCGCTGCGGCAGCACCTCGGGCTCGACAAGAAGACGGCCGTTCAGCGCGCCATCGAGCTGCTCACCTCGGTGGGTATCCCCGAGCCGGCCAAGCGGGTCACCCAGTACCCCCACGAGCTGTCGGGGGGCATGCGCCAGCGGGTGATGATCGCCATCGCCCTTGCGGCGGAGCCCGATCTCCTCGTCGCCGACGAGCCCACCACGGCCCTCGACGTCACCGTGCAGAAGTACATCCTCGACCTGCTGCGCGACCTGCAACAAGAACGACACATGGCCATGATCCTCATCACCCACGACCTGGGCGTCGCTCGCGGTCGCACCGACAAGGTGATGGTGATGTACGGGGGACGGGCCATGGAACACGCCGCCACCGAGAGCCTGTTCACGACCATGCGGCACCCCTACACCGAGGCGCTGCTCGACTCGATCCCCCGACTGGCCGACGCCAAGCACACCCGTCTGGTACCCATTCCCGGCGCGCCGCCCGACATCGTGAACCTGCCGCCGGGTTGTCGATTCGCGCCTCGCTGTCGCTACGCCCAGGTCCGCTGCATCGAGGAGACACCCGAGCTCACCGAGGCGTCCGACGGCCACCGGTACGCCTGCTTCTACCCGGTGGGCACCGATCTCGGCGCCGATGCCCGGTCGCGCAACGAAGCCGCGGGCGAGACCGTCGTCGGGCTCAAGATCACGCCGAGGGAGCGAGTCTGATGGCCGGCTCGGGTACCGCCCATCTCCGAACCCATGCCGACCCGTTGCTCAAGGTCGAACACCTGGTCATGGAGTTCCCTGCGGGCCGGGGACGGGTCGTGCACGCCGTGAGCGACGTGAGCTTCGACGTGCTCGAGGGGGAGACGCTCGGTCTCGTCGGCGAATCGGGGTGCGGCAAGAGCACCACGGCCAGGGCCGTCATCCAGCTGCCCCGCCCCACCAGCGGCAGCGTGATCTTCGACAAGCGTGACCTCACGGGACTCCATGGCGAGGAACTGCGAAAGGCCCGTCCCGACATCCAGATGATCTTCCAGGACCCCATCTCGTCGCTGAACCCACGCCGCAAGGTGTACGACATCGTGAGCGAAGGCGTCGACGTGTGGGGCGGTTCGGCCGGCAGCGGCAGCTTCACCGCGGAACGGGTCGAGCGCATCATCCGCGACGTCGGCCTCGACCCCGAGGTCGCCAAGCACAAGCGGGCGCACGAGTACTCGGGCGGCCAGTGCCAGCGCATCTCGATCGGTCGGGCGCTGGTGCTCGACCCCAAGGTGATCGTGTGCGACGAGCCCGTGTCGGCCCTCGACGTGTCGGTCCAGGCCCAGATCCTCAACCTGCTCGAGGACATGAAGGCGCGCTACGGGCTGACGCTGCTGTTCATCAGCCACGACCTGTCGGTGGTGAAGAACATCAGCGATCGGGTGGCGGTGATGTACCTGGGCAAGCTGTGCGAGATCGGCGACAGCGACGCCCTCTACGAGAACCCGGCCCATCCCTACACCCGCATCCTTCTCGCCGCGATTCCCGATCCCGAGAATGCCTTGGCCGGCTCGGTCGAACCCTTGTCGACCGAGCTCCCGTCGCCGATCGATCCCCCTCCGGGGTGTCGGTTCCACACTCGCTGCCCGAAGGCCGAGGACATCTGCCGTCGCATCGAACCCCAGATGGCCCAGGTCGGCGACGGCGACCACTTCGTGGCCTGTCACTTCCCCGACCTGCCCGAAGTGCCGGTGACCGTCGCCTAGAGGCTCACGGGGGTGACGCGGTAGGCGCACCGGTTGTCGCCGCTCAACAGATGCTCGGTGCGTTCGACCTCGACGCCGGGGCCGAGAACGGTGCGGAACAGATCGAGCTCGCCGGTGCAGAGGCCCTGGCAGGTGGCGGCGGCATCGCAGATGGGGCAGTGGTGTTCGGTCAGCACGAAACCGTTCTCGACGGTGGTGACCTCGGCCATGTACCCCTCACTCGTGCGCAGGGCGGCCAGGCGCGCGACCCGAGTCTCGGTGGAGTCGGTGTCCCCCATGGCCGTGAGGTAGGCGCGCTCGAGGCGCTGGTTGCGACGGCGGACGACGGCGCCGAGACCGGCTTCGCCCAGCGCCTCTCGGGTGGCGGTGATCAGGTCGACGGTGAGGTCGGCGTGGCGGTCGGGGAACAGGTCGGTCGCCAGGGCGGTGAGCTGCCAGGTGGTGGTGGGGCGACCCCGCCGGCCGCTCGACTCGATGTCGGCGAGCTCGACCAGACCGTTGTCGATGAGGGCGTCGAGGTGCTGGCGCACCGCGGTCGGCGTGACGCCGAGTTCGGTCGCGAGGTCGCCGGCCGAAAGGGGCCCCCGTCGCTTGAGCTGGTCGACGACGCGTCGTTTGGTCGATCCCAGATCGCTCATGGTACAAACCGTAGCAATTAACGCAATAAATGTCTTGACTAATTCAGTAGGCGCTCGAATCATGGAGCCATGAGCACCGCCGGCCGATCGACCCGGGCGACCGTGGCCAAGGCCACCGATCTGCCCGTCGGATCGATGAAGCTGGCCAGGGTAGGCGAGCGACGCATCGTCGTGGTGCACACGCCATCGGGTGTCCACGCCCTGGACAACGCGTGCCCCCATCAAGGGTACGGACTGGTCACCGGTGCCCTCGACGGTGAGCTGTTGACCTGCCAATGGCACAACTGGAAGTACCGCGTGAGCGACGGCGTTTGTGTCATCGGCGAGGAGGATGTGCCGTGCCACGGCGTCGAGGTCATCGACGACGACGTGATCGTCACGGTGGTCGAGCCCACGATCGACGAGCGGCGGGCGGTGCTGTGGCCGAGCCTGCGCAGCGGGATCGAGAAGGACTACCGGGGTCAGGTGGCGCGCGACGCTTTGCGTCTGATGGCCACGGGTGTCTCCCCCACCGAGGTCATCTGGGAGGCGGTGAAGCTCGGCGCTCCCCGCAACGAGTGGGGCCTCGGCCACGAGATGGCCGCGTCGGCCGATTGTCTGATCCTGGCGGCCGAGCTCGGTGGCGACCTGGCCAAGACGGCCGTGACGCAGGCCCTGAGCGGCATCGCCGAGGAGACCCGCGCCTATCCGTCTCGACCGGTACCCGAACCCGATGGGTCGGTCGATCTGGTTGCGGCGATCGAGACCGAGGATCACCGCGCCGCCATGGCCCGGGTGGTGGCCGACCTTCGTTCGGGTCGACCACTCACCGAACTGGCCGCCGATTTCATCGAGGCGGTGAGCCGGCACCACTACGACTACGGTCACGGCGCGATCTACACGCAGAAGGCCTTCGAGCTCCTCGGCCAGGTCGACCACGCCGAGGCCGAGCACCTCCTCCCCCACCTCGCCGCGACGCTCGCTTGGGGAACGCGCGAGGACACCCTGCCCTACATGAAGAAGGCCATGACCGAGCTCGCCGGTGTCGACCTCGATGCGGTTGCCGCCGGAGGGAACCGGCGCGACGAAGCGGCACGGGACGCGATGGTGGCCGAATTGCTCGACTCGTCCGAGGCGCCCATCGGCGCCGCTGCCCGTTTCGCGGCCGAAGGCGCCGGCGTCACCGGCTTGCTCGATGCGGTGTCGCTGACCGTGTCGCAGCGACTCCTGCGTCACGATCTCGATCTCGAGCTCCGCCTCGACGACCCCTTCGGCTGGCTCGACATCACCCACGGCCTCACCTACGCCCGCGCCGCACGATGGGCGTGGACACTCCATCCGTCACCGGCAGCAGCCCGCCTGGCGCTGTTCACCGTGTGGTTGGCCCACGACACCGGCCGCGGCGAGCGTCGCAACCGGGTGGCCCCGCCGATCGAGGGCGCCCCCGGCGACCTGAGCCTGGGCGAGGCGATCCTCCGTCGTGACGAGGCGGCCGCCATCGGCGCAGCTCTCGATCGGTGACCCATCGTCGGTCACGCGGGCGATGGCCGAGGCCTCGCTGTATGACCACGCCGGTTCGTTCATCGTGCAGGCCCATCTGATCAAGATGGCCCGGGCCGCCGGCGAGGAAGCCGCGGCCATCGGAACGTCGATACCGCTCGCGGCGACGGCCCGGTTCCTGGCCGCGCCCCGGCTGGAGCGGTTCGCGGCGCGCAACGCCGTCGAGTCGGACCACTTCGTCTCCACCGGTCGTCCGCCCCTGCGCTGAGGCGTCGGGGAGCTCACCCACTCAGGGCGCCGACAGGCGGCCGACGAGCAGCTCCAGGCGAGGGGGCGACGCGGGCGGGGGTCCTTCGAAGTCCTCGGTGTACCAAACCAGACCCACCACGATCGTGTCGGTCCCGATGGCGAGCTGATCGGGCGAACCTCCGTCGACATCGGGCAGGGCCACCTCGTGCCACTGACCATCGCGCTTCACGAAGAGCACGTGGTCGATGCCCGCCTCGTACTGCCGACCCTGCTGCTCGAAGGCCCGGTAGGCGTCGTCGTCGCTGATGGTCATCAGCTCGGTGCCGTCGGCCGACCAGAAGGTGGTCGCTTCGTCTGCGTAGGTGGCGTAGGTGGGTGCGCCGGCCTCGATCGCCTGTGACCACTCGTCCCAGCCGAGCTTCAGCAAGATCTCGGCCGACGTGTCGTCGGTGATCTCCAGCGCCGACCCGTCGACGCCGAAGCGGGCCGTGCGAGATCCCACGGTGATCATGAGGGCACCGGAGTCCACCGGTGGATCGATCGTGGCCAATGCCGCCGCTCCCCCGTCGCCGATGGCCACCTGTCGCAGCCACAGCATCCGCTCGGCGTCGTGAGGCAGCACCGACAGATCCGTCGTCCACGTCAGACCGTCGTCGGTCGTGACGACCGCCGTGCTCCCGTCCGCGAACGACAAGGCGATCGCGCCGGTTTCGTCGAAGGCGATCGACCCCATCGAGTCGGTCGGAGCGACATCGTGTTCGGTCCAGGTGATGCCGTCGGGCGACACGTACGCCCTCCGGGTCGAGCCGTAGTCCTGATGCTCGACGAGGGTCGCCACGAATCGACCACCCACACTCAGCACTGATTCGAGGTGGACGTTCTCGTCGGTCGTCAACACCTGTTCGGACCACTGCCGGCCATCGGGCGAGTACAGGACGATCTGTTCGGATTGGTGAGGAGCGTGCACGTCCTGGAGTGCGGCGTAGGCGTCACCGATGTGCTGATCCCATTCCTGCCAGCTGAACTGCGCCACGACCTCGCCGGTTGCGGCATCGAGTGAAGCTCGGTGCCGGCCCTCGGTACAGATCGTCCAGAGCACCCGACGTCAGGACCACACCGCTGGACGCGTCGCTCACCTCGAACCAGCCGTTCGCCTCGTCGACGACGATCCGATACCCGTCCCATTCGATCGGCTCCAGGACGGAGCCCTGTGGGTCGATGTCGGCCGGGATCGGCAGTGGGGAGAAGTCCGGGTACATCTCGGACCACACGTCCCACGGCACCACGGTGAGCACGCCTCTCGAGTCGTCGGCGTAGATCGTCTGGCCTTCCTCGCCCGAGGGGAACAGGTCGGCCAGGTACCCGCTGCTGACGATCCTTCCCGTCGCCACGTCGCTGAGGACGTAGCTGCCGTCATGGTCGTTCTGCTCGAACCGGTAGCCGCCGGTCTCGAAGGCGATGGTGGTGGTCGACTCGAAGTGTTCCCGGCTGGCGCCGATCACCATGCCCGAGCGATTGCCGGCCACGGAGAGAACGTAGGTGTCGGTGAGGTCGAGCCCCGTCGAGGCGAGATCGATGGCGTCCCATCGGTCGGCGTCGTCGGCGAACCAGAGCAGCGGGGCGGCACCGGCGGTGCCCCAGCTGTTGCCGAACCCGACGAAACGATCGCCGACGAGAGCGATGTTGTTCATGGACTGACCCGTCGGCAACTGCATTTCGGAGTGGGTCCAGTCGACGCCGTCGGCCGAGCGGAACGTGTGAACTGTCTGTCGGCTGCCCGCGTCCCAGGCGGTGGCGAACGCGGTGATCGCGTCGCCGTCGACGACGACCCTCGAGAGCCAGGCGCCCGAGGCGGTTTCCGGCAGATCGAGCTCGGCCGTCGTCCACTCGATGTCGAGTACGGGCAGACGGGTCGACACCGCCACGTCGGTCGGGCCCAGTTCGGGCGGCGCGACGGGCACCTCGGTGGTCGATGGCGCGATGTCGGCCGTTTCGTCGACGGTTGCGGGAGTGATCGCCGGATCTGCGGTGACGGTGGGGGCATCCGACGAGCACGTCGCCGAACCGAGGGCCAACAGCGCGGCACAGGCACCCGCCCGGGCTCGTGCCGAGAGACCATGCCGTGCCGCCGCCATGACCATCACCTCCACGCTGACCGTCGCACCGCAGAGAACGGCAGGGTAGGGCCCTAGGTCATCGGAGGTGGCCACCGATGGTGGCGCCGGCTATTCGGGCAGCAGCTCGATCCACGTGTTGCCCGGGCGGACGGGTATGTGGGCGCCGGCCGCGTCGGTGTAGGTCGTGACCGACCGCAACGACGGGCGGGTCCAGGTGGCAGCCACGGCGACGCCGTTGGTGTAGACGGTGGCTGCGCCGGTGCCCACGGTGACCCCTTCGGGCGTGCCGAGCCCCGAGTCGATGTAGCGAGTGCGCTGCACGATCACCGTCGTGGCTCGCACCTGCGCACCCGAGAGGGCGTCGAGGTGGGAAGCGCCGTCCTGTGACCGAAGCCATCCGGTGCCGTCCCACGACCAGGTGACCGACGTGGCCGGGAATCCGACGCTGAAGGAGGGCGTCGGCGTGCCCCCGGCGGGCGGGTCGGTCGTGAAGACGAACATGGTGGGCGGCGCCACTCCCCCGGTGCCGCTGCGTATCGATCCGGCGTCGGTCATGAGATCGTGAGGCGCCCGTCGAGAGCCCGACCGGTGGTACGCCGCGCGAGCGGGGCCCCGGTTCACGATGGCGGCCGTGGCCAACAGGGCCTCGGTGGGCGTATTGGCCCCGGAGTATGCGAACAGCGGAGTGTTGAGGTTGGCCGCCAGTCCGATGTCGGTGGTGCGCCCCGAGCGCACCGGGCCGAGGCCCGTGCCTCGTTCGAGGAACACCGCCGCCAGTCGGGTCAGCCCACCCTCGACCATCTCCTCGTACACGATCTCGGCCGAGCCCACCCCTTCCTGGGGTCGAGCCACGGCCACGTTGTCGAGCTTCACCAACATCGCAGCCCGACCGATCGAACCGGTGGCCGGCACGCCGGTGAGCGGGTTGGTCCCGGCCGGAACGGCGGGCGGCGCCGGGGCCGCCGCCTCGGCGACGATCTGGTCGAGTCCGAGCTTGGCCACCACCCCGACGTAGACCTGGGGCGGCGCCGGAGCAGCCGCGCGGGGTGTCGGTGTGGGGGTGGGGGTGGGAAAGGTGACCCTCCAGGGGGTGGGCGCAGGGGTCGGAGACGGCGTGGCGGTGGCCGTCGGAGTGGGGCTCGGGGTCGGCGCAGCTTCCTGCTCGTCCGACGCTTCACCACCGGGTGCAGCCACCACCACGTCGGCTGCCTGTTGATCGCCAGAGCCGTCGGCGCCGCCGACCCACACCCCGAGACCCATGGCGACCCCCGCGAGCGCGACGACGACAGCCCGTGGCGTGGTCAGTCGGGTGATGAGCCGGCGGAGCCGTTCGGCGGTCATTGCTCCTCCCATCGGCCGCCGCGGCGCGGGGGTGAGCACCGGGGGTGACCGCACTGGCATCCTTGGGGTGTGACCGACGTCGTCCTCCACATAGGGCTGGCCAAGACCGGTACCACCGCTCTCCAAGAGACGCTGGTACTCAACCGGCCGTGGTTGGCCGAGCGCGGCTGGTGCTATCCCGTTCCCGACGACGGCCGGAACAACCACAACGGTCTCGTCGACGGCCTCACCGACGTTCACCTCGCAGCGGCAACACCGCTTCGGGGGAGACTTCGGACCGACCGGCTGTGCGACCTCCTCGACCAGATCGACGACAGGGGAGGCCACGGGATTCTCAGCGCTGAGATGTTCCCGGTGCTCGTCGAGGCCGACATCGAACGCCTCGCCGATCTACTCGGTCACCACGACGTGACCGTCGCGGTGCACCTGCGGCGGCCCGACGAACTGCTCCGCAGTCTCTGGGTGCAGTTGATCGGGATGCTGGGCACCACGGAACCGTTTCCGGTCTTCGTGCGCAACCGCATGGCACGGGAGGCCTCTCTGGCCGACTTCGCCATCCTGCTCGCGCCGTGGCGACAGGTGTTCGGCGACCAGGCGGTCGTCCCGTTGCTGTACGACTCCGCCACCAACATCCCTGCGTTCTTCGGGCGATGGTTCGGGACGAGCGAGGGGGCGGTGGTCCCGGCTCCGATCAATGCGTCGCGTGTCAGCCGACTCGTGCTCGAGGGCCTGCGGCGCATGGCGTTCCACGTCGGCCACCTCGATCCCGACGTCCGGGTCGCCCTCGGAAATCAGGCCCGGCAGGTTCCGATCACCAAGGGCTGGTTCGGGGAGCCGTTCCAGCCCCTCACCCGAGACCTCGCCCGCGACGTCCTCGAGCACTATCGCGACCGCAATGCCGAGCTCGCCCAGACGTACTTCGGCCGCGCCGACCTGTTCCCCGAGGCCTACGCCACCCTCGACCGCCTACCGGCGTCGATTTCCCCGCTCGAGGACGAAGTGGCCGAGGAATCACTGCACGTGTTCGAGCTGGCCGCAGTGATGATGCGACGATACGAACAGATGGTGGGCAACAGGACCACCGAGTAGCCCGGACGGTGGACCGTACTGGACTCGAACCAGTGACCTCTCGCGTGTGAAGCGAACGCTCTAGCCAACTGAGCTAACGGTCCGGGAGCAGGCATCGTAGCGCGAGCGGTCGGGATCGGCGCAGGGCCCAGGTCACTACAGTCGGGGCGTGGATGACCTGCGCTGCCCGCGCTGCGGGGAGGAAGACGAGCTCGTCGGCGCACCCCGTGACGGCACGATCGTCGTCACTTGCGAGGCCTGTGGCACCGAGTGGGAGCGCGATCTCACGCCGCGTTGCCCCACCTGTGGAACCGACGACGTGCGGGTGGCGTTCCAGGCCATCGTCGAGAAGAGCCGGGGTACGCAGCTGTCGATGAGCTCGATGCGGCGGCTCTATCTGTGCCCCACTTGCGATGCCGAACAGCTCGCCGTCTACCAGGTGAGCAACCGGCCACTGCCACCCGACGAGCTGCCGACCGAGACCGACGACTGAGTCGGCGGGGTCAGAGTCGCCGGGCGAGCTCTTCGAGGCCCGCCACCCGGCTGCCCTTGACCAACACCGCGTCGCGTCGGCCCAACTCACCGAGCGCGGTGAGCACGTCGTCGTGACTGGTGTAGACGTCGCCCCCGTAGGCCGCCTCGTCGAAGGCCATCACCTCGATGCCGAGCTCCGCCGCCAGCTCGCTCATGGCTCGATGGCCGGCGTCGTGTTCGTCGCCGAGCTCGGCCATGACGCCGAGCACGGCGACGCGACGGTCGGCGTCGACCGCGGCCAACGACCGCAACGCCGCCTCGATCGACATGGGGTTGGCGTTGTAGGCGTCGTTGATCACCAGTGCGCCCGAGGCGCCACGGTGCACGTCCATCCGCCACGGCGACATCTCGGCACGCGCGAGCCCCTCTGCGAGAGTGGGCAGGTCGAGACCGCACGCCACCCCCACTGCGATGGCGGCGAGCGCGTTGGACACGTTCTGCATTCCGGCCACCCGAAGTCGTACGTGCTGGTCGCCCCACGGCGTGCGGGCGGTGAACGACGGACGCAGCTCGTCGTCGAGCGCTACCGCCTCGGCCCGCACGTCGCCTCGCTCCAAGCCGTAGCCGATCACGTCGCAGGTACAGCGTTCGGCCATCGCGGCAACGAGCGGGTCGTCGGCATTCAGCACGGCCCAGCCCCACTCGGGCAGAGCCTCGACGAGCTCACCTTTGCCCTCGGCCACGGCATCGA
The DNA here is from genome assembly GCA_963787285.1 of uncultured Acidimicrobiales bacterium. Classification (GTDB taxonomy): domain Bacteria; phylum Actinomycetota; class Acidimicrobiia; order Acidimicrobiales; family JAHEJN01; genus JAHEJN01. The sequence continues at coordinate 155,053 of CAWBCM010000012.1, read as the reverse complement.
CGGACCCGAACAGCTCGGTGTGGGCCGCACCGACGCGCGTGACCACGCCGATCGTGGGCTGCACGAACCGGCACAGCTCACGGATGTGGCCGAGGCCGCGCGCGCCCATCTCCACCACGACGGCCTCCACACCGTCGGGCGCGTTCAACAGGGTGAGTGGCACGCCGAGCTCGTTGTTGAAGCTGCGGTAGCTGGCGTGGGTGCGCAGGCCGGCCGACAGCGCAGCGGTGACGAGGTCCTTGGTCGACGTCTTGCCCACGCTTCCCGTGATGGCGATCACGCGAGAGCCGAGCGCCGGTCGCACCGCTTCGGCCATCGCCGGGAGGGCCTTGGCCGTGTCGTCGACCAGGACATGAGGGGCATCGACCGGCTCGGCCCCCGAGCTGAGGTAGGCGGCAGCGCCACCGTCGAGGGCCCCGGCGATGAAGTCGTGGCCATCTCGCTCGGCCACGACCGGCACGAACAGCTCCCCGGCGCCGATCGAGCGAGAGTCGATGGAGACTCCGTCGATCACGACGTCGTCACCCACCAGGCGCCCGCCGACAGCGGCAGCGATGTCGGCCAGACGCAGCTTCACCCCCCCATTCTCGCACCCCCACCCGAAATCCCCATGTTGGGTCGCGCTCACCGCATGTAAGCCTGGGGATTTCGAGAGCGGGGACATGGCACCACCGGCGCAGCGGTGCCGTCTACGGTGCGGCCATGGCCAAGCGGACCCGTCTGGTGGTGTTGTTCGGCGGACAGTCGGCCGAACACGACGTGTCGTGCGTCTCGGCCCGCCACATCGTGGCCGCCGCCGACCCCGACCGCTACGAGATCGTCCCCATCGGCATCACCCGCGACGGGGCGTGGCTGCGTTCCGACCAGGCGATCGCCGCCCTGGCCGCCGGTCCCGCGGAGCTGCCCGACCATCTCACCGCCGCCGGCACCGCCGTCGAACCCCAGGCCACCCTCGCCACCGTCGACGACGACGTGCCGACCGTCGTCTTCCCCGTGCTGCACGGGCCCATGGGCGAGGACGGCACCATCCAGGGGCTGCTCGAGCTCGCCGGTGTGCCCTATGTGGGCTCGGGCGTGCTCGCATCGGCCATGTGCATGGACAAGATCGTGAGCAAACGTCTTGCCGCCCACCACGGCATTCCCCAGGCCAACTACCACGGCTTCCACGCCGACGACATCACCGGGCAGCTTCCCGACCGCCTCATCGACCTGCTCGGCGTACCGCTGTTCGTGAAGCCCGCCAATCTCGGCTCTTCGGTCGGCGTGTCGAAGGCGAGGACCCACGAAGAGGTCGTCGCCGCCGTCGAGCTGGCCGCCACGTTCGACGAGTGGATCGTGGCGGAGGAATGCATCGTCGGCCGCGAGATCGAGGTGGGCGTACTCGGCAACCGCGAACCGCACGCCTCGGTGCCCGGCGAGGTGCTCCCCGCCGCCGAGTTCTACAGCTACGACGACAAGTACCTCGACGGCATGGCCGAGACGCAGGTGCCCGCCGATCTACCCGAGGCCGTCGCCGAACAGATCCGGTCGCTGGCCGTGATGGCCTATTCGGTCATGCGCTGCGAGGGTCTGGCCCGCGTCGACTTCTTCTACGAGGCAACCGGTCGCGGCCCGCTGCTCAACGAGATCAACACGATGCCGGGGTTCACGCCCATCTCGATGTACCCGAAGATGTGGGGGGCCACCGGCATCGACTACGGCGAGCTGATCGACCGCCTCGTCGACCTGGCCCTGCGCCGAGACGAGCGACGCCGCGTCCATCGAAGCACCGCCCGCTGACATGCCGGAGTGAACGGCGACTAGGTCGGCGCCAGGGCCGAGTGCAGGAAACTCAGCAGTTCGCGCCGGCGCCGGGCCGTGGTGCGAAGCGTCGGTTCGATCCCGACGGCCCGCAGCACCTCGGCCTCGGTGGCCACTCCCATCACCGTCGAGTACACCGACACCAGCAACAGCTTCGGGTCGCTGCGCCGCATGCGACCGGCCTCCATCTCCGCTTCGAGGAAGTCGGTGGCCCGCTTCACCAGCGGATCGAGCACCTCCACCATGCGACCGACCCACGGGTCGCCCAGCCGACCGAGCTCACGCACGATTCCCAGTAGTTCGGGTCGACGAATGGCGAGGCGAAAGATCGCCCGCACGCAGGCGTCGACGTTCCCGAGGGCCGGATCGGCGTGGCGCAGCGCCTCCTCGAGCACGTCGCCCAACTCGATCGCCGCCTGCTCGACCACCGCATGCAGCAGCAGCTCCTTCGAGCCGAAGTGGTAGAGCACCGTCTGCTTGCGCACCCCGAGCTCGCGAGCGAGGGCGTCGAGCGACGTGGCGTCGTAGCCCCGCGTACCGAACGCCTCGGTCGCGGCAACGAGCACTCGATCGCGGGTTCCCATCTCCGCTAGCCTAGGTCTCTCTACCAATTGGTAAAAGGGTTTGGTACAACAGTTGTGATGATTTCCGATGCCCTCGGGGGGAAGACGATCGCCGTCACGGGCACCACGGGCTTCCTCGGCACCGCCATCGTCGAACGGCTCCTGCGTTGCGTGCCCGACTGCACCCTCGTGCTGCTGGTCCGGCCCGGGCGCCGTGGCGCCGACCAGCGCGTGCGGCGCGAAATCCTCAAGAACGACTGCTTCGACCGGCTCCGTGACCAACTCGGTTCCGAGGCATTCGACACGATGGCGACCGAACGGGTGGTCGCCATAGCCGGTGACGTCGGCACCAACGGTCTGGGGCTCGACGACGACGGCCGGGCCATCCTCGCCGGCTGCGACATCGTCATCCACTCGGCGGCGACCGTGTCGTTCGACTCGGAGTTCGATCACGCCGTCGAGGTCAACCTGCTCGGCCCGCTGCGCATCGCCGAGACGCTCCACGACCTGAACGTGCGACCCCACTTCGTCGGCGTCTCCACCTGCTACGTGGCCGGCAACCGCAAGGGCGCTGCCCCCGAGCAACTGCTCACCGACACGCCGTTCCACGTCGAGGTCGACTGGGAGATCGAGGTCGCCGCCGCCCGCCGGCGCCGCACCGACGTCGAAGACGCCAGCCGCACGCCCCATCAGCTCGGCGAGTTCGCCAAGGAGGCCCGCTCGACCCTCGGGGCCGCCGGCGTGGCCGCATTGGCCGCCCGCAGCGAACAGCTGCGCGAGCGGTGGGTGAGCAAGCAGATGACCGAGGCCGGCCGCGCCCGCGCGTCGTCGCTGGGATTCCCCGACGCCTACGCCTTCACCAAAGCCATGGGCGAACGCGCCCTCATCGAGCGGCGGCGCGACATCCCGGTGTCGATCGTGCGGCCGTCGATCATCGAGTCGGCCTGGTCCGAGCCCTTCCCCGGGTGGATACGCGGCTTCCGCATGGCCGAGCCGATCCTCATCAACTACGGCAAGGGTCTGCTCAGCCAGTTCCCGGGTTCACCGGAGGGCATCGTCGACGTCATTCCGGTCGACATCGTCGTCTCGGCCATCGTCGCCGTCGCGGCCAAGGGCCCCGCCGACAAGCCCGAGGTGTTCCACGCAGCGTCGGGCACCGCCAATCCCTTCCGCTACAGCGACCTCGTCGATCTGGCTGCAGGCTGGTTCGCCGAGCATCCGATCTACGACGAGAAGGACCAGCCCATCTCCCCGCCGGCGTGGAAGTACCGCGACCCGGGAGCGGTCCCCAACGAGCTGGCCCGGGCCAAGCGCGTGCTCGACCGCACCGCCAAGGCCCTCGACATGTTGCCCCTGCGAGGGCGCCAGGCCCAGCTCAGCGGCGAGCTGGAAGAACGCCGCGATCTGGTCGACCGCGCCCTCGAGTACGTCGAGCTCTACGGCAGCTATACGGCATGCGAGGCCGTCTACCAGACCGATCGCCTCGCCGCGCTCGATGCCTGGCTCGACCCCGCCGACCGCGAGATCTTCTGTCTCGACCCCGGCGTGATCGACTGGCGGACCTACGTGCAGGACATCCACCTGCCCTCGGTGATGAAGATCGGTCGCGTCAAGACCGCGCCGACCGGCAAGGGCGGCGAGAGCCGGTCGGCCCGGCTGCGCAGGTCGGTGCTGTCACCCGATCGGGAGCTGGCCGCCTTCGACCTCGAGAACACACTGATCGCGTCGAACGTCGTGGCCAGCTACGGCTGGCTCGCCACCCGCCGCCTCGACTACCCCGCACGCGTCCGCCTCGTGGCCCGCACCCTCGCGCAAGCGCCGAAGATGTTGGCCCTCGACCGAGCCGACCGCACCGACTTCCTCCGTTCCTTCTACCGCCGCTTCGACGGCGCCCCCATCGAGCAGATCGACGAGGACGCGCTCGAGATGTTCAGCGATCTGATCCTCACCAAGTCGTTCCCCGCGGCCATTCGCCGCGTGCGCGAGCACAAGGCGCTCGGGCACCGCACGGTTCTGATCACCGGCGCACTCGACTTCGTCGTCGAGCCGCTGCAGCCCCTCTTCGACGACATCATCGCCCCCACGCTCATGACCGGCGACGACGGCCGCACCTACAACGGCCGCATGATCGACGTGCCCCCGACCGGCGAGACCCGCGCCCAGGCCCTGCGCGACTACGCCGAGCTCCACGGCATCGACCTGAAGAACTCCGTCGCCTACGCCGACTCCACCAGCGACCTGCCCATGCTCGACGCCGTCGGCTTCCCCGTGGCGGTGAACCCCGAGACCAAGCTCGCCTCCCTGGCCCGTCGTCGCGGCTGGCTCGTGGAGATCTTCTCGAAGTCACCGGGCGGCCCCCGCAAGCTCGTGCCGATCGGCACCCGCAAGATCACCCCGAGGAAGACCGCCTGATGTCGTTCACCCCGCCGGAAACCGGCCCCTTCGCCACGAAACAGGACGACCGTCCCACCCCCCGACCCGGCTTCGTGCTCGACGTCGACCGTTCGACGCCGCCCATCCTGTTCCACCACGGCGAGGGCTTCCGACTCGAGAAGCTGCCCGTCGGACGCACGCGGGTCGTCTACGGCCCCGAACCCAAGCCCGGTCTGGCCCATCCCGACGCCGCCATCGACCACGCAATCGACCACCCGCTCGACTCCGAACCCCTGGCGGCGCTTCTGTTCTCGGGCATGAAGCTCACCATCGCGTTCGACGACGCCTCGCTACCGCTCCCCCAGATGCGCCGCCCCGACGTTCGTCAGCGGGTCATCGAAGCGGTGCTCGACCGGGCCGCCGCGGCCGGCGTCGACGACGTCCACCTCATCGCCGCCCTCGGCCTGCACCGCCGCATGACCGAAGCCGAGCTGCGCCACGCAGTGGGCGACCGCGTGTACGACGCCTTCGCGCCCGACGGCAACCTCTACAACCACGACGCCGAGGACCCCGACGGCATCGTGAACCTCGGCCAGACCCGCCACGGCGAAGACGTCACGCTGTCGAAGCGGGTCGCCGACAGCGATCTGCTGGTGTACGTGAACATCAACGTCGTGTCGATGGACGGCGGATGGAAGAGCACCGCCACCGGGCTCACCAGCTACACGGGCCTCAAGCAGCATCACAATGCCGAGACCCTCCAGCAGTCGAAATCGCTGATGGACCGGCACAACTCCGAGCTGCACAAGTCGGTGTGGCGTCAGGGCGAGGTCATCAAGGCCAACGGTCCGAAGATCTTCCACATCGAGACGACCATCAACACCAACGCCTTCGGCTACGACGGCCCGCTTTCGATGCTCCAGAAGCGCGAGTGGGAGTGGAACGCCCGCGACCGGGCCAAGTTCATGGGTCTCCAGGGCGGCCTGAAGGCCATGTCGATGCGGGCCCGGCGGGCCGCGTTCATCAACTGGCGCTCGCCCTATGAGATGACCTCCGTGCAGGCCGGCGATGTCGACCGGGTGCACGAGGCGACCCTCGAGCGGGTGCTCGACCAGCACATCACCCCGGTCGAGGGCCAGACCGACATCGTCACCTTCGGGCTTCCCTACACCTCGCCCTACAGCGTGCACTCGATCATGAATCCCGTGGTGGTCATGTGCTGGGGGCTCGGCTACATGTTCAACTTCTACCGCGGTCGCCCCGTCGTGCGTGAAGGCGGCGTCATCATCATGACCCACCCGACACCCAACGAGTTCCACCCGGTCCACCACCCGAGCTACATCGATTTCTTCGACGAGGTGCTGCGCGACACCACCGACCCGGTGCAGATGCAGGCCAAGTACGAGCAGCGCTACGCCGAGGACGAGTGGTACAAGCACCTCTACCGCACCAGCTACGCCTACCACGGCGTGCACCCGTTCTACGCCTGGTACTGGGGGGCCCACGCGCTGCAACACGTGGGCCAGGTCATCATCGTGGGCGGCGACCCCACCGCCGTGCGGCGCCTCGGCTTCCGACCCGCGACCACGATGATGGACGCCCTGGAGATGGCCGGCGACACCGTCGGACCCCAGCCGACGATCACCCACATGCACAACCCGCCGGTCGTGATGGCCGACGTCACATGAGCGCTCGGGTCACCCGCACGGGGCCGGTGAAGGACCTGTTGGGCGCACGCGCCACCCGCCTGCTCGGGCGGTCGGTCGCGGGTCGCAAGGTCCGCCGTCGGGTCACCACGGTCGTGCGCAGGACGCAGTTCCCACTGCGCGCGCCGACCGCCCCCGTCGGCATCGAAGTGCGCACCGACACCCGGAAGACGGGTGCCGACTACCCGACCGACTGGGCGCGAACCCCTCCGGCCCGGGTCGCGCGGGCCGCGCTGGTCGAGACGGTGTTGCGGCCAGTCGTCGCCGGCTTGGCTCGCCCGAACCGACTCAACACCGATCGCCTGATCGACCTCCACGGCCCGGTGATCTTCGCCCCCAACCACCACAGCCACGTCGACACGTCGCTGCTGCTCACCTCGATCCCCCGTCACCTCCGCCACGACACCGTCGTGGCGGCCGCGGCCGACTACTTCTTCACCAACCGGGTCACCAGCGCCCTGTCGGCCCTCACCATCGGCGCCATCCCGATCGAGCGACAGAAGATCGGCCGGCAATCGGCCGACCTCGCCTCCGAGGTGCTCGACGAGGGCTGGAGCCTGCTCATCTTCCCCGAGGGCGGTCGCAGCAAGGACGGGTGGGGGCAACCCTTCCGTGGTGGTGCTGCGTATCTCGCGATCAAGGCGAACGTGCCGGTCGTCCCGGTGTACGTGGCCGGCACGCGACGCATCCTGCGCAAGGGTTCGGCCATTCCCCGGCCGTCCCGGACCACCGTGAACTTCGGCAAGCCGCTCTGGCCGGCCGACGGTGAGACCTCGCGGCGTTTCGCCGCCCGCATCGAGCAGGCCGTCGCCGTGCTCGGTGACGAGATCGGGGGCGGTTGGTACAACGCGCGGCGACGCCTCCATGCCGGCCAGACTCCCGGCCTGGGCGGACCGTCGGTGTCCTCCTGGCGCCGCTCGTGGGCCCTCGGCGACCGCCGGGCCACCATCGCCCGCACCCCCCGCTGGCCCAACCTCTAGCCTCTACTCCGCCCCTCAGGTCGAAATTGGTTTGTCGGGGCCCGCATGCGGGCCCACGCAAACCAATTTCGGAAGGCGGCACGGCTCAGCCGACGGCGATGACGCCGACGACGCCCGCCGTCACCAGCGCGCTGGCCAGATACTCCGCTCGGGAGTGGCGCTCTCGCAGTACGAGAACAGAGACGGCGAAGGCGATCACGATCTCGACCTGACCGAGCGTTCGCACCCGAGCCGCATTGGCGAGGGTGACTGCGGTCGCCCAGCCGGCGCTTCCGGCCAGGCTCAGCACTCCGACGGGCAGTGCTTCTCGCCAGTGCCGGAACACCGCACGGAACTCTTCGGGATGACGGATCCGGAGTTGGCCACCGTTGACCACCGTCTGGATCCCGAGCATCGCCGTGAGGGTGACCAGCGCACGATCCCAGGTCGTACCGGTGTCGATGCTCGTCGAACCCACCCGGATGAACACCGCAGCCACACCGAAGAGGCCACCCGCGGCAACCCCGAGCACCGCCGCCCGGTCACCGGCCAGATCGATCAGCTGCCCCAATCCGCCGGGCGCGGCCAGCCACATCACCCCCACCATGCACACGACCGCTGCGACCCAGCCGAGCGGCCGGAACGGCTCGCCGAGCACGACCGCCGAGACCAGCCCCACCTGGATCACCTCGGTCTTGGCGTACACCGTGCCGATGGCGAAGTCGCGGTGCCGGAACGATGCGAGCAGCGCAATGGTGGCGAGGATCTGAGCACCGCCGCCGACGGCTACGGCCGCCCACAGCTTCCAGGACACCGACGGGATGTCTCGTCCGAGAACGGGAAAGGTGACCAGCGCGGCCACCACGGCGAGCGGGAATCCGTACGCGTAGCGAACGAAACCGGCCCCGTTGGTCGACAACACCCCGCGCAGCGCGTGTTGTCGTGACGTACGGAGTATCTGGAAGACGGCCGCAGCCAGCGTGACGGGGATCCACATCGTTTCTCGCTATTCGGCAGTCACGCGGGCTCGACGAGGCGCAGGCCACTCGGGGCCATCGAGTCGCTGCGATGGGGCAGCTCCACCACGAACTCGGTGGCATGACCGGGGAACACGTGCTCGCTCACCAGAACGGGTGTGCCGGTCACGTCGTCGGTCACCCGCCGACAGACCAGCACGGGGGCACCGACGGGCACACCGAGCAGGGCCGCGTCGCCCGCCGATGCGGCCGCCGCCCCGATGGTCTGACGGGCGCCGCCGAGCTCCACGTCGATGAGCTCGTAGAAGGGCCTCGCGGCGACATCGTCACGGGACAGCTGCCCACCCAGCCGTTCCGGGCACCACACGGTCACTCTGGCGAAGGGCTCGCCGTCGGCCAGGTTGCGACGCTGCACCTCGAGCACGGTTCCCGAACCCAACACCGCGGCCACCGAAGGCGGCGCGTCGACGAAGGCGAACGAGAGCACCTCGCGCTCGCTGGTTCGGTCCGAGGCCGCCAGCTGGGCCTCGATGGTGCCCAGCCGCGCCAGTGTCTGCTGGAGCGGGTCGGTGGCGACGAACCAACCGAAACCCTGGCGGGAATCGACCAGGCCTTCGTCGCGCAACACGTCGAGTGCCTTGCGGACCGTGACCCGGCTCGCCTCATGGGCGTGGGACAGCTCGGCCTCGCTGGGCAGAACCCGCCCCGCCCCCAGATCGCCCGACACCACCTGGGCTCGTATGGCGTCGGCGATCTCGCGGTAGCGCACCGTTCGTCCCGGTCCCGGTGCATCATCCACGGTCAACTTGTAGCAGACTTGTATTGTTGACGCAACTTGTATTAGAGTTGTCTGCATAGGCCGGTTCCCGGCACCACGTGTCATAGGCGGCGGGAAACGGCTAGAACAAGAGACGGACCTGCCCCCACACGAGGAACCTCATGGCTGTTCAAGCGACCACCCCGATCGAACTCATCCACGGCGTCTACGCCACCCTCGACCAGCGCATCGGCGCCGCCCGGACGCGCTTCGACCGGGCCCTCACCCTGGCCGAGAAGATCCTCGTCGAACCATCTCGACTCCCCCGACCAGGAGCTCGTGCGCGGGGACAGCTACGTCGACCTCCGCCCCGACCGGGTCGCCATGCAGGACGCCACCGCCCAGATGGCGTGGCTGCAGTTCATGACCGCCGGTCTCGACGAGGTCGCAGGTACCCACCACCACCCACTGCGATCACCTCATCCAGGCCCGCAAGGACGGCAAGACCGACCTGCTCGCCGCCGTCGACACCAACGAAGAGGTCTACGACTTCCTCGAGTCCGTGAGCGCCAAGTACGGCGGCGGCTTCTGGAAGCCCGGCAGCGGCATCATCCACCAGGTCGTGCTCGAGACAGTACGCCTTCCCGGGCGGCATGATGATCGGCACCGACAGCCACACCCCCAACGCCGGTGGCCTGGGCATGGTCGCGATCGGCGTCGGTGGCGCCGACGCCGTCGACGTGATGACCGGCTTCCCGTGGAACGTGAGGTGGCCCAAGCTCATCGGCGTCCACCTCACCGGCGAGCTCAGCGGCTGGGCGGCGCCCAAGGACGTCATCCTCAAGGTGGCCGAGATCCTCACCGTCAAGGGCGGCACCGGCGCCATCGTCGAGTACTTCGGCGAGGGCGCCAACAGCATCAGCTGCACCGGCAAGGCGCACCATCTGCAACATGGGCGCCGAGATCGGCGCCACCACGTCGCTGTTCGCCTACGACGACGCCATGGCCCGCTACCTCAAGAGCACCGGGCGGGAGGCCGTCGCCGATGCCGCCGACGCGGTCGCCCACCACCTGCGGGCCGACGACGAGGTCCTGGCCAACCCGGCACGACTACTTCGACCAGGTCATCGAGATCGACCTGTCCACCCTCACGCCCCACATCAACGGTCCCCACACGCCCGACCTCGCCCGCGAGGTGAAGGACCTCGGCGCCGAGGCCGTGGCCAACGGCTGGCCGCTCGAGATCAGCGCTGCGCTCATCGGCAGCTGCACCAACTCGCGCTACGAGGACATCACCCGCGCCGCCTCGATCGCCCGCGAGGCGGCGGCCAAGGGCCTCACCGGCCAAGACCAAGCTGATGATCACCCCCGGCTCCGAGCAGGTGCGCGCCACCATCGAGCGCGACGGTCTGCTCGCCGACTTCGAGGCGCTCGGCGCCACCGTGCTGGCCAACGCCTGCGGGCCCGTGCATCGGCCAGTGGGACCGCTCCGACGAGCGCGAACCCGGCACCCCGAACGTCATCGTCACCAGCTACAACCGCAACTTCCCCAAGCGCAACGACGGCGACGCGGCAACGCTGGCCTTCGTCACCTCGCCCGAGACCGTCATGGCTCTCGCTCTGGCCGGCCGCTCGACTTCGATCCGATCAACGGCACGCTCGTCAACGATGCCGGCGAGGACGTCTCGCTGTCGACCCCGGTCGGCATCGAACTGCCGCCGGCGGGCTTCGATCCCGGCGAGGACACCTTCGTGGCCCCGCCCGCCGACGGACGGCACCGTCGAGGTGAAGGTCTCCCCCACCTCCGACCGGCTCCAGCTGCTCGAGCCGTTCCCGCCGTGGGACGGTCAGCGACTACGAGGACCTGCCGATCCTGGTCAAGGCCCAGGGCAAGTGCACCACCGACCACATCTCGATGGCCGGGCCGTGGCTCAAGTACCGCGGCCACCTCGAGAACATCTCGGGCAACCTGTACCTCGGCGCGGTCAACGCCTTCAACGAGGGCCTGGTCGGCATGGGCAAGAATCAGCTCGACCGGCGAGCGACAGAGCTTCCCCGACATCGCCAAGGCCTACCACGCAGGCCGGTCAGCCCTGGGTCGTGATCGGCGACGAGAACATGGGCGAGGGCTCCAGCCGCGAGCACGCCGCCATGGAGCCGCGCTTCCGCGGCGGGCTGGTGGCCATCGCCCGCAGCTTCGCCCGCATCCACGAGACCAACCTGAAGAAGCAGGGCATGCTGCCGCTCACCTTCGACGACCCGGCCGACTACGACCGGATCGGCGAGGACGATCGCATCACCGTGCGCGACCTGGCCGATCTGGCTCCCGGCTCACAGGTGACCGTCGAGGTCACCACCCCCGAGGGCGACACGTGGTCGTTCCTGACCAACCACACCTTCAGCGACGATCAGATCGAGTGGTTCCGCGCCGGCAGTGCGCTCAACCTGATCCGCCAACGCACCGCCTGACCGTACCGCCCGATCCGAACGCCTGATCCGAACCGCCTGATCGGCACCGCTCGATCCGCCAGCGCACCGCTTGATCGGCCAGGCGACGACGGTCAGTCGTCTTCGTGGAGGAACCGTTGGGCCGGGCCGTCTTCGCCCGGCTTCTCGGCCTCGTTCCTGGCCCGCCATGACTGGCGGATGTACGCGCGCACGGCGATGGCCACGGCCACGACTGCGATCACGATGATGGTGATGCCGCCGGGGCTGGACAGCGATGCAGCAAGTACGCGCGCCAAGATCATCCGGCCACCCTAGACGCTCGGCGCTCGGCTCACCCGGGAGGAAAGGTCGCGGCCACTTCCTCGGCGGTCGGCGTCCGGGCCTGACGGGCCTCGGGCGGCAACAGATCGCTGATGGCGGTCATCACCCGTTCGGTGTCCTTTTCGAGGCTTCGCCCCACCATCTCGACCGGTGGACCCATCGTCACGGTGACCGGCGGAGGAGTCAGGACGTTGAGGAACTTCGGCAGCCGGCTGCTGCGGGGCCAGACATGCTCGGTCCCCCAGAGGCCCATGGGAATCACCGGCGCCCCCGTCATCTGGGCGAGGCGGGCCACGCCGGGCCGCCCTCGCAGAACGGGTTCGAAGAACTTCTCACCCCGGGGAATGGTGCCCTCGGGCAGGATCACCACCACCTCACCTGCGTTCAAGGCCTCGGCTGCGGCGTGCAACGGCTCGTCGGAGCCGCTGCCCCGGTACACGGGAATGGCACCGACCACTCCGACCAGCTGCTTGATGAGCGGTGCCTCGAACAGCTCCTTCTTGGCGAGGAATCGACCCGGTCGGTCGCGCTTGGCCAGCGCGTAGGTGATCGCGAGGGGGTCGAAGTAGCTGCGATGGTTGCTGGCCACGATGGCGGGACCCTCGGTGGGGAGGTGTTGGAAGCCGCTGATCTGCAGATCGGCGTACAGCAACAGCTCGGGCTGCATGAACGGGAAGGCGAACCGCTGGAGCTCGAGGCCGGCGATCTTGGTGACGCCCGGGGGGGCGTCGAGATAGCGGACCGGCCACCGCCGGAGCTCGGACAGCACCCGCAGCCTCGGGTCGGGGTTGACTGCGACCGGATGGCCCACGGCACTCAGCATGGGGATGTCGTATCGGCTGTCGGAGTAGGCGTAGGACTCGGCGAGGTCGACGTCGTTGGCCGCCGCCCATCGCTCGACTTCGCGGCGCTTGTCGTGATACCAGATGAACTTGCCGTCGATGGTGCCGTCGTAGCTGCCGTCCTTGACCCCGTAGCGAGTGGCCAGGACGTCGTCGAACCCGAGCGACCGGGCGAAGGGTTCGATGAGGTCGTAGGGAGTCGTGGTGGCCAGCACCAAGAGGCGCTCTTCCTTGCGGTGCTTCGACAATTCGGCTGCCGCGAACGGTTGCAGGACGTCCTGGAGCCGCTCGGCGATGACCTCACCGGCCTGCCTCACGGTGGCCTGGTGCCAGCCCTCGGTGAACCGGGCGCCCTGTTTGGCGAGCACCATCGACGCTCGGTTCTCACCGAAGCGCTTGTAGAACCAGTAGAGGATGTCCTGACCGGGGATCGAACGGTCGGTCACGCCCTCCTCGTTCAGGACCCGACCGATGATCGGGCCGCTACCGCCGTCGAGGAGGGTTCGGTCGAGGTCGAAGATCGCCGCGGAGCGCATGGCGTGACCGTACCAGCGGGTACCGCACCCGGGCACGGTCGGCGGCCGAAAACGGAAGCGAGGCCGGAGGGGGGATCCGGCCTCGCTTCTTCGGTGTTCGAGGGGGTGCGGGGGGACACACGACCTCGTAACCTCTGTGCGCCGGCAGTGAGTTGGGGGAACTCATTGCTGCTGGCGTTTCATTTATTGTGAACGAATTCACGCAGGACGTCCAACAGTTGTTCCCGATAGGGTCCATCTGTATGGCAGATGGCCACGTCGGCCACCCACGATCGCAGCGATAGCCAGGGGAGCGGCTCGTCATGGACATTCGCCAGCTGGAGGTTCTGCTCGCCGTGGCCGAGCACGGATCGTTCTCCGGCGCCGCGCGCCGACTCCACACCGTTCAGTCGAACGTCTCGACTCACATCGCCCGGCTCGAACAGGAGCTCGGCGCGACCCTCGTCGATCGGGCCACGGGTCACCTCACGCCCGAAGGCGACGCCGTTGCCACCCGAGCCCGGAGGGTCCAGGGCGAGCTCGACGCCATCTCCCCCGACCTGGCCGCGATGCACGACGAGATCACGGGCACCGTTCGCCTCGGCATGATCGAGACGGTCGGACGGTGGCTGTTGCCGCTGCTGTTGCGACAGCAACAGCAGCTCTACCCGTCGCTTCAACTGCATGTGGTCGGTGCCACCACCACCAGCCTTGCCCCGAGGGTCGTCGACGGCAGCCTGCACCTCGCCGTGGTGAACCTTCCGACGAGTGACCCCGAGCTCGACTCGGTGCCATTGTTCGACGAGGCCCGCGTGCTGGCGGTATCGAAGAAGAACCCGCTCGCCAAACGCGACAGTGTGACGCTCGAAGAGCTCGCCGACATCGACCTGATGGTGGCGCCGCAGGGCGCATCGTTTCGCGACGAGATCGACTCGATCCTGCGCGACCGCGGCATCGTCCTCACCCCCCGCGCCGAGGTCGACAGCATGGGGCTGCTCACTGCTGTCGTCGGCGCCGGCGATTCAGCCGCTCTGATGCCCGCCTCTGCGCTACCACCCAAGGGCTCGGTCACCGGCATCACGGTGGTCGGGCTTGCTCCCCGGTCGGTCGGGCTCGTATCGAACCGCCGGGTGCCACCGTCGGCGACGAGCCTGGCGGTGGTGGCGCTCGTGCGAACGATCGTCGAGGCCGAGCTCGGCCGCCGCACCGGGCTCTCCGCGCCCGATCCGGGAGACGACTCGGCCACGTGACACAATCGACCCCGTGACCGACACCGTCGACGCCACCGATCGCCCGCCCTTCGGCATCCGCACCAAGACGCCGGGCGCCGCCAAGGTGAGTGTTCAGTCCGTCGGAGGACGACGCGTCGTGGTCGCCCGTCTCGGCGGGCCCGAGCCGAGCCCGCTCACCGCCGCCGACGGCGACGACCTCGCGGCCGCCGCCCACCTGGCCGTCGCCCAGCGTCTCCCGTTGGTCTATCGGCTCTCCTCTCCGGGCGCCGACATCAGCGAGGGCATCGTGGCCACTTCGTCGTGGGGTCGGGCCGCCCACGCCCTGGTCGCAGCCTCGGGTGTGGTGCCGACCATCGTCTGCCTCGAGGGTCCCGCGGTGTCGGGACCAGCCCTGCTCATCGGTCTGGCCGACTTCGCCATCCTCACCGTCGACTCGTATGCCTTCGTCACCGGACCCCGCACCGTCCAGCAGTACACCGGAATCCCCATCACCCCCGAGGAACTGGGCGGGGCGAGCCGCCATGCCCGCAGCGACGGCGCCGCTGCCTTCGTCGTGGCCGACGCCGACGCGATCGACGACATCCTGTTCGACCTGGTGGCCATGGTGCCATCGCATTGCGATGAGCTGCCCCCGTTCGCCCTCAGCGACGATCCCGTCGATCGGCCCAATCCCGAGGTGTTCTCGATTCTGCCCGCCACTCCGACCGGCTCCTACGACGTGCGCCACGTCGCCGCGGAGATCGTCGACGACGGCTTCCTCCTCGAGCCCCGCGCCGCCTGGGCGCCGAACATCGTCACCGCCTTCGGCACCATCGCCGGAGCCCCGGTGGGAATCGTCGCCAACCAACCGCAGTCCCTCGCCGGCACCCTCGACATCGATGCGTCGCAGAAGGGCGCCCGCTTCGTGGCGTTCTGCGATGCGTTCAACCTTCCGCTCCTCACTCTCGTCGACACACCGGGCTTCTATCCGGGCAAGGACCTCGAGTGGCGCGGCATGATCCGCCACGGCGCCCAATTGGCCTTTGCCTACGCCCGGGCCACGGTGCCGCGGGTGCAGGTCACCCTGCGCAAGTCCTACGGCGGGGCGTACATCGTCATGGACTCGAAGGAGATGGGCAACGACATCGCGCTGGCCTGGCCATCGGCGGAGATCGCCGTCATGGGCGCCAAGGGAGCCGCCGAGATCCTTCACCGCAACGCGACTCCCGAGGAGCGCTTTCAACACGAGACCGAGTATCAGGAGCGGCTGCTCAATCCGTACATTGCTGCCGAACGGGGCTCGATCGACGCCGTCATCGAACCGTCCGACACCCGCAGGGAGGTCGCGGCAGCCTTTGCGATGCTCGAGAACAAGCGTGAACGACTGCCCCGCCGACGCCACGACAACATGCCGCTGTGACCCGTCGAACCGTCGGTGAGGATCGCCCAGCCCTCGCCGACTACCATCGCCCCCGAACCCCTCGAGTGGAAGCGACCCCACGTTGGCAGAGTCGATAACCATCACCGACAATCGCACCGGCGAGACCGTCGAGGTGCCCATCGTCGACGGAGCCGTCGACGGCGCCGCCTGGTCGAAGCTGCTCAAGGGCGTGTGGTTCTACGACCCGTCATTCAGCACCACTGCGGCCGCAGAGTCGGCGATCACCGAGCTCGACGGCGAGAACGGAATCCTCCGCTACCGCGGTTATCCCATCGAACAACTGGCCGAGCACTCCACCTACCTCGAAGTCGCCTACCTGTTGTTGTTCGGCGAGCTGCCGAGCCCGACCGAGCTGGTGGCCTGGACTCACGAGATCACCACGCACACCTACGTGCACGACAACTTCCGCCGCAAGTTGTTCGACTCGTACCACTACGACGCGCACCCGATGGGGCTGCTCACCTCGAGCGTCGCCGGTCTGTCCACGTTCTATCCCGATGCCAAGGTCATCGACGACCCTGCGGTGCGCAAGGAACAGATGGTGCGGCTGATCGCCAAGATGCCCACCCTCGCCGCGGCCGCTTACCGGTTCTCGGTCGGCATGCCGTACGTTTTTCCCGACAACGACCTCGACTACGCCACCAACTTCCTGGCCATGATGTTCAAGGTGGCCGAACCCGGCTTCGAGTGCCCGCCTGCGCTGAGCAAGGCCCTCGACGTGTTGTTCATCCTGCATGCCGACCACGAGCAGAACTGCTCCACGACCGCTGCTCGTGTCGTCGGGTCGAGCCATGCCGATCCGTACTCCACCGTGGCCGCGGCCTGCGCCGCGCTCTACGGCCCTCGCCATGGCGGGGCCAACGAGGCGGTGTTGCGCATGCTGAACGAGATCGGCCACATCGACAACGTCGGGGCCTTCGTCGACTCGGTCAAGGAGGGCAAGGGTCGACTGATGGGCTTCGGGCACCGGGTCTACAAGAACTTCGATCCCCGCGCCACGATCATCAAGAAGGCCGCCTACGGGGTCTTCGAGCACACCGGCAAGAACCCGCTGCTCGACATTGCGCTGAAGCTCGAGGAGGTGGCGCTGGGCGACGACTACTTCGTGTCGCGGCAAGCTCTACCCCAACGTCGACTTCTACTCGGGGCTCATCTACGAGGCGCTCGGCTTTCCCACGAACATCTTCACCGTGCTCTTCGCCATTCCCCGCACGGCGGGCTGGCTGTCGCACTGGAACGAGATGCTCGAGCAGGGCTCACGCATCGCCCGCCCGCGTCAGGTCTACACCGGCGCGGCCGTTCGCGACTACGTGCCCCTCTCGCAGCGCTGACCGAACGGGTTCGACGACCGAGGTTCCCGCGCGTCCGCGAACAACTCTCGACACCTTTGGTGTTTTTCGATATATTCCATGCATCTCGAATGGTTTCCGACTCATTCACCTGCACGGGAAAGCACCCCTCATGACCCTGCCCGAACCGGCTGTCGACACGGAGCCCGAAGCGGCCCATCACGTCAAGCGCGGCACCGGAGCTGGGGCCCGGCGCATCCGCCGTGAGGCCGAGACGGCACGACGCGTGGCCGGCCCCTCGGTGATCCGCCTGGTCGACCTTCACGACGACCCGGCGCTCGACACGGTCGTCGCCACCTACGCGGTGGTGCCCGGCGGCGCAGTCTCGAACTGGCGACCCGCCGATGTCTCCCAGGTCGCGGCACTGTTTGCCGCCGCAGCCCAGGCCCTGCACGAGCTCCATGGCTGCGGAGTCGCCCACGGCGCCATCGACGCCGACCACATCCTGATCGACGAACACGGCCGTCCGGTGCTGTGCGGTCTGGCCGACGCTCGGGCCGTCTCGCCTGTCGAGGTGGCGGCCGATCTCCGTGCCCTCGCCTCCACCCTGCTCGTCGTGATCGACAACATCAGGAGCGCAAATGCGGGCTGGGCCCACCGCCTGTCGCGCCCCGGTCGAGCCGAGCACCAGCTTCGCTCCCTGGCCGGTGGCGTCGTCGACCGACGCGAGACCGACCCCGCTGCCATGGTCGAGTTCGCCGCCGCCCTTTCCCGGCTCGGCGTCGGCGCCTCGCCGGTTCGTGCCGCGTCCTCGGCGACCTCGGCGATGGCCGATCCATCGGCGGCCGGGACCACACCCGATGGCCTTCGCCATCTCCAGCTGGCCCGGCCCTCGCTGGCCGAGCCGATGCCCGCCACTCGGCGCTGGCGGGCCCGGCCCGATCCACCCGCCGACTCACCCGACGCCGGCCCGAGTCGCCTGGGCCTGGTTCTGCTCGTCGGCGTAGCGGTCCTCGTCGGCACCGCCCTCGCCCTCGTGTACGTGGATGGCGGCGAGCGACCCGTCTCGTTGTCGGAGCCAGCCCCGCCGGCCGTGGTGGGGGAACCACCGGCCACCCCGGTCCCCGCCGCCGACCCTCGCACCGACTGCGCCGGTGTCATCGTCGATGAGGTGTGTTCGGCCGTCGTTGTCGGGGCCGGGGTGGTCAGCGTCGGCGACCACCGCTTCGCCGTGGGCACCCCCTCCGACCACCTTGTCGTCGGCGACTGGGACTGCGACGGCATCCCCACCCTCGCCGCAGTACGGCCCGACACCGGCGAGGTGTTCGTGTTCGATCACTGGAGCTTCGACGAACCGGTCCGTGCTCGATCGGTAGCCATGCTCGACGATGTCGGTCGGCCAGGAGTGGTCGAGCGCAACAACGGCTGCCACGACCTGCGCGTGCCGTACGAGAGCGGTGTCTGGATTCTGAGCGGAGCAGCGACATGAGGTCGACCTCGCCGGCTCCCGGTCGCCGCCACACGGTTCTTTTCGTGGCGTGGATGGCCGCCCTGTGCGCCACGTGGTGGCTTCTGTCGCGGACCGCCACCGGCGATCTCTCCTCGCCGCCGGTGGGTTCGTGGCACCAGTTCGCCCGCTGGGCCGAGCGCCGCGACGAGGCCGAGCTCACCATCGTCGCGATCCGCATCCTCGCCCAGGGCCTGGTCGCCTATCTCCTCCTACTCTCCGCAGTCGGATCCACGATCCGGCTGACCCCGGCGGCCGGCACCACCCTCGTCGATCGCGTCACCCCCGGATGGCTGGTGCAGCTGCTCGACCGATCGCTCGGGGTCGGGCTGGCCGCCGCCGTCGGCCTGGCGACGATCACGGTCTCGACGGGATCACCGCCGGTCGCACCCACCGCCTTCGAGGTGGTTGCCGTGAGCCCCGACCCCGGCGTCACGAGGGGCGCCGCGGAACCGCTGGCTGCGGTGCCGGTCGACAGCGACCCGATGGTGATGCGTCCCGTCGACTCCCCCGTCGGCGGCCCCACCGTTCCGGCCTATGCGTCGGTGGTCGAGGCAGCGGTGATGCCACCCACCTCACCGCGCAACGCGCCCACTCCAGGCGACCGCATCTGGATCACCGAGCCGGGCGATCACCTGTGGAGGATCGCGGCCGAGACGCTCGCCGACGAACAGGGATCCGAACCGTCGACCACCGAGATCGACCGCTACTGGAGGGACCTCGTGGCCCACAATCGGGCCCGACTGCTCGATGCCGCCAACCCCGATTTCATCGTTCCGGGTCAGGCGTTCGAGCTTCCACCGGTTCGCTAGCGCGCCGAAGCCACCTCGCTCCGCTCGACCAGGACCAGGCCCAAACTCCGGAATTGCCCGATGACTGCGTCGGGGGCCACGCCGAGAATCGCTCCGAGCGCCCGCAGGTCACTGCGGCGGACACGGAGCGAGCGGCCGTCGAAGTCCTGGCGCTCGACCTGGATGGTCGCCACGTATCGACGAAGCATCTCGGCTTCGGTACCGCTCAGGCCGGCCAGGCGGGTCAGATCGATGGCGACCGAGCCGGAGCCGCTACCGCCTCCGTACGCATCGAGGTCGACCACGGCGTCGAAGGCAATCGGCTCCCTCGGCAAGAGCTGATCCACCGGCACCCCGTACAGGGCCGCGAGCCGATTCAGCCGCGGCACCGAGATGGCGCGCTCCCCTCGCTCGTAGGCGCCGATGACCGACGCGCGGAACTCGCCACCCGACGCGGCCTCGACGTCGTGCATCGAGAGCGCCTTCTGCTTGCGTATCGACCGTAGGCGCCGCCCGACGCGCGCGCTGTAGTCGCCCCCATCCGACTCGTTCTGGCCCACGACGAAGTTCTCCTCGATTTCGACAAGTACGCTGGCCGTCGTCCCGTTGCCCACGTGGCGACTCAGCGTGGATCGATGCTAGACGTCCCGTGCGGTCGGCACCACTCGATGGCGCGGTCAGCTTCCCCGGTCGTGGCGTCGCGCGGTCATCAACACCGCAGCGGCCAGCGCGGCGGTCTCGGCTCGGAGCACGTGTGGTCCGAGCCCCACCACCGCTCGACCGGCGACCTCGGCCGGTGTCCAGCCACCCTCGGGCCCGACCAGGACCGTGTGTACCGAGGAGTCGAGCGGCTCGACGCCGAGCTCGGCCAGGTGGGCACCGGGCAGGCCGGCGGCCTCACCGAAACGGCAGATCGGATCCACCTGCGGAAGCCAGACCCGGCGGCTCTGCATGGCCGCCTCTCTCGCCACTCGTTGCCAGCGCCGGTGATGGTGCGCCCGCTTGTCACCGTCCCACCGAACCACCGATCGATCGGTGACGAAGGCGACGATGCGATCGACGCCCAACTCGGTGAGCTTCTGGACGATCAGCTCCGGCCGACCAGCCTTGATCAAGGCGAAGCCGACCGTGATCGCCGGTTCCGGTCGTGCCACCCGAGCGACGGGTCCGTCGACTATCAGGTCATCGCCGAACCGGCACGGCCGCCAGGCTCCCCTCCCGTCACCGACGGTGCACGAATCGCCGGACCGCACGCGCAACACCCGAGCGAGGTGGTGGTGATCGTCGACGTCGAGGACGGGGTGGTCGAGGTCGGCGACGAAGACATGCGGGCCATCACGACCGGTCGGCCCGGCTCCGGTCACGAGAAGGCCGAGCGGATCCGCCCCAACAGCTTCGCGCCCTCGGGGGCAACGGCTTCGTTTCGCAGCTCTGCGAGCCGGCGGACCAGGGCGTCTTCGTCGCGTGACAGCTTCCGCGGGATGTCGACCACGAGTTGCACGCGGATGGCGCCTCGACCGCGTCCGTGGAGGCGGGGAACCCCTTGGTCGCGCAGCGTCAGCACGTCGCCGGTGGCCGAACCCGCGGGCACGTCGATCTCGGTGGGGCCGTCGAAGGTCTCGTACGGAAGCGTGACCCCGAGCGCCGCCTGGGTCATGGCGATCGTGACCTGCTCGACCAGGTCGTCGCCGTCTCGCACGAAACGATCGTGGGGCCGCACCCGAACGTGCACGTACAGGTCGCCGTGGCCACCGCCACGAGCACCGACCGCGCCTCGACCGGTGAGCCGCAGAGTGGTTCCGTTGTCGACCCCGGAGGGCACGTCGACGGTGTAGCTCTTGGTGACGATCTCCCGCCCCTCGCCGTTGCACGTGGTGCACGGGTTGGGGATCTCGGTCCCGATACCGCCACAGCGATCGCACGGACCCGTGGTGACCATCTGGCCGAGGATCGAATGCCGCACCTGGCGCACCTGACCGGCCCCCTCACACTGACCACAGGTGACGGGTTCGCTCCCCTTCGCGGCTCCGGTGCCCTCGCAGGTCGCACAGGCCACCGCCGTGCGCACCTCGACTTCCTGGGTCGACCCGGCGACGACATCGGCCAGATCGATGTCGAGATAGGTCTCGAGATCGGGGCCGCGGGCCGGGCCGGCGTTGCCGCGACCGCCGCCGAACGGGCTGCCCCCGCTGAAGAAGGCGTCGAAGATGTCGCCGAACCCGCCGGCGCCGAAGGGTGACCCACCACCGCCTTGGCCGCCGAGGCCGTCATCGCCGAAGCGGTCGTAGCGGGCCCGACGTTCGGGATCGCCGAGCACCTCGTAGGCGTTGGCGATCTTCTTGAACTCGGCTTCGGATGCGGCGTCGCCGGGGTTCGCATCGGGGTGGTGTTGGCGGGCGAGCCTGCGGTACGCCTTCTTGATCTCGTCGGCCGACGCCGTGTTCGCCACGCCGAGCACCTCGTAGTGATCGGCCATCAGCCCTCACTCAGTCGTTTGCCAAGTTCGCGGCTCACCACGGCCACCGCCGACATCGCCTGGCCATAGTCCATGCGCGTGGGGCCGAGCAGCCCGATGGAGCCCGCCGGTTGACCGTCGACCAGGTACTCGCTGACGACCAGGGAGCACTCGTTGAGGGTCTCGAATCCGGTCTCGGTGCCGATGGCGACTCGCAGACCACGGTCGAGGACGTCACGAACCAGGCTCACCACGACGAGTTGCTTCTCCAGAACGGCCAGAACACCACGGACGGTGTCGATGGCATCGAACGTCTCGGCGATCTGAGATGTTCCCCCGAGGTAGATCGGGCTCTCGCTGCTGTCGGCGACCACGCCCTGCATGGCCCGTTCCACCAACGCATCGATCACTGCGTCCCCGCTGGCGCGAGGCTGATGGGCCGAGCCCACCACCCGTCCGACCAGCTCGGCGGCCAGATGCGACCCGGCCTGCTGGATGACGTCTTCGTCGAGCTCGGTCTCGAGCTCGACGGTGTGCTTGTCGACCCGACCGGAAGCCGTGACCACCACCGCCATGACCAACGTCGGCGAGAGGGAGACCAGCTGGGCCGAGCGGACCTCGTCGAGGTCGGGAGTGGGGCCGATGAGCACCGCGGTGTGATGGGTGAGATCGGCGAGGAGCGACGACGTGTGGCCGAGGAGCCGCTCGAGCTCGCCGTGGGCCTGATCGAAGAACTCCCGGACCTGTCGAGCGTCGGCCCGCCCGAGCTCGTCGGGCGCCACCACCGTGTCGACGAAGAAGCGGTAGCCGCGCTCGGTGGGAATCCGTCCGGCGCTGGTATGAGGTTGAAGGAGGTATCCCTCGGCTTCGAGGAGGAGCATCTCCTTGCGAACGGTCGCCGAGGACACATCGAGGGCGGCCGCCTCGGCCACCTGCTCGGATCCGATCGGGCGCGACGTCTCGATGTATCGACGAACGACGGTGCGCAGGATGGTGGCCTGGCGTGCGGTGAGGGCGGCACCCCTCGCGAGATCCGTGCTCATATCGAGCCAGCCTACCGACCCGGCGCGGTGGCCCCGGTCAGTCGCCGAGCTTGAGGGCCGAGATGAACGCTTCCTGGGGGACCTCGACCCGTCCGATCGACTTCATCTTCTTCTTGCCGGCCTTCTGGTTCTCGAGGAGCTTGCGCTTGCGGGTGATGTCGCCGCCGTAGAGTTTCGCGGTGACGTCCTTGCGGTAGGCCTTCACGGTCGTACGCGAGATGATCTTGCCACCGATCGCCGCCTGGATGGGCACGTCGAACTGCTGGCGTGGGATGAGCTCCTGGAGCTTCTCGGTCATGCGCCGTCCGTACTCGTCGGCACTGTTGCGGTGCACGATCGCACTGAAGGCATCGACGGGGTCGCCCTGCAGCAGGATGTCGACCCGCACGAGATCGGCGGTGTCGAAACCGGCGGGTTCGTAGTCGAGGCTCGCGTACCCCTGGGTTCGGCTCTTGAGCTGGTCGAAGAAGTCGACCACCACCTCGGCGAGCGGCAATCGATAGTGCAGCTCGACGCGTTCGGGTGAGAGGTACTCGAGCTTCTCCATCACCCCCCGGCGGCTCTGACAGAGGTCCATGACGGTGCCGGTGTAGTCCGACGGGGTGATCACCGACGCACGCAGGTACGGCTCGGCGATCGAGTCGATCTCTCCCGCCGACGGCATCTCGCTCGGACGATGCACCGACACCACGCGATCGCCGGGCATCGAGATCTGGTACTCGACCGACGGCGCAGTGGAGATGAGGCTCAGCCCGAACTCACGCTCGAGGCGTTCCCGCACGATCTCCATGTGCAGCAGGCCGAGATAGCCGCACCGGAAGCCGAAGCCGAGGGCGCCGGATGTCTCCGGCTCGTAGGTGAAGCTCGAGTCGTCGAGCCGCAGCTTCTCGAGGGCGTCACGAAGCGCCTCGAACTCGTCGCCGTCGATGGGGTACAGCCCACAGAAGACCATGGGCTTGGGTTCCTTGTACCCCTCGAGTGGCACCGTGGCGGCATGAACGGCGGTGGTCACCGTCTCACCGCTCTTGGCCTCGCCGACGTCCTTGATGCCGGCGATGAGGTAGCCGACCTCGCCGGGTCCGAGCTCGCTCACCGGGGACATGTCGGGTGTGCGGACGCCGATCTCGCTGATCTCGTGGGTGGTTCCGGCCTGCATGAAGCGCAGCTTGTCGGCTTCTCGCATGGTGCCCTCCACCACCCGCAGCGATGAGACGACGCCACGATACTGATCGAAGTGCGAGTCGAAGATGAGCGCCCGCAGTGGCTCGTCGGCGGCCCCGACCGGTGCCGGAATCCGCTCGATCACCGCGTCGAGGAGCTCGGCCACGCCCTCTCCGGTCTTGGCGCTTATCCGCAGGATCTCCTCGGCGGGGATGCCGAGCACGTTCTCGATCTCGGCCGCGTAGCGGTCGGGTTCGGCGGCGGGAAGGTCGATCTTGTTGAGCGCCGCGACGATCTCGAGATCGCTCTCGAGGGCCAGATAGCAGTTGGCCAGTGTCTGGGCCTCGATGCCCTGGGCCGCGTCGACGACCAGGATGACCCCTTCGCAGGCCGCGAGCGACCGGGAGACCTCGTAGCCGAAGTCGACGTGGCCGGGTGTGTCGATGAGATTGATGACGTGGTCGTTGTGCTCGAGGCGCACGCTCTGGAGCTTGATGGTGATGCCGCGCTCGCGTTCGAGATCCATCGAGTCGAGGTACTGGGCGCGCATGAGGCGGGGATCGACGGCACCGCAGAGCTCGAGGAGCCGATCGGCCAGCGTCGACTTGCCATGGTCGATGTGCGCAATGATCGACGTGTTGCGAATGCGGTTGAGGTCCATTTCGAAGCCTCGACGCTACCAACGAACGGGTGGCGATCGGTGGGCCGGGCGCTAGCATTCGCGGGCCGGAAACACGCCGGTGCCGAACGAGGAAGAAGTCACGTGGCAAACATCAAGAGCCAGATCAAGCGCAACCGCCAGAACGAGACCCGCCGCGTGCGCAACAAAGCCGTTCGCTCCGAGCTGCACACGCGTACTCGCCGGGCCGTCGAGGCCGCCGAAGCGGGCAATGCCGACGTCGAGGCCGTCACCAAGTCCGCGATCAAGCGCATCGACAGTGCGGTGGCCAAGGGCGTCCTGCACAAGAACACCGGCGCCCGCAAGAAGTCGCGGCTCGTCAAGCGGGTGGCCGCCATCGTCAACGACTGACCCTCCCTCCGATTGCGATCGGTCGACGCGGGCCCGTCCTCGTGGGCTCGACGATCGTTCAGCGTCGTGACAGGTGAGCCAGTCGGGCCACCAGGATCTCCAACACTCCTTCGGCGGGCTGGGCCGTTGCGCCCCGGAGGTCGAGATCAGCGGTGGCCAGCAACTCCACCGCCCGGGCGGTGCGCCCTCCACCCATGCGCCGTGCCTGGTCGAGGGCCTTCTTGGCCGGGAAGGTGCTGCCCTTCATGCCGAGGTGAGCCGCGGCCGACTTCTCGTCGGTCACGCCCGAGCCATCGAGGCGCAAGAGCCGCTCGTAGTGACTGTTGAGCGACGCCGTGATCTGCAGCGGATGACGCTCACCACTGGCGGTCATTCTGCGCACCAGCATCACCGACTTCGACACCTCACCTGCTGCGATGGCGTCGGTGAGATCCCATGGCGGTACGCCGCCGGAACCGCCGATGAACGGCGCAACGTCGTCGGCGCTCAGCTGGACACCGGCGCCGAAGGCGGAAACGAGGGTGTCGAGCAGCGCCCCCACTCGTGAGCGCTCTTCACCCAGCTCGGTGGCGACGAGCCGACGGGCATCGGCGCCGAGAACCACCTCGGCGCCGGCGAGCTGCCGTTCGAGCCAGTCCGAGGCGGCCCGCCCCGACCCCACGGCGGTCTTGACCTCGACGCCCCCGGCGGCCTTCACCGCCTCGACGAGCGACTTGGGGACCGCACCGAGCCGTGTCGCCGAGGGACCGCGTTCCCAGACCAGCACCAGGTGTGTGCTGGGCAACGGATCGGTGAGATAGGCCACGAGGCCGGCGACCTGTTCGGCTCGGGTGAACACGGCCAGCTCGCGTCCGACGACCACACGGAACTCGGTCAGGAACGGCGGCGTCCCTGCGGCGTCGATGAGGGGCGCGACTGCGAACCCGGCTTCGGTGGCGTAGTGCGATTCACGGAGCTCTTCGACGGCGAGCGACCGATCGGCGTCGCCGACCAGATCGTCGACGACGTTCTGGAGGGCCCGGGAGACGAGCACCGGATCGTCGCCTCGGACGAGGTGCACGGTCGCCCCCATCAGCGGGCCTCGAGAATGGCGGCCATGACGTCGGCGACTCGGCGGCTCCCGCGCACGTCGTGAGCTCGCAGGATCCGACAGCCGAGACCGATACCCAACGCGTGGGCTGCGGCCGAGGCGATCCGGCGATCGGTCACCTCGGTGCCGGTGAGCGAGCCGAGGAACAGCTTGTTCGAGGCCGAGAGGAACACCGGATAGCCGAGGTCGACCAGTGCATCGGATCGACGCAACAATTCCGCCGACATCAGTTCGGTCTTGCCGAGATCGAGGCCGGCATCGACCATGATGCGTTCCCGTGGGACACCCGCAGCCTCGGCTCGGGCGGCTCGTTCGCGCAGGAAGTCGACGATGGCCGCGACCACGCCGTCGGGATAGCGGGGCTCGGGATCGGGCACTCGTGGTGCGAGGCGAACGTGGCAGGCGACCACCGATGCACCGTGGCGGACGGCGACGTCGAGGTACGCCGGGTCGGCGAAACCGGCGATGTCGTTGCCCACATCGGCCCCGGCCGCGCAGCATGCATCGAAGACCTCGGCGCGGAAGGTGTCGACCGAGATGGGGAGGTCGAATCGGGTTCGCAGCGCCTCGACCGCCGGCACCACCCGTTCGAGCTCCTCGGCCGGTGGTGACCTCGGGGCCGGGTGCGGCCTTGACGCCGCCGACGTCGAGGAAATCCGCCCCCTCGCCGACCAATTGCTCGGCCTTGCGCAGGAAGTCGTCGAATCCGAAGTACTGGCCGCCATCGAAGAAGGAGTCGGGGGTGCGGTTGAGGATGCCCATGACCAGGGCCCGATGGGTCACGTCGTACTCGTGAGATCCGAGAGCCAGCTGCATCGACGACGACGGTAGCGGGCACGGGTGTCAGGGGGGAGCCCGGTCGAGAGAGACCACCAGATGGGGATCGGCGTCGCCACCGGACCGCGCGATGCGCCACTCGCCGACCCGGATCGGCGCGCCCGGCGCGAACTGCTCGGGTGTCCATGTCGCTCCGACCCGATGACGCGCCGCCACGGCACGAGCCGTGGCGGTCTCGCGCTCTGCACCCGTGGTCAGCACCACCACGTCGATCGCGACCACTCCTGCCCCGCGGAGCGCGGCGAGTGCCTCGGCGGGCGTCGCCCCGGGGCCGACCTCGACCACAATGGCGTCGCCCCGCCACGCCACCAGATCGGTGCCCAGCTCGAAGCGCCCGGTGGGCGGGGCCGCGAACACCAACGACGGCAGCGCCAGAACGGCCGCGGCGGCCCAGCCGGCCGACCGCCGGGCGCCACCGATGAGGCACAGCACCACGATCGTGACGCCACCGATCAGCTCGACCCGACCGATCTGACCGAGCGGAGCCTGGGCGGCGACGCGAGCCACGAGGCGCAACCAGCCCGTCAGTCGGGCGGTGGGCCAGTGCAGCGCTGCCGCCAGCCCTTCGGGGGCGAAGCCGGCGACGACGCCGCCGGTGAGACCCCAGATCATCACCGGCGCCGACGCGGGGCCGGCCAGGAGATTGGCCGGCACCGAGGCGACCGGAACGGCTCCGAAGGTGAGGACCAGCATGGGCGAAACGGCGAGCTGAGCCCCGGCGGTGACGCCCAGGGCTTCGCGGAACACGCGGGGCCCGGGCAGCACGCGACCAATGGCCGGCGCGAGCCAGAGGATGCCTGCGGTCGCCGCCACCGACAGCCGAAATGCGAGCTGGTGGACGAGCGACGGATCGAACACGACGAGTCCCGCGACGGCAATCGAGAGTGTGCGGGTTGCGGTGGCTTCGCGTCCGAGGGCCGTGGCGGTGGCGGCGACCACGGCCATGGCGATCGAGCGCATGACGCTGGGCTCGAAGCGGGTGATCGTTCCGAACAGCACCAAGATCCCGAGAACGGCCATCCACCTCGGCCAGGGACCGAGTCGTCGCAGGACCGGTGCGACCACCACCAACACGAACGCCACGTTCTGTCCGCTGACGGCGACGAGATGAGTCAGCCCGGCGGCCCGAAAGTCGTCCTCGACGAGGATCGACAGGTTGCGGTCGTCGCCGTAGACCATGCCGAGGAAGAGGGCCTGGTCGTCGGTGGCCATCGATGCGGAGCCCCGTTCGAGCACCTGGCGGAACTCGTTGGCCAGGCGCTCGTGGCCCGACGCCGGACGGTGGGGGCCGACCTCGGCGGCCGAGACCGAGCCGACGGCTCCTCGGCGGCCGGCCCAGGTGTCGGCCCGCACCGGTTGGACGGTTCCGTGGATGGCCAAGCGCTCACCCACCAGCCGATCGCGCAGACGCGCTCCGGGCGGCCCGAAGCCGATCACCTCGTAGCGCACCCCGTCGGTCGACACATCGAGACGGGTCCCCCGTGCGATGGCCACCGGATCGCTCACCACGTCGACCACCGCGTCGAACGGGCCCGGCGCGATCGGCGGATGGGCCCGGGCTCCCTGGCCGTGCGCCCTCGAACCGGCGAGGACGAGAACCCCGAGCATCAGAAGCGTCGACCGTCGTGTCCACAGTGCGCCGACCATCGCCGACCAGGCCATCAGAGGAGCCACGGCCACTGCCACGGTGGCGCCGGTCCACGCAGCAACGGCCAGGCCGACCGCAGCTCGATCGGACACCGAGCGGCCGGGGGCGGCCCGCAGGCCGCTCACGTGGTTGCCCCCGGCCGCAGGGCCTCGAGTTTGGCCGGGCCGATGCCGGGCACCGCGACCAACTCGTCGAGCGAGGCGAAGGGACCGTTGCGCTCGCGATGATCGACGATCGCGGCCGCAGTGGCCGGACCGACGCCGGGAAGGGCTTCGAGCTCGGTCGCGCTCGCCGTGTTGACGTCGACCGGAACGGGGCCGACACCGCCGACGATGCCGGGCCCGGCCCGCGGCGGGGTCGACCCGACGACGACGGGCGGCTCGGTCTCACCGCTCGTCGGGATCCACACCCGTTCGCCGTCGCTGATCACGCCGGCGAGATTCACCCGGGCGAGATCGGCGTCGGCGGTCAGACCGCCCGCGAGCTCGACGACGTCGAGCACCCGAACGCCCGCGGCCACGGTGAAGACGCCGGGTTCGGCAACGGCGCCGGCGACATGCACGACCAGCAACTGCGGCTCGGACGTCGGTGTCGGCGGCGGCGTGGCGAGGGGAAGGAGCTCCTCGGGTGGAACGGGGGCCACCGGAGCCGGTCGCGCCAGCCACCAGGTGACCGCGAAGGCAACGACCGCCAGCGCAGCCAGAGCCGACCACGGAACGCGGCCGCGCCACTGCTCGAGCACGGTCTGGAGGCGCTCGTGGAGCGGTTCGGGCGGCAGTGGCCGGGGCAGGCCAGGTTCGGGCGGATGCTCGGACACGGCACCACTCCTCGGATCGACTCACGAGGGAAGTGGTGGCGCGTTTGCGTCGAGGAGAAGAACCTATCCCCGGTGTTGTCGCTGTTTCCAGTAGGCCTCGGCTTCGAGGGGAATCCGCCGGTAGGCGCCCATGTGCGAGTAGCCGCGCAGCCGCCAGCGAAGGTAGGGCATCACGTAGTGCCACAGGAAGCCCAGAGTGCCGTAGCGCCGCCATTGGCGAACGTGCACCTGCTCGTGGCGCAACAACTCCTCGGAGTCGGCGGCCGCTTCTCGCATCACCACCAAGGGCCCGAGGGTGATGGCGTCGGCGTTGGGAGGGACCGGACCGCCCACCCACAGCCAGTGGTGGCGAGGGGCAGGACGATTCATGCCCGGTGCACTCAGAACAGCGCCGAGGTGAGACGGCGACGGTAGTCGGCCGTTCGAGGATCGGAGGCACCGAGCACCTCGAGGAGATCGACGAACTCCTGTCGGGCATCGTCGTCGCCCTTCACCCGCAACAGCAGGCCGTCGAGCTTGGCCTCGATGTCGTCGAGTGCCACGCCGCCGGTGCGCGCCAAGGCCGCCACTCGCCTCGTCTCGGGGGTCTCGGGAACGCGGGCCAGGAGCTGCAACGCACCATCGACGTCGTCCCGGTCGACCAGAAGCTCGGCGAGGGCGACCACGGCGTCGGCGTTGTCGGGTTGGAGATCGAGCGCCGCACGCAGCGATTCCTCGTCTCCGGCCGCCACCAGCTTCTCGACCTCGGTGGGCTCCTTTGACGGCACCAGCTTGGCGATGAAGTCCTGCAGGAAGGCCTCGCCCTGGGCACCGACGAAGGAGTCGGCCACCTGACCGTCGACGATGGCGAACACCGCCGGGATGCCCTGCACCTGAAAGGCCTGCGCCACCTGCGGATTCTCGTCGACGTTGACCTTGGCCAACTCGACGGCGCCGTTGGTTTCGCCGACGACCTTCTCGATCAGGGGGCCCAGTTGCTTGCACGGCCCGCACCACGGCGCCCAGAGGTCGACGACGACCGGCACCTGAGAGGACCGCTCCATGACTGCGGTGCCGAACGTTGCGTCTGTCACATCGACCATGGGGCCGAATCTACCGGCACCGTGCACGGGCCGGCACCGGCTGCGATGCCCGCACGGAGTCGGGGTAGGTTGGCCGCTGTGTCCGACCAGGCCGACAGCGCCGAGAACAGAGGCGCACCCCGAGGGGTGAACGTCGACGCGGTCACGGCGTGGATGGCCGAGCGATTGCCCCACCTCGAGCCACCTCTCACCTTCGATCTCATCGCCGGTGGCCACTCGAACCTCACGTTCCGGGTCACCGATCGAGCCCAGGGCGCCTACGTCCTGCGACGTCCACCACTGCACCAAGTTCTGGCGACGGCTCACGACATGCGTCGCGAGCACACCGTGATCGCCGCCCTCCAGGATTCGGCGGTTCCGGTGCCCCGCGTGATCGGCTTGTGTACCGACGAGGCGGTGAACGACCAGCCCTTCTACGTGATGGGTTTCGTCGAGGGACTGGTGATCCGCAACCGGGCCGAAGCCGAGCCGCTCAGCAACGAGTTCAAACAGCTCGCCAGCCGATCGGTGGTGGAGACCCTGGCCGCCATCCACGACGTCGACATCGACCTCGTCGGTCTCGACGGCTTGGGCAAGCGTGAGGACTACGTGGCCCGCCAGCTCCGCCGGTGGAAGCGCCAGTACGACGAATCGAAGACCGTCGAGCGGGCGGGCATGAACGAGATCCACGACCACCTCGTGAGTCGGATTCCCGACCAGCAGGGTGCAACGATCGTGCACGGCGACTACCGGCTCGACAACACGATCGTCTCCGCTCCGGGCACCGCCGACGCGGGCTCGGTCGTGGCGGTTCTCGACTGGGAGATCTGCACGCTGGGCGATCCGCTGGTCGACATCGCCCAGCTGGTCACCTACTGGGCCGAGCCCGATGATCCCGCGTCGGCTCTGGTCGACTCGCCCACGTCGAGCCCCGGCTTCTGGTCACGTGACCAGGTCATCGACACCTACCGGGGCCTTTCGAGCCGCTCGCTCGACGGCATCGACTACTACCTCGCCTTTGCCGCGTGGAAGCTGGCGGCGATCCTCGAGGGCGTGTACAGCCGCTACGTCGGCGGCGCCATGGGCGACAAGGTTCCCAGTGGCGGCACCGACAGCTTCGTCACCAGCATCGAGTCGCTCATCTCCCGGGCCGAGGCCGCGGCGGAGCGTGTGCCGTGAGCCGGCCATACGAACAGCACGATCGGCCCGATCTCGTCGATCCGGTGCTTCTCGTCTGCCTCGACGGGTGGGTCGATGCGGGCTCGGCCATGGCCACGGCCAGCCGTGCCATCGTCGACCAGGCGCGCACGGCGCCGCTGGTCACCTTCGACACCGACACCTTCATCGACTACCGGGCCCGACGACCCACCCTGACGCTGGTCGACGGCATCAACCGCGGGTTGGAGTGGCCCTTCATCGAGATGGTTGCGGGAAAAGACCTCGACGGTCGCGATCTCCTCGTGTTGCGCGGCAGCGAACCCGACTCGGCATGGTTCGGATTCCTGGGCGCGGTCGGAAGCCTGTGTCGGTCCTTCGGTGTCACGCGGATGATCACCATCGGCGCCTATCCGGCCGCGGTTCCCCACACGCGCCCGGTGCGGATGACGGTCACCGCCACCGCCGAGGCCCTCGCCGACTCCCCGTACACCGTTCCCGGTCGAATCGAGCTGCCAGCGGGCGTGAGCGCGGCGCTCGAACGCCACCTGGCCGACGACGGCATCCCGGCCGTCGGCCTCTGGGCTCAGGTGCCGCACTATGCCGCGACACTCCCCTACCCGTCGGCGGCGGTCGGCCTCATCGACGAACTGTCGCGTCGCGGAATCCGCCGATTCGACTCGGCGACCCTGGCCGAGGAATCCCGCACGGCCATCGAGAACCTCGACGAGATCATCGAGCGCAGTACCGAGCGCCAGAACCTCGTGGCCGAGCTCGAACGGCTGCACGACGAAACCGCGGAGTTCCGGTCCGACCTGCCGTCGGGCGAGGAGCTGGCGGCAGAGTTCCAGGACTTCCTCCGCGATCTCGACCCCGACAAGTGACGCCGGCGAAAGGGCAGAACCCACCGTGAAACTCGACGACAACCTTCCGAGCCGCCTGGCCGACGTGGGCGAGGCGGCCCGCTCGCTCGAAGCCCTCGGCTACGCCGGAGGGTGGACGGCCGAAACCAACCACGACCCCTTCCTCCCGCTCACTCTCGCCGCCGAGCACACCGAGACGCTCGAGCTCGGTACCGGAATCGCGGTGGCCTTTGCTCGCAACCCCATGCTCTTGGCCAACCTCGGATACGACCTCCAGGAGTACTCCGGCGGGCGGCTCATGATGGGCCTCGGGTCGCAGATCAAGCCCCACATCACGAAACGATTCAGCATGGAGTGGTCGAGGCCGGCGGCCCGGATGCGCGAGATGGTCGAGGCCACCCGCGCCATCTGGCATGCGTGGAACACCGGCGAACGACTGGCGTTTCGTGGTGACTTCTACACCCACACGCTGATGACACCGTTCTTCGATCCGGGACCGAACCCGCACGGTGATCCCCGGGTCTTCCTCGCCGCCGTGGGACCGCACATGTTGACCGTGACCGGTGAGGTGGCCGACGGATGGATCAGCCATCCCTTCACGACGCAGGGGTATCTGCGCGACGTGGGTCTGGCCACGATCGAAACGGCGGCGACCCGGGCCGGTCGGACGCTCGCCGACATCGAGGTCTCCCTACCCGCGTTCGTGGTCACCGGCGCCGACGAGGCGGCAATGGCGGCTGCGTCGTTGGCGACCCGCCAACAGATCGCGTTCTACGCCTCGACGCCCGCGTACAAGGGGGTGCTCGACCATCACGGCTGGGGCGAGGCCCACGTGGTGCTCAACAACCTGTCGAAGCGCGGCGAGTGGGAGACGATGGCCGATCTGATCGAACCGGCGATGCTCGAGGAGTTCGCCGTGGTGGCCGAGCCGGCCCACGTGGCCAGTCGGCTGCGCGAGCGTTTCGACGGGCTGGCCGACCGGCTGAGCCTGTACGTCGCCTACGAGCGATCGCCCGAGGTCTTCGACCCGATCGTCGACGAGCTCCTCGCTAGCTGATCTCGTCGAGCTGGGCCACCCGGAGCAGGCCGCCGCTCTCGAACTGCTGCTTGCACAGCGAGCGTTGCAGCTTGCCCGACGAGGTCTTCGGCAGGCTCCCGGGCGCGGTGAGGGCGATGTGCTTGGCGGGCACGCCGACGGTGTGTCGCACCCGGATGGCGATGGCGTCGCGGATGGCGCTCGTGTCGTCGCCCTTGACCTCGGCCACGACGGTGAGCGACTGCTTGCCCTGGCGCCCGTCGACGCCGAAGACGATCACGTTCCCGGCGCGAACCCCGGGAACCTCACCCACGGCCCGCTCGATCTCGTCGGGGAAGACGTTGCGACCACCGACGATGATCATGTCCTTGATGCGGCCGCACATCACCATCTCGCCGTCGACCGTGTAGGCGAGGTCGCCGGTGCGGAACCATCCGTCGACGAAGATCTCGGCGTTGACATCGGGCCGTTCGTAGTAGCCGGGCGTGACCGATGATCCCCGGATCTGGAGCTCGCCGACCTCACGATCGGACAGCACGCGGCTCGTCTCCGGGTCGACGATACGGATCTCGAGACCCGGCACGGGTCGGCCGAGAAAGGCGAGGTGACGGGTGGTGTCGGCGTGCGGATCGTCGGCGGGAGCGGCATACCGCTCGGCCTCGAGGGTGAGACGGTCGACGGCATCGGTGCGAAGTCCCGAGAGCGGCTCGGGGAAGGTGCCGCCGATCACGAGTTCGGCCATCCCGAAGGCGGGGTACACGGCGCGGGCGTCGAAGCCGTGGGGGGTGGCGGCCTCGACGAACTGGGCAACGGTTACGGGGTCGACGGGTTCGGCCCCGTTCAGCGCAATACGCAGGTGGGACAGGTCGAGGGAGTCGGATCGCTTCAACGCACGGGCCGCGAGCACCCAGCTGAAGTTCGGGCCGGCGGTGATGGTGCCCCGGTGGGAGGAGATCCATTCCATCCAGCGGCTGGGGGCGGCGAGGAAGTCCTGGGGAGCGCCGAGCACCAACTCGAGTCCGAGGGTCATCGGCAGCATGAGAAAGCCCACCAGACCCATGTCGTGGTAGAGCGGTAGCCACGACACCATCACGTCGTTGTCGAGATCGACCCCGGCGGCGGCGACGATGGCGTCGAGGTTGGCGCAACACGTGCCGTGGGGCAGCATCACGCCCTTGGGATCGGCGGTGGACCCCGAGGTGAACTGCATGCCGGCCAGGACGGTGGGGTCGATGGCGGGCCGTCGGTAGCCGGCGGCATCGTCGGTGACGTCGTCCGAGGAGCTCCGAGGGCGGGTCGTCGGGGTGGTCGTCGAGGAACGGGGCGAGGTCGGCGTCGACGAGCAGCAGGTCGATGTCGGCCTGCTGGATGCGCACACGAGTCTGGGTGACGAACTCCTCGATCGAAGCCAGACGCATCGGCAGCGGCAACAGCACGAGGGTGGCGCCGGTCAGCCACACCGCCTGCACGGTGACGACGAGGTTGTGGCTCGTCGGCCCGAGGATGGCGACATGGGAACCCACGCCGACGCCTCTGGCCTGGAGTGCGGTGGCGACCGCCTTGGCCTCGAGATGGAGCTCGTCCCAGCCGCGGCGGATCTCGATGCCGTTGCCGACGAAGGTGATGCCACCGGTGCCGCGACGATTCGCGGCGGCTTCGATTCGGTCGACGAGGGTGGGCATGCCCTCATTCGACCCCACCTGGAGCCGGAAGGTTTCACCGGCGACCGAGCCGGTGGGCTCAGGCGACGATGCTCACCAGCTTGGGCGCCCGCACGATGATCTTGCGGGGCTCGCCGCCGTCGAGGTGCCGTTGCACCGCTTCGCTGGCCAGAGCCAGCGCCTCGGCATCGGCGTCGGAGATGTCGGTGGCCACGTCGATCTTGTCGCGCACCTTGCCGTTCACCTGGATCACCATCGTCTCGGTGGTCGTGACGAGTTTGGCCGGGTCGAAGTCGGGCCAGGGTCGGGCGTGGATGTCGCCGTGGCCTCGCAGCTCGAACAGCTCACCCGCGATGTGGGGCACGGCGGGAGCCATCACCCGAAGCAGGGCGTCGACGGCTGCCTCGAGAGTGTCGCGGTGCGGACCCTGCACGCTCTGCACGTACTTGTAGACGGCGTTGGTGAACTCCATCATCGCCGCCACGGCGGTGTTGTAGCTCCAGCGGTCGTAGTCGCCGGTGATGCGAGCGATCAGCGCGTGGGTGGCGCGGTCGATCTCGACGTCGGCGTCGGTGAGATCGCCGGTGCGGGCCGATTCGAACAGGTCGGTGCCGGGAGCGGCCAGGCGCCACACGCGGTTGAGGAATCGTGAGCAGCCCTCGATCTGGAAGTCCTCCCAGTCGACGTCCTCGGCCGGCGGCTTCACCTGGAGGATGGCCAGACGCAGCGCATCGGCGCCGACCTCGTCGATGATCGCCTCGGGCGCCACGAGGTTGCCCTTCGACTTCGACATGCGGCCGCCACCGAGGCGGACCATGCCCTGGGTGAACAGGCGTTTGAACGGTTCGCGCAGACTGGCCGGTGCGGCCCCGATGTCGGCCAGCGCCTTGGTGAAGAACCGTGCGTAGAGGAGGTGGAGGATCGCGTGTTCGACGCCACCGATGTACTGATCGACGGGCAGCCAGTGATCGGCGGCTTCGGCCGAGAAGGGGGCGTCGTGGTTGAACGGATCGGCGAAGCGCAGGAAGTACCACGAGCTGTCGACGAAGGTGTCCATCGTGTCGGTTTCACGGCGCGCGGGCTCGCCACACGACGGACAGGTCGCGTTGAGAAATCCCTCGTGGAACAGCAGCGGCGACTGACCGGTGGGCAGGAACTCGATGTCGTGGGGCAACTCCACCGGCAACTCGTCGAGCGGCACGGGCTGTTCGCCACACGATTCGCAGTAGATGATGGGGATGGGGCAGCCCCAGTAGCG
Organism: uncultured Acidimicrobiales bacterium; assembly: GCA_963787285.1. GTDB lineage: Bacteria > Actinomycetota > Acidimicrobiia > Acidimicrobiales > JAHEJN01 > JAHEJN01. The sequence goes on along the minus strand of CAWBCM010000012.1, from coordinate 118,438 downwards.
CTGGCGCGACAGCAGCCAGTCGCGAATACGGAAGTTCACCTTGCGGATGCCGATGTCGCGCCGCTCGAGCCAATCGGTGGCCGCCGCCTTGGCCTCGGCTACGCCCATGCCGTTCAGATCGAGGGAGTCGCTGGCACTGTTGATGGCCGGCCCCTCGCCGATGTAGGCCTCACCGTCGAAGCCGTCGGGTGGCTGCACGGTGCGCACGATGTCGAGGCCGTAGGCCGTGGCGAAGTCCCAGTCGCGTTGGTCTTGCGCCGGCACCGCCATGATCGCACCGGTGCCGTAGGTGGTGAGCACGTAGTCGGCCAGGTACAGCGGGATGGCCGCGCCGGTGAAGGGGTTGACCACGTGGCTGCCGGTGAACACCCCGCGCTTGGTGATGTCGCCGACCGTAGAGAGGCGGTCGATCTCGGACATGCCCGACGTCTGGGCCCGGAACGCTGCGACCTCGGCCGCGTGGTCCGGAGTGGTGAGCTCGTCGACCCGTGGATGTTCGGGGGCCATTACCGCGAAGGTCATGCCGAAGCTGGTGTCGGGGCGGGTCGTGTAGACCGACAGCGGCTCGACGTCGGTTCGTGCCGACCCGCCGCCGTCGGCGATGGGCAGCCCGAACTCGGCGCCCTCGCTGCGGCCGATCCAGTTCCTCTGCATGATCTTGACCCGCTCGGGCCAATCGAGATCGTCGATGTCTTCGAGCAGTTCCTGGGCGTATTCGGTGATCTTGTAGAACCACTGCTCCATGTCGCGTCGTTCGACGGGATCACCCGACCGGTCGCACGACCCGTCGATCACCTGCTCGTTGGCCAAAACGGTCTGACAGCCCGGGCACCAGTTGACCGGCGCAGTGTCGCGGAACACCAGGCCCGCCTCGTAGAACTTCAGGAAGATCCACTGGCTCCACTTCATGTACTCCGGGTCGTGGCTCTTCACCTGACGCCGCCAGTCGTACACCGCGCCGATGCGCCGAAGCGACGACGACAGTGCCTCGATGTTGGCGTCGGTGTGCTCGCGGGGATGCATGCCGCTCGCGATGGCCGCGTTCTCGGCCGGGAGGCCGAACGAGTCGAAGCCGATGGGCGACAGCACGCCGTCGCCCTGCATGGTGCGGTAGCGGACGAGCAGGTCGCCGAAGGTGTAGTTGCGTACATGGCCGATGTGGGCGGGGCCGCTGGGATACGGGTACATCGAGAGCACGTAGTACGGGGGCCGCGGATCGTCGTTGTCGATCTCGTAGGTGCCCTCGTCGATCCAGCGCTGCTGCCAGCGGGGCTCGATCGATGTGGGGTCGTAGCCATCAGCCATGGCTGGCCAGGCTAGCGACGCCGAGAGCGTCGGAGGTCGACGGCGATCGCGCTAGAGTCGCTGCTCCGAGGGGCTGTAGCTCAGTTGGCTAGAGCACCTGCATGGCATGCAGGGGGTCGTGGGTTCGAGTCCCATCAGCTCCACGTACGTAAACCGCTCACCATCCAGAGGTGCCAGGCTCACCTTTGAACGGGCCGACGACGTCGTCGGTGATCCATCCCCCGTAGAACCCCCCTGCTTGGGGTCGCACCACTTCTCCGTCCACCGTGCAGCGGATCCTGCCCGGATAGAACGAGATCCACCCGGCGTGATCAGCGAACTCCGGGTACGGGTCCGGATAGCGCCAGCCCACGGCTCGGGTGGTCCCCGCTATCGCCACGTACTCGGCGGTGCCTTTCCACTCGCAGCGCGATGAGCCGTCCACGGGCACCAATCGCTCCGGCAGTACCGACTCTGGCGGCAGATAGAAGGCGGGCGGGTGCGACGTCTCGAGGACCCGCACGGACCGTTCGGTCCGTGCCACGAGGCCTTGGGCATCGGTGACCTCGACGACGCGGCCGTCCGGCACCACCACCGGCGGTCGTGGGTAGTCCCACACCGATTCCTGGCCGGGACCCGGATCTTCGGCGAACGACGGGCGTCTCTTGCCCCGATGATGCCAGCCGTCGCGCGCCTGCTGAAGCCATGCCGGCCTGTCGTGACTCACGCGCTTCACGCTAGTTGCGCTCGGCCGGAACGCTGCCGTGGTTCGACGCCCGAGTCTTCGACCAGCGCAGCGTTGGCCTGTCGGACCGGCCTGTGGGTCCGCGGGCGCATCGCTACGCTCGGACGCCATGGCCGATGCCGCTGTGCCCGAGCTCGTCGTGATCGGCTGCCCATCGGTGGATCTGCTCGAGGTTCACGGCCACTCGCGGGTCGCTCCGGGCGGGGCTGGATTCAACACTGCGCTCGCCGCGAGGGCCTCGGGCATCAGCGTCGGCCTCGTGGCGGTTCTGCCACTGCACATTCCGTCCTCGATCGGCGCTGCCTTCGGCCCTGGCGGCATCGACCGCGGCGGTCTTCGCGTCCGAGAGGGTGCGATGCCGCATTTCCACATCCGCTACGACGAGTCCGAGGCGGCCGACTACGTGGTGGCCGACGTCGGGACCGAGCTCACCCTCGTTCCCGACGACGTCCCCGACCGATGGCTGGCCGCCCGCCACGTACACATCGGCCCGCTGGCCGCGTCGTCGCAGCGTCAACGGAACATGGCAAGGTCGCTCCGCAACCGAGGCTTCGAGGGAACGCTCTCGGCCGGGAGCTTCCAGGCCGACATCGACGGGAACCGGCCTGCCGCGATCGAGCTCGTCGAGTGCTGTGACCTCTTCTTTCTGAACCGGTCGGAGATGGTCGGCCTGTACCCGGATGGCGCGCCGGACGCCATCGACACCCAGATCTGCGTGACTGCTGGGCGGGGGGGAGTCGAGATCCACCAGCGTGGCCGCACCGAGCACCACGCCGCGCTCGAGGCGGACGTCATCGACCCGACCGGGGCCGGCGATGCCTTCTGCGGTGGCTTTCTCGCGGGATGGTTGCACGATCTCGATCCCGTTCACACGGGTCAGCGAGCCGCGGTGATCGCGCTGTCGGGCTGGGGTTCGACCGCCCTCGTCGAGGCGGTGGCCGAGTTGCGACAACCGAGGGTCGAGGTCGACCACGAGCGGGTCGAGGCGGTCGCCGGCGCGCTCGTCGAACGGGCCGCCGCGGCGGAACTGGACTTCTGCGGCTTCCCCTTCCCTGAGGCCGGCGACCCCTGGGCGCTCGAGCTCCTCGCGGTCGCCACGGTCCACCAGTACGGGTTCTGGCTGGCCGACGAACAGGGCTGGACTGCGTCGATGTACGCCACCGCCGATGGCAGGCGCTCGAAGGGCTCGGACTACGTCTGGCAGGCGTTCACCCGAGCGGCTGCGGCGGAGCCGTCGGTGGTCACTCTCGCGCGGTTGGCGGAACAGCCCGACCTGTTCGCACAGGTCACGAGGGCCGACGATGGCACGACTCCCGTTCCCGGAACTCGGGAACACGGGGAGCTCCAGGTCGCCTATGCCCAATCCTTGATCGACCGAGGCCACGGCTCGTTCGCCGATCTCCTCCAGAAGGTGAACTCGGCCGAACGGCCCGGCCGAGCGCTGCTCGATGCGCTGTCCGAGCTCCCCGGCTACTGCGAGGACCCGTTGGCCAAGAAGGCCAATCTGTTGGTGGTGATACTCGCCGCCCGCCCGGAACGATTCCTCGACCTACGCGACCCCGAGTCGGTCACGCCGATCATCGACTACCACCTGATGCGCAGCTGCCTGAGAACCGGCTGCGTTCGCATCATCGATCCTGAACTGCAGAGCCGGATAGAAAGCCGGGGCTGGGTCGACGGCGCGGAGGAAGCCGAGATTCGACAGGCATGTTTCGACGCGGTGAACGCACTCGTCGCCGCCTCCGACCTCACGCAGGCCGCGGTCGATGGCTTCTTCTTCGCCAACGCCCGCTCCGTCTGCGTCGAGAACGAACCTCCCGAATGCGACGCGTGTCCGCTGCAGACGGTGTGCGCCGAGGAGACCGACATGTTCCAGCCCGTCTTTCGCACCACGGCATACTGAGGCGCGGCTCGGAGATCGAGGTTCGAGTCCCATCAGCTCCACAGGAAATCGCCGGGTCAGCCGGCATCGGCAGGCGAGCGCCTGGTCGTCGTCGCCCAGGCCTAGGTGCCGCCGACTCCGTCGACCTGGTGACGGTCGAATGGCCCGACGGGACGACGACCGCGCTCGAAGAGGTCGATGTGAACCAGACCATCACGATCGAGGCTCGATCGCCGTAGTCTCGGTGTCCCGAAACTGGCGTGTGCTGCGTCTCGAGGGGACAATCCGGTGATGGATCGACGTCAGCACGCTCTCACCTGTCTCCGCGAGGATCGGATCATGGCGGTGCTCCGCCAGATTCCGGCAGAACATCTCGTGCCGCTCGCCGACCTGCTGGTGCAGGGAGGTGTCCGGTCGCTTGAGATCACCTTCGACTACGACCGCACCCTCGACGACGTCGCGCTGCTCGTGGACCGCTTCGGTGACAGTGCCTCGGTCGGCGTCGGCACGACCTGGTCGGTCGAGCAGGCCGAGTCGGCCGCGGCGGCCGGTTCGACGTTCTGTGTGCTGCCGGGCATCGACGTGGACACGGCCCGGCGGAGTGTCGAGCTCGGCATGCTCACCCTTCCGGGGGTACAGACCCCGGCGGAGATCCAGACTGCGATTCGGGCCGGCGCCGACGTGCTCAAGTTCTTCCCCGCCGACCCTCCGGGAGCAGCCTGGCTCGCGCAGGTGGCGCCGGCCTACCAACAGCGGCCCTTCATGGCCACCGGTGGGGTCACGACCGACAACATGCAGTCGTTCTTCGATGCCGGCGCAATCGCCGTCGGTATGGGCGACACGCTGTTCGGCCGATACGACCACCTCGACAACGCACGGGCGATGATCGCGACCGCCACCGCCATCGCGCGGGCGCCGAGTCCGCCGCACTAGTCCCCCCGTTGCCCCCTGGTCGGTCTCGAAGTCGACTGCTAGTTTCGGCTGAGCACTCCTGGAGGCATCCAGGACGACGACGAGCGGTCGGGGGGCTGCGATGACCGGACTCATCATCGGACGGAATCGGTCGGTCATCGTGCCTGCGGTTCTCGTGGTCGCCCTGTCGGCGTTCATGTCGGGTGGGGTGGTCGGGGCCCAGGACGTCGAGTATTCCGACACGGTCAGCGGTGCCGATGCGAACGAGGGTGGGCCAGGGTTCGTCCAGCCCGCGAGTCAGATGAGCGTCGGCAACGACCATACGTGTGCGCGGTCTGGACAACGGCGCCGTCCGCTGTTGGGGCGCCGGCGGCAGTGGGCAGCTCGGCTACGGCAATACCGACAAGATCGGCGACAACGAAACCCCCGGCAGCGTCGGACCCGTGATCCTCGGCCCCGGGCGCACCGCCACCGCAGTCGCCGTCGGCAGCAACCACACCTGCGCGCTGTTGGACAACGGCACCGTCCGCTGTTGGGGCGCCGGCGGCAACGGGCAGCTCGGCTACGGAAACACCAGCCAAATCGGCGACAACGAGACGCCCGACAGCGTCGGACCCGTCAACCTCGGCCCGGGCCGCACCGCCACCGCCGTCACCGCCGGCGACGCCCACACCTGTGCCCTCCTCGACAACGGCACCGTCCGCTGCTGGGGCAACGGCGGCAACGGGCAGCTCGGCTACGGAAACACCGACGACGTCGGCGACAACGAAACCCCCGGCAGCGTCGGACCCGTCAACCTCGGAGCGGGCCGCACCGCAGCCGCCATCTCCGCCGGCGACATCCACACCTGCGCGCTGTTGGACAACGGCACCGTCCGCTGCTGGGGCTACGGCATGTTCGGAGCGCTCGGCTACGGCAACACCGACAACGTCGGCGACAACGAAACCCCCGGCAGCGTCGGACCCGTCAACCTCGGAGCGGGCCGCACCGCAGCCGCCATCTCCGCCGGAGGCTTCAACACGTGCGCAGTGTTGGACAACGGCACGGTCCGCTGCTGGGGCGCCGGCGGCAACGGGCAGCTCGGCTACGGAAACACCGACGAGATCGGCGACAACGAAACCCCCGGGAGCGTCGGACCCGTGAACCTCGGCCCCGGCCGCACCGCAGCCGCCGTGGCCGCCGGCAACATCCACACCTGCGCGCTGTTGGACAACGGCACCGTCCGCTGCTGGGGCAACGGCGGCAACGGCCGGCTCGGCTACGGCAACACCGACAACATCGGCGACAACGAAACCCCCGGCGGGTTCGGACCCGTGAACCTCGGCCCCGGCCGCACCGCAGCCGCCGTGGTCGCGGGTGGTGCCCACACGTGTGCGGTGTTGGACAACGGCACCGTCCGGTGCTGGGGCCAGGGCTTCAGCGGGCAGCTCGGCTACGGCAACAGCGACACCATCGGCGACAACGAAACCCCCGGCGGGTTCGGACCCGTCGACCTGGGAACCGGCCGCACAGTGCTGGTCGACAACGACGGCGACGGCGTGGCCACCCCCGCCGACAACTGCCCCTTCGATGCCAACGCGAACCAGTCCGATGTCGACGGTGACGGCCTCGGCGACGCCTGTGACCCCCGTGATGACCGCAACAATCGGATCTTCGTGACCAACGTGATCGCGTCGGGTCCCGCCGAGTACGACTTCGGGTTCGGCAAGGCGTTCGAGGAGATCTTCACCGGCGACTGGAACGGCAACGGCCGCGACGGCTTCGCCCGCCGCGACGGCCGCACCATCGTCGAAGTCGACGAACGGGGCAACCCCATCCGCACCATCGCCTACGGCGCCACCACCGACACCCTCTACCGCGTCGGCGACTGGAACGGCGACGGCACCGACACCTTCGCCGTGCAACGCGGCAACGTCTTCTACACCACCAACAGCCCCACCGGCGGCCCCGGCCCCGCCCCCATCGGCTACGGCAAAGCCGGCGACGAAGTCTTCGTCGGCGACTGGAACGGCAACGGCCAAGACACCTTCGCGGTACGCCGCGGCAACATCTTCTATGTCCGCAACAGCGTCACCACCGGCCCCGCCGACATCGTCTTCGGCTACGGCCGCCGCGGCGACGAAGTACTCATCGGCGACTGGAACAACGACGGCATCGACACCTTCGCCGTCCGCCGGGGCAACGTCATCTACATCCGCAACGACTTCGTCTCCGGCGTCGCCCAGACCACCATCGGCTACGGCAAGGCTTCTGACACGCTCCTCGTCGGCGACTGGAACGGCGACAACATCGACACCTTCGCCGTCCAACGCAAGGAATAGACCCCGAGCACGGCCTCAGCGATCCTCGATCGTTCCCACCAGTTCCTCGACGACGTCCTCGATCGTCACGATCCCACGAGTGGCGCCGTCGTCGTCGACGACCACGGCGAGATGGTGCCCCGTCTTCTGCATGGAACGGAGCAGATCGACGGCCAACATCGACTCGGGGGCCGACAGCGTGCGGCGGACCCGGTCGGCCACCACGGCGTCGCCGTCGGTGGTGGCTGCGTCGGCGAGGTCGCGCAGGCGGACGAAGCCGACGATGTTGTCGAGGTGGCCGTCGAAGACCGGAAGCCGTCGATGACCGGCCCCGATCGCCGTCCGCAGCGCCTCCTCCACCGGCGTCTGGGCCGCCACGGCCACCACGTTTTCACGCGGCACGAAGATCTCGCCCACCAGCAGGTCGCCGAGGGTGAAGGACTTCTCCACCAACTCGGCATCGGACTGCTCGATCCGGCCCGCCGACGCCGCCTCGTCGGCGAGATGCAACAGTTCCTGCTCGCTCACCGCGGTGACCGTGTCGACCCCCTTCCCCGGCGACTGAAGATCGGCAACCCACACGAGCACCGACACGACGGGCCGCAAGCCGATGCTCAACCACCGGACCGGTGAGGCCAACCGCCGGGCGATCGGGTACGGGCGGCGGATCGCCAACGTCTTGGGAATCGCTTCGCCGTAGACGAACACCAGCAGGGTCACGGCCACCGTGGCCGCAGTCAACCCGTTGCCGCCGAACCAGCGACGGGCCAGCACGCCCGAAATCGTGGCCGCGGTCACCTGGGCGAGAAGCACTGCCAGCAGCACGGCGTTCATGACCCGGGGAAGATCGTCGAGCAGATGCAGCAGCCGTCGGGCGTCGCCGATCTCCACCCTCCGCCTCGATCGCCACCTCCGAACGCCGGAGATGGAGCAACGATGCCTCGACCAGGCCCATGGCGAACAGGCCGGCGACCAGGCCGGCCAACACCACCAGCAGAACTAGGTCCGAGGACACCGAACGTCCCCTGTCATGTCAGAACCGCAGAACGGCGGTGAGGACCGCATCGCCGGGGATGTCGTTCGCCTCGACGACGTGGACGTTGCCGCCGTGGCCGAATGTCGCGACGGCGGCGGTGTCGAGCAGGTCGTGATCGCCGGGTTCTCGCTCTGCGTGACCCACGACCTGCTGCGTATCCGGATCGAAGGAGCCCCACAGCTGGACACCTGCGGCCACGAACAGATGACGGACCCGACGCTGGATGGCCGCGACGAGGACGTCGGCGAGGTCGTCCACGATCGGCGCCCGTCGTTCGCGCACGGTCGCCATCGCCCGATCACGCTCGCCCGCGAGTACCGCATCGACGAGCGGCCATGCTGCCTCGTGCAACTGACCGGGGCTGCGGCGATCCGCATTGCCCGAAACCGAGCCGTCGACGATCCTCGGATATGCCGTCAGATGCCGGAAATGGGCCACGATCGTGTCGACTCCCGCCAGGACGAGCAGCATCGACCCATCCGGGATCGCGTGGGCGAGACCGGCGTCGACCGCTTTCAGAAAGCGGGCCACATCGGCGTCGTGGGCATCCTTGTGGCCACCCTGGCCGTGCATCGCCGCCGTCACCCGGCCGGCTCCGACCCGACCCGCGCTGTGGCTGTGCAACTGCGGTTCCCGATCATCGAACCGCAGGGCATCGCCCATGCTCGGGGGCACCTCACTCAGGGGCTGCTCCTCCAGGCCGAAACGATCACCACGCAGCAGGCGGACCCGCTTCTCGCTCAGCGCCAGCACCATGTACTCCCGTGTCGACTCGACCGAGGCGAGTAGCGGCCTCAGGTGGAAGCGATCGGCCACGACCACCAGTTCGTCGACGGGATCCGGAAGTCGGTGGATGTGGGTGCGATCCTGGCCGACCAGGATCCCGAGACCCCGCCCGAGATGAGCCCAGAACAGGGCGTCGGTCTGCAATGCCGTCACGTCGGCGAGCAGTCGGTCGACCTCGGACGCGTTGGCCCCCGTGGCCGTGAGCTCCGCCGCGGCCTCCGACACGAGGTTCTTCAGCCGGATCGAGTCCTGCGCCGTCTCTGCCCCGGACTGGTGCGTCGGTAGATAGATCGACACGAGGTGATCGCCGACCGCACCGGCAAGTTCACGGAATTTTCGGGCAGAGATGGTGTCGAGCATGGTTGCCCCTCCTTGGTGCGACAACAGGTTCACCGCTGCGCGCACAGCGATCCGGTCGCTCTGCATCGAGCCTGGCACCGACCACCAACGCTCTCAAGGGGAAAAGGTCCTGCGGTAGAGTTCGCCCGTGGTCCTACGTCTCGTCCTCGCGGAGGACAGCTATCTGATGCGCGAGGGGATCACGGCACTGCTCGGGCTCGACGACGACCTCGAGCTGGTGGCCGGATGCGAGTCCTACGACGAGCTCCTTGCCGCCGTCGACCGGCATCAGCCCGACGTCATCATCACCGACATCCGCATGCCGCCGACCCAAACCGACGAGGGCATCCGGGCGGCGGCCGCGATCCGAGCCAGCCATCCCGATATCGGCGTCGTCGTGCTCAGCCAGTACGTCGAGCCCGAATACGCGATGCGGTTGTTCGAGCATGGCTCCGACGGACTCGCGTACCTCCTCAAGGAGCGAGTGGCCGACCTCGATGAGCTGGCGACGGCGATCCGGCGGGTGGCCGACGGAGGCTCGGTGGTCGACCCGAAGGTGGTCGACGCACTCATCAAGGCGAACGCGAAGGATGACTCGACCGTTCTCGATCGCCTCACCGAGCGTGAGCGGGAGGTGTTGGCCGGAATGGCGGCCGGCGGAAGCAACGCGGCCATCGGCGAGGCCCTGTTCATCTCGCCACGATCGGTCGAGAAACACATCAACTCGATCTTCACGAAGCTCGATCTACCCCAGACCGACGACTCGCAATCGGCGAGTTCGGGCCGTGCTCCTCTACCTCGGAGTGGGCCGCGACGACCGTGGCAGCACCACCGTGTGACTCGGGCCCACCCGATGGGGCGGTCGCACACGACGTGAGATGATGGAGGCGTGAACGCCGTCCGAGTGCTGATCGTCGACGACCAGACACCCTTTCGCGAGGCGTCGCGAATGGTGGTCGAGATGACCGACGGCTTCGAGGTGGCCGGTGAAGCCGAGAACGGCGAGCAGGCAGTCGAACTGGCCGCCGGTCTTCGTCCCGACCTCGTGCTCATGGACGTGCAGATGCCTGGCATCGACGGCCTCGAGGCCACCCGCCGGATCATGAGCCTCGAGCATCCTCCTCACGTGTTGGTGATGTCCACACGCGAGTCGGGCGACTACGAAGCGCCCGCCCTCGCCGCCGGAGCCGTCGGCTTCCTGCCGAAGTCGCAGTTCAGCATGGACGCACTCGAACAGACCTGGGCGGCTCTACACGCGCCGAGCTGATCGCAGGGATCGAGCTGGTGATCTGCGTTCGGTTCTCGGGGCGCTGACCGACGACGACCGTTCCGCCAACCGCATCGATGCGGTCGATCACCGCAGTCAGGTCCAGGTCGGTTCCGGCTCCGTCGAGCTCGACCTCCACCGCCACACGATCGTTCCACTCGGCCGCGGCGACCCGGGCACCGACCGCTCCCGCCAGTCGGGCTCGGTCCAGCGTCTCGACCACGCAGAAGTACACGGTCTGCTCGACAGAACGGTCGTATCGACCGAGCCCGGATGCGTCGACCACCACCGGAATCGACGACGAGCGCTCCAGCGCCAGCAACGCCACGTCCAACCCCTCCGACTCCAACAACGGCGGATAGATCCCATGGGCAACGGTCCGCAACGCATCGACGGCTTGCTGTGTCTCCTCGGCTAGGGCCGAGACCAATGAGGCGATCTCCTCGGCACCCTCCCGCTCGGCGATCGTGCGAGCGATGCCCAGCTTCACCTTCAACGCCACGACCTGCTGCTGTGCCCCATCGTGAAGGTCGCGCTCCAACCGATGCCGCTCGGCGTCCTGAGCTGCGATGAGCCGCTGCCTCGACTCGCGCACCTCCTCCGCCCGCTGGACCAGCTCCCGATTCAGGCTGATGTTCCGCAACAGCAGCCCCGCCCCGGCAGCGACATCGGCCAGAAGCTGACGGTCGGTGGGCGTGACCGGGTCGTTGCGGGCCTTCTTCACACTCAACGCCCCGAACAGCTGCTCCCGATGCGAGACCGGACTCCACTCGCAGACCTCGTCAGCCACAAGCCCGTCGACCGACACCGGATCGACCACCCGACTTCCATCCTTCGACCACACCCCCTCGGGCTCGAACCAATCGCCGTCACGCAGCCACACCACCGCCTCGTCGGCGCCCGAACCCTCGGCCAACAACCGGGCCAGATCATCGGTGCCTGCGCCGGCAGGAGCCTCCGATAGCGTCGCCGTCACCTTCGACAGCACCTCGTGGGGCGTCGCCCGCTCGCCGAACACCAACCGATTCGCCCACCGCTGCATCCGCACCCGGATCGGCTCGAACACCACCGCCACCAGTGCCGTCGCAACGATGGGCAACACCAAACCGGGATCACCCTCGTCCGACCGGCCAACCACCAACAGCGGCCCCACCACGACCGCCGCATACAAGGCCGTGATCACCGCAGCCAGCCCCAGATACGTCACCGACTTCGACACCACCACATCGATGTCGAAGAGCCGATGCCTCGTGATCGCGACTCCCCAGCAGACGATGAGGAGCATGAACGCCGCGACGCCGAGCAGGTCGTTGAGCAATCCGCTGCCCACGACACTGGTCAGCGAGTCGCCGACGGTGAGGACCACGACGTACACGCCACCGCCCCAGCCGATCCAGCGGATCTGACCACGGGTCGATCCCGACGAACGCCGGTAGCGCACGATCAGCGACACCGCACAGACCAACGCAGCAATCGACGACAACAGGAAGGCCCGATCGATGAGGGCTCCCCCACGGCTGTCGACGGTGTCTTCGGCTGCCTTCACCGGGAGCGTGCTCCACGGATTGTGGACCCACGCGGTCGCCACGGTTGCGACGGCGATGGCGATGGCGCTCCACCAGGCGACGAATCTCCACCGGGGAGACGGTGGATGGCCGTCGGGGAACAGCAACAGCCCGAAGGTGAGTGGGAGCCAGAGCGCCGGGACCACGGCCCAGAACCGGAAATGGAGCGCGATCGCGGCCGGCAGCGGCAGCTCGGCCGGGCTCAGCTCCCGGAGCTGGTCGAGCGTGAGCCCCGGGAACGATCCGCGACTCAGGAGCACGGCGAGGGCCAGCCCGGCGGTGAACAGCGAGGAGAAAAGCGCCGCCCACGCCAGAGCCCAGACCGCGCCGTTGGCGGCGCGGGCCGTCACGAGGATCCACGTCAGGACTCCGAATCCGATCCCGAGCACCGCAAAGGAGATCGCGTCGGTTCGTACCAGCGGATCCCACCCCCAGAGGGCGGCGAGAACGGCGGCGCCGGCCCCGGAGAGCGCGACCGAGATGACGGCAAAGCTGCGCCCGATGCGTCGTCGGGTCGTCTCGGTCACGTCGACTCGGACGATCTTCATGCCGGCTCCAGCGCGTGGGCGCCGGTGAGCGGACGAAGGGGCACGAGACCCGCAACGAGGGTTCCGGAACCCGGTGTCGAGTCGACCGTGACCTCGCCGCCGACGGTGTCGAGCCGGTCTCTCATACCGGAGAGACCGGCCCCGGCCGCGACGACGGCCGTGTCGAACCCGCGGCCGTCGTCGCGGATCTCGAACGTGAGCGAGCCGTTCGTCGCGCCGAGGGTGACCGACGCCGAGGCAGCGTCTGCGTACTTCACCGTGTTCTGCAGTGCCTCCAACACCGAGAAGTACACCGCCGCCTCGATTTCGCGCGAGTACCGTTCCACTCCATCGCCGTGAACCGTCACCGCGATCGGCGCCTTCCGGGCCTGCTGACCGATGGCCACCGTGAGCCCCTCGGCTTCGAGAAGGGGTGGGTAGATGCCCCCGGCGAAGTCGCGCACCGCCTTGATTGCCTCACCTGTATCGATCTCGAGCTTGGAGAGCAACCCGGCCGTCTTCCCTGCGCCCTGCTGTTCGGCCTTCTTCCGTGTCGGGCCCAACTTCACCTTCAACGCCACCAGTTGCTGTTGGGGACCGCTGTCGAGCGTGTTCTCCAGGCCGCGCCGGGCGGCATCGGCGGCCGCGAGCACCCGCTCGCGGGAGGCTTCGAGCTCGGCGACCTGCGCCCGCAACTGTCCGGTGAGGTTGGCGTTGCGCAACGCCAACCCGAGACCCGACGCCAGGTCGGCCAACAATGACGCCTCGACCGGGCTGATCGACTCGCCAGGTGCCTTGACCAGCGAGAGCCCACCGAGCAGCTCACCGTCGTGGAACACCGGCACCGAGAGATCCGCCTCCGGATCGGCGAACCTGTCGACGCCAGCGACGTCCGCTCGCACGGAATCCTCGGGCCAGGTCGACGCCGTCCGGAACCCCTCGGCGGTCCGGGTCCAGAGCGTCGCCGTGGAGGCGCCGGTGCCATCGACGATCAGACGGGGTATCCGGTGCAACAGCTCCTCATCGGAGAGCTCGGCCGACCGGCGCGAGAACCGCACCAACACCTCGTAGGGCGTGGCCCGTTCGCCGTAGACCAGGCGATTGGCCCACCGCTCGACCCGCCGACGAATGGGTTGGAAGGCCATGGCCACCAGGGCGCTGGCGACGATCGACAGACCGAAGCCGGCGTCGCTGCCGAGCAGTTCGCCGACACCGACGACGATGGCGATGTACACGCCGCCGATGAAAGCGGCGAGCGCTCCATAGGTGAGCGACCGGCTGATGATGGTGTCGATGCCGTAGAGCCGGTACCGAAAGATCGCCACACCGACGGCGAGCGGAATGAGCACGATTGCCACCCCGTCGATCAGCAGGAACGCACGGTCTTCGGTACCGAGCGGTGCGATGATCACGTTGCCGAGGAGGATCGTGATGTTCGCGATCACCGACACCGCTATCCAGCCCACCTGCCTGCGTTCGATCGGATCGCCGTGGCGCATTCTGACGATCAGCCTCGCGGCGACGAAGTATGCGAACAGGAAGAAGACGATGACGGGGACCTCCGTGATGTCGTAGATAGTCTGCGCGAGGCCGTCTTCGACGAAGGGGTGCGGGAACGCCTTGGTCTCCGGAAGAACCTGCGGCCTGGAGAAGACCCCGGCGACGGTCACGACGATCGCGACCACGCCACTTCCCAGAAGGAGCCTCCGATCCCCCGTCGTGCTCGTCCGACCATCGGGGAAAACCAGCCACATGGCGGCGATCAGCCACAGCGTCGGAGTCGAGGCAACCATGGCGCCGAGCGACACCCAGCCGGCCGCACCAACGCGCCCCGCTTCGTCGAATGCTTCCGCAGTGACGATCGCTGCTGTCACCATGCTCCACACCGAGCCGTAGGCCACGAGCATGAGCCCCAGAACGTTGCCGCGGCGGACCACGATCAGGCCGCCGACCAGCACGTAGGCGCCGAAGGCGATCAGGCTGGCGATCTCGAAGCTGCGCAGCTGCACCAGAACGACGATGGCCGAGGTGAGGTAGAGAGCGACTCCCACGAGCAGGAGGCGCATCGGTCCGAAGAGGCCGCGACGTTCGTCGGTCAGCGTCATGTCGACCTCCGCGGGAACCGGTAGGCCGCCACGGCTGTGTCACGGCCCTTGACCATGGCCGGTTCGCAGCTTGTCGGCGTCGGGCTTGTTCCCGATGGCCTCCCACGTGGGCTCGCTGAGCACGGTTTCGCCGGGTTCGGCCCACTGCTGCAGCCGCTGAGTGAGGTTCACCGTGTCGCCGACCAGTGAGTACTCGAGGCGCTCCTCCGAGCCCAGCAGGGCCGCAGCCACGCGTCCGGTCGAGAGACCGATGCCCAGCCCGAACGGTGGTTGGCCGGCCAGCTCCCACCGCTCGTTGAGCTCGCACTGAGCGGCGTGCATGGCGCCTGCGGCCGCCAGCGACCGGTCGGCGTGATCGTCTCGCGCCACCGGAGCCCCGAACACCGCCATGACGGCGTCGCCGACGAACTGCATGACGGTTCCCTCCTGATCAAGAATGGCACGGTTCATGGCCGCGCGATGCTCGTGGAGCTGGCCGGCCAGCACGCTCGGGTCGGCGTGCTCGGCGATGGTGGTGTAGCCGCGGATGTCGGACATGAGCACCGTGACCGTGAGCTCCTCGGTCTCGCCCGGCTTGCGGCCCTCGTCCATGATCTGGGCCGCCACGCCGCCCGGCAGGAGCCGACTCAGTGCTTCGCCCTGCTCCTTGCGGTCGACGATGGCCCGCTGGAGCATCTTGAGCCGCTCGAGGCTGTCGGCCCGACCCGCCGTGAGTCCTTCGGCCAGGGTCGCGAAGAGCGCTTCGACGGCTGCGTTGACGTCGGCCGCAGTGGTCTTGCGCTGGACGGCGATGGCCTCGACCGTCCTCCCCTGCGCGATCTGTTGCAGGAGGTCTTCATCGCTGCTCGACAGCGATCCGTCGACGCGGACCGGCGTGGTGAGGGCTTCGACGATCTTCGGGTCGAGCATCGAGCCACCGGCGGCAACCTCACGAACGGCCCTGGCCAACTGATTCCCTTCGCCGATCCGGTCCTTGAGGAGGTACGCATACCCGGCCGCGCCCTCCGACAGCAGCGAGACCGCGTAGTCGGGATCATCGAACTGCGACAGAATCACCACGCCGGTGCCGGGATGGCGTCGTCGTACCTCCTTGGCGGCATCGATGCCCTCCCGCGAGAAGTTCGGCGGCATGCGGATGTCGGTGACGATCACCTGCGGCTGGGTGGTCTCGGCCCCGGCGACCAGCTCTTCGTAGTCGGCACCTTGACCGACGACGACGCAGTCGTCCTCGAGCTCGAGCAGCGCCTTGACGCCCTCCCGCACGATGAGGTTGTCGTCGGCAAGAAACACGGTGATCGGCATGTCGGCCCCCTGGCCACGAGTCTTCCCCCACGAAGTGTCCCGCTTCGAAACCGCGACAACCAGCGTGCCAACCCCTGACCCCGGGGTGGTGCTGCCCCGCACTCTTTCCGGTGGCACCACGCTGGGCCCGTCCCGAGGATTCGCGCACAGTGTTGATCACCGCAGGCACATCAGCTGCGCGTCAGGAGGACATCATGCGAATCGAACGCACCATCGCCACCGTGTCGTGGATCCCATCGGATCTGCTCGAGGGGATGGGCAAGGCCGCAACGCGCATGAAGCTGGCCCACCACGACCCGCCACCGCCCGACTCTCTCGACGGCGATCTCCATCAGGCGCTCGACGACCTGCACACAGCCGACCGCTTTCGCTTCGCCAACGAGCTTCGCGCCTACGTCGAGGTCGACGACGACGGGACCATCGTCGAGGCGGGCTACAGCGGCGGTGGTCTGATGGGTGCCACGACCGTGGGTCTGGGCGTGGGCTCGATCACCGTGCCTGCAGTCGAGCTGGCCGACATCCGTTCCGAACCCGACATCTCGGCGAGCGCGGTCCGATTCACCCAGACCACCGGCGGGCGAACCGGCGCGCCGCTGCCGCGTGCGGTCAAGCACCCACCGTTCATCCAGTTCTTCGCTCCGATCGTCTGGACCACGCTCGAGCTGACCATCAACACCGACGGCACCCACTCCGGCGCGCTGGTCGGTGCCTCCGGGTTTCCCCGCCATTGGGTGTTCGACGACTCGGGTGAAATGGTCGCCAAGAGCAGTGTGGCCGAGTACAAGAAGTGGATGAACAAGTCGTTCGGTCGCCGCACTCCCTGGGGAGACGAAGACTCTCCGGCGCTTGTCACCGAGGTCGAGACCCTGCTCGAGCGCCAGCTCCAGGAACGCATCATGCGGGGCGAGAACAAGCCTGCCATCCGGCGGGTCAAGCAGGGAAAGATGCTCGTCGAACAGGGATCGGCCAGCGACGAGCTGTTCCTGCTGCTCAACGGCGTTCTCGTGGCCGAGGTCGACGGCGAGCCTCTCGCTGAGATCGGCCCCGGAGCCGTGCTCGGCGAACGCGCGATGCTCGAAGTAGGGACCCGCACGGCCACACTGCCGCGCGGTGACCGACTGCAAGGTCGCAGCAGTGCCGTCGGATCAGGTCGACCGGCACAAGCTCGTCGAGCTCGCCGAGGGACATCGCCGTGAGGAGATGCTCGGCTAGTGCGGATTCATCTCTGTGGGGTCCGCGGGTCGACACCAGCGGTCGGAACCGCGTTCGCCGGTGTCGGCGGGAACACGTCCAGTGTTGCCCTTGCTCACGACGGCGACGAGACCCCGTGTCTGGTGCTCGACGCCGGCACCGGGCTGCGGAACCTGACCACCCTGCTCGAGGGCCGGCCGTTCCGGGGCGCCATCCTGCTCGGGCACCTCCACTGGGATCACACCCACGGGCTGCCCTTCTTTCGGGCCGGCGACCGCCGCGACGCCGCCACCCACGTGTACGTGCCCGAGCAGGGTGTACCGGCGGTCGAGCTGATCCGGCAGTTCATGAAACCTCCGGCGTTCCCGATCGGCCCCGAACACCTCCAGGGTTCGTGGACGTTCACCTCGATCGACGAAGGATCACACACGATCGAGGGTTTCGAGGTCATGGCCAGGGAGATACCCCATAAAGGCGGTCGCACGTTCGGGTATCGGATCAGCGACGACAGCGGCAGCCTCGCGTACCTCTCCGACCACGGTCCGGCCGGAGTCCACGGACCAGGACACGGCGGGTTGGGTCCGTATCACGCAGCGGCACTCGAGCTCTGCGCCGGCGTCGATCTGCTGATCCACGATGCGCAGTACACCGCTAGTGAGCTCCCGCTGCGAGCGAGCCATGGCCACTCGGCGGCGGAATACGCAGTCGAGCTGGCGCGCCGAACCGACAGCGCCCGTGTGTTGCTGTTCCACCACGACCCCGACCGCACCGACGACGAGGTGGCCGCCATCGAACGGGCGCTGCAGAATGTCGGCGATGTCGAGGTCGACGCCGCCCGTGAAGGCGACACGATCACGATCGGTCCCGCGTCTCCATGACGGGTGCGGGAACCGCGCCGCTCCCGGCGTGCGGTGAATCCGCGGGCGCAGATATTTGTGACGGCAGGTATTTGTGACGGCAGGTATTTGTGACGGTAGATATTTGTGACGGCAGATATTTGTGACGGCAGATGTGTGTGACGATGGTTCGGTGACGATGAAGAAGCGAGATCGATGAGCGAGGGGGCGGTCGACGCCGTCGTGGTCGGAGCCGGCCCCAACGGATTGATGGCTGCGATCACACTGGCGATGGCCGGGCGTTCGGTGGTGGTGATCGAAGCGGCCGACACGATCGGCGGCGGAACTCGCAGCGCCGAGCTCACCTTGCCCGGGTTCGTGCACGACGTCTGTTCGGCGATCCATCCGCTCGGGGCGGCCTCACCGGCCATGGCGTCGTTGCCCCTCGCCGATCACGGCCTGCGCTGGCTGCATCCCGAAGTCGCGTTGGCCCATCCCCTCGACGGCGGACGAGCAGGCATCGTCGAACGCGATGTCGACGCGACGGCGGACCGGCTCGGTGTCGACGGCGACCCGTGGCGGCGGCACGTCGGCCGCCTGGCCGAGGACTTCGACGACCTCGGCCCGATGCTCCTCCGGCCGATGCTCCAGCTTCCCCGACACCCGGTGACCCTCGCCCGCTTCGGGATCCCCGCGCTCGCCCCCGCCACCCGACTGGGCAACCGATGGTTCTCCGACGATGAGGCCAAGGCGCTGTTCGCCGGCTGTGCGGCCCACGCCTTCCTACCGCTGTCGCACGCAATGAGCGCGAGCTTCGGCATGCTCCTGTTGGCCACGACCCATGCGGTCGGGTGGCCAGTGGCCGAGGGCGGCTCCCAACGAATCGCCGACGCGATGGTCTCCCTCCTGGAGTCATCGGGCGGTCGGGTCGAAACGGGGCGACCGGTCGAGTCGCTGGCCGAGCTCCCGCCGCACCGCGCGGTGCTGTTCGACATCGCACCCCGACAAGTGGCGGCCATCGCCGCCGACAAACTCCCGGCTCGCTATGCCAAGCGGCTCGAACGCTTCCGTCATGGCCCCGCGGCGTTCAAGGTCGACTACGCCCTCGACGACGCGGTCCCGTGGACCAACGAGGCATGTCGAGGGGCCGGCACTGTTCATGTCGGAGGCACCGCCGACGAGGTGGCCCACTCCGAAGCCGAGGTCGCGGCCGGCCGCCATCCCGAGAAACCCTTCGTGCTGGTTGCCCAGCAGTCGGTGGTCGACCCGTCCCGGGCACCCGACGGCAAGCACACGCTGTGGGCGTACTGCCACGTGCCCAACGGCTCCACGGTCGACATGACCGCAGCCATCGAGGGTCAGATCGAGCGCTTCGCTCCCGGGTTCGGTGATCTCGTCCTGGCCCGACACGTCGCCGGGCCGGCCTGGTTCGAGGATCACGACGCCGCCTACATCGGCGGTGACATCGCCGGCGGGGCCCACGACGGCCTGCAACTCCTCTTTCGCCCCGTGATCGGTCGGCCCTACCGCACGCCCGACCCCTCGATCCTGCTCTGCTCGGCATCGACGCCCCCCGGCGGTGGGGTGCACGGCATGTGCGGCTACAACGCCGCCCAGGTCGCGCTGAAGGGCGTCCTGCGCTGAGCGGACCGAGCATCAACGGCGAGGCCCCGTTCCACGGCCTCCGCGATCTGTTCGGAGGCTGAAGCCGAAGGCCGATCCGGACCACCGGTTGCCGATGGCTATCCCGGCGCGTCGAGGTCGACCGCAGTGCCCCGGACCGTGATGCCACCTGTCGGCGGAATCCCGACGGTCAGCTCGCTCGGGCGCCCCATGTCGACTCCCTGCGTGATCACGATCTCGCCGGGCGCGGGGAACAGCCCGGCGTCTCGCAGGTAGCCGCCGAGCGCGGCCGCCGCGGCTCCGGTGGCGGGATCCTCGACGACTCCTCCCACCGGGAAGGGATTGCGCACGTGGAATGTGGCCGTGCTCTCCCGCCAGACCAATTGGAGGGTGGTGAGATGCTCCGCCTCCATGAGCGTTCGCAGCCGATCGAAGTCGTAGTCGAGATGGGCCAGCCGCTCGCGTGAGTGGACCACGACCACGAGGTGCCACGCTCCCGCGTACGCCCGAACGGGGGGAACCGACGGGTCGAGATCGGCCGGCGCCCATCGGAGTGCATCCAACACGGCGGCGAGCACGCCCTCGCCGACGGGCTCGTGGCGCGGCTCGACCGACACGAGCGAGGCCTCGACGCCGAAGGCCCCGACACTCGCCGTAACCGGTACCTCCCCCACCGACGTGTGCAGCAGGTAGGTACCCGCGCCGTCGCGCTCACCGAGCACGACGCCGGCCGCGATCGTCGCATGGCCGCAGAACGTCACCTCGGACTCAGGGCTGAAGTACCGGATCGTGCGCTCCGACCCACGGCTCGGAGCCAGGAACGCCGTCTCCGAGTAGCCGACCTCGCGTGCGACCTGCTGCATCTCGGTGACCGTCGGCAATTCGTCGCCGATCCAGACGCCGGCGGGATTGCCCCCGTCGGCGGTCGTGGTGAAGGCACTGATCCGACGCAGAACGGGAGGTCCCTGGGCGTGACTCACGCGCAACAGGGTGACACGTTGGTGCAGCAGGCGACGGGCCGGGGCCGACGGATCCCACGGATGAGCTGAACGACGGTGCTCGCAAACCCCGCCCGGGGCCGCGGCCGCACGACGAACCGGCAGTCGATGCCGTGGTCGAGCCGTGCCCTGGCCACACCGGCGGCCACCCGCCGCCGGTGTTCGGCCAGAACGACGTGGGGATCGGGGTGTCCGACCATCACGAGGCCTCGCGCAACACCGGTCGGCTGCGCTTGTCGGCGGGCCGGAAGTAGCGGACGAGGCGGTGACCCTCGGGGCAGGTCACATAGGCGATGGGGCCTTCGCTCGTGTTGTGGAGGGAACCGATCGACCGGGATCCGAGGAGGTACTGGCGATCGCAATGGTGGCAATGAATGGTGAACATCTCTCGATCATGCGGGCTAGCATCATGAAGTACCAGCGATGTATTCTTCGCTAATTACATAAGGAGTACTTACTTGTGGACATGACCCTCCAACAGCTCCGCATGCTCCGCGAGGTCGCCGATCGCACCACCATCGCGGCCGCCGCCGAGTCACTCGGGTACACGCCGTCGGCCGTCTCCCAGCAGCTGGCCGGCCTGGAACGGGCGGCCGGCGTGGCCGTGCTCGAGAAGGTCGGCCGCAACGTTCGACTCACCGACGCGGGCCGCGAGCTCGTGGCGCATCGCGCGCGACCTGCTCGGCCGGATGGAGGCGGCCCAGGTGGCCCTGGAGCGGGTCAACCGCGAGGCGCGCGGCACGCTCGAGGTCACGGTGTACGAGTCGGTGGCGGCCACCCTGCTCCCTCGCCTCCTACGGCGCCTGAGCGTTCGTCATCCTCATCTCCGTCTGCGAACCCGCCAGTGCGATCCCGACCTGGCCATCGATGCCTTGGCCGCCGGTGACATCGACCTGGCCTTCACGATCGACTACCGCCATGCTCCGGCACCGCGCCGTGACGACATCGTGCGCTTCGGAGTGCTCCACGATCGATTCCACGCCGTCGTGGCGGCCGACGATCCCCTTGCCGGACCCACCGTCTCACTGACCGATCTGGCGGGTCGCCCGTTCATCTCCTCGCCCGTCGATCTGTCGTGCGGTCGCTGCGTGCTCTCGGCGTGCCGCGACGCCGGCTTCGAACCCGACGTGGTCCATCAGCTCGACGACTACCCCACGGCGCTGCACCTCGTGGCCGCCGGTCAGGGCGTGGCCCTGATACCCGACCTCGGACTCGTCGACCTGATCCCGGGGATCCGGGTTCTCGACATCGATCCTCCGCTCTCGCGCACGATCGAGCTGGCCTACCGCTCGGTCAGCGCCGAGCGCCCGTCGATCGTCGCCGTGCGGGACACCCTGGTCGAGCTGATCGCCGAGACCGCATCGCTCGCCGCCTGAGGCCGTCGGCTCCCGCACGCGACAGCCGACGCGCGACGCTTGGGCCATGACCCCAGCCGTGGAACAGCTCGAGGCCGCCGGGATCGATCATCGCGTGGTCGCCTACGACCACACACCCGGAGAGGCCTACGGACCCGAGGCGGTGAAGGCGCTGGACCTCGACGCCGAGCAAGTGTTCAAGACGCTGGTCGCCGACACGGGCGACGAGCTGCTCGTGGCCGTCGTTCCGGTGTCGGGTTCGCTCGATCTGAAGGCACTGGCTCGACAGTGCCGGAGCCAAGCGCGCCATGATGGCCGATGCGGCGGCAGCCGAACGCTCGTCCGGCTACGTGCGGGGCGGCATCAGCCCCTTCGGTCAGCGCAAGCCGCTTCGTACCTTCCTCGACGAGTCTGCGTTCCTCTTCGACGAGATCAACGTCAGCGCCGGTCGCCGCGGCCTCGAGCTGGTCGTCGCCCCCCAGGCGTTGGTCGACGTGCTGGACGCGACCGTGGCGAACCTGAGCGCCTAGCTCGACTCCCGGGTGCGGCGATCGTCGTCGGCGTGCCAGGTGACCCGTTCGCAGTCGGCCCAGAGCCGTTCGAGGTCGAAGTAGCGCCGCGTCTCGTCTCGAAAGACGTGCACGACGAAGGAGCCGTAGTCCAACAGCACCCATTCGAGCTCGGCCAGACCCTCGACGCGTCGAGGCTTCGGGCCGCCGGAGATGGTCAGCACCTCCTCGATCGACTCGGCCACCGCCCGTACCTGCCTGGCGTTGGATGCGCTGGTGATGACGAAGTGGTCGGTGATCCCCAGCAGATCCCCGACCGCCAGGACGAGGGTGTTGTTGGCCAGCTTGTCGTCGGCCGCACGGGCGGCAGCGACGACCCATTCGAGATCGGCAGATTCGGTCACTGACGCGGGTTCGGTCACTGGGAGGCACTCCAGTCGCTGCCGATCACGACGACGACCTCGAACGCGGGACTCACGTTCGCATCGAGCTCCACCCGGCCGACACCGAGTGCATCGGCCAGGGCGGCCGCGGCTTCGGCCATCGCAGGGGCGGTGTAGGAGATCACGGACTGCTCCAGGAGGAAGTTGTCGGCGTTGCCGATAGCGGTGACATGAGCGCCGGCGGCGGCCACACGGCGGGCTGCGCCGGTCGTGAGGCCGAGGTCGTTGGAGGCACCATTGAGTACCAGCGCTCGGGGCAGCTCGACGGTAGCGGCCGGGAGCGCGAACGGGACCAGGGTCCGCACTCGGGACCGCAGGGCCATCTCGTCGACCACGAACCCTTCGCCACCGTTCACCGGAGTCGTGCCGGAGATCGGCGGCGGTTCGACCACCACGGGGCCCGCCGCCAACGATCCGATCAGCGAGCCCACCTCGGCGGGGGCGACCTCTCCCACCGGATCGCCAGACGCCGCCGACATGGCGTCGAACCAGGCCGTGACGAGGTCCTGCTGTCGCGTCAGGCGGTTGCCGGCCGACTCTCCCGGATTCAGCCACCCGAGCACGGAACTGAAGTCGGAAGCGGCAACTTCGGTCACACCGGGTCCGAACACCGCTGCCTCGGAGGTCGTCAGCGCATCGGCCAGGTCGATCGCGACCGGCGCCGCCGGGTCGACCAGGACGGCTACTGCGTCGGGGTCGAGGACCGACGTGTGGGTGAGCGCGACGCCCACCATCGACTCGATCGCCGAGAAGAGCTCGGTCGGAGACCCGGCGAATGTCGCCGCCAATGCCGCACCGTCGGGTCCGATGGCATTGGGCGGGATGCCGATCCAGGTGCCGCCGACCTCGCCGGCGGGCAACACGACGGCCACGCCGATGAGGGCCGAGCCATCGGTGAACGCCACGCCGCCGGTCTCGGTCGGCTCGACGATCAGCCGGAATCGGGGTGAGGCCGGATCGGACTGGGCGTCGAACACCTCGCCGTCATTCGAGGCCAGGATCGTGTCGATGCCGTTCACCACGATTCGATAGCCCACGAAGGCGCCCACGATGATCAGCACCGGGAATCCGAACAGCCAGATCCGCTCGCCAATGGTCCGCTCCGCCATCGAGAAACGCCGCGGGCGTCGTCGGTCCACGTTCAGTCGACCCGTCGGTACAGGTCGTGCTTCTCCACGTACTCGATGACGGTGTCGGGCACGAGGAATTCCACCGGGGCACCCTTGGCGAAGCGGGCCCGCAGTTCGGTGCTCGAAAGATCGAGCAGCGGGCACTCGACCACCCGCCACGTCCATCCGTGCGGCGGTGACAGGTGGGCCGACCCGGGACGCCCGACCACTGCGATCTCGGCGCGATCGCGCACTTCGTCGGGCCGATCCCACGTCGGGAGACCTTGGGCCGCATCGGAACCGAGAACGAGGTAGAGGTCGCGATCGGGCGCCTCGAGCTCCGCGAGCGTGTCGGCCATGAACGAATCGCCACCCCGGAGGATCTCGACGTCGCTGGCCTCGAGTCCCTCGACACCGCTCAGGATCGCATCGACCATCCCGAAGCGGTGATGTGACGGGGTGATCGACCCTTCACCGGCCTTCTGCCAGGGAGTGTGGGCCACCACGAAGAGCACACGGTCGAGGTCGAGCTCGTACCGAACGGCTTGAGCGGCGACGAGATGCCCGACGTGGGGAGGATCGAAGGTGCCACCGAAGACTCCCCAACGTTCGCGACCCGGCATCGTCGGAGTCTAGGGACTGGCGCAGCCACGGCGCGGCAAACGTCTGGACATTCGTGAACAAATGAACTATCGTCGCTTACTGGCTTTGCCCGCCCGAAACAGGACCGCGCAAACCGAAGTCTCGGCATACGTGCGGAGATTTCATCAGGAGAGGGAACAACGACCCCCCGTTGCTGTTCTAGAGCGTATCGACCCCCCAGCCGATTCGCGACTTCTCTTGGAGCCCTTGCGTCGACTGTTCGAAAAGCACCCAACAACCCCCCTGAGACATCATGAGTGATTCCGTAGGTCAGTACCTGAACGAGATCGGCCTCGTGCCCCTTCTCACCGCCGCAGGAAGAGCGTGAGCTCTCCCAGATCATCGAGAAGGGTCAAGAAGCCCGCGAGCGCATCGCCGACGGTGAGCGCAGCGTCGAGCTCCGCCGGGCCGACCGGGCCGCGGCCGCGCGCCAAGGACCGGTTCATCCGTGCCAACCTGCGCCTCGTGGTCAGCGTCGCCCGCCGCTACCCGCTGCCCCCCGGCATGGAGCTGCTCGACCTCATCCAGGAGGGCAACCTCGGCCTCGAGCACGCCGTCGACAAGTTCGACTGGCGCAAGGGTTTCAAGTTCTCCACCTACGCCACCTTCTGGATCCGCCAGGCCATCGGCCGGGCCCTCGACCAGAAGGCCAGCCTCGTTCGCCTCCCCGGCGATCGGTCGGCCAGCCTCCGCGCCGCGCTGCGCCAGGTGTCCGGCGACGGCGACGAGCTCGACGAAGAGCACGCTCGCCTGCACCGGCTCACCACCCCCACCTCGCTCGACCGCACCATCGGCGACGACGACAGCAACGAGCTGGTCGACCTGCTCCCCGACGCCAACCCCGGCCCCGAGTCGATGGTCATGGACCGGGCCGAGGAGGCGA
Organism: uncultured Acidimicrobiales bacterium; assembly: GCA_963787285.1. Classification (GTDB taxonomy): domain Bacteria; phylum Actinomycetota; class Acidimicrobiia; order Acidimicrobiales; family JAHEJN01; genus JAHEJN01. Next base: position 92,799 of record CAWBCM010000012.1, on the reverse strand, counting down.
TGGTCACCGGCCTGCTCGACGTGCTCGACGAGCGGGCTCGCTACGCCGTCGAGCAGCGCTTCGGCCTGCACGACGGTCGCAAGCGCAGCTACCGCGAGGTCGGCGAAGAGCTCGGTGTCACCGCCGAGGCCGCCCGTCGGCTCGTCAAGCGTGCCGTCAACACCGTCCGCGACAACGCTCCCGAACGCATCGACGCGGCCTGACCGCTCGTCGACAAGGTAGACAGATCAAGGTCGAAAAATCGTGCGTCGAGTGTCCCGGGGCTTGCCTCGGGGCACTCGCCGTTTTGCCGTCGTGAGCCACCCCTCGACCAGGTCGCGAGTTCTCCACGACGAGGTTGTGACCCAGGCCCGGAGGCCCCAGCATGGACCCAGTGAGCGACACGTGGAACCCGAACAGCTGGAACGACTTCCGCGCCGCCCAGCAACCCGACTGGCCCGATCCCGGCGCCCTCGAAGCCGTCCTCAAGGAGCTCAGCGGACTGCCACCGCTGGTGTTCGCCGGCGAGGCACGGGCCCTCACCGCCCAGCTCGGCCCGCGTCGCCAAGGGCGAGGCCTTCCTGCTGCAGGCCGGCGACTGCGCCGAGTCCTTCGACGCCATGAACGCCGACATCATCCGCGACAAGCTCAAGGTCATCCTCCAGATGGCCGTCGTGCTCACGTACTCCGCCGGCGTGCCGGTGGTGAAGGTCGGCCGCATCGCCGGTCAGTTCGCCAAGCCCCGCTCCACCGACACCGAGATGATCGACGGCATCGAGCTGCCGTCGTTCCGCGGTCACCTCGTCAACGACATCAGCGTTCAGCGAGGCGGCCCGGACCCCCGATCCGCAGCCGCCTGCTGCAGGCCTACAACCAGTCGGCGTCGACGCTCAACCTGCTGCGGGCCTTCACCAAGGGTGGCTTCGCCGATGTCCGTCGGGTTCACGCGTGGAACCAGGAATTCATCGCATCGAGCACCGAGGGCCACCGCTACGACCAGCTCGCCTCGGGCATCGATTCGGCGCTGCGTTTCGTCGAGGCCGCCGGTTTCGCGACCTCGGAGGACTCGCCGACTGCACGAGGTCGATCTGTTCACCAGCCACGAGGCCCTGGTCCTCGGCTACGAGGAAGCGCTGACCCGGCGCGACTCGATCACCGGCGACTGGTACGACTGCTCGGCCCACATGCTGTGGATCGGCGAGCGCACTCGACAACTCGACGGTGCCCACGTCGAGTTCCTGCGAGGCGTCGAGAATCCCATCGGCTGCAAGCTCGGACCCACCGCCACTCCCGCCGATGCGCTCGGCGTTGTGCGAGGCCCTGAACCCCGATCGGATCCCCGGTCGTCTCACGCTCATCAGTCGTATGGGCGCCGCCAATATCGAGTCGACGCTTCGTCCTTTGCTTCGTGCCGTGACCGACGCCGGCCATCCGGTGGTGTGGGCGTGTGACCCCATGCACGGCAACACCTTCACCTCCGAGAACGGCCGCAAGACCCGCCACTTCGACGACGTGGTCGATGAGGTCGGAGGGTTCTTCGCCGCCCACCAGGCCGAGGCGACCTGGCCCGGCGGCATCCACGTCGAGCTCACCGGCGATGCCGTGACCGAATGCCTCGGCGGCGGCGATCAACTCGACGACGACGATCTCGAGCTGCGGTACGAGACCATCTGCGACCCCCGCCTCAACGGACGGCAGTCGGTCGACCTCGCCTTCCGGGTGGCCGAGCTCCTGTCGTAGTGGGCGACTCGTAGTGGGCGACTCGTAGTGGGCGACCTCCATGCCGCCATCGACATCGGCACCAATTCGCTCCATCTCCTGATCGCCAGGGTGAACGAACACGGCATCGATGTCGTCACGAGCGAGAAGGACCAGGCGCGGCTCGGCTCGGGCTCGGGCGACATGCGCGAGCTGTCGCCCGACGCCATCGATCGGGGCATCGAGGTGTTGAGCCGGTATCGACAGCTGGTCGACGCCGCCGGGGCCGACCTGACCGCCGTCGCCACCAGCGCCGTGCGTGAAGCCGAGAATCGCAACGTGTTCCTGGCCCGGGCGTTGACCGAGGCCGGCGTGAGGATCGAGGTGATCTCCGGTGTCGAGGAGGCGCGGCTCATCCACCTCGGCATTCTCCAGGCCCTTCCCGTGCTGCATCAACGACTGCTCATGATCGACATCGGTGGCGGCAGCACGGAATTCCTGGTCGGCCAGGAGGGGGCGACGATCGACGCCCGCAGCATGAAGCTCGGCGCCATCCGTCTGACCGACCGCTTCTTTCCTGCGGGAGAGGTCACCGGCGAGGCCGTGGTCGCATGCCGGGCGTGGATCAACCATCTGCTCACGCCCGTGGCCCACCAGCTCCGACCGCTCGGGTACTCCACCCTCGTCGGCAGCTCGGGCACCATCGAGAACCTGGCCGCGATGGCCGAGCTCCGTCGGGGCAACGCGCCCAACACGCTGAACAACGTCACCTTCGATCGGGCGGAGCTCGGCGAGGTGATCACCGAGCTCACAAGCCACCGGTCCACCGAATCGAGACGCAAGGTGGACGGACTCGACACGGCGCGGGCCGACACCATCGTCGCCGGCGCCATCCTGCTCGATCAGAGCATGGCCCTCTTCGGCTGCGACGAGCTCACCTTCTCGACGTTCGCGCTGCGCGAGGGGGTGCTCCTCGATCGGTTCCATCGCCAGGACGGCGACGCCCTCCACCACCTCGGCGACATCCGCCGCCGAAGCGTCCGGCAGCTCGCCGCCCTCTTCGACGAGGATCACGATCACGTCGAACACTCGACCGACCTCTCGCTCCGACTCTTCGACGATCTCCAGATCCGACACAGGCTCGGTGCCGCCGAGCGCGACCTGCTCGAGGCCGCCGGCTGGGTGCACAACGTCGGCCTCTTCATCTCCCACTCGGCCCACCACAAGCACAGCTACTACGTGATCCGCCACTCCGATCGGCTCGTGGGTTTCACCGACCACGAGATCGAGCTCATGGCCCTGGTCGCCCGGTATCACCGACGGAGCGCGCCCAAACCCAAGCACGTCGAGTTCGCCGCCCTCGAACCCGACGACCAGCGGGTCGTCCGCATCCTCGCCGGGCTGTTGCGCCTCGGCATCGCGCTCGACCGCAGCCACGACTCACGGGTCACCTCCGCCTCGGCGTCGCTGGTCGACGGCGAGATCGTCGTGTCGATCACGGCAAGCGACGACGACTCGCTCGAGCGCTACACCTTCGATCAGCGCAAGCAACTCCTCGAGGACTCCCTCGACGCAAAGGTCCGGCTGCTCTAGCTGCTTCAGCTGCTCTCGGCTGCTCCAGGGGCTCTGCCGGGGCGTCCGGTGAGCTCGCCGCGGGTGGGAGGATCGGCCCCGCGGCGGGAACAGGTGATCGCTGCAGCCCGCACGGCCAGCCCGACGATGTCGGCCCAGTCCCCGGTACCGAGATCGGCCAGGGCTCGGGGCTCGCCGGCCAGTCCCCGATCGTGCAGGCCGACCAGGGTGGCGGCCACGAATGTGTCACCGGCACCAACGGTGTCGACGACCTCGACGCTGACGCCGGCCACGTCGACTCGCCCGCTCCCCGTGAACACCCAGGCACCGTGCGGCCCGCGGGTGACCACCACCGCCTCACAGACGCCGGCCAGAAGCTCCTCGGCAATCGACTGGGCGTCCCGTCCCGGCCAGATCCAGTCGAAGTCCTCGTCGGAACCCCGGTACACGTGGGCCCGCGCGACCCATCGATCGTGGAATCGCATCCAGTGGGCGCGGTCGTCGATGATCTGCGGGCGCACGTTCGGGTCGAGCGAGACGATCCCCGGATGCCGCTCGGCCAGATCGGCCAACACCTCCGCCGTCCGGCCGCGGAACAGCCCCAGTGTGCCGCCGTGGACGATGTGGGGTCCGGGACCCAACCGACCGAGATCGGCACTGGTGAGCGCTTGATCGGCCGTCCCGACCCCCTCGAAGCGGAAGCGCAGTTGCGGAACGTGCTCGACGATGGCCCGGGCCGTCGGCTCGTCGCCCCGCTCGGCCGCGGCCAGGTTCACGCCGTTCGACTCCAGATGGTGCCAGATCTGCTCGCCGTGGGCGTCGGTCGAGACTCGACCGACGAACGCGGAGGGAGCACCGAGACGGGCTGCGGCGATGGCGACGTTCATGGGTCCACCGCCGGGAACGGGCTCGGGCACGAGGTCGACCAGGGCCTCGCCCGACGAGACGATCACGAGTGGGTCTCCGCCGAGGCGAGATGGTCGATCAGCGCCCGGCGCACGACCGCCGGCCGGCCCTGCATGCTCAGATGACCGGCGCCCTCCACCACCTTCAGGGTGGCGTGGGGCGCCGCCTCGGCCAGTGCTCGGGCACCACGCAGAGGTGTCATGCGGTCCTCGGTGCCGGCCAGGATGGTGATGGGGCAGCGGATGTCGGGCAGGAGAGCAACCGCTCCGTCGAAGGTGTTGCAGGCCGCGAGGTCGGTGGCCAGCACGCCGTCGGGAGCCTGATGCAGCAGCGAAACGGTCTCCCCGATCATCCAGAGTCCCGGCGTGGGATTGTCGCCGATGTGCTGGCGCTGGCTGTGCGACCACGCCGCGATGAGGTGGTCGGCCAGGTCGTCGTCGGCGTCGGCCGCAGCCTGGAGTTCGGGGTGCACCGGCATGGTCAGTCCGGCGCCGAGGAGCACGATCGACCGCACGAGCTCCCCGTGGCGAGCCGCGGCATCGATGACGACGAGCGCACCCATCGAGTGGCCGACGAGGTGGGCGGGTGATCCGAGCACGTCGACGAGCTCGGCCAGCCAGTCGGCGATCTCGGCGATGGAGCCGAGCAGGGGGCCGTCGCTGTGGCCGTGGCCCGGCAGATCGACGGCCACGGCTCGATAGCCGTGAAAGGCCAGGAATCGAGTCTGCTGGAACCACACCGAGCCGTCGAGGGCTGCGCCGTGGACCAACACCACCAGCGGTTCGTCTCGATCGAGCGAACGTCCTCCGGTGGCGATCTGGACGTCTGCGCCGCGAACCGTGAGCCTCATCTCCCGTGCCTCATCTCCCGTGCCTCATCTCCCGCGCCTCGTCGCCTTGCGCCTCATCTCGCGCCTCATCTCTGCGCCTCATCGCCTTGCGCCTCATCTCCCGCGCCGCATCTCCCGCGCCGCATCTCCCGCGCCGCATCTCCCGCGCCGCATCTCTCCGCCTCATCTTTGGGACGCTCGCAGCGCCCGGGAGAAGTCGTCGCAGATGTCGTCGACGTGCTCGAGCCCGACCGACACTCGGATCAGCTCCTCGCCGATGCCCGCAGCTGCGAGATCGTCGGCGCTCAGCTGCTGGTGGGTCGTCGTGGCCGGGTGCAACACCAATGTTTTGGCATCACCCACATTGGCCAGGTGCGAGGCGAGACGCACCGATTCGATGAACTTGCGGCCCGCCTCGCGACCCCCGCGTATGCCGAAGCTGAGGATGGCACCTGCGCCGCGCGGTAGCAGCTTCTGGGCCAGCTCGTGATCGGGGTGGCTCGGCGAATGCGGATGCTTCACCCACTCGACCGCGTCGTGGCCATCGAGCATGTCGACCACGCGACGGGTGTTCGTCATGTGGCGATCCATGCGGATCGGCAGCGTCTCCACTCCCTGGAGAAGGTGGAACGCCGTGGTGGGACTCATGCAGGCACCGAAGTCGCGCAGTCCCTCGGCTCGCGCTCGCATCGCCAGGGCCGCGTTGCCGAACTCGTCGGTGAAGCTCATGCCGTGGTATCCGTCGTAGGGCTCGGTGAGGGTCGGGAACTTCCCCGAGGCGACCCAGTCGAAGCGGCCGCTGTCGACCACTGCCCCGCCGATGGCCACACCGTGACCGCCGAGGAACTTGGTGACGGAATGAAGAACCACGTCGGCGCCGTGTTCGATCGGCTGGAGCAGATAGGGGGTGGCGAAGGTGTTGTCGACCACCAACGGGATGTCGGCCTCGTGAGCCACCGCCGCGATGCGGGCAACGTCGAGGACCTCGACGCCGGGATTCCCGAGGGTCTCGGCGAAAACGACCTTGGTGCTCGGCCCGATCGCAGCGGCGACCTCGTCGGGATCGCGTATGTCGACAAAGGTCGTCGTTACGCCGAAACGAGGCATGGTGAGGTTCAACATGTTGTGGCTGCCGCCGTAGATGTTGCGGCTCGCGACGACATGATCACCGGCGCTGAGCAGCGTCGCCAGCGCGAGGTGCAGCGCCGCGCTGCCACTGGCCGTGCACACGGCTCCGAGTCCGTTCTCGAGCGCGGCCAGGCGCTCCTCGAGCACCGCCACGGTCGGATTGGAGATGCGACTGTAGAGGTGACCGGTGGTCTCGAGGTTGAAGAGGCTCGCCGCTTCGGCCACCGAGTCGAACACGTACGACGTGGTCTGATAGATCGGCACCGCCCGGGAACCGGTCTCGGCGTCGGGCTGCTGACCGGCGTGCAGGCTCAGCGTCTCGAATCGGTAGAAGTCGGGCTCCATGGGGGCACCGTAGCGGCACGACCGTCGCTGAACCCGGAGCCGACAGGGCCCGACGCTGGGGGTCAGGCAGCGGTTCGCCGGCTGACGACACCGCTGATGGCGGCTTCGAAACGATCGACGGCCTGATCCCAACGGCAGAGCTGCTCCATGGCGAGGCGGGCTCGGTGACCGGCGGCGCGACGCTCGTCGTCGTCGTCGATGAGGTGGAGCACCTCCTCGACGAAGGCCGGTCCGGGCGCCCGATAGAACACGCCGTCGCCCTCGGGGATCATGCCCCGCATGCCCTCGAGTCGGCTGCAGACGGTCGGCAGACCGGTGCCGGTGTACTGGAGGATCTTGCCGGGCAACGCACAGTGGGTGACCAGCTGTTCGGCGAAGGGGTTCACGGCGACATGTCCGAGACGGAGGTGGTCGGCGAGATCCGGATAGCCGATGAAGCCCGTGAACACGATCTGGCCGGGCGCCGCAACGGCGTCGGCCTTGGCCCGGATCTCGGCGTCGGATTCGCCGCCGCCTATCAGAAGGAGCTTCAGGCGCGGGTTCGCCCGCAGGGCGGGCCCAAGCTCGTCGAGCAGCCAGTCGAGACCGCCGAACCGGAAGAAGGTGCCCATGAATATCACCACTCGATCGTCGGGCGCGATGCCGTACCGCTCCACCAGGTTCGGGTCGGGAGGGCCGGGCACGAAACGATCGAGATCGAGTCCCGGGTAGTCGATGGAGACGGTCGAAGCGTCGGCACCTGCGGCGATCGCGTAGTCGCGGAGCGCCACGTTGTTGACCGAGATACCGTCGGCATGGCGAAAGATGTAGTGCTCGGCCCGGCGGATGAGGGTGCGATACGCCGTCGACCGAAGCTCGTGGGAGATGTCGATCGCCCGGAACAACACGGGTACGTCGTAGTGGTGCGCGAGCCGAACGGTCTGCCAGCCATTCGTCGGCACGCCGTACAACACGACGGCGTCGTAGTCGCCGGTGCGCAGCTCGTTGCGAATCACCGGCACGTGCGTCAACGAAGCCGCAATGCGATCGAGCGGCGGTCGGACAACCCGCGCCCGGGGCCTGATCGCCTCGTCGGTAGCTGATCCCCGAGCGCTTGATCGCGTCGAGCGCCTGATCGCCTCGAGCGCCGCCTCCCCGTGGCGGGCCGCACCGGTGGCCGAGTACCGTGCGTGACGTGCAGTCTCTGCCCACGCTCGATCTCACCGCCTTTCGGAATGATCCCGCCTCGCCGGCCGGCCGCGCCTTCGTCGACGCGCTGCGCGAGGTGTGTCATGGCCCCGGATTCTGCTACCTCACCAGCCACGGCATCGATCCCGACCTCGAACATCAGGTGATGAATTCGGCGCGCGAGTTCTTCGCCCTGCCCGAACCGGAACGGCTGTCGATCGTGAACACCAACACGCCCCATTTCCGGGGCTACACGATTCTTGGCATGGAGCACACCGGCGGTCGCCGCGACTGGCGCGACCAGATCGACATCGGCCCCGAGCGCGAGCCCTACGACCTCGGACCCAACGATCCGGCGTACCGCCGTTTGCGCGGCCCCAACCAGTGGCCGGCTGCGGTACCCGCCATGCAAGGGCTGGTCACCCGGTGGATGGACGAGATGGCCGGCCTCGGTGACGCCATCCTGAGCGCGCTCGCCCTCGGCCTCGGCCGCCCCGGCACCCATTTCGAGCAGTACATGGCCCCCGAACCCGAGGTGCTGGTGAAGATCATCCGCTACCCGAGCCAGGCCGCCACCACCGTGACCAGCGACGAGATCGACGACCAGGGCGTCGGACTGCACGGTGATTCGGGCCTCATCACCTTCATCATGCAGGACGATGTCGGTGGCCTGCAGGTTCAGGTCGACGGCGAGCTCGTCGACGCCACGCCTGTTCCCGGCACCTACATCCTCAATCTCGGCGAGATGCTGCAGGTCGCGACCAACGGCTACCTGCGAGCCACCAAGCATCGAGTCGTCAGCCCGCCGCCGGGCAAGGAACGCCTCTCGGTCGCCTACTTCTACAACCCGTGCATGGACTCGAGCATGGAACCGATCGCGTTGCCCGCCGAGCTGGCCGCGGAGGCAGTCGGTGGGCAGAACCCCGATCCGAGCGACCCCGTGTTCTCCACCTACGGCGAGAACTGGCTGAAGTTCCGGCTGCGGTCGCATCCCGACGTGGCCGAAAGACACTACGCCGACCTCCTCGCCGAACGCTGAACGGCATTCGGCGGCGGCACCAGCTCGAATCCCCCGCCGGCGAGATGCTCGATCGCCCATCCGCCCTCGTGCACGAGATGGTGATGATGGGAGCAGACCAGGCACAGATTGTCGACGTCGGTGGCCCCGCCGTGGCGCCACCACCGAATGTGATGCACCTGACACCACTCGGCCGGCGTGTCGCAGCCGATACAGGTCGTGTCGCGAGCGGCAACCGCTGCCCGTTGGCCGTCGGTGGCCAGCCGACGTCGGCGGCCCAACCAGAGTGGCTGACCGGCCCCGTCGAAGATCGCCGGGAGCACCTGGCCTTCACACGCCAGCCGTCGCACCGTGTCGATGGGCAGATCGGTGCCGTCGGCCAGGTGAGATCGACCCGCTCTGAGCCGATCGGTGAGTCGTTGGAGGTCGGCCACCACCATCACCGTCGCACGCGTCGCGCCCGCACCGGCCGGTGGCGAGGACTCGACCGGACGCCGCGACGACCCGGGCACGTCGTCGGCGCCGCAGAGCTCCTCGAGCGCATCGGCCAGCCGCTGCTCGGGGGTACGTCGGCGTGCGAGCGGCAGCTTCGCGTCGGCCCTCCAGGCTCGTTCGGCCCGAAGGCTCAGTGCTCGGCGGATGCACGCGCCCGCGATCGGGTCGAACTCGCCGTGCACGATCGTCATACCATCGTCGACTCGGTTGTGAATCGACAGCTTGCGACGCCGGCGCTGGCGGTTGAACCGCTCGACGCCGTCGTCGCCATCGACATCGTCTTCGAATCGCCTCACTCGGTCGGCGAAGGCTTCGGGCGACTCTCGACGCGCATGGTCGACCAACTCACCCTCGCGGGCGGTGACCGCCTCGGCCTGGCGGCCGGAGGCACTCACGATCGTGTCGGCATGTTCCTCGGTGATGTCGCCCTGCTCGAGCGCCGACCGCGTGCGCGGCAACTCTTCGAGGGCCTTGGCCTTTCGCACCCGCCGTCGGGCCGCGGCCCGAGACCCGCGCTGGTTTCGCTCGATCGCGCCCTCGGGACCCTCGGGCATCGTCGCCCGACGACGACTGATCTCGGCCAGCAGCCCCGCCTCGAACGCCGCGATCTGCGATCGCAGTCGACCACAGACCTTCACCAGGCGCCGGAGCTCGTCGTCGTCCTTCGACGGCAGCTCGCCTATCGGGGGAAACGGGTTCACGACACCTCCTCACGACGACGTATCACATCGGGGAAGCGTGGACTTCGAGCCGGCCGGGCCAGTGTCGACGTTCGAAATGACCGAACGTATGTTCGATACTAGTCGAAAACGGCGAGCTGTCAAGTCCGGCCGAGCTCGCCCGCATCACCTTTGGTCACCCCTGCGTCATGATCGCCGCGAGGTCCGGGACCGAGGTCGGCCATGGTGGGACTGCTCACCGCGAGCGCCGCATCGGACATCAGCGCGGGCGCATCGACGTATGGCACGGGTGTCTCCCAGCGACGACGGAACCGCCAACGACCATCGTCGCCCTTCTCGAGATCGTCGTTGTAGCGCGCCACGATCTGGGTGCGGAAGCTCTGGGTGATCCAGACGACATCGGTCCGGGCGTGGGCCGATCGACCGTGTTCGGCCACCTCGATCAGCGGTTGCGACAGCATGTGCTTGCTCACGTACCCGTCGGGTAGGCACGTGGTGAGGAACTCGAGCACCGACTCCTTGCCGAAGAACCCCTGGTCATCGATCTCGAACGATGCATCGTCGCTGAAGAGATCGGCGAACTCGGGCCAGTTCTGATCGTCGAAGGTGATCGCATACCGGACGAGGAGGTCGGCGATCTCGGCCCGGTCGCCGAGCCAGTCGAGGCGGTCGCGCATGGGTCCGAACCTAATCGGTCGTGCTCACCTCGGCCCCGACGAGCCGGCACATGAGCCCGCTCCTACACGAGGGTCTCGACGAACTTCTCGAGCTGGCGCAGGTTGCGGACCTCCCACACGCCGTCGCAGTGCACGCCGTACTCGCTCACGATGGAGTCGCCGGTGTCCCAGTAGCTGCGGGGCTCGGGGTTGAGCCAGTGCACGTGACGGGCCTTGCGCTCGATCTCCTGCACGATCCACGCCTGGCTCTGGTGGTAGTTGTTGCGGGCGTCACCGAGGATGAGCACGGTCGACTTCTTGGTGATGTCCTTGCCGTAGGTGTCCCAGAACACCTCGAAGGCGTGGCCGTAGTCGGAATGACCGTCGACCCACACCACGTCGGCCTCGGTGTTCACCCGGTGCACCGCCTGGTTGATGTCGTCGGTGCCCTCGAAGTAGCTGGTGACCTCGTCGAGCCCGTCGATGAACACGAACGACCGCACCTTCGAGAACTGACTCGACAGTGCATAGACCAGGTGCAGGGTGAACCGGGCGAAGGCGGCGACCGAACCGGAGATGTCGGCGATCACCAGGATCTCGGGCTTCGAGGGTCGGGGGTACTTGAACTTGGGCTCGGCGGGCACGCCGCCATAGGAGAGGGAATGACGAACGGTGCTGCGGAAATCGAGGGCACCCTTGCGACCATGGCGGCGCTTGCGAGCCAACCGAACGGCCAGCTTGCGGGTGAGGGGAATGATCGCCTTCCGCAGCGACAGCATCTCCTCACGGGTGGCGTGCATGAAGTCGACGTCTTCCGGCAACGGCTTGCGCAGCGTCTTGGCCATGGCCTCGACGCCCCGGTCGGCCACCAGCCGACGCCGGATCTCGGCCTCGATCTCCTTCTTGAGCTTGTCGATGCGGCCCTCGAACTCGTCGTGCTCGAGCCGTTCCTCGAAGTTGCTGAGCGGCCCGTCGGCCTGGTCGCGAGCCTGCTCCATGAGTCGTTCGAGCATGCCGTCGAGCTCGAGGTTGCGCAGCGTCCGGTACAGGTAGTACGTGCCACCGACGGGTCGGCCGGGTTCCATCCCGGCGAAACGCTTCACCGACTGGCGGGCGATGGCCCGCATCATCGCCTGATCGCCCCGCATGAGCGCCTGGAACAGCATTTCGGCCAGCTCCTCGGGCGACAGGCCGTCGCCCCCGCCGCCACCCTGGCCTCGCTCACCGTCTCCGGCGCCGTCCCCGTCGTCGTCGAGCTCGTCGAGGTCGAGCTCGTCGAGCCATTGGCCATCGACCATCTCGTACTGTTTGCCCCGAAGGGAGAAGTACACCTCGAACACCGTCTCGAACGCTCGCCAGTGCGAGTGGTTCTTCACCAGCGTCGCCCCCAGCGCGTACTTGAACGCCTCGCGATCCTCGAGGGGGATGTGGGTGACGGCTTCCATTGCGTCGAGGTTCTCGGTGAGACTCACCGGGAGCCCGGCCGCCCGCAGCTCGACGATGAAGCCGCTGAGCAGCTCGAGCAGGGGCGACTCGCCACCCGACCCGGCGGCGATCGCCCCGGGGAGTGGGGCCGACGGGGTCACGTGAACTCGCCGTTGTTGGCGAACTCCTTGGTGGCCTTCTCGATGTCGGAGCGGTACTTGAGCAGGATGTTCACCGTCTCGGTGGCGGTGTCGGCGTCGATCTGCTGCACACCGAGAAGCACCAGGGTCCGGGCCCAGTCGATGGTCTCGGAGACCGACGGTGACTTCTTCAGCTCGAGCTGGCGAATCGACCGCACGACCCGGGCCACCTGGTCGGCGAGGTTCTCGGTGATCTCGGGCACCTTGGTGAGCACGATCTGCTTCTCACGCTCGATGTCGGGGTAGTCGATGTGGAGATAGAGGCACCGACGTTTCAGCGCCTCGGAGAGCTCGCGGGTGTTGTTCGACGTGAGGAACACCAAGGGAATCTGGGTGGCCTCGACGGTGCCGAGCTCGGGAATCGACACCTGGTAGTCCGACAGGATCTCGAGCAACAGCGCCTCGGTTTCGACCTCGACCCGGTCGACCTCATCGATCAACAGCACGACCGGATCGGTGGCGCGAATGGCCTCGAGCAACGGCCGCGTGAGCAGGAACTCGTCGGAGAAGATGTCGTCCTCGATCTCGCTCCAGTCGCCCTCGGTGTTGCGTTCGGCCTGGATGCGCAGGAGCTGCTTCTTGTAGTTCCACTCGTACAACGCCTTGGACTCGTCGAGGCCCTCGTAGCACTGGAGTCGGATGAGGCGAGCCCCGGACATCTCGGCCACGCTTTTGGCCAACTGAGTCTTGCCGGTTCCGGCGGGGCCCTCGACGAGAATCGGCTTCTGCAGCCGATCGGCGAGATACACCACCCCGGCAATGCCCTCGTCGGAGAGATAGTCGACCTCGCGAAGCGAGTCTCGAACGGCGGTCACGCTTTCGAACCGAGGATCCATTGGTGCAGCGTACGGCCTGAGCCAGGCGGTTCCGAATTGTATTCACACCGCTCGACCACCGCTTGGCGTCGACCCCCGGCGGGGGAGAACTACGCTTCATCCGCCGGTCCGGCCGGTTCCCCATGAGCGACCTCCGCCCCTCCCCCAGCTCGATGAGCCGCGAAGCCGCCCGTCGCAGCGGCCGATCGGCGGCCGTCGTTGCCGCGGGAATCCTCCTCTCGCGGTTGTCGGGCCTGGTGCGCGAGATCGGTCTGAAGAACTGGCTGGGCACCACGACACCCGAAGCCGATTCCTTCGGCGCCGCGCTCATCATCCCGCAGCTCATCCAGAACCTCCTCGGCGAGGGCTCGCTGTCGGCCTCGTTCATTCCCGTGTACGCACGGTTGATCGAGGACGGTGAGGACGAGGAGGCCGGCCGTCTCGCCGGGGCCGTGTTCACGATGCTCGTCACGGCGACCGCGGTGCTCGTGCTGGCCGGACTCTTCCTTGCCGGGCCGCTGGTTTCGATCATCGCCCCTGGCTTCAGCGGGGCCAAGGCCGACCTCACCGCCGATCTCCTGCGCATCACCGTCGGCGGCGTCGGCCTGATCGTTCTCGCCGCCTGGTGCCTCGGCGTGCTCAACGCCCACCGGAAGTTCTTCCTGTCGTACGTGGCTCCGGTGCTCTGGAACATCCTCATCATCAGCGCAGTGGCCTTCGCCGGCTTCCGCAACTGGGCCATCGACGACATCGCCCGGGCCGCGGCCTGGGGCACGCTGGTCGGCGGTCTCTCACAGTTCGTGCTGCAACTCCCGTCGGTTCTGCGGGTGGCGCCCCGGCTGCGGATGGGGTTCGCACGCCGCAACCGATCGGTGCGAACGGTGATGCGCCGCTTCGGCCCGGCAGTCATGGGCCGTGGGGTCGTGACGCTGTCCACCTGGATCGACCTCGCCCTCGCTTCCCTACTGGCCACCGGCGCCATCGCCGCGCTCGCCCCGTCGCAGGTGCTCTATCTGATGCCGATCAGCGCGTTCGCTCTGTCGATCGCCGCCGCCGAGCTTCCCGAGCTCTCTCGCGGATCGGGTTCGGTCGACGAGTTCGTGTCGCGCCTCCAACTCGGGTTCGAACGGATCTCGTTCTTCCTGGTCATCTCGTTGGTGGTGTACCTCACCGCCGGGCGCGAGATCGTCGAAGGGCTCTTCGCGAGCGGCGCGACCACGACCGACGACACCCGTTTGATCTGGCTCATCTTGGCCGTCTACGCGCTCGGCATGCCGGCCAGCGGCGCCTCGCGGCTGCTCCAGAACGCCCGGTACTCGCAGGGCGACGTGAGCGGCCCGGCGCGGATCGCCGGCGTGCGGGTGGTCATCGCCGCCGTCGTCGGCGTGCTCGTGATGTTCCAGCTCGATCGCTTCGGTGTGAGCGGCGGCGACATCAGCCGTCTCGGTGATCTTCCCGCCTTCGAACCGTTGCCCAAAGCAGCGCGCGACGAAGGTGACATCGTCCGGCTCGGAGCGGTGGGCCTCGCAGCCGGCGCAACGGTGGCCGCCTGGTTCGAGCTCACCGCCCTGCAACGAAGGGTCCGGACCGACGTGCCCGACGCTCCCCGCCTGCGAGCATCGCTGCTTCCACTCCTCGCTCCTGCGCTCGTCGCCGGTCTGGTCGCCGTCGCCCTCGTGTGGGCGACGGGCAGCCTTCCCGCGCTGGTCACGGCCATCGTCGCCTCGGCGGCGGCCGGCATCGTCTATCTGGTCATCGCCAACCTCACCGGCAATCGGGCCGCCGTCGAGTTGCTGTCGCCGGTGCTCAAACGGCTCGGCTGAACTGCGACTAGGTTCGGCCCATGGCCCTTCCCCTTGCCCGCTTCGGACGCACCGGACACCTCTCCACCCGCACCATCTTCGGGGCCGCGGCCCTCGGAGCCATGCAACAGGACACCGCCGATCGCACCCTCGCCCACATCGTCGAGCGGGGCGTCAACCACATCGACACCGCGGCCTCCTACGGAGCGTCCGAAGACCGGCTGAAGCCCTGGCTCGCCGATCACCGGCGTGATGTCTTCCTCGCCACCAAGACCGGCGAACGGAAGGGGGTCGACGCTCGTGCCGAGCTCGAGCGGTCACTCGTTCGCCTTGGCGTCGACCAGGTCGACCTCATCCAGCTCCACAATCTGGTCGATGCCGACGAGTGGCTGGCCGCCCATTCGCCTGGCGGCGCACTCGAAGCCATGATCGCCGCCCGCGACGAGGGTCTCGTGCGATTCATCGGCGTCACAGGCCACGGACGCGAGGTGATCCGCCGGCATCTGCGCAGCTTCGAGCGCTTCGACTTCGACACGGTGCTCTTCCCGTACAACTTCACCATGCTGAACGAGCCGGGCTACCGGGCCGATGTCGACGAGCTGCTCGGGGTGTGCGCGGAGCGTGACGTGGCCGTGCAGACGATCAAGGCAGTGGCGAAGCGGCGCTGGCCCCGCGAGCCCGACCGGATGTTCAGCTGGTACGAGCCCCTCGAAGACGCCGACGCCATCGTGCGCGCCGTGCGCTACGTGTTGAGCGACGAGCAGCTGTTCCTCAACACCACCAGCGACACGCGACTGCTGCCGGCCATCTTCGACGCCGCCGAGGGAGACCTGACCCGCCCGTCCGACGAAGCGATGCACGCCGATGTCGACGCCTACGACATGCGCTCGCTGTTCAACGAGCTCACGCCCACCTGATCAGGCCACCCAGTACCAGTTGGCCGACGACCACAGGAACATAAGCCCGACGAGCACCGAGACCACCGAAAGAAACACGGCCGGAAGGCGTCGGATGCCGGCGAGCATCACGAAGACGGGGAAGATCACCAGCACGTACCGACTCGTGGAGTTCACGGTGCGCTCGTAGGAGTCGGGCAGGAGCACGAAGAGGGTGGCCATCACCGTGTACAACCACCACGACCGGGGCATGCGCCGGAAGCCCCAGACACACGCGGCGAGGGCCAACAACATCGCGAGGACGTCGAGCCGGAAGCTCATGCCGTACTTCTCCGGCACCGATCCGGTGACGATCCAACCCAGGGCACGCAACAGCGCCTTGCCGGGCCACGACGTGGAGGTGAGCCAGTAGCCCTCGTACACATCGGAGATCGGCGGCAGGCCTGCCAGATGCCGGTAGCCGAGGAAGCCTCCAGCGGCTGCGACGGGCAAGCCGGCGAAGAAGAGGTTCGACGCCACCGCGACCGGACCCGACTCGACGATCTGGCGTCGCCTGACCCACACGCTCCAGAGCAGCGGTACGGCCACCACCCAGCCGGTGAGCCGGCTGAGTGCGGCGAGCGCACCGAACAGGCCGGCTTCGACGTGCCGTTCCTCGTCGAGGCGAAGCAGCGACGCCAACGTGAAGCACAAGAACAGCGACTCCGTGTACGCCGCTATCAGGAAGAACGAAGTGGGGAAGACGACCAGGGCCAGCAGAGCGCGACGACCGGTCGCCTCGCCGAAGTGGCGGCTGATCAGGCGGAGGAAAAGGTAGAAGGCGACGATGGCCGCCACGTTGGAGATCAACAGCGCGGCCACGACACGCGCCTGGCCACCGCCGCCCATCGGCATGGCCACTGCCCGGATCATGAGCGGATAGGCGGGCGAGAAGACGGAGTCGATGTCGGCGGCGTACCCATCGCGGGCGATGCGGAGGTAACGCAGTGCGTCCTGGCGCTGCCACGGACCGAGCAGGACTCCGGCGACGCCCTCGTCGAGCGACGGTTCGTCGAGCATGTCGCGGGCCGCAGGATCGATCGTCTCGACATCGACCCCGTAGGTCACGGCGAAGCCGGAGACGACCGTCGCCGCCAGCCGCAACACGACGAAGGCGATCACTGCGGTCCGCAGGAGCCGCATCCGGTGTTCGCCGGTGGGCATCGGGGTGGTTGCGGCGGCCGAGCGCGCCTCAGGAGTGGCGAGGGTCACCGCCAACCATCGGCAGTCGACCCACCGGATTGAGCCCCTGGACGACGATCAGCGGCCTCCGCCGACGTCGAGGAGCGCCCCGGATACATACGACGCCTCGTCGGAGATCAACCACAGCACGGCTGCGGCGACCTCGTGCACCTCTCCCCCGCGTCCGAGGGGAATCGAGGACGCCATGCGGGCGATGCGGTCGGGTTCGCCCCCGCTCCCGTGGATCTCCGTGTCGATGAGGCCGGGCCGTACCGCGTTCACCCGTATGCCCTCGGCGCCGACCTCCTTGGCCAATCCGATGGTGAACGTGTCGATGGCCCCCTTGGTAGCCGCGTAGTCGACGTACTCGTTGGGTGAGCCGAGACGGGCCGCGGCCGACGAGAGGTTCACGATCGCTCCGCCGGCGCCCCCGGCGCGGGTGGACATGCGGCGTACCGCCTCACGAGCGCAGAGGAACGAACCGACCACGTTCACCCGGAAGAGCAGCTCGAGGCGTCGAGCCGACATGGCCTCGACCCGCATCTGCGGCTCGACGATGCCCGCGTTGTTCACCAGCGCACTCGGCGGGCCCAGCTCGCGGTCGACCCGACCGAAGAGATCTTCCACTTCGGACTCGACCGATACGTCGACGGGCACTGCCAGCGCCGAAACGCCGACGGTTCGACACTCGTCGGCGACGGCCTCGGCCTGGTCGGCCCGGCGGCGAAACGTCAGCGCCACGTCGTGGCCCGCTGCCGCCGCCCGCCGCGCCACCTCGGCGCCGATTCCCCGGCTGGCGCCGGTGACGACCACGACTCCCATCGGGTCACCCTAGTTGCGCCGTTCTTGGCCTCGGCGAACGATTGCGGGAACTCACGGGCGGTTCGGCGAGTTTCTTCCTCTATGCGCATTCGTGGAGCCGCCGGCCTCGTCATGGCGCTCACGCTCGCCGTCTCGGCGTGTGGCGGTTCGACCGGACCAGCGGCTTCGTCTCCGTCCGCCGCCGACGACGGACAGCCCTTCGAGCTCCCCGAGCGGCCCGAGCTCGATGCACCCGACACCGCAGCTGCGGCGCTGATCGCCAGCATCGGACCGGTGTTCGACCTCGAGGCGCTACGGGTGCTGGCCGATTCGGGCGATCCCCGCTGGGCATGGATGCTCACCGACCTCCTGCTGTTCTACGGTCCCGCCGCCCCCGAGAGCAGCTCGCTCGTCGCCGCCCTGGAGGCGCTCACCGACTTCGACCTCGATCCGCAGCGGGCCTGGAACGACGCAACGACCCAGTTGATCGATGCCGACATCGACGCGCCTCCCGACTATCCACTGCTCAAACGCCAGATCTTCGGGTTCGCCGATCCCCGGTGGGCGCCGATGCTCACCGACGTGACCGGGCTCGACCTGCGGTACGTGAGCTGGGGCGGCGTCTTCGCCGACGACCGGCCCTTCGGGACGAGCGAAGCCTGCCCGAGGCCCGGCTGCATCCCCGCCCTCGACGAACCGGTCGTGACCGATGCCGCCGGTGGCGACTGGTATGACGACGACGGCGTGGTGTTCGGAGTCGTGATCAACGGCGAGGCTCGTGCCTTCCCGAAGAACATCATGCAGGTCCACGAGATGGTCAACGACACTCTCGGTGGTCGCCAGTACGCGCTTCCGTACTGCACCCTGTGCGGCTCGGCCCAGGCCTACCTGACCGACGACGTCGATGGCGTCGACGGTCGGCTGGTGCTGCGCACCTCGGGGCTTCTGCAACGATCGAACAAGGTCATGTTCGATCTCAACACCCGGTCGCTCTGGGACACCTTCGCCGGCACTGCGGCTTCGGGCCCTCTCGGCGACCGAGACGTCGAGCTCGAGGAGCTCACCGTGCAGGTGAGCACCTGGGGCGACTGGAAGCAAGCCCATCCCGACACCACCATCGTCGCCGAGGACGGTGGCATCGGCCGCACCTACAGCGACGACCCCCTCGGCGGCCGCGACGACCTCGGGCCCATCTTCCCGATCGGTCGCGTCGATCCCCGCCTGCCTGTCCAGCAACCGGTGGTCACCGTCACCGCACCCGACGGGACGCCGGTCGCCTTCCCGACCGCCGCCGCCCGAACGGCGATCGATGCCGGCGTGGCCGTCAGCCTCTCGGGCGTGACGCTCGTCAGTGACGGCGCGGGGTTCCGAGCAGTCGACGAGGCGGGGTCCGACCTGGTCGCCCACGAAGCGTTCTGGTTTGCGTGGGTTCAGCGCAACCCGGAGACCGTCGTGTGGGAGGCGCCGGGCTGATCCCTCCCCACGGCATCACGAGGGCGGGGTGGCGAGGTGATGTGACGTGGCCGCCTGGAACGCCTCCCCGAGCGCGGCCAGCCCGAGATCGGACCAGTGCGGGCCGATCAGCTGGAACCCGACGGGGAGTCCATCGTGGGCCAGGCCACCCGGGAGGGCGATCGACGGCAACCAGGCCGCATTCACCGGAAGACAGAACGGCGTGGTGGCCCGCAGCAACGGCACGCCGTTCAGCTCCACCGCACCATGGGCGGGCACATGGTTCGGCGTGATCGGCGAGATGAAGGCGTCGATCGACTGCTCGGTGAACAGCGAGGCGAAGCGCCGCTGGAGGGCGACGCGGGCGTCGTGGCCGGCGACCACATCGGCCGCCGTGAACGCGTCGCCCGCCTCGAGGAGCGCCTGTACGTCGGCGCCGAGCAGATCGCCCCGATCGGCCCGGACGTGGGCCAGGAGCTGGCACGGCTCGGCGGCGACCACCGCGACCGTCGCATCGACCTCGCTCGGATGGGGCGGATCGACGGCCACGACTTCGTCGACGAGCCCGCTGAGGACGCCGATGGCCGCCTCGACGACGTTCATCACGCGGTCGTCGACGTCGAGGCCGTCGTAGTAGGCGGCCGTGGGAACACCGATCCGCATCCGGCCGACGGGCCCGACCGGTCCGAAGCCGGCCACGACCGAGTACGGGTCATGCTCCGAACGGCCGGCCATGACCTCGAGGAGGAGGCGGCAGTCGGCCGCCGTCCGTGCCATGGGGCCCACCGTGTCGAACGTGTGGGAGAGGAGGTAGACGCCGTCGCGTGGCACCGCGCCCGCCGTGGGCTTGATCGAGGTGAGTCCGCAGTACGAAGCGGGCAGTCGCACCGAGCCTCCGGTGTCGGTGCCGATGGTGGCGGCGACGATCCCCGCGGCGACTGCGGCACCGTTTCCGCCCGACGACCCGCCCGTCATCCGTTTCGTGTCGTACGGGTTGAACGACGCCGGGCACGACGTTCCGTACGCCAGCTCGTGGGTGTTGGTCTTGCCGATGACAACGGCGCCCTCGGCCCGGAGTCGGGTGACGACGGTCGCTTCGTGATCGGGGACATGGCCGGCGAACGCCAGCGAGTTGGCCTGCGTGGGAGCACCATTGGCGTGAATGATGTCCTTCACCGCCACCGGTACACCGTGCAGCCGGCCGGTCGGGGCGATCGAGGCCAATCGGTCCGCCTCGGCTCGAGCCTGGTCGGCCATCACGCTGGCGAACGCATGCACCTCGGACTCGACCTCGCCGATGCGGGTCAGGGCGTGCTCGACGAGATCGACAGGGTTCTGGCGCCCGGACCCGATGTCGTCGACCTGATCGACGAGTGTCTCGAACATGCGCCGAAACCTACGGCATGAGCACCAGCTCGTCACGATGGATGACCTCGTCGGGGACGTCGGGCGCCAGCGCGCTGTGCCGTCCGGCCACGTCCATCACCTGATCGGAGCGCATGGAGACCAGACCCTTGGCGAACACCGCACCGTCGGGGCCGAGCACTTCGACGGCATCGCCGACGCCGAACTTGCCATCGACCGAGGTGACGCCGACACCCAGCAGCGACGTGCCGCGCTCGACCAGCGCGCGCTTGGCTCCCTCGTCGATCGTGATCCGTCCGAGGGCTCGAACGGCGAACGCGATCCACAGCTTGCGGGCGGGCCACGTGCTGCTGCGGGCGACCACGGTGGTACCGACGCCGGCCACGCCGTCGATGGCGTCGATCAGGACATTCGGTCGGTCGGCGTTGGCTATCACCGTCCGAATCCCGGACCATGCTGCGATGCGAGCGGCCGAGAGCTTCGACGCCATCCCGCCGCTTCCGCGGACGCCGGGCCCGGTGACGACGGCATCGAGCTCACGATCGACCTCGAGGATCTCCTCGATCAGCGAGGCCGACGAGTCGACGCGAGGATCGGCAGTGAGGACGCCCGCCGTATCGGTGAGCAACACGAGCACCTCGGCATGCAACAGGTTCGCCACGAGCGCCGCGATGCGGTCGTTGTCACCGAAACGGATCGCGTCGTCGGCGATGGCGTCGTTCTCGTTGATCACGGGCACGACGCCGAGCTCGAGCAGCTTCTCGAGCGTGCCCCGGGCGTGGAGATACTGCTGTCGTTCGAAGAAGTCGAGCGGGGCGAGGAGCACCTGGCCACCCACCAGCCCATGGGCGTCGAGCGCCGACTCGTACATGCGCATGAGCCGCGTCTGACCGACCGCCGATACGGCCTGCAGTGTCACGGGGTCGCCGCCGTCGAACCCCAGCACCGCTCGACCCGCATGGATCGCCGCCGAGGTCACGATCACCACGTTCTGGCCCCGGGCGCGAACGGTGGCCACCTGCGCGCACAGCTGCGCGATGGCCGACTCGCGGAGATCACCGGTCTCGGCGGTCAGCGACGACGTGCCGATCTTGACCACGACCGTCATGCGAGCAGGTCCTCCTCGTACTCGAACTCCACCGAGCCGATCTGGACGGTGTCGCCCTGGCGGGCACCCGCCCGCCGGAGCGCCTTGTCGACGCCGAGCGACGTGAGCCGATCGCGCACGTACTCCATGGCGTTGGGAGTGGTGATGTCCGACAGGGCCACCGCTCGGTGCGCCGCCCGTCCGTGCACGACGAGCACATCGTCGACCCGCTCGATACTCACGCCGGTCGCCTCCGGGCGGTGAACCACCCGTGAGACCCGTGCGGGCTCCGCCGTGCGGGCCTCGGTGACCAACACGGCGAGGCGACCGACCAGGACGTCGAGACCCTCGCCGGTCATCGACGAGATCGGGAAGGCGCCCTCGGGTACCTCGAGCTCGGCGACCTCGGCCTTCGAACCCACCACGACGCGTGGGTCGGGTGAGCAGCTCGGGGCGATACGAGCCCAGCTCGTGGAGCAGGACGTCGAGCTGATCCTGGGGCAACCGCTCGTCGACCGACGCCAGGTCGAGCAGCACGCAGAGCACCCTGGCGCGTTCGACGTGGCGCAGGAACTGGTGGCCGAGCCCGCGGCCTTCACTGGCTCCCTCGATGAGTCCGGGGATGTCGGCGACGACGATCTCGGTCTGGTCGTCGACCCGCACCACGCCGAGGTTCGGTTCGAGGGTGGTGAAGGGGTAGTCGGCGATCTTGGGTTTGGCCGCCGAGATTCGGGAGATGAGCGTGCTCTTGCCCGCGTTGGGGAAGCCGATCAGCGCGACGTCGGCCAGCAGCTTGAGCTCGAGGCGGAGCCACTGCTCCTCGCCCTCCTCGCCCTGTTCGGCGAAGTCCGGGGCCCGTCGACGGTTCGACAGGAAGCGGGCGTTGCCCTTGCCGCCCTGGCCACCCCGGGCCGCCAGCCAGCGGTCGCCGTTGCTGGTGAGATCGGCCAGCAGGTTGCCGTCGAAGTCGCGCACCGTGGTTCCCTCCGGCACCGAGATGACCAGGTCGTCGCCGGAGGAGCCGTGCTTGCGCTTGCCGCTGCCGTGGGCGCCGCTGCCCGCTCGGCGATGCGGATGATCGCGAAACGCCAGGAGCGAGGCCACGTTGTGGTCGGCCACCATCCAGACGTCGCCACCCTTGCCCCCATCGCCGCCGTCGGGCCCGCCTTTGGGCGTGTGCGCCTCGCGACGAAACGACACGCAGCCCGCGCCGCCGTCGCCACCGCGCACGTTGAGATTGCAGTCGTCGACGAACTGGGACATCCGCACAGGCTACGGCCGGGCTCACCGAGCAGTGGACACCGAGGACTGACCCGACTAGGTTCGCTTGTTGAACCGACTGCGGAAGGCCCACCGATGAGCGACGACACCTGGCACCCCACCGCCTGCATCCTCTGTTCGATCAACTGCGGCATCGAGATGCGCACCGACGGACTCACCATCACGCGGGTGCGCGGCGACAAGGCCCACCCCGGCTCGGAGGGCTACACCTGCGAGAAGGCCTTGCGTCTCGACCATTACCAGAACGGCCGCCACCGCCTCACCTCGCCGCTCCGACGAAGGGCCGACGGCACCTTCGAGGCCATCGACTGGGACACCGCGATCGCCGAGGTCGCCGATCGCTTCCGCGACGTTGTCGACACCCATGGAGGCGACAAGATCCTCTTCTACGGCGGCGGCGGGCAGGGTAACCACCTCGGTGGCGGCGCCTACGGCTCGGCCACCCGGTCGGCGCTGGGCATCCGTTACACCTCGAACGCACTCGCCCAGGAGAAGACGGGCGAGTTCTGGGTCGACGGGCAGTTGTTCGGCCGGTCGAGCTGTCACACCACCGGTGACTACCACCACGCCGAGGTCGCCGTCTTCTGGGGCAAGAACCCGTGGCAGTCCCACGGCTTCCCTCAGGCGCGGCGCGTGCTCAAGGCCATGGCCAACGACCCGAATCGCACGCTCATCGTCGTCGATCCGCGGCTCAGTGAATCGGCCGAGCTGGCCGACATCCATCTGCGACCCTCACCCGGCGGCGACGCCCACCTGCTCGCTGCCCTCCTGGCCGTGCTGGTCGACGACGACCTGCTGAATCACCACTGGCTCCGCGCCCACGCCAACCAGCTCGACGAGCTCGTCGATCACCTGAGACGGGTCGACATCGCGGCGTCGTGCGCGAAGGCCGGGGTGCCGGAGGCACAGGTACGCGAGGTGGCGCACCGTCTGGGTACCGCCGAAGGCGGTGTGTCGATCTTCGAAGACCTCGGGATCCAGCAGGCACCGCACTCGACGCTCAACAGCTACCTCGAGAAGCTGCTGGTCCTGTTGACCGGCAACTTCGGGGTGAAGGGCGGCATGAACCTGCACTCGCGGTTCGCCTCTCTCGGTGCCAAGGGAGCCGCCGGCGGCGGCCCCCGACCCGACCGGCCGCGCACCGAGCCGGTCACGCCGGTCACCGGCCATCGACTCGTCACCGGGCTGGTGCCCTGCAACGTCATTCCCGACGAGATACTGACCGATCACCCCGATCGGTTCCGAGCGATGCTCGTCGAGTCGGGCAATCCGGTGCACTCGCTGGCCAACAGCAGCCGGATGCGCGCCGCGATGGCCGCGCTCGACCTCGTGGTGGTGATCGACGTCGCCCTCACCGAAACCGCCCGCCAGGCCGACTACGTGCTGCCGGCCTCGTCGCAGTTCGAGAAGTGGGAGTGCACGTTCTTCAATCTGGAGTTTCCCGCCAACTTCTTCCAGCTTCGTCGACCGGTGTTCGAGCCCCTTGCCGGCACCCGCCCCGAAGCCGACATCCACACCGACCTGTGTCGGGCCCTCGGCGCCTACACCGACGACGACCTCACTCCCCTGCACCACGCGGCGGCCGAGGGTCGCCAGGCGTTCCTCGAGGCGTTCTTCACCATGGCGGTCGAGCGGCCCGATCTGTCGAAGCTGGCGCCGGTCATTCTCTACGAGACGCTCGGCCCCACCCTCGCCACCCCCGACGGAGTCGACGCCCAGGGCGCGGCCGCTGTGTGGGGTCTGGCTCACCTCTGCGCCGGCTCGTACCCCGATGCAGTGAGGCGGGCGGGCATCGACGGCGAGTCGCTCGGTGATGCCCTGTTCGATCACATCCTGGCCAACCCGTCGGGTGTCACCTTCACCGTCGACGACTACCCGGAGACCTTCGCCCGGCTCCGCACCGACGACGGCCGCATCCGCCTGGCCATCGACGTGCTCCTCGAGGAGCTCGACGGCCTGGCCGACGAGCCCGCCCCGCTGGCCGCCGACACCGAGTACCCCCTCGTACTGTCGGCCGGCGAGCGGCGCTCGTCCACGGCGAACACGATCTACCGCGATCCGGCCTGGAGGAAGAAGGACCGCCAGGGTGCTCTGCGGATCTCCTCGACCGATGCATCGGGCCTGGGTCTCAGCGACGGAGACCGAGCCCGGATCATCACCCGAGCGGGCAGTGCCGTCACCGTCGTGGAAGTGACCGACACGCTCCTGCCGGGCCACGTGTCGTTGCCCAACGGGTTCGGGCTCGGTCACGACGGCTCCGACGATGCCGTGGGCGTTGCGCCGAACGAGCTCACCTCGACGGGTGATCGCGATTGGTTCGCGGGGACGCCTCATCACAAGCACGTGCGGGCGCGGGTCGAGTCCGTGGCGGGCTGAGATGCGCCGCACCCGCTTCGACGACGCTCACTGCCCGATCGCCCGCGCCACCGACCTCCTCGCCGACTGGTGGACGCCACTGGTGTTGCGCGAAGCGTTCACCGGCACCCGTCGCTTCGCCGACTTCGAGGCCAACCTCTCCATCCCCAAGGCCGTGCTCAGTGCTCGCCTCACTCGCCTGTGTGACGAGGGAGTGCTGCGCAAGGAGCGCTACCAGGACAACCCGGTGCGCCACGAGTACCGCCTGACCGACAAGGGGCGGGCGTTGTGGGACGTGCTCGCCGCCATGTGGCGCTGGGGCAGCGACTGGTGCTGGCCCGAGGGCGAGGGCCCCGTCATCGCCCTCCGCTCGCGCACGACCGGCGAGGTCGTCCAACCCGTTGTGGTCGACGAGGTCACCGGCGAACGCCTCGACATCCGGTCGATTCGAATGGGCCGAGCTCCGAGCCGACCCAACCCGTGACGATCAGCCGGGGAGCAGGTCGGCCGGATCGGCCTTGAGGAGGAAGAGCTCGAGCTGGATGTTGTCGGGGTCGCGCAGCACCAGCACGTCCCACGGATCCTCCTCGGTGATGCCCGAGTGGGTGATGCCGAGCTCATCGAGCCGGGCGACCCAGGCCTCGAGCTCCTCCCGCGACGCAACGTTGAATGCCAGGTGATCGAGGCCGACGCGTCGTTCGTCGAAGGCCGAGCCGTCGTTGGCATCGTGTTGTTCGAGACCGATGACCACGCCGGAGCTCGGCTCGATGATGTAGCGCACCTCGAGGTCGTGATCGTGGCTGCGCCCGCCGAACAGCGGCACCGCGCCGAACAGCTCTCGGTACCAGGCCTCGCTGGCCTCGATGTCGGTGACACTCAGGTCGACGTGGGAGATCCCGGTGATGGCAGGCATGGGCTCGACTCTACCCACCGAAATCCCCACGTTCGATAGCGGCTTCCGCTAGTCGTTGTGAAGATTTCGCCCGGAGGGGGCGGCGGGGCGGGTCGGGCAAACGCGACGAAGCCGCAGCGCTGGGCTGCGGCCACGTGCGTGATCGACCCGGCCGGCTGGCGGGGTCGAGAAGAGCTTCAGTCGGGAATGATGTCGACGAGCTTGCGTCCGTGACGCTGGCCGAACTTGACCTTGCCGTTGGCGGTCGCGAACAGCGTGTCGTCGCCGCCCTTGCCCACGTTCTCGCCGGGATGAAAGCGCGTGCCGCGCTGGCGCACGATGATGGTGCCGGCGTGCACGGCGGTGCCGTCGAACACCTTCACGCCGAGGCGCTGGGAGTTCGAGTCGCGCCCGTTGCGGGTCGAACCGCCACCTTTGGTCTTCGACATGGATTATCCCTTCGAGATACCGGTGATCTCGATCACCGCCAGCTGCGAGCGGTGTCCCCACCGCTTGCGCTGGTTCGACTTGTTCTTGTAGGTGAATCCGTTGATCTTCGGACCCTTGGTCTGATCGACAACCGTGGCTGTGACCTTGGCGCCCGAGAGCTTGTCGGGCGTGGCGAAGACGTCATCGCCGTCGGCAACGAGCAGAGGAGTGAACTCGAGCTCGGTGCCGGTTTCGCCGAGACGATCGACCTCGAGGGTCTCGCCTTCGACGACGCGATACTGCTTGCCACCGGTGGTGATTACTGCGTACATAGCTGTACCAAGCTAGCGGCGGAAGTGACCGAGCCCAACCGGGCGGTCACAGCTTCTCGACCAACTTCTCGTCGATCACGAAGCCGCGACCCTCGCAGGTCTGGCACAGCGTCGAGACCGACTCGATCAAACCCTCACCGATCCGCTTGCGGGTCATCTCCACCAAACCCAGATCGGAGATGTCGTACACCTGGGTGCGGGTCTTGTCGCGTGCGAGCGCATCGCGGAACACCTTCATCACGTCTTCACGGTGCGCCTTGACCTCCATGTCGACGTAGTCGATCACGATGATCCCGCCGATGTCGCGGAGGCGGAGCTGGCGAGCGATCTCGCGCGCCGCTTCGAGGTTGTTGCGGTACACGGTCTCCTCGAGACTCGACCGGCCGACGTTCTTGCCGGTGTTGACGTCGATCACGGTGAGCGCCTCGGTCTGCTCGATGATGAGCGAGCCCCCACCCGGCAACCACACCTTGCGATCGAGTGCCTTCACCAGCTGGTCGTACACGTGGTGACGCTCGAACAACGAGAGGTTCTCCCGGTTCGTGTCGTAGAGCTCGACCCGGTCGGCCAGCGCCGGGGTGATGGCCGACACGTAACCCTTGACCTCCTCGAAGAGCGCGGGATCGTCGATGATCACCCCGCGGTAGTCCTTGTTGAACTCCTCGCGGATGACCCGCAACGCCATGTCGGGTTCGCGGTACAGCAGGGCCGGACCCTTCGTCTTGGCGGCGAGCGCCTCGATCTGGTCCCACTGGCGCGCCAGGCGCAGGACGTCGGCCTCGATCTCCTCGGTGGTGACGTTCTCGGCCGCCGTGCGCACGATGATGCCGTGCTTCTTCGGCTTCACCCGGTCGAGGATCTTGCGCAGCCGCTTCCGCTCGACGTCGGGCAGTCGCTTGGAGATCCCGTAGGTCGTGGAGTTCGGCACGAGGACCACGAAACGCCCCGGCAGCGAGACCTCCTGGGTGAGGCGAGCCCCCTTGTGCGCGATCGGGTTCTTCGTCACCTGGCAGACGATCATCTGCTTGTTCTTCAGAACCTGTTCGATGCGGGGCTGACCCCCGCCCTCGATGTCGTCCTTGTCGTACTGCACGTCGCTGCGGTACAGCACCGCGTTCTTGGGCGTGGCGATGTCGATGAACGCCGCCTCCATACCTGGCAGGACGTTCTGCACCCGACCGAGGTAGATGTTGCCGTGGATCTGGTTGACGTCGTCAGCCGGCAGCGACACGTAGTGCTCGATGAGGTTGCGGCCCTCGAGGACGGCGATCTGGGTGGCCGACTCGCGAACGCTGACCACCATGGTGTAGCGGCCGATGGGCTTGCCCTGCCGCTCGCGGCCCTTGCGCCGAGCCATGGCTTCGTCGTCGAGCTCGACGGCGGGACCGTCGGCGGTCATGGCCTCGATCGGCGTCGGCGAGTTGCGTTGGCGGTCGCCACCCTTCTGCTGTCCGCTCCGCCCACCGCGGTTGCCACCGCCGGCGGTTTGGCTCTGGTTTCCGCGGCCACCGCCGCCCCGGCCTCGGCCACCGCGTCGGCGGCGACGTCGGCCGGAGCCTCCACCGGAACCGTCACCGCCCGAGCCGTCGCTCGACGTGCTGCGATCGGATCGCTGGCCGTCGCTCGACGGTTCAGACGCCGCGGGAGCCGGTGCGGGCCGCGAGTCGCCGATCTTGGGCTTCCGGGAGCCGGCGGGGCCCTCGTTGTCGTTCTGGCCGGTGGCCAGGGATTCGGACATAGGTTTGATCCCTTCTCATCGCACACCCACAGGGGTGCGGTGGTCGACGGCCGCTCGGGCAGCGAGAGGTTCACTGCGGGCGCCATCGACGCTGATCCATTGCTGACGTCGCCGGATGAGCCCCGAGTGGAGATGGGGCTCGATCACCGTGAGCAGCTCGGAGGGCCGAAGCGCCCGTCCGACCGTGCTCAGCTCGGCAACAAGACCGGGGACGCCGGCGGCGAACTCGGTCGCTTCGAGTGAACAGATCTCGGGGCGAAGATCGTCGGTGACGGGCTTGCCCTTGCGTTCACGCGTGACCACGAGCTCCTCGGCATCGAGCACCCGTGACACCCAGGCCATCACCTGGGCGGGTTCGATGTCGGGCAGCTCGATGGCCCAGGTACTGCTGGTAACCACTGACTGGAGCGATTCGGAGCCGGGGGGCAGAACCGCCACTGCTTGCACGCTGATGCCCGAGGGCAGCACCGCATTGAGCTGCATCGGCAGCTCATCGAGATCGGTCGCGTCCCAGTCGGGATCGGCCGTGATGTCGAAATACTCGCTGTCGGACTCGGCACCGGTGGGAAGGGCCAGCCCGAACGACAGCTTGGGCCGCGGCGAGAACCCCTCGGAGTACGCAACCGGGAAGCCGATCTTGCGAAGATTGCGTTCCCAGACGCGAGCCATGTCGCGATGGCTCGTGAAGCGGACCTTGCCGTACTTGGCGTAGCGGACCCGGATCTTGGGCTGAAGCGGCGGGTTCACGGAGTCACCCCGACGGGCTTGCGACCGAGCAGCTCGACCGGCACTGCGCCGCCTCGGCTCAGGTCCTGCCCGGTTCCCTGACTTCCGCCGGCCGGGGGCGTGGCCGAAGCGACGATGTGCTCGATGCTGTACCCGGTGCAAGCGCCGCAGTCGTAGCACGGGGTCCACCGGCAGTCCGGGAGACCGACCTCGGCCAGGGCGTCCTGCCACTCCTGCCAGAGGAACTCGTGGTGCAAGCCGGCCGAGATGTGGCTCCACGGCAGGATCTCGTCTTCGCGGCGATGCCGGTAGACGTACCAGTCGATCGAGAGGCCGGCTTCGGCCATGCACTCGACCCAGAGGTCGTACTGGAAGTGCTCGCTCCACTCCTGGAACGTGCCGCCGCGGCGCCACACGGCCTCGATGACGCGCCCGATGCGACGGTCACCTCGACTGGCGATGCCCTCGGCGAGGGTGGCCTTGGGATCGTGCCACTTCATCTGCACGCCGCGGGTCTTCTTCACTTCATCGCGCAGCATGTAGATCTTGCGGGAGAGCTCGGCTTCGGTGTTCTGGCCGAACCACTGGAACGGGGTGAACGGCTTGGGCACGAACCCACCGACCGAGAGCGTGACCGATGCCGTCTTGTTGTACCGCTTGCCGATCTCGACGCAGTTCTTGCCGAGCTCGGCGATGCCCAGCGTGTCGACATCGGTCTCCGTCGGCAGGCCGGTGAGGAAATAGAGCTTCATGCGCCGCCAGCCCTGGCTGAACGCCGAGTCGACGGCGCTGTACAGGTCTTCCTCGGCGATGAGCTTGTTGATGACCTGTCGCATACGCCAGGTCCCGGCTTCGGGCGCGAAGGTGAGGCCCGTGCGGCGAGCCTTCTGGAGCTGCCGCGGCCACCCCGACCGTGAAGGCGTCGACGCGGAGGCTGGGCAGTGAAACCGACACCTGGCCGCAGTTCACCGGATCGTTCACCGTGTCGGCCACGACATCGCCGATACCACTGAAGTCGGCGGTCGAAAGCGACGTGAGGGCAACTTCGTCGTAGCCGGTGCGCTGGAGACCGTTCTGGACCATGGAGCGAACCTGTTCGGCGGGGCGCTCGCGCACCGGGCGCGTGATCATGCCGGCCTGGCAGAACCGGCAGCCGCGGGTGCACCCTCGGAACACTTCCACGTTGAGCCGGTCGTGGACGACCTCGGTGAGCGGCACGAGCTGGTTCTTCGGGTAGGGCCATTCGGCGAGATCGGCGACGGTGCGCTTGGCGACCTGCTCGGGGATGTCGGGGAAGCGTGGTGCGATCTCGGCGATGTGCTCGCCGTCGTAGCTCACCTCGTACATGGCCGGCACGTAGACGCCGGGAACCTTGGCGAGGTCGCGCAGCATCCCGAGTCGGGCGCCGGCGGAGCGTGGCGTGGCCTTCCACTCACGCAGGACCTCGGTGATCTCGGATACGACTTCCTCGCCGTCGCCGATGACGAAGAAGTCGACGAAGTCGGCCAGTGGCTCGGGGTTGTAGGTGCAGTGACCGCCGGCTGCGACGAGCATGTCGGTCTCGCCCCGATCGGCCGCACGCACCGGTACTCCGGCGAGATCGATGAGGTTCAGGACGTTCGTGTAGACGAGCTCGGCCGAGAGGTTGAAGGCCAACACGTCGAAGGCGGAGGCCGGGAGGTGGTTGTCGACCGAGAACAACGGCAGTCGCTCGGTGCGCATCTCGGCCTCGAGATCGGTCCATGGCGCGTACGAGCGCTCGGCGACCGCGTCGTCGCGTTCGTTCAGGATCTCGTAGAGAATCTGCAGGCCTTGGTTCGGAAGGCCGATCTCGTAGGTGTCGGGATAGGTCAGAAGCCACGCCACTTTGTGAGGCGCATGTTCGGACACATTGATGCCGTCTTCGCAACCGATGTAGCGAGCCGGCTTCTGGACCCGACCGAGCAGATGCTCGAGTTCCGGCCAGAGCGAGTTCATGATCTGGCGAGTCTACCGCCGTCGTCGTTGGTCCATGGGATGTCGGCCACCGACCGGTGGGTGGGCGCCATCACCGCTCGTCGAGGCTGGGCTTCGCTCGCGGCGCTCGCTTCGCCAAACGCCTCGCCGTTGTCACTGCCAGCGGCGCATGCGGATGTTCAGGACCAGGCCGATGCTCATGAAACTCACGAGGCTGCTGCTGCCCCCGTAGCTGATGAAGGGCAACGGGATACCGGTGACGGGCATGATGCCCGCGTTCATGCCGATGGATTGGAACATCTGGAACACGATCATGGCCAGGATGCCGACGCAGATCAGTGTGCCGAACTGGTCCTTGGCCAGCTGGGCCGCTCGCCACACCCGCGAGATCAACAGGGCGAACAGCCCGAGCACGATCGAGCTCCCGACGAAGCCGAGCTCCTCACCGATCACGGTGAAGATGAAGTCGGTCTCCTGCTCGGGCACCAGACCCGATCGGGTCTGCTCGCCTTGGCCGTAGCCCTTGCCCGTGAGCCCACCGTTGCCGATGGCGATCTGGGCCTGATTCTGGTTGAAGCCGGCTTCGACGTCGGCGGAGTCGGGGTTGATGAAGGTCGTGAGCCTGTCACGCTGATACGACTCGAGCAGGGGCGAGTTGACCACCGCGAACACCATCGTGATTCCCAGCACCGTGAGGATCACGATGTGGCGCAATTTTGCGCCACCCATCAACAGCATGGCCATGACGATCGCGGCGAACACCAGCACCGTTCCCACGTCGGGCTGACGCAGGATCAACACCACCGGAACGCCGACCACGACGAGTGCGCCGGCCAGTCGCACGAGCGAGAGCTCGCCGTCGAAACGCGCCAGATACGCGGCGAGGAAGACGATGAGGCCGAGCTTCATGAACTCCGACGGCTGGAGTCCGAACGCACCGATGTTGAACCAGGCCTGCGCCCCGTTGACCTCGCTCCCGAGCGGGGACAGCACGGCGACGAGGGCGACGATCCCGGCGAGATAGAGGACCGGGCTCAGCTTCTGGAGGTTCTGGTAGTCGATGACCGACGCGACGCCCATGAGAAAGAGGCCGAGCACGACGAACAGCAGCTGTCGTTCGAGATAGGAATAGTCGTAGGCGAGTGGGTCGGTGCCACGGGTGGTGCTGTAGACCGCGGCCAGCCCGATCATCGCCAAGGCGGTGGGGGCCAACACGACCAGCGGATCGAGGTGGTACCAGGCCGCATTGGGGTCGTTCCGCGGGTTCAGGTGACGGCTCATCCGGCGAGGTCCTCTCCGAGGGCGGCTTCATCGCCGGAGACACCGTCGGCGCTCACGGGTAGCACCGCCGGCTGCAGCAGATAGTCGGGGTCGACCGGGACGGCCGGCGGCACGGTGCCGGTGGCGATGGCCTGGAGGATGTCGCGCACCCGCGGCGCGGCGAGCTCACCGCCGAAGCCGGCCTCCTCGAGCACCATGACCACGACGTACTCCGGGTCGACCACCGGGGCGAAGGCGGCGAACAGCGCAAAGTCGGACTTGCCGACCTTCTCCGACGTTCCGGTCTTCCCGGCCACCGTGAGCTGGGAGAACGGGAACCCCTCGAAGGCCTGCCTGGCGGTTCCGAGGTCATCGAGCGGCACTTCGGCGAGGCCGTCGATCAGGGGTTGGCGGATCTCGTCGGGGAGGTAGATCTGATTCAGCAACCGTGGCTGGTAGTCGATCTCGACTTGGCGGGTCGCCGGATTCAGGGCAGCCGAAGCGATGTTGGGGGCGTAGAGCCGGCCACCGTTGGCCAACGCGGCGTACACGTTCGCCAGCTGCATCGGGGTCACGCCCATGTCGCCCTGGCCGATCGACGTGTTGAGCGTGTCGCCGGCGAACCAGTCGCCGTTCGGAAACACCTCGGGGAACTCCGCGTGGCGTGCTGCCTTGAGCTCGGCATCGGGAACCAGGCCGTCGGCCTCGTAGGCCAACGCGACGTTGGTTCGCGTGCCGAAGCCGAAATCCTTCACGCCTTCCTGCAACGCCTGGGCTCGGACCCCCGCGAAGCTCTCGAAGAACCAGGCGAGCCGATAGAAGTAGACATCGCTCGACACCGTGATGGCCCGTCGGAGGTCGACCGGACCGTAGGGGGTCCGGTTGGCATTCTGGAACTCGCACTGGCCCCCCGAGCAACCGGGGATCTCGAAGAAACCTTGATCGTTGATGGTCGAGTTCACCGTGAGCAGGCCACGGTCGCTTATCAGACCGGCGTTCATCGCGGCATACGCGGTGAAGGGTTTGAACGTGGAGCCAGGGGCATACAGGCCCTGGATCACGCGGTTGTTGAGCGGCGCCTCGGCGTCGGGTGTGGTCAGCGCCTCGAACTGGTCGGTGGTGATGCCGGCAGTGAACGTGCGAGGGTCATAGGTCGGGTACGAGGCCAGCGCCAACACCTGGGCGCCGCGAGGATCGAGCACGACGGCCGCACCGGCCGGTGCCTCGAAGAAGTCGCCCGTGCCGTTCGAGTCGATCTCGCGGCGAGCAGTCTCGAGCCCCTCGAGCAGCTCGGCCTCGACGAGCAACTGGAGGTCGATGTCGATCGTCAACTGGATGTCGCTGCCGGGACGCGGCGGTGTCGTGCCGATCTCCTCGACGATGTTGCCCTTGGCGTCGACGATGATGTCCTTGCTTCCGGGAACCCCCCGGAGCAGGTCCTCGAAGGACAGCTCCACACCCGCCTTGCCGATCTCATCGGAGGGCTGGTAGGGCTTCAAGTCGTTCTGGCGAAGGTCGAGCTCGGCTTCATTGATCGGGCCGACGTAGCCCAACACGTGGGCGGCGGCCACGCCGAACGGGTAGGAGCGGACCGTCTCCGGCACGATTTCGACGCCGGGATACTCGAAGGACCGCTCCCCCAGCCACACCTTGAACTCCTTGGTGACCCCCTCCGCGATCGGAATCCGATCGAAGGGCCCGTACTTCGGATCGTCGAAGGCGGCCATGATGCTGTCGACCTTGGTGAGTCGTCCCGCCTCGCTGAGGGCAGTGGCGAGCCGAAGGGCGAGGGCCCGGCGGTCGTCACGGTCGTTCAGGCGGTCGCTCAGGACGAAGTTGTCGACGGTGACGACCAGGGTGGTCTTGTTGTCGACGAGGACCCGCCCCTTGGTATCGATGATCCGGCCCCGGGGCGCCTGGATCGGGATGCTCCGCTCGATGTTGGCCGTGGCGATCGCCTGGAACTCGGCCTCCTCGAGCACCTGGAGGTAGTAGAGGCGGGCGAAGAGCGCGACGAAGAGCGACAACGCGACGATGCCGAGCAGGTTCAGGCGGAAGCGCTGGGAATCGCGGATCGACGCCATGACGCTCTAGTTCACCAGACCGAGTCGACGATGCGACATCGCCGGGCGCGCGGGCGCGCCCCACACCCACCGCATCAGCTTGGTGAGCGGGCCGCCCGTGACCAGGCCGATGGTCGAGGCCACCAGGACGATGCGCCACAGATCGGGGGTGTAGAAGTTCGGCTGCCCGAGAATCTCGCCGAACAACACGTACAGGCACAGGCCGGTGGCTGTCCCCACCGCCACCACCGGAGCGGCCGCCACCCAACTGGTGTCCGACACACTGTTGGCGAACATGCCGGCGAGGTACGCGACCAAGCAGAACGACAGGGCGCTCAGGCCGAACGGGGTGGCCAGGAACAGGTCGACCGCCAGTCCGGTGGCGAATCCGACGACCGCGCCGCTCGTGGAGCCGCCGGTGATGCCGGCGGCGACGGCCAGCCCGAGAGCGACCTCGGGTGCGATCCCGGCCACGCGGAGCCCGTCGAACAGCGTGAGCTGCAGCAACACGACCGTGATGATCGTGAGCGCGGCGCGGACCCAGGCGGTCATGGTGTCGTCTCGTCGTCGGCAACCGGTTCGTCGACGACACCGGCCCCCGGCGTCGGAACCGACTCGACGCCGTCGGTGCCCGTGTCGAGCTGGAGCTCCTCGTCGAGATCGTCGGCTTCGAAGAGCAACACGGTGACGAACCGCAGCGTTTCCAGATCGCCCGAGGGCTCGATCTCGAGCACCTGGGTGAGCGCACCCTCGTCGAGGCGCGCCTCGCTGATGAAACCCACCGGGATGTTGGCCGGATACAGACTGTTGCCCAGCCCGCTGGTGACGACACCGGCACCCACCTCGATAGGCACTCGCGGGTTCACGTCCTCGGTGACCCGCAGCGGGAGATCGTGGCCGTTGCCGCGTGCCAGGGCGAGCTCCTCGTCGTAGCCGACCACCCGGACCCCGACGTTGAACTCGGGGTCGACGATCAAGACGATGCGGGCCCGGTTTCGACTGACCTCCTCGACCCGGCCGATGAGGCCCCCTTCGCTCACGACGGGCATGTTCACGCCGATACCGTCGGCGCTGCCCTTGTCGATCTCGATGTGGAAGTCGTCGAAGTTCCCGACCGACCCGGCCACCACCTGGGCGACGACGCGGTCGAGGTTGCCCACGTACGGGATGTCGAGCTGCAGCAACGCCGAGGCGAGGAGATCCTCGGCGTTGGCCTGAGCGATGAGCTCGTTGCGCAGCTGGGCGTTCTCGGCTCGGAGGTCGTCGAGCTCGTCGGCGTCGGCGCCGCCCGAGAACACCGACGACCAGGCGTCGGTCACCGGCGAGAACACCGTCTCACCCGCGCTGCGGAACGGATTGAGCACATCGCGCGCCGTGGTCTGCAACGACGCGAACGGGCCGACGTTGCGGAAGTCGAGCGTCAGGAGCGTGACGGACGCGATGACCAACACCAACAAGATGTGAGGTCGACTGCGGCCCGCCTCGTGACGTCGTGTCACGGGCACCTCGGAGGTCAGGTTTCGGGTGAGGAGAAGAGTACGCCCTGCAGCGCCTCGAACTCCTCCAGCGACTGCCCGGAACCGAGCGCCACGGCGTAGAGGGGATCCTTCGCCACGTGGATCGGCATTCCGGTCTCGCTCTGCATCCGTTCGGGAAGACCGTTCAAGAGCGCGCCGCCGCCGGCGAGCATGATGCCGCTCTCCATGATGTCGGCGGAGAGCTCCGGCGGTGTCTTGTCGAGGGTGACCTTCACGGCGTCGATGATCGCGGAGACCGGCTCGGACAGCGCATCACGAATCTCTTCGGAGCTGATGACGATGGTCTTGGGCAGACCCGAGACCAGGTCACGTCCACGGATCTCGGCGTAGACCTCTTCCTCGAGGGGCCAGGCCGAACCCATTCGCACCTTGACCTCTTCGGCGGTGCGTTCGCCGAGTGCGAGGCTGTACTCCTTCTTGATGTACTGGAGCACGGCGTCGTCGAGCTCGTCGCCTCCGACTCGAACCGACTGGCTGGCCACCACGCCGCCGAGCGAGATGACCGCGACCTCGGTGGTGCCGCCGCCGATGTCGACGATCATGTTGCCGGTGGGGTCTTGTACGGGGAGACCGGCACCGATGGCGGCGGCCATGGGCTCCTCGATGATGTAGGCGGGTTTGGCCGCCCCGGCGAATTCGGCGGCTTCCTGCACGGCCCGCTGCTCGACACCGGTGATGCCCGAAGGCACGCAGATGACCATCCGCGGCTTGGCGAATCGGCTGCGGTGCACCTTCTGGATGAAGTAGCGCAGCATCTTCTCGCACACGTCGAAGTCGGCGATGACGCCGTCCTTGAGCGGTCGGATCGCTTGGATGTGGCTGGGCGTGCGGCCGATCATGCGTTTGGCTTCGTGGCCGACGGCGAGGGGCTCGCCCGTGCGGATGTTGATGGCGACCACCGAGGGCTCGTCGAGAACGATGCCCTCACCTCGCACGTAGACCAGCGTGTTGGCCGTGCCGAGATCGACCGCCATGTCGCGGCCGACTATGCCGGTGAGTGAGTGGAGGAACTTGGCCATGGTGTCATGACGCAGCGCAGGGGGAAGCGGCGGGTGTTGGTGCGGCCCCTACGTCACGCCGTGGTCGAAGTCTAGATGGTCGTAACCAGATTGCAATAGCTCATCGTTGCTCGTGTGGCCAGTGATGCTCGTGTGGCCGCGGGCATCAGCCGAAGAAGATGGCGATCTCTCGCGCCGCGGACTCCGCCGAATCGGATCCGTGCACGAGGTTCTCGGTGAAGAGCGCACTGAGATCGCCGCGGAGGGTGCCCGGAGCGGCCTCGGCGGAGTTGGTCGCGCCCATCATGGTCCGCACGATCTGCCAGGTGTCGTCGGGACCCTGGACGATGAGCGCCACCGAGGGCGACCGACCGATGAAGCTCACCAGGTCGTCGTAGAACGGCTTGCCGACGTGCTCGGCATAGTGCTTCGACGCGAGCTCCTCGTCGATGGTCAGCATGCGCATCGCGGCGATGGAGAGGCCTTTGCGCTCGAAGCGAGAGAGGATCTCGCCGACGAGACCGCGCTCGACGGCATCGGGTTTGCACAGGACAAGCGTCTGATTCATGGCCCCGGAGCGTAACGGCTCACCGCGGCGGCCCGCGCTCAGCCGATCGACGCCGCGCTCGGCAGGTCGATGACCGTGGCATCGCCGGCGGGCGTCCCCGTTTCGCAGTCGGTCCCACCCCAGAAGAACACCCCGCCGGGCGCAGCGGCCACCTCGGCACCACAGCGATTCCACCCATCAGGCAGAGCAACCGGCACCACCGTGCCGTCGGGCGCGAGCAGGTACGCCGCCCAACCGCCGCGGCCGGTCAGCGCCGCGATCGCGAACAGTCCGGACTCGGTCACCACTGCGGCCTCGACGCGGTCGATCGGCAGTGGCGGGAAGACGGTCTGGCTCCACGGCTCCAGTATCGGCGCCGGAGCCGCGAACAGAGTTCCCGCTCTGGTCGGGGAAGCCGGTCCGCGACTGAGTCCGAACACGACATCACCCATGGCGAGGAGATCGGTGACCGACGCACCCGAGCGGACGTCGTCGGGCCCGACGATGGGACGCCATTGGTCGCTCGCCGGATCGAAGGCCAGACCGGTCTCGGGATTCAGCAGGTACGCCGCCTCCGTACCGGTCCAGACGGCAACGTTCCGCACGGCGATGACCTCCGGGGCGCGAGGGAGCAACTCCCAGGAATCAGCCACTGGGTCGTATCGGGCTCCGAGGCTCGGCAAGGGTCCCACATCGTCGGAGAGCGCGATCGCCGGACCGAACGCGATGACCTCGGTGCCGGTCCACACCACCGGGGGCTCCCAACCGAACCCGACCCCGGGCGCCCACTCGGGCAGCTCTCGCCACGTGTCGGTCGACGGATCGAAGCCCAGGCCCCGGGTCAGCCCCGCATTCCAGACCAGGAGTTCCGAGCCGGTCCAGACCGAGCGATACCCGTCGTCCGGTGACAGGGCGAACGGCGCCTCCGGTAGTACCCGCCAGGTGTTCGTCGTCGGACTCCACCGGGCCCCTTGGTCGGAGGTGTCGGTGGCCAGCGGAGTCAGGTAACGGGCACCCCGGAAGACGAGCCGATCGACCAGCGGATCGAACACGGAGGTCTCGTGGTCGGAGGATCCACCCCACACGATCACTTCCTCTCCCGTCCAGGCGACCGCGGCATCCTCGACGATGGGAATGGGCGGGGCGGTGACACGCGAACGGGGCGGTACATCGGACCGGGCGACGATGTCGATCAACGCGATGGACGCCTCGGCGATGTCGACATCGGCCTCGGAAGCCTCGGGTCCGACCGCTATGGCCACCTCGAGGGCTCGACCGCGGTCGGAGATACGTGCCGTGCGGATGTCGAGCTCGGGCATCGGACAGTCGAGGAGGGAAGCAACCTGCGCCGATTCGTACGACAATCCACGCGATCGGGGCGGCAACCCGCCGAGGCCCAGCAACTCGACGACGCTCACGATCACCGAATCGGGCGAGGCCTCGGCAAGGACGACGATCTGGGGGGTCGCGCACGCCACCCGTTCGCCCGAGTCTGCCGCCACTTCGATCGGACCGTTCGCGACGAAGTACACCGACCCGAGCTGTGCCTGGTGCCAGCCGGGGAACAGGTCGACCTCGGCGATCGAAGGCGGCGGCGCGAACGCACTCGGCACGACGGGCACGT
Organism: uncultured Acidimicrobiales bacterium; assembly: GCA_963787285.1. GTDB lineage: Bacteria > Actinomycetota > Acidimicrobiia > Acidimicrobiales > JAHEJN01 > JAHEJN01. Next base: position 53,523 of record CAWBCM010000012.1, on the reverse strand, counting down.
CTGGGTCACCCCGCGAGCCGACGACCGAGATTGCCGGCGGGGCCGACAAGTACCGGATGCTCTCGAGTCCGAGCCCGTCGGTCCGGCAGCCGGCGAAGTACCGCCGGCCCTCGAGGTCGGGAGGCGTGAGCGGCACCGTGGCGATCGTGCCGTCGAGCAGACCGAAGATCACCGACTGCACGTTGCGGCCGACCGCTCCTGCCGCGCACCAGCTGGAGAGGAGTGGCCGCCCGCCCAACGCCGTGAAGAATGCCTGTTCGCCGACACCGTCGGCGATGACGGCACAGGTTTCCCGGATCGAGCTGTCCGAGGACCGCAGGCACACCACCTCCCCGTCGGAGAAGAGTCGGAACTCCGACTCCGACGCAGGGCTCCAGGTGTCGGCCACGGCGACCTCGACCAGGTCGCCGTCGGCGGTGGGCGACGGGACCGCCGTCGGCTCGGTGACAGCAGGTTCGTCGACACCTCTCGTCTGGGTGAGACCGAACCCGACGAGGGCCACGACCGCGGCAACGATCAGGCTCACGAAGGCGAGCAGTCCGCCCGATTGGCGCGGCGCTTCGTCGTCGGAGGTCACCGTGTCGACGAACACCGGCGCGAAGCCATCGTCGTCGTGCTGCCAATCGCTCACCAAGGCAACCGTAACGGGCACTCCGGATCCAGGTGCCGCAGCGGCGCAGGGTCAGGGGGCGGGCAACGTGACACGGGCGACCGTGTCGTTGGCCACGCCGACCCTGGCCGCCTCGCAGTCGACGCCGCCCCAGAACAGCACCTCGCCGGGGAGGGTCACGACGGTGGCGCCACATCGGCTCCAGTCGCGTGGCACCGCCAGTGGCGTGGTCTCCCCGTCGCGGTGCCGACGAAACCAGCCCACCGGCGGGCGGGGCGCAAAGGTGGTCGAGTCGACGACCGGACCGATCGCCAACAGCCCTCCGTCCGCCGCTACCACCGTGTCGACCCTCGAGACCGACGTCGGCGGGAACGGCTCGGCGCTCCACCGATCGAATGGGGCGACGGCCGAGTAGAGGGTGGCGGTGCGGGCTTCCGACGAGACCTCCCGCGACATCACCTGAAGCTGGTCTCCGTTCCAGGCAATGTCGGTCGCAACGACGGGCCCACCGGCTGCATCGACGGGGCCATCGAAGGCCCGCCACGCGGTTGTCCGAGGGTCGAAGGCCATGCCATTGCCGTCGCCGACGAAAAGCACCGCTTCGGTCCCGGTCCAGACTCCGCCGACAACCGGTGCCCGCGGCATGTCGGCGGGAAAGGGGATGGGCGACCAGCTGTCGGTGCCCGGCGTGTAGACCGAGCGAATCACTTCGCCCCTCGTGGTGAAGGGCCCGAACACCTGGCCGAACAGCAGAACCTGATCGCCGGTCCACAGCAGCACCGGCGCGTTCAGCGAACCCTCGTTCACGGCGATCGGGGCGGTCAGTCGGCGCCAGGTGTCGTCGGCGGGTCGGTACGCGAAGCCGCGTCCGTCGCCGAGCTCCGAGCTCCACAGGAGAAGCTCGTCCCCGGCCCACACCGACCCCTGGCGACCGCCGACGGCCGACTCGGGTGGTGCAGCGATCGGCTGCCACACGCCGGTGGCGGGATCGAGACGGGCGCCCGACGCTGACGACCGATTGGAGTACGGCTCGGGAGCAGCGGGCGTCGAGACGACTCCGGCGAGGCTCGGATCGAAGACCGAGGAGAGCATCGGCTGCTCACCACCCCACAGGAGAACCTCTCGTCCCGTCCATGCTCCCGCCGCTCCGAACGCCCCGACCGACGGCGGTCGTCGGTTGCGTTGTTCGATGGCCGATTCGTCGGGCACGACCGCGAGCGCATCGGCGACCTGAACGGCGGTAGCCACATCGGCGGGTGAGGCATTCGCACCGCTCACCACTGCCACCTCCAGCTGTCGTCCTGCCTCGGCGAACTGCACGGCTCGGACCGTCGGGACATCGCGATCATCGACACAGGCCGGCAACGAGGGCAGCGTCAGCGGTGCGACCGAGGCGATGCTCGCCCGCGATGGAAGGTCGATGGCGCCGCGCAACTCGGTGATGGCGACGAGAACGGCGTCGTCGGGCAGAACGGAGAGCACCGCGAACTGGGTGGCCGTGCAAAACGTCGACCCGGGCGAGGGATCGGCAGCAACGCGAATCGGCGCGGAGGCCACGAAGGCGAAGCGGCCGACCTGCGCCTGGTGCCAACCGGGTGGAACCGTAACGAGCGTCGCCGCCGGCTCGGAGGCGGCGATGGCGGCGACGAGGGGGGCGGTCGGGCCGCCGCTGCTGGCGACCGGGGATTCGTCTCGGAGCAGAACCAGACGAACCAGCCCTGCGCCGTCGCCTCGGCACACGGCCGCGAAACTTCCGCCGCCGTCGACTGGCGTGGCCAGGGCGAGGCGACTCGTCGTCCCGTCCGTGAACTCGGCGGTGATACCGGTGACATGGGACGAGACCGCGGTCGCCACACACCAGATGCGGCCGACATCGGCTCGCACCGCCAGCACTCCGCGGAGGAAGGGGCTGGTTGACATCGGTGAACAGCTACCTTCACCCTGATCGCTGAGGCCCCGAAGACAGAAGTCCTTGCCGTCGGTGGTCACCGCGTTCCTGGCTCGAGTGCTCGCGCCGATGACGCCGACCTCGAGAACGGCAATGTCGTCGGACAGGTCGTCGGTGAAGTCGTCGGTGGGGTCCTCGGAGGGATCGTCGACGGGGGCCGCGCTCGGCGTCGGAGTCGCGGCGGCCTCGGCGAGGGGAGAACCTGAATCGCCCGAGCCCAGCGCGACCACCATCAGGCCGCCGAGGGCGATGGCAACGAACGCCGCGAACACGTACAGGCCCACCCATCGTTTGGGCACCTCGTCGTGGGAGGTCACCGTGTCGACGAACTCCGGGGCGAAGTCGTGGTCGTCGCCGGGCCACTCCGTCACCCGGGCAACCGTAACGGTGGGTCAGGACGCAACGGCCGCGGCGATTCCTGCGGCGCAGTCCAGGCCCTGCCGGATGGCCTCGTCCTGGTTGATGTACTGGTAGTTGGCCAACCGTCCGCAGAACCAGACCGGTCGGGGGGCGGCTGCGGAGATCTCGGCCTTGAGCTCGCGATTGTGCGACTCGTACCGACCGTCGACGGTCGGCACCGGGTAGTGCCGAGCCGGCGATCCCGGGAACTCGTGCGACACCACGGTGGCCCCGACCATCTGGCCGGTGGCGTGCTTGGTCTCGACCGTGCGGGTGTGGGGGACCCGCATCGATGGACGGTTGACCACGTAGGCCGGGGTGATGGTGGCGGCGGGATCGCGCGTGGGGTGCACCGTCGACTCCATGCGGATGCCGCGCCACTCCAGCTCACCCTCACGGCTGACGAACTCGTCGAGGGGCGCGGTGATGACGACGTGGTCGAAGGTGGCAAGGTCGTCGAGGGTCGCCAGCCTCACCATCGACTCGAGGTTGACCGTGACGGGGTCGAGGACGGCCTCGATCACGCTGTTGACCCCTTGGGCCGGGAAGAACTCCCAGGTGTCACGGAACAGTCGGCGGTACCCGTCCCGTCGCAGCTCGACCCGCTTCGGCGCGAAGCTCGCAGACAGCTCCGAGGGAGGTCTCCCCCACTGCTTGATGGTGTAGCCCTCGATGAAGAGGCGATAGAGCGTGGCGCCCATCATCGAGGCGACATAGGTCGCGAAGTCCGCTCCGGTCGGCTCGGCCGGAAGGACGGAGAGCTCCTTCTCGATCTGCGTCCAGAGCGGCAGCTCCTGCAGTTCGTCGATCTGGGGCGGCCACGACAGAAGCACCGATTGGTCGTCGTCGTCGGACAGGAACACCTCGGTGAGCACGCAGTGCTCGTAGCGACGGTTCAGCCCGAAGCGCTGAACGTAGGCCGCGACGAGGGCGTCGGAGGTGTGGAAGATGTGGGCGCCGTTCGGCTCGTACACGACGCCGTCGAGTATCTCGGCGCGACTGTGGCCACCGATCACGGTGGAGCGTTCGAACACTTCGACGTCGATCCCGGTGTCGAACAGCGCCCGCGCACACGAGGCACCCGACCAGCCGGCGCCGACGACGGCGACGGCGGTCATCGGTCGGCGAGGTGGTCGCGGACTTCGCCGGCGATGTAGAGCGACCCGACCACGAAGATCGCGTCGTCGTCGTCGGCCAACATCAAGGCCCGTTCGATGGCGTCGATCGGGGTACCGGCTGCCTCGATCGGCACACCGTGGGATCGTCCGATGGCGGCGAGCTCCTCGGCGGGAAGCGCTCGCGGTGACGGGGGCGTACACGCGAGAACCAGATCGGCTCCCGAAGCCTGGAGCGCATCGAACATGGCGATGGGGTCGCGGCCCCGAAGCATGCCCATCACGAGGAGGTGACGGCCCCCGTGGGCGAAGTCCTCGGCCATCGTGGCGGCGGCCGCCTTGGCGCCGTGGGGATTGTGCGCGCCGTCGATCACCACCAGCGGCCGGCGGTGCACGACCTCGAAGCGGCCGGGAAGTCTGGCGGCCGCGAACGCGCCCTCGACCACCTCATCGTCGAGTTCGGTATCGAGGAACGCCTCGGCCGCCGTGAGCGCAACCGCAGCGTTCATGGCCTGATGGGGGCCATGGAGCGACAAGAAGACGTCGTCGTAGGCGGCCCGCGGTGTGCGGACCGACACCAGCCGCCCGCCGACGGCCAGGCGGTTGTCGGTCAGGGCGAAATCCTCGCCGCGCACCAGCACTGCCGCGGCGGGCTCGGCCATGAAGATCGGGCGTAGCTCCGTCGCCGTCTCCCCGAGAACGAGCGTGGCCCCGGGCTTCACGATGCCGGCCTTCTCTCGGGCAACGCGGTCACGCCATCCGGGTGCACCGTCGGTGTGATCGAGACCGACGTTGGTGATCACGGCGACCCTGGCGTCGACGACATTGGTGGCGTCGTATCGGCCGAGCATGCCCACCTCGACCACCGCCGCATCGACGGCCACATCGGCGAACCAGCGGAGCGCAGCCGCAGTGAGGAGCTCGAAATACCGGAACGACTCGTCGGGCAGCGTCGAGGTGACCAGCTCGACCGTGGCGAGGACATCGGCCAGCTCGTCGTCGGTTATGGGCTCACCGTTGTGACCGAAGCGTTCGTTGATCGACGAGACGTGGGGGCTCGAGTACGTGCCGACCGTGAGGCCGTGGCTCTGGAGCAACCGCGAGATCAGATGCGCCGTCGAACCCTTGCCGTTGGTGCCGGTGAGATGCACGAACGGCATGTCGGTGTGCGGTTCTCCCAACAGGGCGAGGAGCCGGCGGACCGGCTCGAGCGACAATCCCTCGACGTGGCCGGCCGAGATCCCGGCGGTGGCTTCGAGATCGATGTGACGTTCGAGGAACGCCAAACCGTCGGCCAGCGACGGATCGGACCTCACCGGGGGCTACGAAGCCGCGCGGCGGGGCCGTTCGCGGCTCTCGCCACCGACGCGCGTGACGAGCGCGGGCGTGGTCTTCTGCGCGACCACATCGGCATCGACGATGCATCGCTCGACATCGTCTCGACTGGGCAGGTCGTACATCACGCCGAGCAGTACCTCTTCGAGGATCGAACGGAGCCCTCGCGCACCGGTGCCCCGATCGAGGGCACGGTCGGCGACGGCATCGAGGGCCTCGACGGTGAACTCGAGCTCGACGTTCTCGTACTCGAAGAACTTCTGGTACTGCTTCACGAGCGCGTTCTTGGGTTCGGTGAGGATCCGCACCAACGCCTCGCGGTCGAGGTTGGCGACGGCTCCGACCACGGGCAACCGGCCGATGAACTCGGGGATGAGGCCGAACTTCGAGAGGTCTTCGGGCTGCAGCGCCTCGAAGATCGCGCCGAGGTTCTTCTCCTTGGCCTTGCGGATGTCGGCTCCGAAGCCGACGCCGTTCGAGCCGAGGCGACTCTCGATGATGGTGTCGATACCGGCGAAGGCGCCACCGCAGATGAACAACACGTTGGTCGTGTCGATCTGGATGAACTCCTGGTGGGGATGCTTCCGGCCGCCCTGGGGAGGCACCGACGCCGTCGTGCCCTCCAGGATCTTCAGCAGCGCCTGCTGGACACCCTCGCCCGACACGTCGCGGGTGATCGACGGGTTCTCGCTCTTTCGGGCGATCTTGTCGATCTCGTCGATGTAGATGATGCCGGTCTCGGCCTTCTTGACGTCGTAGTCGGCAGCCTGGATGAGCTTGAGCAGGATGTTCTCGACGTCTTCACCCACGTACCCGGCCTCGGTGAGGGCGGTGGCGTCGGCGATCGCGAACGGCACGTTGAGCATCCGGGCCAGGGTCTGGGCCATGAGGGTCTTGCCACAGCCGGTCGGCCCGACGAGCAGGATGTTCGACTTCGACAACTCGACCTCGTCGGTCGCGGTGCCCATCTTGACCCGCTTGTAGTGGTTGTACACGGCCACCGACATGATGCGCTTGGCGCGGTCCTGTCCGATGATGTAGTCGTTCAGGAAATCGAAGATCTCGGCCGGCTTGGGCAGCTCGTCGAACCCGAGCTCGGGCGCCTCGGCCAGTTCTTCCTCGATGATCTCGTTGCAGAGATCGATGCACTCGTCGCAGATGTAGACCCCGGGACCAGCGATCAGCTTCTTGACCTGCTTCTGCGACTTTCCGCAGAACGAGCACTTCAGGAGCTCGCCCCCTTCTCCGAACTTCGCCACTCCCCCTGGTCCCTTCGCTCGTGTGTGTTGTCGGTTCGTACGCTGTGTCGTCGGTGGACGGTTTGTCAGTTGACGGCGGTGATCGGTCCGCTGTTGTCCACGGTATTACGGATGTCGATGACCTCGTCGATGATGCCGTATTCCATGGCTTCGGCGGCGGTCATGACGAAATCGCGATCGGTGTCGGTGCTGATCTTCTCGACGGTTTGTCCGGTGTGTTCGGCCAGGATGAGCTCGAGTTGTTCCTTGAGCCGCTGGATCTCCTGTGATGCGAGTTGCAGATCGGAGACCTGACCTTGGGCGCCGGCGTATGGCTGGTGGATGAGTACACGAGAGTGTGGCAGAGCCAGCCGCTTGCCTGGTGTACCGGCTGCGAGCAGCACCGCAGCGGCCGATGCCGCCTGCCCGAAGCAGATGGTGGCGATCTCGGGCTTGATGTACTGCATCGTGTCGTAGATGGCGAACAGCGCGTTGATGTCGCCGCCCGGGCTGTTGATGTAGAGGTTGATGTCCTTGTCGGGGTTCTCCGACTCGAGGTGCAACAGCTGAGCGCAGACCAGGTTGGCGATGGTGTCGTCGATGGGGGTGCCGAGGAAGATGATGTTCTCCTTCAGCAGCTTCGAGTAGAGGTCGTAGCCCCGCTCGCCGCGGTTGGTCTGCTCGACGACCGTGGGCACGAGGTAGTTGCGGGGCGGGATGGTCCAGTTCATGGTGCTTCTACTCTTCCTCGTCGGCGGCAGCGGCGTCGGCGAATTCTTGTTCTTCGGCACTTTCGGGCTCCGACTCGACCTCGGGTTCGTCGAGCAGTGAGCGATCGACGGTGTTGCCGTCTTCGTCCACCAACGTCACGTGTTCGGTGATCCATTCCATCGCCTTGTTCTTGGCGATGTCGGCACGGAACTCGAACAGGGTGCCGAAGGTCGTGAACTGCTCGCGAATCGACGAGGCATCGCCGCCGATCTGGTCGGCCAGTTTCTCGAACTCGGCGTCGAGATCGGCGTCGGTGGCCGTGAGGCCCTCGGCCACGGCCACGTGCCGGAGGGCGAGGTCGACCTTCACTCCCTGCTTGGCCGGCTCACGCATCGTGGCGGTGAGCTGTTCGGGTGTCTGGCCGGTGATCTGGAAGTACTGGTTGACGTCGATGCCTGACTGCTGGAGTCGTTGCATGAGGTCTTGGAGGCGGTTCTGCACCTCGCTGTCGATCATGGGCTCGGGCGGGTCGATCGCCACGAGGTCGGCCAGCGCCTCGCCCACCTTCTCGCTGGCCGCTCGGGCCGCCCGTTGCCGTTTTCCGACCGCCAGCTTGTCGGTGACATCGGCGGTGAGCTCGACCAGGGTCTCGAACTCGGAGGCCTGCTTGGCGAACTCGTCGTCGAGATCGGGCAGCACCTTCTCCTGGATGTCCTTCACCACGATGCGGAAATCGAGCTGGCCCTCTTCCTCGGGGTCGGGGTGGTCGGCGGAGAACTCGACTACATCGCCAACGGAGGCACCGATGAGGTTCTCGTCGATCTCCTCGACCACCGCACCCGAGCCGACCTCGTAGACGTAGTCGTCGGCGGTCAGGCCGGGAACGTCCTCGCCGTCGTGGGTGCCTGCGATGTCGATCGTGACGTGATCGCCATCGGCGGCGGGTCGTTCGACCGAGGCGAGCTCGGCGAAGTTGGCGCGGAGGCTGTCGAGCTGCTCGCCGATGTCGGCGTCGTTCACGAGCGGGCTCGGTATCTCCACCCGCAGGTCTGCGTAGCCGGAGATCTCGACCACCGGGCGGGTCTCGACGATGGCCTCGAAGGTGATGGGGCCGGCCTGCTCACCCGCGGTGATCTCGAAGTCGGGTGGAGCGATGACGTCGACCTCGTGCTCTCGCACGGCCTGCACGTAGAAGTCGGGGATGGCGTCGCGCAACGCTTCGCCGCGGGCGAAATCCTTGCCGAAACGGGCCTCGAGCACGCGGCGCGGGACCTTGCCCGGCCGGAACCCCGGTAGCCGCACCTCCTTGCCGATCTTCTTGAAGGCCGCATCGATGGCGCCCTCGATCTCTTCCTCGGCCACATCGACCGAGAGCTTCACCTTGTTGTCGTCGAGCGCTTCGACTGTGCTGTTCACCCGGGCGAGTGTAACCGGCAACGACCCCTGCCAGGCCGGTCGAAACGCCGACGGCCGCGGCTAAGCTCGTCGCCATCTGCGGGTGTAGTTCAATGGCTAGAACCCCAGCCTTCCAAGCTGGCTATGCGAGTTCGATTCTCGTCACCCGCTCCACCACGAAGCCCCGGTTCCTCGTCGAGACCTGAAATCCTGGGCGCCAGTACCGCACCCGGCCCACTCCTGTTCCAACCGCCAAGAGCGACTGACTCCACGCAAGCCGAGACCCGGGCGCGCTCTACCGGGCGTCGTCGACTCGTCGGGTCACCGTGTCGGTGCGACGGTCGTAGCGACGTGCTGTCGAGTCGATGCCGAACACGCGGCGCTGCTCGGCGTCGAGGCTCCTGGCCACCTCGGTCGGCAGGCTGGCCCGGAAATCCCAGTGCGGAGTCACCCACTCGGGCGCGTAGTACGCGTGGATCGACCGGCGCCGGCGGGTCGTGCGATTGGCACCGCTTGCGTGCCGCAACGAGCTGGCGAACCCGACCACGCTGCCTGCCGATGCCTCGACCGGCGTCGCCTGCTTCTCGATCGTCGCGGGGTCGAGCGTGCGGAGGCCCCAGAGGTGACTTCCCGGCACGAGCCGGGTGGCCCCGGTGGCCTCGGTGAAGTCATCGAGGACGACGACGAGATTCACACCGATGAGCGTGGCCCCCGAACCGACATCCTGATCGACGTGCATCCGTTGCGCGGTGCCGCCGGGTCGGGTCGTGAAGCCGTTCATGCTGGAGAGCACACACGAATCGCCCACGGCCACTCGAGCCAAGCGAAGGAGGCCGGGGTGGGTGCCGAGCTCGACGAATTGTGGAAGCTTCGCGGGCAGACAGTACGAGACGAGATAGGCGTTGGTGAGCCACCCACGCTCTTCGGCGATCGAGGCTTCCTCGGCGAACAACTGATCGAGTCCGTCGGCGAGCCCAGCGACCTCGGCGGAGGTGAAGACTCCCGGCATGGTCGCGTGTCCGTGCGCGTGAAGAGACTCCGCCCACGCCACCACCTCCGCGTCGCTGATCTCCATCGAAAGCCCCTGATCGCCGCACCGAAGCTAGCCCGAGGTTGCTCCGAAGGCTCACTCGCGGGTCGTCGTTCCCGACGACCCGAAGCTCTACTCTGTCCGCCGGAGGTGACACGTGTTCCGACGATCGAAGACCGAGCCGTTCGTCGATCCAGAGCTCGGTGAGCTCGTCTGGTCGCGGCGTGCGTGGCGGGGCCAGGTGGTTCTTCGGCCCGACCAGTCGGTGCCGCTCAGCGTGCCCGGCTCGCGGAACGGGCCCGATCCCGGCGCCCTCGCACTCGCTCGCACCGTGCAACCCGAGCTCGACCGCTGCGGGGCATCGATCCGCGCGGCGCTCGACGAACATCGGGCTCCGTACGTGGAGAACGGCGAGGACGGCGAGGTCGGCGACGACCACCCCTCTGCACCCTCCTATGCCGCGGTCGTCGAGCTCGACAACGAGCTCACGATCGAGCTCGGATACCAGGTGAGCTGGGACGAGGAGCACACGTTGGGAGCCCGCCTGCGCGACGGCCGGCTGATCGAGCTGAACGGCTCGGTCCTCGAGCCGTGAACCATCGCTACTGATGGTGAACTTCTACGGGCGGGCCTCCAGGTGGGCCTTGATGTGGGTTCGCTCCTCGTTCAGCCAGCCCTTCGAGGTCGCGTAGCCGACCATGCCATCGAACTGGCCGCGCCACTCGTCGTCGCCTGCCGCTGCCTCGATCAACCAGTCGATCGAGACCCACACGTGATCGGACTCGTCGGCTGCGTCACCGGCTGGACCCATGGCGAGTCCGACGACCTGCGAGTCGGTGCCGTCACTGCGGACCGAGAAGGTGGTGAAGGTGGCAGGATCGATCAGCGTGCACGTGCGTGATTCGCAGTCGACGTCGACGATCATGGGCCGATTCTGACGTAACGCCGCAGAAGTGCAAGAATCCACTCCGAAGCCGCACGCTCTTCGGTCGAACACCGACCAGACCCAAAAGGGGACCATCGATGGCAGTACAGGGTTCGATTCTCGGCAACGCCGTTCTCCGACGCGAGGACAGCTCTCTCCTGCAAGGCGTCGACAAGTACGTCGACGATCTCGACATCACCGGCGTGGGCTACATCTACTTCGTTCGCTCCACCGTGGCCTACGGCACCATCAACTCCATCGACGTCTCGCAGGCCGAGACCATGCCGGGTGTGATCGCCGTCTACACCGCCGACACCATGAGCCTGCCGTCGTTCGTGGGCTTCCCGCTCATCGCCGAGGCACTCGGGCGTCCCCCACTGGCCACCGGCCACGTGCGTTTCGTCGGTGACATCGTCGCCGCGGTGGTGGCCGAATCGCGCGACCAGGCCGTCGATGCCGCCGAGATGGTCTTCGCCGACATCGACCCCCTCCCTGCGATCGTCACGCCCGCGGCCGCGCTCGCCGACGGCGCCACCCTGCTGTTCCCCGAGAACGGGTCGAACGTGTGCTTCGCCTCCTCCATCGGCCACGACGAGGGCGCGCCCGATCCCATGGAGGGTGCCGACCACGTGGTCGAGCTCACCATGGAGAGCCAGCGCCTGGCCGGCGTGCCCATCGAGCCCAACGGCGCCGTCGTGGTGCCCGAAGGCGACAAGATCACCTGCTACTTCTCCAGCCAGACACCCATCTCGCTCCGGGAACCCGTCGCCGGGCTGCTGGGCATGGACCAGGACAACGTCCGCATCGTCGCACCGGCCGTCGGTGGCGGCTTCGGCCCCAAGGCCGGGCTGTACGCCGAGCACCTCCTCACCGCGCAGGCGGCCCGCAACACGGGTCGTCCGGTGAAGTGGATCGAGGAACGCAGCGAGAACATGAGCTCGATGGTGCAGGGTCGGGCCATGACCCTCACCGCCAAGATGGGCCTGAAGAACGACGGGAAGATCACCGGCATCGATGTCGACGTCGTGGCCGACGCCGGCGCCTACCCCGTCATCGGCGGCATCCTGTCGTTGTTCACCCAAACCATGATCCAGGCGGTGTACGACATCCCCGTCGTGAAGTTCAACACCGTCTGTGCGGTCACCAACACCACCCCGATCGGGGCGTATCGCGGCGCCGGTCGCCCCGAGGCCACGCAGGTGATGGAACGCGTGCTCGACGTCGCGGCCAAGGAACTGGGCATCGACCCGGCCGAGATCCGGCGACGCAACTTCCTCCAGCCCGGGAGCTTCCCGCTCACCACGGCGGGCGGGGCGAACTACGACTCGGGCGAGTACGAGAAGGCCCTCGACGCCGCGCTCGAGGCTGCGGGCTACGCGGAGATGCGCGCCGAACAGGCCGCACGCCGGGAGTCGGGATCGGCCAAGCAGCTCGGCATCGGCGTATCGACCTACGTCGAGGTCACCGCTCCGGCCGGGCTCCACGTCGAGTACGGCAAGGTCGAGGTGAACCCCGACGGAACCGCCAACGCCTACGTCGGCACTTCGGCGCACGGTCAGGGTCACCTCACCTCGTTCTCCATGCTGGTGTCGGACATGCTCGGCATCCCGATGGACAAGATCACCCTCATCCAATCCGACACCGACGACATTCCGCGAGGCACCGGCACGCTCGGGTCGCGTTCGCTGCAGACTGCCGGGTCGGCCGTACACGTGGCGAGCGAGAACGTCCTGAACAAGGCGAAGGAGCTGGCCGCCCACCTGCTCGAGGCCAACGTCGACGACATCGTCAAGGGTGACGACGGCCTCCAGGTTGCGGGCGTGCCCGCCAACGCGCTCAGCTGGAGCGAGCTGGCCACCGCGGCCAACGATGCCTCCAGGCTTCCCGAAGGCATGGAGGCCGGTCTGGCCCACGAGCTCGACTTCGACGGCACCGATTCGACGTTCCCGTTCGGTGCGCACGTGTCGTTGGTCGAGGTCGACATCGAAACCGGTGCGGTGCAGATGTTGCGCCACATCGCCGTCGACGACTGCGGACGCATCCTGAATCCGCTGATCGTCACCGGCCAACAGCACGGTGGCATCGCCCAGGGTGCGGCGCAGGCCCTGTTCGAGGTGGTGAAGTTCGACGACGCAGGCAACCCCATCACCGCCAACCTGGCCGACTACGCCATCCCGTCGGCGGCCGAGCTGCCCTCGTTCGAGACCAGCAACACCCAGACCGACAGCCCCCGCAACCCGCTCGGGGCCAAGGGCATCGGCGAGTCGGGCACCATCGGCTCGACGCCGGCGATCCACAACGCCGTGATCGACGCCGTGTCGTACCTCGGCGTGAAGCACATCGACATGCCCCTCACGGCCATGACGGTCTGGAACGCGATCGAGGCCGCCAAGGACTGAGTTCTGGTGGGGCAAGCAGGCGGCTGACGCCGCCGCTGCTCCACCAGAACGACCTCGAGAACGAGGTGGGTGGGCGCCCTCGGGACCTTTGACCCTTTCGTTCGGCGGGTTTCTGACGTGCAATCGTGATGACGATTCACCCAGGAGGACCGGTCGATGAGCGACAGCGGAGCGACGGCTGCCCCTCCTCGCCGGGCAGCCTTCTCGCTAACCATCGCCGACCTCGACTCGCTGATCTCGACGCTACGCGACGGCCACGTGGTCATCGGCCCGACCGCCCGCGACAGCGTTGTGACCCTCGACGAGATCACCCACGCCGATCAGCTGCCCCGAGGCTGGCTCGACGACCAATCGCCCGGCAAGTATCGGGCTGTTCCGTCCGAGGCCGACACTGCCTTCGCCCACGGGCCGCCGTCGATGTCGTGGAAGCGCTTCCTGCACGAGGAACGCACCCTGGTGATCTCGACCCGTCGCACCGACGGCGCCATGGTGATCGACCCCGCACCGGCTGCGCCCGACAAGCCGCTCGCGTTCTTTGGCATCCAGGCGTGTGACCTCGCCGCCATCGGTGTGCTCGACACGGTTCTGGCCGATGACGCGGCCTACCGCCGGCGCCGCGACGACCTGTTGGTGGTGGCCGCCGCCTGTACCGATTCGGTCGCAACGTGCTTCTGCGTGTCGGCCGGAACCGGACCCCGACCGGGCCCATTGGCCGACATCGTGCTCACCGAGCTCTCCGACGGGTCCCTCGTCGCCGAGCCCCAGACCGACAGTGGCGCCGCGGTCCTCACCCGGGCCGGGCTCGACTCGGCAGCCACCGAGGCCGACTGCCGGAGCGCTGACGACCTCGTCGATGCCGCCGGCGCTCGACAGACCCGGCACCTCGATTCCGAGGCCATCGCAACGGCGGCCGCGGCACCCGATGACGTCGGCTGGGACGCCGTCGCCGAGCGGTGCCTCACGTGCGGCAACTGCACGATGGTTTGTCCCACCTGCTTCTGCACGAGCATCAGCGACCAGACCCGACTCGACGACGGTGGCGCCGAGCGCTGGCAGACATGGGCCAGCTGCTTCTCGCTCGACTTCGCGTACATCCACGGCGGCTCGGTTCGAACGAGCCCCACCTCGCGCTACCGGCAGTGGTACCTGCACAAGCTCGTGACCTGGCACGACCAATTCGACAGCTCGGGGTGTGTCGGGTGCGGACGCTGCATCACGTGGTGCCCCACCGGCATCGACATCACGGAGGCGATCACGTCATGACTTCCACCCCCACCGATCTGATCACCGAGCTGAGCAGCCAGCCCTTCTGCCGCGACCTCTCCGACACCGAGCTCGCCGAGCTCGCCGCGTGCGGCGCGATGGTCGACGTGGCCGAGGGCGACCGTCTCCTCACCCTGGGTGGGCCCTGCGAGTGGTTCTGGATCGTCATCGACGGCGAGCTCGACGTGTCGATGCACGGTGCGCCCCTCGGCACCACCATCATCGGCCGGCTGAACACCGGCGACGTCGCGGGGGTGTCGTGGGTGGCCGAGCCGTTCCGATCGGAGTTCGACCTCACCGCGGTCGGTCCCGGTCATGCCGTGCGCTTCGACGCCGGGGCGGTACGTCGCGCCTGTGCCGCCGACCCGGCGCTGGGGAACAAGATCTACCAACGGATGGCCACGCTGCTTCGCGACCGGTTGCACGCCACCCGTCTCCAGTTGATGGATCTCTACGGGGGTTCGCGTGCGCTCTGAACCAGCCGTGACCACCCTCGTCCCGACCATGGCGACCGTCGAGGCGGTGCGCCGTGAGCTCGACGACACCGTCACCCTGTCGCTGGCACTCGCCGAGCCGTCGCTCACCCCGACACCCGGTCAGTTCGCCATGCTGTGGGCACCGGGGGTCGGCGAGGTGGCCATCTCGTACTCGGGGGTCGGTGACGGCAGCCGTGTCGACCACACGATCCGAGACGTCGGCGCCACCACCCGAGCGCTGACGAGTTGCGAGCCCGGCGCCGAGCTCGGCAGCCGTGGCCCCTTCGGACGCGGCTGGGATCTGAGTCGTCTTCGCGGGCGCCGCCTCTTGATCATCGCCGGTGGCCTCGGTCTGGCACCGCTGCGACCGGTGGTCGAAGCGGCTGCGGCAGGAACCCTGGGCACCTCGTCGGCTCAGCTGCTGGTCGGCGCTCGCAGCCCCGACGCGATGCTGTACCGAAACGAGATCGCCACGCACTGGGCGACATTGCGGCCACTGCTCACCGTCGACCACGCCACCGACATCTGGAACGGACGAGTCGGCCCTGTCACCGTCGCCCTCGGGTCGGCGATCGGCGACCCCGCCACCGTGGAAGCGATCGTGTGCGGTCCCGAGATCATGATGCGCGTCGTCGCACGCGAGCTGATGGATCGCGGCGTCGCGCCCGACGCGATCCAGGTGTCGCTCGAACGCAACATGCAGTGCGGCGTGGGGCGGTGCGGCCACTGCCAGCTCGGCCCGCTGTTCACCTGCGTCGACGGACCGGTCCTGCGATGGGACGAAGCCGAGCCCCTGTTGGCGGTGAGGGAACGATGACCGCCGAATCGAAACGTCCGTCGGTGGCGATCTGGAAGTTCGCGAGCTGCGACGGCTGCCAGCTCACGCTGCTCGACTGCGAGGACGAGCTGCTCCGTGTGGCCGAGCTGATCGACATTGCCTACTTCCTCGAAGGATCGTCGGCGACCACCGACGGCCCCTTCGACCTCTCGATCGTCGAAGGCAGCATCTCCACGGCCGAAGACGTCGAGCGGATCCACACCGTCCGCGAGAAGTCGGCCGCCGTGGTCACGATCGGCGCCTGTGCGACCGCCGGCGGGATCCAGGCGCTCCGGAACTTCGGCGACGTCGAGGAACTGATGCGCATCGTCTACGCCACCCCCGACTTCTTGTCGGTCCTCGACACGGTGACACCGATCTCCGACCACATCAACGTCGACTTCGAGCTGCGCGGCTGTCCCATCGACAAGCGCCAGCTCCTGGAGGTGATCGGCTCGTTCCTCGCCGGCCGCCGACCGCAGATCGCCACCGACAGCGTGTGCATCGAATGCAAGATGGCCGGACAGCCCTGCGTGTTGGTTGCCGAGGGGACCCCGTGCCTCGGGCCGGTCACCCATGGGGGCTGCGGCGCGCTGTGTCCTCGCTTCGGACGCGGGTGCTACGGCTGTTTCGGCCCGATGGACAGCGCCCGACCCGAGGTGCTGGCGCCGCTGCTCACCTCGATGGGTATGCCCGAAGACGAGCAGTACCGGGTCTTCCACACATTCAACGCGTGGTCGGAACCGTTCCGCGACCAGCCCCGGCCCGTGCCGGTGACGCTGAGTGAGAGGAGTACGTCGTGACCCACAAGGCCGGAGCCGGCCGGCTCGACACCGGGGCCCTCAGTCGCGTCGAGGGCGAGGGCGGCATGCATGTGCGCATCGTCGACGGGAAGGTCGACGACGTGAAGCTCCGGATCTTCGAGCCGCCCCGCTTCTACGAGGGCTTCCTGCGAGGGCGGGCCCACACCGAGCCGCCCGACATCACGGCGCGCATCTGCGGCATCTGCCCGGTGGCCTATCAGATGTCGGCCTGCGCGGCGATCGAGGACGCATGCGGGGTCGAGGTCGGCGAACCGATCGAGGAGCTGCGCCGCCTCCTGTACTGCGGCGAGTGGATCGAGAGCCACACCCTGCACGTGCACTTGCTGCATGCGCCCGACTTCTTCGGCGTCGACAGCGCGATCGAGCTCGCGGCCCTCGACCGCGGCGCGGTCGAACGGGGTCTCGAGCTGAAGAAGATCGGCAACGAGGTGCTCGAGGTGGTCGGTGGTCGGGCCATTCACCCGGTGAACGTGAAGGTGGGCGGGTTCTACCGAGCACCGGCGCCGTTCGGCGCTGCAGGCGTTCCGACCACGACTCGACCGGGCCCTCGAGCTCGCCGTGGCCGCCACCGACTGGGTGGCGGGTCTCGACTTTCCCGATCTCGATACCGACCACGAGCTGGTCTGCCTGGTCGACGGCGACCACTATCCGGTGCTCGGTCGGCGGCTCATCTCCGATCGGGGTCTCGACATCGACATCGCCGAGTTCGGCGACCACATCGCCGAAACCCAAGTCGCCCATTCGACCGCCAAGCATGCCCATCTCCTCGACCGCGGGAACTACCTGGTCGGTCCGCTCGCCCGATTCAGCCTGGCCCGCGATCGCCTCGGGCCCGTGGCCACCGCTGCGGCCGACCGCGCCGGACTCGGCGCGGAATGCCGGAGTCCCTTCAAGAGCATCGTGGTACGAGCGGTCGAGGTCGTGCACGCCTGCGAGGAGGCGCTGCGGGTGATCGACGGCTACCAGCCACCCGAACCTGCGGCCCAGCCGGTGCCACCACGCGCCGGCACCGGCCACGGAGCCACCGAAGCACCCCGCGGCATGCTGTATCACCGCTACTCGATCGACCGCGACGGCATCATCACCGACGCCGACATCATTCCGCCCACCTCGCAGAACCAGCCCACGATCGAACACGATCTGTTCCACTTCGTCGAGGCCAACCTCGACATGCCCGACGAGGCGCTCCGACGGGCGGCAGAGGTCACCATCCGCAATCACGATCCCTGCATTTCCTGCGCCACCCATTTCCTCGACCTCACCGTCGACCGGGGCCGGGAGGGCGAGTCGTGAACCCGCTGGTGATCGGGGTGGGCAACCGGTGGCGGCGCGACGACGGCATCGGGCCCTGTGCGGTTGCGGTGCTGTCCACGCAACTACCCGACGACGTCGATACGGCGACCCTCGACGGCGAACCCTCCCGACTCCTCGACGCCTGGAGTGGCCGGTCCTTCGTACTGGTGCTCGACGCGATTCGCACCGGCTCGCCGGCCGGCACCCTGCACCGTCTCGATGGTCTGGCCGAGGACCTCCGTCCGGCTCCCTCGGCCAGCAGCCATGGCCCGGGGATCGCCGCAGCCGTGGCCCTCGGGCGTGCGCTCGACCGACTCCCCGACCGGCTCGTCGTACTGGGTCTCGAGCCCGACGACACGAGCGACGGCGACGGCTTCTCCGACGCGGTCGTGGCGGCGTTCGACGACCTGGTGTGGCGGGCCGCCGAGGAGGTGCTGGCTCATGTGCCTCAGTGACCTCGGCCGGGTGATCGAGCACGACGCGGCCACCTCGTCGGCGCTGGTCGACGTCGACGGGCGGCCCACCCGCGTCTCCACCATCACCCTCGGGCTCGACGCACCCGAGATCGCGCCCGACACCTGGCTCGTCATCCACACGGGCTTCGCCGTTTCCACACTCGCCGACGCCGAAGCCCATGCGATTCTCACCGCGCGAGCCGACCTCGCGCCTTCCACCTCCAGCGGAGACATGTCATGACAACGCGAACCAGTCGCTCCCAGGTAGCACCACGATTCTACTCGTCACGACGATCGGTCGGCCTGGGCTTTGCCGCCGTCACGGCAGTCGTCTCCGGATTCTCGGTGTTCGTCAACGGGTACGGCGTGCGCGAATTCGACGACGCCACCACCTACACCACAGCCAAGAACCTCGTTGCCGCGGCGATCATCGCGACCGTCCTGATCGCTGCCTCCCGGGTCCGCCCACGGGCCGAGGCGGTCCGCCGGACCACCACCCGACGTCAACGCATCGGCCTCGGCCTGGTGGCCGTCATCGGCGGCAGCGTGCCGTTCGTGCTGTTCTTCGAGGGCCTCCAGCGTGCGACCTCGACCGACGCCGCCTTCATCCACAAGACGCTCGTGATCTGGGTGGCCATCGGTGCCGCGCTCGTGCTGCGTGAACAGCTGCGGTGGCCGCATGTGTTGGCCATCGCGTTCATCATTGCCGGCTACGCGGCCACGATGGGCGGGGTCGACCTGATGGGCCTCCACACCGGCGAGGTGTTGATCGGGATGGCCACGCTGTGCTGGGCCGCGGAGGTGATCCTCGTTCGATCGCTCCTCATACGGGGAGTAGGCGAGCTCATCGTGGGCACTTCGCGCATGGCAGGGGGCGCCCTGGTACTGCTCGTCTGGGCGGTACTGCGGGGCGCGGTCTCGGATCTCACCGGCCTGACCGCGACGCAATGGGGCTGGGCCCTTCTCACCGGAGCCTTCCTGTCGGCGTTCGTGATGAGCTGGCACTTCGCCCTGGCACGCGCCCAAGCCGTCGACGTCACCGCTGTGCTCGTGCTCGGCGCCGTCATCACCGCGTTGTTGAACGCCGGCATCCGCAGTATCGATCTGCGTCCGGCCGGAGTCGCACTCCTGGCATGCGGCGCCGCCTTCGCCGTGCTCGGTGCCCTCAGCCGAAACCAGCCCGAGCCCCTTGCCTCGCCGTGACCGTCGAGGGAGCGCTCCGGTTCGCCCGTTTCGCCGTACCGCCGAATGCGCTCGGCTACTGCGGCCCGGCCGGCACCACCGAGCTCGCCGCCTACCGGTCCGGCGAATTGGCCTACGATGCGGGGCTGGTCGAGCTGGCCCACGCCTTCGAAGGGGCGTGGCCCTATCTCGAGCTGCTGGCCGGTGCTATTCGCAGCGACGACCCCCTCGACGACCGGGTGGTCGAGGCCTACTGGATCGGAAACGAGCTGTGTGGCCGAGTCGAGACCAACGACTGGGGCTGGCATCTCGTCGATCGCTTCGGTCCCCGAGCGGGTAACGAGCTCCGCCGGGTGACGGCGGGCGTCGAGGCCGGTGGGCTCCCCCACCATGCCTTCCACGTGTTCTGCGTCTACCCGTGGGTCGGACTGCTACGGGAAGGCCGGGGCGGCCGCCAGCCCCTCGACATGGTGCAGCAGTGTCACATCAGCTGGGGCTCGGTCGTCGACCGGTCCGACGGCCTCGCAGTGATCGAGGGACCCACGCTGAGCTGGGACCGAACGGGCTTGGCACTGGGGCCGAGCGAGCGCCGCAGCGTTCGTGTCGACCGCCGGCTGTCGGCCATCGACGCCACCGTCACGCCCGGCGCGATTGTGGCAGTGCACTGGGGCGAGATCGTCGACGTCCTCGATGGGCGTCAGCAGAACTGGCTCGAACGCGTGACCCGGGATCAGATCGACGTCGCCAACCTCGCCGGGGCGCCGCTGCTCGGTTGATCAGTTCCGGCCGACGTCGACGACGCCGCCGACGGTGGTGGTGTAGCGGGCGACCTCGGCCCGGCCGACCACCATGTGGTGCACCTCGTCGGGGCCGTCGGCGATCCGCAGGGTGCGGGTGTTCGTGTACATACGGGCCAGCGGCGTCCATTGCGACACGCCGGTGGCGCCGTGCATCTGGATGGCCTCGTCGATGATCTGACAGACGCGTTCGGGAACCATGGCCTTCACCGCACTGACCCACACGCGGGCCTCGGCGTTGCCCATGAGGTCCATGGCCTTGGCGGCCCTCAGCACCATGAGCCGCATGGCTTCGATGTCGATACGGGCCCGCGACACGACCTCGATGTTCTTGCCCAGCTTCACCAGGGGCTTGCCGAACGCTTCGCGGCTCAGGCCCCGCTCGATCAATAGTTCCAAGGCCTTCTCGGCCGACCCGATCGACCGCATGCAGTGGTGGATGCGACCGGGGCCGAGTCGGAGCTGGGAGATCTCGAAGCCTCGACCCTCGCCGAGGAGGATGTTGTCCTTCGGCACGTGCACGTCGTCGAAGCGGATGTGCATGTGACCGTGCGGCGCGTCGTCTTCGCCGAAGACGTGCATCGGGCCCACGATCTCGACGCCGGGCGTGTCGATGGGCACCAGGATCTGTGACTGCTGGAGGTGTGCCGCCGCATCGGGGTTGGTGCGCACCATCACGATCATGATCTTGCACCGCGGGTCGCCAGCACCGGACGCGTAGAACTTCTCGCCGTTGATGATCCACTCGTCGCCGTCGAGCTCGGCCCGGGTGGCGATGTTCTTGGCATCGGAGGACGCCAGACCCGGCTCGGTCATGGCGAAGGCGGAGCGGATCTCGCCGGCCAGCAGCGGTTCGAGCCACTGCTTCTTCTGCTCGGGAGTGCCGACCCGTTCGAGTACCTCCATGTTGCCGGTGTCGGGGGCCGAGCAGTTGAGCACCTCGGACGCAATGGGGTTCTTACCGAGCTCAGCGGCGATGTAGGCGTAGTCGAGGTTGCTCAGCCCCTGGCCGGTCTCGGCGTTGGGAAGGAAGAAGTTCCACAGGCCGTTCGCCTTGGCCTTGTTCTTCAGCCCGTCGAGCAGCTCGAGCTGGCCATCGCCGTAGCTGAAGCGCTCGGCTCGGCCCTCGCCCAGCCGGTAGAACTCGTCGGTGACGGGCTCGATCTCGTCGGCGATGAAGGCGATCACCTTGTCCAGCAGCGGTCGCGCCCCGGGACTCATGCCGAGGTTGTACATCTCGCCGCCGAAGTCGTCGGTGTTCAGTGGTTTGGCCGGCATCAGATCTCCTCGCCGAATCGGATGAGTCCCCCACCGTCGAGCACGATCGTCTGGCCGGTGATCCAACCCGACGCGTCGGAGGCGAGGAAGTGCACGGCATTGGCGATGTCGCCGACCTCGCCGATGCGTTTGAGGGGGTAGTGCTCGGCCGCGGCGGCTTCCTTCTCGCCCTCCCACAGGAACTTGGCGAAATCGGTCTTCACCAGCCCTGGCGCCACTGCGTTGACCCGCACCTGCGGTGACAGCTCGGCGGCCAGCTGGCGGGTGAGGTGCATCAGCGCCGATTTCGAGATGTTGTAGCTGCCGATGAAGCGACTGGTGACGAATCCGCCCACTGATGCGACGTTCACGATCGAGCCGCCGTTCTCCTTCATCGAGGCGTTCCACACGAGCTGGGCCCACTGCAATGGCGAGGTCAGGTTGACCTGGAACGTCTTGTCCCACCGGGGGATGTCGGCGTCGATCACCGGGCCGGCGTAGGGGTTGGTGGCGGCGTTGTTCACGAGAATGTCGATCGAGCCGAGCTCGGTCATGGTGTCGTTCACCACACCTGCGGCGGCTTCGGCGTCGCTCACGTTGGCGGCTCGCCACTGGCAGCCGTGGCCGATCTCGGCCGCCGCGGCCTCGCAGACGTCGGCCTTGCGGCTGGTGATCATCACCTGTGCACCCGAGGTGGCAAGGGCAGCGGCGACGGCCTTGCCGATGCCGCGCGAGCCTCCGGTGACGATGGCCACCTTGCCATCGACGTTGGTCTCGATGCCGGTCATGTACTCCCCCGTGGCGTTTGGCGGCTCCGACGGGTGACCCTAGTCAGCTGGGGCATGGCCGGGCGATTCGCAGAGCGGGGAATCCAGGCCAGTCGAATGGCCTAGAGGAGTTTGACTCACTCAGGAAGGATTGCTGTTGTGCCGACAAGATAGGTGTTGCTACGGCGGGTATCGCCGTGGCGACAGAAATACCTCCCCTTCCCCATAGCCTGGGCGGTTCCGAATCGTGGCGCGATCACCAAGAGCTTCTCGGCGGACCGAAAGCGGCGTCGCGGCCGTCGAGTTCGCGCTCGTTTTCGGGCTCCTGATCACGCTTCTGGCCGGCATCATCGAGGCCGGTTCGATCGTCGGACAGAACAATGCGGTTCATGGAGACGCACAGCAGCTGGCCAGGGAAGCGGCCGTCAATTTCTCTGAGCCGCTCGTGGCCGACATGGACGCAACCCTCGACGAGATCTGCAGTCGCCTCCGTCTGACCGATGCCACCGTCGTCTCGGTCGACCTTCCCGACGGGGCGGACCGAGGCGACCGCGTTGTCGTCACGCTGTCGCACGAGGTGGCACAGCTGACCCACATGTTCAGTTTCCTCGACGGGAGAGAGGTCGACGCGACCGCCACGAGCCAACTCCACCAGGCGGCGACGTACACGTCGGTGGCGCGGACCTGTGACGGCACGCCGGTGACCCCGACGCCCACACCGACCCCGACCGCCGGCCCCACACCAACGCCGACACCGACACCCACACCGACACCGACGCCGACGCCCACACCGTCCCCGACGCCGTCCCCGACACCCGACCCCACACCGTCCCCGACACCCGACCCCAGCCCCACACCGACCCCGACACCCAGCCCCACGCCAACACCCAGCCCCACACCGACACCCACCCCGACCCCGACCCCGACACCCAGCCCCACACCGACACCCACACCGGCGCCCACGTGCACGGTTCCCGACTTCGACGGCGAAAGGAAGAACAAGGCGACCGACATCTGGGTCGACGCCGGTTTCTCCGGGTCGATCACGTTCCAGAGCGGCAACGGCAACTACAAGATCCACTTCCAAAGCCTCGACTCGGGCTCGACCAAGCCGTGCTCGGTGTCGATAACCGTCGGGCCATGAACAACTGCCCCGCCAGGGCCAGGACGGCCGAACGCGGTGCCGCCGCGATCGAGTTCGCTCTGCTGATGCCACTTCTCTCGATGCTCCTGATCGGAGCCATCCAAGTCGGCACGGTGTACACCCATGCCCTCGAGATGGAGGGGGCCGCCCGCGATGGCGCGCTCTTCGCCAGCGATGGTTCGGATTCGACGCGAGCCGAGATCGTCGCCCGTGCCCAACAGACGCTCGGGTCTCCACCAAACCTCGTCGTCACGGTCACGCCCGATGTCGATCAGCCCTGTGATGGCCGCGAAGGCGAGATCGTCGAGGTGTCGGTCTCTCGGCTCGAAACCGTCGATCTCTTGTTCGTCCAGACCACGACGCTGACCGTCGAAGGCAGTGGTGCGTTCCAATGTGCGGCGCTCTGATGGAAACCACGAACTCCTCGCGCAAGCTGGGCGATCCTGAACGGGGCGCAGCCGCGTTCATCGTCGCCGCAGCCCTCGTTGCCCTTTTCGGATCGGCGGCCATTGCGGTCGACCTCGGAAACGCCCGTCTGGCCAGTTCACGCACCGTGACCGCGGCCGACGCCGGTGCCCTCGCCGCCAGCCAGTCGCTCGCGGCGGGATCGTCGGAGATCACGGCCTGCGTCGACGCCGCTGCGGTCGTGGCGGCCAACGCATCGACGGCAACCATGGAGATCTGCGAGACCGATGTTGCCACGAGCGGGACACCCATCGTCACGGTCGTGGTGAGCGAACCGGTCGACTACGTCTTTGCCCCGGTGCTGGGCTTCAGCTCCACCACTGTTTCGTCGCGATCGAGTGCTCGATTCGGAATCGAGGGTGTCTCGGGTGCACGGCCTTTCGGCATCTGCATGGAAGCCCTCCAGGCCGATCTCGCCGGATGGGACCCCGTGGGCTCGACGCCGATCGGCCCGATCATCGTCCCCTACGGCAAAGGCGCGCAGCCCGCGGCCTGCAACGGCGGCGATCCGGTTCCAGGGAACTGGGGCAGCCTCGACTTCGACGGGGGATCCAACAGCAACAACGACCAGAAGGACTGGATCGAGAACGGCTACTCCGGCACGCTCTATCCCCCTGAGGTCATCGAGGGCAACCCGGGCGCCATGGCCGGCTCGGTCGCCTCCGCTCTCCAGAGCCTCGTCGATTCCGGCGAGGTCTTCGCGGTGCCGCTGTTCGACCAGGCGACCGGCAACGGCGCCAACGCCGAGTTCAACGTGATCGGCTTCGTCCGGGCGCAGCTGACCGACTACAAGGTCAACGGCAGCGCCGACAGCCGCTACATCGAACTGATTTTCCACCCCGGCCTGTATCCGGGCGTGGCGTGTTGTGACCCGAGCGGCGTGTCAGTGGTCCTTCGCAACACGGGTTTGTGCGCCGTGAGTGAGGAGACCGGAGCGTGCTGAGACTCGCTACCCCGACGCTTCGGACGGGTGACTCTTCGCGAGCACATCGGCCCATTGCGCGCGTCCGGTGACCCGGAGGCGTTCGAGGTAATCCGGTAGCCGGCCACGGGTGTGGAAGGGTCCGCCCTCGTCGAGCACGATCTGCATCGGATCGACCGGGCTGAAGGACGAGGCGAGGTTCCGCGCCGTCCAGGCGTCGAGCAGGTCGCCACCGGCGGCGACGGCGACCGGATCGGTCGGTGCCAGGTCGTTCTGCTCGTGAGGGTCGGCCACCACGTCGAAGACCATCTCGTCGGGCCAGGCGTGATAGCCGTCGTGGAACGTACGCAGGAAGAGCCGATCGCCCCAGCGCACACCGCGCTGGCAGGCCCAGGCTCCCTGCGACAGCACCAGGTGATCCCTCGAGGGTGCTCGACCCTGCGCCAGTCCGGCGACGAACGACTCGCCGTCCCACTCGTCGGGCACCGGTGCACCGGCAAGCTCGACGACGGTGGCGCCGACATCGAGGTGGTAGTGCAGCCCGTCGTCGACGAGGCCGGGGGGCGTCTCGCCGGGCCACCGCAACACGGCCGGGAGGCGACAGGTCGCCTCATCGGCAGCCTGGTGGTCGGCATACACGCCGAGCTCACCGAAGGCCTCGCCGTGGTCGGAGCTGACCAACACGGCGGTCTCGTCGAGCACGCCGAGGTCGGCCAGCTGGTTCAACAGCTCACCGACGGCATCGTCGGCGTAGCGGATGCCCACGTCGTAACCGTCGAAGGTCGTGCGCACGTCGTCGACCGAGGAGATGTCCCACGGCTGGCGAGCCGGGGGCGGACCGTGCTCGTCGGGGGTGAACCCCCACGGCTCCTGCGCAGTGTGGGGACCCGGCAGGCTGCGATGGTGAGCGATGACCTCGTCGGTGATCCAGTCGGGGATCGGATCGCCCTCGAAGGGGTTCCCGTAGTCGAGCGGAGTGTTGTACGGCGTGTGGGGATCCCAGTAGTGCACGTGCAGGAACCAGTTGTCGCGCTCGCCCCACCGCCGCAGCCACTCGAGGGCACCCGGCGTGACCTCGTGGGCCATCTCGCCGCCCGAGTTGCGCATGAGGTTCATCGCCTGCATGAACCCGCTGTTCCACCACGGCGCCGAGTGACGCAACGGGAAGCTCGAGAAACTGGCGGTGTGCCAGCCCAGATCGAAGAACGCGGCGGGCCAGCTCAGACGGGCGAACCGTGACGTGAAACCGCGGTCGGGTCCCTCGGGCCGGAGATCGGCGGCGACCCCACCGTGGTTCACCACACCGTTGCGGATGCCGAACGTACCGGTGACCAGCGCGGTGCGGCTCGGCAGGCACGGCACGTCGCTCGCATAGACGTTCGTGAATTGGGTTCCCTCGGCCGCGAGGGCGTCGATGTTCGGGCTGGTGTCGCGGGGATAGCCATAGCAGCCCAGGTGATCGGGCCGCAAGGTGTCGATATCGACGTAGAGGAGCCGCATGACCCGTGTTTAGCGCAATCCCTCAGGACGGCACGGAAGCGGTCGATATAGGGGAGGTGCTTCGAGAGGATCACATGCTCACTCCCCCTGCAATCCGGCATCACACCTTCACCATCGCGCGACGCGGCTTCGATCAGGTCGAGGTCACCGAGTTCCTCCAGAAGGTCTCGGAACAGGTGGAGACGCTGCAGGCCGAGCTGAGAGCAGCGCCGGTGCAGGCGGACGGTCAGGTGTCGGCGGACCACGAGATCCGCGGCGAGCAGTACGACCGGGTCGCTCGAGAACTGACGATGCTGTTGCGATCGGCCAACGAGGGCGCGGTTCGACTTCGCAGCCAGGCCCGCGCCGACGCCAGTGCGGAGGCCGAGGGCATCGTCGCCGCCGCGACGGCCAACGCCGAAGAGATCGTCGCCCAGGCCGAGTCCATGGCCCGGGACCTGTTGCGCAAAGCTCAAGCTCAGTCGAAGCAGCTCCTGGCCGACGCCGAAGACGATCGGGTGAACGCCGCCGGGCTGCTCGACTCCACCCGGCGGTCGGCGGCGGCGCTGACCCGGAGAGCCGAAGAGCGCGCCCAGGCGATCATCGAAGAGGCCAAGACGGCCGACGAAGCCCTCACATCGGCCAAGGCCGCCCACCCGGCTTCCGGTGAGGCGGAGCCCACCCGACCCCGGCTCATCGCCGTCGGTGGGCGCGACAGCTGATCGACCTGCCGCTCAGGCGTCGTCTCGACGGCCCAGGAAGTCGATGACCTCGTCCATGTCGACGCCGGGATAGGGGTCGAAACCACCGGGACCATCGAGCCCGGTGGCCACCACCTGGTGGCGATCGCGTGCCGAGGGCCACACCTGGCCGGCCAGCCGGCGCATGGCCCGCTCGCGCGCCGCGGTCTGCGGGTCGTTGGCCGGCGAGACGAAGCGGCGGGTCGTATCGCTGCCGCGGAAGTACTTGGCCTGGTCGGCCGTGGTTCCCAGGGTGACGGCGTTGTAGGGGGTCGTGTCGGTTTCGACGTGGGTGACGCACCAGAACTGGCCGGTGACGGTGTCGGTGTACTGGGGGTGCAGCGTGAACGTGTCGTCGGCCATGAACGCCTGACGCGGGCCCCAGGTGGCGGGCACACGCATGCCCTCGATGGTGCCGTCGGGATGGGTGGGAAGGGGCACGTCGTTGTTCTCGTAGGCCTTCCACATCACCCCCTCGTTGTCGGTGCGCAGGAAGTGCACGCTGATGTCGAGGTGACGGGTGGCGAGGTTGGTGATGCGGTGCGCCGCCATCTCGTAGGACACGTAGAACAGATCCTTGATGTCCTCGGCCGCGATCTGACCCTCGGCCTTGGCCTCGCGGAGCTGACGGACCACCGGCGCCTGGGGGGCCAGTACGGCGGCCGCGAAATAGTTGCTCTCGACCCGCTGGCGCAGGTAGTCCTCGACGTTGACGGGATCGCCGTGGTCGAGCACGAAATGGCCGAGGGTCGACAGAACGATCGAGCGTGACGCCCGGGTGCTGATCTCGTTGCGCTGCGGGATGTAGATGACGCGGTTCCGAAGATCGGTGATCGAACGCGACGTGACCGGCAGATCCTGTACGCGGTCGATCGAGAAGCCGTAATTGGCCACGATGTCGCCCACGTTGCGCTCCGACACGGGTCCGTACCCCGGATACCCGATGGCGTTCAGGGCCTCGGCGGCCAGGCGTTCGATGCCCTCGAAGTAGTTGTCGCGTTCTCGCATCTCGCGGCGCAGCCGGAGGTTGGCGGCCCGGACGGGATCGGTTCCCGAGCCGGCGGCATCGGCTCCCTGCCAGGCGTCGTACAGCGCGAGGAGGTGTTCGAGGATGTCGTCGCCCACCTTGGCCGACGGCTTCAGGTGCGGCAGGCACAGGCCGGCGTAGGCCGGGTTGGCCTGGGCTTTGGCCAGACGGATCTCGAGGTCGGCGCGTCGGTTCGGAGGCGCATTGTCGACCAACTCCCCGAGCGAGACACCGAGGGCGCCCGCGAGATCGCCCAAGAGCGACAGCTTCGGCTCGGTGTGGCCGTTCTCGAGCTGGGAGAGGTACGGCGCCGGTTTGGCGACGAGCTCGCCGAGCTGGTCGAGGGTGAGCTTGCGCTGGCGACGGAAATGGCGAAGCCGATGGCCGAAGACGTCGAGATCGAGAGTGGCGGTTGTCATAAGATTCATCGATCTTAGTGAAATCACCCACTCAAACGCAATATTTGGGACCAAAGTCCTTGATTGTTTCCCTTCTCAGCACCAATAGTGCAGGACATGACTGCACGGACGACTCCGCATCCCCTCACCGGCGAGATCCTTCCCGACGAGGCCGTGACCTTCCTCACCCTCCTGCAGCGCGAGTTCGGGCCCCGCCGCCAAGCGCTGCTCGAGGCGCGCGCCGAACGCCAGGTACGACTCGATGCGGGCGAGCGTCCCGACTTTCTCACCGACACTGCGTCGATTCGCGAGAGCGACTGGCAGATCGGGCCGGTGCCCAAGGACCTGCTCGACCGGCGGGTCGAGATCACCGGACCGGTCGACCCCAAGATGATGATCAACGCGCTGAACTCCGGAGCCCGAGTGTTCATGGCCGACTTCGAGGACGCCTCCTCCCCCACGTGGTCGAACATGCTCGAGGGACAGCGAAACGTCCGCGACGCCCACCTCGGCACGCTGCAGCTCGAGACCGAGGCCAAGACCTACTCGCTCGCCGACGATCGGGCCACGCTGGTGATGCGGCCCCGCGGCTGGCACCTCACCGAGAAGCACTGCGAGGTCGACGGCGAGCCCATCTCGGCCAGCCTCTTCGACTTCGGCCTGCTCATGTTCCACTCGGCCCGGCCCGCCCTCGACGCCGGTACCGGCCCGTACTTCTACCTGCCCAAGCTCGAGAACCACCTCGAGGCCCGCCTCTGGAACGACGTGTTCGTCTACGCCCAGGAGTGGCTGCGCATCCCCGTCGGGACCATCAAGGCCACGGTGCTCATCGAGACGATCACCGCCGCCTTCGAGATGGACGAGATCCTGTTCGAGTTGCGTGACCACTCGTCGGGGCTCAACGCCGGCCGCTGGGACTACATCTTCAGCGTTGCGAAGAAGTTCGCCCGTCATCCCGAGTTCGTCCTGCCCGATCGGGCCGACGTCGGAATGACCGCCCCGTTCATGCGCGCCTACACCGAACTGATGATTGCCACCTGCCACCGCCGAGGCGCCCACGCCATCGGCGGCATGGCGGCGTTCATCCCCAACCGAAAGGAGCCCGAGGTGACCGAGAATGCTCTGGCCAAAGTGCGCATCGACAAGCGTCGCGAGGCCACCGACGGCTGCGACGGCACATGGGTCGCTCATCCCGACCTGATTCCCGTGGTCATGGCCGAGTTCGACGCTGTGCTCGGCAACGAACCGAACCAGATCAGCCGCCTTCGCGACGACGTGGCGGTGACCGCCGCCGACCTTCTGGCCGTCGACCGCACCGAGGGCTCCATCACCGAGGAGGGACTGCGCACCAACGTCGAGATCGGCCTCCGCTATCTCTCGTCGTGGCTGACCGGCATCGGCGCCGCCGCAATCCACAACCTCATGGAGGACACCGCGACCGCCGAGATCAGCCGCGCCCAGGTGTGGCAGTGGCGCACCCACCACTCGACGCTCGCCGACGGCCGCACCATCACCGACCAGATGGTGGTCGAGATCATCGATGCGGAACTGGCGGCCATCGGGGCCGAGGTCGGGCCCGAGGGCCTCATCGCCGGTCGCTATGCCGAGGCCAGGGAGATCTTCGAGGAGACGGTGCTCAGCCCCGACTTCCTCCCCTTCCTCACCGAACCCGCCTACGAGCGTCTGTAACCAACCCCCCCCCAACATCTCAACGACGAGAAGAAGGACACCACTCCAATGACCACCGAAAGCACGTCAACGTACCGCCAGCAGGTCGAGGCGCTCGAGCACGACTGGGCCACCAATCCCCGTTGGGAGGGCATCACCCGCGACTACAGCGCCGAAGACGTGGTGAAGCTGCGCGGGTCGATCGTGCCCGACTGCACACTGGCCAAGGCCGGCGCCAAGAAGCTCTGGCAACGTCTCGCCGACATGGACTACGTGCACGCCCTCGGTGCCATGACCGGCGGCCAGGCCATCCAGTACGCCAAGGCCGGGCTCCCGGCGCTGTACCTCTCGGGATGGCAGGTGGCCGGCGACGCCAACGTGGCCGGCCAGGTGTACCCCGACCAGTCGCTCTATCCCGCCAACTCGGTGCCCAAGGTGGTCGAGCGGTTGAACAACGCACTGCGCCGGGCCGACCAGATCGAGTGGGCCGAGAACGATGGGGAGCCCCAGCGCGACTGGATGCTTCCCATCGTGGCCGACGCCGAGGCCGGTTTCGGTGGCGCCCTCAACGCCTACGAGCTCATGAAGGGCATGATCGAGGCCGGCGCCGCCGGCGTGCACTTCGAGGATCAGCTGGCGTCGGAGAAGAAGTGCGGCCACATGGGCGGCAAGGTGCTGGTGCCGACCCAGCAGCACATCCGCACCCTGTCGGCGGCCCGTCTCGCCGCCGACGTGCTCGGCGTCGACACGCTGGTGCTGGCTCGTACCGATGCGCTGGCCGCCAATCTCATCACCAGTGACGTCGACGAGCGCGATCGCGAGTTCCTCACCGGCGAGCGCACCCCCGAAGGCTTCTACAAGACCACGCCGAGTATGGCCACGCCCATCAAGCGGGCTCTGGCCTATGCGCCGTACTCCGATCTCATCTGGTGCGAGACGGGTACGCCCGACCTCGGCCAGGCTCGCGAGTTCGCCGAAGCAGTGCATGCGGAGTTCCCGGGCAAGATGTTGGCCTACAACTGCTCACCGTCGTTCAACTGGAAGGCGGCCCTCGACGACTCGACCATCGCCATGTTCCAGAAGGAGCTCGGCGCGATGGGCTACCGGTTCCAGTTCATCACCCTGGCGGGCTGGCATGCGCTGAACGCCTCGGCGTTCGATCTCGCCCGCGGCTACCAGGAGAACGACATGACCGCCTACGTCGAGCTCCAGCAGCGCGAGTTCGGCATGGAGGACGACGGCTACACCGCCACCAAGCACCAGCGTGAGGTGGGCGCCGGCTACTTCGACCAGGTGGCCCAGGTGATCTCCGGTGGCACCGCTTCGACGCTGGCCCTCAAGGGGTCGACCGAAGAGGAGCAGTTCCACTGATCGGGGGGAATCGGCGGGGATGATCCGGGGGTCGTTCGACGGGCAGTGTCAGTCCTGTCGAACGGCCCCCCTTGTCGTCGCGACGAACCAGCACGTTGCCCTGCCTCGAACGCGGCGGTAGCAAGAAGGGGCGGATCCCGACCCGAAAGTCGACATGTTGCCCACCACTCGTACCTCGTCTCGGATCTTGTTGCTGTCCTTGCACGGCTACGTCGCGGCCGACGCCGAGCTGGGACGGCCCGACACCGGCGGCCAGGTCGTCTTCGTGCTCGAGCTGGCCAAGCAATTCCGGGAGCTCGGGCATGCCGTCGACATCGTCACCCGGCGGTTCGAGGACCAACCCGAGTTCGACGACATGGGCGACGGCCTTCGCGTGTGGCGCATCCCCTTCGGCGGCAAGGAGTTCATCCGCAAGGAGGACATGCACGACCACCTCGAGGAGTTCGTGCGCAACTTCCTCGTTGCGATCGGCGAGAACCAGATGCGCTACGAGTACATCAACTCGCACTACTGGGATGCCGGCTTCGCCGCCCAACGGATCTCCGAGGAGCTCGACATCGCGCACGTGCACACACCCCATTCGCTCGGGTCGTGGAAGCGCGCCGACATGAAGGGCGACCCCCAGGACCTCGAATCGAACTACCGGTTCGACGAGCGAATTCGCAAGGAGTTCCTCACCTATCGTCGATGTGACCACGTGATCGCCACCACCAACCAGCAGGTCGAGATCCTCATCGACGACTACGACGTGCCCGAAAATCACATTGCGATGATCCCGCCCGGCATCGACGAGCGTCGGTACACACCGGTCACCGCGACCCAGACCACGACGTTGCGCTCGAAGCTGGGGTTTCGGGACAACGACGTGTACACCGTGGGGCGCGCGGCGGCCAACAAGGGCTACGACCTGCTGATCCGATCACTGCCCGAGCTCCAGGAGATGATTCCCGACGCTCGGCTCCAGCTCGCCGTGGGCGCCAACTCCTCCGCCGACCAGGAAAAAGTCGAAGCGTGGAAGTCGATCGCCCATGAGCTCGGGGTCGCCGACGACGTTCTGTGGATGGGACACATCGACGACGACGAGATGGCCGACCACTACCGCGCCGCTCCGGTGTTCTCGCTTCCCTCGCGCTACGAGCCCTTCGGTATGACTGCGGTCGAGGCCATGGCCTGTGGCACACCGTGTGTGGTCACGGTGCACGGCGGTCTCGAGGAGATGTTCGACTTCGGCGCCCATGCCTTGTTCGCCGACCCCAAGCGGTCGCGGCGAGTACGCGGTGATGCTGTCGATGCCGCTTCGGTATCCGCAGCTCCGCCAGCGCCTCTCGATCGCCGGCGCGCGTTTCGCGCGGCGGATGTTCGGCTGGAGGGGTATCGCCCGACGAAGCCTGGTCGTGTTCGAGCGGGCCCGGAGCACCCACGAGGGAGCGGGCCTCGACGGGAACTGACATCGCCCTGTGACCTCTCCGATGCGCTTGCTGGCCACCGATCTCGACGGCACCTTCATCGGCGACGACGAGGCCTCCCGGCGGCTCTGGGCCGATCTCGATGCTGCCGAGGTCATGGTGGTCTTCGCCACCGGGCGCCACCTTCGTTCGATGCTCGACTTCTGTGAGGAATTGGGCACGTCGCGTCGACCGTTTGCCTGCGTGGCGATGGTGGGGACCGAGTTGTGGCGGAAGGGACCCGACGGGGGGTTCGAGCTCGACGAACGTTGGGCGACCCATATCGATCGGTCGTGGAGCACCGCTGCAATCGACGAGCTGATGGCGGCGCGCCTGCCCGGTGTGGAGCGGCAACCCGACGAGTGGCAGTCGTCGCTCAAACGAAGCTACTTCGTTCCGCCCGACGCCGGCGAGATCGTTTCGACGGTCGCCGGGCTCCTGGCCACCACGGACCTCGAGGTCAAGCTGGTGCATTCCCACGACCGCTTTCTCGACGTTCTGCCTCAGCGGTCGGGCAAGGGCGAGGCGGTTCGGTTCCTGGCGCGCGAGCTGGGGGTGTCGCCGGAGAACGTGGTCACCGCCGGCGATACCGGCAACGACCTCGACATGATGCGTCCCGAGCTCGGCTTCCGTTCGATCGTGGTCGGCAATGCCGCTCCGGAGCTGAAGGCGTTCGAGGGGGCCCACGTTTTCCACGCCCGAGCGCATTTCGCCGCGGGCATCGAGGAGGGACTCGTGCACCACGGCTGGCTGTCCAGCTGATCGCCACATCATATATGATCCTCGGTCGGCCGTGGTCGCCGAACACGCAAGGAGGGGTCGGTATGGGTGAGCTCGACGGACGGGTCGCCGTGGTGACGGGCGCGGCGCGCGGCATGGGACAATCCCACGCGGTGCGGCTGGCCGAGGCCGGGGCCGACATCATCGCCATCGACATCTGCCGGCAGATTGATTCTGTCGCCGCCAAGCTCTCGAGTCCGGAGGACCTGGCCGAGACCAAGCGCCTCATCGAGGCGATCGGCGGTCGGGTGACGACCGGGATCGCCGACGTGCGTGATCGCGCCGAGTTGCGTGCCGCCGTGTCGTCGGGCGTCGCCGCTCACGGACGACTCGACATCGTCGTCGCCAACGCCGGCACGTTCGCCGTCCGCCTCGACCAACCGACCGACGACGCCGGCCGTGCCGAGATCTGGGATGTGACGCTCGACGTGAACCTCACCGGAGTGTGGAACACCATCGAGGTCACCGTGCCCCACCTGATCGAGGGCGCCCGGGGCGGATCGATAGTGGTGATCTCCTCCACCGCCGCGCTGCAGACCGTGGCGAACGACGATGTTGCCTTCACCGCCTACACCGTGTCGAAGTGGGGGGTCACCGGTTTGATGAAGATGAGCGCAGGCGACCTCGCCAAGCACGGGATCCGCGTCAACGCGGTGCACCCTTCGGGCGTCGACACACCGCTCACGACGAGCGAAGCCGTCCGCGAATACTGGGACCACCACCCCGAACTGGCCGAGCACACGGCCAAGGTGTACCTACCCGTCGAGGAACGTGACATCAGCGACGCCGTCTTGTACCTCGCCTCCGACGGTGCACGCGCCGTGACCGGGATCAGCCTTCCCGTCGACGCCGGAAGCAGCGTGCGCTGGAGGTAGCCAGCACGCAATCTCACCGCCCTTGCCGTCCCGGCGGGCTTTGGGCCGGCACGGCACGACCGATGGCGCGCCAGAAGCGGCGGGGACGTGCGCCCTCGGCAGGATTCGAACCTGCGACCATCGGATTAGAAGTCCGGTGCTCTGTCCAGCTGAGCTACGAGGGCTGACCGACCAAGCGTACGTGACCGCCGGCGGCTCAGGGGTCGTCGCCGGCGACCACCCGACGGGCGAGCCGCAGGGCCGAAGCCGGTTCGGGCACCTCACCTTCGATCAGCTCGTTTCGCATCGCCCGCAACTCACACAGCGGTGCCTCGAAGCGGTCGCGCGATGCGCCGGCTGCTGCGATCTCGGCCGCCGCCGTCGCCGTGATGATCGACTGTTCGTGGTCACCCTGGGTCGCGAGCTGTTCGGCGGTACGAAGCAGGCGCTCGGCGAGGGGATCGGCCTGTTGAAGCTCGAGCAGCCGTACCCATGTGCGGCGCCACTGGCGATGAAGAACCGCGACCAGGCCCAACGCCGCCGCCAATACGATCAGACCGACCCAGTCGCGTAGACGGGCCGTGACCGCGGCCAGGCCGCCGACCACCCAGGCCATCTCGAGGCGGGTCTCGAGCCAGGCATAGGCCCGACCGCGGCGGGCATGGGGTGCACGACGCTGGACCACGCTGTCGTACGCGCGGCGCGCCGTGCTGGCGGCCACGCCCAGCAGGGCGACGAGGATCAGCACCGTGACCTCGTGGTACCGGAGACCGGCGACGAAGGCGGCACCGGCCGGAACCACCAAGGCGATCGTGAGGATGGGCTGTTCGTTCACGTGGTTCCGAAGCCAGGGCGCGAGGATGTTGCCGGCGAAGCCACCCAGGGAGCTGGCGGCGAGCACCAGTCCGAAGAACCAGGTGGGCGCACCCTCGGCCTTCAGCACGAAACCGAGGTGGAAGAACAGGAAACCCACCGAAGCTCGGAGCGCGGCCATGTCGAGGGTGGTGGCCTGAATCACCGAGTCGTGCAGCTCGAGGTACTCCTCGACCGGAGCCTCGGGTGCGACGTCGCTGTCGAGGGGAAGCCGGGTGGCCAGCACGGTGCCGATGAGGTAGAGAACGGCGCCGGACCGCAGGACCCACGGGGCGCTGGTGAGGGTGAGGACACCGACGGCACCCGCACCGCCCAGGGTGCCGCCGATCGTGCCGATGAGCGCGAGTCGGGCATTGGCCGCTACCAGCCGTTCGGGGTCGTGGACCACCGAGGGGACCATGGCGATGCGGGCGACGGAGTAGGTGCGACCCAGCACCATGATCCCGAAGGCGAGCGGGAAGAGGGCCAGCGTGCGGAGCTGGGTGGCGAGCATCATGGCCAACACGCCCCGCGCGCGAGGGTGGCCGACAACACGATGCGGGGGCCACCCCGGACCCGGTCGATCATCGGACCGATCAACGGCGCGAGGACCGCGAAGGGTGCCATCGTGAGGGCCAGGTACAGCAGGATCCGGGGTCGGGCGGCGTCGACCGACACGTTGAAGAACAGTGATCCGGCCAGTGAAACGGCGAAAAACGCCTCGGCCGCGCTGTGAACCGGATGGATGCGCAGCAGCCGATCGAAGTCGCTTCGGCCACGTATCACGTCGAAGGCAGAAGTCGACCATGAGTGCACCCGCGAGGTGGGCGTCGGAGCGGGGTGAGCGGTCGTGGCCGTGATCTAGTCCTCCGCCACGATCAGGCCCTCGGCGGGCGTTTCCTCGGGCTCGCCTTCGACGACCCATCGGCCGCCGTTCGACTCGATCTCGACGATGTAGCCGCTGATGTCGTCGAGCGATCGGTAGATCTCGGCCCGCACTGCAGGATCGGACCCGTCGGGTATCGGACCGAGCCCGACGAGGATGCTGCCGTCACGCACCGCCAGGGCCGCGTCGGCGTCGTCGACAGCTTCGGCCCGGCTGTCGGTGAAGCGGATGGTCATCTCGTCGACGAGGCGGTCGATGATCTCGACCTGCACCTCGATGGGAATGCCGTCGGTGCTGAGTGACTCGATGAACACGACCGGCACCTCGTCGGGGTTCTCCGGCGCGGCAGGCGGGTGTTTGTCGGCGATCCACCGGATGACGGTGGTCTGGATCGCGGCTTCCCGATTCTCCTCGGGAGTGGTGGTCTCGGCGCACGACGCCGCCAGCAGTCCCATGGCGAGGGTTGCCGCCAGGGCGAGATGTCGACGACGGGAGCGGGCGTGGGTGTCGATGACCCAACCGTAGCCCCGGTGGGGTTCGGGAACGGGGCGCTCGGGCGCTCCGGCCGCGGCGGCGGCGAAACCCGTTCGTGTGGCGGGGAGTGGCCGGCCCTATGATGGGCCGGCCTTGGTGGCCGTAGCTCAGCTGGTTAGAGCACCGCGTTGTGGTCGCGGATGTCGCGGGTTCGAATCCCGTCGGTCACCCACCGTCATTCCGGCCAGCCGTAGGGTTAGCCTTGGTGGCCCACAAGCGCCTCTAGCTCAATTGGCAGAGCATCGGACTCTTAATCCGCAGGTTCTGGGTTCAAGTCCCAGGGGGCGTACACGAAGAAACCCCAGGTCAGACCCGGTTTTCGGGCGGCCTGGGGTTTCGTCGTTTTCGTGGCCATCCAACGTGAATCCAACGCTTTCCGGAGAAGCGTGTGTTACAACCGGATCCATGGAGGGACATCTCCGGGAGCGGACGCCGGGAACCTGGGAGCTCATCGTCGAGCTCGGCCGTGACCCGCTCACGGGCCGGCGCCGTCAACGCAGCCGAACCGTGCAGGGCCTCAAGCGCCACGCTCAGCGCGAGCTGCGCAAGCTGATCGCCGATGTGGAGGGCGGTCGTCTCACTGGCACCGGTACCCGATTGTGCGATCTTCTCGACCGGTGGTTGGAGATGGCAGGAGACGACTTGTCGCCCACCACGCTGCGTGAATACCGGCGACTCATCGAGCGCCGCATCAACCCGGTGCTCGGGTCGATACCGGTAACCAAGCTCACCACACCCGTACTCGACGACTACTACCAGGCGTTGACCAAGGACGCCGGCTTGGCTCCCGCGTCGGTTCGGCAGGTCCACTCGATCATCCGTCGGGGACTCAAGCAGGGCGTGAAGTGGGGATGGATCGAACACAACGCCGCGGTCAATGCCTCGCCGCCCACCATCCGGCGCAAGGAGATCACTCCCCCATCGATGAGCTTCGTCAGGATCCTGCTCGCCGAGGCCGACGACTACGACCCCACCTTCGGCGTACTGGTTCGGCTCGCCATCGCCACCGGCATGCGGCGCGCCGAGCTGTGCGGGTTGCGCTGGACCGACATCGACTTCGACCGACGCCGCCTCGAGGTCGCCCGCACCGTCGTCGCCGTGCCCGACGGAACGATCGTGAAGTCGACCAAGACCGGCTCCAGCCGCCGACTGTCACTGGACATGGCAACACTTGATGTCATGCGACAACACCGGCAAGCGATGGAGCAACGGTCGGCCGACACCGGCATCGAGATGGTCGAAGGCGGCGGCTACGTGTTCAGCCACGCACCCGACGGGTCACGGCCCCTGCACCCCGACAACGTCACCGCAGCGTTCCGTCGGCTGCCGAGCAATCAGTCGAAGTCCCGACTCCACGATCTCCGCCACGCCCATGCCACCCAGCTGCTCGCCAACGGCGTCGACATCACCACCGTGAGCAACCGCCTCGGCCACGCCAACACCTCCACCACACTCAACATCTACTCCCATGTGCTGGAAGAGAACGACGAAGAAGCCGCCGACGTCATCGGCGGACTACTCAGCGACAGGTAAGGCGCTCGCCCGATTCGAGGTCACGCTCGTGACGCTGCATGCGATCGCCGACGAATCGGCCCGCGGCAACACGTACATACTCTGCGTGGCTGCCGTCGACACGCTCAGAGTCCGCCAACGCGTTCCCCATCAAGTCGTCCTTTGTCCAAGGTCCCACCCCGCCTGAGTCACCGTGGCCGCAACGGCCCGCTCACGGCGTCAAGCCCGCTCTCCTCCATCCACGGCTACGCCGACGTGCCCACATCCGCCCCTGGCGGGGCGTCGGTCGGGGCTTGACACCGCGGGCCGTCACGGCGGGGTCGCTTCCAGCGAACGCAGCGCAGCGCTGCGTTCGCATTCCGAACCAATGGGAGACGATCCAATGAACTACACCGGCCACGCCCAAGCCGTCACCAGCCGACTCGTCGAGATGATCCGCACCGGATCACACGACCCCTGGGTCATGCCCTGGCACACCCACGGCATCGGCGATCTGCTCCGGGCCCGCAATGCCACCACCGGCCGGCCGTACACGGGGTGCCAACGTCATCACCCTCGCCCTCGACGCCATCGAGCGCGGTTACCCGACCGGCGAATGGGCCACCTACAAGCAGTGGCAGACCCTCCACGCCCAGGTCCGCAAAGGCGAACACGGCGCCCTCGTCGTCAAGTGGGTGACCCGCAGGCCAACCGACACCGACCAGGACCGACGAGACCGAAACGACCACCGGCCGCCTGGTGCCACGGGTCTACACGGTGTTCAACACCCACCAGGTCGACGGACACGACACCAGCCCCGCACCCACGTTCGACACGCCAGCTGAGCGAATGGATCGCCGCCATCGGCGCCGACATGTGTTTCGGCGGGGATCGCGCCTACTACTCCCCCACCACCGACCGGATCCACGTCCCCGCCGCCGACCAGTTCGACGACCCCGAAGCGTTCCACGCCACGGTGCTCCACGAGCACGTGCACTGGACCGGCCACCGCAGCCGCCTGAACCGGCCCGAGCTCGGCAGGCCCTTCGCCTCGGTCGAGTACGCCACCGAGGAACTCGTCGCCGAACTCGGCGCCGCCATCGCCACCGCCCACCTCGGCATCAGCCCCCAGCCACGACCCGACCACGCCGCCTACCTCGCCCACTGGCTCGACATCCTCGACGCCGACCCCAAGGCCCTGTTCCGTACCGCAGCCGCCGCCCAACGAGCCGTCGATCACCTCGACGAACTCGCAACCGCCAACACCACAGAGGCGGCAGCATGAACCGCGTCGCCGCCCGGCTCCCCTTCGGGCCCCTGGCCATCGAAGCCCACGCCGCCACCATCGACACACTCGCCCGACGAATCGGTGTCAGCCGACGCACCGTCCACCGCTGGGCCGCCCACGGAGTGCCAACCCACCAGGCCGACCGCGCCGCCATCGCCATCGGCAGCCACCCCGTGTGCATCTGGCCCGACTACCACGACACCTGAACCCAGCCGGCGAGACCCTCGACGCTCACAGTTGATCGCCGCGGCCCCACGCAGGTGGAGGAGCAACGGCGACTCCGGCAGGCCCAGACACCCACCGCCATGAGCCTCGTCGACCCGGCCGACGACACAGACAGCCCACACTATTGACACCGCCGGCCGACACCCGAGCGCGAAACCACCGCCTGAGTCGACCGGGGACCCTGAGACTCAGACCCGCGGCCGATCCAACCGAGACTGACACCGGTTCACCACGTGTCCCCCGCGTCGTCGAGCCCCTTCGGTGGGCATGCCAGGCCGACACGCTGCCCTGGGGCCGCGGCCGGTCAAGGACCGCTGCGGTATTGCCGCTCCAGCATTCTCGCCGCCCCTCCGGGGACGCTTCGACACGTCTCCGCTCGGCTCCGAGGTCCACGACAATCTCCTCGCTCACCTCCGGTGTCCTTGACCGCCCGCTCCAACCCCAGCGCCTTGATCGCCCCATCAAGCCCACCAAGGGGCAACCAACACAAGGAGCACACCCACCATGAACCACGTCACCCTCATCGGTCGCCTCACCGCCGACCCGACACTCACCGCCCCCAAAGGCAACCCGGTCTGCCGGTTCCGCATCGCCGTCGACCGCATCGGCGCCGACGGCACCGACTTCATCAACGTCGTCAGCTTCGGCACCCGAGGCGAAAACGACGCCAAGTGGCTCACCAAGGGCCGCCTCATCGGAGTCGCCGGCCGGATCCACCACAACACCTGGACCGACACCGACGACAACAACCGGGAACGCTACGAGGTCGTCGCCAACCAGGTCACCTACCTCGACCGACCCAAGGGCAACGGCGCCGACACCGACGTCGACCCCGACGAACTCCACCCCGGAGAGGAACCCTTCTAGCCCGGCCAGGCCCGGGGTCGAACCAACAGGTCCGACCCCGGCGCCGCGTCTGCGGAAGCGGCCGCGCCAGGCCGACAGGGAGCCAAGCGAGCGACAATCAATGAACACCACCAGAAAGCGAGTCGCCACCGATGGAGCAAGCACTCCTCTGCTACCGCTGCGGAGATGGACAGGCGCCTCGACGTTCCTCGACTCGATGAGCTCGCCGCCGCCTACTTTGACCGAACGGGGCCATTCGCGGCTGACTCGTTCGATCAGTTCCAGCCCGGCGACCGGAACCGCATCACTGCTGCGGACCTCCTGGCCGTCACGTTTCTCGACGTAGCCGTCCCTCCCCTCGGCGTACGACAGATCACCGAGCACCTGGCGGATGGCATAAAGCAACGCCTCACCGATACTCGGCACGACCTCGACCTCTGGCGCGCCGATGACGTCAACTTGAAACCAGCCGAAGACCTGTGGAAGGTCGTCGCGGACATTGAGCCGTCGGCCCAGTCAAGACCAGCAAGATCCTGGCCCGAAAGCGGACCCGCCTGTTCCCCGTCGTCGACAAGATCATCCTCGACGCGCCGCAACTGACCTGGAACAACGGGTGGACAGAACTCCGAACCGCCCTCGACGAGGACAGCCGCAGGAGAGTCGACGAGTTCACCCGCGAACACCTGCGCCACGAGATCTCCACCCTCCGCACGCTCGAAGTCGCCGTGTGGATGCTCGGCAGCGGCTCACGCAACGCGGCGACTGAACAAGATCGGCTCGAGATCAGTCGGATATAGAGGCCACACCCCGGCGGCTCATCCACGCGCCCGAGCGAAACCGACTGCCCGACGACACCTACCCACCTGCCCCGTCACCGGTGCGGGTCTCGGCTGATTGACGGACCCTGCCAGGCGGGCCGGCGGGCTGCGAAGGTCGTTCGTCCTCGCTGCGCTGCGGGCGCTCCACCTTGCTCCGCCCACCAACACCACCCGGCTCAACGGCTCCATCAGCCGAACCCCGAACCAAACCGGGGACCGAGAACGAGGGCGAGCCTCGTCGGGGAAGTCGGGGCTCGCCCTCCACCACTCGGAGGCATCACCACCCCGAGGAGCCACCATGCACATCGACCAGATCGCCACCCGATTCGACAACCGCCCCAACCCGCAACCCGGAGACGTCCCCATCACCCACCACTACCGCCAACGCTGGTGGCTCCCCATCATCGGCCCCACCGCCACCTGCCTCCTCACCCACCTCGCGGAGGCCGGCACAGTCGACACCTGGACCCTCACCCCCGCTGCCGAACTCGCCCACGCCCTCGGGCTCGGCAACGCCTCCACCACCAACTCGCCACTGATCCGAGCGTTCCGACGCATCGTCCTCTTCGGCCTCGGACACTTCGACATCGAACCCGGCGACCATGGCAGCGACCCGTGCATCACCATCTACCGCACCGTCCCCCTAGTACCCGAACACCACACCCGCCGCTGGCCGCACACCATGCGTCAAACCCACGCCGGCGACCTCGCCGCCATCTACCGCCAAGTCGGCTGAGAGCTCTCGCTCCCGCCGGGCGGTGCCCGGGACGGGTTCGAACCCGCACATCACCCAGGCGACAAAGCTGTTTAAGACCCGCCGTTGACGTCCTGGGAAGCCGCCTGCGTCCGTTCGCCCGCCAAGAATCCAGGCCGCTCGTCCATCCCGTGTCCGCTCGTTCGCCCAGTGCGAGGCCGTGCTCGCAGATCCCGTGCGCGTTTCGTGCGCGCCGGATGCTCGCCATATCGGACCTTCAACTCCCCCGCCAGGAGATACGGCGGTTCGACCGCCACCCGTTGGCTGGGTTCACCTTGGGATCGGCCGAGCATGAAACCACTCAACCCGCAGGTACCGCGTCACTGGCGATGCGTCGGGGCGCCAGGCAACCGATCCTGGCTCATGTTGACTCCAACTCGACGCTCACGTGCATCCCCAACGCCGCGGCAACCTTCTGCAAGGTCGTGAGCGTTGACCCGACTCCCCCGGCCTCGAGTCGAGCCACCGCGGCCTGGCTCGTCGACATCCGAGCCGCGAGCTCACGCTGGGTGAGCCCGGCCGCCTCACGTGCGTCACGGACCTTCTGCCCCACCTCCAACGCCAACCGAGCCGCCGCGTAGGCCTCGTCGAACTCGGCGCGTTCGTCAGCGCTCATCGAGCCGAGCCGCTTGTTCTTCAGTTCCTCGATCGTGGTGCGAGCCATCAGTGGTCCTCCTCGGCGGTGTGTCCTTCGGCGATGCATCGCTCCATCGCTCGACGAGCACGCTGGACCTCAGCCCGCTCGTTCTGTCGCTGCTTTCGGAATGTGGTCAACAACACGATCCGCCGACCCTCGGCGAAGAAGTAGGTGATCCGCCGTGCCGTGCGACCGAGATTGAATCGCAGTTCGAACAGCCCGTCGCCCAATGACCGAGAGGCCGGCATCCGCAACCGGCTGCCCTGGTCCCCCAACCGTTCGACCTGCGCCAGCACGGTTGCGAACTCCCTGACCGACAGCGAATCGATCCAGTCCTCGACTTCGGGCTCCACCTCAACCGACCACATGACATCAGAAATGATATCAGAGGTGGGGCAGCGCACCTACTGTTCCACCCACCAGTCCACCGAACCGGGTCAACTCCACGCCGAGTGCGACACTGTGCTTGCAGATCCCGTGCGCGTTTCGTGCGCGCCGCCTCGCGGCAGATCACTGGTCGTGACGGGTCGGACATGCTTGCCTCGAAGTCCGGCCAGCCTCGATGACATGACAGAACGATCGTGAGGACCACTCTCGGCTCTGCATCGTCGCAGTCGTCGCTGATCGCGACGGCCTATGACACCAGTGCGGGGTCGTCCTCGCGCCCGGCGGGAACGTCCGCCGGGGGAAGCTGGGCCCGGCACCGCGCTGCTCCGGCCGGTCCTCGAGAGTTGCGACCGTGGGAGTCGGCGCCTATCTCGAGACGGCGAACAAGGACGAACTCGGCTTCTACCAGAGCTGCGGTTTCAACACCCGCGACGAGTTCGATCTGTCCGACGGTCCCCACATCTGGACGATGTGGGGACTACCACCCGACCCGATCGAACCTCACTACGACTGGAAGGACTCTCGGAAGGACTCTCGTCGGGTAAAGTGGCGTGTCTACCGGGACGGCTCAAACGCGCTGAAGTGATGAGCAGCTCAGCGGAACGCTCGCAACGTCTCCGCTCGTGGATGTCCGAGAGTCTCACACAGGGCAGCAGACTCGCCAACCAAGTGATGGCCCACCGTCAGATCTCGGTCCTTCGGTTGGTGCGTTCGGACGAGCGTGCCGACCTCCCGAGCTCTCTCGCGGCCGGAATCGGGTCCGATAGTGCGACAGCTGATCATTTGGCGAGCGTGGCGATCATCCTCGAGCGTTCGAATGGTGGCCGGACCTTGGTAGTGGAGGATGAGATGGCGCGGCGAGGCGATGAGTTTCTTGAGGGTGCACTGTGTTGTTTCGTCGATGATCGAGTGTTGAGGTGGACCGATCTCTTCGACCCAGATGCAGAGAGTTTGCTCCGCTGTGGGTCAGCGGGATACCCGCTGAACGCAATGATCATGGACAAGTCGGATGAGCAACTCGGCCTCGCCGCGGGGGTGGACCTCGATCTTGATGCTATTGCTCAGATGGTTCGTTCGACGACC
This sequence comes from uncultured Acidimicrobiales bacterium, assembly GCA_963787285.1. GTDB lineage: Bacteria > Actinomycetota > Acidimicrobiia > Acidimicrobiales > JAHEJN01 > JAHEJN01. The sequence goes on along the minus strand of CAWBCM010000012.1, from coordinate 9,193 downwards.
CTCGTGATCGTGGGTGCGCTCGATGGGGAAGGGTACGTTCTGGGGTGGCCGCTTTCTGAATCGCATGGAACGGTAGGCCGCGCATAAGGGGTGAAGTTCCCCGGGCAACGTGGGGAGCTTCAGAGCATCGTCATGGGACACGTTGAGGTGCGCTGAGTGTGCCGATAACCCTCAGATTCTTGCGGCTGGGCATTGGTCGTGACGTTCAGGCCAATAAATGGCTGGAGACTGGCGGATCTGGGCAAGTACCGTACCGGGGTACATGCACAGTCCTCGCGATGGGAGAGAGCCATGTCCTGGGAACCGCAGGAAGTGAACGTGTGGAGAGTGTGTTGGAAGTGGGGTTTCATCCCCTACCCATGCCGCAAGCGCGTGACCAAGTACTGCTGTACGGGCACGCACAAATGGAGAGTGTGGGGTGCTTTCGTACGGGAGAACTACTTCTGCTGCGAAGGTCGCGAGTCGCACTGGTTCAACGCCGCGTTCTACGTTGGACCACCGAGCTGGCATCTGGTCCAACGGGTGCAGGTTTGTCGTAGTTCGCAGCCCTCCGAAACGGAGGGCTGTCCACACATGGTTGGAGAGTTTCCGGAGGGCTGACCAACTCGGGGCAGCATCACGAAACCCGGAACCGAGGTGACGGGCATGTCGGACAAGCGCGAGTTCTTGGTCGTCTACGACTACGGCATGGGAGGCCTGTGGGGCGTCATTCGTGCGCGAAGCCCCAGAGAGATCAAGGCGCTGTACCCGGAGTTGGTGATCGTGGAGGCACCGCCGGCGTGGATGACCTCCGAAGAATTCCAGCGGCTTCGAGACGAGGAATGGCATGACATCGACGGCGCCCCATCCGGAATCCTCGACGCAGTACTTGCGGATCGCGCTGGTGGAAGTGGCGAGGCATGCGACGACTCGACAACAACACCGTGATCCACGGCGGGTAGCGGTGCCTGGTCATCGCGTCATCGCCGAGTTGGAATTGCTGGTGCCCGACCGTGGTGGCCTGAAGGCAGCGGCGCAAGGGCAACAAGAGCCTCATCTTCGTGTTCGATGGCCTCGGAGACGAAGATACAGACCAGGTCAGGTTCGGTGCGACGATCGACCGGATTCGCTCAGGCTGCGGCGGACCTGGCTGCTCGATGGAGGCCGAGCTCTGGTCCCGGATCGAGCTCGCGGCGATCTACGCCACCCCCGGGATCACATTGGATCTGTGCTATGCGGGCCGGACAGTTGGCCGTGGGAGAGTCAGCGCCGTCTGCGATGAGTTCTGGAGTTGACCGGGGCTTGTGCGGGACGGGCTAGCGGCACCGCGCTCGGTGGCGTGGTTGCAGCCACGGCATGCTCTGGGCGAAACCCGGGGCGGTTCATTGGAGTACGTTTCGATGGCGAGGTCTTGGTGGATGTGGATCTTGTCGAAGATGGCTTGTTGAGGGATTCGGAACTGATGGGGAGCTTTGAGCGCGCATCTGAGCGGTGGAGGAAGGAACCGTTTCCTCATGGCAGTCCCGATGACGTCGTGGACGAGATGCATGCTGAGCTTGCCAATGTGGGACACCTTTGTCGCTGAGGTCGTGATTCCGCTTGCGCGGGGCGTCGTGACCTGATTAAGCCTGTGATCGACATGGCTGGTGGGATGGCCGAATTGCGGTCCCGTATCGACCAGTACCACCCGATCGATTCAAGCTCGGCTGAGCTTGTCTCAGCCTACGGAAGGTATGTCGCGCTGCTCGAGGATGTGTATCGAGAAGCACAGCAGCTTCTGGGATGGCTGCCAGCCGAGTGACCAAACATGGCCATCTACGGTCTGTGCGTCGAGAGGGAGGCAACGATGAGTGGGACTGTTCGGTGGCAAGGTTCTGACCTGTTGATCGACTTCAATCGAGCCGTCACGATTAGCCTCGTCGATGCCGTCGTCGACGTGGATGACTTCGGTGAGGTCCTCGGCATCGAGGTCCTCGGGCTTCTGGCGACGCACCCTGGTTTGGCGCGAGCTGAACTTGATCAGAGCACCTACCCCTACGTCGCGTCCGATGCGGATGCTGACGCCGTTTACATCCGTCTTGGCCAAGGGCGCTCACGCGATCAGGTCGTTACGGTCGCTGCTATTGCTTTCGATCAGTCTGACCACATTGCCGCTATCGCAGTGCGAATGGAGTCATGACCCCGGCAATCCGGGTCGAGCGACGCCGACCACCGTCACTTTGATTCGCCCTGGGTCTCGCGGAGACTCGTTTCATTGGATTCCAACCATGGGATGGTCGGTCTGGGAGGCAGCGTAGGCGGCCTCGAACTGGTCGGGCGAGGTGTCGTCGAGGTAGCGGTGGATCCGGTCGTTGTTGAACCAGTGAACCCAGCCGAGCGTGGCGAGCTCGACGTCCTCGATCGTGCGCCACGGGCCTTGGTCGGGGCCCCGGATCAGCTCGGTCTTGTAGAGACTGTTTGTCGACTCCGCGAGGGCATTGTCGAACGAATCGCCGATCGATCCGATCGAAGGTTGGGCGCCGAGTTCGGCGAGACGTTCGCCGTATCGAATGCTCGTATATTGACCAGGTTCCCCTTGTCTCCGTGGGGATGTTGGCCTCCTGCTCGACGAAGGCGACCACAGAGTGTCGACCAATTGAGGAGTTCGAGGGTGCTCCCGCATCGGTTCAAGAAGTACTTGCTGAGCCCCTTCCACTTCTGGTGTCGGCAATCCTTGTTCCTGCACGGGAGGTCGAGCGACTACTAGTCGAGCTTGAAAGATTGGTTCCGGACGCGCAGGCCGCCCGAACTCTGCATGTTCTCGCAGGAATCGTCGGAGGTGCTGACCCGGGAGTCCCGGCATTTCTTCCAGTACTCAACTTTGCAGCGGAGAATCCAGAGTTCGGACAAGAGCTCCTTGAACTCGACCACTACTTCCTCGAGCAATGCGGTACTGCCATCACGGGAATCTCCTAGTTCCTCTGGCGAGCCTTGATCGGTCGAGCGGCACCCGAACGGGACGTGGGAGCATGGGTCTTGTCAGGCGGCGAAGCGGCTGGGCCCGGGAGGTTCGACCAAGTGGAGTACGGCCCAGTCAAGGATGCACCCAATCCGGTGCAGCGCGAACTGATGCGCCGGCCCCTGTTGCTTTGGCTGTGGGGTGCAATCCTCATCGATGGCGTCTTTCTGGTCCCGGTGATGGTTGTTCTGGTTCTGTTCGGGGGCTTGGACGTGTGGGTGGCCGCGGCCGGGGTGGTCGTGCTCTCATTGGGAATATGGGCGATCGGGACTTTGGTCGTTGGCACCGGGACCTTCACGAGGGAAGGGCTGGAGAAGTCGATGACGGCGTATGTGCCGTGGTTCAGGTCGCCCAGGACGCCTACCCCACGATCGGCGCGGGTTGAGCCGAGTGGCGACGAGGTTGCTTGGCCCCGAGGGCGTCTGGTGGATTCACCGAGTCGATTGCAGAGGCTGGAGATTCGGTGGCTGTTTCCAGCGAAGTTGTTGCAGTTGGCGATGGTGGGGGTGGGGCCAACGGTGCTGGTGGCGTTCAGATGGTGGGACTTCGGCGACTCCACCGGTGTGTTTCTGGTCACGTTATGGTCCGCGATTCTGGTTGGAGCCGTGTTCACCTATCTGCGGAGCCCGCTGCGAGGCAAATCATCCGACGACCGAGAAGCGACGGTGGTCAATCACCGGCCCCGGCCCCGGCCCTGGACCTACCTACGCCGTGCCTCGTCGAACGCCAATGAACGGTAGAGGTGGGGCAGCGCACCTACTGTTCCATCTTCTGGTTCACTTACCGTTCTCACCTGCAGGCGACACGAACGAGCGCCACAGACCCGACGATTGAACCGCCCCGGGTAGTGCGCAGGCTCTGGCCTGCACGAGGGTCTGCCGCACGGGCGGTGATTGGGGGTTCGGGGGTTGGCGTACTGTCGATGGGATGGCGGCTGGCCGTTGTTCGGCATGCGATGAGCGTCTGATCGATGGCGCGAGGTATTGCCACCATTGTGGTGCGTTGCTGGGCGCCGTCGTGGTGGAGCTCAGCGCAGACGATGGGTGGGCGGGCCAGGAACCGGAGCCGCCGAAACGTCCCCGACGGCGGTCGCTGCTGTGGTTTGTCGCAGCCGGCGTGTTTGCTTCCGCGGGGGTGGCGGCGGTGGTGGTGGTGTCGCGCGACACGGTGAACAGCGGGAGTGAGGCGGTTGAGGACGGTGAGGGCGCACAAGTCGAGCCGACTGTCGATCAGACGCCGACGCCAACCGACGATCCGGAACCGGGATTGTCAGCCGGTGAAGCGCCGGCCGCGGTGGCCGGCCTGTCGGGTTGGAGTCACGATCTGACGGTGGGTGACGGGTGGCCGGTCGCGTTGATCGAGCGAAGTGGTGAGCTGTGGTTGTTCGTTTCCCCGCGTTCGCCGTTTCGAAGCGACGGCGGTGGGGGTCTCGACGTCTGGTCGTCCAGCGACGGCGTGGCGTGGCAGCACTCGGAGACGACCATGTCGGCGGTCGAGCTCGGTGAGAACGGTGGCGGCGGGTGGCGACTCGCTGTGGGCGGCGGGTCACGACACGGCCACGGGACAGCCGATGGTGTGGCGGTCCTCGGATGGAGTGGAGTGGTCGGCGTCGACACTTCCCACGATCGGTCCCGACATCGACGGCTTGCGAGCGCTGCCCTTCGCGGTCGCCGGCACCGACGACCTGGTAGTGGCCCTCGGCCGTCCCGGTCTCGACGTACAGCAGCTGATCGCGGAGGTTCTTCCGGAGGGGTATGACCCGTCGGCGCTGAACCAATGGGGGATCCGCTGGGGTGGCCCACCGTTTCGGGTCACTGTCTATGGTCCACTGGGTATCCCGGTGTTGGATGCCACCGCGCAAGACCTGGGCCTCGACGATGAGCAGCTCGGGCCGCTCTTCGCTGAACCGCAGAACACCGGTGTCTGGTTGTCACCCGATGGTGAGAACTGGGACGTGTATGCGCTCGACAACGCAAGCGTCCAGAGCGTCGTGAGCACCCCACAGGGCACGATCTTGGCCACTGGCCATGGCGGTTTCGGGGTCGCCTCCTGGGACTCGAGCGACGGGATCGTCTGGCGAGAACAGTCATCGCCGGGTTCGCCGGATCGGGTTGTTTCCTGGAGCGGCGGGCTCATCGCGGTCAACTCGAGTGTTTCAACCAACGTTCTCAAGGTCTCGGTGACGGGCCAGGAGTGGGCGCCGGTGGATGTCAGCGACCTGTTGAGTCCCGAGCTGTCGTGGCATGTCGGCGACATCTCCGCCGGCGATGCCGGGTTCACCGCCATCGCCCATGGGATCGATCGGACCCCAACGTTCGTCGAGCCCGACCCTGTTCGCCTCGAACGAGGCGACATCGTTCTGGTGACCAACCGCGCACGAAGCGCGGTCATTCTGTCGAGGGACGATGAGGAGATTCTGCGGATCCCGTCGTACCTCCAGACAGTCCCAGACGACGTGCGGGTCGACTTCGTTACCGAAACGATCACGTTCTTTGAGCCCGGTAGCGAATCGCCCCTCGTGACGTTCACCTTCGATGAGATCGACCAACCCCAACAGGTCGCCAACCCGGCCATCGACATAGACGACACGCAGCTGCTGCTGCACGCCACCGATGTCACCAACTGGCAAGCCGAACCACTCGACAAGGCCTTCGGACCGGACCGACAGGCCTCCATGGTCCGCGTCGCCAACAACCGCCTCGTCGCCGTCGTCACCGAACAGCCTGCGCCGTGGTTTGCGCCCCCCGAGCCATCCGTCATCGAATTGTGGTCCGCTCCGCTCCCCTGACAGTCCCTCGTCGACTGGAATTCCCCCGTTTCGTGGGCCATCTCAGCCTGGAAAATGGTCCAGGAAAGGAGTCCACGTTTAACTCACATCGATATCCCGAGGAGTTCCCTCCGCGAGGCGGTCGAGTTGTATCGCCGGTCGGATCGGCCCGCGTCGATATCGCCAGACCACTCCGCACCGCTGCTCCTCCCCCACCTGCCCAACCACAACCCCTCTGCACGGCCAGACAGCCGGTCAAACGCATCGAGTAGACGACATCGTTCGATGAACCAAACTCCGGCGCCGCGCTGGCGCACCATCGCGAATACCCAGCTCAGGCACATGAATCCCGTCGCCAACGCCCTTGGAGGGATATCCGTCTCGCTCTCGGCCTCGCGGCCAATTGACCGCATCCACCGGGGCCTGTTGAAAACTCTTGTGCGCGTTTTGTGCGCGCCGCCATCAACCAGTCGATCAGTCGACCCGCGAAACCGCAGGTCAGAGTGCCCGGGACGGGATTCGAACCCGCATATCACCGAAGCGATGAAGGGGTTTAAGACCCGCCCCCTAACGTCCATGGAAGACGCCCGTGTCCGTCCGCCCGCCAAGAATCCAGGCCGCTCGTCCGTCCGTGTTGTCAACGGTCAGTGGGAATCGCGCGTAGGCGGTCAGCGGAACTCGCGCGGTGGTGGCCAACGGATCCGCGCGGTGGTGGCCAACAGAACTGCGCGGATCCGGGGGTTGTTTAGGTCCAGTGGCGTCACCCCCTTGCCGGCGGTGGCTTGGGTGAGGCGGATGCTGTCGCCGGCGGTGAGCACGACGTGGGCGTGGTGCATGAGCCGGTCGACGGTGGCGTTGGCGATGGTTTTGGGCATGAGTTCGTCGAACCCGGCGGGGTGCAGGTTCGACGAGAGCGCGATGGAGCGTTTCTCGTAGGCGGCGTCGACGACCCGGTAGAGGGCTTCGGCGGTCTCGGTGGTGACCGGGAGTAGGCCGATGTCGTCGATCACGATCACGTCGGCGCGCATGATCCGCCGGATCGCTTTGGCGACGGTGTCGTCGGCGTTGTGGCGGCGGACGAGGGCGCCGAGGTGTTCGAGGCTGAACCACGACACCTTGTGCCCGGCGTCGACGCACGATTGGCCGCAGGCTTCGAGGAAGTGGGTTTTGCCGGTCCCCGAGGGGCCGCACACGACCAGGTTCTCGTGACGGTTGACCCATTCCAGGGTGCGTAACGCCCGTTGGGTGGGGGCCGGGATCGACGACACGTTCTCGTCCCAGACGTCGAAGGTTTTGCCGGTGGGGAACCCGGCCGCTTTGCGTCGAGACCGAATCGAGGAGGCTTGCCGGCCGGCGAGCTCTTCGGCGAGCAGCGCCCGCATGGCCTCGGCGGGTTCCCACCGTTGCGCTTTGGCGGTGGCCAACAACTCGGGAGCCGCTTTGCGCATGTGGGGCAACCGCAGTGCCCGGAGCAAGTCGATGACCTCGTCGGTTGGAGCAGCGGTCATGACCGGCCCTCCTCTGCTCTGAGGAGGTGTGCGTGGCTGAGCTGGTTCCCGATGTGTTGGAGGTCCGTTGCAGCTCGACGAGCCCGTAGCCGGGGCTGAACTGGCCGAGGCTGTGCTCGAGGGTGTCGTAGTCTCGACCGAACCAGCCACCAAGGAACTCGACGATCTCGATCAGTTCAACCGCATCAACGGCCTCGATGAAAACATGGTGATGGTCAGCGGCGCTCATTGGTGACCCCCACCGGTGACATCATCACCCGAGGTGGTGGCCCCGAACCCGTCCCAAGCGTTGGTGCCGGGCTGCAACGAGTGCACGTCATCAGCACTTCGGCGGGTGCCGGGCGGGTTGGCATCCAGGATCGAGGCCAGGTCACCCTCGGCGAACCGGGAGAACATCGCCGCGTGACCCAGCGCCCAATCGACCCGGTCGGTCCCGTGCAGTCGGGCGAGAGTGACCGCTTCGGCCATCTTCACCTTCACCCGAGAAGTGCCCGCCGCCGCGGCTTCGATCAGCCACGTGCGGGCCCCCTCACCGAGGGCCAAGAACTCGGCCTCGGCCGCGCTGGTGGCCTTCGGTCGACGGGCCAGGGCCCCGCGCTGGGCGGGGCGGGTAGTGGTCGTCGTCGATCACTGGGGTGCCCGGCGTCGAACGCCGGTGCCGGGCAACCTCGAGTGCCCCAGCACCACTGACGTGAACAGCGACGATCTCGTCGCCATCGACCCGAACCCACACCTGATCATCAACCAGGGTGTGCGGGACCGAGTAGGTGACACCCCCGTAACTGATCGTCGACGACCACGACGACCTTCCGGGTCTCCCCGAACGCTGCGGTGTAGGCGCACATCGGGCAGCCGATGCAACCGGCGCTGCTCCTCGGCCAGCATCTCGATCGGCGCCCGCCGGGTGACACGATGCTCCCGGCCATTCACCTTGGCCATGAACACCTCGCAGGCCTCGACCAACTCAGCCCACGAGCTGTAGTCGGTCCGCAGGTTGGTGTCGGTCGGGACCAGGTCGGCCTTGGCCACCCGGACCGTGGCTTCGGACCCGCCCTTCGATTCCGGGTCAGCCGGGACACACGTCGCCACCGTGACCCCGTAGTGCAGCCCAGCCGCCACGATCATCGGATGCCGGACAGCGATACCGGCGACGTGATCGATCGTGACCGTCCGTTCGTTGTCGGTCAACCAATACGTCGGCGCGCCACCCCAGGTCCGCATCGAGGTATCCACACAGGCGATCACCGTCGGCAACGTGCGGTCCCAGGTCGGGATCACCACCCGATGCCGGCACCACGCCAACCAGGCACAGAACAAGTTCACCACCCGACCACCGATCGTTGGGCCCTGACCCCAGTCCCACTGAGCCCACATGCCCGGCTCGACGATCCACGGCCGATACACCCGCCGTCGACCGGCCCGCACACGCCGTCTTCACCTCCGCAACCGCCCGGCGAACGGTCCGGTCCGAACCCTCAAAGCCGAGCGCCACCAGCTTCTCTGGCACACATCAGCCCGGATCCGGCCATTCGAACGTTCAACCCACTCCTCGATCTTCGGCAAGAACCCATCGAGCAGCCGATCCCGACGCAGCCTCCCAGCCAGGCAGCCCAGCTCACCCACTCTCGTTTCGCCACCCAATCAGAGACCGTGTGCGGCGAACATCCCGCCAACTCACCGGCCGCCCGAAACGACCCCGTCAGATCAAAAGCTTCCAGAATCTCTTTCACTTGATTGCCATCCTTCACGTAGTCCTCCCGGTCGAAAGTCATCGGTTTGGTCACCGACAACTCGACCGGGAGGAGCACCCACCACGGTGGACCCCGAGACAGATGTCGAACACCCGCGCGCTTCTGATGGCCACCAGCGCGCAATTCCACTGGCCACCACCACGCAGTTTCGTGTCCGCCTACGTGCAGAATCTCATGGCCGCCGACAAAT